>NZ_JAGGPB010000050.1 GCF_018614055.1 Streptomyces sp. ISL-98
AGTCTTCGATTTCATCGGGCTAGACCAATTACCCGCATAGGTTTCACGCATCGGCCGCCCAGGGGGGGCGGCTCGAAAAGAGAGGTGCCTCGTGGGCATCGCAACAAGGAAGTGCCTTCTCGCTTCGGCGGCTACTGCGATGATGCTGACGGGTCTGACCACCCGGCGCTAGCAGCAGGCACGGAACCTTCGCCACCCAGCACTTCCGTCGACTCGGAAGAGTCCGTGATTAACACCGCTCCGCCCGCCGAACCGGAAGAGGACGTGACAGACGTCCCCGAAGAGTCCGTCAGTCAGGAACCCACTGACCCTGGGAACTCTGACGATGAGACGCTCCCCACCCAGAAACCGTCAGATTCACCGGCTGCGGAGTACTGCGGTCCCACACGCGGCGTGTACCGGGCCACCAGCAAGGGCGGCAACAAGCACAAGGGTGTCGGCCCCACCCTGTCCAATTACAACAACACGAGCCGGACAGCAGAGTCGAGATTTGAGTCCGAAATGACGGGCGAAGTCGGTGTTGCTGTAAGCGCAGGCCTCAAGGTGAGCGCAAGTGCCATGGTGGCGGAGATCGAAGGGACCTACAACGTCGATCTCTCAATGAAGATTACAGCGAAGATGGGTGTTTCGGTCAGGGTTGACACGCCTCCGAGGAAGACCACTAACGCGAAGTTTGGTGTTTTCCGCTTGAAGAACACGGGCAAAAGTTACACGCAATACAGCAACTGCAGTACCTCGGAGAAGAAGACGATCACCAGCTACTCTCCGATCAAGGTCGGCTGGTACTTGTGGGAGTCGTAAGAATCCCACGCGGCCTGATCGCATTCGCAGTGGTGACCGGAGCTTCCGGTTTGCTGGCAAGCTGCACTGACGGCACCCCCGAGGGCACTCCGCGTTCCAGCGCGTCACCCTCGGTTAGCTCATCGGTGACGGCTGAGGCTGGCGCAGAAGGTCCGAAGGAATCGGTTACCAAAGCGCCCGACATCTACGGTGGAAAGGTCCTTGCCTCTGTCGCTAACGGCAAGGGCAATCAGTCCCTCCCTCTGGAGGGAGGTGTCGGCTCCGGCGAGTTGGCGATTGCTGTGAACTGCCAGGGCAAGGGGCTCATCAAGATCACCCTGGAACCCGTGGGGTTGAGCTTCCCCCAGGAATGCAAGGCGGGAGAAGTCACAAGCACCTACAACGAGTTCGCGCTCAAGCGTTCACGCAAGGACGCCTCGGTGAAGGTCGAAGTACCGTCCACAGTCCGCTGGTCCATGACCATCGGGCAGTGACCCAACCGCTGCGTGCTCGATAGTCCGCGAGTTCGACGAATGCCGGGGTGTTCGTAAGAACATCTGCAAGGGGTGCGTCGCCCAGCGCACGGCAGGTCCCCGGCTCATCCGGGGACCTGCCATGTTCGGATTTCATGCATTCCCGCGCGCGACGGTCCAGTCCGCGACGTATGGCACAAGTCAAGCAGTGTTCATAGTTTTTAAGTGGGCGGCGAGCCATCAGTCCTTGGTGATCACAGCAATGTGAGCGCGGACCGACTCGGAGAAGCTCTCCAAGAGGGCCTTGCCCTTGGCGGCGGTGGCCAACGACGGCTGGCCGATGATCCCGTTCGTGGTGTACCCGGCCATGCCCATGGTGAGCAGATGCGGGCGACTGGGTGCCGAGTGGTCGTCCTGCTCGATGCCCTCACGGACAAGGTGAGGCGCTCCGTGCAGGAGTAGCGATACCTCGAACTCTCCGCCGTGCATGTCATCGGCTCCACTGCTCTCCAGCCCGGCATCTGCTCGGGCCTGGGCCCGGTCCTCGTGTACCGGGAAAAGAGCGACGCGCGGGCCGTTGACGTTGATCTCCTGGGCGACGTTGGACAGGACGTAGTTGCCACCGTGTCCATTGACGATGACCAGACCGGGGACGCCTGACGCTTGGAGTGATCGCCATATGTCGTTGACCACGGCGTAGAGGGTGGCGGCGCTGATGCTGACGGTGCCAGCCATGGGCGCGTGCTCGTGGGAGCAGGAAACCGTGATGGGCGGCAGAAGGAACAGACCGTGGTCGTCCGCAATCTGCTTCGCGATCAGGCAGGCGATCGCGGTATCAGTGATCAGGGGTAGATGGTCGCCGTGCTGCTCGAAGCTCCCGACCGGGAGGACCGCAACGGCCGGTCCCCTGCGGTGCTCGTCTCCGGACGTGGCCTGCGTGATCAGATCGTCCATGCCCTCAGCTTCCCTCATCGCGGCCGGCCCAACTAGGCAGCGAACCGATCACAAACGATCTGAAAGCGCTCAATGAACGTTGCCACAGTGGGCATGCTCTGTCGCGACTCTACAGAGCGGGTCACTGCCGCCAACTCGGCAAGTGTCCTGGCTGAGCCCGTATGGGCAACGATCGCAAGGGCCTTTGTGCCGGCTTCGGCTCCCTGCTCGGGCTCCCCGGCCTTGCTGTATGCACGGGCGAGCCGCGCGAGGTAAACACCCCGGTCGTTGCGGTAGATCTGGGGCAGCGCGGCGATCTCGCCCTCGAAGATCTGGATGGCCCGCAGCGGGTCGCCGAGATCAATCCAGCAGTTCGCCCGCTGGATCTCGATGTAGGCGGGTGTGCAGTACGAGGTGTCGAGTGTGCTCACGGGGTCATTCGCAGTGGGTTGTGATGCCAACTCGCGTGCCTCGTCGAACTTGGCGATTGCGGCTTTGAGGTTGCGCTGCAACGCGTAACCGGTCGCCTCCTGTTGGGCGGCCAATGCGCTGATTCTCGCCGTGAGGTTGGGTACCCGCTGCGCGGCGCGAGCAAGCCCGATGGTCCGCTCTGCATTCACCTGTGAGGCGGCCTGGTGGCTCTTGCGGAAGAGCACGTACGACTGCATGTGGTCGTCGGCGGCCTCTTGGGCCCATTCCATCGACCGGTCGGACCAGTAGCCGGCAGACCGGAAATCCCCAAGATCTTGGTAGAGCCAGCCGACGAATTCCGCGGTTCGGCTACCGATGCGCAGCAACTCGCGCCGGGTTGAGCCGTTGGCATCTTCCAACAGATGGTCGATGGTCTTTGCATGGTGGACAACTGTGGCGAGCGGCTGCCGTGCGCCGAAGTAGTTCGCACTCTTGTAGTGCTGGGGTAACTGGCTCTCGATGAGGGCTGCGGCGAACTCGGGGTCCGCTAGATCGTCGCCGGGGGACGCGACCCACAATTCATCCGCTCCCGGGCCGTGGCTGGGCAGTCTGGCGGTCAGCGGCGCGGTGGATGGCGGAGTACTTCCGGCCTCCTCCCACTCTCGACGCATGAGGCCGAGCATGTGCCCCGGAATGCGTAAGGCATCGGCAATCTGAGCGATCTTGTTGAATGTGGTGACGCTGCCCTCGCCGCGTGCCAGAGAACCAACGCGCTCCGGCTTGATGTCGCATTCAGCCGCGATCTTCGAATAGCTGATCTTGGCCTCGCTGCGGGCGATACGGAACACGGTGCCGAAGTCGTGAGCTGTGATCGCGGTTCTCACGTCTGCCCGGTTCAGGAAGCTGCGCGGTAGCGCCGTCGGCGGTTGGTATGCGGTCATACGGTGCCCCGTCACGCCTGCTGTTGAGAGTGTCGCAATGGCCCGGTCGTCAGCCTACCCATGATGGGGATACCCGGCGTGGGGAAGTCAGATCGCTTGCGCCAAAGAAGAGTTGAGAGCTCAAACCCCCGCAACCGCGCGAACGGTCCGGGGGCGTGGCCAACGCTTCTAAGGAGCGCCGACATGCTGAACCCTATCGCCCGTCTTTTCGAACCACTTCTGCGGTTACTGATCCCGCCTGTGGGGCGTCACCGACATCGGGAAGCAACCCCGAACCCCGTGCCTCTCGTCCGGCGACGTCGGCTGTTGGTCTGCCGTTCTGCGGTGTCTCTCACCTCTCTGCCTTCGCTCGCCGCGTGCCACGAAGCATTCGTCAAGTCACGTGAGCAGGTGGCTCATGAGCGGTGGGAGCGTGTGGAACTGCGGTTGCGGCGGGAGCGGCGTCGGGCTCTCTGGCTGGCCGTGCATGGGGTCGATGTCGGGCCACGTGTGATTCACGGGGTGGCGGTCGTCCGGTGAGTGCGGAAAGCGTGCGGCTGTCGGCCGTTGGCGAGCTGCCCTGCGATGAACCCGCCTTGGGCGGTCTGGTGGTGCTGCGATGGAGCGATGACCCTCGCTGCGTCAGGCAGGCACGAGCCGCGCTGCAAGCGGCCCTGATGCGATGGGGCCTATCGGCTGTCGAAGACGCCGCGCTGTTGATCCTGTCCGAGCTGCTGACCAACGCGGGGCGCCACGCCTGCGTACCGGGACAGGACATCGAGACCCGCTACCTCTGGATGGTCGGCGGACTGCGCATCGAGGTGCATGACGAGTCGTGCAAGCTGCCGAGCCTGTCCACTCCTGACGACGACCGGGGCAGTGGACGCGGACTGTGGCTGGTCGATGCGCTCGCCGACCGGTGGGACGCCGCTGAGCGGGCGGGTTTCGGCAAGGTCGTGTGGGCCGAGCTTTCGGCGCCTGCCGGGGTTGGTGAGAGTGGTGAGCGGTGACGGGACGGCGCGGGCCGGGACGGTGCTGCGCTTTGCGGATTGGACGCTGAGCCCGGATACCTCGGGCAGTGGACCGATCGATGAGGTGGAGTGCACGACGTGTCATGAGACGCCGGAACCGGACCAGCGGGACGCCTTGGAGCGATGGTGTCTGTGGCACGCGGGTCGTACCCGGCATACCGGGTTCCGGGCCATCACGACTGCGTTCTTCCGTGCGACTTGTCATGAGTCGCTGCCGGAGGTTGCTGATGACGGCGCGTAGGTGGGTGGCGTCGCTGCTGCTCGCGGCGGCTGCCCCCCGCTGCGCCCCGGCATAAGCCCCCGCCCCAGTGGATGAACACTGCGTGCGGGTTGCACAACGGTGTGGGGACCGTCTCCCCGCTGTTCGGTGAAGGGACAGGCATCATGACCGATCGGCCGCAGTTCGAGTTTGTCAGTGCAGCAGCCTGCCGTGACGCGAGGGTGGACAACTGCATGGAGGTGGCGACCAATGTTCCCGGCGTCGTCGCGTTGAGGGAGAGCGCTGCTCCCGGTGTCGTGATCGAGACGACTCCGGAGAAGTGGGCGACCTTTGTCGAGGCCGTGCGAGGGGGAGAATACGACCTGAGCGCGTGACAGAGGAGGCGCACTGTGGAGCCCTGCCCCCACTGCGGCAGAGGCAGCACGACGGACCCTGAGAACGGGCTCTTGTGGTGCTTCGCCTGCCGCTGGTTCTTCCGGATGCTGCCGGAGTCCTGCGTGGGCGGCAGCCGCTTGGAGCGCTTCACGACCACCCGCGCCCCCTACTCCGTGCGCAAGCACTGAGACGCCCTACCGGCCCCGTTCGTGTGTTCCCCCCCGGGTAGTGCACGCGCGGTAGTCACCAAGGCGCCCCGTCCGGTGCGTGACCGGACGGGGCTGCCTCAACGCAGGTACTTACGAGCTGCGCTACTCCCGCATGCCCGCCAGCTCCACCGGACGCGTACGCATCGCGAACAGCGCCGGCAGTACCGCCGACACCACGGCCAGCGTTGCGCAGGCCGCCACGATCAGGCCGATCGTGCTCCAGGGGATGACGATGGGGCTCCAGATCGTGAGTACGCCCAACGCGCCCCAGATTCCGAGCAGGTTGAGGACGGTCACGGCCAGGCCCAGCACCGCTCCCACACCGACCACCACCAGCGTCTCCGTCGTGATCAGCCACAGCACCTGGCGCTTGGTCGCTCCGGCCAGTCGCAGGACGGCGAGGTCACGCACCCGGTCGGAGGTTGCCATCACCAGGACGTTGGCGAGTGCGATGCCGGTGTAGATGAGCGCGATGCCGAGGACCACGATGATGTCCACCTTCATCTGCCTGCTGACCAGCGGGTACGCCGCCTCCAGCCACTCCTCCTTGGTCGCCACCTGGCCACCGACCGGCTCGACTGCCTTGCGCAGAGCGGCGGATACCGCTGCCGTGTCAGCACCGGACTTCAGCTTTACGTCGATCTCGTCGACGACCGCGCCCGCGCCGTTGCGCGGGGTGACGTACACACCGTTGTTGCCGGTGCCGTTGCGCATGACCGCGGCGATCGTCAGTGTCTTCTTCGTGCCGTCGCCCAGCCACACGTCGACCTTCCGGCCGACGGTGTTCACCGCCCACTCCTGGGTGACGATGATGCTGTTGTCGTCCAGATCCGCCGCGTCACCGGCGACGACGGGAAGCTTGGCCACGCTCGCGAGCGCCTCGGCATCCGCGACCCGGGTCTCCTCCTGGAGCAGTGCTACGCCCTCCTCCAGCGTGTAGATGGAGGTGGAGGCGAGCGGCAGCGCGTCGATGCCGTCGATCGCGCGGACGCGGGCCAGTGCGCGCTCGTCGAAGCCGCTCTTGCCGCCGGCCGTGACGATGTAGTCGGCCGCGGACTGCCCGGCCGACTCACCGGCCTTGGCCTCGCGCACCGTTGCCGCAGCCCCGAACAGCGAGCCCGCGAGCGCGACGGTGACCAGGACCGGCGCGACGATGGACGCCGTACGGCGCAGGCCTGTCCTGGCGTTCTCGCGTGCCAGCATCGCCGTGGCGCCGGGCAGCCGGGCCGGGAGCCACGTCAGCAGCCGGATCAGCGGACCGACCAGTACGGGCGCGAAGAACGCGCACGCGGTGATCAGGTAGATGGGCTGCGTGGAGTACGTCTTGCGGTTGAGGGCCTTCTTCGGGTCGTCGAGCAGACCGAGGACGACGAACGCCACGCCCGCGAGCAGCAGCGTCACACCGAGCACCCAGCGGCCGAACGTCATGACGCGGCTGTCCACGGCCGCGTCCCGCAGCGCCTCGATCGGCGCGACCTTGCCCGCGCGCCTGCTGGCCGCCCAGACGCCGATCAGCGCGACGATCACGCCGGTCGTGAAGGCGACGTAATACGGCCAGGCGTAGTCACCGATGGTGAACCAGGCGGGCGCGACCTCGCCTTCCACCAGCACCTCCGCCAGTCGCGGAGCACCCCAGCCGCCGACCACGCAGCCCACCGTCGAGGCCAGGACCCCGACACCCACGGCTTCGAGGAGCACCGACCGCCGGATCTGGCGGGGCGTGGCGCCGGCCGTGCGCAGCAGGCCGAATTCGCGCCGCCGCTGGGCGACCGCGAACGTGAACGTGGTGGCCACCACGAAAACCGACACGAAGCCGGTGATCGTGCCGCCGAGGCCGAGCAGGATGAGCGTCTCCATCAGCGCTTCGCTGTCGCGCGTCGGATCCGGGTCGGCGTGCTGGCGGTCGTGGCCGGTCAGCACCTGGACCCCGGCCGCTCCTTCCACGGCCGCGCGCACCGCGTCGGCGTCGGCGTGCACGACGAGGTTGTCGATGCGCGGCGAGATACGGGCCGCTTCCGCGTCGGTGAAGAACACCGCGGACTCGAAGCCGCTGCGCGGGACAGTGCCCACGACGGTACGCGTGCCGGAGCCGTCCGTGGTCGCTACGTCGACCCGGTCGCCGACGGCGGCGGTCCCCTCGGCGACGACGATCTCGCCGGGTGCCGCCGGAGCGCGTCCCGAGCCGAGGCGGTACGGGGTGAACGCCGCCGCCGACCACGGGTGGCCGACCTGCGCCTCGGACGCGTCGCCGACGCGCACCGCGAAGCTGCGGTCGGGCACGGTACGCCCGACCTCGGCCAGCTTGCCCGCCAACTCCTTCGGCACGGCGTGGGGTTGGGCCAGCGGCTTCACGCGCTCACCGATACGGCTCGGCACGCGCAGGGTGTCCGCGCCGCGCACGACGACGGCCGCGGCCCCGAAGCGCACGGTGTCGCGCTCCTTGGCCCCGAGGGTGGAGGCGAGCGCCAGGCTCATGGTGGCGATGAGTGCGACGCCGAGCATGACGGCGACGAACGTACCGACGAAGGTGACCCAGCGGGTGCGCAGACTGCGCAGGACGACGCTCAGCACGGCGCGGCCTCCAGCTTCGTCATGTGCGCGGCGATGTCCTCGGCGCGGGCGCCGGTCAGTTCGCCGTTGACGCGGCCGTCGGCGAGGAAGACCACGCGGTCCGCGTAGGAGGCGGCAACAGGGTCGTGGGTGACCATGATGATCGTCTGGCCCTCCCGGTCGACCATCGAGCGGAGCATGGTGAGCACTTCGCGGCTGGTCGTGGAGTCCAGCGCACCGGTCGGCTCGTCGCCGAACAGGACCTCGGGACTGGTGATCAGGGCCCGGGCGATCGCCACGCGCTGCTGCTGGCCGCCGGACATCTCGGTGGGCCGGTGCTTGGCCCGCTCGGCGAGGCCGACCTGGCCGAGAACCTCCCGGACCCTGGTCCGGGAGGGGCGGCGGCCCGCGAGGCGCAGCGGCAGCGACACATTCTGCTCGGCCGTCAGCGACGGCAGCAGATTGAACGCCTGGAAAACGAAGCCGATCCGGTCCCGCCGCAGCAGGGTCAGCTTGGTCTCGCTCAGCTTTGTCAGCTCGGTGCCGCCGACGGTGACCGAGCCCGAAGTGGGCCGGTCAAGACCCGCGGCGCACTGCAGAAGCGTCGACTTGCCGGACCCCGAAGGACCCATCACAGCGGTGAAGGTGCCCTTGGGAAAGAAGAGAGAGACCTGGTCAAGGGCGGTAACGGCACTGTCCCCGGACCCATAGACCCTGCTCACGGAGCGCAACTGAATCGCGTCGTTGTTCATGTATTCCACTCAATCGGTGTCGGCACTCCCGCACAGCAGGGCGGGACGGAGTCTTGGGGGTAGGGCCGGCCATACCTGTCAGGTCTGTCCAGCCTGCCCGGCGGACGGAGCCGGTTCAGTACGTACGCGTGGCAGGAGGCTGCGGTGGCAACACCTTGCCGAGTGGTGGCCGTGCGGATACGGGCCCATATAGGGCGGCTATAGCGACCCGTCGGACGATCCGCCGAAAGTCTCAGAAGACCGAAGAGAGGGTTCCCCATGCTGATTCTCCGGCGTGCCGATGTGACGGACGTGCTGTCCGGCCGGGAGACGGAGATCATCGACCTCGTCGCGGAGACGTACCGTCTGCACGACGAGGGACAGACGTCTCTCCCGCACTCGACCTTCCTCCGTTTCCCCGAGGAGCGGCACAGCAGGGACCGGATCATCGGCCTGCCTGCCTACCGGGGCGGCGACCAGCCGGTCGCGGGGATGAAGTGGATCGCGTCCTTCCCCGGCAATGTGGCGGCGGGCATCGAGCGGGCCAGCGCGGCGATCGTCCTCAACTCCCTCGACACCGGGCGCCCGGTGGCGTTCGCCGAGGGCGCGGAGATCTCTGCCAAGCGCACGGCGGCGAGCGCGGCGCTGGCCGCGCGCGAGCTCACCCGGGAGGATCCGCCCGCCTCGGTCGTTCTGATCGGCTGCGGCGTGATCAACCTGGAGATCCTGCGGTTCCTGGCCGTGGCCCTGCCGGGGCTGCGGGAGGCCGCGCTGTACGACACCGATCCGGCACGTGCGGCGGCGTTCGCGAAGCAGTGCGCCGTGGTGGCGCCGGGGGTGAAGGCGTACCCGGTCGGCGACTTGGACGCGGCTCTTGGTGAACACCGGCTGGTGTCGCTGGCGACGACTGCTGCCGCGCCGCACATGGATCTGTCGGCGTGCGGGCCGGATACGACCGTGCTGCACATCTCGCTGCGGGATCTGACCGCCGAGACGATCCTCGGGGCGGTCAATGTCGTCGACGATGCGGATCATGTGTGCCGTGAGAGGACGTCGCTGGACCTGGCGCAACAGGTCAGCGGGAACCGGGACTTCGTTACGACGTCGATCGGGGCGGTACTGCGGGGGACGGCGCGGGTTGTGCGTGAGGCGGGGCGTCCGGTGGTGTACTCGCCGTTCGGGCTCGGGGTGCTTGATATGGCGCTGGCGGAGTTTGTGCGCCAGGGGGCGGAGCGGGACGGTCTGGGTGTCCGGGTGGACGACTTCCTGACGGGGTGACGGTCTGAGGCCCTGCGGGGCTTTCCCCTCCCGCCCCTTCCCGAAACTGGGGGCAAGCCCCCAGACCCCCGGACGCCCTTGGGGGTCCCCC
This sequence comes from Streptomyces sp. ISL-98, assembly GCF_018614055.1. Classification (GTDB taxonomy): domain Bacteria; phylum Actinomycetota; class Actinomycetes; order Streptomycetales; family Streptomycetaceae; genus Streptomyces; species Streptomyces spiramyceticus. The sequence goes on from NZ_JAGGPB010000050.1 coordinate 10,003, forward strand.
CCCCGGGCGAAGTCTGGGGGAGTGTCCTCAAACGCCGGACGGGCTGAAGTACCAGCCTCTCCGGCGTTTGAGGAGCGGGGTCTGGGGCGGAGCCCCCACGCGGCGGCAGCCGCGAAATGTCACAGCCGGGAAGGGGCGGGGAACAGCGCCGCAGGCAACCCGCACCGCACCCGAACCCGTACCGCACCGTGCACCGCACCCGCCCCACTCCCTCACCCCGCCCGCGCCAGCGAACGATCCCCGCAGTGGCCCGGGAGTTGCGCCGCTGCCAGGCGTACCAACTCGTGGAATCGATACCTCGGCAACCCCGCCGTATCGATCCCCGCCATCTCCAGCAGCGCCACATCCACCATCCCCTCCAGGAACTCCTCCGCCACCGCTTCGGACATCCGGAGCACCGCGCCCGCCGCCTTGGCGGGGAATTCGTCCCGGCCCAGTACCGCCAGCCGCCCCAGCAGCTCCGCTTCACCGGCCGGCAGCCGGCGCAGCGAGGTCAGCAGGGAGCTTCGTACGTCCAGGTCGCCGGAGTGCAGTTCGCCCATCCGGGCCGCCGGGTCGGCCAGTCGCTGGGCCAGCCGGGACGCGGGCCAGTGCGGGCGGGAGGCGAGCCGGGTGGCCGCGATGCGCAGGGCGAGCGGCAGTCCGGCGCAGGCGGCGGTGATCTCCCTGGCGGCGTCGGGTTCGACGGCGATACGTGAGACACCGGCGATCGTGGCGAGCATGGCCAGAGCCTCCCCCTCGTCCATGGGGGCGAGCGCAGTCGTGTGCGAGCCGGGTACGGCGGCCAGCTGACCCCGGCTGGTGACCAGTACCGCGGCCTCCGCACTCGCGGGAAGCAGCGCATCGAGCTGCAATTCGCTCGCTGCGTTGTCCAGCACGATCAGCACCCGCTTCCCCGCGGTCCTGGTGCGGTAGAGGCGGATCAGCTCGTCGAGGTCTTGTGCCTTTCCGTCCTGGGGCGCGGAAACGTGCGGGGACGTCTCGCCGAGCGCGCGCAGCAGCTGCACCAGCACCTTGCCCGGGTGCTTCGACTTGCCGTCCGCATCGCGGAGTTCGGCGAAGAGCTGCCCGTCGGGGAAGCTGTCGGCGACGGCGTGCGCGACCCGTACCGCGAGTGCGGTCTTGCCGACGCCCGCCATGCCGTTGATCAGCAGCCGACGCGGCCGGAACACGGTGCGGTCGCCCTCGACCGCCGGGGCCAGCCGGGCGCACAGATCCGCGAACTCGCTCTCGCGGCCGGTGAAGTCGGCGACGTACGGCGGGAGTGTCACGGGGGTGTCCGCAGAGCCGTACGGCGCCGAGGTCGGCACCGACGCCGGCTCGGGCAGCGGGCTCAACTCGCCGCGCAGTACGGACTGGTAGGCGGTGGTGAGATCCGCACCGGGGTCCACGCCCAGCTCGTCGGCGAGCACTTCTCGCCCGTCGTGATAGACGCGCAGCGCGTCCGCCTGCCGCCCGCAGCGGTACAGGGCGACCATCAGCTGGGCGCGCAGTCGCTCTCGTACGGGGAACTCGACGACCAGGCCGGTCAGTTCGGGCACCAGCTCGTGATGCCGGGCGAGCGCGAGGTCGGCTTCGATGCGGTGTTCCAGGGCGGTGGCCCGGGTCTCCTCCAGCTGCGGCAGCTCGGCCTCCGCCAGGTACGGCGTCACATTCGCGAGGGCCGGACCCTGCCACAGACCGAGCGCGGAGCGAAGGGTCTCGCCCGCTTCGGCGTACCGCCGCTCCTCCAGCGCCCGGCGGCCGATCCTCTCCAGCCGCTCGAACTCCACAGTGTCGACGCGCGCCCCCTCGGCGAGCAGCTGGTAGCCGGGCTGGCGGCGGACCAGGTCGACGTCTTCGCCCAGCAGCTTCCGCAGCCGCGAAATGTAGGTGTAGATCTGCGCGTTCATGGTGGCCGGCGGCTCCCACCCCCACAGCAGCGAGCTCAGCCGCGTGTCACCGACCACCCTTCCGCGCGCCAGCAGCAGCACGGCGAGCACCGTGTGGACCTTGGAGCCCGACAGCGGGACGCGCTGGGTGCCCACTCTCGCCTCGACCGGACCAAGAAGCTGGAATTCCATATGTGATTCCCCCACCCGTTCGCGGCGCTGGCCGCGGAACCGAACGCCGGAGCGTTTCCCTGGCGGCCATTGTTTGCGCCACTCAGCGGCGGAATTGAGCCTTCAACCTGGCAACAGTCTGCGATGGCAAGACACTGCACGCGTAGACCCGTGACCCGCGTGGGCCCGGGCGACCTCCGTGGCCCGGTGACCTCGTGCCCCGCGCGTATAGGCCGCGCGTAGGAGCCGTATACACCCGTGATATCTCCGCGGTGAACGCTGTGCCGGCCCCGCACACCGCACAACGACCCCCGGGGCAGCCCGCGTTACCTCACGGAGGAATCCCCCATGCGCCGACGCCTGTACGCCCCCCTGCTCACGGCAGCCCTCGCGCTGTCCGCCGCGCTTCTCCCCATGTCCGAGGCCTCCGCGGCCCCGGCCGACAAGCCGCAGGTGCTCAGCTCCTGGACGCAGACCGGCGCCACCAGCTACAACGCGTTCTTCGCGGCCCGCGCCAACCAGAGCGCCTGGAGCACGTACGGCTTCGACTGGTCCACCGACTACTGCACGACGTCGCCCGACAATCCCTTCGGCTTCCCGTTCCAGAACGCCTGCGTCCGCCACGACTTCGGCTACCGCAACTACAAGGCGGCGGGCACCTTCTCCAGCAACAAGGAGCGCCTGGACGACGCGTTCTACGCGGACCTCAAGCGGGTCTGCTCGGCGTACTCCGGCATCAAGAAGGGGTCGTGCGACGCGGCGGCCTGGACGTACTACCAGGCGGTGGACAAGCTCGGCTACACCGCGGTCGTGGACGCGAAGAATTCCAGCAGCGCGGCGTTGACCTGGTCGGGCCGCTCCAAGTAGCCGTAATGACCCGCGTCCCCGATTTCCGTGTAGCGGGAATCGGGGATCGCGTCGGCGACCTCACGGCTGAGATGCGGCGGCAGTACCAGGTCGTCGGCGAATCCGATGACGAGGCACTCCGAACGGATTCTTCTGTAGGCGTCCAGGCGGCTTGCGGTGATGCTCACATTCATCTGGGCCCGGTATCCGGGTGTCCGTGCGACCGGCGCGACCTCGAAGATGTCGAGCCAGTTCTGAATCTCCTTGTCCTCATTGAGAGTCGCGGGTGAGAGATATTCCATGGCCCGCTGGGTGGCCGCGTAGAGCGGCGGTATCTTCTGGCCGCTGTCGTGGAATTCCCGTTCCGCTTGTGAACGGGTCCTGCGCATGACGTCACTGCGTCCCCGCGTCGCGATCAGCACCGCCTGGCTCACCAATTCCGGTCGCGCCAGACACAGTTCCTGTACGACGTGGGCGCCCATCGAGGTGCCCACGAAGCGGCAGGGGCCGAGCCCAAGATGTTCGGCGAGTCCGGCCGTGTCCGCCACCATGTCGTCGACGGTGAACCCGTCGGCGCAGGCGTCGGTCGGCGCAATGCCACGGTTGTTGAAGGTGACGACCTGATATCCCGCCGACACCAGCGCCGGAACCTGGTGCAGGTGCCATGCCCGGCCGCTCGATCCGGATCCCATCACCATGACCACGGGTTCGCCCTGGCCTGTGACGTCGAAACTGATGTTGATCCCGTTGACTTTGCTGATCGGCACGGCCGGCTCTCTCTCCGTCGACTGGTTCGCAAGATAGCCGCAGCGGCAATTCACCGGCCACAGCCCGCCCAGGTCATTCAGTCCTCGGTAAAAGGGCTGTACGGGCCGAAGCCGCCGGGAGAGCATCCCCAGGGGCCCGGAGAAGGGTTCCGGGACCCGCACATGAGCGAAGGGGAAACTCATGGACAATCCGTTCGACGACGAGAACGGCACCTTCTACGTACTGGTCAACAGCGAGAACCAGCATTCGCTGTGGCCCGTATTCGCGGAGGTGCCGGAGGGCTGGACGGTCGTCTTCGGCGAGGACAGCCACCAGGCGTGCCTCGACTATGTCGAGAAGAACTGGACCGACATGCGGCCCGCCAGCCTCATCAAGGCCATGGAGGCCGATGCCGCCTGACGAGACGTCAGGACATGTGCGGCGGGTGTTCCGGACGGACAGCTGTCCGGGACACCCGCCGCCTCGTGCGACCTTGCGGGCTCTACGGATCAGGCTCCCGTCGACCAGCTGCGCAGGGCCGCCGTGAGCCGGGGCTCGTCGGACAGCGGCGCGAGGAAGTCGATCACGCCGTCCGGACGGACGAGCACGGTGCTCGGCTCGCGGATGCCGAATTCCTTGTGGAGGCGGCCGTCCGGGTCCTCGGCCGGGCCGATCACCGCCGTCCGTACGCCCTCCGGGACCCGGGCCGTGGCGAGGAAGCGGCGGGCGCGCTCCGGGGCCGACGGGTGGCCGGACGCGGCCGTGAGGATCAGCAGCACCGGGTCGCCGAAACTGAGTTCGTCGTGGAGGGTGCCGCCGCTGCCCAGCGGGTGATCGGGCAGGCGGGCGCCCGCAACGAGCTTGCCCAGGCGTTCCGCGCGGCCGGGCAGCGTCAGGTCCAGCTGGGCCTGGCGCGGAGCGACAACCCGGTCCGTGAAGCCCGTGCGCTGTCCGGCGGCGAGGGCCAGGTCACGGGCCGTACGCCGCCAGCCGGACAGCATCCACATCCTGGTCTGCCGGTCGGTGTCGGTGACGACGCGCTCGGCGATGTGCATACGCTCCCGCTCCCAGACGTCGAGAGCGGCGGCGGCCGGGCCCTCTCCGGCCCGGGCGAGCCGCCACGCCAGGGCGGAGGCGTCCTCGATACCGGTGTTGAGGCCCTGCGCACCGGCCGGGCTGTGGATGTGCGCGGCGTCGCCGGCCAGCAGCACCCTGCCCTCGCGGAAGCGTCCCGCCATCCGCCGCTGCACCTGGAACAGGCCGGTGCGCTGCTCGCCCACCAGCCGCACGGGTACGGGCGAGCGTTCCGTCGCGGCCGCCTGGATGACCTCGCGGGCGTCGGTGGTGTCCACGCCGGGCGCGACGCTGACGAAGACCCGGTAGAGGCCGCCGGGCAGGCCGACGACGACGAGCACCCCCTTAGGGGTCATGAAGTAGTGCGCCTCGTCGTGCGCGAGCGGGGTGTCGCACTCGCCGTCGGCCAGCAGGAACTGCTGGGGGTAGGTGGCGCCGTCGAAGGGGACGCCGAGCTGCTCGCGCACGGTGGAACGTGAGCCGTCCGCGCCGATGAGCCATGGCGTGCCGAAGGTGGAAGTGGTGTCGCTCGTGGCCAGTTCCGCGCGTACGCCGTCCGCGTCCTGGCTCAGGGCGGTCAGCCGCACACTGAACTCGATCTTGCCGCCGAAGCGCCGGAGCGCTCCGCGCAGTACATCCTCGGTGTCCTGCTGGGGGAGCGAGACGGCGTACGGGTAGCTCGTACCGCGGACCTGGTCGAAGCCCAGGCGGAGTTTGCGGCGGCCGCCCGAGTAGTAGTTCTGGGCGTTCAGCCTGAGTCCGCGGTCGAGGATCTCGTCGGCCGCGCCGAAGCGGGCGAACGCCTCTATGGCCCGCGGCCACAGCACGATGGACTTCGAGTGGGGGTGCGGGTGGTCCACGCGGTCGACGATCCGCACCGGTACGTCTCTGCGCAGGAGCTCGATACCGGCCGTCAGGCCGACCGGGCCCGCTCCGACGATCAGGGCGCTCATCGGGGCTCCCCGGAGGCGATGCGGCGCAGGAAGGACGGGAGCGTACGCAGCAGGATGTTGCTGTCCGGCTCGGCGAGCAGCAGGTCCTGGTGGGAGATTGCCGCGTCGGTGTGCAGCTCGAACTCACCGATCCGGGACTCGGCGGCGACCTTGGCCGCGGCCTGGCCGACCGTACCGTTGGAGAAGCCCGACTGGACGGCGTAGAAGGGGAGCTGGATCTCCTTGCCGTGCTGCACCCGCAGGCCCAGGAGCTGTGCGAGGTCGCCGTCGCTGGTGAAGTCGACGGCCCCGACGAGGTCGATCATCAGGCGGTTGAGGGTGTACCAGACCCAGCTGCCCGGCTGCGTGGCGGCGAAGGCGCGCGCGGCCCGGTCCAGCGGGGTCGGCCCGTCGTCGGTCCAGCCGCCGCTGCCGTCCGGGCGGCCGGAGTTGATTTTGAAGCCGGGGTGGTGCATCGACGCGTCGACGAGGTGGCCGAAGAAGCCGCGGTTGGTGAGCGGTTCGCCGCTGCGGTACGGCTCGGGGGCGACGGCCGCCAGGGGCGAGAGGGCGTCGGGCTCCTCCACCGCGTGCACCGCGGCGAGCTGGAACCACAGCGCGGCGAGCTCAGGCAGCTCACCGAATCCCGCGCCCGTACTGGACGCGTTCTCGAAGTAGGCGCCGGACTTGGTCTGCTGGAGCCAGCCCTTGGCGTCCTCCAGGGAGAGCTCGAAGGAGAACCCGGCGCCGGTGAAGGCGTGATGAACGCCGCCGTCGATGGCGACGAGGCCGTCGATGTCCCGGTGGCCGGGGTGGCCGTCGAAGTCCCAGGCGGCGTAGAGGAGGGCCTCGGCGGCGCCCAGCGAGTGCCCGCCGAGCACCACCTTGCGGCGGCCGCCGTCGGACGCGGCGCGCACGGTGTCACGGACGTCGTCGAGCAGTACGGCCAGGCCCCACTCGCCGGCTTCGGGGGCGGTCTCGGCGCTCTGCTGCTGGTAGGTGCCGCCCAGGTAGTACGCGCGGGCGGCCTCCGGCGTGAGGGTGAATCCGCTGAGGTCGGAGAGCGTCTGCTCGCGCCGGTCGACGGCCCACACCTGGAGGCCGGGTATCCGGGCGGCGAGGTGACGGGCGGCCGGGCGGAACACTCCGGCGGAGCCCTCCCGCCCGCCCAGCAGGACAAGCACGGTGGAGGCGTCGTCGGGGCCGACCCGCAGGACATGGGGGCGGTGGGTGTCGCCGGGGCGGCCGCCGGGGACGGGGCCGTACGACTCCCGCGCGGGGCGGCTGGTGTTCTCGGTGGTCATGAACGGGGTTCCTTCCGGGGACGGGGCTGGTGGGCCTTTCCGGGGGACGGGGCTGTGGGCGGGGACCTGTACGGTCAGTTGGCGGCGGACGCCGCCACCGGCTCGGCGCCGGCCGGGGCCTGTGCGGGGGCCGGGTCCGTGGCGGGCGCCTCCCGCTGCGGGTGCTTGATGAACAGCGCGCCCACCGCACCCACCAGGACCACTGCCACGCCGGTCCAGATCGCCGGGCGCATCCCGTCCACGAACGCCTGCGCGGACTCGCCGCCCGTGCCGACGCCGTCGCCCGCAGCGAAGAGGAAGACGGTGGTCAGTACGGCGACGCCGAGCGCGCCGCTGAACTCCCGCACCGTGTTGTTGATTCCGGACGCCTTGCCCTGCTCGTGCTCAGCGACCGATGCCAGGACGACCACCGGATTGGAGGCGAAGACCAGGCCCATGCCGATGCCGGCGGCGACCATGGCGGGGGCGAGCGGGCCGTACGACATCCCGGGCTCCGCGACAAAGGCGATCCAGCCCAGCGCCGCGCCCTGCAGCAGTGACCCGGCGGCCATCAGCCGCCCGCCGCCGATCCGGTCGACGAAGGCGCTGGCCAGCGGCACGACGACCATGGGGGCGAAGGTCCACGGAAGGGTGGCGAGCCCGGCCTCGACCGGGGTGTATCCCATCGGGCCCTGGATGAACTGCACCAGGTAGTAGATCGAGCCGAATACGCCGAAGTACATCGTCAGCGAAATCAGATTCGAAAGGGCGAAGGCAGAGTTACGGAAGAACCGCAGCGGTACGAGCGGGGAATCCGTGCGCTGTTCCCAGACTACGAAGGCAATCATGGTCACCACGGTGAAGGCGAGAGACCCCAGCACGGAAGTCTGGCCCCAACCCCCCTCCGCCGCCTGCACAATGGCCCAGACGGCCGCGACCACCGACGCCGACACCAGTACGGCGCCGACCACGTCCACCTTGCTGTCCTGGCCGCGGCTCTCCTTCACCGCCCACAGCAGCGCGGGCAGCGCCAGCACGCCGATCGGCAGATTGAGCCAGAAGATCCAGTGCCAGTCAATGCCCTGGGTGACCGCCCCGCCGACCAGCGGTCCCACCGCGATGCCGAGGCCGTTGACGCCGCCCCAGATGCCGATGGCCATGGAGCGGCGCTCCTCGGGTACGGCGGCCGCCGACAGGGTCAGGGAGAGCGGCAGGATGGCGGCCGCGCCCGCGCCCTGGACGATGCGGGCGGCGACGAGCAGGGCGGCCGAGTCGGCGAGCGCGCAGGCCACCGAGGCCACGGTGAACAGGGCGACGCCCCAGGCGAAGACCCGGCGCCGGCCGAAGCGGTCGCCGAGCGCGGAGGCCGCCAGCAGCAGACCGGCGAAGGCCAGCACGTAGCCGTTGACCACCCACTGAAGATCGGCCTGGCCGACGTCGAAGGTCTCGCTGATGTCGGTCAGGGCGTTGGTCACCACCAGGTTGTCCAGCGACACCATGAACATCGGGACCGCAGTCACCACGACCGCCCACAACGGGCTTACGCGTTGCGACATTCCGTTCCGCCTCCAAAGGGGATTGAATTAATTGCAGTGCACCGCTCAACGGTAGCGAGAATTTCAATCCCGAGGACAAGTGAAGGAGTGTCACTTTAGAGGTATGGAATGCCTCTTCAGGCCAGTGGATTGCCTATAAATGGCTGCGGGAAAGTGGACTGCCGCAGGATCCGGTGAATGGTCTGGAGAGTTGTACGGTCATGGGTGACGCTCGTGCCATGAAGAATTCGGAAAGCGCAGGTGAATCGTATTCGGTGATCGTCGGATACGGGAGAGCGGGCAGCGGACTGCATCACCGCGCCCTGCGGGACGCGGTCCGCCCGCAGCGGCCGGTTCTGGCCGTCGACCCGCGGCCGGCCGACGTCCCCGGCGGGCGCTGGGTGGCCACCGTCGAGGACGCCGTCGCAGTGCTGAAGGCAGAGGGGCAGGAGGTGTCCGCCGCGGTCTTCCATGTCGCGGTGCCGCCGGACGTACACCTCGACTGCATGGAGCGGCTGGTGTCCGCCGGGGCGCGTCGTTTCATCCTGGAGAAGCCGCTCGCCCCTTCGGCCGCCGAGGCCAGGCACATCGCCGACGTGGCCGATGTGACCGGCAGTTCGGTGCTGCCGATGAGCGTCTGGCTGGCCAGCCGGGTCACCGAGGTCGCGGAGGAGCTGGTGGCCTCGGGTGCGATCGGTGAGCCGGTCAGCTTCCACATGGAACAGAGCAAGCCGCGTTTCCGCCGCTCCGTGGACACCCGCGGCCACGGCAGTGCCTTCGAGGTGGAGCTGCCGCACCAGCTTCTGCTCGCCCTCCATCTCGCGGGCCCTGTCGCCGAGTTGACCGGGTCGCGCGGCTGGGACATGCCACTGCCCGTCGGGCGGCTGCCCCGGATGGGCGGCGCCGAGGTACGGATGCGCCACACCTCGGGCGCGGTCACCACCCTCCTCACCGACCTCGCATCGCCGGTCCGCCGCAGACGCCTGCACATCAGCGGCACCGAGGGAACGCTCGTCGCCGACTACCCGGTCAGCGGCGACGACGACTTCGGCCAGGTCAGGATCGCCGGGCGCAGTACGCACACGGTGGTCGCCGATGCCCCCCTCACCCGGTTCATCGAGCAGGCGTACGCCCACTTCGACGGCGCGGGGCCCGCTCCTCAGGGCGATCTCGCCCTGCACCTGGAGTCGATGGAACTCCTGGAGGCGGCCCGCGCCGCGGCTGCCGCGGGGATCGCGCCCGCGCTCGTCCCCCCGCTCGTGCCCCCGCTCGCCACGGAGGCGGCATGAGCGTCGTAGCGATCATCGAACCGCGTTCGTCCGGTGCGGAGCTGATCGTGCGGGCCCGCGAACTGGGCCACACCGTCCTCGTACTGACCGGCGGATCCGGGGCACGGACCATCCCGGAGCGCCAACTCGCCCACGCCCACCGGGTCGTGCGGGCCGACACCGACGACGCGGCCGCCGTCACCGCACTGCTGGGCGCGCTCCACGAGGAACAGCCGCTGAACGCCGTACTCCCCGGCTTCGAGCACTACGTGCCGCTCGCCGCCCGGGCCGCCGCGGCCCTCGGGCTGCCCGGCATCGATCCGGGGTCCGTCGACGGCCTGCGGTACAAGCATCTGATGCGCCGGGCGGTAGCCACCGCCGGCCTGGACCAGCCCGCCTTCCGAGCCGCCTCCAGCGAACGGGCGCTCGCCGCCGCGTACGCCGAACTGGGCCCGCACTGCGTCGTCAAGCCCGTCGACCAGTCGGGCAGCCTCGGCGTACGGAAGGTGTCGACGGCCGCCGAAGCGCTGGCCGCCTTCCGCCAGGCCCTGCGCCCCGGCGGCCGGTCCGGGCCGGGCGGGCTGCGCCTGGCCCTTGTCGAGGAGTACGTCCAGGGGCCCGAGTACAGCGTCGAGGGGTACGCCGAGGGCGACCGGATCCACGTCCTCGGGATCACCGAGAAAGTCCTGGGGCTGGAACCGCACTTCGTCGAGGTCGGCCACATCGTCCCCGCACAACTGCCGCCGTCCCCGGCCCGTGAGATCGAGGAGTACATCACGGGCGTCGCCCGGGCGCTCGGGCTCGGACTCGGGCCGTTCCACGCCGAGTTGAGGATGACCGAACGCGGCCCGCTGCTGATGGAGATCGCCGCCCGGCTGCCCGGCGACCGCATCCCCGATCTGCTGAGGCTGGCCAAGGGAGTGGATCTGTACGAGATCATGCTCCGCGCCCACCTGGGGCAGCCCAACCCGCAGCCGCGGCCCGCCCCCGGCGGCGGCCGCGCCGGCATCCGCTACTTCCTGCGGCCAGGACTGCGCGGCTATCAGGACTTCCGCGTCGACCCGCTGCTGGAGTCCGACCCACGGGTCAGGGAGATCGGCGTACTGCTGCCGCCCGGCACCGAGCTGCCCGACCCGGGCAGCTCGGCGGGCCGGCTCGGCTATGTGCTCGCCGCCGGTGATTCGTACGACGAGACGGCGGGGCTGCTGCGTCTCGCCGACACCTCCGTGACCTTCAGCTGACCCGAACCGGACCACCAGGAGCCACCGTGAACCGCCACGTCCTTGTCATCAACCGCTGGACCAACACCTTCGCCGAGTACCACCGCTACATCGACCACACCGCCGACCGGGTCTCGTATCTGACCACCGAGAGCGGCAGCGTCCCGCTGGACGCGGCGCTCGCCGAGGACATCCGGGTCCTGCCCGACCTCTTCGACACCGAGGACGCCGTCCGCGTCACCGCCGAACTGATCGACCAGTACGGCCGGTTCACGCACATCCTGGCGCTCTCCGAGTTCGACCTGGAGCTCGCGGGCGAGCTGCGCCGCCGCTTCTCGGTCCCGGGCCGTGGCCCTGAGGAGGTCGCCGCCGTCCGCGACAAGGTGGTGATGAAGGGCAAGGTCGCCGATGCCGGTCTGCGGGTGCCCGGCTTCCGGGCCACTCCCACCGCCACGGATGTCCGGGCCTTCGCCGCCGGGTCGGGCTTCCCGTTCGTACTGAAGCCGCGGGCCGGGGCCGACAGTCAGGGCGTGCATGTGGTGCGCGGCGCCGGGCAGCTGGAGGCGCTGCTGAACGGGGCCGACCTGACCGACGCGCAGTGCGAGGAGTTCATCGACGGGACGCTGTACCAGGTCGACGGGGTGATGGCCCGCGGCGAGCTGCTCGTCGTACGCAGCTGGCGGTGCGGCGGCAACTGCCTGGACTTCGCCACCGGCACCGCCTTCAGCTCCGTCGCCAATGACGACGCGGACTTCGAGCGCCGCGTCACGGTCTTCGCCGAACAGGTCTGCGAGGCGCTCGGGATCACCGACGACGTCTTCCATTTGGAGGTGTTCCGCACGGCGGACGACGACATCGTCTTCCTGGAGATCGGCGCCCGTGCGGGCGGCGGCCAGGTCCGTTTCGTCTGGGAAGAGGTGTACGGGGTCGACCTGGTCGCCGCATCCGCACAGGTCCAGCTCGGCGACGTACCGAAGATCGAGCCGATGGACCTGAACGGCCTTGTCGCCGGCTATCTGATGATGCCCGAGCCGCCGGTACGGCCCTGTGTCGTCGACAGCGTGGAGTCGCTGGTGGCACGGATTCCCGCGATGTACGCCGAGACGCTGCCGCCGCGCGGCACGGTCCTCCAGGGCCACGGCGGAGCCGTCCACACGGCGGGAACCTTCCGCTTCAGCGCGAGCGGTGCGGAGCTGGTCGAGACCGCGATCCGGCAGACCCTCGCCGCGTACCGCATCGATTGGAGTCCGCTCAGGGAGGACCACGATGTCCTCGTCTGACCTGCTGACCAAGGCCGAGGAAGTCCCCGGCCTGTGGCGCAACCGGGACTTCCGCAAGCTGTGGGGCGGCCAGACCGTCTCCCTGCTCGGCTCCCGGGTCACCGAACTCGCCCTGCCGCTCACCGCGATCGTGCTGCTCGACGCCTCCCCGGCGCAGCTCGGACTCCTCAACGCCGCACAGTATCTGCCGGTGCTCTGCGTCACCCTGCTGGCCGGGGTGATCGCGGACCGGGCCCGCCGCAGGCCGCTGCTCATCGGCGCAAATCTGGGCCGGGCCGCCGTACTGACACTCGTACCGCTGCTCGCCTGGACCCAGGGGCTCAGCATCGGCGCGCTGTGCGTCATCGCCTTCGTCACGGGCGTGCTCACCGCGCAGTTCGACGTCGCGTACCAGGCGTACCTTCCCGCCCTTGTCCCCAAGGAGCAGCTGGTCGAGGGCAACAGCAAGCTCCAGGCCAGCCGTTCGGTGGCCGAGACCGCCGGGCAGGGGCTCGGCGGAGCGTTGATCCAGTGGCTCACCGCGCCCGTCGCGATCCTGGTCGACTGTCTCGGGTATCTGGTCGCGGCCGCGGCGCTGCTGCGGATCCGCACTCCGGAGGTACGTCCGGTCAGGGCGGCGCGCACGTCGGTCCGCAAAGACGTGGCGGAGGGGCTGCGGGTGACACTGCGCAGCAGACTGCTGCGCGTGATCATGTTCCATGCCTCCTGGTACAACCTGCTGTGGGACGTGGTGCTCGTCGTCTTCCCGCTGTACGGAATCCGGGTCCTGGGCCTGGGCCCGGCCGGGCTCGGCGGCGTCGTCGCGGCGGGCAGCATCGGCGCTCTGGGCGGTTCGCTGGCCGCCGGCCGCCTCGGGGCAAGGCTCGGAGTCGGACGGGCGATGGTCTTCGGGATGGCGGTGGCCTCGGCGGCGACCCTGCTGCTGCCGCTCGCGCCGGGGCCGGGCGCCACCGGGATCGCCGTACTCGTTGCCGGCTATGTACTGAACGGCTTCGGCATCGCCGTCTTCAACATCCACTCCATTACGCTGCGCCAGGCGACCGTCCCCGGCCATCTCATCGGCCGGGTCAGCGCGACCTTCCGCTTCGTCACCTGGGCGGTGATCCCGGCGGGCGGGCTGCTCGGCGGTCTCCTGGCGACGGTCTTCGGGCCGCGCACGGCGCTGCTGGTGACGGGCGTCGGACTGGGCGTGGGCGCGGTTGTCTTCGTACTGTCGCGCACCGCCAAGCAGTCCTGATCACCGAAGTTCCCCGTCCCCGAGTCCCCGAGTTTCTGAGTCCCCCAAGTCCCCCGAGTCCCCCAAGTCCCCCGAGTCCCTGAGGAGTACGCGTGTACGTCAAGGTCTGTGGTCTGCGGAAGGCCGCCGAGGTGGAAGCGGCGGTCGCCGCCGGAGCCGACGCCATCGGTTTCGTACTGACCCCCAGCCCCCGGCAGCTGACCCCGCAAGCGGTCCGCGAACTCGCCGCCCTGGTTCCGTCCGGGACCGCGGCGACCGTCGCCGTCTTCCGCGGTGAGCCGCTGGACGAGGTGCGCCGCGCGGTGGCCCTGGCAGGCGTCGACACCGTCCAGCTGCACGGCGAGGAGAAGCCGGAGGCCTTCGCGGCCCTCCGCGCCGAGGGGCTGCGGCTGATCCGCGCCACCTCGCCCGCGACCGGCGCTCCGCTGGAGACCGGGGCGTACGGCGAGGACCTGCTCATCGTCGACTCGCCCCGGCCCGGCTCCGGCGAGCGGTGGGACCCGGCGGCGCTCGGCACCCGCCCCACCGGCTCCTGGATGCTCGCCGGCGGGCTCGCCCCGGACAATGTCGCCGACGCCGTCACCGGCCTGCGGCCCTGGGGCGTGGATGTCTCCAGCGGAGTGGAGATCAGCCGGGGCGTGAAGGACATCGGGTTGATCGAAAGGTTCATCGCTGCCGCGAAGGGAGCAGGCTCCCTGCCTCCAAAGGCGGATTGAGGCGGCCACCGGGCGGATAGCAGCATCGGACTGCCCGGTGCCCGGACACGTACGGGCGCACTGCGCACTCGCACCCGATACGTCGTGGAGGATCCATGTGGCTGCCCACATCCGAAAAGTACCGAGACTTCCTGGACCGGTACCTGCCACTCCATACCCGTTATGTCTCCGGTGAACTCACCGAAGCAGAATGGGAGTTGTGGGCGGAGGGGCAGCTGCGGCGCGTCGTCGCGCTCGCGCAGTCCGGCTCGCCCTTCTACGCCGGCCGCCTCGACGGGGTCGACCCCGCATCGCTCACCCTCGCCGCCCTCCCGGACCTCCCCTTCACCACGAAGGACGACCTCCGGGAGGCCATGCACGCCATCCTCAGCCGTGATCTCGACGAGGCGTGCTTCTTCTACGAGACAACGGGAACGACCGGGCCCGCCACGCCCTGCCCGCGCGACCAGCGCGAGGTGATCGCCTCCAACGCCCATGTCACGGAGGGCTGGCGGAACATCTTCGCCGAGCACTTCCCCGCTCGGTCCCCGCGCGTCGGCATCATGGGGCCGACCGAGGTGCACTCGCTCGGCGACACACTGGGCGACGTGGCCCGCAACCTGGGCTCCGCCGTCGCCAAGATCTGGCCGTACTCGCCGGTCATCGGCTTCCCGAAGGCGCTCCAGCTGATGCGCGACCTCGCCCTGGACGTGGTGTTCTGCACGCCCAATGTGGCGCTGTCCCTCGCCAAGGCCGCCCGCGCCCAGGGCCTCGACCCGCGCCGGGACTTCGCCGTCAAGGTCTTCCTCGTCACCGGCGAGATGTGCACCCCCGACCTGGCGAGGCAGATCGATCAGGCCTGGGGAGTACGTACCTACAACGCGCTGTACGGAGCCCAGGAGTCGCTGGTCATCGCATCCGCGTGCGCCCGTGGGCAGCTGCACCTGGCGCGGCCCAACTATGTGGCCCAGGTGGTCGATCCGGACACGGGCGAGGAGTTCGGTGCGTACGGCACCGGTGAACTCGTCATCACCATGCTGATCGACGGGATCAAGCCGCTCATTCGCTACCGCACCGGCGATCTGGTGGATCTGCGCCCCAACGACTGCGGCTGCGGCATCCAGGGCCCGGTGCTGAAGGTCGTCGGGCGGACCCGCGACCGGCTGCGGCTCGGCGGACGCTCGTTCCAGGCCTGGGAGATCGAGCAGGCCGTACTGCGGGGCATCGACGGAAGCCTCGGATACCAGGTCGTCATCGACTGCGACGAGGCCGGCGAGGACCGGGTGACGGTGCGGCTCGACCTGCCGGGCGGGCCCGGCCGGGAGCTCCGGCAGGCCCATGCGGGGCGGGTCGCGGCGGCCCTCGGGGTGCGCTGCGACGTCGAGTTCCTCGACGAGCTCGACCCGGTGACCACCACCGGCGCCTTCGTCAGCTGGAAGGCCGCCCGCATCCACGACCGGCGCACCGCCGCCGACCACGAGACCGAGGCGGCCCGCCGTCTCGCCGGAGCCCGGGGGCACCAGTCATGACCGAGAGCCTGCTGCACACACCGGCGGCCGGTACGGCCGAGGTCGACCCGACGCCGTTCCCACTGCTCTGGGAGCCCGACCGCATACCGGGATCGCCACTGCTGCGCCCCGGCACGATGCGCATCGGCACGCTCGGCCCCGGCGGCACCACATCGATGGTCGCCCTGGAGCGGCTCGGGCACCGGCTGGCACATCTGGGCGGACCGGACGTACGGCCGGTGCCCTACGACTCCTTCGAGGAGCTCCTCGCGGCGGTCGGCCGGCGCGGTGGCCCGTCGTACGCGCTCGTACCGGGCGCCGCCGAGTGCGCCACCCGCTTCTTCTGGTCGTCCGAGCTGCGTCTTGAGGCGTCCTTCTCCACACCGACACCGGAGTACGGGATCGCCTCGCGCGCGCCCCGGCTGCCCGAGGGGCGGCTGCGGCTCGCCACACTGCACGAGACGCAGCGCCTTGCCGAGCTGCTCGACCAGGCTGCGGGCGGCAGGGACCGCTACGACATCGTCTGGGTCCCCGCCGAGTCGACGATGCACGCGGCGCAGCTCGCGGCAGCGGGGCGCGCGGACGCCGCCATCACCAATGAACCGGGGCGCACGACACACCGGTTGAGGTTCCACGTGTCCAGACCTGGCGTCCCCATGGTCTGGATGATCTTCGGCCCCGCCGCCCACGCACGACCGACAGGAGCGCACCAGTGACCACCGCCCACCGACCCCGTCTGCTGCTGCACGACGTCACGGTCCAGGAGGGCAAGGGGTACGCCTCCCTGCCCGCGCGATCGGTGCTGATCGACGGGGACCGTATCGAAGCCGTACTGCCGGCCGCCGAGGCGCCGCTGGAGGGCGACTTCGTCCGCTGGGAACCGGGCGAAGGCGAAGGCGGAGGCGCTGCCACGGTCATGCCGGGCATGACCCTCGGCCACACCCACATCGCGTACGTCAACGTCACCAACGGCCGCGAGACGCTCTTCAAGTACCGCGTCCCCGAAGTCGCGCTGCACGCCGCCCGGCACGCCGCCGACCTGCTCACCTGCGGCTACACCGCCTTCGTCGGGGCCGGTTCGGTGGCCGGAATCGACATGGCGCTCAAGAACGCCATCGAGGCCGGGGTCATCCCCGGGCCCCGCATCACCCCGTGCAGCCGCGATCTGATGGTGTCGGGGCCCGAGGGCCGCCGCAGCCCCGGGCTCAAGCAGCGCATGCCGCGCGAGCTGATGCCCGTCGTGGACGAGCTGGGCGATCTGGTGACGTACACGGAGGAGGAGATCGACCAGGGCGCGGAGATCATCAAGGTCTTCTCGTCCGGCGACGACACCTTCCCCAACGCCCGCTCCGAAGAACTCCTCTTCACCCGGGAGGAGCTGGCGACGGTCGTACGCGTCGCCCATGCCCGCGGTGCGCGGGTACGGGCCCACTCGCGCGGCCTCGGCGGGATCCGAAACGCACTGGCTGCGGGGGTCGATGTCATCGATCACGCGACGTACGCCGACGACGCCGCACTCGACCAGATCGCCGAGCGCGGGATCTTCGTCGTGCCGAGCCTCTTCCAGCCCTCCCAGCTCCTCGAACTGGGCGAGAAGTTCGGCAAGGCACCCGACTATCTGGAGGCGCTCGACTTCAAGGACGAGATCGCCAACACCCTGCGCTTCCTGCCGAAGGCGGAGGAGCTGGGCCTGCGGATCGTGCCGGGCGACGACTTCGGCTTCGCCTGGACCCCGCACGGCACGTACGCCGACGAGCTGGTGATGTACGTCGAGCGGGCCGGCATCTCGCCCGCGACGGTCCTCAAGTGGGCCTGCGCGAACGGGGCCGCCCTCGCGGGGCGCGGCGACGACGCGGGCACGGTCGAGCCGGGGCGCCTGGCCGACCTGGTCGTCCTGGACCGCGACCCGGCCGCCGACCTCACGGTCCTCCAGGACCGCGCGGCGCTGCGCACGGTCCTGCTCGGCGGCCGCCACGTGGCGGGCCCGGCGGCCCCGCCCATCGCCTGACGCGCGGGGCCCGGGGACGGCTCAGGCTGCCGCCGGGGTGAGGAGGGCGGCGCGTTCGTTACGGGGGAGCGAGGCCAGCAGACGGGCTGTGTCCTCGCGTCCGCCGTGGGGGAGCAGCAGGACCCGGAGCATGTCGATCATCCGGTCGATCAGGCCACGCGCCGCCGCCAGTCCCTCCCGGTCCTCCTCCGGCGCGAACTGGTCGTGCACAAAGGCGGGGAAGCCGCTGCCCGCCATGATCATCCGGTTGAGCAGCACATTGTCGACCAGCTGCCCGTACACCCGGTCGTGGCTGTAGCGGCGGCCCGTGACCACCACCCCCGCCACCTTGTTGGCGAGCGGCCGCTCGAAGCGCAGGTGGCCCACCCCGGCCCGCTCGATGAAGGTCTGCATCACGCTGGACAGCCCGAAGCCGTGCACGGGCGCCGCGTACAGCACCCCGTCCGCCCGGATCAGCCGGTCCACCAGGGAGGCCGTGTCGTCCGGCATCCCGCACGGGACCGGGCGGATGTTGCAGTCCCCGCAGGGGCCGCAGGGGGTGATGTCGTACTCCCGGAGCGGGATCACGTCCAGGTGCACCCCGTGCTCCGCCGCCGCCTCGCCGAGCATCCGCAGCACGCGTGCGGTCAGTCCGTCCGGGCGCTCCGATCCGTTCAGCGCGGCTATCGTCGCCCAGTGGCCGGGACTGTCGCCGTTTCTGTCCATCTCTTCGTACCTCCAAGGAAGTTGTCGATGAAGCGCAGCCCGTGCTGCGTCGTGATGCTTTCGGGGTGGAACTGCACGCCCTCGACGGGCAGTTCGCGGTGGCGCAGGCCCATCACACAGCCGTCCTCGCGCGCCCGCGCGGTCACGGTGAGCCCGTCGGGGAGCGGCTCGGAGACGGCCAGCGAGTGGTACCGGGTGACCTCGGCCCCGTCCGGCAGCCCGGCGAAGACGCCCGTGGAGTCGTGATCGATCCGGCTGGTCTTGCCGTGCACGGTGCGGGCCGCCGTCTCGATGCGCCCGCCGTACGCCAGGCCGATGGCCTGATGGCCCAGGCACACGCCCAGGATGGGCACCCGGCCGGCGAAGCGGCGTACGAGCTCGACATGGCCCGAGTCGGCCGGGTGACCCGGCCCCGGGCCGAGAACCAGCGCATCGGGGCGGGCCGCGGCCAGCTCCGCCGGAGTGCGGGTGCGTGACCTGACGACCTCGGTCTCGGCGCCCTGCTGCCGCAGATAGTGGTCGATGATGTGGAGGAAGCTGTCGTACGCGTCGATGAGCAGGACCTTCATGCGGTGAGCTCCTCACCGGTCACGGCGCCGTACACCGCACTCATTTTGATCAGCGTCTCGCACCACTCGCCGTCCGCCGACGAGTCGGCGACGATCCCGGCGGAGGCCTGGAGCGCATATGTGTCGCCCTCGTGCACGGCGGTACGGATGCACAGCGCGAGCACCGCGAAGCCCCGCACATCGATCAGTCCGATCGCCCCGGCGTAGGCGCCGCGCGGTTGCCGCTCGATCTCGTCGATCAGCTCCATCGCCCGCAGTTTCGGCGCACCGGTCATGGTCCCGGCGGGGAAGACGGCACGTAGCGCGGACCAGACGTCCTCGCCCTCCGCCAGCTCTCCGCCGACCGTGGAGACCAGATGGTGCACATGGGAGAAGGCCTCGACGCTCATCATCGAATCGACCGACAGCGTGCCGGGCCGCGTCACCCTCGCCACATCGTTGCGGCACAGGTCGACGAGCATGACGTGCTCGGCGCGCTCCTTCTCGCTGGCGCGCAGTGCCTCGACGCGCCGGGCGTCCTCCGCCGGGTCCGAGGACCGGGCCGCCGTGCCCGCGATGGGCCGCATGGTGAGCCTGCCGTCCTCGATGCGGAACAGCAGCTCGGGGCTGGCGCCGATCAGGGTACGGCCCGCCCACGGCGCGAGGTACATGTACGGCGACGGATTGCGGTGCCGCAGCCGGCGGTAGGCGTCGAGGACCCCCAGCGGGGTGCGCACCTCGATGCGGTGGCCGATCTGGATCTGGTAGACGTCACCGGCCCTGATGTGCGCGAGGCACCGCTTCACCCGCTGGGCGAAGGTCTTCCGGCCCACGGTGCGGCGTACGGCGCGAGGGCGAGGCGCGGTCGGCACGGCGGTGTACCGGCGGGCGGGCAGCCCCCGTACCAGGACGTCCAGTCCGCTGCCGAGCGGGCCGCTGCCACCGAACTCCGCCGCCTCCGCCCGCAGATGGCGGGCGCCGCCGCCCGGCACGTCGTACCAGACGGTGTGCCGGAAGGCCGTCAGCGTGATCTCGGGCGCAGCGCCGGGTCTGCGCGGCGGCAGCTCCTCCATGTACCAGGCGGCCTCGTAGCCGAAGGTGGCCAGGAAGCCGAAGGCGTACGTCCCGGGGCCCACCTCGCTCTCGACCGCGAACGACGCGTCGACGGCCCGGAGCAACTCCCACACGTCCGGGTGCTGGGCCGCCACCGCCTCCAGGTGCCGCATCAGCTCCGGCAGCCCGTCGAAGGAGACCCGCCCGTCCCGCACGGTGATCCGTGCCAGCACGTCCGCGCCGACGACCGCGGCGCGGCAGTCCTGGTCCGGTCCGGCGAGGCTCTCGAAGAGGAACACCTGGTCGGAGCCGAGGCGTTCGCGCAGATCCGCGTAGAGCGCGAGCGGTTCGTGCGGCGGCAGTTCGTCACGTGCCACGCGCACCCGCATCAGCGTGGCGGCCGGCGCCGGGGCCGGAGCCGGGGCAGTCACGGTCATCGTCGGTGGTCCTTCTTCCGGTACGGATCGGTAGGTCGCCGCACCTCGACCGGCGGCGTACCGCAAGCCAATCAACGACGCCCGTACCCGGCCCAGACCACCAACCGGTGTGACTGCCGGACCACTTAGGGGGTGTCCCCCTACTCCTGGCCGGTGAGCAGCCGGTGCGCCGCCACCAGGGCGTCCCTGCAGGTGTCCGCGTCCACGCCGGGGACCGAGCAGGCCAGCAGCAGCACCCGCCGGGTCTCCGCCGTGACGGCCTGGTGCACGCCGTCGCGGTGGGCGAAGAGGGAGAGGACACGCCGGTCGTCGGCGAGGACGGGGCGTCCCGCTTCCAGGGCCACAGGACCGTCCGCGCCCAGGGCAGTGAACTCCTCCTCCCCTGCGGCCAGTTCGAGCCGTACGTCCCCTTCCAGCTTGTCCCGGTCGAAGACGCCGAGCGCCACCAGAGAGCTGACCGCCACGGCGTTCACCGCGTCGACCGCCGGGTTGATCCGGGGCCAGGCGCCCAGCGGCTTGCCGCGCAGTCCCCGGTCGACCAGGGCCTGGACGGAAGGAGGCTGCTTGTCGGGGTGGGCGCCCAGCATCCGGGAGAGATCGCGGTAGGCGGCGGTGTGCGGGGCGTTCCTGACCTCGCTGCGACTGGCCCGGTGCCATACGGCGTGCGCCTCGCTCCACAGCCGCTCGGTGGAGACGGCCAGCGACGCCGTATCGGCGGTGATGTCGGCCGCCAGAGTCAGTACTTCGACACCCGGCATCAGGTCACGGGCGGCGGGCGACACCGTGATGCGGCGGAAGGTGGTGCCGAGGGGAGTCGTGGTCACTGGGTGCCTCCGGAGAAGGTGAGCCGGTCGGTGGTCCGCAGGTCGAGATCCTCCGCGGAGACGACCCGGTCGGTGTCGACAAGGATGTTGTAGTGGTTGGGCGCGTGGCTCTCGTCGAATCCGGCCACCACTCCGATCAGGCCGTCCGGTCCGTGCACCCGGTCGCCGCGTTCGATCACCGCGCCCACCGGGAACTCGGCGAAGCCGAGGAAGCCGACCCGGTCGACCCGGTCGCCGGGAGTGGCGGGACGGTCGGTGGTCGTCACCAGTTCGTGCACGTCGCCGGCGCGCACACAGCGCGACTGCCACGGGGAGAGCGTCATGCCACGGTCGGTCCTGCGGTGGAAGAGCAGCTTCACCATCCGGGCCGTCACGGGTTCCTTCGCGGCCATCCGCATCCGGCTCTCCTTGGTGCGCCCGACGGCGTACGCCTCCTCGACCAGGTCCACGATGTGCGGACCCCGGTCCGGCTCGTCCCTGCCACCGCGTACTGTCTCGAAGAAGTCGGCCATGATGCCCGCGTACTCGTGGTCGAGGGACGACTTGAACGCTGTGTAGCCGTCGAGCATGTCGGCGTGCAGCACACGCCCGTCCTTGAGATGGACGGTGATGTCCTTCCGCTCCCCGGTCTCCAGCGCCCAGTCGAGGTCCACACCGACCGGAATGCCGTCGGCGGTGGCCAGCTCCAGGGTGGCGCAGAATTCGACTCCCGCCCGTACGTCCCCGATCGTCGCGTCCAGCAGCGTCAGCGGCCCGAGTACGGTCTCCAGGGCGTCCAGCGCGTTGGGTCCGTTGTCGATGATGCAGCCACCGCCGCAGCGGTCGATGTCGAGATACCAGCGGTCGCTGCCCGTGTGCTCCTCGATGCGCTCCTGATAGCGGCTGGTGACGCGCTCGATCCCGGCCGGGTCGGGCAGTTCGGCGGCCAGCCGCCGCACGTGGGAGTTGTAGCGGCGGTGGAACGCGGTGAAGAGGGTCGCGCCGTACTCCTCGGCGAGCGCCGTCAGTTCGCGGGCGTCGCTGGACGCGACCGTGAGCGGCTTCTCGCAGCAGACATGGATGCCGGCCCGCAGGACGTCGGCGACGACCGGCGCGTGCGCATGGTTGGGCAGGGTGACCACCACGCCGTCCACCAGGCCCGATGCGAGCAGCTCGCGGTGGTCGGTGAAGGTGGCGACGCCGGGGGCGAAGCCGTCGAGCTTGGCGGTGTCGAGGTCGCAGACCGCCGTCAGGGTCAGGGAGGGGTCGTCGTCGACGGCCCGGTAGAAGAATGGCGCGATCACACCCAGACCGATCATTCCGATACGCATGGGTCGCACGGTGCTCATGCCGCCACCTCCAGGACACGCTCGGTCAGCTCGACGGGGGCCTCGGTGGACAGCTGCTCGGCCAGCCTCACGAGGCCTTCGGCGACCGGGTCGGGCAGTTCGACTCCGTGCAGGACGGAGCGCTCGTAGCGGGCGGCCTCCGGCGCACCCGGGTAGGTGACGCCGTTCGCGTACGCCGCGACGGGGGAGTTGGCCACCGTGTCGAGCAGAGTGCGGTTCTCGGCGGCGATGTGCGGGGCCGAGCCGAAGGCGGCCGGGTCGATCACGATCGCCGTGTGGCCCACGTTGTCGTCGCCCGCCGGCTCGCCGTTGAGCACCCCCGGGCGCGGCCCGTACGACGCCCCTGACAGCGGCCCGCACAGCAGGTCGACCAGCAGCGCCAGCCCGAAGCCCTTCGCCCCACCTGTGGCGGCGGGGCCGCCCAGCCAGGCGACGTCCGCCTCCTCGTCCATGAACGCGCCGGGATCGGTTGTCGGGGTGCCGTCGTGGCGTACCAGCCATTCCTCGGGCACCGGACGGCCCTCCTTGTGGGCTGCCTTGATCTTGCCGGTGGCGACCACCGTGGTGCTCATGTCCAGTACGAAGGGCGCACCGTGCGTGACGGGGACCGCCGCGCTGAGTGGGTTCGTACCCAGCATCCTGACGGTGCCGCCGAGTGGCGGTGCGACGCCTTGCGCCCCGCAGTTGGTCATGGCGATACCGATCAGCCCGGCGGCCGCGGCCCGCTGCGTGTAGTACCCGGCGCTGCCGAAGTGGGTGCTGTTGCGCACGGCGACCATGCCGATGCCGGTCTGGCGGGCCTTGTCCATGGCGATGTCCATGGCCCGGTCCATGGTGACCAGGCCGAGTCCGCGGTCGCCGTCGAGGAGGGCGGTCGCGGCGGTCTCCCGGACGATGCGGGGCTCTG
The DNA here is from genome assembly GCF_018614055.1 of Streptomyces sp. ISL-98. GTDB lineage: Bacteria > Actinomycetota > Actinomycetes > Streptomycetales > Streptomycetaceae > Streptomyces > Streptomyces spiramyceticus. The sequence continues at coordinate 33,480 of NZ_JAGGPB010000050.1, forward strand.
CGGAGGCGGAGATACGGCCGTCGAGGAGGCGTGGCGCGTAGATGTTCACCAGCCCGTTCGTGCCGTGTGTGGTGAAGCCGTTCGCGTCGGCATAGGTGATGACATCGGCTGCCGTACGGGCGGAGTCCCCGTCGAGTCCGCACTCCAGGAGTATCTGCTGGACGAACTCGGTGAGGTCGGTGAGCGGAACGGTGACAGTCATGGTCGGTCCTTCTCTCTCGTTCGATGGTGTCGGTCAGTCCGTCAGTCGGTGCTGGTCGCGAAGGCGTGGACCAGCGCTTTGATGCGATGTGCGTAGTCGTCGAGGTCGTCGAGGTGGACGTGCTCGCCGGGGGTGTGCGCGCCGTTCGCGTCGAGCCGGCCCGGGCCGCACATCGCCACGTAACGGCCGGGCGCCGGGGCCCAGATGGCGTCGCAGGTGAAGGCCGAACCGTCGGCCATCCCGTCGTGGCGTACGAACCCTGCCCGGCCCAGAAGGAGTTCGGCCTCGGCGTCACGGTTGTCGAGGGTCGGCAGGCCCCGCTTGAGCCAGTCCAGCCGTACCGTCCGCCGCCAGTCCCGTACCGTGCGCCGGTTGAAGGGGTCCTGGGCGTGGGCGGCGGTGAACTCGCTGCGCGCCTCCTCCAGCAGCACCTCCAGCGAGGCGGCGAGCAGCTCGGCCTGTTCGGCGGAGGGGTAGGCGATATTGAGGAGCAGCTCCCCGCCGCCGTACACCCGGTTGTGCGCATGGCCGGTGTGCAGGCCCGCGACGCACAGCTTCGCGCCCATGCCGTGCGCCAGCGGGCCGAGCCTGCGGGCCAGGAAGTCCGCGAGGAAGCCCAGGGCCACGGTGGCGTTGTGACCGTCGCCCGGGTGGTCGTCGGTGGAGTCCTCGCCCCTCACGGTGATCCGCGGCGTCATCGCCGCCGTGCACGCGTCCATGAAGCGGCCGCCGGTGGGCTCGGCGAAGACCATCAGCCGCCCGGTGTATCCGGCGTCGACCAGGGCGCGGGTGCCGTACGTTCCCATCGCCCCGCCCTCCTCGCCGGGCACCGAGGCGATCTGCACCTCGATCCGGCGGGCCAGCGACGGGTCCTCGGCGAAGGCGGCGGCGACTCCGGCCAGCGCCGCGACGCCGGGCCCCTTGTCGTCGACGGCGCCCCGGCCGTACAGCACCCGGCCGTCCAGACGGGGCGCCACGTGCGGTCCTACGGTGTCCATGTGGAAGTTGATGACGAGCCGCCGCTCCTCGGGCTGCGGGGCCCCGAGCGCCACGACGGCCGACGGCTGGCCGGCCAGGAAGCCCGCCAGATCCCTGCGGGCCGCCTCGCGCACCGGTGCGGGCACCTCGGGGCGCTCCAGGAGCTCGGGCTGCGGGGCCTCGTGGAGCACGGCCTTGAAACCGCGGGCCTCGGCGCCCGCCACGAACACCCGCTGGGCGCGGGCCGCGCCGTCGAGCGGGCCGCCCTCCAGCGGGGAGACGGAGTCGACGTCCATCAGCTCGGTCAGCCACTCCAGGTCGTCCCGGGTGAGAGTGGTGGCGGGCTCGGCGGCCTTGGTCCGCTCAGACATGGGAAGCCTCCTTCTGGATTCCGAGGAGCTGGGTGAGGGCCCGGGCGTAGGCCCGGTATCCGGCGGCCAGTTCGGCCGGGTCGCCGGCCACGCCGAGGTGCGGAATGCGGGCCAGATGGGGTTCGAGGCTGTACCAGCCGCGGTAGCCGTACTCCTCCAGCAGCCGTACGCACTCGGTGAGCCGGACCGTGCCCTCGCCTGGCAGGGTGAACTCGGCGGCGCCGTCCGCCCGTACGAACCCGTCCTTGATGTGCACGTGGTCCACCCAGGGCAGCACCCGCTCCAGGAACTCCACCGCGTCGTAGCCGTACGCCAGACCGTTGCCGGTGTCGAAGAGCAGCCGCAGCCGCGGGCTGCCCACCTCCTCCAGCATCTGGACGGTCTCCTCGGCACCCTGGCCCGCCCAGCCCTGGCAGTTCTCGTGCAGCAGGGTCACCCCGAGGCGCTCGGCCTCGCGGGCGAGGACCCGCATCCGGCGCAGCGACTCCGCACGCCACTCGGCGGCGGGGCGCCCGTCGCCCGGGTACGACATCACGCGCAGCCGGTCGCACCCGAGGAGGGCGGCGGCGTGCGCCGAGGCTTCGAGTACGGCCAGTTCGGCGTCCAGGGAGGTGGCGACGGTGGTGGACCAGTTGCCGACCGGGGTGTCCACGACCGGCACCGTCAGCCCGGCGACGATGGTCCTGCGGGCCACATCGGCGGCCTCGCCCGGCGGCAGCTCGTGCAGTGCGCGACCGCCGTCGACGGTACGCAGCTCAAGTCCGGTCAGGCCGAGTTCGTGGTGGATGGTGAGCTGCTCGGTGAGGCCGGGGGCGGCCTCGTCGCCGATGCCGCACAGCCGGGCGTACTCGATGCTCTCGGCGGGACCGGTGGTCACGGCGCTCACCGCCCGGCCGCGTAGAACCGGGTGACCGCGTCCACGACCCGCTCGGCCGCGCCGGGCGCCATCTCGGGATGGAGCGGCAGGGCCAGGGCTTCGCGGCTCAGGCGCTCGGCGACCGGGAAGTCGCCGGGGCCGTGGCCGAGGTGGGCGAAGGCGGGCTGGAGGTGGAGCGGGCGCGGGTAGTAGACGGTGGTCTCGATGCCCTCGGCGGCGAGGTGGGCGCGGAGCGCGTCGCGCTCCTGGGCGCGGACGACGTACGTATAGACGGAGCGGCCGTCGAATCCGGCGGGCGGCGGCAGCAGCGCGGGAGCCAGCGGCCGCAGACCGGTCTCGTAGATGTCGGCGATACGGCGGCGCTCGGCCTGGAGGCGGTCGAGGTGCGGCAGCTTGCGGAGCAGGAAGCCGGCCGTGAGCTCGTCCATGCGGCAGTTGAAGCCGACCAGCTCGTGGTAGAAGCGCTTGCCGGCGGGCTGGCCGTGATTGCGGAGCATCCGGGCGGTGCGGGCGAGCTCGTCGTCGTCCGTGACGATCATTCCGGCGTCGCCGATGCCGCCCGACGGCTTGGCGGGGAAGAAGGAGTAGACACCGGCGTCTCCGTGCCGGCCGGCCGGGCGGCCGTCGACGCTCGCGCCGAGGGCGACGGCACTGTCCTCGACCACGCGCAGACCGCGGCGGCCGGCCAGCTCCGTGAAGGCGGCCATCTCGGGGGAGTTCGAGAAGAGATACGCGGGCAGCAGGGCCCGGGTGCGGTCCGTGACGGCGGCCTCGGCGGCGGCCACATCGAGCAGCCCGGTCTCGTAGTCCACATCGGCGAAGACCGGAGTGGCGCCGCGCAGAGCGACCGTGGAAGCGGTGGAGATGAACGAGAAAGCCGGGGTGACGACCTCGTCGCCGGCACCGATTCCCATCGCGGTGAGGATCACCGTCAGGGCGCCGGTGCCGCTGGCGACGGCGACGGCGTGCGCCGCCCCGGTGCGGCGGGCGACCAGGGCCTCCAGCTCTTCCACCCGGGACTTGAGGATGAACTCGTCGCTCTCGGCGACCTCGCGGAAGACCTCGACGATGTCGTCGGTCCAGTTGTCGAACCGGGACGACCAGTCGAAGTAGGGGACGGTCTGCGGTGAGTTGGCGGTCACGACTGGTCTCCGTAGAAGGCGTGAAGGAGTGCGCAGACCCGGTCGGCCTGCTCGTCGGCCAGGTCCGGGTAGAGCGGCAGGGCCAGGGCCCGCCGACTGGCGGCGGCGGCCACCGGGACCGGGTGGCGGGCGCCGTCCAGCGGGGCGAGTACGGGCTGCTCGGTGAGCGGGCGCGGGTAGTACGCCTCGGTGCCCACCCCGTGCGCGTCCAGGTAGGCAACCAGCTCGTCGCGCCGGTCGCACTCGATGAGATAGACGTAATAGACCTGATTGCTGGGGGACTTGGCGGGCGCCATCCAGGGCGTCGTCACCTGCGGTGCGAGCGGGGCCAGCGCCCGGTCGTAACGGGCGGCCAGCTCCGAGCGCCGCTCGATCTCCTCGCTCAGCCGCTCCAGCCTGTGCAGCAGGAAAGCCGACTGGAGCTCGTCGCAGCGGCTGTTGTAGCCGACCTCGTGGTAGAGATACTCGCCGTCGGTGTCCTGCCCGTGGCACCGCAGCCGGCGTGCGTGCCCCGCGATGTCGTCGTCGTTCGTCAGCAGCATCCCGGCGTCGCCGAGCGAGCCCAGGGTCTTGGTCGGGAAGAAGGAGAGCACGCCCCCGCTTCCCCACAGCCCCGCGTGGATGCCGCCGGCCCGCATGTCGATGCCCTCGGCGCTGTCCTCCAGTAGCAGCAGACCGCGGCGGTCGGCGAGCTCCCGCAGCGCCTCCATGTCGGCCATCTGCGAGAAGAGATGCACCGGCATGATCGCCTTGGTGCGCTCGGTGACGGCGGCCTCGGCGCGCTCCGGGTCCATGGCGTACGAACCGGGCAGTACGTCCACCAGTACCGGCTCGGCACCCACGTGCAGCACCGCGGAAGCGGTCGCGAAGAAGGTGTACGCGGGAACGATCACCTCGTCGCCGGGGCCGATCCCCGCCGCCCTGAGCAGGATCACCAGGGCGTCCGTGCCGTTGGCGACGGCGATCGCGTGCCGTGCGCCGGTCCGCTCCGCGACGGCGGCCTCCAGCTCCGCCGTCACCGGGCCCGAGGTGAACCGTCCCGATGCGGCGACCTCGCGGATCCGGGCCTCAAGTCGGGGCCAGTCGCGGCGTACGGACTGTGCGCCGCTGAAGAAGGGGATGGGGGCGGTCGTGGCATTCATCGGGTGGCCGCCTTCAGGGACGAGATCAGCCCGGTGGTGGCCCGGAGCCGCCCCGCGGCATCCTTCGCCTCGCCGATCCGCTGCAGCAGCGCGCTGCCGACGATCACGCCGTCGGCCCTGCCGTGCAGCGCGGCGACATGCTCGGGGCGGGAGATGCCGAAACCGACGGCCATCGGGACCTCGCACACCGACCTGACCCGGTCCAGATAGGCGGGCACGCCCGGGTCGAGTTCGGCCCGTACGCCCGTGACGCCGTTGGCGGCCAGTACGTACAGGAAGCCGCGGGAGGCGGCGGCGGACTCGGCGATCCGCTCGGTGGAGCTGCCGGGCGCCGCGAAGAAGACCTGGCCCAGCTCGGCGGCCTCGGCGTTCTTCACCCACTCCGCGCCCTCGCGGGCCGGCAGGTCGGGGACGACGAAGCCGTCGGCCCCGGCGGACTTGGCGTCGTCGTACAGCTGCGCCAGTCCGTAGCGCAGGAAGGGGTTGCAGTAACCCATCAGCACGATCGGCACCTCGACACCCGCGGCGCGGGCCTCGGCGACGATGTCGAGGGTGGCGGCGGCGGTGGTGCCGGTGTCGAGCGCGATCTGTCCGGTCGCCTGGATGACCGGGCCGTCGCCCAGCGGGTCCGAGAACGGCACACCCAGCTCGATCACATCGGCGCCGGCCTCGGCGGCCGCGGAGATCAGGCCGACCGTCTCGCCGAGGTTCGGGTAGCCGGAGGTCAGATAGGCGACCAGGGTGGTCTCGCCCTTGATGCGGTTGTCCGCGAAGGTCTGCTCAAGCCGCTTCATTGCGGAGCTCCTCACGCTGCTGGAGGGCGGCCATGGCGGACGTCAGGTCCTTGTCGCCGCGGCCGGAGAGGTTGACGAGGATGGTGGAGCCGGGCCCGTACTCGCGGGCGATCTTCAGGGCTCCCGCGACCGCGTGCGCGGACTCCAGGGCCGGGACGATGCCTTCCTGTGCGCTGAGCGCGGCGAAGGCGTCGAGTGCCTCGTCGTCGGAGGCGGAGATGTACTCGACCATGCCGGTGTCCTTGAAGTGGCTGTGCTCGGGGCCGACTCCGGCGTAGTCGAGGCCCGGCGCGATGGAGTGGGTGAGCTGGATCTGCCCGTCGTCGTCCTGGAGGAGGTACGTCCGGGTGCCCTGCAGGACCCCGGGGTCGCCGTAGAGCAGCGGCGCGGCATGGCCGCCCTGGCCGCACTTGCCCTCGCCCGCCGCCTGTACGCCGACCAGGCGGACCGGGTCGTCGAGGAAGGCGCTGAACATGCCGGCCGCGTTGGATCCGCCGCCGACGCAGGCGACGACCGCGTCGGGCAGTGCGCCGTTCTCGTCGAGGAACTGGGCGCGGGCCTCGCGCCCGATGACCGACTGGAAGCCGCGCACGATCGTCGGGAAGGGGTGCGGTCCGACGACCGAACCGAGCAGATAGTGGGTGGTGTCGGGGTGGGCGATCCACTCGCGGATCGCCTCGTTGATGGCGTCCTTGAGGGTGGCCGTACCGAGGTCGACGAGGCGGACCTTGGCCCCGAGGAGCTTCATGCGCTGGACGTTGGGGGCCTGCCGCTCGGCGTCGACCCGGCCCATGTAGACGGTGGCGTCGAGGCCGAGGTACGCACAGGCGGCGGCGACGGCGACACCGTGCTGGCCGGCGCCGGTCTCGGCGATGATGCGCTTCTTGCCGAGGCGGCGGGCGAGCAGCGCCTGCCCGATCGAGTTGTTGATCTTGTGGGCGCCGGTGTGGGTGAGGTCCTCGCGCTTGAGCCACAGCTGCACGCCGTTCTCGGTGGCCCCCAGCCGCTGCATCGGGGTGATCGGCGTGGGCCGCCCGACGAACATCTTGAGCAGCCAGTCGAGTTCGGCGAGGAACTCCGGGTCGGCGAGCGCCTTCTCGTACTCGGCCTCCAGCTCCTCCAGGGGACCGACCAGGGTCTCCGCGACGAACTGACCGCCGTACTCTCCGAATCGGCCGTTCACGATGCCACCTCCAGAATGGGAACCCCGGTGTACGACCGCACCTGGCGGGCGGGGGTCGGGCTGCTGAGCAGGGACTCGCCGATCAGTGCGGCGTCGAAGCCGTGCGCGGCGATGCGTTCGATATCGGGGCGGCCCGAGAGGCCGCTCTCGCTGACGGTGAGGACACCGCGGGGGATGTCGCGGCGCAGCCGCGCGGAGTTGTCGAGGTCGACCGAGAAGGTCGCCAGATCGCGGTTGTTGATCCCGACGATCCGGGCACCGGCGGTCAGCGCGCGGTCCACCTCGTGCTGGGTGAACGTCTCGACGAGGGCGCCGAGGCCGAGGCCGTGGGCGGTCTGTACGAGGTCGCGCAGCAGGGCGTCGTCGACGGCCCTGACGATGACGAGGACGGCGTCCGCGCCGCTGTCGTGGGCGAGCTGGACCTGGCGGATGTCGACCAGGAAGTCCTTGAAGAGGACGGGGACGGTGATGTCGGGGTGTTCGGCGACGGTACGGACCAGCTCGGGCGAGCCGCCGAAGTAGGGGGTGTCGCCGAGCACGGAGACGGCGGCGGCACCCCCGGCGACGTACTGCCGGGCGGTCGGGACGGCCAGTACCGGATCCAGCAGGTCTCCCTTGGAGGGGGACTTGGGCTTGATCTCGGCGATGACGGACACGTCCGGGCCGCTCAGCGCGGCGGCGAAGCTGCCGGGCACGACGGGGTGGCGCCGGCCGCGCGCGGCGGCATCGGCGGCACGGGGGGCGCTCCAGGCGGCGCGCTTGGCGGTGATGATCTCGTCGAGGTGCATGGTGGTCACTCCTTTCAGTTGCGGTGGTTCGGGGCGTACGGGCGTGTGGGCGTGCGGGTTACAGCGCCGCCGGCTGCAGGCGGCCCGCTGTCGTTGCCGCCGCCAGGCCGGTCGCCAGGGTCTGCGCCCTGCCGTCGGAGACGGCCTCGCGGGCCAGAGTCAGGCCGTCGCCCAAGTCCTCGGCCAGACCGGCCAGATGGAGCGCCGCGGCCGCGTTGAGCAGGACCGTGTCCAGCAGGGGGCCCGCCGCCGCGCCTGCCAGGACCTGGCGGGCGAGCGTCTCGTTGCGGCGCGGGTCGCCGCCTGCCAGGTCGGTGCGTCCGGCCGGGCGGACCAGCAGGTGGGCGGGGTCCACGTCGAAGGAGGCGACCCGGCCGTCGTCGACCGCGAGCACCCTGCTCGCGCCCCGGGTCGTCAGCTCGTCGAGTCCTTCGGCGCCCAGGACGACCCAGGTCTTCCGGTACCCGAGCAGGGACGCCGCCTCGGCCAGGACTTCCTGGTCGCGCCGGTCGGCGGTGCCGATCAGCCGGCCGTTCAGCGGTACGGGGCTGGCGAGCGGCCCCGACAGGTTGAACAGGGTGCGGAAGCCCAGCCGGCGGCGCAGCGGTGCGATGCGGCGCAGCGCCGGGTGCATCGACGGTGCGAAGAGGAAGGCGAAGCGGTGCTCGGCCAGCAGCTCGGGGATGCGCTCGCCGGCGTCGATGTCGATGCCGAGCGCCTCCAGCAGGTCGGCGCTGCCGCACCGCGAGGTCGCGGCCCGGTTGCCGGTCTTGGCGACCGTGGCCCCGGCGGCGGCGGCGATCAGCCCGGCCAGCGTCGAGATGTTCACCGAGTTGCTGCCGTCCCCGCCGGTGCCGACCACGTCGACGGCGGGCCCGGTCCATGCGACCGGCCGGGCCGCGGCGACCACGGCCCGTACCGCTGCCGCCACCAGCTGGGCGGAGACGCCGCCGGTGGCCAGCGCGGTGAGGAAGGCCGCCGCGTCGACCGGGTCCGTCGACGCGGCGAGCAGCGCGGCGACCGCCTGGGTGGCCGCCTCCTCCGGCAGCTCCCGGCCCGCGACGACGTCACGCGTCGCGGCGGTCAGCACCCCGGTGCCCATCAGAGCACCGCCACATTGCTCGCGGCGGAGAGCCGGTTGTGGGTGTCCAGGACCACCGGCGGCACGCCCCACAGCACATCGTCCTCGAGCCCGCGCACCGGCGTGACGAGGACCGCCGCGTCCTGCTGCGCCAGCTCGACCGCCGTCCAGCCGGCCGCGGGCACCGCCGCGCCGTCGATCTCCAGCTCGGGCACGAGCGGGTCGTGGTACGAGACCTGGGCGCCGGCCGCGCGCAGTCCGCGCACGATGTCCAGGGCGGGGGCGTTGCGCAGATCGGCGACGCCGGTCTTGTAACTCACCCCGACGAGCAGCACCTTCGCCCCCCGCAGGGACCGCCCGCGCCGGTCGAGCAGAGCGCCGAGACGTTCGACGACCTGCTGCGGCCGCTGCTCGATGCGCCGGTGGGCGGCGGCGACCAGTTCCATGTCCGTACCGGCGCGGGCCGCGGCCTCACGCAGGAAGAGCGGGTCGACCGGTATGCACTCGCCGCCGACGCCCGGGCCGGGGTAGTGGGCGAGGAAGCCGTACGGCTTGGTGGCGGCGGCGTCGATGACCTCCCGTACCGGAATCCCCAACTCCTGGCAGAGGTCGGAGAGTTCGAGGGTCAGGCCGATATTGACCAGCCGGAAGGTGTTCTCGAAGACCTTGGCCAGCTCGGCGACCTCCAGGCTCGACACCGGCACCACCGTCCGGCAGACCTGCCCGAACAGCAGGGCCGCGCGCCGGGTGCACTCGGGGGTGAGCCCGCCGACCACCTTCGGGGTGTTGGCGAGGTTCCAGCCGTTCGTGTTGGCCGGGTCGACGCGCTCGGGCGCCATCGCCACATGGAAGTCGATGCCCGGCTCCAGGCCGGTGCCTGCCACGGCGGCCGCGACGGCGGCCGCGGTCGCGCCCGGCGGCACCGTGGACTGGACGACCAGCAGCATCCCGCGGCGCAGCAGCGGCGCCACCGAGGCGAGCGCGGCGTCGACGTAGTCGAGGTTCGCCTGCTGGGAGCCGGTGACCGGGGTGGGCACGCAGATCATCAGTACGTCCGAACCGGCCAGCTCGCCGGGCTCGGTGGTGGCGCTCAGCCGGCTGTTGACCGAGGCCAGTTCGGCGTCGCTCACATCCGGCAGGTACGACTCGCCGCGCATCACCTGCGCCGCACGGGCCGCGTCCGTGTCCAGACCGCGCACCGGGAACCCGGCGGCGGCGAAACCGAGGCCGAGCGGCAGCCCGGTGTAGCCGAGTCCGACGATCCCCACCCGCAGCGTCCGGCTCTCCACCAGGCCGTCGAAGGTGTCGGTACCGGGCCGGCGGACCAGTGCGGGAACGAGTACGTCAGTCATCGTGTTCTCCCCTCAAGTTGCTATAAATAAGGGCCGTTGGCGTGATCAAGTAGGCCAGTCGGCAAGGGGGAGCACCCAGACCACTAAGTGGGGGATGGAGCAGACCAGATGGCTTGGCACTTGGCGGTCCAAGTGGACCGGGACTCGGCGGTGTCGCTCACGACGCAGCTCCAGGACGCCATCAAGGGCATGGTCGAGGACCGGGTGCTGCACCCCGGGACCCGGCTGCCTTCGAGCCGTCAGCTCGCCCAGGACCTGGGGCTTTCCCGCAGCGTGGTGGTCGAGGCGTACGAGCAGCTGATCGCCGAGGGGTACCTCGACGCGGTACGCGGATCGGGCACCCATGTCACCCGCCAGCTGCCCGAGGGCGCCGGTTCCCCCTCGCTCCTGGACCCCCGGCCGGCCCCTGCGGTCCGTTGGGATCTGCGCGTCGGCATCGCCAACCTGTCCAACTTCCCACGGCAGGAGTGGCTCAGCTCCTATACGAAGGTGCTGCAGAACGTGGGCCGCGAAGGCGTGGACTACCCGCCGGTGGCAGGCATCCCCGAGCTGCGCAATGAACTCTCCGGCTACCTGGGGCGGGTGCGTTCGGTCCGTACCGAGCCGGCCCATGTGATGGTGACGGCGGGCTTCGCCCAGGGCCTCGCTCTGCTCTGCTCCTCGTTCCAGCATCTGGGCATCCATGAGCTGGCCATCGAGGAGCCGGGCCACAACAGTCAGCGCCGCTTCATCCTGGACACCGGTATACGCCCGGTTCCGGTGCCGGTCGACGAGGAGGGCCTGGTCGTCGAGGAGCTGGCCCGTACCGGTGTACGGGCCGTTCTTGTCACCCCGGCCCATCAGTTCCCGACGGGCGTCACCATGTCGGCCAAGCGCAAGGAGGAGCTGCTGCGCTGGGCGGAGGAGGTGGACGGCTGGATCATCGAGGACGACTACGACGGCGAGTTCTGGTTCGACCGCCAGGCCAGGCCGCCCGCGGTGCAGGACGGTGACCCGGAGCGCGTCATCTACGCCGGGACCACCAGCAAGGTGCTGGTGCCCGGGCTGCGGCTCGGCTGGCTGGCGATCCCGCCCAAGCTGTTCCCGCTGATGGACCGGGTCCGTTCCCGGCAGGACCAGGGCTCGGACACCCTCACCCAGCTGGCGTTCGCCGACCTGATGCACGGTGGCCTGCTCGACCGCCACCTGCGCCGGGTCCGCTCCCGGTACCGCTCCCGCAGCGAGGCGATGGCCGCGGCCGTACGGGAGCATCTGCCGGACGCCAGGATGAGCGGTTCGGCGGCCGGTCTGCACAGCTATGCGCTGCTGCCGCAGGGCACCGACGAAGCCGCCCTGGTCCAGGGGGCGTTGCGCCGCTCGGTACTGGTGCGCGGCGGCCAGCAGTTCAGGTTCGGCGGCCCGGCCGGCCGCCCCGCGCTGCTGCTGGGTTACGGATCACTGCCGCTGAGCGGGATTTCGGAGGCCGTCGCCGCGATCGGCGAGGCGTACGACGAACTGCGCTGAGGCGGCCGGCACAGGCACCCGGGGGCGTTGCGGGGGTGTTCGGGCGAGCTGACCGACGCGGTGCTGTGTGCTGAGCCCGGGGGCCGGGGCGGCGTGGCGGACGGGTCCGCACACGCGAGAGCCCCCCACCGGTGCGCGGTGCGGGGTTCTCGGTCCGTGAGGTGCCACGTCGCTACGAGTCCGTGGAATCCGGGGAGTTGAGGGCGATGGCTCCGGCGGGGCAGAGGCCGACGGCCATCCGGGCGGCGGCCCGGTGCTCGGGGGCCGGCGCGGGGTGCAGGAGCACCACCAGGCCTTCCTCGTCGTCCTGGTCGAAGACCTCGGGAGCCGTCAGGGCGCACATGCCGGCGCCGGCGCAGCGGTCACGGTCGACGCTGAGACGCAGCGGCTCCATGGGGTATCCCCTGCTCGAAGAGCTTGGGGAAGGGTCGCTCATGGGCTACTCCTTGTCCCAGGTGACGGGCAGGCTGATCACGCCGTAGATGTTGGAGCAGTCGCGCAGCGGCACTTCCTCGGGCGGCACCGCGAGGCGCAGGGTGGGGAAGCGGGCGAACAGCGCCGGGAAGGCGACGGTCATCTCGACGCGGGCGAGCTGCTGGCCGAGACACTGGTGGGCGCCGTGGCCGAAGGCCAGGTGACCGGTGGCCTTGCGGTGGATGTCGAGCCGGTCGGGGTCGGGGAACTTGTGCGGGTCGCGGTTGGCGGCCTGCACGGAAATGGTCACCGTCTCGCCCGCCCTGATCAGCCGGCCCTCCACCTCGACGTCCTCGAGCGCCGATCGCGGAATCGGGTCGGCCACGGTGAGGTAGCGAAGCAGCTCCTCCACGGTCTGCTCGGCGAGGCCCGGGTCGGCGCGCAGGGCCTCGAGCTGGTCGGGGTTGCTCAGCAGGGCGAAGGTGCCGAGGCCGAGCATGTTGGCGGTGGTGTCGAGACCGGCGGCGAGCAGCAGCCCGCCGATTCCGGCCAGTTCCTCGTCGGTGAGGTCGGAGGTGGTCAGATCGCTGAGCAGGTCGTCGGTGGGCTCGGCGCGCTTGGCGAGGACCAGTTCGTTCAGGTACTGGAGCAGCGCCGTATAGGCCTCGCCCTTCGCCTCCGCATCCGCCGTCTGGTCGAAGATGGTCGCCACCTGGCTCTGGAAGCGCTCCCGGTCGGCGTACGGCACGCCGAGCAGCTCGCAGATCATGAGCGCGGGCACGGGCTGCGCGAACGCCTCCACCAGGTCGGCCGTGGGCCCGGCCTGCTCCATGGCGTCCAGGCACTCGGTGGTTAACTGCGCTACTCGGTCGGCGAGTTGACGCATGCGGCGGACGGTGAACTTACCGGTGAGCAGGCGCCGGTAGCGGGTGTGCTCGGGGGCGTCGAGGCCGATGATGTCGCCGGTCGGCGCCGGCGGCATCTCCTCCGGCATGCCTGCCATCGGGAACGGCGGATGCATGAGTTCGTAGCGTGAGCTGAAGCGCGGGTCGGCCAGGATCGCGCGGGCCGCGGCATGGCCGGTGACCAGCCGGCCCACGTGTCCGTCGGCGTAACGCATGCGGCGCAGCGGCTTGTCGCTCAGCGCGGTGAGTTCGGCGGGCGGGTCGAAGGGGCAGCCGGTGCGCCGGTCGGTGGGGAGGGTGGGCGGCTCTTCGGCGGTGGTGTCGGCGGCCGTCGGGTCGTACGACATGGGGGTCCTCCTGCGATCGTCGGGCGGGGTGTGCTTGCCTGTCTCGCTGGGCTCAGCAGGTGATGGTCAGCGTGTGACGGTGCGGTTGAAGGTGGAGCGCGACCAGAGGTAGCCGACCAGGGCGAGCCCCGCGCACCAGGCGAGGGCGATCCAGCCGTCGTTGCCGATCGGGGTGCCGAGCAGGAGGCCGCGCAGGGTCTCGTTGATCGGGGTGAAGGGCTGGTACTCGGCGAACCAGCGCAGAACGGTCGGCATGGAGTCCGGGGTGACGACCGCGCTGCCGAGGAAGGGCAGGAAGGTCAGCGGCATCGGGGCGTTGGACGCGGCCTCGATGGTCTTGGCACCCAGGCCCATCGCAGCGGTCACCCAGCTGAGCCCGAAGGCGAGGAAGAGGAGCAGGCCGATGGCGGCGATCCACTCGACGGGCGAGGCGTCGGGGCGGAAGCCCACCGCGAAGGAGGCTCCGATGATCAGGACGAGGATCGCCGCGGCCTGGATGACGCTGGCGAAGACATGGCCGGTGAGGATGGATCCGCGCGAGATCGACATCGTACGGAAGCGGTTGACGATGCCTTCCGTCATGTCGGTGCAGACGGAGATGGCGGTCGTGATGGCGCCGGAGGTCACGGCCATCAGGATGATGCCGGGCACCACGTAGTTGGTGTAGTCGCCGCGGCCGGTGCCCCCGATGCCCGTGCCGAGCGCGCCGCCGAAGACGTACACGAACAGCAGCAGCATCACGATCGGCATCATGACGATCATGACCGTCATCGACGGGTAGCGCAGCATGTGCTTGAGGTTGCGGCGCAGCATCGTCATGGAGTCGCGCAGCGCGTACGAGCGGGTCGGCTTGGCGGGCTTGGCCGGGGAGAGGGTGACGGTGCTCATCGGTTCGACTCCTTCTGGGCGGTCGCGGAGGTGGCGGTGGGGGCGTTCTGCTGGCCGGTGAGGGTGAGGAAGACGTCGTCGAGGTCGGGGGTGTGCACGGTGAGCGACTCGGCCTGCACCTCGGTGGTGTCCAGGACGTCGAGGACCGCGCGGAGGTTGGTGATCGAGCCGTCGCTGGGGATCTGCAGGGTGAGCGACTCGTCGTCGCGGGTGGCGACGCCGAAGAGATCGGCTGCCTTGTCGAGGTGGGCCGCGTCGGCGAACTGGACGCGGATGTGGCCACCGGGGATCAGTCGCTTCAGCTCGGCCGCGGTCCCCTCGGCGACCAGCTTGCCGTGGTCCAGCACCGCGATGCGGTCGGCGAGTTGGTCGGCCTCCTCCAGATACTGCGTGGTCAGGAAGATGGTCACGCCCTGGTTCACCTGGTCCCGGATGAGCTCCCACATGACGCGGCGGCTGCGCGGGTCGAGGCCGGTGGTCGGCTCGTCGAGGAAGATGATCCGCGGCGAGCCGACCAGCGTCATCGCCAGGTCGAGCTTGCGGCGCATACCGCCGGAGAAGGTGGCGACGTTTTTGCGGGCCGCCTCGGTCAGCTCGAACCGCTCCAGGAGATCGGCGGCGCGGCGGCGGCCCTCGCGCTTGCTCAGGTGGTGCAGGTCGGCCATGAGGAGCAAGTTCTCCTCGGCGGTGAGCAGTCCGTCGACGGCAGCGAACTGTCCGGTGACGCCGATCTGGTGGCGTACCTCGTCGGCGTCGGCGACCACGTCGTGGCCCGCGATCTGCGCCTCGCCCCCGTCGGCCGTGATCAGCGTGGAGAGGATCTCCACGGTGGTGGTCTTGCCGGCGCCGTTGGGGCCGAGCAGGGCGAAGATCGTGCCCTCGGGGATCCGAAGGTCGATTCCGTCGAGCACCACCTTGTCGCCGTACGACTTGCGCAGGCCGATCGCGGAGATCGCGGCTGCTCGCGTGGTGGTGGACACCTGGGTCGCGGTGTTCATGGTGGGCGGGCCTTTCTGCAGGGAATCCGGGGACGGACGGAGGCGGCCAACCGGCCGTGGCGCTCAGGTGGCGCATGTCTGGCGCAATTCACGGGGTGCTGTGCCGTGCTTGCGTCTCTATGATGGTACATCTATGGCGCCATTGCGAGCCGAAGTGGCGCCATTCTTTTCATTCATGCCGCGTTGCCCCGCCTGACCTGCGTAGATGTACGTCACGAGATGGCGCCCCCGTACCGATCAGGAACCGGTACGGGGGCGCCATCGTGGTGCCATCTTGCGGAGCCCACTCAGCCGACGAGGGTGCTCTCCCGCCGCGAGTGCGGTGCGGAGTGCTCGTGCTGGTCGAGCGTCTCGCCCTCGACATCCACCCGGGGCAGGATCCGGTCCAGCCACTTCGGGAGCCACCAGGCGGACTCGCCGAGCAGGGCGAAGAGCGCGGGCACGATCGCCATGCGGACGATGAAGGCGTCGAAGAGGACGGCGATCGCGAGGGCGAAGCCGATCATCTTGATGAAGTCGTTGTCCTCCACGATGAAGCCGGAGAAGACGCTCATCATGATGACCGCGGCCGCGGCGACGACCCGGCCGCCGTGGCGGAAGCCGTCGACGACCGCTTCGGCCGGGCGTGCTCCGTGGACGTACGACTCACGCATCCGGCTGACCAGGAAGACCTCGTAGTCCATCGCGAGGCCGAAGACTACGCCGATCATGAAGATCGGCATCGTGCTCATGATCGGGCCGGTCTGCTCGATGCCGAGGACATCCGCGAACCAGCCCCACTGGAAGACCGCCACGACGGCGCCGAGCGCCGCGGCCACCGAGAGCAGGAACCCGAGGGCCGCCTTGAGCGGGACCAGGATGGAGCGGAAGACCACCATCAGGAGCAGGAAGGCGAGGCCCACGACCAGGCCCAGGTAGGGCAGGAGCGCGTCGTCCAGGGTCTGCGAGAAGTCGATGAACATCGCCGTCTGGCCGGTCACCAGGATCTGGGACGCGTTGCTCCGCTCCAAGCCGTCGGCGGTGTCGCGGAGTTCGCGGACCAGCTCCTCGGTCTTCTTCTCGGTCGGGCCGGTCTTCGGGATGATGTTGATGATCGCGGTGTCGTCCGCCTTGTTGCCGATGGCGGGGGAGACCGAGGCCACGCCGGGGTTCCGGGCGAAGACCTTGCCCGCGGAGTCGGCCGCCTTCGTGGCGTCCTCGGCCTGCACGGTGATCATCAGGGGTCCGTTGAACCCGGGCCCGAAGGACTCCGACAGCATGTCGTACGCCTTGCGCTGGGTGGTCTTCGTCGACATCGAGCCCTCGCCGGGCTGCCCGAGTTCGAGGCTCGTGGCCGGTACGGCGACCGTGCCGAGGCCGACCACGCCGATGAGCAGGACGGCCACGGGGTGGCGCAGGACGTAACTGGCCCAGCGGGAGCCGAGGTTGGGCTTGTCCTTCTTGGTGAGCTTGGCCGCGCGCTTGGCGGCCTTGCGCTGCTTGCCCTCCGACAGCGGCTTGACGGCGTACTGCAGGCGCCCCTTGCGAGCCATCACCTTGACCGGCGCGAAGCCGAGCAGGGCGGGGACCAGGGTGATCGCGACGAGCACGGAGACCGCGACGGTGCCGGCCGCGGAGAGGCCCATCTTGGTGAGCATCGGGATGTTGACGACGGCCAGTCCGGCGAGGGCCACGATGACGGTCAGCCCCGCGAAGACGACCGCCGAACCCGCGGTGCCGACGGCCCGTCCTGCGGCCTCTTCGGGGCTGCGCCCCTCGGCGCGCTCGGCGCGGAAGCGGGAGACGATGAACAGGGCGTAGTCGATGCCGACCGCGAGGCCGATCATCATCGCGAGGGTCGCGGTGTTGCCGGACAGGCCGAGGGCGGAGCCGAGCGCGGTGATGCCGGAGATGCCGATGCCGACCCCGATCAGCGCGGTGATCAGCGGCATTCCGGCCGCGATCACCGAGCCGAAGGTCAGGACGAGGACGATTGCGGAGACCAGGATGCCGATCTGCTCGCCGGTGCCGCCCATCGTCTGGTCGATCTTCACAGCGTCACCGCCGGCCTCGACGGTCAGTCCCGCCTTGTCGGCCTTCGCGATGGCCGCGTCGAGCGCGTCGTGCGCCTTGTCGCCGACCTCCTTCGCGGAGACCTTGTACGTCACCACCGTGTAGGCGGTCGTACCGTCCTTGCTGATGCTGATCTCGGCGGTCTTGTAGGGGTCGGAGGCGCCCACCACCTGCGAGGAGGACGTGCCCAACGCGGCGACGAGGCGGCCGACTTCGGCCCGCTGCTCGGGGGCGGTGATCTTCTGGCCCCAGGGGGCCCGGACGACGACCCGGGCGCTGGCGCCGTCGGCGCTCGCGTCAGGGAACTTCTCCGTCAGCAGGTCGAAGGCCTCCTGCGACTCGGTGCCCGGCATCGAGAACGTGTCGGCGGGCGGCGTCGGCGCGGAGGAGGCGGCAAAGCCCACGCCGCCGAATATCAGCAGCCAGAGCAGTAGCGTCACCCCCCGGCGCCTGAAGGCGAGGCGGCCCAGTCTGGAAAGGAACGTAGCCACGGTGGGACTCCCGTTGGGTCGGTCGTGTGGTCGTTTGAGTGGTCGGTGATCGGCATCCGGGCAGCACGGAATGGCGCCATGGCGGCGCATGGGTTGTGTCTGGCTGGGTGCACGAGTGGTGCTGGAAAGCGCGCGGGGAACGGTCAATCCCCGCGTTGCCATCATGGCATAAGTGTGGCGCCATTTGCGAGCCAAAGTGGCGCCATGACTTCGGCCGGGGGCCGTCAGGGGCGGCGGCGGCTGCAGGGCGAAGCTCAGCAGGCGCGCGGCATCCCGGAGGGCAACCGGATCCGTACGGCGCTGCTCGCGGCGGTCAGCCACGACCTGCGCACGCCCCTCGCCGGCATCAGGTCTGCGTCACGTCCCTGCGCTCGGAGGGCGTGCACCGGTCGGACGAGGATCGGGCGGAGCTCCTGGAAGGCATCGAGGACGGCGGACTGCCTGGGCCACCTGGTCGGCAACCTCCTCGACGTGTCCCGCCTGCAGGCCGGCACGGTCGCCCCGCTCATCCGCGAGGTCGACCTCGACGAGGTGGTCCCGGCGGCGCTCGGCGGCGTACCGCTGGAGAGCGTCGAACTGGACATCCCGAGAACCTGCCATGGTCACGGTCGACAAGGGCCTGTTGGAGCGGGTCGTCGCCAACGTCGTGGGGAACGCGGTGAAGTACAGCCCCAACGCCGAGCCCGTGCCGGTCGCAGCCGGCACCCTCGGCGAGCGAGTCGAGGTCCGTGTCGTCGTGTCGTCGACCGCGGCCCCGGCGTCCCGGACGATGCCAAGGACGCATCTTCGAGCCCTTCCAGCGCTACGGCGACGCCTCACGCGGGGCGGGCGTGGGTCTCGGCTTGGCAGTCGCCCGCGGGTTCACGGAGTCGATGGGCGGGACGCTGAGCGCGGAGGACACACCTGGGGGCGGCCTCACCCATGGTGCTCACGCCGCGGGCGGGGCAGGCCCTTTTGGAGCGGTGAGCGGCTCGGGTCCTCTGGGGCCGGTGAGCGGCTCAGGCCCGGCGGATCACGATGTCGCCGGCGCTGGTCCGGCCCCGAACCTCGACCGTCTCCTCGGACGCCTGGGGCCCCTCTGCCGCCCCGAGCTCATTACGTACACGCCCCGCCTTGGACCGCACATCCAGCCAGGCCGCAGACCCCTCGGCGATCCCGATCTCGAGCGCCCCGGCCGAGGTCTCCAGGCTGATCTGCCCACGCACCACCTCGGCGAGCCGAATCGCGCCGCTCGCGGACTTGGCCGTGACGGAGGAGCCCGCGTGCTGGACGCTGATGGGCCCGTTGGACGAGCGCACCGTCAGCTCCCCGCGGATCTCCCCGATCGCGGTCTCGCCGTTGAGGTTCTTGATGGTGGCCGTGGAGTCGGCCCGGCCGACCCGTACCCGCCCCGACCCCTGGATCTCGACCTCGCCCGTCGCACGGTCCACGAGGATGTCCCCGTGCGGGGTCTTCAGCTGTACGGCCGCGGCCTCTTCCAGCTGGATGTCACCGGTGGACGTCGTCAGGTGGCAGTTCCCGAACCGGCCCTCGGCGATGAAGTCGCCGAGACCCGTCTTGCCGGTCAGGTCCGAGCCCGTGGGCAGCTCGACGGTCACATCGACCGAGCCGATCTTGCCGAAGGGCGAGCGATTCTTGGGGCCCTTGACCACGAGCTCCCCGCCCGCGCAGGTGACCTTGGTGTCCTCGGCGGCCTGTACGTCCTGCTTGTTGCCGGGGTCGCTCGGCGTCACCTCGACCACGGTGTCGGTGCGCTTGCCCGCGATGATCCGGATCCGCCCGAAATCGAGTTCAAGGGTGGCGGAGAGGGGCTCGGGGGTGTCGAAAGTAGGCATGGCTGAGCCGTCCTTTGGCTGTTGTGTGTTGGTTGCTTGGTTGGGAGTACGTGAGCGGTGCGGGGTGGGCTAGCGCACCCAGCCGGTGAATCCCTGCCCGGCCGCGTGCGACCGGCTCGAGCCGGGTGAGCCGCTCTTGCCGCGAGCCGCCGTGGGTTCCAGGGCGGCGGCGACGGCCCTGACCAGCCAGGCGTTGACCGAGAGCCCTTCGCGGCTCGCGGCCTCCTCGACCCGGACCTTGAGCTGGGCGGGCGGGCGGAAGTTGATGCGCGAGGTGGCGCCGTCCTCGAAGTCCACCGGGGCCGGCGGTGTGGGCGCCGCCGGCGGCGCCGGGGCGTCGCCCTCGCCGAAGGTGTCCGGGGTGGGCGGGGCCGTGACCACGAACTCGGGGTCGAGCCCGCGCAGTCGTACGTCGACCGAGCCTGGGGCCAGGTCGCGGGTGACCTCGTCCATCGCGTCGGACAGGGCGTTCAGCAGGGTGAGCCGGGCGGCCGACTCGAGCTGGGCGGTGAGCCGCTCGGCCAGGGCACGGGCTTCGTCTCCACCGGCTTCGGCGGCGACGCCGAGTTCGTGCCGGAGGTTGTCGACGTAGGGAGTGAGGTCCATAGCGCAATCATGGCACCATCATGGCGCCATGGCAAGTCGCATGGCGCCATGATGGTGCAGGGGTCAGAATCCAGCCCCTGGGGGTCCCCCCTGGACGTAGTCCTTGGGGGAGTTTGAGGAGCGGGGTCCGGGGCGCAGCGACATCAGCGGCTGCGCCGCGGGCCCGTGTCCTCACGCCTGCGGGGCAATCTCCGAGATCTTCATCGAACGTGATCGGCTCCGACCGTAAAGATCAAGCTCAGCGCACGGAACGGCCCCGTGGCGCGGCGATCAGCGACAGAGCCATCGCCTTGTTCACGGCGTCGATCCTGGAGACCGCGCCCAACTTGTCGAAGATATTGCGCAGGTGGCGCTTGACCGTGCCCTCGGTGATGCCCAGCCTGACCGCGATCTGCCGGTTGCTCAGCGCCTCCGAGACGCAGACCAGCACCTCGCGCTCGCGCGGCGACACCGCCCCGGACGAGTGCTCCCGGCCCCGCTCCACGCCCCCGGTGAAGCTCTGCCGGGAAACGGAGATGGTGACCTGCTGGTCGTCCTGGGCGGCATTGCGGATGGCTGACAGGAGCGCCTCGCGCGGCACGCTCTTGTGCAGAAAACCGCGCGCCCCCAGTTGGAGCAACTCCTGGACCAGGGGCGGGTCGTCGAACATCGACAGGATGATCACGCGCAGGTCGGGGAAGTGCTCCAGCAGCCTGCGGACCGTCGTCTTGGGATGGTTGTGCGGCATCTCGACATCGAGAAGCACCACATGCGGCCGGTTCTTCTCGACGAGTGCGAGGAGGTCACGGCCGCTGCTCGCCTCCGCGACCACCTCGAAGTCGTCCTCGGCCCGCAGCAGTTCGCACAGCGCCGTACGCAACAGTGTGTGGTCGTCCGCGGCGAGTATGCGGATCGTTTCAGGACCCGGATTCAGTGTCACCTGAGTGCTCCGACAGTGGGATGGAGACCGTGACGCGGGTACCGCCGGCCCTGGGATTGCTGGAGATCAGGATGGTTCCGCCGAGGAGTTCGACCCGCTCGGTGGCCGACGCGATGCCGTTGGCAAGGCCGGCGTCCCCGACCGCCGCGAGGTCGAAGCCGCATCCGTCGTCCTCGATCAGCGCGTGCACGCCGAACGGCGCGATGTCGACGACCGCGAGGACCTGCTGCGCGTCTGCGTGGGCGAGTGCGTTGCGCAGGCACTCCCGTACCACGAGGAAGATCTCGTCGAGCACCTGCTGCGGGGCCCACTCCTCACTGCCGTTGACCTGGACGCGCACCTCGGGATGGGTGATCGCCATGGACTCCAGGAAGGCGGTGAAGGCACCTTGCAGCGTGCCCTCGCTCTCCGATCTGCGCAGCTGTCCGACGAGATCGCGGATGATGCCGAGCGATTCGGTAAGGGTCGCCTTGACGGCGGCGATGCGGGCTTCGGTGTGCTCGGGCCGCTTGTCCCTGTCGATCTCGTACAGCTCCAACTGCCGCAGCGCGAGACTGACGTTGTTGCCGAGATGGTCGTGGATCTCGCGGGCGAGCTGCCGGTGTCCGGCCGCATTCACCTCTCGTACGGTATTGAGCAGGTAGATGTCGTGGCCGAGAGCCCCGGCCTCCAGCCGCTCGCCGATGCCCATTTGCAGGGACCGGACCGCCGCACCGAACCGCCCGAGGTCACCGGGACTGTCCGCGACGGCCTCGGCCAGTGCGTCAAAGGCGAGTTCGAAGAGGATGACGCCCGCGCGGATGGAATGGACGCCGTAAATACCCTGGGTGGCGCGTTCCATCCCCAGTCCCTGCACCTGCTGGATCAGGGAACCGCGAACCTGCGCCTTGTCGTGCAGAAGGCTGTCCGCGCAGTCCGTGATGATCCGCTCGGCCTGCAGCGCACAGCCTTTCCAAGCGCCCTCGTCGGTCACCAGCGGGCTCTTGATCTGCTCCAGCCGGAGCCGGTACTGCTTCAGCAATTGTGGTTTACGGCTCAAGAACTTTTCGGCCGTCGACGCTGTCGGTCCGAACGTTGCATCCGTGGCATCTATTTGTTGTGTCATCGGAGCTCACCCCACTCCCCCCGAGCTCATCCTCGGGGATCATGGCCGGGTCTGTGACCAGTGTCAACGTGATGAGCCCGATGTCCCACATATTGAACTACGGTGCGTGGCGGCTCGTATACGACTACGGATCAATGGGCGGCCAGTGGTATGTCCTCACAGTTACTCCGGGTCGATTGGTTGCAAGAGAACCGACATATCCGTCCGGGCATTCGACCTCGGACACGTACCAGTCGGATACGTCGCCGGGGAGGCGGGCCCGCCGAATTCCACCGGGCTCCGGAGGGCCGATGGCGGCCATGTCCCGCAGTCCCGTACCGGCGGCTTTCCCCACCGCCTCGATGCCGGTCCAGGTACGGAATCCGGCCACGCGGCCACTCGGTCCGACGGCCGGCACCCGGCTCCAGTCGAAGTGGCTGCGTATCCGTTCGATGTCCACACCGACCACGCCGGGCGCACGGCACAGCGCCAGCAGGGCGGCGGAGCCGGAGTGCGAGAGGTTGATGTCGAACTCGGGCCAGGGGCCCGCCCGCAGCGCGGGTTTTCCGGCCCCGCACCCGCCGCACTCGTCCGGGTCGGGGCAGCGGCGCTCGAAGCGCGGGAGCTGTGGGACGACGCCGAGATACCCGGCGAGCAGGGTGCGCAGCGCGAGGTGCGCGGAGAGATAGCGGAACCGGCCGGCCCGGTGACGGATGCCCGTCGCCCGGCGGAGCTCGGAGTCGTCGAGGATGTCGGTGGCTTCGGTGACGCGTATGCGGTCGAGGGCCACGAACCAGACATGGATCTCTTCAGGATCCAGGACAGGGGTGCGCATGAGGCTTCCCGGAGGTCGGAAACGGACCAGGGCTGCCAACGGCCCTTCACGGGAAGCGGGGTGCCGGAAGTGGCGCCCGCCTGCGGAAACTCAATCGCAGAGGGGGCTCGGGGCAGGGGTCCACTTGGGGCGCGGTGCGACGTACCACGTGACCGGCCGGGCGGCGTACCGCGCGACGGACCAGGCCACGTGCCACGCGAAAAGGGCCGCCGTCGCGCCGATTCGCGGCGGACGGCGGCCCAGCGGCCCCATGGGGCTCAACAGCCCTTTTTTCCATACTCCTTTAGTGCCATGAGTGGCTCATTGGCAGTGCAGCCAGTGCCGGTTGAGCCTGCCTACAATCCGGACATGCCGAATGTGACGACGCGATCTCGGTCCGTAATTCCGTCCACTGGTAATGTCCCCGCCGGTTCTCCCGAAAAGAGCGCACCTCGACTCCTCCTGCTGAGTCTCAAGGAATCGCGTCCAGCAGTGCAGGCAGCGTTTCAGCTGCGTTTTCTGGCGGGGGTCGGGCTTGCGGCTTCCACTGTTTCCTTCAGCGGTACGCAGCTTTTCGGGACGGTCGGTCTCGGCGCACTCGCATGGTTCTGCGCGATCTTCTACACGTATCTCTACAACGGCTGTACGGATTCCCGCGAGGACCGGCTCAACGGTTCGCTCCGGCCCATAGCCGTCGGAGCGCTCCCGGAGCGTACGGCGCTTTTCATCGCCCGTTGTTCATTCGCCGTCGCGCTGCTGGCGGGCGCACTGGTCGGCCAGGGCATGCTGCTGCTCGTCTCCGCGCTGCTGCTGCTCGGACATGCCTATTCCGCGCCGGGCCTCGCCCTGAAGAACCGCACGTCCGCGGCGATGGCCGTGGTGCTCGTCTCCGGCATCCTCACCTATTGCGCGGGCCCGGTGGCGCTCGGCGCCACGGGCCGCCTGACCGACCTGATCGTCCTCAGCGTGGCCATGTCGCTGTGGATGGCGCTCGTCGGCGCGGTCGCCAAGGACCTCTCGGACATCGCCGGCGACGCCGCGGTCGGCCGCCGCACCTGGGCCGTCACGCTGGGCGAGAAGCGCACCCGAGCGCTGATCGCAGCCGGAGCTCTCGCCGTCGGCTGCGGGTTCGCCGCGGCGACCGCGCTGTGGGCACCGGACCTGGCTCCGGCTGCCGTCGTGGTGCTGGTGGGCGGCGCGGGGGTTGCCGTGGTGACGCTCGGGCAGCGGCCGGGCGCCTCGCGTGCGGTACGCCGTCGCCCGTACCGGATGTTCATGGTCACCCAGCACCTCGCCCATGTCTCGCTGCTCGGCCAGACGGCGTTCTGAGCGTCGAGGTTCTGAGCGTCGGGCTTCTGAGTGTCGAGGTCTGAGCGTCGAAGGGAGCCAGTCGGCCGGCCGGTCGCGGGGGAGCTGACCGGCCGGCCTCCTGTTGTGCCCCGGCCCGCGGGGGATTCGGCCGGAGGCACGTCTGTGGGGGCGTCGGCCCGTAGGTCTCAGCCGCCCGCGACGTCGCGGAGCACCAGCGCGCCCGCGTTGCCGTCCTGGCCGACCGAGGTGATCAGAGCGGTACGTACGGATCCGGAAGGCGCCGGATCGCGCTGCCACTGGGCAAGCACCGCCGCGACCTGGAAGGCACCAGCCGCGCTGTACGTCTCCCCGAGCGCCTCGGCGATCCGTACCGCTCCCGGCAGCCCGCCGAGCGCCGATTCCACCGCCAGTTCCTCGACGCGGTCCAGGCCGACGTGATGGGTGGCGCCCAGAGCCACCGTGGTGATCTCCTCCACGGCCACCCGGCTGCGTACCAGCGCACGCTCCACGCACTCGGCGAGGCCGGTGGCGAGGCTGTGGCGCTCGGCCGTCGCACCGTAGAACCCGACCTCGCAGGCGAGCAGTTCGGCGAGCGCGGTGTGCCCGCGCCCCGCCGCACGCTCGGCGTCCTCGACCATGAAGACGGCGCTGCCTTCACCGACGGCGGCCTGCTCCCGCAGTACGCCCGTACGGTGCCAGGCCCAGGCGGCAGGGGCGCTCAGCTCCTCCGTACCGCCGACAAGAAGCCGCTCCGCGCGCCCCTGGGAGAGGGCGACCCTGGCGTGCCGGAAGGCGAAGAGCCCCGAGAGACGGCCGCCGGCGACGGTGGCGTTCAGGCCGCGCAGTCCGTTGCGGATGGCGATCTGGCCCGCGCAGCAGTTCATCACCGTATTGGGAAAGCGGCTGGGGTTGACCATGTACGGCGCATCCTGCACCAGGGTGTCCCTGGCCAGTTCGCTCAGGCTCTGGATCGAACCTGTGCTGGTCGCCATCACCACACCGGTACGCCTGCTGTCCGCATCGGTGACCGCGGCGCCGGATGCGCCTAGGCCGTCCAGTGCCTCCTTGCAGGCCACCAGGCCGAGGCCGGTGAGCCGGTCGAGATGGCGGGTGCCCTTGCGCCCGAGATGGTCTGCGGCCTTGAAACCGGGCACCGTACGCACCGCGCGCGGAGGGTAGTCCGCCGCGTCGTCGCCCTGCGGTCCCGTGTGGCCAGGTCCGCCGGCGGCCAGCAGCTCGCCGAGCGGGCCCAGGCCGAGTCCGGCCGCCGACACCACACCATGGCCGGTGATCACCAGCGGCCGTACGGCGGTGGCCGCCCGCGCGAGTGGTTGCGCCGGTGCCTGCGCTGTCGTCACGAGACCCTCCCCAGGATGGTGATGACGTTGTTGCCGCCGAACGCGAACCCGTGGTTCTGCACGATGTCCACGCGCGCCGGACGGGCCTTCCCCGGTACGGGGTCCAGGCCGGGCCCGAGTGCGGGATCCACCTCGACCACATTGGCGGTCGGCGGCAGGAAGCCCTCCTCGATGGCCTTGCAGCAGATGACCGCGCCGAAGCCGCTGGCCGCGCCCATGGTGTGGCCGATCATCGACTTGATGGAGCTGACGGGCGGCAGCCGGTCCCCGAAGACCTCGCGCACGGCCTGTACCTCGGTCGCGTCGTTGGTCGGGGTGCCGGTGCCGTGCGCGCAGACGTAGTCGATCTGCCCGGGCGTCACACCCGCCGCCTCGTGAGCTGCCCTGATGCACTCGGCGATCGATCCCGAGTCGGGGTGAACCATGTGGTGCGCATCGCAGTTGGCCCACGAACCGAGCACCTCGGCATAGATACGGGCCCCCCGGTCCAGAGCGTCGTCCAGCGGTTCGAGCAGCAGCGCCGCGCCGCCCTCGCCCGCGAGGATGCCCTCCCGGTTGGTGTCGAACGGCCGCGGAGTCTCCTCGGCCATCGCGCCCAGCTGGTAGAAGCCGGCGTGTGTCAGCCGGTTCACGGCGTCGGCGCCGCCCGCGAGCATGACGTCCGCCTCGCCGCTGCGCACCAGGTCGAAGGCGTGGCCCAGCGCGTAGTTGCTCGCCGAACAGGCCGTCGGAATGGTCAACGCGTCACCGGTCAGCAGCAGTTCGCTGTTGACGGCGGCCGCGATGCGGCTCGCGGGCAGCTGCGCCACCAGCGAAGGGTCGAGGCTCTTCAGCCCGTCACCGACCCACTGCTCGCTGAGCTCCTGCAGTACGACGGACTCACCGCTGGTGGTGCCCATGACCGATCCGGCCCGGCTGCGGGCCAGCACGGCCGGGTCGATCCCGGCGTCCTGTACAGCCAGCCGGGACGCGGCGGCGGCCAGCAGACTGCTGCGCCCCCACTGCCCCGGGTCGAGGTTGAGCAGGATGTCCCGGGGCTCGAAGTCGTGGACCTCACCCGCCCGTACGTACGGGAAGCCGGTGGTGTCGAAGGACTGGATGGGACTGATGCCACTCGCGCCGGCCCGGATGGCGGCGGTGAACGCCTCCACCCCGATGCCGACACTGCTCACGGCGCCCAGGCCGGTGATGACGACTCGGCGCCCAGGGCTTCGCTCAGGCATCCTGCAGTGCCTCCGTGAGCTTGGTGTGCACCGCGGCGAGGAGGTCGCCGAGGGTCTTCAGCTCCTCCAGGCCCTCCTTGGGCAGGGCAACGCCCAGCTCCTTCTCGATCCGGGAAACGACGGTGATGAGGGCGAGCGAGTCGCTGTCGTAGTCCTCTATGAAGTCCCCGGAGACGGTCAGGTCGCCGGGCTCCAGCTCCAGCTCCTCGGTGACGATCTCGGAGATCTTCTCCTCGTAGTACGAAGCGTCGTAACCGGCGTTCTGCTGCTGCGTCATTTCCTGAATCCCCTTCTGGTCGCGCCACGTTCGGTGGCCCGGCGTAAACGTAGGCAGGGCTCGCGCCGGGCAACAAGGGGGAATGCACGAAAGGGGTACGCCCCCTTTCCAAAGGCGTATCGGAGCACCACTGACGTGCAATGTTCCTGCTCTTTCCGGCACTTCTGGTGTTTTCATCGCTGGCAGGGTCCGGATCGAAACCCGATTCCGGAAATCAGAACGGGGAGGATGGCTTATGCGGGCAGACGTGGAAGATGTCGCCCTTGAAGAACCCGTAGAACCAGTAGAACTCGCAGACCACGTGGCAAGCACAGAACTCGATTTCGGGCGCACGGTGGAGCGTTCCCTCGTGCACCGCGACGCCGTCTCCGAGGTGTTCCTCACGGACGTACGCCCCCTGGGGCTGAAGCGGGTGCTCGCCGCGGCCCAGTTGCCGCTCTCGCACGCCTACTACAACGACCACACCCACACGCCCGCCCGGCACGACCCGCTTCTGCTGCTCGAAGCGGCACGGCAGGCCGCGATCCACGGCTCCCACACCCATCTGGGCGTGCGGTCCGACACCGCGATGATCGTGGACAACTTCCGTCTGGAGCTGACCGATTCGGCGGCCCTGCTGATCGGGGACCGCCCTGGCGAGCTGGTGATCGACAGCCGCTTCGAGGGGCGTCCCACCCGCACCGGCGTCTGGCGCCGCGGCAGTGTCACCCAGGACTTCCACCTCGGCGGTGAGCACGTCGGCACACACACCATGTACGCGGCCTTCCTCACCCACCACTCCCACGAGGCGCTCCGGCACGCCCAGCGCGGCACCCCCGCGCCGTCCAGCGCCGACTGCGCCGCCACTCCCGACAGCCAGCAGGTCGAACCCGGATCGGTGGGCCGCGTGCACCCGTTGAACGTACTGCTCTCCCAGCCGGTACGAGCCGAGGGCAGCGTCTCCGCCCAGGTCACTCCGCGCTTCGGCAACCGCTCGCTCTTCGACCACGCCTACGACCATCTGCCGGCCATGCTGCTCACCGAGGCCGCGCACCAACTGGCCCTGCTCACCCTGGCGAAGCGCCCCGGGACGACCCGGCTCGTCGGCATCGACGCTTCCTTCCAGCGGTACGCCGAGCTCGACGAGCCACTGACCGCCACCGCGACACTGGTCGACGCACAGATGGTGGACGTCGCCTTCTCGCAGGGCGGTTCACCTGTCGCGCAGATCGCCACCACCCTGCACGCAGCGGAGGAGACCCGATGACCGTACGAGCCGTCTGGACAGACTTCGGCGGCGTGCTCACACCGCCGATCAGCCACACCCTCAGCTCCTTCTGCGCACGCAAGGGCATCGCCGTCGACCGGCTGAGCCACGCCATCGGAAAGGTCACCGCGTCCTTCGGCACCGACGACGTCATGGAGCCCATCGACACCCCGCTGATCACCGAGGCGGAGTGGCTGCGCCGGATCGACGCCGTCCTCACGCAGGAGTACGGCATCGCACTCGGCCTGACCACGCTCGCCGACGACTGGTTCGACGGCCGCGAGACCAACCACGACTGGGTACGGGCCCTTCGCGGCGCACGCCGCCGGGGCGCCTTCGTCGGCCTGATCTCCAACATGGTGCCCACCTGGGACACCCACTGGCGCCGGATGACCGACCCGGACGAACTCTTCGACGACGTACTGCTCTCCTTCGAAGTCGGCCACCGCAAGCCGTCGGCCGCCATGTTCGAACTGGCCGCGGCCCGTGCGGGAGTCCCCGCCGAGCACTGCCTGCTCGTCGACGACATCGAGGTCAACTGCGCCGGTGCCCGGGCCGCCGGCTGGCAGACCATCCACTTCACCGACACGGCCGAGGCGAGCGCACGCCTGGACGCCCTGACCGCACCCCTCTCCACAAGCCCTACAAGGGAGTTCGCATGAGTCGCTCCGTACTGGTCACCGGTGGCAACCGCGGGATCGGCCTCGCCGTCGCCCGCGCCCTCGCCGAGGCCGGCGACAAGGTCGCCGTCACCTACCGCTCCGGCGAGCCGCCCGCAGATCTCTTCGGCGTACGCTGCGACGTCACCGACTCGGCCGCGGTCGCCGCCGCCGTCGAGGAGGTCGCCGTACAGCAGGGCCCGGTCGAGGTGCTGGTGTCCAACGCCGGCATCACCCGGGACGGTCTGCTGCTCTCCATGGCGGAGGAGGACTTCAGCTCCGTCATCGACACCAATCTGCTCGGCGCCGTACGCGTCGCCCAGCAGGTGATCCCCGGGATGCTGAAGGCCCGCTGGGGCCGGCTGATCTTCATTTCCTCCACCACCGGCACTGCGGGAGCGCCGGGCCAGACCAACTACGCGGCCTCCAAGGCCGCTCTGATCGGCCTGGCCCGTTCGCTCGCCAAGGAGCTCGGCCCCCGCAACATCACCGCGAACGCCGTCTCACCCGGAATCATCGCCACCGACATGGCCGAGGGCGTCACCGGCAACCGGATGGACCAGCTCCTCAGCGAGACCTCCCTCAAGCGGGTCGGCACCCCGGAGGAGGTCGCCGCGGTGGTGCGCTTCCTGGCGAGCGACGGGTCGAGCTACGTCACCGGCGCCAACGTCCCGGTGACCGGCGGCGGCGGCGTCGGCTGCTGAGAACAGCGAAGAAAGGAGAAGAGACCAGATGACAAGTCCCCGATTGGCCCTGATGTTCCCGGGACAGGGGAGTCAGCGCCCGGGAATGGGACTGCCCTGGGTGCGCCGCCCGGGGTGGGCGGTCGTGGAACAGACCTCGGAGGCGGCAGGCCGCGACATCGCCACCCTGCTCCTCGACGCCGACGCGGCGACGCTGCGGCGCACCGACAACGCGCAGCTCGCCACGTTCGCCCTCGCGCTGGTGGCGCTCACGGAACTGCGTACCGCATACCCGCTGGCCACGTTCCCCGGCGCTTGCGCCGGACACAGCCTGGGCGAGTACACCGCGCTCGTGGCCGCCGGAATCCTCGACACGGAGGACGCCGTACGCCTGATCGTGGCGCGCGGCGAGGCCATGCAGGCCGCCTGCGTCCGGTCACCGGGAGCCATGGCCGCCGTGCTCGGCCTCGATGCCGGACGCCTGGAGGAACTGGCCGTCGGGCTCCGCGCCGCGGGCGCCCGCGTCTGGGTCGCCAATGCCAACTCGCCGCAGCAGACCGTGATCGCCGGAGAGGAGCAGGGCCTGGAGCGCTGCGCCGAGGCGGCGGAGCGGGCGGGTGCGGCAAGGGTGGTGCGGCTGCCGGTCGGCGGGGCCTTCCACACCCCGCTGATGATCCCGGCGGCCGAACGCTTCGAGGAGGCGCTCGCCTCGGTCCGCTTCATGCCCGGACGTACCCCGGTGGTCTCCAATGTGGATGCCACGGCGCACCGGGGCGGCCCGGAGTGGGCGTCGTTGCTGCGTCGGCAGATCACGGCCCCGGTCCGCTGGTCGGACAGCCTCCGGACGCTCACCGCCGACCTGGCCTGTGATCACCTGCTGGAGATCGGCCCGGGCAAGACCCTGACCGGCCTGGCCAAGGCGACGGTCCCTTCGGTGACGCGTACGACGTTCTCCGACCCGCTGACGGAGATGGCCGCAGCGGCCTGACAGTGCAGCACGCACACAAGAACAGCGCCTGGCCGCTCCCGCGTCATCACGGGGGCGGCCAGGCGCTGTCACCTTCCGGGAAGGTGCGGCGCGTCAGGACTCGTGTTTGCGCAGGTGCGCGAGTACGGCGAGGACCCGTCGGTGTCCGGTGTCGGCGGGCGGCAGATCCAGCTTGTTGAAGATGTTGCGGATGTGCTTGCTGACCGCCGTTTCGGTGATGAAGCACAGCTCCGCGATCGTCCCGTTGCTGTGGCCCTCCGCCATCAGCCCCAGCACTTCCTTCTCCCGGGCGGTGAGGGTCCGCAGTGGGTCGTTCGCCTTGCGCCGTACCAGCAGCTGCGCGATGACCTCCGGGTCCATCGCCGTCCCGCCGTCGGCCACCCGGCGCAGCGCGTCCATGAAGTCCTCGACCTTCCCGACGCGCTCCTTCAGGAGGTAACCGATCGCCCCGCTGCCGTCGGACAGCAGCTCCGACGCGTAACTGTCCTCGACGTACGACGAGATGACGAGGATCGGCAGGTTCTCGTACAGCCTGCGTGCCTCGACCGCCGCGCGCAGCCCCTCGTGCCGGAAGGTGGGGGGCAGCCGGACGTCCATCACCGCAACGTCGGGGCGTACGTCACTGATGGCCGCGAGGAAGTCGTCCGCGTTGTCGACCGCGGCCAGCACCTCGATGCCCTCGGTCTCCAGCAGGAGTACGAGTCCCTGGCGCAGGAGGGCATCGTCCTCGACGATTACGACTCGCATGGCAGCTCCGTGGTGATCGTGGTCGGTCCGCCGACCGGGCTGGACAGGTGGACGCGCCCGTCGAACGCTTCGGCGCGACGCCGGATCCCCATGAGCCCCGTGCCCGCGCCCTCCTCCGCACCGCCCTTGCCGTCGTCGCTGATCTCGATCAGCAGCGAGCCGTTCTCGGTGCGCAGGCGTACGTGGACCTCGTTGGCGGAGCTGTGCTTCGCCGCGTTGGTCAGGGATTCCGCGATGACGAAGTACGCCGCAGCCTCGACCGCGGCCGGGGCCCGCCGGATGTCGTCGACCTGCACGGTGCACGGGATGGGGCAGCGGGCGGCCAGGGCGGACACCGCGCCGTCCAGGCCGCGGTCGTCCAGGATGGGCGGATAGATGCTGCGTACGACCTCACGCAGTTCGGAGATCGAGCTGGTCGCGGAGTCCCTGGCCTGCCGGATCAGCTCCAGGGCACGGGTGGGGTCGCTGTGCATGGAGCGTTCGGCGATGCCCAGCTGCATCACCACGGCGACCATCCGTGCCTGCGTACCGTCGTGCAAGTCCCGCTCAATACGCCGCAGTTCCGCGCCGTGCGCCTCCAGCGCGGCGGCCCTGGTCGCGGTGAGTTCGACGACGCGCTGAGCCAGCCGGGGCGAGGAGAGCGGGGACAGCAGGACCTTTGTCAGCCGGGCCTGCAGACGGGCGAACCACGGCACCGCCGCCACGATGACGGCGGTGACCGCGAGCGTCAGCACGATCGTGGTGATCGCCAGCGGCGCCGAGTCGACCGTGTAGAAGAACGACGAGCTGTAGGGCTCGCCGCCGTCCGTGAACAGCCACTTGACCGACAGGACCACCGACCACAGGGTGCTCCACGGATGACCCGCCGTCAGCATCAGGGTGATGGGCGCGGCGAAGCCGTGAGCGGGGAGCCACGCTATGGTGCGCCGGAATCCCGGGCTGGTGAAGTTCAGCCGGAACCGGTACATCCGTCCGCCGTCGGTGACCGGGTCGAACGCGCCCTGGACCGGCTCACCGAGCAGGTCACCGGCCCGCTCGCGTTCGTGGGTGGTGAGCCGCTGGGTCCAGTCGGCCAGCGGCTTCCACGCCGCCAGGCCCAGCTTGGGCACGGTCGCGACGCACACCAGGAGCCAGGCAAGACCGGTCAGCAGGGACGCGATGCCGGTGGCGCCGCCGATGAACAGATACCGGTACCCGTCGAACAAGTTCCTGATCCACGGGTACCGGTCGTCTTCCGGGGCGACGTTGGGCGTGCTCATGTCGGCCCCAGCCTTCCCGCCCGGCGCGAGGTTATGCATCGTCATTCACCCGTGTACACCGCTTCGATCGGGCGGGTACGCAGTGCCGAACGGGTGGGGATGCTGATGGACAGCCACCCCAGGACCGCGGTGAAGGCGGCGATGCCGGCCCAGTGCAGCGTGGTGAGGGCGGGCACGGGCTGGCCCGTCATCGCCAGGCTGCTGCCGATCGTGGGCGGAATGGCGATGATGGCGCCCACGACGATCGCCGTGACCACCACGACCCAGGACTCCATGAACATCATCCGCCGGGTCTGCCGCTTGCTCGTTCCGATCAGCCGCAGCATGGCGAACTCCCTGCTGCGCGCCGTCGTCGCCATCACCAGCGTGTTCACGACGGCGATCAGCACGTACAGGAGCAGCAGCGCGTTGGCGATCAGGTTCGTCCACGACTGCTTGGCGAACTGGCCCTGCTGTACGGCGGCGAAGTCGGACGGGCTCTGTACCTGGAGCGTCGGTGTGTCCTTGGCCAGCTTGTCCAGCGCCGACTGCACCTGTGCCCGCGCGCCCGGGTTCTTGGCGGTCACCAGGAGCGCGGTGTCGAGCTGGTTGGTGGTGTGCCGGGACAGGACGTCGTGGGGCAGTGTGACGTCGCCGAAGCCCAGGCCGTTTCCGTAGATCGCCACCACCGTGAACTTCTTCAGCGTCCCGTCACCGAGGTTGATCTCCGTACTGTCGCCGACGCCGAGTCCCGCCGTACCGGCGGCCATCCAGCTG
Source organism: Streptomyces sp. ISL-98 (assembly GCF_018614055.1). Lineage (GTDB taxonomy): Bacteria > Actinomycetota > Actinomycetes > Streptomycetales > Streptomycetaceae > Streptomyces > Streptomyces spiramyceticus. Next base: position 66,753 of record NZ_JAGGPB010000050.1, read on the forward strand.
AGCGCCACGGTGTCGCCGCGCAGCTCGTTCAGGCTGCCTTCCTGTACGTCGAGATCGAGCGTCCGGCCGAGATTTTTCGTCTCGATGCCCTGCGCGGCGAAGGGGGCGGCAGCGGGCTTGTCGACCTCGATGTGGTTGATCAGCACCTGCGAGCGCACCACCGGAGTGGCCGTCCCGACCTCGGGCACCTCCCGCACCGCAGCGGTGAGCTGCGGGGAGAGCCCCGTCGCATCGCTGGTCAGCACGTAGTCCGAGACCACTCCGGTCGCCGCCTGCTGCTTCGCGGTGGCCTCGACGGTGGACAAGGTGGACAGCTGCATCAGCGCCATGGCGGCGCCGAGGGCCAGCGGGATGACCGCGCTGCTGAGCCGGCGCGAGTTCGCGTTGGTATTGGCGGCGGCCAGGTAGCCGCTCACCCGCGACCATCTGAGGAACGGGCTCATGACGGCCGTGGCGAGCTGCACCAGCTTCGGCCCGAGCAGTGCCATGCCGACCATCAGGATCAGCAGCGAACCGGCGGCGCCCGCGATCGCCAGCTGACCGGGGATGGTCATCGGCGTCACGATGGCCGCGCACAGGCCGAGAAGGATCAGGCCCCGGCCGATGTTCATCCGTACGCGGCCGAGCGCCGGAGGCTCGACCTGGGACTCGCTCAGTGCCTCCACCGGCTTGATCCTGGCCGTACGGTACGCCGCGATGAACCCGGCCAGACGAGCACCGAACACGCACAGAATCACCGAAGCGATGGCCGGATACGGCTTGAGCGACAGCTCGAAGTCCGGAGGCAGCACACCGATTGTGGCGAACGCGTCGCGGAGCTCGCCGGCCACCAGGAAGCCGGGCGCGGCACCGAGAACGGCGCCGACCGTGGCGACCAGCAGGATCTCGCTGCCGATGAGGGAGTGGATCTGCCGCGGGGTGGCCGCGATGGCGCGCAGCATCGCGAGCTCGCGCCGGCGCTGGTGGATCGCGAGGCCGAGCGTGGACGACACCACGAAGATCACGACGGCGAGCGCGGTACCGCCGAAGGACGCGGAAAGGCCGATGAGGAAGCCGCGCGACTGCCCCATGTCGAGAAACTCCACGTCACCGATCTGCGTACCGGTGTAGACGGCGACCTCGGTGCCGTCCTTGGCGCCGGACAGCGCCTCGTTGATACGCCCGGCCAGGTCACCGGCGCTCGTGCCGGGCTCCCCGATGACGCCGATCGTCGTGAGCCGGTCGGGGCGCTGGGAGAGCTCCCCGGCCCGCTGGTCGGTGAAGAACGCGGCCGACTGCCGGTCCAGGCCCGACGGCGGGGGCGAGGCGATGCCGACGACCTTGTACGAGGCGGGAGTTGTGCCAGTCGCGATGCGCGCCGTGTCTCCGAGCCCGACGCCTGCCCGGCGTGCCAACTCGCCGTCCAGGACGGCCTCTTGGGAGCTTCGCGGCTCATGCCCCTCCGCCAGCCGGAACGGCGCCAGCGGAGCCGACGACCACCCGTGCCCGTACAGCGGATTGTCCAGGGCGACCGTGCGGCCCTTGGTGCCCTCGATGCTCATCTCGACAGAGCGGTCGGCGACCACCGTCTTGACGCCAGGGACTTTGGCGACCGTGCCGGTCAGCCCGGCGGGCAGGGTGACCCGCTCCGCGTAGTGCGGGTCGAAGTTCTCCCGCACGTCCTTGGACTGCTTGCCGCCGACCATCACGGTCGCGGCCGCATAACGCTCGGGCGATACGCCGGACTCCAGCCCGGACACGAACAGGACACCGCAGGCCGTGACGACCGCGGATCCGCAGAACAGCGCGATGAACGCTGCGATGAAGCCGCCCTTGCGGTTCTTGATGGTGCTCCACGCGATGTCGAACATGGCTCACCTCACCAGTTACCGAGGTGCGTCATACGGTCGGCCACCTGCTCGGGCGTCGGCTGGTCCAGCCGGCCCGCCAGTTCACCGTCCGCCAGGAACACCACCGAGTCCGCGTACGACGCGGCCACCGGGTCGTGCGTCACCATCAGCACGGTCTGGCCCGTCTCGTCGACGATCTGCCGGAACAGCTTCAGGACTTCCTGGCTCGTACGGGTGTCCAGGGCGCCGGTCGGTTCGTCCGCAAGCAGCGCGTCGGGGCGGGTCACCAGCGCGCGGGCGATGGCCACCCGCTGCTGCTGGCCGCCGGACAGCTGGTTCGGGCGGCGGTTGACGTGCTCGCTCATCCCCACGCGTTCGAGGACCTCCCGCAACCACGCCTTGTCGACAGGGGTGTTGGCAAGCCGGGGCACCAGTGTCACGTTCTGCTCGACGGTCAGCGCCGACATGAGGTTGTACGCCTGGAAGACATAGCCGATCCGTTCGCGGCGTACCGCGGTCAGCGGGGCTTCCTTGAGGCCGGACAGCTCGGTGTCACCGAGGAAGACCTGGCCGGACGTCGGGCGGTCGAGACCCGCGATGCAGTGCAGGAACGTGCTCTTGCCGGAGCCCGACGGCCCCATGACAGCGGTGAAAGTACCGCGCGGCACGCTGATGGAGACGCCTCTCAGAGCGGTGACGGCGTTGTCGCCCTTGCCGTACGTCTTGGTCACCGACTCCAACCGCATAGCAGGCGACACCGTGCCGGTGGTGGCCGCGGACCGGTCCCATACCGATGTCATTCTTCTTGCCCCTTCCCGTCGTTAGCGGAACCACAGTATGGGAAGCATCGGCGTACGGCGAACCCCCTGTGTGCCGCATTCAAGGTATGGCTGGCTATACCTTCGTTCACCAGGCGATTTAATCTGGGGCTTTAGTTCGTTGTGGGTGTCAACGGGTGCTGGATAGCCTTGCAGTTCGATCGTCCTGGTCGTCGGTTCAGTGGCCGTATTGGATCGGGCGGGTTCATAGACTTGGGTGGACTTGATGACGGAATCCGTTTCCTTTCACGGAGAACTGCCTGCACCGGGTGATGTGGCCGGTCTGTTGCAGAAGCTCGCGCGCGAATACCTGATTCCCGGGGTGCAGTTCGCTGTGTACGACCGGGGCGAGGTGACGTCGTACACGCACGGCGAAGAGGTCCACGGATCGGGGACGCGGGTCGGACCGTCCACGCTCTTCCCGCTCGGGTCCGTGACGAAGTTCGTCACCGCGACGCTGCTGATGCAGCTCGTCAGCGACGGTGACGTGGAGCTCGACGCGCCCGTCGGCCCGTTGCTGCCGGAGCTGGCGGGCACGCCGTCGAGCCCCCTGTACACGGCGTCGGTACGCGGCCTGCTGAGTCACACCGCCGGTCTGCCCGACATGCCCGACGTCGAGGGTGACCTGCCCCTGCGCGAATGCGTGGCCGCGTCGGCGGGCGCCCGGCCGCTGTGCGAGCCGGGCAAGGTCTTCTCGTACTCGAACCTGGGTTACGTCCTTGCGGGCCGGGTGCTCGAGGCCGTCACCGGCATGACGTGGTGGGAAGCGGCACGCTCGTTCGTACTGAATCCGCTCGGGGTCGAGCCGGGATTCCTCGGCAGCGCCGCGCCCGGCCTCGCGGTCGCCGGCCAGCACGCGGTGCACCTGCCGACGGCCACCGTGCATGTCGTGGAAGAGCCGGGGCTGCCGCGTGCGCTGGTTCCCGCGGGGGCGCTGATGGCCAGCGCGTCGGATCTGCTGCGCGTCGCGGCGCTGCATGTGGGGACGGGCGGGCCCGGCGTACTGGAGCGCGAGCAGCTGGAGGAGATGCGCCGCCCGGTGAAGGGCTCGCACGCCTTCGGCCTGGCCGACGGCTGGGGGCTCGGGCTTGCCGCCTATGCGGACAGCGCCGGCCGGATGTGGCTGGGGCACGAGGGCAACACGGGTGGCGCGACGTGCGCGATGCGCATGGACCCCGAGCGCGGCATTGCCATGGTGCTGATGACGAACGCCACCTCGGGCCGTCAGATGGGAAACCAGTTCTTCGAGGAACTTTCCTCGCTGGGCTGGGACGTGGGCCGCAATCAGGAGCCGGACCTGGGAAAGCCGCTTTCGGGGGAAGAGCTGCGGATTGCCGCCGACGAGGTGTGCGGGGTGTATCGCGCCGGTCCGGACACCGTCACCGTGCGATGGGCGGCCGATGAAGGTGTGCTGATGGAACGGGCCCAATTGGTTCCGGTTCGTCTGGAACTCTATTCCGACCTCGCCTTCCGCTTGAAGAGCCTTTCCGCACCGGAAGGCGGATATGTCAGTGACGAATCCAAGGACCTCTACTGTTTCGTCCGCACGGGAGCCGGAGGCTTCGCTGGCGGGGGTGCCGGGTCGGGCCGGGTCGGCGGTATGTATTTGAGTGGGGGTCGTTTGCAGGTGAGGGAGGGCATCGGCCTGCTGGGCTGATGCATTTAGGCGGGTTCTCTTTCCGTCCTCTCGGCGATCTTGATGGGTTCGAATTCTCAGTATGGGGGAGTGAATTAGGTGTCTGGGATGTATGAGGCTGCTGTCGTGGCGTACTGGGAAGAGATCCTGTCCGGGTACGAGAGCGAGGGGACGGCGCCGTCGGGCCGGGGGGCCGGGCGCGAGCTGAATTGCGATGTGCGGGCGCTTGCCGAGGTTGCGGAGCGGGCGGGGGTTTCGTTCGAGGCCGCGGTCACCGGGGTGTGGTCGCTGGCGCTCTCGCACGCGCGCGGGCGCCGCGATGTGCTCGTCGGGGTGACCGGTGGCGATGGGGCGCTGCGTCCGGTACGGGCGCTGCTGCTTCCCGGCGAGCCGGTGGGCGTGTGGCTGCGGGGACTTGAGGAGCAGATGGCCGCCTCCGGGGCTCGGGAGGCGCTGACTGCTGAGGCGCTGCGGGAGCTGGCGGGGGTGCCTGCGGACGCGGCGTTGTTCGACGGAACGATTTCTTTTGCGGCGGTTGACGGAGCGCGGCCCACTGCGCGGCTTACTGCCTTTGCTGACGAGTCCGGCGAAGCGCTGACGGCGGAGATGAGCCGACTCGCGGAGGCGGTGGCGGCCGATGTGGAACTGCCGTTGGCCGGTTTGCCCTCCCTGTCCGACGCCGAGCGCGCCCTGATTCTGGACGAGTGGGCTTTTGCCGAGCGCGGCTTCGGTGGCGTGACGCTGCCGGGGGTTTTCGCGGAGCAGGTGGTGCGGGCGCCGGAGGCGGTGGCCCTGGTCTGTGGCGAAGAGAGCCTTACGTACGGGGAGTTGGACGTACAGGCGAACCAGTTGGCGCATGTGCTGCGGGACCGTGGGGTCGGCCCGGGGGTTCCGGTCGGGGTGTGCCTGCCGCGCGGTATGGAGCCGGTCGTCGCGCTGCTGGCGGTCCTGAAGTCGGGTGGCGTGGCGGTACCGCTGGACCCGGCGTACCCGGCAGAACGGCTGGAATTCATGGTCGCAGACTCGGGCCTGGCCGTGGTGCTGGCTGCGGCTTCGACCGTTTCGGCGCTGCCCGACACTCATGTGCTGCTCGTGGACGAGGCGGCCGAGGAGATGTCCGGGCGGCCGGAGTTCGCCCCCGCGCTGGAGGTGCCGCTGCTGCCGCAGAGCGCGGCGTACATCTTCTACACCTCGGGCTCGACGGGCCGCCCCAAGGGCGCGGTGCTGCCGCACGAGGGCTTCCTGCGCGTGGCGCGCGACCCCAGCTTCGCTCTCACCTCTGCCGACGTGGTGTCGCAGTTGAGCACGCTGTCGTTCGACGCGGGTGCGCTGGAGATGTGGAGTGCGCTGGTCAATGGCGGCACGCTGGCGATTTCGCCGGAGCGGATGCTGTCGGTGGAGGAGCTGGGTGCGTTGCTGCGTACCCACGGTGTGACGGCGCTGTGGCTGACGGCCGGACTGTTCCACGAGGTCGTCGACGCCGACGTACGGCTGCTTTCCGGACTGCGCATGGTGATGTCGGGCGGTGATGCACTGTCACCGAGGCATTGCCAGAAGGTACTTGAGGAAGTGCCCGGTGTGCGTTTGGTCAATGCCTATGGACCGACGGAAGTATCGATTACCGCTTCCACCCACGTACTGAATGGCTCCCCTGCCGGAGAAAATCCGGTACGACTGGGCGGGCCCGCGCCGGACACCGGGGTGATGGTCCTGGACGCGTGGCTGCGGCCCGTTCCGGTGGGTACTCCGGGAGAGCTCTATGTCGCGGGTATCGGGCTGGCGCATGGCTATGCGGGGCGTTCCGGGCTTACTGCGGGGCGTTTTGTGGCGTGCCCGTTCGGTGGCGCCGGGAAGCGGATGTATCGCACCGGGGATGTGGTGCGCTGGCTTCCGGACGGTGTACTGGACTTTGTCGGCCGTGCGGACAACCAGGTCAAGGTGCGTGGTTTCCGCATTGAGTTGGGTGAGGTCGAGGCGGCCCTGACAGGCCACCCGGCGGTCGCGCAGGCGGTGGCGGTGGTACGGGCGGACCGGCGCGGTGTGAAGCAGCTGGTTGCGTACGTCGTGGCTGATGCGGATGCCGGTACGGATGCGGATGCCGGTACGGATGTGGACCCGGCGGGGCTGCGGGAGTTTGTGGCGGCGGGGCTGCCGGAGTACATGGTTCCGGCGGTGTGTGTGGTGCTTGATTCTCTTCCGTTGACGGCGAATGGGAAGGTGGATCGTAAGGCGCTTCCGGAGCCGGATCTTTCGGTTCTGGGGGAGGAGTACGTCGCTCCGCGCACTGCGCGGGAGCAGGCCATTGCTGAGGTGTTCGCCGAGGTTCTGGGTGCGGACCGGATCGGCGTGCACGACGGTTTCTTCCGGCTGGGTGGTGACTCGATCCTGGCCATTCAGGCGGTGTCCCGGCTGCGCCGGGCGGGCCTGGAGATCCCGGTACGGACGCTCTTCGATCACCCGACGGTCGAAAGCCTGGCGGCTGCCGAGCTGGGCAGTGCGGCCGTCGAGGCGCCGCTGGCGCCGGTGCGCAGGGGTGGGACCTCGCCCCTGTCGTACGCCCAGCAGCGCGTGTGGTTCGCGGCGCAGATCGACCCGAGCGGTACGGAGTACAACACGGGTGGTGCGGTGTGGCTGCGCGGCCCGTTGCAGGTCCAGGCGTTGCAGGACGCCTTGAACACCCTGGTGGCGCGGCACGAGTCGCTGCGTACGACCTTCGACACCGTCGACGGCCAGGGCGTACAGATCGTCCACCCGGCCGCCCCGGTCGAACTCCCGGTGACCGACTGCCCGTCCGGCGACGTCGCCCGGACCGTGCGTGCGCACCAGGGTCAGGCTTTCGACCTGAGCACCGGTCCGCTGATGCGGCCCCTCCTCCTGCGGGTCTCCGACGAGGAACACCTGCTCGTCCTGTCGATGCACCACATCGTCACCGACGGCTGGTCCATGGGCGTACTTCTCGGTGAACTGGGAGAGCTGTACGAGGGGAGAAAACTCGCCGATCTGCCGGTCCAGTACGCGGACTACGCGGTCTGGCAGCGGGAGACGATGACGCCCCAGGCCCTCTCGGAGGGACTGAGGTACTGGCGTGACCAGCTCGCGGGTGCCCCCGCTCTCGATCTGCCCACCGACCGTCCCCGCCCCGCCGTACGCACCTCCGCCGGCGGCACACGGCGGTTCGAGATCCCGGCAGCCGTGCAGTCGCGTTTCGCGGAGATGCGCGAGGCGCAGGGCGTGACGCTGTTCATGGGCCTGGTGGCCGCCGTACAGCTGGTGCTGTCCCGCTACAGCGGCCAGAAAGACGTGGTGGTCGGCACCGCCGATTCCGGTCGCGGGCGGCTGGAGCTGGAAAGCCAGGTCGGTTTCTTCGTCAATACGCTGGCCCTGCGGACCCGCATCGACGAGAGCGGGACCGGGGCCGAGCTGCTCGCCTCGGTGCGGGAAACCGTGCTCGACGCCTTCGCGCACGCCCAGGTGCCGTTCGACCAGGTCGTCGACGCGGTCGTCACCGAGCGGGACCCCAGCCGCAGCCCGTTGGTGCAGGCCATGACGGTGCTGCAGAGCATGCCGGGCGGCATCAGCGACCGGGGCGACCTCCAGTGGCGCGAGTACCCGCTGGACGTGGAGTCGGCCCAGTTCGATCTGCTGGTGGCCTTCGAAGAGGGTCACGGCGAACTCGCCGGAATGATCAACTACAACTCGGACCTGTTCGACCCGGACACGATGGACCGCCTCGCGAGCCATCTCGTCGTCGTGCTCGCGGAGTTGGGCGAAGCCGCCGAGCGGCCGCTCACCGCTGTGCCGATGCTGACGGCCGACGACCGCGACCGCGTCCTGCGGGACTGGAACGACACCGGCGAGGACCTGCCGGAGCTGACCATGGCGGGACTGTTCGAGGCCCAGGCGGACCGCCGCCCGGACATGCCGGCCGTGGTCAGTGGCGACGTAACGCTGACGTACGCCGAACTGGACGCGCGAGCCGAGCAGCTGGCGCACCGCCTGACGCGGCACGGCGTCGGCACGGACGTCGTGGTGGGGGTCTGCCTGCCTCGCGGCGTGGAGTGGCTGACGTCTCTGCTGGCGGTGGCGAAGGCGGGCGGCGTGTACGTGCCGCTGGACCCGCAGTACCCGTCGGAGCGCCTGAACTTCATGGTCGCGGACGCCGGAATGGCTCTGGTCCTGACCGACGCGGCTTCCGTCGAGCGCATCCCGGGCGTGGACGTACCCCTGATGAGGGTGGACGCGGATGCGGCACAGGCCGGGGCGGACGAGCCCGTACGGCGCCGCACCGAGTCCCTGGACGCCGGTGCGTATGTGATCTACACCTCCGGATCGACCGGCCGCCCCAAGGGCGTCATGGTCTCCCACCGGGGCATCGTCGGCATGGCCGCCGCGCACCAGCGCGCCCTCGGCCTCACGGCGGGCTCCCGGATGCTGCAGGGCGTGTCGCCCAACTTCGACGTGGCGATGGCCGACGTGATGGTCTCCTGGTACGCCGGTGCCACCCTGGTACTGCCCGAGCCCGGCCCGCTCGCGGGCGAGGCGCTGGGACACGTCCTGCGCGAGCAGCGGATCACGCACCTTGAGATTCCGCCGGCGGCCCTGATGACCACGCCGGACATGGAACTCCCAGACCTCCAGGGCCTGTTGAGCGGCGGCGAGGCGATGACCGCCGAGTTCATCTCCCGCTGGGCGCCCGGCCGTCAGCTGCGTAACGTCTACGGGCCCACCGAGACGACCGTGACGGTGACCGTGAGCGACCCGGTGACGGACCCGGACGTCGAGAGCATGCCCATCGGCAAGCCCGTCGTGAACGCCAGGGTGTACGTGCTGGACGCGTGGCTGCGCCCGGTCCCGGAGGGGGTCGCGGGCGAGCTCTATGTCACCGGTGCCGGTGTGGCCCGTGGCTATGTGAACCGGGCGGGGCTTACGGCCGAGCGGTTCGTGGCTTCTCCGTTCGGAGGTGCCGGGGAGCGGATGTACCGCACCGGCGATGTGGTGCGGTGGCTGGCCGACGGCCAGCTGGAGTTCGTGGGGCGTGCGGACAACCAGGTGAAGGTCCGTGGCTTCCGTATCGAGGTCGGTGAGATCGAGTCGGCTCTGGCGGCCCACCCGGACGTCACGCAGGCAGTGGTCTCGGTGCGCGAGGTACGTCCCGGGGTGAAGCGGCTTGTGGGTTACGTCGTGGGGTCGGGTGTGGACCATGCCGGGCTGCGCGAATTCGTGGGCAAGTCCCTGCCGGACTACATGATTCCGGCGGCCTTCGTGGTGCTGGGCACTCTGCCGCTGACCGCGAACGGCAAGGTCGACCGGCGAGCACTTCCGGAGCCGGACCTGTCCCAGCGCGACGGCGGCTTTGTGACCCCGAGGACGCGGGTCGAGCGGCTGGTCGCCGACGCCTGGGGTGCGGCGCTGGGCGTGGACCGGGTCGGTGTACACGACAACTTCTTCGAGCTGGGCGGCGACTCGATCCTGAGCATTCAGGTCGTGTCGCGGCTGAGGCGGGCCGGGCTGGTGGTGTCGCCGCAGGACGTGCTGGTGCGGCAGACGGTGGCGGGCGTGGCGGCGGTCGCGCGTGAGGCGGACGTGGACGCGGCCGACGACATGAGCGTGGTCGAGGGGCCGGTGGTGTTGTCGCCGGTGCAGGAGTGGTTCCTGGAGACGCATCCGGTGGCTCCGGATCACTTCGGTATGTCGATGTGCGTCGAGATGGCGCCGGACGTGGACGTGGACGTACTCGCGGCGGCGGTGTCGGCGGTGGTTCGGCATCACGAGGGTCTGTGGGTGCGGTTCGAGCGGGGCGCGGATGGGTGGGCGCAGTTCGCGGGTGCGGTGGGTGATGTGGTCGTCGAGCGTGTGACGGGCGACTTTGATCCTGCGGTGCAGGAGGGCTTCCGTCTGGTGGGCGGGCCGCTGGTGCGGTGCGTGATCTCCGAGGACGAGGCCGGGACCGGCGGCCGAGTACGGCTCCTGATGGCGGTGCACCACATGGTGGTGGACGGCGTGTCCTGGCGGATTCTGCTGGAGGACCTTGCTGTCGCCTACCGGCAGTTGAGGGCCGGTGAGCAGGTGACTCTCGACCCGGTCTCGATGTCGTTCCCCGCGTGGACGGCCAAGCTGGCGGAGTACGTGCAAAAGGGCGGCTTCGCCGACCAGGCCGCGTACTGGGCCTCGGTCGTCGAGAACGCCGAGCCGCTGTGCGAGGTGGAGGCCGGGCTGAACACCGTGGGCTCCGCCGACGTGGTGTCCGTGGCCCTGTCCCGCGAGGACACGGAAGCTCTGCTCCAGCGTGTCCCGGGCGTGTTCCGGACCCAGGTGAACGACGTACTGCTGGCCGTCCTCGGCAGGGTCCTGGGCGAGTGGTCCGGCCGCGACCGGGTGTGGGTCGACGTCGAGGGGCACGGCCGCGAAGAGGCCGTACTGGGCGCGGACGTGTCCCGTACGGTCGGCTGGTTCACCTCGATCTATCCCGTGGCACTCGAATCGAGCGGCAGCTGGCGCCGGTTGATCCGCTCGACGAAGGAAGTTCTGCGGGCGATTCCCGACCGGGGCATCGGCTTCGGGGCGCTGCGCTACCTGGGCGGCGTGGATCTTCCCGATCCCGCGCAGGTCAGCTTCAACTACCTCGGCCGCTACGACGCCGACGGCTACCCGGACGTATTCGCCGGAATGCTGCCCGTGGCCGGGGATCACGGCCCCGCCGAGGAGCGCCCGTACGTCTGGGACGTGGTCAGCCGCGTCCAGGACGGCCGCCTGCACGTGGACGTGCACTACTCGACCGCTGTGCACGCCGCCGAGGAAGCCCGGCAGCTCGCTGAGCAGTACCGGGACCTCCTGCAGGAGGCGGTGGCGTACTGCCTGGCGCCCGGTGTGGGCGGCCGTACGCCCTCCGACTTCTCGTTGGTGGACTGGGACCAGGCGACGGTCGACCGGGTGGTCGGCACAGGTGAGGGCATCGCGGATGTGTATCCGCTGTCGCCGATGCAGCAGGGGATGCTGTTCCACTCGCTGGAGGATCCGGAAGGTGGGGCGTATGTGGAGCAGATGTCGTTCGTGCTGGAAGGCGCGGACGACATGGAGCGGCTGGCGGACGCCTGGCGTGAGGCGATCAACGCCTCGGACGCCCTGCGCGTTTCGATCGTCTGGGAGCAGGTGGACGAGCCCGTCGCCCTGGTGCACCAGCGCGTCGACACTCCGCTGACCTGCGAGGACTGGTCCGCGCTCACCGACGCGCAGCGCGCCGAGCGCCTGGAAGAGCGCCGACGGGCGGACACCGCGGGCGTACAGCTCGACACCGCGCCTCTGCTGCGGGTGTCCCTGGCCGACCTGGGCGCAGGCCGAATACAGGTCGTATGGACCTTCCACCACCTCCTCATGGACGGCTGGAGCACGCCGCAGCTGCTGGAGGACGTCTTCACCCGGTACGCCGGTGGGCGGACGGAGGTACGCCGCCCGTACCGCGACTACCTGGAATGGCTGGCCTCCCGGGACAGCGAGGCGGGGCTCGCATACTGGCGTACCGCACTCGCCGGCTTCGACACCCCGCTCGCCCTCCCCACCGACCACCTGCCCGCACAGGACCACCAGCGCTGGGCGACCCGGCACCTCGAAGTGGACCTTCCGGGGTCGCTGTCGACCGACGTGGGCGAGTTCGCGCGACGCCACCGGCTGACGGTGAACGCGGTGATCCAGGGTGCGTGGGCGCTGCTGCTGTCCGCGTACTCCGGCCAGACCGACGTGGTGTTCGGCGCGACGACCTCGGGCCGCCCGGCGGACCTGCCGGAGGCGGAGTCGGTGCTGGGCCTGTTCATCAACACGGTTCCGGTCAGGACCCGTCTCGACCCGTCCACGCCCGTCGTGCAGTGGCTGCAGAACCTCCAGTCCGAGCAGTGGGAGTCCCGCGCCCACGAGTACCTGTCACTCACCCAGATCAACTCGGTCAGTGAAGTCCCCTCCGGCACCGGCCTGTTCGAGAGCCTTCTGGTCTTTGAGAACTACCCCGTCGACGACGAGATGGGCACGCGCCACGGGCTGAGCGTCAAGGAAACGTACGGCGAGGGCGGCAGCAACTACCCGCTGTCTCTCACCGCGTACACCGGTGGGCGGCTGGTGGGAGACAACGACCCCGGTGTGTCACTGCGGATGTCGTACGACCCGGTGATGTTCGAGGACGGCACCGCGCGGAGTATCGGCGGCCGGTTGGCGGAACTGCTCCAGTGGATGCTCAGCCAGGAGCTCCTTGCCCAGATCCCGCTCCTCACTGACGACGAGCACACACGGATCACGCAGGAGTGGAACGACACCGACCAGGTCTGCCCGCCCCGCCTGCTGCCCGGTCTGTTCGCCGAGCAGGCCGCCAGGACCCCGGACGGGTTCGCGGTCGTCTCCGAGGGCGAGTCCCTGACGTACCGCGAACTCGACGAGCGCGCCAACCAGTTCGCCCACGTGCTCCAGCGGCGCGGTGTCGGTCCCGACGTCGTGGTGGCCGTGAGCCTGCCGCGCTGCGTCGAACTAGTCGTCAGCCTGCTCGCCGTCGTCAAGGCGGGCGGCGCGTACGTTCCGGTCGACCCGGAGTACCCGGCCGACCGCATCACCTACATGCTCAACGACTCAGGAGCCGCGCTGCTCATCGCGGCCGACGAGGCTGCGTACGCGACGTACACGGACATTGAGGTGATCCCGGCCGGTCCCGGCAACGGGGCCGCGACGCAGCCCGTCTCCGCCCCGCGCATCGACACCCGGGTCGACCACGCGGCGTACATGATCTACACCTCCGGGTCGACCGGCCGCCCCAAGGGCGTGCTCGTCTCGCACGCGGCGATCTCCAACCGGCTGCTCTGGATGCAGTCCGAGTACCCGCTGACGCCCGAGGACCGGGTGCTCCAGAAGACCTCGTCGAGCTTCGACGTCGCCGTATGGGAGTTCTTCGGTCCTCTCGTCGCGGGCGCCGGGCTCGTCCTGCCCCGCCCGGACGGGCACCGCGACCCGCAGTACCTGGCCGAGACGATCCGCGAGTACGGCGTCACGACCGTGCACTTCGTCCCCTCCATGCTGCGCGCGCTGGTCGCCGAACCGGCGACGCGTGACTGCGTCGGGCTGCGGACCCTCTTCAGCGGCGGCGAAATGCTGCAGGGCGCCCTGCGCGACCAGATCGCTGAGGTGCTGCCCCAGGCCACGCTGTCCAACCTGTACGGCCCGGCGGAAGCCGCCGTCGACGTCACGTCCTTCCACGCCGAGCCGGACACCGCGACCGTGCCGATCGGCCGGCCGGTGTGGAACACCCGGCTGTACGTGCTGGACGCGTGGCTGCGCCCGGTGCCGGTGGGTGTCGCGGGCGAGCTGTACGTCACCGGTGTGCAGCTCGCGCGGGGATACGCGGGACGCCAGGACCTGACGGCGGCGCGGTTCGTGGCCTCGCCGTTCGGGGGCGCCGGGGAGCGGATGTACCGCACCGGAGACGTGGTGCGCTGGCTGCCGGGCGGCGTGCTGGAGTTCGCCGGACGCGCCGACGACCAGGTGAAGGTCCGCGGCTTCCGTATCGAGCTCGGCGAGGTCGAGGCGGCGCTCGCGAGCCATCCCGCGGTCGAGCAGGCGGTGGTCGTCGTACGGGAGGACCAGCCCGGCGTGAAGCGGCTGGTCGGCTATGTCGTCGGTACGGGTGTGGACCAGGCCGCGCTGCGCGAGTTCGTGGGCGAGTCCCTGCCGGAGTACATGGTTCCGGCGATGTGCGTGGTGCTCGACAGCCTGCCGGTGACGTCGAACGGCAAGGTCGACCGGCGGGCACTGCCCGAGCCGGACATGGCCGCCCTGCTGAAGGACTACGTCGCGCCGCGCAATGACGCCGAGCGGCTGATGGCCGAGGTGTGGAGTGATGTCCTCGGCGTGGAGCGTGTGGGCCTGTCCGACAACTTCTTCGAGCTGGGCGGCGACTCGATCCTGAGCATTCAGGTCGTGTCGCGGCTGAGGCGTGCGGGGTTGGTGGTGTCGCCGCAGGACGTGCTGGTGCGGCAGACGGTGGCGGGCGTGGCGGCGGTCGCGCGCGACGCCGACGTCGGTGCTGCGGCGGCTGTGGGCGTGGTGGAGGGGCCTGTGGTCCTTTCACCGGTGCAGGAGTGGTTCGTACGGACGCACCCGGTCGCGCCTGATCACTTCGGTATGTCGATGTGCGTCGAGATGGCGCCGGACGTGGACGTGGACGTACTCGCGGCGGCGGTGTCGGCGGTGGTTCGGCATCACGAGGGTCTGTGGGTGCGGTTCGAGCGGGGCGCGGATGGGTGGGCGCAGTTTGCCGGTGCGGTGGGTGATGTGGTCGTCGAGCGTGTGACGGGCGACTTTGATCCTGTGGTGCAGGAGGGGTTCCGTCTGGTGGGCGGGCCGCTGGTGCGGTGCGTGATCTCCGAGGACGAGGCCGGGACCGGCGGCCGAGTACGGCTCCTGATGGCGGTGCACCACATGGTGGTGGACGGCGTGTCCTGGCGGATTCTGTTGGAGGACCTTGCTGTCGCCTACCGGCAGTTGAGGGCCGGTGAGCAGGTGACTCTTGACCCGGTCTCGATGTCGTTCCCCGCGTGGACGGCCAAGCTGGCGGAGTACGTGCAAAAGGGCGGCTTCGCCGACCAGGCCGCGTACTGGGCCTCGGTCGTCGAGAACGCCGAGCCGCGGTGCGAGGTGGGCGCAGGGCAGAACACCGTGGGATCGGCGGATCTCGTGTCCGTCGTGCTGCCCCGCGAGGACACGGAAGCTCTGCTCCAGCAGGTGCCCGGCGTGTTCCGGACCCAGGTCAATGACGTGCTTCTCGCCGTACTGGGCCGGGTCCTGGGCGAGTGGTCCGGACGCGACCGGGTGTGGGTCGACGTCGAGGGGCACGGCCGCGAAGAGGCCGTACTGGACGCGGACGTGTCCCGGACCGTGGGCTGGTTCACCTCCATCTACCCCGTGGCGCTGGAATCGGGCGGCTCCGACTGGGGCGAGCTGATCCGCGCCACGAAGGAAGGCCTGCGGGCGATTCCCGACCGGGGCATCGGCTTCGGGGCGCTGCGCTACCTGGGCGGCGCCGATCTGGCGGATCCCGCGCAGGTCAGCTTCAACTACCTCGGCCGCTATGACGCGGACGGCGCCCCGGACGTATTCGCCGGAATGCTCCCGGTGGAGAACGACCGCAGCCCGGAAGAGGACCGGCCCCACGTCCTGGACGTCCTGAGCCGGGTGGTGGACGGCCGGCTGGAAATCCAGTGGCAGTACTCGAAGGAGCTGCACGACACGGAGGAAGTACGGGGCCTTGCCGAGCGGTACCGGGACGCCCTGCGGGAAGCGGTGGCGTACTGCCTGACACCTGGGGTGGGCGGCCGCACTCCCTCAGACTTCCCGCTGGTCTCCTGGGACCGGGCGACGGTCGACCGGGTCGTCGGCACGGGTGAGGGCATCGCGGATGTGTATCCGCTGTCGCCGATGCAGCAGGGCATGCTCTTCCACTCCCTGGAGGACCCGGGGGCATATGTGGAGCAGATGTCGTTCGTGCTGGAAGGCGCGGACGACACGGAGCGGCTGGCCAAGGCCTGGCGCGAAGCCATCAACGCCTCGGACGCCCTGCGCGTATCCGTCGTCTGGGAGCAGGTCGACGAGCCGGTCGCCCTCGTGCACCAGCACGTCGACGTCCCCGTCTCCCGCGAGGACTGGGCCGCGCTCACCGACGCGCAGCGCGCCGAGCGCCTCGAAGACCGCCGGCGCGAAGACCGGGCCGGCATCCGACTCGACACGGCGCCCCTCCTGCGGCTGTCCCTGGCCGGCCTGGGCGGCGGCCGGATACAGGTCGTCTGGACCTTCCACCACCTCCTCATGGACGGCTGGAGCACGCCCAGGCTCCTGGAGGACGTGTTCACCCGGTACGCGGGCGGCGCGCCCGAGATACGTCGCCCCTACCGCGACTACCTCGAATGGCTGGCCTCCCGGGACAGCGAGGCCGGGCTCGCGTACTGGCGCTCCTCACTCGCCGGTTTCGACACCCCCGTAGCCCTCCCCACGACCCCCTCCGCGACCCGCCGGACAGGGGCCGCGCAGGACATCGAGGTGCCGCTCGACGCCGGAGTCTCCGCACGAGTCGGGGAGTTCGCGCGGCGGCACCGGCTCACGGTGAACGCGGTGATCCAGGGTGCGTGGGCGCTGCTGCTGTCCGCGTACTCCGGCCAGACCGACGTGGTGTTCGGCGCGACGACCTCGGGCCGCCCGGCGGACCTGCCGGAAGCCGAGGCGGTACTGGGCCTGTTCATCAATACCGTCCCCGTACGCTCCCGCCTCCGGCCGTCGACCCCCGTCGTCCAGTGGCTCCAGCAGCTCCAGTCCGAGCAGTGGGAATCCCGCCCGCACGAATACCTGTCACTCACCCAGATCAACCAGGTCACCGAAGTGCCGTCCGGCACCGGCCTGTTCGACAGCCTCCTCGTCTTCGAGAACTACCCCGTCGACGACGACCTCGCCGCTCGCCACGGGCTCACCATCACCGACACCCAGGGCGCTCTCGCGACCAACTACCCGCTCACCCTGAGCGCGTACACGGGACGCCAGTTGGTCGCGCTGGGCGGCACGGCGGCAGACATCGCGCTGCGGCTCACGTACAGCCCCGAGCTCTTCACCCGTACGACGATCGAGCGGCTCGGCGCATACCTGGCCACCACCCTGGCCGCGATGGCCGACGCCCCGGAGCGTCCGCTGTCGCAGCTGCCTCGGCTCTCGGAATCCGAGCTCGCGCAGGTCATGGGCGAGTGGTCCGAGGGGGGCGCAGCACCTGCAGGCGTGTCCGTCACGGAGCTGTTCGAGGCACGCGTCGCCGAGCAGCCCGACGCGCTCGCCGTGGTGCGCGGCCACGAGACGCTCTCGTACGCCGAGCTCGGCTCCCGGGTCGATTCGCTCGCCCGCGTGCTGGCGGCAAGCGGCGTCGGAGTGGAGTCGCGGGTAGGCGTGTGCCTGCCCCGGTCGGTGGACCTGGTCGTGGCCGTACTGGCGGTGCTGAAGGCAGGCGGCGCCTATGTGCCGCTCGACCCGGAGTACCCGTCGGACCGGCTGGAGTTCATGGTCGCGGACTCGGGCATCGAAGTCGTGCTGACGCACGGCTCGCTCTCCGGGCGCGTGCCGTACGCCGACGGCGTGCGGAAGCTGCTCCTGGACGAGATGCCGGTGCAGGCCGAAGCGCCCGCCGGCCCGTCCTTCCCGCAGCCCTCCCCGGAGGCCGCGGCGTACGTCATCTACACGTCCGGGTCGACAGGGCGCCCGAAGGGCGTCGTGGTCTCGCGCCGGGCGATGGCCTCACTGGTGCAGTGGGCCGTGTCGCTGGGCGAGGAGACGTTCTCCCGGGTGTGGTTCTCCACGTCGCTGAACTTCGACGTGTCGGTCTTCGAGCTGTTCGGCGCGCTGGCGGCGGGCGGCACCCTCGACATTGCGCGGGACGTCCTGGAACTGGCGGAGCGTACGCAGGGCTGGTCCGGCAGTCTCATCTCTGCGGTGCCTTCCGCGCTGGGCGCGGTCCTCGCGGAGGACGGTCTCGGAGTCTCGGCCGGGCATGTGGTGCTGGCCGGTGAGGCGTTCCCGACCGCGCTGTACGACCGCATCGGCGAGGTCATGCCGGACGCGGTCGTGGCGAACATCTACGGTCCGACCGAGGCGACCGTGTACGCGACAGGCTGGTTCTCCGACCAGGAGCAGACGCCCGCCGCGGGCTCGGTGCCGATCGGGCGTCCGGTCGCGGGCAAGGCGCTGCGCGTGCTCGACGCGTGGCTGCGGCCCGTTCCGGCGGGTGTGTGGGGCGAGTTGTACATCGGCGGCCAGGGCGTGGCCCGCGGCTACCACAACCGGCCCGGGCTCACGTCCGAGCGGTTCGTCGCCGATCCGTTCACCCCGGGTCAGCGGCTCTACCGCAGCGGAGACGTCGTGCGGTGGCGGCCCGACGGCGTACTGGAGTACGCGGGCCGCAGCGACGACCAGGTCAAGATCCGGGGCTTCCGGATCGAACTTGCCGAGATCGAAGCCGCGTTGACGCGCTGTGCGGGCGTGGTACAGGCGGCCGTGGTCGCGCGCGAGGACCAGCCCGGGGTGAAGCGGCTCGCCGCCTACATCGTCCCGGCCGCCGGAGCCTCCCCGGCGGTGGACGCGGTCCGCTCGGAGATCGCCGAGGTGCTGCCGGAGTACATGGTGCCCGCGGCCCTGACGGCGCTCGACGCGCTGCCGCTCAACGCCAACGGCAAGCTGGACCGGCGGGCGCTTCCGGCCCCGGACCTGTCGGCCCTGAGCGAGACGTACGTCGCTCCTCGCACCCCGCAGGAGCAGATGATCGCCGACGCGTTCGGCGCGGTGCTCGGCCTGGAACGCGTCGGCGTACACGACAACTTCTTCCAGCTGGGCGGCGACTCGATCGTCAGCATCCAGGTCGTGTCCCGGCTGCGCCGGGCAGGTCTTGAGGTGTCCGTGCGGGAGATCTTCGACCACCCGACCGTCGCCGGCCTGAGCCCGCGAGTTCTCGGCGGAGGCGGAAGCAGCGGAGGCAGCGGCGCGGGCATTCCGCTCGCGCCGCGCGAGGCCGCCATGCCGCTCTCCTCCGCCCAGCGGCGCATGTGGTTCGCCGCCGAGCACGCGCCGGAGAGCACCGAGTACAACTCGGGCCGTGTGGTGTGGCTGCGCGGCGAGCTGCGGACCGACGCGCTCCGCAGCGCGCTCGACGCGCTGGTGGCCCGGCACGAGTCGCTGCGTACCACCTTCGACACGGTCGACGGCCAGGGCGTGCAGGTCATCCACCCGCCCGCCCCGGTCGACCTGCCGGTGGTCGACTGCGACCCCGCCGGTCTGGATGACGCCGTGCACACCCTCCTCATGGACGTGTACGACCTGCGCACCGGACCGCTGCTGCGGCCGACCCTGCTCCGGGTGGCCCCCGACGAGCACGTCCTCGTGCTGGCGATGCACCACATCATCACCGACGGCTGGTCGCTCGGTGTGATCCAGCGCGAGCTGAGCGCGCTGTATGAGGGTGAGGCCCTGGCCGGACTCCCCGTCCAGTACGCCGACTACGCCGCATGGCAGCGCGACCGCCTGACGCCCGGCGTACTGGAGAGCGGACTCGGCTACTGGCGCGAGCAGCTGGCGGACGCCCCCGTACTGGAGCTGCCCACCGACCGTCCGCGTCCCGCCGAGCGGACCACGGCCGGTGCCAGTGAGCATGTGGTGATCCCGGCCGACGTGCTGGAGCGGCTGGCCGACATGTGCCGGGCGCAGGGCGCGACGCTGTTCATGGGGCTCACCGCAGCGGTGCAGCTGCTGCTGTCGCGCTACAGCGGCCAGTCGGACGTCGTCGTCGCCACCGTCACCTCGGGCCGTGAGCGCGACGAGCTGGAGGACGTCGTCGGGTTCTTCGTCAACACGCTGGCGCTGCACACCCGGATCGACGAGGCCGCCACCGGCGCCGAACTGCTGGGCGCGGTGCGGGGCACCGTCCTCGACGCCTTCGCCCACGCGGACGTGCCCTTCGACCGGGTCGTGGACGCGGTCGTCACCGAGCGTGACCCGAGCCGCAGCCCGCTGGTCCAGGCAGCGGTCAGCTACGAGAATCTCTCGGGCGCCCCGGAGACGGCGCGGGCCGGTCTGCGCTGGCAGGACTACGCCATGCGGTCCACGACGGCGCAGTTCGACCTCACGATGGACTTCGGTGAGGTCGAGGGCGAGATGCGCGGCTACATCGTCTACAACACCGACCTGTTCGACGCGAGCACCATCCGGCGGATGGCCGGCCACCTGCTGATCGTGCTGGAGGCCCTCGCCGACGGCGCCGAGCGGCCGCTGTCGCAGATGCCGCGGCTTTCGGCGCCGGAGCGCGACCGGGTGCTGGGCGAGTGGGCCGAGGGTGACGCCGGGCCCGCCGGTGCGGTGCTCACCGAGGTGTTCGCCGAGCAGGTGGCGCGCGCCCCGGAGTCTGTCGCGCTGGCGTGCGGCGAGGACCGTCTGACGTACGCCGGTCTGGACGCACGGGCGAACCGCCTCGCGCACAGCCTGCGGGACCACGGTGTGGGTTCGGAGGTACGGGTCGGGGTGTGTCTGCCGCGCGGCGTCGAGCCGATCGTGGTGCTGCTCGCGGTGTTCAAGGCCGGTGGTGTGTATGTGCCGCTCGACCCCGAATACCCGGCCGAGCGCCTGTCGTTCATGGCGGCCGACTCGGGCATCGAGCTGCTGCTCACCACGGCCTCGGCGGTGGATGCCGTGCCGGACGCCGGCGTGCCGGTCGTCCTCATCGAGGACCTCGTGAGCGAGGCAGACGACACCTCCGGCCGTCAGGGCCCGCCCGCGGTGTCACTGGTGCCCCAGAACGCGGCGTACGTCTTCTACACCTCGGGGTCGACGGGCCGCCCGAAGGGCATCGTCGTGCCGCACGCCGGTGTGCTGCGAGTGGCGAGGGACGCGCGGCTCGCGTTCACCTCGGACGATGTGATCAGCCAGACCGCCACGCTGTCGTTCGACGCCAGCGCCCTGGAGATCTGGAGCGCCTTCGCCAACGGCGCCACGCTCGCGGTGTCCACCGCGCGCGTGCTGTCCGTGGAGGAGATGGGTGCGCTGGTACGGGCCCACGGCGTGACCGTGCTGTGGGTGACCACCGGCCTCTTCCACGAGGTGGTCGACGCCGACGTACGGATGCTCTCGGGCCTGCGCATGGTGATGACCGGCGGTGACGTGCTGTCGCCCCGGCACTTCCAGAAGGTGGTGGAGCAGGCCCCCGACGTGCAGTTGGTCGCGGCGTACGGTCCGACGGAGACCAGCATCTTCGCGACGGTGCACCTCGTCGAGGGCGACACCGTGGGGCCGACCATGCCGATCGGCCGTCCCATCGGGCGGACCCGCGCCTATGTGCTGGACTCCTGGCTGCGCCCGGTGCCGGTGGGCGTCGCGGGCGAGCTGTATCTGGCCGGTGAGGGCGTGACCCGAGGCTATGCGGGACACCCCGGACTGACCGCGAGCCGGTACGTGGCCTGCCCCTTCACGGGGGAGCGGATGTACCGCTCGGGCGACGTGGTCCGATGGCTGCCCGACGGGCAGCTGGACTTCGTGGGCCGCGCGGACAACCAGGTCAAGATCCGCGGTTTCCGTATCGAGCTGGGCGAGATCGAGATCGCCCTGGCGAGCCATCCGGACGTCGCGCAGGCCGTGGTCGCCGTACGGGAGATACGCCCCGGGGTGAAGCGGCTGGTCGCCTACGCGGCCGGCACCGGTGTGGACCAGGCCGGGCTGCGGGAGTACGTCCGCGCGTCGCTGCCGGACTACATGATGCCGACCGCCTTCGTGGTGCTGGACGCTCTCCCGCTGAACGCGAACGGGAAGGTGGACCGCAAGGCACTGCCCGAACCGGACATGGAGGCGGCGGCCGGCCAGGAGTACGTGGCACCGGGCACGCCGCGCGAGCGGGCGCTCGCCGGGGTGTGGGCCGAGGTGCTGGGCCTGGAACGGGTCGGCGTACACGACAACTTCTTCGAGCTGGGCGGGGATTCGATCCTCAGCATCCAGGTGGTGTCACGGGCCAGGGAGGCGGGCCTTCGGATCTCTCCGAAGAACCTGTTCAAGGCCCCGACCATCGCCGGGCTGGCCGAGCTGGTCACCGAGGAGGAGTCCGGGACCGAGGTGCAGCAGCCGGTGACGGGCGACGTACCGCTCACCCCAATCCAGCGCTGGTTCTTCGACAGCTTCACCGCGCCCGAGAACCTCATCATGGCGACGTTCGTCGAGCTGGGCTTCGCGGACGTCGACCGGGCGGCACTCGAAGCGGCGGTCGCGGCGCTGCTGCGGCAGCACGACGCCCTGCGGATGCGGTACGTACCGGAGGAGGGCGGCTGGCGGCAGTACATCCGGGGCGAGGAGTCCTTGGACGTGCTCACCTGGCACGACCTGTCGGGTGCGGCGGACCGCGAAGCCGTGGTCGCGCGGGCCGTGGCCGAGGCGCAGACGGGGCTCAGTCCGGTGGACGGTCCGATGATCAAGGTCGTCCTGTTCGAGTCCGACGACCGGGCACCTCAACTCTTCGTCGCCATCCATCACTTGGTGGTCGACGGCGTGTCCTGGCGCATCCTGCTCTCCGACCTCGCGACCGCCTACGAACAGGCGCGGCGCGGCAGGACCGTCGACCTCGGCGCCAAGACGACGTCCTTCCAGTCCTGGTCCCGGGCGCTGGCCGCCCACACGGAAGCGGGCGCGCTGGACGAGGAGATCGCGTACTGGAACGAGGTCACCTCGGGCGCCCCGGCGGAAGGGTCCGCCCTGCCCGTCGACCTCGACGGCGCCAACCTGGACCGGTTCCGTGCGGTCGCCAGTGCCGAACTCGACGAAGCCGCCACCAGATTGCTCCTCCAGGAGGTACCCGGTCGCTACCGGACACAGATCAACGACGTACTGCTCTCCGCCCTCGGCCGGACGCTCACCGACTGGTCCGGACAGCCCGAAGTCCTGGTGAACCTGGAAGGCCACGGACGGGAGGAAATCATCGACGGAGTCGACGTGTCACGCACGGTCGGCTGGTTCACCACGCAGTTCCCGGTGCGGCTCGCGGCGCCGGCCACGTGGGAATGGCGCCCGCAGATCAATACGGTGAAGCGACAGCTGCGGGCCGTCCCGCAGCGCGGTATCGGATACGGCCTTTTGCGCTACGTCAAGGGTGCGATTGCGGAAGGGCCCGAACCGCAGGTCAGCTTCAACTACCTGGGCCAGTACGACGCGGCGGACAGCACCCAGGGCTTCTACGGCCCGCCGGTCCCGTACGCCGCGTCGGCGGCCCCGGCCACCGAGGAGCGTCACCACCTGCTGGACATCGTGGCGATCGTCTCCTCGGGCAGGCTCGTGGTCCAGTTCATGTACGCGACGGACACGTACCGCCCCGAGACGGTCACCGCGCTCGCCGAGGACTTCGTCTCCGCACTGAGCGAGATCATCGACGGAAGCTGAGCCGGAATGAGGTTCGCCTTTTCACCTGGCGATTTTATCTGGGGCTTTAGTTCGTTGTGGGCGCCATCGGCCGCTGGCTAGCCTTGAGGGGCGATCGTCCTGGTCCCTGGGCGGAATTGGTGACGGAATCCATCCGATTCCCGATGAGTCCACGGGTCTATTTCGTCAATTCCTTTTGCGCCCTCTCGGTGATCTGTCATAGGTGATCTGTGATCCGCGATCTGCATGGGTTCGAATTCTCAGTATGGGGGAGTGACTTACGTGTCTGGGATGTATGAGGCTGCTGTGGTGGCGTACTGGGAAGAGATCCTGTCCGGATTCGAGGGCGCGGGGGCGGTACGGGAGGACCGGGCGGACGGGCCGGTCGTGGATGGTGAGGTGCCCGCGCTTGCCGAGGTCGCGGAGCGGGCCGGGGTTCCGTTCGAGGTGGCCGCTGCCGGGCTGTGGTGCCTGACGCTTTCGCATGTGCGGGGGCGGCGCGATCTGCTGGTCGGCGTGGCCGATGGTGCGGGAGTGGTGCGTCCGGTGCGGGCGCTGCTGCTTCCCGGCGAGCCGGTGGGCGCGTGGCTGCGGCGGCTCGGGGAGCAGATGGCTGCCTCCGAGCGGCAGGAGGCGCTGCCGGTCGATGCACTGCGGGAGCTGGCGGGGGTGCCTGCCGAGGCGTCGTTGTTCGACGGGCAGGTTGTCTTCGGGGCGGTTGACGGCGCGGCGCCGGAGGGCCTGGAGCCTACGGCGTTCGACCTTCTGGTGGACGGGCGGCAGGTGCGGCTGGCGTGCGGATCCGACGCGTTCGGCCCACTGCCGGAGGCGATGGCGGGCGAGTTGCGGAGGACGGCCGACCTGGTCGCGCGGGATACGGAACTGCCGCTGGCCGAGCTGCCGTCGGTGTCCGCCGCCGAGCGGGGGCTGATGCTGGGGGAGTGGGCTTCGGGGATCGGCGGCTTCGGCGGTGTGACGCTTCCGGGGGTTTTCGCGGAGCAGGTGGTGCGGGCGCCGGAGGCGGTGGCCCTGGTCTGTGGCGAAGAGAGCCTTACGTACGGGGAGTTGGACGTACGGGCGAACCAGTTGGCGCATGTGCTGCGGGACCGTGGGGTCGGCCCGGGGGTTCCGGTCGGGGTGTGCCTGCCGCGCGGTATTGAGCCGGTTGTCGCGCTGCTGGCGGTTCTGAAGTCGGGCGGTACGGCGGTACCGCTGGATCCGGAATACCCCGCGGACCGGCTGGAATTCATGGTCGCCGACTCGCGTGTAGCGGTGGTACTGGCCGACTCCTCCACGGTGTCCGCGCTCCCGGACACCCCTGTGCTGCTGCTGGACGAAGTCGCCGAGGAGATGTCCGGCCGGCCGGAGTCTGCGCCCGAGGCCGGGGTGCTGCCGAAGAGCGCGGCGTACATCTTCTACACCTCGGGTTCGACGGGCCGTCCCAAGGGGACGGTGCTGCCGCACGAAGGCTTCCTGCGCGTCGTCCGCGACCCTCGCTTCGCTCTCACCTCTGCCGACGTGGTGTCGCAGTTGAGCACGCTGTCGTTCGACGCGGGTGCGCTGGAGATGTGGAGCGCGCTGCTCAACGGCGGCACGCTGGCGATTTCGCCGGAGCGGATGCTGTCGGTGGAGGAGCTGGGTGCGTTGCTGCGTACCCACGGTGTGACGGCGCTGTGGCTGACGGCCGGACTGTTCCACGAGGTCGTCGACGCCGACGTGCAGATACTCGCGGGCGTACGGATGCTGATGTCGGGTGGCGACGTACTGTCGCCGCGCCACTGCCAGAAGGTGCTGGACGAAGTCCCCGGCGTGCGTCTGGTGAACGCGTACGGGCCGACGGAAACGTCGATCACCGCCTCCACCCATGTCCTCAACGGTTCGCAC
The DNA here is from genome assembly GCF_018614055.1 of Streptomyces sp. ISL-98. GTDB lineage: Bacteria > Actinomycetota > Actinomycetes > Streptomycetales > Streptomycetaceae > Streptomyces > Streptomyces spiramyceticus. Next base: position 91,856 of record NZ_JAGGPB010000050.1, read on the forward strand.
TCGGCCGAGAGCCCGGTGCGGCTGGGCGGCCCGGCACCGGACACGCGGCTGTACGTACTGGACGCCTGGCTGCGGCCCGTGCCCGTCGGCACTCCTGGCGAGCTCTACATCTCGGGCACCGGCCTCGCCCACGGATACGCCTGGCGGCCGGAACTCACGGCGGAGCGCTTCGTCGCGTCTCCGTTCGGCGGCGCGGGCGAGCGGATGTACCGCACCGGGGACGTGGTGCGGTGGCTGCCCGAGGGAGTGCTCGACTTTGTCGGCCGTGCGGACAACCAGGTCAAGGTGCGTGGTTTCCGCATTGAGTTGGGTGAGGTCGAGGCGGCCCTGACGGGCCACCCGGCGGTCGCGCAGGCGGTGGCGGTGGTACGGGCGGACCGGCGCGGTGTGAAGCAGCTGGTTGCGTACGTCGTGGCTGATGCGGATGCCGGTACGGATGCGGATGCCGGTACGGATGTGGACCCGGCGGGGCTGCGGGAGTTTGTGGCGGCGGGGCTGCCGGAGTACATGGTTCCGGCGGTGTGTGTGGTGCTTGATTCTCTTCCGTTGACGGCGAATGGGAAGGTGGATCGTAAGGCGCTTCCGGAGCCGGATCTTTCGGTTCTGGGGGAGGAGTACGTCGCGCCGCGCACTGCGCGGGAGCAGGCCATTGCTGAGGTGTTCGCCGAGGTTCTGGGTGCGGAGCGGATCGGCGTGCACGACGGTTTCTTCCGGCTGGGTGGTGACTCGATCCTGGCCATTCAGGCGGTGTCCCGGCTGCGCCGGGCGGGCCTGGAGATCCCGGTACGGACGCTCTTCGATCACCCGACGGTCGAAAGCCTGGCGGCTGCCGAGCTGGGCAGTGCGGCCGTCGAGGCGCCGCTGGTGCCGGTGGCCCGGGGCGAGGTGCTGCCCCTGTCGTATGCCCAGCAGCGGATGTGGTTCGCGGCGCAGATCGACCCGAGCGGTACGGAGTACAACACGGGTGGTGCGGTGTGGCTGCGCGGCCCGTTGCAGGTCCAGGCGTTGCAGGACGCCTTGAACACCCTGGTGGCGCGGCACGAGTCGCTGCGTACGACCTTCGACACCGTCGACGGCCAGGGCGTACAGATCGTCCACCCGGCCGCCCCGGTCGAACTCCCGCTGATCGACTGCCCGTCCGGCCAAGTGGCCGACTTCATGCGGGCCGAGCTCGAAACAGTCTTCGACCTGCGCACCGGCCCGCTGATGCGCCCCACCCTGCTCCGGATGGCTCCCGACGAGCACGTGCTCGTCCTGTCGATGCACCACATCGTCACCGACGGCTGGTCGGTGAACGTCGTCGCGCGCGAACTGGAAGCGCTGTACGCGGGCGAGACGTTGCCCGCCCTTCCGGTCCAGTACGCGGACTACGCGGTCTGGCAGCGGGAAACGATGACCCCCCAGGCGCTCGACGACGCCCTGGGGTACTGGCGCGACCAGCTGGCGGGCGCCCCCGTCCTGGACCTGCCCACCGACCGGCCGCGTCCCGCCGTGCGCACCCGGGCCGGCAGCACCTGCGACTTCGACATCTCCCCGGACCTGCTCGACCGGCTGACCGAGGTCTGCAAGGCCCACGGCGCGACCCTGTTCATGGGGCTGACGGCCGCCGTGCAGCTGATGCTGTCCCGGTACAGCGGCCAGACCGACGTGGTCCTGGGCACCGCCACCACCGGTCGTGACCGGGCAGAACTCGAAGATGTGCTGGGCTTCTTCGTCAATACGCTGGCGCTGCGGACCCGGATCGACGAGGCAGCGACCGGCGCCGAACTGCTGGGCTCGGTGCGCGAGACCGTGCTGGACGCCTTCGCGCACGCCGAGGTGCCCTTCGACCGGGTGGTCGACGCGGTGGTCACCGAGCGGGACCCCGCTCGTACGCCGCTGGTCCAGGCCATGATGGTGCTGCAGACGATGCCGTGGCAGAACGACGCCGACGCCACGGGCCTGCGGGTCGCGGCCTCGGACCTGCCGCGCCAGGACGCGCAGTTCGAGCTGACGCTGGAGTTCTGGGAGAACCCCCAGGGCATGCGGATGTCGCTGAACTACAACACCGACCTGTTCGACGCCGCCACGATCCGGCGGATGGCCGACCATCTGCTGACCGTCCTCGCAGTCATGGCCGAACGCCCGGACCGGCCGCTGTCACAGATGCCGAGGCTCTCGGAGCCCGAGCGCGCCCTGGTGCTGGGCGACTGGTCCGAGGGCAACTCCGGGCCCGCCGGTGCGGTGCTCACCGACGTGTTCGCCGAGCAGGTGGCGCGTACACCGGACGCTGTCGCGCTGGTGTGCGGCGAAGAGCGGGTGACGTACGGCGAGCTGGACGTACGGGCGAACCGCCTCGCACACGCGCTGCGCGATCGGGGAGTGGGGCCCGAGGTCCGGGTCGGGGTGTGCCTGCCCCGGGGCATGGACCCGATCGTGTCGCTGCTCGCCGTGTTCAAGGCGGGTGGCGTGTATGTGCCGCTGGACACCAACTACCCGCCCGAACGGCTGTCGTTCATGATGAACGACTCCGGCATCGAGCTGCTGCTGGCCTCGCCGTCGACGGTCGGGACGGTGCCGGACGCGGGCGTACCGGTCGTACTCCTCGAAGACCTTGAGAACCCCGAGAGCCTTGCAAACACTGAGGGTGCGGACAGCGCGCCCCCGGTGTCCCTTCTGCCGCAGAGCGCCGCGTACGTCTTCTACACCTCGGGTTCCACAGGCCGCCCCAAGGGCATCGTGCTGCCCCACGCCGGGGTGCTGCGGGTGGCGCGGGACGCGCGGCTCGGGTGCACGGCGGACGATGTGGTCGGGCAGTTCGCGACGCTGTCGTTCGACGCCAGCGCGCTGGAGATCTGGAGCGCCTTCGCCAACGGGGCGACGCTGGTGGTCTCGACGGCCCGAGTGCTGTCGGTCGAGGAGCTCGGCTCCCTCCTGCGCGCGCACGGCGTGACGGTGGTGTGGCTGACAGCGGGACTGTTCCACGAGATCGTCGACACCGACGTGCAGATGCTTTCCGGGCTGCGGCTGCTCATGGCGGGCGGCGACGCACTGGCGCCGCAGCACTGCCGGACCGTGGTCGAGCAGCTGCCCGGTGTCTGGCTGGTCAACGGCTACGGGCCGACGGAGACGACGATCTTCGCCGCCGTGCACACCGTCGACGCCGAGTCGCTCGGGGCGACGGTGCCGATCGGTTCACCGATCGGGCGGACCCGCGCCTACGTGCTGGACTCCTGGCTGCGCCCGGTGCCGGTCGGCGTCGCGGGTGAGCTGTACGTCGCCGGTGAAGGCGTGACGCGTGGGTACGCCGGGCACCCCGGGATGACCGCGAGCCGGTTCGTGGCCGGCCCCTTCTCCGGCGAGCGGATGTACCGCACCGGGGACGTGGTGCGCTGGCTGCCGGGCGGGCGGCTGGAGTTCGTGGGGCGTGCGGACAACCAGGTGAAGGTCCGTGGCTTCCGTATCGAGGTCGGTGAGATCGAGTCGGCTCTGGCGGCCCACCCGGACGTCACGCAGGCAGTGGTCTCGGTGCGCGAGGTACGTCCCGGGGTGAAGCGGCTTGTGGGTTACGTCGTGGGGTCGGGTGTGGACCATGCCGGGCTGCGCGAATTCGTGGGCAAGTCTCTGCCGGACTACATGATTCCGGCGGCCTTCGTGGTGCTGGGCACTCTGCCGCTGACCGCGAACGGCAAGGTCGACCGGCGAGCACTTCCGGAGCCGGACCTGTCCCAGCGCGACACCGAGATGGTGGCGCCCAGGACACGGGTCGAGCGGCTCGTGGCCGAGGTGTGGGCCGATGTGCTCGCCGTGGAACAGGTCGGCGTGCACGACAACTTCTTCGAGCTGGGCGGCGACTCGATCCTGAGCATTCAGGTCGTGTCGCGGCTGAGGCGGGCCGGGCTGGTCGTGTCGCCGCAGGATGTGCTGGTGCGGCAGACGGTCGCCGGCGTGGCAGCGGTCGCCCGTGAAGAGGCCGCGGACACTGCGGGCGCCGATGCGGGAACGGTGGAAGGCCCGGTCGTCCTGTCACCGGTGCAGGAGTGGTTCGTACAGACGCACACGGTCGAGCCCGATCACTTCGGCATGTCGATGTGCGTCGAGATGGCGCCGGACGTGGACGCGGACGTACTCGCGGCCGCGGTGTCGGCGGTGTTCGCGCACCACGAGGGTCCGTGGGTGCGGTTCGAGCGCGGCGCCGACGGATGGCGGCAGTTCGCCGGTGCGCCGGGCGAAGTGAGCGTCGAGCGGGTGACGGGCCGGTTCGAGGGCGTACAGGAAGGGTTCCGTCTGGAGGGCGGGCCGCTGGTGCGGTGCGTGATCTCCGAGGACGAGACCGACGGCCGCGTGCGGCTCCTGATGGCCGTCCACCACATGGTGGTGGACGGGGTGTCCTGGCGGATCCTGCTCGAAGACCTCGCCGTGGCCTACCGGCAGTTGACGGCCGGTGGTGAGGTGTCGCTCGACCCCGTGTCCCTGCCGTTCCCCGCGTGGACGGCGCGGCTGGCGGAGTTCGTCGAGGGCGGCGGCTTCGCCGATCAGGCCCCGTACTGGGCATCGGTCGTCCAGGACGCCGAGCCGCTGTGCGAGGTGCCGGACGGGCTGAACACCGTGGGCTCCGCCGATGTGGTGTCGGTGATGCTGCCGCGCGAGGACACGGAAGCGCTGCTCCAGCAGGTGCCGGGCGTATTCCGGACGCAGGTCAATGACGTGCTGCTCGCGGTACTGGGCCGGGTGCTCGGCGAGTGGTCCGGCCGCGACCGGGTGTGGGTGGACGTCGAGGGGCACGGCCGCGAAGAGGCCGTACTGGGCGCGGACGTGTCCCGGACCGTGGGCTGGTTCACCTCCATCTATCCGGTTGCCCTCGAATCGGGCGGCGGCGCCGGCTGGGGCGAATTGATCAGCACGACGAAGGAGAATCTGCGGTCAATTCCCGACCGGGGTATTGGTTTCGGGGCGCTGCGTTATCTCGGCCGTGCGGATCTGGTCGATCCGGCGCAGGTGAGCTTCAACTATCTCGGCCGCTACGACGCGGGCGGCTATCCGGACGTATTCACCGGAATGCTTCCGGTGACCGGAGATCACGGCCCCGCCGAAGAACGCCCCCACGTACTGGATGTGGTGAGCCGCGTTCAGGACGGCCAACTGCACGTCGATGTGCACTATTCGACGGCGGTGCACGCGACCGCGGAAATCCGCGGAATTGCCACCCGCTACCGCGACGCCCTGAAGGAGGCCGTGCGGTACTGCCTCATGCCCGGTGTGGGCGGCCGTACGCCCTCCGACTTCCCGCTGGTCGACTGGGACCGGGCGACCGTCGACCGTGTGGTCGGTACGGGCGAGGGTGTCGCGGACGTGTATCCGCTCTCGCCGATGCAGCAGGGCATGCTGTTCCACTCCCTGGAGGACTCCTCCGGCGAGGCGTACGTACAGCAGATGTCGTTCGTTCTGGAAGGCGCGGACGACCTGGAGCGGCTGGCCGATGCCTGGCGCGAGGCGGTGAACGCATCCGACGCCCTGCGCATGTCGGTGGTGTGGGAGCAGGTCGACGAGCCGGTCGCGCTGGTGCACCAGCAGGTCGACGTGCCCTTGCACATCGAGGACTGGACCGCCCTGACCGACGCCCGGCGCGCGGAGCGCCTGGAGGATCTGCGGCGCGCGGACCACGGCGGAATCCGGCTCGACACGGCGCCTCTGCTGAGGGTGTCGCTGGCCGGCCTGGGCGGCGGTCGCGTTCAGGTCGTGTGGACCTTCCACCACCTGCTGCTCGACGGCTGGAGCACGCCGCAGCTGCTGGAGGACGTCTTCACCCGGTACGCCGGTGGCCGTCCGGGCGTACGCCGCCCTTACCGCGACTACCTCGAATGGCTGGCCTCCCAGGACACCGAAGCGGGCCTGGCGTACTGGCGTTCCGTACTCTCCGGTTTCGACACGCCCGTCGCCCTCCCCGTCGACGCATCGCCCCGTCGCGAACCCCGGCCGATGCGGCACCTGGACGTGGAGCTCCCCGGGTCACTGCCGACCGACGTGGGCGACTTCGCGCGACGCCACCGGCTCACGGTGAACGCGGTCGTGCAGGGCGCGTGGGCGCTGCTGCTGTCGGCGTACTCGGGGCAGAGCGACGTCGTCTTCGGCGCCACCACCTCCGGCCGCCCGGCGGACCTGCTGGACGCCGAATCGGTGCTCGGCCTGTTCATCAACACCGTGCCGGTGCGCACCCGTCTCCAGCCGTCGACGCCCGTCGTGCAGTGGCTCCAGGACCTCCAGTCCGAGCAGTGGGAGTCGCGCGCGTACGAGTACCTGTCGCTGCCGCAGCTCACCGCGCTCGCCGACCTCCCGGCCGGAACCGCCCTGTTCGAGAGCCTGCTGGTCTTCGAGAACTACCCCGTCGACGACGACCTCGCCGCCCGCCACGGGCTCACCATCACCGACACCCGGGCGAAGGAGGAGGGCGGCAACTACCCGCTGTCGCTGACCGCCTTCACCGGCCGCCAGCTCGTCGGAGGCAACGACCCCGGCGTCTCCCTGCGCATGGCCTACGACCCGGCGCTCTTCGAGGACAGCACCGCGCGCGACATCGCCGGCCGCCTCGCGGAGCTGCTGCGGTCGATGCTCACGCAGGACCTCCTGGCACAGATCCCGCTTCTGACCGACGACGAGCGCACCGGGATCACCCGGGACTGGAGCGGGAACGACACGGCTTCGACGCTGAGCATGCCCGGCTTGTTCGAGGCCCAGGTGGTACGCCGCCCCGGCGCGATCGCGGTCGTGTCGGAAGGCGTCGAGCTCTCGTACGGAGAAGTGGACCGGCGGGCCAACGGCCTGGCGCACCGGCTCGTCGAGCACGGCGTGGGCCCCGAGGTCGTGGTGGGCGTATGCCTGCCGCGCGGGGTGGACTGGCTGGTCACGCTGCTCGCGGTCATGAAGGCGCAGGGCGTGTACCTGCCGCTCGACCCGAGCCACCCCGTCGACCGGCTGACCTTCATGATCGACAACTCGGGCGCGAGCCTCGTCCTGGCGAACACCGAGACCGCACAGGGCCTGCCCGCGCAGGACATCAGCGACCTGAGCCTGCGGGCCGACGCTCCGCCCAGCCGGACCGCGTCCCCCGACGCAGCCGCGTACATGATCTACACCTCCGGCTCGACCGGCACCCCCAAGGGCGTCCTCGTGCCCCACCGCGGCCTGGAAGCCCTGGGATCGGCCCACCAGCGGGCGCTGGGACTCGACGAGAACTCCCGCGTCCTCCAGAGCGTGTCCGTCGGCTTCGACGTGGCGGTCGGCGACCTCGTCAACGCCTGGTACTCCGGCGCCACCCTGGTCCTCGCAGGCCCCGAGCAGACCGTCGGCGACCAGCTGGCCCAGGTACTGAAGGCGCAGCACATCACCCACGCCATGCTGCCGCTCGCGGCCCTGTCGACGCTGCCCGAAGTGGAGCTGCCCGAGCTGCGCGCCCTGGTCTCCGGCGGCGAGGCGATGCCCGCCGAGGTACCCGCCAGGTGGGCGGGCGGCCGTACGCTCGTCAACGCCTACGGGCCGACCGAGACCACCGTGGCGGCCACGATCAGCGAGCCGCTCGCGGTGACCGCGACCGCGCCCCCCATCGGCCGGGCCATCGAGAGCACGCAGACCTTCGTCCTGGACGGCTGGCTGCGTCCGGTGCCGCCCGGCGTCGCCGGTGAGCTGTACATCGCCGGTTCCGGCGTCGCCCGTGGCTACGCGGGACGCCCCGGTCTCACGGCCGAGCGGTTCGTGGCGAACCCCTTCACCCGGGACCGGATGTACCGGACCGGAGACATGGTGCGCCGCCTGCCCGACGGCCAGCTGGAGTTCCTCGGCCGCGTGGACGACCAGGTCAAGCTGCGCGGTTTCCGCATCGAACTCGGGGAGGTCGAGGCCGCGTTGGCCCGCCACCCCGAGGTGACGCAGGCCATCGCCGTCGTACGTGAGGACCAGCCGGGACTCAAGCGGCTCGTCGGCTACGTCGTCGCCGGCGACGTGACCCCCGCCGCACTGCGGGAATTCGTGGCCGCCTCGCTGCCGGAGTACATGGTCCCGGCGGTGTGCGTCCGCCTCGACGCGTTCCCCCTGACCGCGAACGGCAAGGTGGACCGCAGGGCGCTGCGCGCACCGGACATGTCGGCGCTGGTCCAGGAGTACGTCGCCCCCGCGACGGCCGCCGAGCGGACCGTCGCCGAAGTCTTCGCCGAGGTACTCGCGGTGGAGCGGGTCGGCGCGTACGACAACTTCTTCGAGCTGGGCGGCGAGTCGCTGCTGAGCATCCAGGCCGTGTCCCGGCTGCGCCGCGCGGGATACGAGCTGTCGGTACGTACCGTCTTCGACCACCCGACCGTCGCGCGTCTCGCCGGGCGGATCGAGGCCACCGTCGACCGCACGGCCCCGGTGGTGCCCGTCGGCCGCGACGGGGACCTGCCGCTGTCGTTCGCGCAACGGCGGCTGTGGTTCGCGGCGGAGCTCGAACCGGAGAGCAACGAATACAACTCCGGCGGCGCCCTGCTGCTCCGGGGCGAGCTGCGCGTCGACGCGCTCCGGAGCGCACTGGACACGCTGGTGGCGCGGCACGAGTCGCTGCGTACGACCTTTGAATCCGTCGACGGCGAAGCCGCCCAGGTCATCCACCCCGCGTCACCGGTCGCGCTGCCGGTCGTCGACTGCGACGCCGCCGGGCTCCCCGGGCGAGTACGCGCCGAACTGGGCCGCGTGTTCGATCTGAGCGAGGGGCCGCTGCTGCGCCCCACGCTGCTCCGCGTCACGGACGACGAGCACGTGCTCGTCCTGTCGATGCACCACATTGTCACCGACGGGTGGTCGATGGGCGTCATCATGCGCGAACTCTCCTCGCTGTACAGGGGAGCCGATCTGCCCGAGCTGTCGGTCCAGTACGCCGACTACGCAGTGTGGCAGCGGGACCGGCTGTCGCCGGAGGCGATGGAGGACGGCCTGGCGTACTGGCGCGACCGGCTGGCCGGCGCCCCCGTGCTCGAACTGCCGACCGACCGGCCCCGTCCCGCCGAGCGGACCTGGGCCGGTGACACCGAGGAGCTGCTGATACCCGCGGACGTGCTGGCGCGCTTCGCGGACACCTGCAAGGCGCAGGGCGCCACGCTGTTCATGGGCCTGGTCGCCGCCGTGCAGCTGGTGCTTTCGCGCTACAGCGGCCAGCCGGACGTCGTCGTCGGCACGGTCACCTCGGGCCGCGACCGCACGGAGCTGGAAGACCTGGTCGGATTCTTCGTCAATACGGTGGCGCTGCGTACCCGCATCGACGAGCGGAGCAGTGTCGCCGAGCTGCTCGGCGACGTACGGGAGACGGTCCTGGGCGCCTTCGCCCACGACGAGATCCCCTTCGACCGGGTCGTGGACGCGGTCGTCACCGAGCGGGACCCGAGCCGCAGCCCGCTGGTGCAGGCCCTGGTCAGCATGGAGAACACGCCCGAAGCCGCCGACGGTGAGGGACTGACGTGGCAGGACTACCCGTTCGAGGTCGACACCGCGCAGTTCGAGCTGGCGGTCGACTTCAGCGAGCGGGGCGGTGAGCTGTCGGGGCTGATCAACTACAACACCGACCTCTTCGACGCGGTCACCATCCAGCAGCTCGCCACCCACCTGCGGACCGTCCTGGCCGAGATGGCCGGGATCTCCGACCCGGACACCGCCCTGTCGGCGGTCCGGATGCTCACCGCCGAGGAAGAACACCGGCTCACGCACGGCTGGAACGACACCGCCCGTGACGTCCCGGCCGACCTCCTCACCGACCTTTTCGCCGCCCAGGCGGCGAGCACCCCGGACGCGATCGCGCTCGTACACGGCGACGAGCGGCTGACCTTCGCCCGCCTGGACATGGAGGCCAACCAGCTGGCCCACAGCCTCCGCTCCCAAGGAGTCGGGCAGGACAGCATCGTCGGGATCTGCGCCGACCGGGGCCTGGACGTGATGGTCGCCATCCTGGGCATCCTCAAGGCCGGCGGCGCCTGCATGCCGATCGACCCCGCACATCCCGCCGAGCGCGTACAACACATGCTGGACGACTCGCGCACGGCGATCGTGCTGACGCAGGGGCACCTGGCCGACCGGTTCGACTCGTACGACGGCACACTGCTGTACGTCGACCGGGCGCCGACGTCCCAGTGGCCGGTGACCGCCCCGGACACCGGACTCGGCCCCGACAGCCTCGCCTACGTCATCTACACCTCCGGGTCGACAGGGCGCCCCAAGGGCACGCTGATCAGGCACGGAGCCTTCTCCAACCTGTTCGCCCACCACCAGGCGGCGATGTTCGGGCCGACGTCGCGCGGGCGTCAGATGCGGGTGGCGCAGACCGCGTCCATCTCCTTCGACGCGTCCTGTGTCGCCACCATGTGGATGGTCGCGGGACACCAGCTGCACGCCATCGACCACGAGACCCACATCGACCTGGGCGCCTTCCGCGACTACCTGACACAGCACCGCATCAACGTCATCGACGAACCCCCCACCTACCTGCGGGAGATGATCGCCGACGGCCTGCTGGACAACGACGTCCACGTACCCGATGTGGTCGTGTTCGGCGGCGAGGCCGTCGACGGCCAGATCTGGGAGACCCTGCGCGCACACACCGACGTCGCCTCCTACAACCTGTACGGGCCGACGGAGTGCACCTGCGACTCCCTGACCTGGACGGCCGACGGCAGCAAGCAGCCGCGCATCGGCCGGCCCGTCACGAACGCGCGGGCCTTCGTGCTCGACCAGTGGCTGCGGCCGGTCCCGGTGGGGGTGGCGGGTGAGCTGTACATCGAGGGCGCGGGTCTGGCGCGCGGCTATGTGGACAAGCCCGCGCTGACAGCCGGCCGCTTCGTCGCCTGCCCCTTCACCGGTACGCGGATGTACCGGACCGGTGACCTGGTGCGGTGGCAGCGCGACGGCACGGTCGAATTCCTCGGGCGCCGGGACGACCAGGTGAAGGTGCGCGGCTTCCGCATCGAGCTCGGCGAGATCGAGAACGTACTGTCCAGGCACCCGGAGGTCACCCAGGCCGTGGTGCTGGCCCGCGAGGACCAGCCGGGCGTGAAGCGGCTGGTGGCGTACATCCAGGGCAGCGGCGCGGACAGCGGCATCGAGACCGCCGAGCTGCGCGCCTTCGCCGCCGACGCCCTGCCGGACTACATGGTTCCGGCCGCATGGGTCGTGATGGCCGGCTTCCCGCTGAATTCGAGCGGCAAGGTCGACCGGCGAGCCCTTCCTGTGCCGGACATGACCGGGCTGGTGACCGCCTACACCGCACCGCGCAGCACGGCGGAGGAGACCGTCGCCGCCGCGTGGGCCGAGGTGCTCGGTGTCGAGCGTGTCGGGGCGTACGACAACTTCTTCGACATCGGCGGCGACTCGATCCTCAGCATCCGCGCCGTGTCCCGGATGCGGGCGGCGGGCTTCGAGACGTCCGTGCGCGAGCTGTTCAACGAGCCGACGGTCGCCGGTCTCGCCGCACTGGTGAAGGCCACGTCGGACACCGACCTGCCGGTGGTTCCGGTCGGGCGCGGAGGCGACCTGGCGCTGTCCTACGCACAGCAACGGCTATGGTTCGCCACGCAGTTCGAGCCGGACAGTACGGAGTACAACTCGGGCGCGGCACTCCTGCTGCGCGGCGAGCTCCGGACCGACGCCCTGCGCGGCGCGCTGGACGCGCTGGTGGCCCGGCACGAGTCGCTGCGTACCACCTTCGACACGGTCGACGGCCAGGGCGTCCAGGTCATCCACCCGCCGGCCCCCGTCGAACTGCCGGTGATCGACCCGGCCGGGCGGCCCGTCGCCGATGTGGTGGCCGGGCTGATGGGCCAGGTCTTTGACCTCCGCACCGGTCCGCTGCTGCGTCCGAGCCTGGTGCGGGTCGCCCCGGACGCGCACGTTCTGGCGCTGTCGATGCACCACATCGTGACCGACGGCTGGTCGATGAACCTGATCACCCGCGAGCTGGCCGCCCTGTATGAGGGCGGGACCCTGGCCGAACTCCCCATCCAGTACGCCGACTACGCCGCATGGCAGCGCGACCGGCTGACGTCCGAGGCACTGGACGAAGGTCTCGGCTACTGGCGCGAACAGCTGGCGGAGGCGCCCGTCCTGGAGCTGCCCACCGACCGTCCGCGCCCGGCGGAGCGGACCACGGCGGGCGCCACCGAGGACGTGGTGATCCCGGCCGAGGTGCTTGACCGGCTCGCGGACGCCTGCAAGGCACAGGGCGCGACGCTGTTCATGGGGCTCACAGCAGCGGTGCAGCTGCTGCTGTCGCGCTACAGCGGACAGTCCGACGCGGTGGTCGGCACGGTCACCTCCGGCCGCGAGCGTCCGGAACTCGAAGACGTGGTCGGGTTCTTCGTCAATACGCTGGCCCTGCGGACCCGGATCGACGAGCGGGCCTCCGCCGCCGAGCTGCTGGCTTCTGTACGGGCGACCGTGCTGGACGCCTTCGCCCACGCGGACGTTCCCTTCGACCGGGTCGTGGACGCGGTCGTCACCGAGCGGGACCCCAGCCGCAGCCCGCTGGTCCAGGCAGTGATCAGTTACGAGAACCTCTCGGACGCACCGCAGACACCGGGCGGCCTGCGGTGGCAGGACTACGCGATGCGGTCCGCGACCGCGCAGTTCGACCTCACGATGGACTTCGGTGAGGTCGAGGGCGAGATGCACGGCCAGATCGTCTACAACACCGACCTGTTCGACGCGGCGACGATCCGCCGGATGGCGTCGCACCTGGTCACGGTGATGGAGGCCATCGCCACCGAGGGCCGGCGCCCTCTCCGGGACATGGAACTGCTGTCCGCGGCCGAGCGGCGCCAGGTGCTCGAAGACTGGAACGAAACGGACGGCGAAGTCGGCCAGGGCGATCCTTCGTCGCTCTCGATGTCCGCGATCTTCGAGAAGCAAGTCGCTCTCCGGCCCGGGGCACCCGCCATCGTATCCGCCGATTCCACCTGGTCGTACGCCGAGTTGGACGACCGCGCCAACGCCCTGGCCCGGCGGCTCGTCGCGCACGGCGTGGGGCCCGATGTCGTCGTCGGCGTCTGCCTGCCCCGAGGAGTGGAGTGGCTCACCGGGCTGCTCGCGATCCTGAAGGCGGGCGGAGTGTACCTGCCGCTCGACCCCGACTACCCGGCCGACCGGAGGGCGTTCATGCTCGCCGACTCGGGAGCGCGGCTCGTGGTGACGGACGCCGAGCACGCCGATGTGCTGGAAGGCACCCCCGTACGCACGGTGCTGGTGGACGGCGCTCCCGGGACCGGGCCGACGCCGTCCGGCGCACTCCCGGGGCCGCTGTCCCGGGACGCGGGCGCGTACCTGATCTATACCTCCGGTTCGACCGGTACGCCCAAGGGCGTGTGGGTGACCCACCGAGGTGTGGCGGCCTTCGCGGCCACCCAGGTGGACCGGTTCACGCTGCGGCCGGATTCGCGGGTGCTCCAGGCGGCGTCGTCCAACTTCGACGCCTCCGTCATGGAGATCCTCATGGCCTGGGGCTCCGGCGCAGCTCTCGTACTGCCGCCCGCGGGCCGCGTCGTGGGAGACGAACTGGTCGAGGTCATGTCCCGGCAGGGCGTCACGCACACGATCATCCCCCCGGCGACCCTGGCCAGCGCCGGCGAGGCCGAACTGTCCGCACTGCGCACGCTGGTCGTCGGCGGCGAGGCGTGCTCGGCGGAGCTGGTGAGCCGGTGGGCGCCGGGCCGCGAGATGTTCAACGCGTACGGCCCCACCGAGATCACCGTGTCCGCGACGATCAGCGAGCGCCTCGCGCCGGGGGCGGTCCCGCCGATCGGCAGGCCGAACTACGGCACGCGGGTGTTCGTACTGGACGCGTGGCTGCGTCCGGTGCCCGTCGGTGTCCCCGGTGAGCTGTACGTGACCGGGGAAGGCGTGGCCCGCGGCTACCTGGGCCGTCCCGGGCTCACCGCGAGCAGGTTCGTGGCCGCCCCGTTCTCCGGGGAGCGGATGTACCGCACCGGGGACGTCGTCCGGTGGGCGCCCGACGGGCAGCTGGACTTCGTGGGCCGTGCGGACGACCAGGTCAAGCTCCGTGGCCTGCGCATCGAACCGGGCGAGATCGAGGGCGTACTGGAGAGCCACCCCGAGGTCGGCCAGGCCGTCGTCGTGGTGCGCGAGGACCAGCCCGGCGTGAAGCGCCTGGTGGCGTACGTCACCGGGGACGGCCCCGGGGACGACCTCGGGGACGGACTCGGCATCGACGCGCTGCGGGAGTTCGCCGGGCGGTCGCTGCCCGACTACATGGTCCCGGCGGCCTGGGTCACGCTCGACGCGATCCCCCTGACCGCGAACGGCAAGGTGGACCGCAGGGCACTGCCCGCGCCGGACATGGAAGCGGCGACCGGCCAGGAGTACGTCGCACCGCGCACCCCGCGCGAGGAGACGCTCGCCGGGGTCTGGGCCGAGGTACTGGGCCTGGAGCGGATCGGCGTACACCACAACTTCTTCGAGCTCGGCGGCGATTCGATCCTCAGCATCCAGGTGGTGTCCCGGGCCAGGGAAGCGGGTCTCGGCATCTCGTCGAAGGACCTCTTCAAGGCGCCGACGGTCGCGGGCCTGGCCGAGCTGGGCACGGAGGTGGCCGAGGACGAGGTGGCCGAGGGGCCGGTGACGGGCGAGGTTCTGCTCACCCCGATCCAGCGGTGGTTCTTCGAGACCCGCAAGGCCGCCTCGGTGAACCGCTTCACCATGTCCGCCTACGTGGAGCTGACCGACCGGCCCGACCCCGACAGCCTGAACCGGGCCGTGGAAGCCCTGCTCGAACACCACGACGGGCTGCGCTCCAGGTACACCCTCGCGGGAGGCCGGTGGAGCCAGCACGTCGTGGAGCGGGAGACGGGGAACTGGTTCACCTGGCACAACCTCTTCCAGTCCGAAGCCGAGGCGCGGGAAGCCGAGATGGACCGCCGCCTCGCCGAGGCGCACGCCGGACTGGACATCGGCACCGGGCCGCTGATCAAGGTCCTGGTGTTCGACATGGGGGCGGATGCTCCGGTCCGACTCGCCCTGGTGGCCCACCACTTGGTGACCGACGTCGTCTCGTGGAGCATCCTGCTGCCGGACCTGGCCCGTGCGTACCGGCAGATCGAAGCGGGTGAGAAGCCGGACCTGGGCGCCAGGACCACCTCGTTCCAGGAGTGGGCCGCGCAGTTGACCACCCTGGTGCGCTCGGGGCGGTTCGACGACGAGATCGACTACTGGCGGGCCGCGGAGACCGTGCCCCGGCTGCCCGGCTCCGGGTCGCCCGCCAACACCGTGGCGTCGGAGGAGACGGTCTCGCTCCAACTGGACCGCGACGACACCCAGGTGCTCCTCCAGACCGTCCCCGGTGTCTACCGGGCACGGCCCAACGAGGTCGTGCTCGCCGCACTCGGCGACGCGCTGGCGCAGTGGAGCGGCCAGGACAGGGTGGCGGTAGCGATGGAGGGCCACGGCCGGGAGGAGCTGGTCGACGGCGTCGACCTGTCCCGTACGGTCGGCTGGTTCACCACGATGTTCCCCGTCGCCTGGGACGTACAGCGGGCCACCGACACGGACTGGCGGAGCCGCATCACGAGCGTGAAGCGGACACTGCGGGCCGTTCCCAACAAGGGCCTGGGCTATGGCGTTCTGCGCTACCTGCACGAGGACGCCCCGCTCGACCAGAAGGCACCCGACGTCAGCTTCAACTACGTGGGGAAGTCCGACGGTTTCGACCAGGGCTTCTACCGGAGCTGGCTCGACGACCGCTCGCGCACCCACGGTGAGAGCGGCGGGCGTGCCCATCTCCTGGACGTCGTCTGCGGCGTTCAGGACGAGCGGCTGACGGTCGGGCTGTCCTTCTCGACGGCTCTCCACGACCGCACAGACATGGAGCGGCTGGCGGACACGCTTCGCGGCCGGCTCCAGGAGATCGTCGGAATCAGCGCCACCCGCAGCTGATTGCGACCCCTGACGCCGTCCATACCCGGGCCATCACCTCGGGTGTGGGCGGTGTCTTCTTTGCATTGCCGCGCACGGAAGGGTACGGAAAAACAACGGCCCCGGCCCGCGGGCGCATCGGGGGATTCTGCGCACCACGGGCCGGGGGGAATGGGGAAGCCGGACCAACAGGCCCGGCTACTCGGGGTTTTCCGTTTCGCCTGATGACAGGCTACCCATCCGGGGCGGTGGGCCGCATTCCGGTGTACTCCCCAATTCCTGGTGCAGTGGGCCATACCCCGAAAGTGACCTTGGGGTACTTCCCGAAGCTCTGGCGTGTCGGTAGCTTCTGTGTATCGGCGAGCCATGGAGGTCACGGAAATGCGGACTGAAGAAGCTGTGATGGATAATCGTGTCGAGGCGCCGGCTCCGGCCCTGCCCGACACCACATCGCCGGAGATGTCCTGGATGAACGCCACGACGAACGGCAGCTCTTCGGCCGAGCCAGTCTCTCCGTACGCCCTGGAAATGGACGCCGTGACGAAGTGGTACGGCGCGGGCCACGAAGCCGTCAATGCGCTCCGTGAGGTGACGGTCGGGCTTGTACGGGGCAGCGTGACCGCCGTGATCGGCCTCCCCGGCTCGGGGAAGAGCACCCTGATCGCGTGCGCCACCGGCCGCGAAACGCCGACGACCGGCACCGTCTGCACACATGACCGGGTCACCATGCCGGATCCACGGACGTGGGGCACCCTGGCGCCCGCATCCGCGACGCATCCCGAACTGCTCGTCGCCGACGACCTGGAATCCGCCGAGGACCTGTGCGCGGCGATCGGCTATCAGGACAGCAGGACGATGCTCGTGACCACCTCGGACCCGGCCGTCGCGGCCGCCGCCGACGTGACGCTGTTCCTGGTGGGCGGGCGGCTGGTCGACGCGATGTGCGGCATGCCGGCCGAGCACATCGCGGACCACCTGGCCCGGCTGACGTCCTGACCGCGCAACTCCGGGCCTATTGAGGAGCCGGGCCTTCCCGGGAGCCGGGCCTGCGTGGGAGTCGGGCCTACTCGGGAGCCAGCCGCAGACTCGCGGCGGCGCCTCGCGCCAGGTCCTGGTGCTGGTGGCCGTTCAGCAGTGCCACACCGAGCGGGGTCAGCGAGTGCAGCGCGGTGTTGAGCCGGCGCTGAGTCGTGATGAGCCCGGCGGAGCGGAGCACCGAGGTGTGCTGGCTGGCCGACGCCGCCGAAATGCCGATCCGCTGGCCGAGTTCGCTCGTATTGCAGCTGACGGTGAGGCTCTTCATGATGGCCGCCCTGGTACGTCCGACCAGTGCGCCGAGCGCGTCGGCGGCGTCCTGATTGCTCGGCGCCGACCACAGCGTGGCCGCCGCGGCGCGGTCCAGCGACACCGGATACGCCAGGACGGGCGGCCGGGCCCTGCTGGCGCTGTCGATCAGGATGGGCTTGTCGAACAGGAACAGCGACGGGGTCAGCAGCAGACCACGGCTGGCCGGGTCGATGTCCTGGGAGCGGTGGCTCGGGATCTCCAGTACGCCCGAACTCCACCGGATCGACGGGTGCAGCGTGGACAGCAGCCGCTCGATGCCCCCGTTGAGGATCAGGCGGCCGCGGGCCGAGCAGTCCGCCTCCAGGCGCGCGGAGACGCGCTCCCAGTAGGGCGCGAGCGCCACCTTGTGGAACTCCTCGATCATGCCTGCCACGTTCTGCCGCCGGGAGCCGACGAGGCTCAGACCGGCCTCTCCGTGGGAGTCGAGCTCGGCCGGGCTCTCGACCATGCTGAGAAGGTCGGGGATGGGCCGGATCGTGCGCGCCAGAGTGAGCAGCGAACGGGCACGCCGGCCCAGCCGGTTCTTGGTCCGGCTGCGCCAGGTGGCGAATTGGTCACCGCCACCCTGACGAGCGAGCAATTCCAGTGCGAAAAGAGTCTCCGCCACCGGCCTCGCAGTGACCCCCACCATCGTGCGGGCTAAATCCTGGCCATTTAAGTGCACGCGTTGCATGAAGAACTCAACACCCCGTATGAAGTTTCCGGCCGGAAATGCGGAATCGGCCCCTTTACTGGGCGTCCGGGCGTCTCTGTTCACCCGGGCGTATCTATTTCCCCAGCCGGCGGCGGTAGGCCACCATGGCGAGCGGGAAAAAGACCGCGACGAATCCGACCATCCAGGCCACTCCGCCCATCAGTGGAGTGCCGATGGAGCCCTGGTCCAGCAGCAGGCTGCGGTTGACGTCCGTCATCAGCGTCACGGGGTTGATATTCACCCAGGTCTGCAGCCAGCCCGGCATCGTCTCCGCCGGGGCGAAAATGTTGCTGCCGAAACTGAGTGGCATGACCGCGCCGATGAGCATTCCCGGTACGGCGGCGGGAGTACGCACGATGATGCCGGCGAGGATCGCCATCCAGCACAGGCACAGCCCGAACGCGATCATCAGCCCCATCGAGAGCAGCACCGAGAGCGGATCGGTGTGGACGCGGAAGCCCATCAGCATGCCGACACCGAGCACCACGGACACCGAGATGAGATAGCGCACCACATCGCCGATGACGGTCCCGGCGAGCGGGGCCGAGCGTGCGATCGGGAGGCTGCGGAAGCGGTCGAACACCCCTTTCTGGATGTCCGAGCACAGCGCGACGCCGGTTCCGATGGTGACGAACAGGGGGCTGAAGACCATGAGTCCCGGTACCAGTTGCTGGAGGTAGCTGTCGCTGTCCCCGTCGGCGATGGCGCCGCTGAAGAGGAACGTGAACATGAACAGCATCAGCAGCGGCTGGAGTGTCACGTCGATCAGGGCGTCGGGGTTCTTCTTGATCTTCGTGATGTTCCGGGACGCCAGTGACAGCGCCTGCCCGATGGCCTCGATCGGGCCGATCTTCTGGCTCGCCCGCGCAGGAGTCGTCATCCCCGTCATCCCCGTCCCCGTCATCCCAGAGCCTCTTCCGTGAGTCGTTCCTGTCCCTCTGGCCTGGTGATCGCGAGGAACGCCTCGTCCATCGTGGGGAGCCGCAGACCCAGTTCGTCGAACGGCACGGCCGCCTCGTCGAGCTTGTGGACCAGGGCGGACAGCATCATCGGGTCGTGCACCGGCACAGTGAGCCGGCCGGTGTCCTCGTCGCGCACGGGCGTCTGGCCGGTCAGCGCCTGCATGATCTGCGCGACCGTGTCCACCTGGTGCCCGAGCGCCGCGCGTACTTCCAGGGTCTGACCTCCCGCACGGCGCTTGAGCTCGTCCGGTTTGCCCTCGGCCACCACCGTGCCGTGGTTGAACACCGTGATCCCGTCGGCGAGTTGGTCGGCCTCCTCCAGGTACTGCGTGGTGAGCAGCACGGTGACGCCGTCCGCGACGAGCTTGCGGACCGTTTCCCAGACCTCGTTGCGACTGTGGGGGTCGAGGCCGGTGGTCGGCTCGTCCAGGTACAGCACGGAGGGCCGGCCCACCAGGCTCGCCGCCAGGTCGGCCCGCCGCCTCATGCCGCCCGAGTACGTCTTCACCGGGCGGTTCTCCGCGTCGGTGAGGCCGAAGTTCGCCAGCAACTCCTTGCCGCGCGCCCGCGCTTCGGACGACGACATCTTCAGCAGGCGGCCGATCAGCGCCAGGTTCTCCAGGGCGCTGAGCTCCTCGTCGAGCGCCGCGTACTGGCCGGTGAGCCCGATCACGCGTCGTACCGACACCGGATCGCGGACCAGGTCGAAGCCGCCGACCGTCGCACGGCCCGCGTCCGGGGTCAGCAGCGTGGCGAGAATGCGCACCGCCGTGGTTTTACCGGCCCCGTTCGGCCCGAGTACGCCATGCACGGTACCGGCGGGCACGGCCAGGTCGACATCCCGCAGAGCGGTCGTCTCCCGGTACCGTTTGACCAGTCCCTCGGCCTCGATCGCTAGCGACATGGGAGCGGTCCCTTCCGGTCGTACCAACGTCCCTCGGGCTGAATTTTTTCACTCGCGGAATTACGTCACCAGGTCATTAAGGCCGCGCCGAATAGTGCTGTTCACCGCGCGGCACCCCAGATCGGGCGTCATCGGGCACTGTGGTGCTCGCGCAGCAACTCCGCTATGCGGAAGGCGAGTTCGATGGACTGGCTGGCGTTGAGGCGCGGGTCGCAGGCCGTCTCGTAACGCGTTCCCAGATGGGTGTCGAGAATCTCGTCCATGCCTCCGCCCAGGCATTCCGTGACGTCGTCCCCGGTGAGCTCAAGATGAATTCCGCCGGGATGCACGCCCTCCTCTTTGTGTACGGCGAAGAACTCGGCCACTTCGGCGGTGATGTCGGACAGCCGGCGCGTCTTGTAGCCGCTTGTCGACACAAAGGTGTTCCCGTGCATGGGGTCGCACGCCCACACCACGTGGTGACCGGTCGACTTCACCGCCCGCAGCAGTGGCGGCAGCAGCTCCGCGGCCTTCCCCGCGCCGAGCCGGCTGATGAGCACCAGCCTTCCCGGCGCGTGCTCCGGATCGAGGCGCTCACACAGCGCGCGGAGCTGAGCCGGGGTGGTGGAGGGGCCGACCTTGATGCCGATCGGGTTGGTGATTCCGGACAGCAGTTCCACATGCGCGCCGTCGAGCTGCCGGGTCCGGTCTCCGATCCACACCATGTGCGCACTGGTGTCGAACCAGGCGCCTAGCTTCTCGTCGTACCGGGTCAGCGCCTGCTCGTAGTGCGGCAGCAGCGCCTCGTGCGAGGTGAAGAGCTCGATCTGATGCAGCGCCGACTGCGACCCGGTGTCCACACCGCAGGCGGACATGAACCGCAGCGCCCATGTGATGTCGTCGGCGGCCTTCTCGTACTGCCGCCCGGCGTCGCTGCGCCGGACGAACTCCTGGTTCCAGGCGTGCGCCTGGTCGAGGTCGGCGAAGCCGCCCCGGCTCAGCGCCCGCAGCACGTTCAGCGAGGCCGACGAGTGCTGGTAGGCGCGCAGCAGGCGCTCGGGGTCCGCACGCCGGGCCTCGGCGGTGAACTCCGGGCTGTTGACGATGTCGCCCCGGTACGCCGGCAGTTCGACGCCGTCGACCACCTCGGTGGGTCTGCTGCGCGGCTTGGCGAACTGGCCGCCGATCCTGCCGACCTTGACCACCGGCATGCCCGAGCCGTACGTGAGCAGGATGGCCACCTGGAGGATCACCCTGAGCTTGCTCCGTACGCCGTCCTCCGTGCAGGAGCTGAACCGCTCGGCGCAGTCGCCCGCCTGCAGCAGGAACCCCTCACCCGCCGCGACACCGGCCAGGGAACGCCGCAGGCCGAGAATCTCGTCGGGCAGCACCAGCGGGGGCTGCAGCGCGATGGTGTTCTCCACATGCTCCAGGGCCTGGAGGTCGGGCCAGTCCGGCTGCTGCTCGGCGCGGTGGCCGCGCCACGAGTCGGGACGCCAGGACGACGGCGCCCGGTGCACCGCGGAGCCGGCGGGGGTCTTGAGTTCCATCGTGTGCACGGCGCTCACCGTTTCCTTCGTCCTGATCATCCGGTCAGTTCCTTGACGGTGGCGCCCGGGTTCGCGGAGCGCATGAGCAGCTCGCCCACGAGGATCGCGTCCACCCCGGCCTGCGCCAGTTCACGCGCGTCCTGCGCCCCTCGGATGCCGCTCTCGCCGACCATCAGCCGCTCCCTGCCGACGCGGCCGCGCAGCTGGGCGGACAGCGTCCGGTCGATCGTGAAGTCCCGCAGATTCCGGTGGTTCACGCCGATGACCCTGGCGTCCGCCGCCATCGCGATGTCCGTCTCGTCCGCGTCGTGCACCTCGACGAGCGCCTCCATCCCCAGCTCGCGGGTGTACGCGAGAAGCTCGGCCAGCCGCTGCGGGGAGAGGGCCGCCACGATGAGCAGCAGCGCGTCGGCGCCGAGCGCCCGGGCCTCCAGGACCTGGTACTCGTCGACGATGAAGTCCTTGCGCAGGACGGGGATCTCCGACTCGGCGCGGGCGACGGCCAGGTGCTCGGGAGTGCCGCCGAAGCCCTCCTCGTGGGTGAGTACGGAGATCGCGCTCGCCCCGCCGCTGTTGTACGCGCGGGCCAGTGCGGCGGGCCGGTAGTCGTCGGTGAGCGGGCCCTTGGAGGGGCTGCGCGGCTTCATTTCCGCGATGACGGCGAGGCCCGGTTCGCCCAGCGCGGCCGCGAAGTCGCGGGGCGGGGGAGCGGTGGCGGCGAGGTGGGACAGTACGGACTCCGGCTGTTCCCGCCGCCGTCGGGCCGTCTGCCGCTCCGCGTCCGCCACGAGGGTGGCCAGTACGTCGCTCATGCCGATGCCTCCAGTTCCGCGTGCTGCCAGGAGACCTTGGCCCACCGCTCCAACAGGGCCGAGCCCTCACCGTTGTCGATCGCCGATTCCGCGAGAAGCAGGCCGTCCTGCCACGTGTCGGCCGCGCCCGCGACCCGCAGTGCGGCGGCCGCGTTGAGCACCACGACGTCGCGCGCCGCTCCGGGCTCGCCGTCCAGAACCCGGCGGATGATCGCGGCGTTGACGGTGCGGTCGCCGCCGGTCAGGTCGGCGGGGCCGGCCGGCCGCAGCCCGAGCTTCGAGGGATCGAACCGGTACGCCGTACGGTTCCCGTCCCGCAGCTCGACGACCCGGGCCGCCGCCCCGGTGCTGAGCTCGTCCATGCCGTCCTCGCTGTGGAACACCAGGGCGCGGGTGACGCCGAGCCGGTCCAGCACCTCCGCCATCGGCTCGACCAGGTCCGCGTTGGGGACGCCGAGGGTGCGCAGCCGCGCGTT
This sequence comes from Streptomyces sp. ISL-98, assembly GCF_018614055.1. Lineage (GTDB taxonomy): Bacteria > Actinomycetota > Actinomycetes > Streptomycetales > Streptomycetaceae > Streptomyces > Streptomyces spiramyceticus. The sequence goes on from NZ_JAGGPB010000050.1 coordinate 114,489, forward strand.
CGCCGGGTTGCACAGCGGCCCCAGCAGGTTGAAGACGGTGCGGGTGCCCAGTTCCTTGCGGGGGCTCGCCGTGTATTTGAACGCCGGGTGGAACACCGGGGCGAACATGAAGGTGATGCCCGCCGTGGCCAGGCATTCGGCGACGGCGTACGGCCCGATGTCGATCCGGATCCCGAGTTCTTCGAGTACGTCGGCGCTGCCGCAGGCCGAGGAGGCGCTGCGGTTGCCGTGCTTGGCGACGCGGACCCCGCAGGCGGCGGTGACGATCGCGGAAGCGGTGGAGATGTTGAAGGTGTCGAGGCCGTCGCCGCCCGTTCCGCACGTGTCGAGGACATCAGCGTCGAACGGCAGGGGCGTGGCGAACTCCTGTGCCGTACGGGCCATTCCGGTGAGCTCGTCGACCGATTCGCCGCGCACCGTGATGGCCATGGCGAATCCGGCGATCTGCGCGGGCGTCGCGTCCCCGCGCATGATCGTGCGCATGGCGGTGGCGGACTCGTCTTCGGTGAGGCGGCGCCGAGCCGCTTTTCTCAGGTGTTCAATCACCGCTGCACTCCAGGAAGTTGGCGATCAGCTGCTTGCCTTCGGGGCTGAGGACCGACTCGGGGTGGAACTGCACACCGAACGTCGGACGGCTCTGGTGGCGCAGGCCCATCACCGTGCCGTCCCCCGTGCGGGCGTTGACGACGAGCTCGTCCGGCAGCCCGGTGGGGGAGACCATCAGCGAGTGGTACCGGGTGGCGGTGAAGGGGTCGGGGAGCCCGGCGAGGACACCACTGCCGTCGTGGTGCACCGGGGACGTCTTGCCGTGCACCGGCTCGCCGCGCACCACGGACCCGCCGAAGGCCTCGGCGATGCACTGGTGGCCGAGGCAGACGCCGAGGATCGGGAGCCGCCCGCTGAGCGCGCGCACCGCCTCGACCGAGATGCCCGCCTCGGACGGCGTACAGGGGCCGGGGGAGATCAGCAGCAGGTCGTGATCGGCGAGTTCCTCCACCGTGGTGGCGTCGTTGCGGAACACGACGGGCTGCCCGCCCATTTCGGTGACGTAGTGCACCAGGTTGTAGGTGAACGAGTCGTAGTTGTCGATCACTGCGACGAGCGGCCTCATGCCTGCGCCTCCGCTTCCCGTACGGCCGTGACCATCGCGCGCGCCTTGTGCAGCGTCTCGCGGTACTCGGCGGTGGGGTCCGAGTCGGCGACGATGCCCGCGCCCGCCTGTACGTGCACCCGGCCGTCGGCGACGACCATGGTGCGCAGGGCGATGGCGAAGTCGGCCAGGCCGTCGAAGCCGGCGAAGCCGAGCGCGCCGCCGTAGACCCCGCGCTGCTGCGGCTCCAGCTCGGCGATGATCTCCATCGCCCGGATCTTGGGTGCGCCGGAGAGCGTCCCGGCCGGGAAGGTGGACCGCAGCGCGTCCAACGCCGTGTGGCCCGGAGCCAGTTGGCCGGAGACGGTCGAGGAGATGTGCATGACGTGGGAGAAGCGCTCGACCCGCATGAGCTGCTCCACCTGGACGGTGCCCGGCTCGGTGACCCTGCCGATGTCGTTGCGGCCGAGGTCGACGAGCATGACGTGCTCGGCGCGTTCCTTCTCGTCCGCCAGCAGCTCGTGCTCCAGCTCCAGGTCGGCCTGCGGGTCGATGTCGCGCGGCCGGGTGCCGGCCAGCGGACGGGTCACCACCCGACTGCCGTCGACCTTGACCAGCAGTTCCGGTGAGGCGCCGATGATGTGCCGGCCGCCTCCGAGGCTCAGGTGGTACATGTACGGCGACGGATTCGTGGACCGCAGGTGGCGGTACAGGTCGATGGGTTCCGCGAGCAGCGGCTTGCTGAACCGCTGGGACAGCACGATCTGGAAGGCGTCGCCCGCCGCGATGTACTCGCGGGCGCGGCCGACCCGCTCCGTGAACTCCTCCTCGGTGAAGTTCGACTCCCAGTCGGCCATTTCGTCGCCCTCGGCGACCGGGGTGAGTGCCCTCGGCCGGCCGGTGAACTGGCCGGGCGCCTCGGCGTCGCGCAGCCGGTGGCCCAGGCTGACGATCCGGGCGACGGCGTCGTCGTACGACTCGCGCCGCGGCCGGTGCAGAGTCATGAGCAGCACGCGCCGGGTGGCGTGGTCGAAGACGACCAGTTCGTCGACGGACAGGAAGGCCCGCTCCGGCAGTCCGGGTGCCGCGCCCGCCGATACCGGCAGCTTTTCGAAGTGCCGTACGGACTCGTACCCGAGATAGCCGACGACACCACCGTGGAACGGCGGCAGGCCGGGGACCGGGGCCTCCGACGCGGCAAGGCAGGGCTCCAGGGCCGACAGCGGGTCGCCGTCGGCCAGTTGAAGCGGAACCGGCCGGTGGCCGACGTACGAATAGCGCGCGACACCACCGGAGACAGGCACGCTCTCCAGCAGGAACCCCGGCTCGTCCGGCCCGCACAGCTGGGAGAACGCGGTGACGGGACTGATCGCGTCGGCCAGGAACTCCTGATACAGGGGTACGACGTCGTGTTCTCGCGCCAGCGCTGCGGCGGTGGCGCGACTGGGCACGGTGGCGGATGCGGCCTCGGCCGTCCCCTCCGTGACGTCTTCGGTCAGATGGGTGGTCATGTCGCCTTCCTCGAATTCAGGCCAGGCCGTATCGCCGGAGATCCCATCCGGACAGTAAGAGCGCACGATATCGGCACGCCATAACTTTCAGTGGCCCACGAAACTCCCCGGTCGCAGTGCGGTTCCCGGCCCATATTTAGTACTGCCTTAACCGGGCCGATAAAGCTGTAACTAAATGACCCGGCCAACATTGCCAAGCCAAGAAGCCGCTGCCTAGGGTGACTTGGTATCCAAAGGATGTGTGATGTTCAGTGAGGGGGAGCTATGACGGGTCCGGTCCGTGGGCATCTGGAGGACTGGATAATGAGCGAAGGCTTCTCGTGCCTGGCGGCGAAGGCCGCTGTGCGCCGAACGACGCTGACCCAAGTCGAGTTGGGGATGATGGGCAGCGACGAAGCGACCGCCGACCTGCATACGGCCGTGACGGATTTCGTCAACCATCACTTGGCGCCCGAGGAGAATTTCGCGACTCTCGTGGCCGTCTTCGACGCGCCGTCCGGGCTCGGCGAGGAAAAGTTCGACGAGCTGCTGTGGCAGCAACTCACCGACCTGCACGCGGTGGACCGGGCCCGGGGCTATTCGTGGGCGCATGACGTCGATGCGGATCCGGCGTCACCGAACTTCACCTACAGCGTGGCGGGCCATCCCTTCTTCGTGGTCGGTATGCACCCCAACGCATCCAGAATCAGCAGGCGTTACGCGCAACCGGCTCTCGCCTTCAACTCGCACCACCAGTTCCGGCGACTGAAGGCCACCGGCACGTATTACGGACTCCAGCGGCGAATTCGCCAGCGCGAGGAACGCCTTCAGCAGTCGATCAATCCGAACCTCACCGAGTTCGGTGACGCGTCCGAGGCCCGCCAGTACTCCGGATCGGCCACGGACGACCAATGGCGCTGCCCCTTCCACCCGCAGGGCGGCGCGAGTTCGCAGGGGCCGGCACAGGCGGCGCCGGACAGCTGAGCACGACACCTGTGAGGAATTCACGCCACCGGTTATGAATCGGCCACATCGGTTCTGGTAGCTGGGCACTGTGCGCACAAGTTTGGCCATGGCATCGTCGGCTGCGGACTGGCGTCTCGGCCGTGCAGGACTAAGTGCCGTCGGCCCACACTTCACTCACAGGGGCATTGCATGCAAAGAATTCGCTTCACCACCGCAGACCTGGCCCGTATTCGATTGCGGAGCTCGCTCGGCCCGGTCGCCGAAGGAGCCTTCGCGCTGGGGGCGCTGACCGGATCGCGCAATACGGAGTACGCGCGATGGCGCAGCGACGTACTGGGGCGCCTTCGGGAGAATCCCTCACTGAGCAAGAAGTTGGGCCCGCAGTTCCGGTCACTGAAAGCCCCGGACGACCTTCTGTTCCTTCTCAACTCACGTGCGGAAAAAGCGACTTCCGCCCATGCTGCCCATGCTGCTCATTCGACGTACAGCCTGTCCCGCGCCGAGGCGACGCGCCTGGCGATGGACATGTGGCGGATCGGAGTGGCGCCGTACTGGGACCGCATCCTGGAGCGCCTCAGCACCGAGTGCGACGCGCACGGCCGTATCGCCATGACCGGCGGCGTCGAGCAGCTGCTCACGACGCTGCACCCGCGGATCGTCTGGAATCCGCCGGTGCTGGAAATCCATGACGGGCCCGACATCGATGTCGAACTGAAGGGCCAGGGGCTGCTGCTCGTCCCCTCCGTGTTCCTGCCGGGCGCCGTCGGGCGCGTCGTCGAGGCCGAGCGCGACACCGGTCTCTCCGCCCTGGTCTTCGCCGTCCCGCCGGGTGTCACCAGCCTCTTCTCCCGTACGGAACACTCCGAGGCGAGCGGCGGCCAGGCGCTCACCGCGCTCGTCGGCCGGACGCGGGCAGCCGCCCTGCGCGCCCTGACGGACACCTGCACCACCAGCCAGCTCGCCGAGCTCCTCGGTGTCTCTCCCAGCGCCGCCAGCCAGCACGCCTCCGTGCTGCGCGAGTCCGGTCTGATCACCACCCGGCGGGTGCGGAACTGCGTACTGCATTCGGTCACTCCGCTGGGCAGGGAGCTGCTCGGCGGCCGGCTCCGCGAAGCCGTACGCACCGCCGGGGGGCGTCTCAGCGCACAGTCCGCCGTGGGGTGAGCTAGCTCACTGTGGCGCACAGGGGGGAGGCCGGGCGGGGTGGCGACATCCGCGCGGCAGGGGGGCTCGGGCGCGGTGCCCCGGTGGGATTTCCGGTCGGCCTTCCGCGGCCGAACAGGCAGAATCCGGTGCAACCACTCGATGTTACTGCCGAGTTCTGGCCGCTGGGCCCCGAGACAGCCACTCTTCCGTAAACGGAATCTGGCGCTCAGATGTGGCTGACGGCCAATCATGAAAGTTGAATGCTAAGGGAAGTTCGCATCGGGCGCTATAAGATTTGGCGGTCGACGAAGGCATACGCCAGACCCGTGAGAACTTCACATCCGCACGGTGATTCCGACACTGTCTGCGCCCTGCCCGCGCTGTGCAGAATCACTCCCGTAAAAACTGGCCAATGTGAAAAGGAATGATCACAGTGAAGAACGCACTCGGTACCCACCAGCGCTTCGGTAACCCGACGGCCACGGCCACCGCGCGTCCCGCCGGTGGGCACCTGATGATCGAGGATCTCGACTCGCCGGCCGAGCAGGGTGCGGCGCTCCTCAGCGTGTGCGTGGCCTCGTCACCGGCTGTCACCTCGCTGTCTGCTTCCATACGGCACGAGGGGTGAGCGGGGCAGGGGGGAGCACCGGCATGACGGGCGCCGGCGACGGCGCGCGGATCGGCTTCAAGGGCCACTTCCGTGCGACCATCGTCCCAGGTGAGGCGGCATATCTCGTCTCCCAGCGCGGTGTCACCGCGCTGCACGGGGACCACGCCGAAGTACTGGTTCCGCTGCTGGACGGCACGCGCTGTCCGGACGAGGTCGTGCGCGACGCGGCTCCGGCACTCACGGCGGAGGAGGCCCTCGATTCCCTGCGGGCCCTCGACGCCGCCGGACTGCTGCGCCTGCGTCCTGCCCCCGCGGACAGCCCGCTCGCTTCCCCCTGCTCCGACCCCGCCGCTGAGGCGTACTGGGACCTGGCCGGCCTCGACGGCGGCCAGGTTTCGGCCACCTTGGCCCACAGTTCGATACGTATCGTCGCTCTAGCCGAAATCGATGTGGACGAGGCGCACTCCGCGTGCAGTGCCTCGGGACTCATCGTCGCGCCGCCCGAGGTCGACGCGGACCTGACGCTCGTCCTGTGCGACGACTACCTCTCCCCGGGCCTGGCGGACATCGACGCCGAACACCGCGCGTCGAAACGCCCCTGGCTCCTCGCACGCCTCGGCTCCACCGCCTCCTGGGTCGGTCCGGTCTTCCGCCCCCACGAAGGGCCCTGCTGGAACTGCCTGGCGACCCGGCTGCGCGGCCACCGGCTCTCGGAGTGGCCGCTGCGGCGCGCGCTCGGCCTGGACGGCCCGCCGCCCCGCCCGCACGCCACCTTGGCGGCCGGCCGTTCCCTCACCGTGAACCTCGCGGTGCTGGAGGCCGCCAAGTGGCTGGCCGGCGTACGCAACGACGCCCAGAACGCCGTACGCACACTGGACACGCTCGCGCTGACCAGCACCGCCCACCCGGTCGCCCGGCTCCCCCAGTGCGCCGTCTGCGGCGATCCGGGACTGGTCGCCCGCCGGGCCGGGGCCCCGTTCGTGCCGGTGTCGCGGCCCAAGGCCGTACAGGACCTCAACGGTCACCGGGCCCTCACGCCCGCCCAGATGCTCGACCGGTACGGGCATCTCGTCGACCCGGTCACCGGCATCATCAAGGAGATCTGCAGGGCCCCCGGAAGCCCCGGCTTCGTCAATGCCTTCCTCGCCGGCGAAAACCTGGCGATGCGCAGCCCGACCCTGGCCGGCCTGCGCGCCGGACTGCGCGCGCTCAGCGGCGGCAAGGGCCTTAACGAGGCCGAGGCGCGCACCAGCGCGCTGGGTGAGGCGGTGGAGCGCTACAGCGGTACGCGGCAGGGCGACGAACCCGTCGTTCGCGACTCGTACGCCGCCCTGGGCTCGGCGGCCGTCCACCCCAACGCCTGCCAGCTGTACGACGCACGCCAGTTCCGGGACCGCGACAGCTGGAACGGGCGCGGCTCCCGGCTGCAGTACGTGCCGCCGCGGTTCGACGAGAGGCGGCCCACCGACTGGACGCCGGTCTGGTCCCTCACCCAGGGCGTCCAGCGGCTGCTGCCCACCTCGATGCTCTACTACAGCGAGGAGGAGGCGCCGGACGGCCTGTTCGCCGACTCCAACGGCAACGCCGCGGGCAGCAGCCCCGAAGACGCCCTGATCCAGGGCTTCCTGGAGCTGGTGGAGCGGGACGCCGTGGCCCTGTGGTGGTACAACCGCACCCGCCAGCCCGGCATCGACCTCGACGCCTTCGCGGAGCCGTACATCGACCGGCTGCGGGACGGCTACCGGACGCTGAACCGCGAGGTGTGGGCGCTGGACCTCACATCGGACTTCGGCATTCCGGTGGTGGCCGCCCTGTCACGGCGTACGGACAAACCCGCCCAGGACATCGTCTTCGGCTTCGGCGCGCACTTCGATCCGCGGCTGGCGCTGCGCAGGGCGCTGACGGAGATGGGCCAACTGCTGCCGCTGGTCGCGAATGTGACCGACCAGGGGACGGGGTACCTCATCACGGATGCGGAACCGCTCGACTGGTGGCGCCGCGCGACCCTTGCGAACCAGCCGTATTTGTCAGCTTCGCCGGCCGATTCGAAACAGCCGGGCCGGGGACCGCGCGGCTGGTCCTACGTTCCGAACACCGACCTGAAGGAAGACATCGACCAGATCACAGAGTTGGTCCGGTCGCGCGGGATGGAACTCCTGGTTCTCGATCAAAGCCGACCCGATCTTGAACTACCCGTGGTAAAGGTGCTTGTTCCCGGCCTTCGTCACTTCTGGCCGAGGTTCGCTCCGGGCCGGCTTTTCAACACCCCCGTTACGCTGGGGAGGTGCGCCGAGCCGACTCCCTACGAACAGTTGAACCCCATCCCGCTGTTCGTGTAACTCTTCGATCTCAGCCCATTCTTCACACCGATCAACTATGATCTTCACATAGCACTGAGGTTCGACAAGACAAGACAGACAAGGTCACGCAGGCAAACGACCATGCCACGTCACGATGAGAGACCCACCCCCCAAGAGGCCGCGATGACGGGCGAGGCCACAAGCCCGCCGCCCGGCGCTCCGGATCTGCCGGCTCCGCGGCTGGCCCGCATCATTCTCACGTTCGCGCTGATCAGTTATCTGGGCATCACGGTCATCAACCTCGTGGGAGCGCGACTCGATTCCTTCTCACTCGTCACTTCTCTCATCTGCCTCTGCCTCATTTTCCTTCTGCAACTGAGGCACTCCGGCACGGGAGCGCGTCAGGCCCCCGCCCGGCACAAGGCCGTGACGCTCGGATCCCAGGCGCTGCTCACCTATCTGCCGATCGCGGTCTTCCACTCCCAATGGGGAGCCATGGCCGGATTCCTGTCCGGATCTCTGCTGCTGCTTCTGCCCGGCCGGGTGGCGTGGCCCGCGTACGGCGTCGTCGGACTGACCATGCTGATCCCGCCGACGCTGGAGGGCCTCTCCGTACAGGAGACGATCTACCTCTGCCAGTCGACGCTGCTGACCGGCCTGGTGGTGTACGGCCTCTCCCGCATGGCGGCCCTCGTGCAGGCACTGCATGACACACGTGGCGAACTCGCAGGCATGGCCGTCACCAAGGAGCGCCTGCGCTTCGCCCGGGACCTGCACGACCTGCTCGGCTACAGCCTCTCCGCCATCACCCTCAAGACCGAGCTGATCCACCGCCTCATACCCACGCATCCGAGGCGGGCGATGGAGGAGATCAGCGAAGTCCTCACGATCTCCCGCCAGTCGCTCGCCGACGTCCGTGCCGTCTCCAGCGGCCTGCGCAGCATGTCGTTGGTGCAGGAGCTCCATTCGGCGCAGTCGCTGTTGGAAGCGGCGGACGTGGAGGTGCAGGCGGAAGTGCGGATCGCGAAGCTCAACCAGCAGGTCGACACGGTGCTGGCCGCCGTACTGCGCGAGGCGGTCACGAATCTGCTGCGCCATTCCCGGGCCGGTTTCTGCAGCATCGAAGCGATACAGGAGGCCGGGTGGGTACGGCTGTCCGTCTCTAACGACGGCGTCGACCCCGCCTACCGTGACGTATCACCGCACAGCGGCAGCGGCCTGGGCAACCTGGAGGCCCGCCTCCGTACGGCATCCGGAAAGCTCACCGCCACGCACGGCGCCGGCGGAACCTTCCACCTCGTGGCGGAGGCACCGGCGAGCCTGGTCAGGAAGCTCGCCGACCTGGAGGCGAACGAGGCGCAGGACGCGCTCCCCACCCCCACCAAGGACCCCGCAGCCTGAGCCGCCCTGTCCCACCCGGTCACCCGGTCCGAGGAGGAACCCCCCGCCGTGACAATCCGCATTCTGCTGGCCGAAGACATGAACATGGTGCGTGGAGCACTGGTGGCTCTGCTGAACCTGGAGGACGACCTGGAGGTCGTCTCCGAACTGGAGCGCGGCGACCAGATCCTGGCGGCGGCCCTGGAGCACGAGCCGGACGTGGCCATCATCGACATCGACCTGCCCGGCCTCGACGGCCTGACGGCCGCGGCACGCCTGCGCAAGCGGCTGCCGGAGTGCAGGACGCTGATCCTCACCAGCCTCGGCCGCCCGGGAGCACTGCGCCGGGCCCTGGCAGCGCAGGTCAGCGGATACCTGCTGAAGGACGCGCCGCCCCAGGAACTCGCGTCGGCGGTACGCCGAGTGGCGGCAGGCCAGCGGGTCATCGACTCACAGCTCGCACTCTCGGCATGGAACAGCACCGAAACGCCGCTGACGGAACGGGAGGCGGAGGTCCTCCAGTTGGCCGCCGAGGGCCTGGAGCCGATAGAGATAGCAAGCCAGCTGAAGCTCTCCCTGGGTACGGTACGCAACTACCTCACCACCATCGTGACGAAGCTGAACGCACGGAACCGGGTGGACGCGATCAAGATCGCCAGAGACGCGGACTGGCTCCTATAACCCGCACAAAGCTCAGGCAAGGTCAGCCTCCATTCCGGCTTCTACTCCGGTTTCTACCTGCGTAACCATGCCGGCCGAGGCCAAGTACTCGATGATGCTCCACGTCAGAGCCCGGGGGAGCGGCAGCGCGTCCGACACAGCGTCCGGCGTGACAGGCCGGACCAGCATCCCCACCACCCACACCGCCTCGGGCCGGTGCAGCAGCACCCGATGCGTGGACCCGTCCCGCTCCAGCGCGAACCCTTCCGCCTCCAGCGTGAACGACACCCCGCGCGGAAGCTGGATGGGCGCCATGGCGGTCAGCCGGACGGAACTGAACAGAGCGTGACGGGACACCGGGCACACGGAGAGCACGGGCCCCCGGAAATCCCCGACACCAAGCGTCCGCACGACGAGATGAGACAGCCGCTCCAGAACGGGCAGCAATACCAAATACACCCCGGCCTTGGATGTTTTACTGTCCGGCCGGGGCTCGACATTCTTCAGGAGTACGGGCCCGAGCTCCATCCGGTGCAATGCCTCACGAACAACCGGAGGCACCGCCGCGATACGCTCCGGCCCCCACGGCCCGGACAGGACAAGCTCGCCGTCGTCGGTCTCCGACTCGATGACGACATCCTCGCTCAGGGACCAGAGATGCACTGTCTGGTACTCGTCCGTATTCCCCATGGAGGTTCCTCAACTTGGCACGATCATCACGCCGAGTATGGGCCCAAGGGTTCAGTCACCGACAGCCACGGATTCACACGCTTGGCATGAATATTTCATGCAAGCTGCAACCACACTGAGGGGGCACTTCGGCCTGCAGACAGGGGAAATCAGCCACTCGCTAACTGGACGTGGCCCATTCACGATCGAGAATGGCGTGGACGACCGAGTCCCGCCGCTGCCCGCCCTTCTTCATGTGCTCACGGATACGTCCCTCCTCGACCACCCCCAGCTGCCAGCATGGCCCGAGCTCTACTCAGGCTGGTCGGCAAGGAAGGGGGATCCTTGGGGCCCGCTGCGTCGGGGGCGGCGGCGACGAGGGCGCGCTTGTGGCACGAGCAGTCGCAGAGCAGTGTTTCGACGGGCAACTGGACACCGGGAAGTCGCACGGTGCGCGGGCCGGCGCAGAGGTCGTGAGCGCCGAGGCGGCACTCCGGCGTCTTGTACGGGGTCTGTGTCGTCATGACGCCGCCGTAAGCCGCGCGTGGCCGATACGGATCAACTCGGCCACGGCTTCGGGGGAGCCCAGGACGCCCGCGTCCTGCATGGGGACCGACCAGTACGGGCCGCCGGTCTCCAGTGCGGTGCGGTCCGTACGCGGTACGCCGAGCCACGCCCCGCGCCCAATACAGGTGGCGAACGGCGAGCGCCACGTCTCTGATGTCTGAGGCGGCATCAACGCGTAGTACCAGGAGAACGGGTCATGGATGACAGGTCCGCCGTCGAGGATCTCGGCGAGGAACCTGGCGACGAACGCCCGGTCGTCGTTACCGGCGGCGGCGTGCACAGTGACGGCAGGCATACGTACGGCGTCGAAAAGGCCGCCCAACGGCAGCATTGCGACGGCGCCGTCCTGCCACTCCTGACGGGCGACTGCCGGCACGTCGAGCGTGCGGGCCAACCAGTTGGTGATAGCCGTATCGGTGTCGGTTCTGGTGTGGTGCACGCTGAGTCCCCTCGCTGCGAGAGATGCCTGCGGTGGCACCTTCTGTGCAGTGTTTTCGGTCGATGCTCAATAGTGGACTCGCCGGACGTCCCATCGAAGGCCGTATTGAGGACTCTTACCGGACCCCAAGGGGACTTCCTGTCACCCGAGTTGAGGTCTACCGTTGACGGGAATCAGACACCGTCGGAGGTAAGAGATGACCCGCCCCAACGGCAACACCAAGCTGAAGGCCGCTCGCGTCGCGGCCGGATACGGGACGCAGCAGGCGCTGGTCGACGCGCTCAACAACGCCGGCCCACAACTGGGACTAGGAACGTTGCAGGTCAGTCTCCGACAGGTGCGCCGATGGGAATCCGAGAATCCGCCGTGGCCGCAGTCTCACTACCAACGCGCCCTGCGCCACGTCCTCGGCAACATGCCCATGGCTGACCTCGGCTTCAGCCCCGCTTGGGGCGCCGCTGACAACCTTCTCGACGACCCCTTTAATCCGCGGACACCAGGTGGATCTGGGGCGATCGCTGCTGCGGCTCTCCCCTTGCCGACTAGCGATGGAGGGTTCCAACCCGACAGCGTCGCTGCCGACTACGCCCTGATCACTGCCGCCCATCGGCGGCTCTACTGGACGGTGCAACCGGCGCAGATGCACCCCACGGTGGTCGAGCACACGCGCCTCGGCACAGCGCTGATGTCCGAGACCGCAGGAACGCCGCGCATGCTGCTCGCGCGTGCCCTGGCGGAGTCGGCCCTGATGGCCGGTCGTATCGAGTTCTTCGACCTCCAGGACCCCGACTCCGCCGCAGACACGTACATCCGCGCCCTCCAGGCCGCAGGCGAAGCCGACGATGCGCTCCTTGGCGCTGCCGTGCTGGCACACACCGCGTTCACCCCCGGGTGGGCAGGCGAACGCAGCCTCGCCCAGGAGCGGATGAGGGCAGCCCGCTCATATGCACGACGGGGGCAGGCCAGCGCTGAGTTCCACGCGTGGCTGGACGCGGTCGAGGCGGAATGCGAGACCCGCTGCGGGCATCCACGTACGGCACTGAACCTGATCCGTCACGCAGAGGACGTCCTCGCAGCGGGCAATCAGTACGTGTCCCCGGAGTGGATGGACTGGTTCAGCCCGGCCCGCCTGGCAGCATTCAAGGGAAACACCCAACTCAAGGCCGGTCACTTCGCACAGGCGGCCGAGACTCTTCTGAACGTCCTGGACGAGCTGCCCGCCGATGCGGGCAAGCAGCGCGCGGTTGTGCTCGGAGACCTCGCAGCGGTGGCGGCCGCCGAGAAGAAGACGGAAGAGGCGTGCAAGTGGGCGCAGCAGGCACTCGGTCAGCTCTCCGTGACCTGGTACGCCACCGGCATGGACCGTATCCGCGACGTCCGCCGGGCGCTCCAGCCGTGGCATGACCATCCAAGCGTCGTCGCCCTGGACGATGCGATGTTCGGATGGCGAGCGACGGTCAGCGCACTCCAGCGTTGAATTTCGCGACTGCCTCGGGCAGTTCGATCAGCGACTCAATACGAAACGTCGGCAGCGACCTCGCTTCCTCGGTGCGCCACTGGATGGTGGCCCACGGCCCTCGGCGTACGAGAGCGGTCGGCATGCCGGCGGCTACGGCGGGGCGGAGATCGTTGTCGACGCGATCACCGACGTACAGAATCTCTTCGGCCTCGAAAGGCACGACCTCAGCAACTCGCTGGAAGAAGAGCGGGTCCGGCTTGCTGGCACCCCAGTCGTCCGATGTGCCGATGAGGTCGACGTCGTCGCTGAACAACTCACGAAGGATGCTGCCGGCGCGAACGGTCTGGTTACCCGCAATACCGAGCCACAGTCCGGCGTCGCGGAGCGCAGCGAGGGACGGCCGGACGTCGGGGTAGAGGTCACTCTCGTCAAACCGCTCGGGCTTACCGGCCCGGGCACGCTTCTCGCGCTCCTCGTACAGATCGAAGCCAGGCTGGAATTCCTGGAAGACATCGCGGTAGTCGCGCCCTTGGGCGATGACAGCACCGAAGACGGCGGCAAAGGTGTGACGAGGCACGCCAAGCCAGTCTGCCCACGTGCCGTACTCGCGGGTCTCGTCCACGAGGCACTCACCGACATCGAACACCACTGCACGAATCATGACCGGCAGCGTAGACGGACGCCAAGAACGCCGAAAGAGCCACTGCCCTCCGAAGAGAGAATCCGGCGTGGTTGGCGCGACGGTAGCCGACGAGGTGGGTCGTGCCGTCCATGACGATGACGCCGTGGCAGGCACGGCCAGGTGGGGCGGAGACAGGAGACAGCCAGCGCGTACATCGAACAAGGCTGAGTCGCCAACAGCTACCAGGCCCTGCGCATTGCCGAGAGCTGCGCCGCCCCAGATATTCGCCGCCCAGTCCGGGAATTGGTCGCCGATATGGCGGCTCGCGACCGCCGTCGTACGCTTCTGGAACTACACCACTTCAGCCGCCATCTGGGGGTCCCCGCGTGAGTGATCAGCCCAAGAAGCCGTTCCTTTACATCGTCGTCTGCGCGGCCGGCATTGCCGATGACGTCGGCAAGCTGATCACCGCCGCGCAGGAGCGAAACTGGGACGTCGGTGTCGTCGCCACCCCGCAGGGCCTTGGCTTCATCGACGCGGCGGCGGTCGAGGCCCAGACCGGCTACCCGATCCGCTCCGCGTGGCGCTCGCCCGGTGACCCGCGTCCGCTGCCCCCTGCTGACGCCGTCGCCGTAGCACCGGCCACCTTCAACACCATCAATAAGTGGGCCGCTGGAATATCGGACACCCTCGCGCTGGGCATCTTGTGTGAGGCGTACGGCTTCGGTATCCCGATCGCCGTCCTGCCGTATCTGAACGAAGCCCAGGCCGCCCACCCCGCATACCGGCAGAGCCTGGAGCGGCTGAGCGAGATGGGCGTCCTGATCGGCGACTACGAACCCCACCAGCCCAAGGCTGGAGGAGGGCGGGACAAATTCCGCTGGGAGCAGGCGCTGGAGCTGTTGGCACCCAATGTGCCACGGCACTCGTGATCAGGGCTGCGGTGTGTGCTGGCAGAGGCATGCGACGGCGCAGTAGTGGGTTTTTGGGAAGACCGCCGCTGAGAGCCGTCTGCGACGGCTCAACCGGACTGGCACCCTCACTACCAGAGGTTGGTCCGGCGCTTACGCCGCCTCTATGGGTCCTCGCCAATTTGCGTCCGACCCGCCCTCCGCGAGAGGAGCGCCAGGTGGTCGTACGCGCGAAGCGCCCCTGTAAGTCGAACATGCGGCCAAGCGCTTAGAAGACACCTGGATGATCAGGGAAGCCAGGGCATCTGAAGTGCACTTTTGCGCCGAACTTCCCGTAGAACCACGCCACTTCGACACGTATTCGACAGGTGCATTCACGGTAGTCTTCGGCTGCACCCGGTCTTGCCACGAATCTGCCAGGTGCAGAGGCGCCGGTGTCATCCAGTGCCACGGCAACTGAGAACGCCATTTGCTTGGCCGTTAGGATCACGCTTCATGGTCGGTCGTCTTCCAGCGAACGCTCGAGAGCAGGCCCGCGCGAGGGCACTGGCTCAGCAAGTCCGCACACTCCGCGAGAACCGCCAGTGGACGCGTGAGCGCCTCGCGAAGGAGGCCGGGATCCATGTCAGGACCCTCGCACGCCTGGAGAGCGAGGGCGCGATTCAGCCAGGATTCTTTACTGTCGGAGCCATCGCCGACGTCTTGGAAGTGACGTTGGACGAGCTCTTCCACTCGACCGTTGTCACCCCCGGACTCTGGTCCACCGGCTACGAGGGAAGAGACATCGACTCGTTCATTACCTCCCTCCGCGAGTCGTGCATTGACACTGTCGCTGACGTACGGCTCACCCCCATCAGCCGTAAGGTCGGCTTTAGCAAGACTCGCCTCGGCCTGGCGCTCGCAGAGGCTGGCATCGAGTACATCCACCTGCGCAGCCTGGGTAACCCCAAGGAAAACCGGGCTCCCTTCTGGGACGGTCGCATCGCGGAGGGGCGCGCCAACTTCCGCAGTCGCCTGGGCTCCGAGGAAGCCAAGTCCGATCTTGATCTGCTCGCAGAACGCGCTACGAACTCGCGGATCGCAGTTCTCTGCTTCGAGAAGGACGAGGAGCGCTGTCACCGGAAGGTTGTCCTGGACGCCGTCCGCAAGCATGCAGCAGTTCCGGTCGCCTCGCTGGCCTGACTTAGCCCCCGTCATGTGACGGCACCCTTGCGCTCGAAGGAGCGGATCCCTTCCAATTTGACCGATATGGCGAGGTCGGCTTGGGGGGTCTGCGATGGCAGGAGTGTGGCAGCACGCACGCATCATGATCACCGTTAAGACGTATCCGGAGCTTTCCGCCAAGTATCGGGAGACCAGTTGCGTCGCGGGCATACGACTTGATCGCGGAGCGCCCGAACACGTACGGCTCTTCCCGGTGCCATTTAGGCTTCTGGCCGAGACGACGCAGTTCTCGAAGTACTCGGTGGTCGAAGTGGATGTGCAGCGCCATGACCGCGACCGCCGACCCGAGAGCCTTCGTCCGAAGCTGGAAACGCTTGAGGTCATCGAGAAGATCACGACCGCTGACGGCTGGAAGAAGCGATACGAGTACGTTGAGCCGCTCGTGGCCCCTTCTCTGTGCGCCATCAAGCGTGATCAAGAGGCCTGCGACACCTCCCTGGGAGTCTTCCGTCCAGAGGCAGTGACCGACTTCCGTTTGGCGCCTGCCGAGCCGTGGCCGGCTTCGAAGGCTGCCCTCGCCGACCAACTCGACCTCTTCGAGCAGGACCTCCGCCCGCTGGAGTGGGTTCCGCTGGAGTTTCGCTACCGCTTCCGCTGCTCTGATGGAGCGTGCCCCGGGCACAACATGGCGCTCAAGGACTGGGAAGCAGGTGAGTCTTACCGGAAGTTCCTTCGGCAGTACGGCGAGGAGCAGGTCAAGGAGAAGCTTTGTGAGCGGTGGAACGATCGCATGTTCGCGGCGGACCGTGCCGTGCACTTCTTCGTAGGCAACATCGCAGCCCATCCCAAGACGTTCATGCTGCTGGGTCTCTTCTACCCCGAGCGGAACGTCGTGGACTTCGTCCAGGACGGCCTGTTTCCAGCCTAGCCCCCGGCTATCGGCGGCCCTACGCCCCCGAATTCAACCCGGTCGAGGGCGTGTGGTCGCACCTGAAGAGGTCGCTGTCCAACCTCACCAAACAGACCATCGACCAGCTCACCGCGCTGGTGAAGACCCGGCTCAAACGGATGCAGTACCGCCCCGGCCTCATAGACGGCCTCATCGCCAAGACCGGCCTAGACCTCCAACCGCCGTAACCCCAGCCATTGAAGATCTCTAGTGTCTCGTGATTTTGTTG
>NZ_JAGGPB010000051.1 GCF_018614055.1 Streptomyces sp. ISL-98
TGACCAAGGCAACGGCCTGGGCAGCGAAGAGCATCGCTGGCCGTTTTCAGGGCTCTGACCGGAGTTTCGTGAATCGCCAGGTCGGCGAGGTGCGTGCGGGAACGTTTCGTCAGGGGATCTCTCGGTTGTGGGGGTCTGTTCGCTGGAAGATGTACTGTTCCCGGAAGTCGATGTGCGGTTGGAGCGGGTGGACTTCACCGCGGAGACTCTGGTCGTGGTGGCGGTGGCATGCGGGCCGGCACCGCGGTGTCCCGGTTGCCGAGTTCGTGCCCGCCGTGTGCACTCGTCGTATGAACGCGGTCTGGCAGAGCGGCCACTGACGGGGAAGAGGTTGCAGGTCAGGCTGCGGGTGCGGCGGTTCTTCTGTGACCGCTCATCATGTCGGCGGCGGACCTTTGTCGAGCAGGTCAGCGGGCTGAGTGAACGCTATCGACGCTCCAGCCTCGGTTTGAAGCAGTGGCTTCACGCGGTTGCGGTCGAGCTCGGTGGCCGCCCCGGCGAACGGCTGTGCCGCAAGATGTCTCTCCCGGTGGGCCGCAGCCGACTCCTTGAACTGCTGGAATCACCACCAGTGCCGGAGCGGGCCCCGCGAGTCCTCGGTGTCGACGAGTTCGCCTTCCGTAAGGGCCGCACCTACGGAACCCTCCTCGTTGATGTGGAAGCCAGCCGGGTCGTCGACGTCCTGCCCGACCGCACCTCGGAGACCTTCGCCACCTGGCTGCGCGACCATCCCGGCGCCGAGATCATCTGCCGCGACCGGGCCACCGCCTACACCCGCGCGGTCAAAGAAGCCGCACCACACGCCCTCGAAGTTGCGGACCGTTGGCACCTGCTCCAGAACCTCGCGGCCTCGGTGGAGAAGACCCGCCACCAGCACCGCGCCTGCCTGCGCAAACGTGCCGACGAAGAGACCGGCCGCATCCCGCAGGCACCGTCGCTCATGCAGCTCCCGCTGCACGAGCTGCCGCGAACGCCGATCATCGAACGGACTCGGCGCCGCTACGCCGACGTCCAGGAGCTCGTCGCTGCAGGCTGGACCGTCAGTGCCATCGCCCGCCGGCTCAATCTCGACCGTAAGACTGTCCGGCGCTTCCGTGACACCGACCTCGACCAACTCTTGGCCTCGGCAAACGAACGCCACCCAGCCGGAGTACTGGAGCCGTTCAAGCCGTATTTGAACACCCGGTTCATCGAGAGTCTCGGCCAGGTCAGCGGCAGCCGCCTCTTCCTCGAAATCCGAGAACGTGGATACCGCGGCAGCCGCCAGGTCGTCCGCAAGCACCTCGCCGCCCTCCGCGCCGGCAACGCCGAACCAGTGCGGGCCGACGTCCCCAGCCCCCGGAAGATCACCGGCTGGATCACGCGACCTCGTGAGGCCCTCACCGACCAGCAGGAGGAGCGACTGCTGGAAGTCCGGCTCGCCTGCCCCGACATCACCCGGGCCTGCGACCTCGCCCGCAACCGCCGCGGATCCTTCCTACTCGAATGGATACAACAAGCCGAGCAAACGCCCCGAAACCAATGAGCGGCTTCGCCGGCTTCCTCCGCCAGGACCTTGACGCTGTCACCGCCGGCCTCACCCTCACCTGGAGCTCCGGCGTCGTCGAAGGCCACGTCAACAGAGTCAAAACACTCAAGAGAGCAATGTACGGCCGAGCCTCATTCACCCTCCTCCGCACTCGCATCCTCACCCAGGCATGCAACAGCCGATGAGGCTAAGGACGTGTGTTGAGACCGAGGTCGGCCTTGAACAGGTCAATCACTTCGTATCGACCGCGATCAACCTCGGGCACCCCTGCCTCCTCATCACTGGCGCCCTCAGCGATCATTGAGTGTGCCTTGATTACCCTTTTCACGAGGTCCCGAGCTGGCACAGACACATCCCTACCAGCCAGAACTTCGATCTCAGCCGTGGCAGCATGGAGCCGACCATCCTCCGAACGGTTCCGTTGGCGAGACTCCGCTTGTCCATAGCTGGCGCTGATCGACCGCAAATACTCAGAGTAGGCATTTCGCTTCACATCGTTGTGCGAGTCTTCTCGCTGCCACTCGCGGTTACGCGATGCCTGCTTGCCCTGGAGGGCATCGCCGATAAAAACTCCGAGCAGAGCACCGATCACGCCCACGACGACGGACCACATTCCCAGCGCCCCCTTGCACACAGTCGGCCGAAGGCAGCCGCCAGCGGCTCCCTTGATTCTCTATGGTTCGTGCACTCTAGGGATCGGCTCGCAACCCACCGCTGATGAACCCAAAAACGCGCGTGTCGTCGAGGTTCCAGAGGAGCGCCTGAACAACGGACAGAGCCAGAAACGCGAGTACCTGCCGAATGCCCGACTGGAACGGAGCCGTTTCCCATCACGGAACTGCGGCCAGAGCCCTGAAAACGGCCAGTGTCGCTCTTCGTTCCCCAGTCGTTTGCCTCGGGCAATGAGGACCAGCTTCGTCCGTCGGCACAGGGACGGAAGTGTCTCCTCCGCCAACGGCTCCTTCGGCGTCACAGGCAGCAAACCGCCCGTGCCTTCGTGTCCGATCCGGGGGATCGCCTTGCCCTGGTCCGCTCTGCGAGCTTCCTGTGTGTGGGCCTACGGTGAGGTCATGCCTCACGACATCACACGCTTACATCACGTCGGCCACATTGTCAGCGACATGACACAGGCCATCGCGCTCTACCAGCGACTCGGATTTCGCGTTCCGCCGCCCAGCGTGCCGGCGCTGGCACCCCGTGAGGGTGCCGCGCCAGAGCCCTTCGGGGCAGCGAACACCCACGCCGACCTCTCCCGGAACTTCGTCGAGTTGGTGACCCCGGTGAAGCCCGGCAATAGGGAGGGCGTGCCACCCGACGCGCGGATCGTTCCACTCCAGGCACCTCCGGAGAAGCTCCCCCTGGTCCTGTCGCGGATCGATGCGACCAGCGCCCAGCTTGCCGGATGGCGTGATCGCTTCGAAGGGCTCCACATCCTGATGTTCTCCTCGCCGGACGTCGACGGCACGGGAACCCGGCTCACCGCTGCCGGTGTCGAACACGGAGGGGTGAACACCGTCGGCCGACCGGTCGAGACCCCCAACGGCGTGCGCACGGAACCCGTCCGGTACCTGGAGATCGACGGTGCGCCGGAAGGCCGGGTCGGCGTCGTTGCCGACTTGGACCCGGAATTCCAGCACACCCGTCACCTCGACCATCCCAACGGCGCCCAGGACCTCGTCGAGGCGGTGCTGTGCGTACCTGACGGACAACTCCCCCTGGTTCATGAGCGGTACCAGCGGTATATGGGCCGGCCGATCTCCGCAGAGGGGCCGGTTACCCTCGTGGCCGAGGCCGACCTCCCGGATCTGCTGCCGGATGAGCTTGCGCCCGCGCTCCCGGCGCTTGTCGCCTGCACAGTTGCCGTCCCTGACATCGCTCGGGTGCGTGCGCTGCTTGCAGAGAACGGGCTGCCCGTACGCGAGACGGCCCGAGGGGAGATTTTCGTTCCGGCCAAAGCAGCCCTGGGCGCAGCTCTGATCTTCCGGGAGATCTGAGAGGGGGCATGGGGGCATTGGGTTCCCGAAGGTGCGCCTCGCGGTCAGGGGACGTCAGAGCTGCGTGGTTCCGCCTCGCCTCGGCCTGGTGCGGCTGAGGAATCAGGATGAGCAGGTCTGTCCACCCCCTGAGCAGGGGGTGGGGAGTTTCTTGAAAGCGGCCACGGTTCGCTTTCCCGGTGTCCCGTGCTCGCTCACGGTGTCCCTTGCTCGCTCACGGTGTCCCCTGGCCGGCCCATGGGACAGGAAAGTGAGACGACGACTGTCTGATCGTTCGCCCGTAGTTGCGCTGATCCCGCTCCCCCTGACTCAGTGTCGCTGGTGTTGCCGGCTGTAGTTCGGGCCGTGGCGGGACCGCGAGCGGAAGGTGCGGCGGTAGGTGTCCGGAGGCACGCCGACAGTGCGGTTGAAGTGTCGGCGCAGCGTCGTGGCGGTGCCCATGCCGGTAGCTGCCGCGATGGCGTCGACACTGTCGTCGGTGGCCTCGAGCAACTCCTGGGCGCGGCGGATCCGTTGAGTCAGCAACCATTGCAGCGGGGTGGTGCCGGTCGCCGCCCTGAAGTGGCGGCCCAGGTTGCGCGAGCTCATCCGTGCCTTGCGGGCCAGGTCCTCCACGGTCAGCGGATGGTCGAGCCGTTCGATCACCCAGGGGAACAACTCGGTGAGCGGGTGGTTGTCCTGGGCGGGCACCGGGGCGGTGACGAACTGGGCCTGGCCGCCGGCCCGGTGCGGGGGCACGACCAGGCGGCGGGCGACCGTGTTGGCGATCGCCGAGCCGTGGTCGAGGCGGACCAGGTGCAGGCACAGATCCATCGCGGCGGCCTTGCCGGCGGAGGTGAGCACACTGCCGTTGTCCACGTAGAGCACGTCCGGATCGACCTCCACCCGGGGGTAGCGGGCGGCCAGGACCTCGGTGTGCGCCCAGTGCGTGGTCGCGCGCCGGCCGTCCAGCAAGCCGGCGGCGGCCAGCACGAACGCACCCGTGCACAGGGAGGCCACCCGCGCGCCTGCCTCGTGGGCCGCGCGCACCGCGTCGACCAGGTCGGCGGGCGGGTCCTCATCGACATCGGCCCACCCAGGGACAATCACGGTGTCGGCGCGCTGGAGTTGGTCGAGCCCGCAGTCGGGCTCCAGCCGGAACCGGTCGACCTGCACGGCGCCCGGCCCGCAGACGGTCAAGTTGTACCAGGGGTCGGCCACACCGGACAGGTCGGCGCCGAACACCTCGTACGCCAGGGACAGTTCGAAGTGCAGCATTCCGTCGGTGACGGCCAGCGCGAGAGTACCCATGTCCGAAATTGTACGTGCCATGTCGTTCCAGACACTCGCGTTGATCGTCCGCCGCCGCCAGGATGTACGCAGTTGAACATTCGAGTGCTGAGAACTGCAGGAGAAGTCATGGGATCGGGTCAGACGGTCGTGGTGTTCGGCGCCTACGGGCACACCGGGCGCTTTGTGGTGGAGGAGTTGCGGGACCGAGGCTTCGTCCCGATTCTGTCCGGACGCGACGCGGACAAGCTGCGGGTTCTCGCGGCATCCCAGCCGGGGCTCGACGCCCGGCCGGCCACGGTCGATGACCCGGCCTCACTCGACCGCGCGCTGGCCGGCGCGGCAGCCGTGATCAACTGCGCCGGGCCCTTCGCCTCGACCGCCGCCCCGGTGATCGAGGCGGCACTGCGCGCCGGGATCCCGTATGTGGACGTGGCCGCCGAGATCGAGGCCAATCTCGACACGTTCACGCACTTCGCGGAGCGCGCCGCCGCCGCGGGCACCGTGGTGATCCCCGCGATGGCCTTCTTCGGCGGCCTCGGCGACCTGCTGGTCACCGCGGCGATGGGCGACTGGACCTCGGCCGACGAGGCGCATATCGCGTACGGGTTGAGCAGTTGGCACCCCACCGCCGGGACACGCACCGCGGGCACGGTCTCCCGGCAGCGCAGGGACGGCCAACGCGTCGTGTTCGGCAACGGGCGCCTGGAGTACCGCGATGACGCTCCGCCGACGCTGAAGTGGACCTTCCCCGACCCGATGGGGGTCCGGTCCGTGATCGGCGAGTTCACCATGGCCGACGTCGTCACCGTCCCCAGCCACCTGGCCATCCCCGAGGTGTGCACCTACATGACAGTCGAGGCGGCCAAGGACCTGGCAACTCCGGACACACCGGCACCGACTGCGGTCGACGAGCATGGGCGGTCCGCACAGACCTTCCTCGTCGACGTCGTCGTGCGCTCCGGCGGCGAGGAACGGCGCGCCGTAGCGAGCGGCCAGGACATCTACGCCGTCAGCGCACCGCTCGCGGTGGAAGCGGTCCACCGTGTCCTCACGGGACAGACCAGGACGGTCGGTGTCGCCTCCGCCGGCGCGATCTTCGACGCGCCCGGCTTCCTCCGCGCGCTGTCCGCGCAAATTTCCCTCGAACTACGTCAGTAGCGGGCAGACCGCCTGCGCCGGCGTCGGGCTACAGCCAACTCCAGCTGGGTGCCTGGGCGTTCACCGGGAACGCATCCGGCTCCGCGCGACCCGTCGATGTCAGGCGTCGGCCCTAACGGTCGGAGTGGGCCACCACGGTGCTGCTGCCACCGCTCACGGACGTGCGCCCTCCCCGCGCTCACCGCCGGCTGAGGAGGCCCGCAGCCGACGCGGAGCGACAGCATCCGCCCAACTCCCCGGCCTGCTGCTGACACTCCCCGGCCCGACGGGCGCGAAATGACCTCGACGACCGCCCGAATGTTTACTGTGCGTAACCGGTGAACACCTACGGTGATACTGGGAGCCGCCATGTCCATGCTGCTGATCAGAGGAAAGTTCAAGGTGGAGGGGGGCGCCAAACCGGATGGCGACACCCTCCCGTTCATCCCGGACAACGTGGCCGACTGGAAGCTCGTACCCGGGGACGGGCAGATCGTGCCCAAGGCCGACGGCCGCGCGAGCATCCGGCTCGAAGGAATCGATGCCCTGGAGACCCACTACGGCGAGAAGCAGCACGTGGAGCACCAGCCGCGGGGCCTCGCCCACGAGGCCGCGGACGAGCTGCTGAAGTTCCTCGGCTTCGACACCGTCCTCCGGGACGACGACGAGACCGTCGCCACCACGCCGGACAGCGTGCCCGGCTGGATCCTCACCCGGGGCGCCGACGCCTTCGGCCGCTGCGTGGCCTTCGTCGGCAAGGGCACCCCGCCCGTGTACAGCGGCTACTGGACCGGCGTCGACGACGACCTACTGAAGCGGACCGCCAACCACCGCCTGCTCCTGCTCGGCCTGGCCTACCCGACCTTCTACTCGGGCCTGCCCGAGTACCTGCGCGAGCTCCTCACCGACGCCTCGGAGAAGGCGAGGGCGTCCGCGAAGGGCGTGTGGAAGGTCGACAAGACCCTCGACGGGGCGAAGGTCGCCGGAATGACCTCGCTCACGGACGACACGACCGGCGCGGTGATCCTTCCGAAGCTGTTCCGCCGCCTGAAGGACTACCTGGACTTCATGGGCACCGACTCGTCACTGGCCTGCTTCCGCGCCTTCCTGGCCGGGGCCACGGACGACGAGTACCGCCTCCTCCCGGAGTCCGAGACGCTCCACAGAGGTCTCCACCACATCGTCGAGGTCACCGCCGACAACACCGTGAAGATGACCCGCCCGGCCAGGGAGATCGTCTTCAAGGAGAAGTGAGCGGGAACCCGTCGGGGCTCGCGGCCCCGGCGGGTCGGCTCCCACCCGACTCGGTAACGTCGGCTCACGCCTCCTGGATGAACGCGCGCACCAGGTCGAGAAGAGGATGTGGTGAGGATGACTGGGACGCGGGAGTCCGAGGTTCGGACATTGCTGGCGGGGCGGGGCCTGGTGGAGTCGCCGCGGTGGCACGGTGACCGGCTCTACTTCTCCGATTGGTCCGCGCACGAGGTGATCGCGGTGGATCTTGCCGGTCGGAGTGAGGTCATCGCTCGGGTGGAGTCGCTTCCGCTGTGTACCGCCTGGCAGCCGGACGGCCAGCTGCTGATCGTCTCGTCGACCGACGGGCTGCTGCTGCGCCGGGAGCCGGACGGGACACTTGTGACCCATGCCGACCTCGGAAAATCGGGCTGGAACGACATCGTCGTGGACGGCCGGGGCAACGTCTACGTCGACAGCATCGGCTTCGACATGATGGCCGGCGAAGCGTACGCACCCGGCTTCGTCAGCCTGGTTACCCCGGACGTCTCGATCCGGCGGGTAGCGGACGGACTTGCCTTCCCGAACGGTATGGCGGTGGCCGCCGACAACTCCACCCTCATCGTCGCCGAATCCTACGGCCACAGCCTCGCGGCCTTCGACATGGATCCCGACGGTGGGTTGTCTCGTCGTCGGGTGTGGGCCGACCTCGGCGACGGCACCCCGGACGGCATCTGCGTCGACGCCGAGAATGCCGTCTGGTACGCGGACGTGCCCAGCAAGCGGTGCGTGCGAGTCGCCGAGGGCGGCCTTGTGCTGCAAACGATCGAGTTGGACCGCGGCGGGTTCGCCTGCGCGCTCGGCGGTCCCGCGGGGAAAACGTTGTTCGTGGTGGCGGCAGAGTGGCGGGACAACCTGCCGGAAATGGTTCCTGCGGGATCCGGCCAGGTGCTTGCCGCCGAGGTTGATGCCCCTATGGATGTCAATCGGCTGACGCTGGTGCAGGAGTGGGCTTCCTGGCCACGGTGATGAGTTGGTAGATCTCGCGGGCGACGTAGCGTTTGAGGCAGCGGATGGTGTAGAGGGCGGAGTTGGCTTGTCGGTCACCGCCTCGGTTGAGCCTGCGACGCTGAGTCTTGCCGGATGATGCCTCCACCGGGCTGACGCCACAGAGGGCGGCGAAGGAACCCTCGCCGCCCATCCGGTCCGGGTTGTCGCCGGCTGCTATCAGCAGTGCGGCCGCGGTGTCAGGGCCGACGCCGTAGCAGTCCAGGAGCTTCGGCGCGTAGGAGGTGATCGCTGAGGTGATCCGTGCGGTGAGGTCGTTGATCTCCTCGGTGAGGTGACGGATCCGGCTGGCCAGCAGCCGCAGGGTGTGGCGTGCGGCCATGGCCGGGGTGGCCCCGGTTGCGGTCTCCAGCTCGGAGCATCGACGGATGAGTTTGGGGTTGCTGAGGCCTGCCAGAGATTCACGAAGTGCGGGGTCTGCGGAGACCAGGACGGCCTTGAGCTGGTTGATCGCTTGCGAGCGTGACTTGACCGCGGAGCTCTTGGCCATCTTGAACATCCGGACCGTCTCCACCGGACCGTCGGTGGTCTTGGCGGTGGCGGTGGCGCGGCCTGAGAGCACTGCTTGGGCGGCGGCCGCCGCGTCGATCGCGTCGGTCTTTCCTCGTCGGCGCCGCAAGGCCTTGTCCGGCTGGTTGACCTCGGTGACCGCGATGCCTTCGCTCTGAAGGTAGCGGGTCAGCGCGGCGCCGTAGGAGCCGGTGCACTCGACTCCAGCCCGCTTCAGGATCCCGAAGGCCCGTGCCCAGGAAAGGAGTTGTCGGTATCCCTCTCGCGTGGTCGGGAAGCTACGAGTGTCAAGCATGGCTCCGGTAGAAGTGATCACCGCAGCGACGTGCACATCCTTGTGGGTGTCCACGCCCAGCACGGTGTCCTCTGGGTGGCCGGTCGTGTCGTGCAGCGGAGGGGCTTGCCGGGTCATGCTGGGCACGGTCGTCTGTCTCCTGAACGCCTGGGGGACTCGTGGCCGGCGCCGGGCCGGTGAGGCGGTCAGGACTGTGACGGTGCGCGTCGCGAAGGCCCCTATCGGGACACGCCCACCGGTCCGGCGGCAGCACGCACCGCCTCGGGCGGTGGTCGGCAGATCAAACTCAAGGCATCAGCGCCAGTCGTACCTCGGGCCAGACCACCGCCGGGGGCGGCACCCGACCATCCTCACAGTCGTACCTGGTTGCGACGCCTCTCGCCTGCTTGAGAAGGCCCGATCCGGCACTCGAGATTGTGCCGGCGCTTGTACATCTCGCGGTCGAAACCAGGCGGCCGGCCACCGGTCGCACCTCGACGCCGGCGGTGTCCGGCCTGGTCACGCTTCTCCGGGACGGTGTGCGGAGTTTGCCGACAGCGCAGGTACTCGCGGATCTGGCGGGAGGAGTACGCGCGGTCGGCAAGAACATGCACGGGGCCGGGTACGACCCGCGATCCCTCGCCCCGGAGGCGCTGGTGCAGATCGCTTGGGAGCTGGCCTGGGGGTCTCGCGCCCGAGTGTCAGTTTTCTGCGCGCTGGAGGTCAGGGCCTCGTTCGCCCCTAGGCGGTCAACGCCGGGTGAACCACGTCATCGTGACGTCGTTCGTGAACACCTTGCGGCCGGTTACCGTGAAGAGAGTGGGGTTGAAGTCTCCGTCGAAGACCGCGATTCCGGATCCCGCGGCTACGGGGTAGCTCTTGATGATCAGTTCATCGATTTCGGGAAGCAGTGAGCCCGCGAGCCGCCCTCCGCCGCAGAGCCAGATGTCCTGGCCGTCGTCGTTCTTGAGACTCCGGATCAGTGCGAGCGGGTCGCCTCTGACCAGGGTGACGGCAGGATCGGGGCTGGAGGTGAGTGTGCTCGACACCACGTACTGACGCAGGTGCGCATACGGGCTGGTCATGCCGAGCTTGAGCGCCGGGCGATAGGTGCCATGGCCCATGATCACCGTGTCGAAGCGAAGGTTCGGGATATCCGCGAGGCCGACGTGGCCGCGTATGGAGGTGGGGACGGTCTCCGGGTAGCGCGCGTTGACCCACGCGGCGTAGTCGGCGGCCTGCCGCTCGTCGCCCACGGGGTAGAAGTCGAATTCCCCATCAGGGCCTGCGATGTAGCCGTCGAGGGAGACTCCGACGTAGTAAACGAGCTTCCGCATCCAGACAACTCTTTCGTAGCACTCTGTTCGTAGTGGTATGAACGTAGTACTGCGATTAGAGTGGTGTCAATGTGTGCAAGAACCCCCGAGCGCAGGGCGACCTCCTACATGCGGCTATTGAGGTACTGCCAGGGACGGCCGCCCGCGGCCTGACGTTCCGTTTGGTGGACGTCCAGGCCGCTGTTCCCGCCGGGACGACCTCCAACTACCTCGCCAACCGGTGCAGCGGGACAAGGGCACCCTCGCCAAGGCGGTCATGGCCAGGTGGGTCGTCGACCAGCAGCCAGGTGATGGACCCAGCGGAGAAGCAGGCGACGCCGGTCATCATCGGCGTGAGGTAGGTGATCGCGGCGAAGACTCCGCCGAACAAACAGCACCTCAACCTCACGATCAAGACCATCAGCCGCCCGAAGGACACCTCCGGGTTCGTCGTCCTGCCCCGCCGTTGGGTCGTCGAACGCTCGCTGGCCTGGATCATGCACGCCCGCCGCCATGCCCGTGACTACGAACGGCTCGTCCAGCACTCCGAGACCCTGATCACCTGGGCCGCGATCACCCTGATGACCCGGCACATCACCCGGGCAACCAAGAGCGTCAACGGCCTGCCCGTCCCCCTTGCACGGGTTCTGCAAGACGCCTGACTCCTCCCGGGTCACCAGAGCTTGTCGATCTCTCCCGGATACAGCTCTATGCGGCTGTCGCGGAATGACGCCTCGGCCTGCCGGGCCTCGGGCGAGAAGAAGTCGGCCATGGTGACCTTGTCGAAGCCGGGCTGGTCGCTGGGGAACGGATCCTGCGTCGTCCCACCGATCAGCACCGCACCGGGAAGAACGCGCCAGCCCGCACTCTCATAGAACGCCTGCAGCGGGCTGTCGCAGGTGAACAACCCCAGGTCCAGCTTCCGCGCGACCATCGTCTCCCGGGCCGCCGCCACCAGGTGTCGGCCATGCCCGCGGCCACGGGCCTCCCGCCGCGTCACCACCGTGCTGAGCCCACCGGCCGCAAAGCACCCACCTGCATGGACGATCTCCTTGGACAAGATGTCCAGCGCAGCCAGCAGCGTCCCGTCGTCCACAAGCAGCATCGACAACGGCCGCAGCACAGGATCGTGGGCCGGAGCGTCGGGAGGAGCAACCGACCCAGGCGGAGACGGCCACGCCTGCTCCTGGAGTTCCCGCACCTGTACACGCAGCTCGAACGGAGTGGCTTCTTCAGGGAACGACACAATCTGCACGCGCTGATTCTGGTCGCTCTCCGCGCAAGGGCAAGAGATTTCCCAGCACTCAGTCTCGCCCCCGTTCAGAAACAGCTACAGCGCCGCCGCATCAACCGCGACGCGCACTGAGCTGGCGGCCGGCAGTCGTCCGGCGGGCGCACCTGGCGGATACCTCGTAGGTTGGAGATGAAAGCGGTCGCGCTCGTAAAGATCGGCAGGGCACGCGCGTGACGACAGCGGAGATCGATTTCGAGGAGCTGTTCGACGCCGCGCCGAACTCGTACCTGGTGCTGGACGCCGACCTGGTGATCCGCTATGCCAACCGGGCCTACCTCCAGGTCACCGGCAGGACACGCGAGGAATTGATCGGGGGGTCCATCCTGGAGGCATTCCCGGACACGCCTGCCGCGCCGGACGCGGCGCGTGACTTCGGCGCCTCACTCCAGCGCGTACTGGACTCCCGCGAGCCCGATGTAGTGGCACCGAAGCGATTCGACATTCCCGTCGCCGGCCGGCCCAGCGAGGTCGAGGAGCGATGGTGGTGCGGGATGTCCAGCCCCGTCC
The DNA here is from genome assembly GCF_018614055.1 of Streptomyces sp. ISL-98. Classification (GTDB taxonomy): domain Bacteria; phylum Actinomycetota; class Actinomycetes; order Streptomycetales; family Streptomycetaceae; genus Streptomyces; species Streptomyces spiramyceticus. The sequence continues at coordinate 12,134 of NZ_JAGGPB010000051.1, forward strand.
TGGGGCCGGACGGCACGGTGAAATGGATCATCGCGCGGGCCGACGACGTCACCGAGTTCATGCATTCCCCCGTCATCCATGAGCTCACCCAGCCGCTGAGCAAGCAGGCAACAGGGATCGCGGCCCAGGTGTATGCCCGGTCGCGTGATCTGGAACAGCTGAACGAGCAGCTGCGCCAGGCGCATGCCCGCGAACGTGAAATCGCCGTCACCCTGCAGGAGGTCATGCTCCGCTCGCCCGACTTGGACAGGCACCGGGACATCGCCGTGCGGTATCTGCCTGCCGGCGGATCACTCAACGTGTGCGGCGACTGGTACGACGTGGTCGATCTGCCGCCCGACCGCTACGCCATCGCTATTGGGGACGTCGTCGGCCACGGCCTGCAGGCCGCCGCCGTCATGGGCATGCTGCGCAGCGCCCTGAGCGCAGCCATCCGGGCCGTTCCCAGCCCCGCACAGGCCCTGGAGGTACTGGGCCTGTACGCCCGGGCGGTCGACGGCGCACTGGCCACCACCGTGGCCAAAGTGCTCATCGACCCGCGCAGCCGGCTGATCATTTACAGCAACGCCGGCCACCCACCGCCGGTACTGCTCCGTCCAGACGGCAGCTGGCAGCTGCTGGACCAGGCCACAGACCCGCCGTTGGGCGTCCGACCGGAACATGTCCCCCGCCCCCAGGCCGGCCTGTCCTACACCCGGGGGGACACCCTCGTGCTCTACACCGACGGCCTCATCGAACGCCGCGGCGAAGACATCGATGCCGGCCTGGCCCGGCTGACCGACGCCCTCGCCCAGTACTGCACCCTCCCCGTAGAACAACTCGCCGATGCGCTGGTGGCTCACTTGGGCGTCACCAGCGGTAGCTGGGATGACATCGCCCTGGTCATCGTCCGCCTGTGACCGTTTCCGTGACTCCTCCCCGCCCTGAAGGCGGGGCTTCTCGCTATGCCTGGTTGGCGTGGCGACGGGCCAGCCCGGCCCGTAAAACGTTGAGCGCCCCGACCGTGTCAGCGTGTGCCCGGTGGCCGCACCAGAGGCAGTGGAACTTCTCCTGTGTGGGCCGGTTCTCCTTCGCGGTGTGCCCACACTCGGGGCACTCGCGGGATGTATTGCGGGGGTCCACGGCCATCACTTCCCGTCCGGCGCTCTCAGCCTTTGCGTTCAGGATCGCGAGGAACACCCCCCAACCGGCATCAGCGATCGAACGGTTGAGACCCGCTTTGGCCGCAGCCCCGTTGGGCAGGAAGCTGCCCAAGGTCCCGGGGTCGGGCTTGGGTGCGGGGGCTTTGCTCATGTTGCGGATCTTGAGGTCTTCGTGCGCGATGAAGTCGTGCTCACGCACCAGGCCGAGTGCGGTCTTGTGCGCGATGTCGAGCCGTTGACGTCGCACCTTGCCATGCAGGGCCGCGACCCTCTCCACCGCCCGCTGATGGTTGCGGGTGCGGTTCTTGTCCTTGCGGCGAAGGGAATCGGCTCAGGGCCTGCTGCGCCGCCTCTAGTTTCGCGGCGGCCCGGCGCCCGTGGCGCGGGTTGGGGATGTGTACGCCGTTGGAGTCGGTGAGGAACGAGGCAATACCGAGGTCGATACCGATCACGCTGCCGGTCGCGGGCAGCGGTGCCGCCCGTCCGGGGCAAGCGCGGCCGGCCTCGTCGTCGCCCGGAGGTGGTGCTTGGCGACCGCGGCTACGACCACGACGAATACCGGCGCCTGGTCTGGGGCTGGGCAGCCAACGATGGGTCGTCGAGCGCGCGTTCGCCCACCTGCACTGGTTCCGCCGCCTGCGGATCCGCTGGGAGGTCCGCGACGACATCCACGAAGCCTTCCTCAGTCTGGGTGCGCGCTGATCTGCTGGCGGCGCTTGAACTCGTTGCATGAAGGCGTGCCACGTGTGCTGGAGTGGAGGTCGCAGGCTGAACTCACCCGCCGTTTCGGTCCTGGGCAGCCATGACCTCATCGCCGTGCTCGAAGGCCCAGGCGCCGAATGCGTCGATCGGGCCGAGCAGCGTCCTTCCCAAAGCGGTGAGTTCGTACTCGACACGGGGCGGCGCTTCGGCATAGGCGTGTCGTTCCACCAGACCGTTGAACTCCAGCCGCCGCAGCGTCTCGGTCAAGACCTTGGGGCTGATGCCGCCGATGCGCTCGCGGAGTTCGCCAGGGCGCATGGGACCGTCCCGCAGGACCCAGATCAGCACCGCGTTCCAGGTGTTGGAGAGAAGGTCGAAGGCGAGGCGTGCGCGGCAGTCGGCGAGATAAGCGTCGGTCGTCACGTACCAAATGGTGCCTGACGGATTTCCTAGTGTCGTCCCGGAAGCGGTTGGAACAAGCGCGGAGAGGGGCGAATCGATGAAGATCGGCGTGCTGGGAACGGGGAACATGGCGGACGCACTGGCCACGCACTGGGGGCGGGCCGGGCACGAGGTGTTCGTCGGAGGCCGGGACGAACTGAAGGCCCAGCGGCTCGCGACGTGCATCGGGGGAGGTGCGGGCCACGGGAGTCTGCAGCAGGCGGCGGACTTCGGCGAGGTGGTCCTGGCCGCGCTGCCATATGGCGCGGGGGCAGACGTCGTCAAGGAGCTCCAGGCGGCGCTGAGCGGGAAGGTCCTGCTCGACTGTGCCAATCCGGTCGGGCCCGGCTTCCGGCTGCTGACAGAAGGCGGCCTTTCGGCGGCGGGCCGCCTTGCCGCGGCGGCACCGGGTGCGCAGGTCGTCAAGGCGTTCAACCTCTGTCACGAGGACGTGTGGCGGATGACCCCGCCGGTCTTCGACAGCCAGCCCCTCGTGGTTCCGGTCTGCGGGGATGACGAGGCGGCACTCACGCGGGTGTACGAACTGGTGCGGGACGTAGGTTGCGCCCCGGTGGCCGGGGGCGGGCTGGAACGCGCCGGACTGCTGGAGGCGACCGCGGCACTGTTCATCGGACTGTGGGTGGCGGAGCAGGCGGACGTACGAGCGATCGCACCGCCCCTGGCGTACGCGACAGGTCCAAGAGCCGAGAGCGTGTGAGGTGTACCCGGGCATTACGTTAGGAGTTCTAAGGCCGGGATTCCCTGCCGAGACAGGGATGGGTTGCCAGCCACGCGCTTGGTTTATGTATGTCAGGCGGCTTGCGCGATCCGGGGCAGGGTCAGGGGCTGGCGAGCCAGGCCCTTCCCACCCGGGCCTACACGGCGGGACATCAAGGTGATTGCAGCCCAGGGCCCGAGGCGACTCGGACCAGGGTTCAGAAAAGCTACTGAGTCCGGCTGCCGCGGGCGTTCCCGAGAGTTCAGCGTGGCGATCCGGGTCCGGGACGAGGCGCGAACGCGACGACGTAGCCCTGGTCCCAGGTCGGGGACCGCTCCCCGTCGGCCGACCGAAGCGCGGCGTGCGAGACGTCACCTGAAACGGGCTGGGGGCTGCTCGGCCGGGGCGGGTGGTCGCAGCGAACCCTCGACTTGCCCGCGGATGCCGACTGATTGCTGAACGCATCCTCGACCGATTGGCGGAGCATCGTTTCTGTGGTGAACCGCACCACTCGGGCGAGTGAGCAGCCTGGCGTCTTGGCCCGGCGACGGCTCATCAGCGCTATTCCTACATTCGTGATCAAGAACCTGATGCGCGCCGCTCGGCTGCCGCGCTTGCCGTCCTGCCCCTCACCACTTCCCCACTGGCGCACGCCGCCGAGACGCTTCCGCTGAGCGTCGCGGTCGACCAGCTCGACCTCGCCGATGAATCCCGCGAGGGGTACACGCGCGACAAGTTCCGCCACTGGAACGCCGGGCAGAACCCTTCGGACGGCTGCAACACCCGCAACGAGGTACTGATTGCCGAGGCAGTCGAGCCGCCGACCATCGGCCCCGGGTGCAAGCTGTCCGGCGACACCTGGTTCTCGTACTACGACGCGACGACGGTGTCGGGCCCCGCCGACATCGACATCGACATCGACATCGACATCGACCACATGGTGCCGCTCGCCGAAGCATGGGATTCCGGCGCATCAGCGTGGACCGCGCAGCGCCGCGAGGCATACGCAAACGACCTGGGAGCCCCCACCTCGCTGGTCGGCGTCACCGCCCGATCGAACCGCAGCAAGTCTGACCAGGACCCCGGCACATGGATGCTGGACCGCAACCAAGCTCCGCTGGGACCTGACCGTCGACCCGCAGGATCAGGCCGAGCTCCTCGATCTTGCCGAGCAGTGCCCGACCACCGACGTCCACTTCGAACCCGCCCCGTAGTCGAACATCAGCCGCCCCGAAGTCCCGCACGGCAGCGGACCCCGGCGAATCAGCGCGGGGGTCCGCTGCGGCGTCCAGGAGCCTTCTCAATTTCGATCGCCAGCACGTCCAGGGGCTCTGAACCGGGCTTCGCCCCCGGATGCGGTGGTGTGCAAGGCGGGCGTCCAGATGAGCGTCCCGTCCTCCGTGAGCGTCCGGGTGAATCCCATGCCGGCTGGTCAGCTCGTGCCCGACGCGGGTCCCGCCAGGCCGTGCAGCAGTAGGGCAGTGAGGGTGTCGACGATCTCCTCGTCGGTGGCCTGAGGGCCGCCTTCCCCTGCGGTGATGACCGCGAACCCAAGCATCGAGATCATCGCCCCCATGGCGGCGGCGATCAGCGCGGGGTCGCCCGGGAGTTGGTGGCCGCGCTGGCGGAGCCAGTCCAGGTGCTCGTGGAGGGTGCTCGTCTCCTCGGTCAGGTTCGCCCATGCGCGGCCTTCGCCGGGCGGGCTGGCGAAGGTCGTCTGCATCAGGGCTACGACCACCGGCAGGTGATCGCGGATCACCCGCCAGGTGACGGCCAGATGCTCGCGCAGCTGCTCGGGGTCCGTCAGGTCATGATCGGGCGGGTGGCCGTCCGCGCCGATCTCCGTGTCGGCCTGCGCGTTCAGGTCCTGCATCAGCGCCTGGAGCAGGGCGTTCTTGTCCGCGAAGTGGGCGTAGAAGGAGCCGGTGGCACGTCCGGCCTCGCGGGTGATGTCGGTGATCTTCGTGTCGAGATAGCCGCGCTCGGCGAAGAGCCGCCGTGCTGCGTCCTTCAGTGCCGCCTCGGTCTCGGCGGCCTTCTCCTTGCGTACGCCCATCAGGTGGGGCTCCTTCTCGGGCTTGACGTATGGCCAGGCCTTCATCATAGTGAACCAAAGTTCGATGAATTAAAATTCAGTGAATATGGGTTCAGGGGGCGTGTGTATGAACGTCATCGTCATCGGCGGCGGAGTGGCTGGAGCGGCGAGTGCGATAGCGCTGCGGCGGCTCGGTGTGGAGGTCACGGTGTACGAGGCGTACGCCGAACCGGCAGGTCAGGTGGGCTCGTTCCTGAGCCTGGCGTCCAACGGTCTGCGGGTGCTGCGCTCCCTGGGCGTACTGGAGCAGGTGCAGCGGGCCGGGATTGATGTGCCGGGCCAGCGCATGTGGTCGAGCTCGGGCAAGCTGCTGGGTGATGTCCCACGGGGCCGACTGCGCGGCGACGAGCTGCACAGCGTGACCCTGATGCGTGGCGCGCTGGTCGAGGTGCTGCGCGCGGAGGCGCTGGCGGCTGGGGCGGCCATCGCCACAGGTGAGCGCCTGGTGGATGCGGTCACCACCGAGAAAGGCGTACGGGCGGTTTTCGCGAGCGGCCGTATGGCGGAAGCGTCGCTGCTCATCGGCGCGGACGGCATCTGGTCCGCCACCCGGTCGCTACTCGACCAGCACGCGCCCACCCCCGAGTACGCCGGCCTCTTCAGCGTCTCGGGCATCGCCGGCGGCATCGAGACCGAACCCGGCATCTTCAACATGACTTTCGCCCAAAACGGCGCCTTCATCCACCTCGCCGCCCCCGGCGGCAAGGTCTGGTGGTCGGCCCAGGTCTCCTGCCCCGCACAGCCGGAGCTCACCCTCACCGACGAGGAATGGCTGCGCCGCCTGGCCGGGCTCTACCGGCACGAGCAGGTGCCGTCCGCGATCCTTGAGGCCACCGTCGAACTGCACCGCCCCACCCTGATGCACAGGCTCGACGCGGTCCCGGTCCGCCACAGCGACCGCATCGCGCTGCTAGGCGACGCCGGACACCCTGTCGGTGCCGGTCAGGGCGCATCGATGGCCCTGGAGGACGCACTGGTCCTGGCGCAGTCACTGGCCGCAGAGCCCTCGGTGGCGGCCGCCCTCTCGGCTTACGAGGCTGTTCGCTCGGACCGCATCGCCAAGATGGTCAAGGCGGCCTCGGACAACCGCGACGCCAAGACGGCCGGCCCACTTGCACGGCGGATGCGCGACCTGGTGATGCCGGTGGCGGTTCGTCTCTGCTACGAGAAGGCCACGGCCTGGCTCTACACCCACGACTGCGGCGAACTGCCGGCCCTTCGAGTGGCCTGAGGGCCCGCTGCGGGTCCTCAACCCCGTGCACCACCCCCTCAACCAGCCCAGCACACCTCGGGTGGTTCCCGCGCGTCCCCCGTGGACTGCTCTCCTGCTCTTGGCTTCTGACTCGTGGGCCCCGGCTCCCGGCCCCTGCGATCACAGGTGCCTGAACGCTTGATTACGGAGAATCACGTTGCGGTCACGTTAATCGGACACATCTTGACGCTTCCCCAACCACATAGTTGGCTTTCGGCCACCTTGGCCGTAATTGATGCGGCCTGCCAGGGAGTTTGGATCCAACCAATGAACGCACTTCTGCGTCGTGCCGCCGTCGCAGCCGCCGCCCCCGCGATGGCCATGTCCCTCTTCGGTTGCGGGACGACCGAAGAACCGGGTGTGAGGATGAGTGACGACATCGTTGTTGGTCTGCTACTCCCAGAGAACCAGGCCGCTCGCTACGAGCAGTTCGACAAGCCGGTCATCGAGGAACGCATCGCGCTGCTCACCAACAGCAAGGGCACGGTCCGCTACGCCAACGCGAAGAACGACGCCCATCTGCAGACGCAACAGCTCGAATCCATGATCGCGGACAAGGTCGACGTGCTGATCGTGGACGCAGTGGACTCCAAGGCCATAGCCGGCGCGATAGAGAAGGCGGACGACGCCGACATCCCGGTCGTCGCCTTCGACCGCCTCGCCGAGGGCCCCATCGACGGATATGTCTCCTTCGACAACGAACAGGTCGGCCACATCCAGGGCAAGTCCCTGCTGAAGGCCCTCAAGGGCGAGGCCGGGTCCGGTTCGGGACCCGGGTCCGCGGCAGGCAAGGTCGTGATGATGAACGGCGCCCTCACCGACCCGAACGCCGCCATGTTCAAGAAGGGCGCCCACACCGAACTCGACGGCAAGGCCGACATCGGCCTCGAGTACGACACCAAGGACTGGAAGCCGGAGAATGCCAAGGCGAACATGGAGACCGCGATCGCCTCCCTCGGCAAGAACGCCATCACCGGCGTCTACTCCGCCAACGACGGCATGGCAGGCGGCATCATCGCCGCGCTCAAGGCCGCCGGTGTCACCGACCTCCCGCCGGTCACCGGCCAGGACGCCGAACTGGCAGCCGTGCAGCGCATCGTTGCCGGTGATCAGTACATGACCGTCTACAAGCAGTACGCACCGGAGGCAGCAGCCGCCGCGGAGATGGCCATCCTGCTGGCCAGGAACATGTCGCTCGGCGCCGCCGCGCACACGGACCTGGACACCCCGACCGAAAAGTCCGTCCCGACCGTGCGCATCCCCGTCATCGCACTGACGAAGGACAACATCAAGGAGACCGTCGTCACTGACGGCCTCTACACGGTGGAGCAGATCTGCGTCCCCAAGGTCCAGGCCGAGTGCGAGAAGCTCGGGCTCGAGTAGTCCCGCTGGGCCGGCGTCGTACCCCGCACCCCTTTACTCACCGGGGCCTTACGGCGGCCAACCGCCCCCACGCCACCAGCCGGTACTTCGAGCTGAACTCGGGCGTGCACGTCGTCATCGTCAGGTAGTGGCCCGCCGCGCGGTACCCCGCGGCGGGCCACACCGCGCTGCGCGGCACCGGGTCGATCACACCGGTGTCGCCTGGCAGGGTCCGCGAGAGCGCCTTGTCCACGGCGTGCGGTCACCCCGTCCCATGCCCAGAACAACGAGCAGCCCAGACAGGGATTACCGACGACTACGCCGCGGGGAGCGACGCGAGAACGCGGGCATGAGCACGATCGATCCGGACGCCGAGCTGAACGCCGTTCCGGGTGGGTGTCGGTCATCTATTGGGGGCTGTCGGTGCGATGTCGGCGGCTTGTGGGCGGGGCCTGGCACCTTTCCAGAGACGTCCGCCGGAGATCACTGGGCGGTCCCGACCCCGAGGAGCCACCATGCACACCCCCGTCACGATCATCGGCGCCGGACTCGGCGGACTCACGCTGGCCCGCGTCCTGCACGTCCACGGAATCCCAGTCACGGTCTACGAGGCCGAGTCCTCCCCGACGGCGCGCACGCAGGGCGGGATGCTCGACATCCACGACTACAACGGGCAGCTAGCCCTCAAGGCAGCCGGCCTGATGGACGAGTTCCACGCCATCGTCATCGAGGGCCGCCAGACGATACGACTCGTCGAGCAGGACGGGACCGTCCTGCACGAGATAGCCGACGACGGCACGGGCGGACGCCCCGAGGTGCAGCGCGGGAAGCTGCGACGGATCCTGCTCGACTCGCTCCCGGCCGACACCGTCCGGTGGGGGCACAAGGTCAGCGGCACCCGTGCCCTCGGCGAGGGCCGTCATGAGGTGACGTTCGCCGACAGCAGCACCGTCGTCACCAGCCTGCTGGTCGGCGCGGACGGCGCGTGGTCGCGGGTCCGGCCGCTGCTCTCCGACCCCACACCCGAGTACGTTGGCACGTCATTCGTCGAGACCTACCTGTTCGACGCCGACACCCGGCACACCGGCTCCGCGAAGGTTGTTGGCGGCGGGTCGATGATCGCGCCCTCGCCGGGCAAGGAGATCTTCGCTCACCGGGAAAGCGGTGACACCCTGCACGCCTACGTGGCATTGTCCAGGCCGCAGGACTGGTTTGCCGCCATCGATTTCACCGATGCCTCCGCCGCGGCCGCGCGGATCGCGCGGGAGTTCGACGGCTGGGCACCGGAGCTCACCGCGCTGATCACGGACGCCGACATCACGCCTGTTCTGCGCCCTCACTACGCTTTGCCGTCCAAGCACCGGTGGGACCGGGTGCCGGGGGTGACCCTGCTCGGTGACGCCGCCCACCTCGCAGCCCCGAACGGCGAAGGCGCCAACCTGGCCATGCTCGACGGGGCCGAACTCGGCAAGTCCCTCGCCGCGTACCCCGACGACATCGAGGCGGCGCTCACCGCGTACGAGCAGGCCATGTTCGCCCGCAGCACCGAGGCCGTCACTTTTGAAGGCACCGAGGTGGTCCAGGGGATCGACTCCGAAAACAACACAGCCCAGGCCATGCTCAAGATGATCACCGAGCAGGGTCGATAGGCGACTTGAGCATCGACTGGCGGACAGATACTCGGACGACAGCTCGACGCCCTCACCGCCGGGCCTCGGGGCGTCTTGAAATCCTCTGCCCCGTAAACGGGGCAGAATCCCATCCGTGTCAGAGTGCGACTGGAAGGGTGGTTGACGCTTCACGGCCTGCCCACTGGCTAAGGCTCCACGTCCTGACACCGGCGATTTCCTGGGGCGCTTGGTGCTTGGTGGCTATCTCGATGTTGAACGAGCCATTGGTGTCGGCGTTGTCGGACCATCCGCAGGTCTCGTTCTTGCATACGAACACGGCCTGAGTCTCGCGGTTGCCGGGGGTGATGAACCCGCAGGCGTGGCAGCGGCGCGAGGTGTTCGGGGCGTGGACCTTGACCAGGATGCCGCCCCGGTCGGCGAGCTTGTACTCAAGCAGGGTGACCGTGCGCCCCCATGCCTCACCGCTGATCGAGCGGTTGAGTCCGGCTTTCTGTCGGACGTTCTTGCCTGGCTGCTCAACGGTGCCTTTAGCCGACTTGACCATGTTCGTGATCTTGAGTGGTTCGACTCCGACGATGCCGAACATGTCGGCGATGCCGGTGGTCGTCTTGTGCTCCCAGTCGAGGGTGCGGCGCTTGGCTCTTGCGCGGCACCCGGCGATCAGGCGGCTGGTGCGGTGCAGCCGGTTCGAGGTTTTCTCGCCCGGCTTGCGGTGAGACTGCTGTCGTTCGCGGGCGCGCTCCAGACGGCGCAGCCGTTCGGCTACCTTCGGCCTCAGCCACTCGTCGTGGTCTCGGAACGATCCGTCTGAGAGGGCCATGGGACGGGTGATGCCGACGCCGGGACCCATGTAGAGCTTCGACTCGTCCATGATCAGCTCGGTGCGGAACACGATGTGCCAGCCGTGCGCGTCCTTGACCAGACGGGCCCCGGTGACGCGACCGGCGGGGCTGCTCTTGGTGCACCGGGGAGGTCTTTGGTCCAGCGGAAGCGGACCAGTCCAACCATCGGCACCCACACTTGACCCCAACGGCGGTTGATGCACTTGATGAGCAGGTCGCGGCCCTGGGGAATGTCGATGGAGGCGCGGGTGCGGAACCGGGACTTGAAGTTCGGTTCCTCCGCACGCCCCTCCCAGCAGTTCGACCAGGCCCGCATATACGTCTTGAGTCCACACGTCGTGAAGCCGGTTCCACATCGCACGGGCGGCGTGGCCCTGGTCCTCGATCTTCCACAACTGGACGGGGGTGAGGTCGAGCCGGGCCTTGCGTCCACGCCGGCGCTTCAAGTCCACACCTCCATCGGGTCGTTGGTCGTTGCGCTGATCATCATGGGTGTATGTCACCACGATGGAAAGCGGCATCCGATATCAGGCGCGGCGCGCACTCGTCTATAAACTCCACGTGCACTTGGTGTTCGTCACGAAGTACCGCCGGAGTCTTCACGTCCGAGATGCTGACGCGCTGCGAGGAGATCATGCGCGACATCTGTACGGACTTCGAGGCAGAACTGAAAGAGTTCAACGGCGAGCGTGACCATGTGCACCTTCTGGTGCACGACCCGCCGAAGGTCGCCCTCTCCAAGCTGGTCAACAGCTTGAAGGGCGTCAGCTCCCGCAGGCTCCGCCAGGAGTACACCGGGCATGTCAACCAGGCCATCATGCACGGCCGGTTCTGGTCCCGCTCCTACTTCGCCGGGTCCTGCGGCGAAGCACCGATAACAATCGTCCGTCAGTACATCGAGCAGCAACAACGCCCGTACTGACCTGTAAGTCAGAGCAATCCTGAGATGGCCTACACCCCCCGCCTGAAGGCGGGGGCACTGGCCAAGATCAGAGGTAGGGCCAGTCAGCGGGGGCGTCGGTCCGGGAGGCGGATCCACCTCACTGCGATCTTGTCCTCATTGGCCAGTCCGCCTAAAACGGCGGCGCCTTTGCTTGCGTGGATCGAGCAGGTCAGGCAGAACGACCTGCCCCACCTGCGGCAATTCGCCGACGGACTCCTACACGACCGGGACGCGGTCGTTGCAGGCCTGTCAAGCACCTGGAGCTCGGGCCAGGTGGAACACCAGGTGCCGAGAGTCAACTCCTCAAGCGTGCAGGCTACGGCCGGGCCAAACTCGACCTCCTCCGCACCCGTATCCTCCTGAGGAACTGACCAACTGCGTCACAAGATCAGCGACAGACCCCGTCTATCTGTACTTGGCTGAGCACTCAAAGGAGTACGCCGACAGGTGGTGAGATTCCCCGAATTCGGCGCGCCGCAGGGTGTTGTGGGGATATTTCTTATTAGCCTCCGTAATCGTACGAAGTCGATCTATCGCAGATCGCATTCACCTCACTCCACCGGAGATGAAATGCACAAGCTCCGCAAGGCTGCCGTCCTGGTCGCCACCCTCGCCAGCGTCGGACTCCTGGGTGCCGGCACTGCCCACGCCGACGGGGGTGGGTACGGCCAAGGCGGCAAGGGCGGCAAGGGTGGCGACCGCTTCAACATCCAGCAGAGCTCCACCTGCAAGTCGCACGACCTGAACCTCGACATCCTCGGCCAGGTCGGGCTGCTCAACGGTGCGCTGGGCAACGCGCTCAACGGCGAGGGCAACTCGGGCGCACAGGACACCCACATGGGTTCGACCATGGGCTGCAACAACAGCGCCTTCTAGGCGCGTGACGGTCGTATAGACGGCCGAGAGCGGGAAACTGGTCCCGGCACCGAGCCCCAGGCCCGGCGCCGGGACCCTCTTTTGTGTCGAAAAGGCCGTCCGACCGGCATCGGCGGCGGCCGAGCCGACGGGTCCAGGTGCCGCGGTGGACACTCCAGCCAATCGTCACGCGCGGCGGCCTGAGTACTTCTACTCAGGACCGCGGTCCGCTTCTGAGGGACGCTGGACCGATGACCACGCTGCCTCCCCCCAGTACCCCCCCGTGGCCAACTCGCCACCCCCGCTTTACAGGGGCCAACAATCCTCTGCCGCCGCAACGGCGCAGGTGGTTGCACCCGGCCGCAGACATCGCACTCGCAATCGGCCTCCTCGTGATCGACGTCATCGCCCCCCTCATCGCATTCGTCTTCGGACTCGACGCGGCTGGATACAAGATGTTCGACCCCGCAGCCGACAACTCGTCCGTCTCCCTCACCCGCCCCTTCGCCTACATGGCCGTGGCCGGCGGCATCGTCCTAGTCTCCGCGTTCCCTTTGTTCACGGCCCGCGCAATCATCAGCATCGGCGTCCAAGCCCTTGCCGGCCTAGTCCTGGTACTGGTGGCCGTCATCGGAATAAACGACGCAGACCGCAAAGCGCACCCACAGCCCGCCCCGACCTCCCCCTCCATCAACCCGGGCGCGCTGTGCCGGTCCGGCGGCGACAACAGCGAATGCGGCGGATCCTGACGTGCCGACCTGCGATTGATGATCTTCGCCACGGGTGAGGACATGGATCTGATCGCCGCGGCCAATGTTCGTGCCGTCCCCGGCTCGACCTGTTCCAGTGGCTGCACCGCTACAACACCCGACGCCGTCACTCGAGCCACGGACAACGCCGCCCCATCGCCTACGAGACGGCACTCGGAACAACATCAACTAACCTGGCCCAAGCCGCATAAGCCCGTGTCCAGGACTCGGGGTCAAGGCCCCACCCACACTTCCACCTGCACTTCACCCCGACCGGTTCTCGTGGCTCAACCTCGTCGAGCGGTGGTTCACCGAACTCACCACGAAGAAACTCCGCCGCGGCGTCCACCGCTCCGTCCAGGCACTCGAGCGTGACATCCGGGCCTGGCTTGCGGACTGGAACGACCAGCCACGACCGTTCATCTGAACCAAAACCGCCGACGAGATCCTCGACAGACTCGCCGCATACTGCCGACGAATCTCCGACTCAGGTCACTACCTGACCGACGGATCGTGAGCCCGCTGTGGAGCGCCCGACGAACTCGATGTCGGGTGCGGCGGCCCGGGCCGCCTCCATTGTGACCGGCTCGCCGGGCACGAAGGAATGTCGGCGTCGTGGCCAAAACGAGGCGGTTGCGCCGCGGTCTGGGGTGTCAGAGACTCACCGGCGCACTCTGTTCACCTCATGGCACATAGCGACTGAAGGGTGGCGTCGATGTTCGCCTCCACAGATCGGCGCCCATGACAGAGCCCGATCACTACGCGCGAGAAGCCACCGCGTCCCTGTCGTCCTCGACAGCCGTGACGACCCCGCAGGAGATCTGGCACTCATGAACGACTGCGCCGCACAGCACTACGCCAATCTCGCCCACAACTACGACGATACTTGGGCGCACCGCCCCGAATACCTGGCGTGGATGTGCAGGCATATCGCCGCCAGACTCCCGGTCAGGCCCGGGACACGGATCGCCGACATTGGTGCCGGCACCGGACTGTTCTTACGGCATCTGATCGGCGGCGCCTCAGCGCAAAGCCCGATCCTGTGCGTTGACCCCAGTGCCGCGATGCTCGCTCAACTACCGGACGACCCCCGGCTGCACCCCGTCCACGCCAGCGCAGAGGATGTGGCCATGGGGCAGGCCACCCTTCCGTATGACCGGCTGCACGGCATCCTCATCAAGGAGACCATTCACCACATCAGCGAGCTGGGCACCACCCTCAAGGGGCTGGCCGAGCTGCTTGTTCCGGGCGGACACATGCTTGTCGTCACCCTGCCACCTCGGCTGGAATACCCCCTGTTCCATTCTGCCCTGGACCGGTTTGCCGAACGGCAACCGGCTCCCCAGGATATCGCCGACCACATGCGGAAATCTGGACTCATCACCAGCTACGGGTACGAGGAGTATCAGGTATGCGTCGACCGGGACCACTGGATCGGGCTGGTGGCCAACCGGTGGATGTCGGTGCTGTCGTCATTCACCGACGAGGAGTTGGCCGTCGGTCTTGCAGAAATTCGTCACCGGTACGCGCCCGGCGAGATCTGTTTCCAGGACCGGTTCGCCTTCGTGCTTGGCATGAGGCCGTGACGCACCCGCAGCGCAGCAGCACGCGGCAGAGCGGAGCGCCGGCACGCAGCGAGGCCGAGGGACCTGAAGGGCTGTTTAGGGACCTTGACCTGGCCTCGGGACTGGGACCACTTTGTAGCTACTGAGCGTCAGTCACGCGGGTCGGGCAGGAAATACGGGTGGATCGGCAGGTACAGCGTGAACTTGAAGTGCTCTCCCGGCTTCAGCCGGAAGAGCACTTCAACCAGCCCCCGTCCGCTGCCCGCTCGGCGACAGTACGGGTGTGCGGATCACGTATCGGAGGTTCCACGCGGTTCGGTCCGGTGCCGCGGCGGCTCGTGGTGCTCACGAACGGAGTCTTCCTTACGGCTGAGCTGTCGCGTCATCAGGCTGCCGGACCCTGCTCAGTTCGTGCCCTCGGGCGGCAGATAAGTGGTCACGATGGTGCGCTCCACTCCGGCGTCCCGCATGGCTCGGGCCCGGTGGTTGCCGTTGGTGTACCCGGGGTCGGGGCCGAGGTGAGGAAAGATCGCGGCGGCCGGACTCAGCAGCGACTCCAGGGCACGTATGTCATGGTCCGCCACTCCCAGCCTCCGGGCGCGCTCCGGGACTTCCTCGCCTATGTCCTCATCGGCAAGACGGTCCTGGCGGGCGTCGTCGGCGAGGCGGATGGCCAATTCGCTGACCGCCGCCCAGTCCTGCTTGTGGTACCAGCAGCATCCGGCACCCGGTCCGGGCCTTCGCTGCCGTATGCGGCGGAGGAGGATGCCGAGCCGTGAGACGCGGCGGGACATGCACGGCTCGCGGAAGGGCTGTGGTTCCGGAAGGTGCGCGACCGGGATGATGTCGTACCGGAGCCGATCGGGCGGCGGGGGCACGAACGCCACGTAGCCGTCACCACGGCTCGGGTCGACATCGCAGCCGGCCAACGTGGTCAGCTGCTCGTCGGTGAGAGTGTGCCAACCCGGGGCCTTGAGCTGGAACGGACCAGTGACGTCGAAGGACACGACGCTGAACTCTTCGTCGGGCAGCATGTGCTGGACCCAGATAGGGGGCTCGCTCTCGCTGCTGCAGTGGGTCCGCCATACAGCGGCGGCGTACTGCTCTGCCCGATTGACGAGACTGGCACCCTCGTCGGGGCCTTGCGTCGCCACCGCGACGGTCCGCTCGTCGGCTGCTGTGAACAGCTGAAGCCGGAACGTGCACGGCACCCCGCCCGCCTTGCCCACCTGGAACATGTGCTCGTCCACGGTTCGCCGCCGCGGCGCCCCAGCAGTGACGAGCAGCTCGTCGACAGTCGGTCTGTGTGAGGTCGATTCGGGCATGTGAGAGTGGCCTTTCACTCGTGGAAGCAGACGGGTGCCGGGTCAGGGCTGAGGCTTGGCCGGTTCCTTGTACGAGACGTGACCGATGGCGCTGTACGCCTGGTCCAGGCCGCGCTCAAGAGCCTGAGACGCCTCACCGAGGTCTTCTCGGCAACGTGACAGTTGCGGTGTGTGACGGGGTGCGGGTGCCCGCTCGCGGCCTAGTTCTGCGGTGCCAGGGTGCGAAGGACGTCGAACTCGTTGCCCTCGGGGTCGGCCATGACCACCCAGTGTCGGTCTGATCCCTGGCCCACATCCGTCTCGGTGGCGCCGAGGCCGAGCAATCTGGTCACCTCGTCCTCGGTGCTGCCGTCGATCGGGCTGACGTCGAGGTGAAGCCGGTTCTTCACGGTCTTGCCCTCGGGCACCTGGATGAACAGCAGGGTGGGCGACATCTGGCGGGCCCGAACATCCTCGACGGTCGGCACCCAGGAGCCGATCTCGACTTTTCCCTCGCTCCGGTCGATCACCTTGAAGTCCAGGACCTCGCACCAGAAGGCCGCGAGCCTCTCCGGATCGTGGCAGTCAACGGCCAACTCGGTGAACCTACTTGTCATGACTCTCCCAGATGGTGCGGACGGGGCTCAGAGTATGCCGCCCGTCCGACAGATCCGAGATCTTCCTGACCAGGGACGTCAGACGGGATTGACCCGGCATCAGATACGCGAGAAGCCCCTGGTAGGAACAGGTTCGGGGTACCGAGAGGCTTCACGCGTTGACCAATATCACCTACACCGGCGTGCTCGATGTCAGCCGGGCCACTGCTGAAGCCCTCGCGAAGCTGCTGCTCGAACACCGCGAGCGTCTCGGGACCCGCAAGGGCACCCGCGCCCTGGGGCCGTTCAAACAGAGCGTGTTGATCCTGCGCTGGGTCCTGGACGTCCACCGTCCTCGCTCAAGGCCGGTGACAAGATCGAGGTCGACCGCGCGGACGGGAAGACCGTGCGGTTCAGCGGCGACCGCACAGCTCAGTATCCCAAGAACCGGTTCCCCACAGTCGAGGTCTACAAGAACGTCGATCAGGCGGGTCTGCGTCTGATCACCTGCGGCGGTGCGTACGACCAGTCGGAGCGGTACTACTCGGAAAACGTGGTGGTGTTCGCAAGCCTCACCGGCAGCCGGTAGAGGCAGAGCAAGCCGAGGCCGACGTCTCTTTCGGACGTCGGCCTCTTCGCCGTACGGCGCTACGGTCCGGACCGGGCCGCGGTCATGTACGACGCCCACACCCGCAGCGGCAGGAAGTCGCCCCGCTCCGCCCCGGACCCGCCCACTCCAGTCACCGGGAGCAGGCCGCCCTCGCCGGGTTTGTCCCGGAAGACGGTCACGGCCGTCGACAGTTCTTCCGTGCAGCCGATGAACCAGGCGGCCGGCAGCCGGTCGGCGTCGCCGGTGCGGCCCGCCGCAATCGGCGTCGCCAGTGCGCGTAGGGTGTCCGGGGCCAGGGAGTCCACGGCCACGTCCCCCATCGCCCGGGAGACCTCACGGGCCACTTCGGTGTCCAGGACTTGCCTGCGGGGCGGCCGCTCCAGCCTCTCCAGCCGTGTGCCCCGGTAGGTGACCTCGGTGACCGAGTACGGGTCCGTCCGTCGGCCGTCCTCAGCGAAGGTGGCGTAGGCGTCGGCCATGCGAATGGCGCTCGGGGTGGAGGTGCCGACGGAGAAGGGTCGCTCCAAGGGGGCCATGCTCTGCGGCAGCAGGCCCGTACTGACCGCGAGATCGCGCACCTTCTTCAGGCCGATGTCCTCACCGAGCCTGCCGTAGACACTGTCGCCACCGGTGACCAGCGCCTCGCGCAACGTGGGAAAGCCGGCGGAGAAGGACATGGCGCCGGCCGCGAACCGGCCGGCGCCGGTATCGGATCGCTCCGGCAGCAGCCACGGCGTTCCAGTGGTCAGGACGCCGGTCCCGTCGTAGAAGCTGTCGGCGGTCACCGGCAGCCGTGGCGCGAGCGTGCCGGCCGAAGGGACACCGTACTGAAGAGCCGCGGCCAGGACGAACGGCTTGAAAGCCGACCCCACCGGTACACCCGCCGTGTCGGCGTTGTTGGTGAAATGCTCGGTCGCGTCGGAGCCGCCGTACAGCGCCAGCACCGCCCCGTCGTCCGGGCGTATCGACGCGGCGCCGAACTGGACGTCCCGGTCGGCGATCCGGCGTTCGGGGTCCAGCGTCTGCGCCGTGACCTTGTCCACGGTCTGCCGCAGTTGCTCCACCTTGGTCCTGTCGAAGGTCGTACGGATCTTGTATCCGCCGCGGCCCAGATCCTCGGCAGTCAGCCCGGTACGTTTTTCGATGTACTTGTTCGCCACGTCCACCAGGTAGCCGGTCTGTCCGGACAGACCGGTGGACACCGACAGTTGGCGCGGCTCCGGGAAGACGGTGTACTTCGCCCGCTCCTCCGGCGACATGTGGCCAAGCTCCACCTGCCGGTCCAGGACGTACCTCCACCGCGCCTCCGCCCGGCGGTGATTCGCCTCGCTCAAGGAAGGGTCGTACTGCTCCGCGCCCTTCAGCAGCGCGGCCAGCAACGCGCTGCGCCCGGGATCGAGTTCCCGCGCGTCCATTCCGTAGTAGGCCATCGCGGCGGCCTGCACTCCGTAGGCGTTACGGCCGAACCAGCTGGTGTTGAGATACCCCTGGAGGATCTCCTGCTTGGACAGCGACCTGGACAGCTTGACCGCCAGGCACAGCTCGCGCAGCTTGCGGTCCACGGTCTGCTCCGGCGTCAGGTACGTGTTCTTCGCATACTGCTGCGTGATGGTCGAACCGCCCTGGATCTCCCCTCCGCGGGCCATGTTCACCACCGCCCGGCCCAGGCCGCCGACGGAGAATCCCGGGTCACTGTAGAAGTCGGCGTTCTCCGCCGAGATCACGGCATTCTGCAGTGCGGGCGGGATGTCGGACAGCGGGACGTTCTGCCGGTTGATCGCCCCGACACTGACCATTTGGGTGCCGTCGGCCCAGTAGTAGACATTGGCTTCCGCTCGCGCGGTGGCATTCACGTCCGCGATGTGCACAGTGGAGTAGACATAGCCGACCAGAGCGGCGAGGGCGGCGCAGCAGATCAGTGAGATGCCGAGCAGCTGGCGCCACGACGGAAGAAACCGGAACAGACCGCGACGGCCGCGGCGCGGGTAATCGATGCGCAGTCGGCGGCTCGTGCCGGAAGGCCGGTGCGGCCTCCACGCTTTCGGTCCCATTCGACGCATCACAGACGCTCGCCCTTCTCCGTACGGTCCATCCTGCCGCTCCCTACTTACTACGCGGCGTGACGGCCACCTGTTCAGGGGGCCGGCGGCGGCCCGCCGTCGCGTGTGGTGTGTCGATGCCTTTGGGCCGCGGTGGTTTTCCGTGAGGGTGGGCGGCATGCCGTCGATCAGCCTTGATCCACTGTCTGGGCTACCGGCCCTCGACCGCGCAGTGGCATGCCGACCGCCGGGCCCGACGCCCGACGTGCCGCCAAACTCACCGTGACCGACAGACTCCAGCAGTATGTGCAGGACAGACTCGCCAGCATGGTGACCGCCCTGGACGGCAACGGGATCCCGGGACCGCAGGTGCGCTGGATCGGGCGGCGCCACGGCCGCCGACAGGACCGGCGCTGGGCAACCTCGTGGAGCCCGGAACAGATCGCCCGTCGGCTCCCGGTCGACTTCCCCAGGCTGCCGGGAGGGCAGTCGTCAGGCGCACGAACCGCGTCAAGCCCACCACCGCAAGGTAGGTGGGAATCTCCCGGGTTCATCCGGGAGAGCACTTCAATTTCTTCAAACTCTGGACGAGGTGCAGCGGGACTTATGGCCGCGACGTTGGTTCGTCGCCCTGGACCGGAGCCAGTTGTCTCGGGGAGGGGCGCCAGGCTTCCGATCTGGTTGATGACTGCCCGTAGTCCGGGGCTCGGTGTGACCCCGGAGAGGTCGTCACCACCGTCGGTGCACGCTTGCCTTACTGCCGGTCACCAGACTTGCCGGCGGAACGTCATCGGTCACGACCGCGCCAGCGGCGACCACGGCATCACGGCCAATGCTGACGCCAGGAAGGATCGTGGCACCGGCGCCGATCCACACGTTCTCCGCCACATCGATGGGCGCGCCGCTTAGCCACCCCCGTCGCTCCTCAGGATCGACCGGGTGACCGACGGTGATGAACGTGGCCTTTGGTCCGACCATCACGCGCTCGCCGAGCCGGATGCCGGCGTAGTCCAGGAACGTGCAGTTCTGGTTGATGAACACGCGCTCCGCGAGGTCCAAGTGAAGGCCGTGGTCCGTGTAGAAGGGCGGATAGATCGTGACTCTCGTCGACAGCGGCTTGCCGAGGACCTGTTCGAACAGTTCCGCCTTGCCCGCTTCATCCTCGAAGGGTAGGACGTTCAGGCGGGAGGTGAGCTCAGTGACCTGCAGGACCCTCTCGGCCATGGCCTGGAACTCGGCGCTATGGATGCGCATGAGACGGTCGCTGGACATGCCACGATCCTTTCTGTGTACCGGTGACTGGATAAGACTCACTAGGCGCTGGTGGAGGCTGCTATCAGCAGCCGGTCGAGTCACCTTGTCGGGGTTGGTCCCTGCGAGCATTTGCGATGTCGCTGTCGCCGCGCCGTGGCCTCGTTGCCCAGGACGGAAGCCAGACCGTCTCAGGGAGCCTTGGCAGGCTTCCGAGGTGGGTGATGATTCCACGGAGTCCTGGATGTGGATTCGTTTTGGGGAGGATAAGAGAAAGTGGGTAGGCGAGGGTCGGATTCACAATAGGGATGCGGCGTAGGTCGTAGTTCGTCGGCCAGATGTACCGGTCGCGTGCCCCAACGAGGGTGGCCACGTCCGCGGAGTCCGCGAGAGTGTCCAGGAGTACTTCGTCTCCAAAGTGCGGGCCTGCCGCGTCGAGGCGCAGGTCGAAGTCGGTGGCGAGCTGATCGTAGAACTCTGCCCATTCGCTTCGGGGCGCGATACCCGGCACCCATATCCGGTGCTTACGCAGCTGCGGTGGCGTCAGTCTTCGCGCGGAGGCGAGCGGATGCCCAGGGCCGACGAGAAGTTCCAGCGGAGAGTCGAACGCGCGAATCATTTGCACGTCGGGCGGCAGTGTGTCCGGGTCAATGACGGTACGGAACGAGGCATCGATATCGCCTGCTTCGACGGCGGTGACCGCCACGCGTGGGTCGTTGACCCTGAGGGTCACCACGTCGAGGTTGGTTTCGGGATGCGACCGCCAATAGTCGTGCAGAACAACGGCCTGCGCGCTCCGCAGGCCGAGAACGTCGATCCGAAGGGCCCGGGAGCCCGGCCTGACCGCGGTGATGGCGCGCTCGATACCCGCGACGATGCTCCGCGCGTGGGGGAGAAACGCCTGACCATCGAGCGTCAGCTCAACCCCTCGGGCGGTACGTGTGAACAGACGGACTTCCAGCTCGCGCTCCAGGGCGGCGATCCGCTTGGAGACTGCCTGCTGCGTCACGCCCAGCTCATCGGCCGCATGTTGCAACTGTCCGAGCTCTGTCGCCCGGACGAACGATCGCAATGCCTCGGTGTCCACTGGTTCACCTTAGGCGTGCACAACTGATCGTTGTGGCGCGCCGAGGATCGGTTGTTTGATCACGGCGTCGGAGATCAATGGAACCGTGGTTGAGCTGAGATTGATCGGGTGGCGTGCGCCTGAACATCAGCCTTGAGTGACAGGACGGGGGAAAGTACCAGTCGGGCACGATGCCCGAACTGCCGCTTCTCCACCCCTTGTTCACTCATGGCGACCACCACACGGCGAAGGCTTCGAAGCCGAGCTGAAGCAGTTCAACGGCGAACAGGATCACGTCCACCTGCTCGTGCACGATCCACCGAAGGTTCAGCTCTCCAAACTGGTCAACTCCCTCAAGGGCGTCAGCTCCCGCAGACTTCGCCAGGAGTACAACGCGCACGTCCGCCGACATCTGTGGGGCGGACACAACGTCCCATCTGACCGTCACCACGCAGGCGCAGGGACACTCCGGCGCTCCGCGCCTCCGAGCCAAGCACGCCCTTCACCACCACCCTAAAGGGCGGTGCACTGGGCGAGATCAGAGGTAGGCAGCCTCACGTTCGGACAGATCTGGGCAGTCGGACCTTCGTGCTCTCTCAGCCGGCGTGAAGGATCCGAAAGCGATCGGGTTCCGCCGGATCTCGATCAACGACGTGGACTGGCGTCCAAGCCCATTGCCAAACGCTGATGCCTGGCGTGCGGGAGAACTGGATCTGCCCGCGGGTGCCCTCGACAGCAACGCGCGGCCAGGATTCGGCAATGCGCGCCCGGTCCGCGCCGTGAGAACGCAGCACATCGGCGAGGACGGCGACCGTGTCGTAGCCCTCGAAGGCGACGAAGGAGGGCGCTTCGCCCAGCCGCTCGCGGAGGGCCGTCTCGACTCGTGCACCAAGTGGGCTGAGACGCTCGGGCAGGTAGCGCAAGAACGGGATCGCTGAGCCGTCGTCGCCCAGCAACGTCGCCCATTCGGCGAACTCCGGTTGCCCGGCCGGAGCACCAATCATGATCTCGGAGAGGCGCTGGTCGCGGCGGACAGACTTGACGATCGACACTGCCGGCTCCGGGTGGCCGACCAGAAGAAGGAGGGCTGTCGCGCGATTGTCGACGAGTTCGTCGCACACGGCCGTTGGGGTGAGCGCGCGCATGTCGAGTTCGATCACGGTGCCGCCGCGTGGAGCGAGGTAGTCCCGCAGAATGCGGGCCCCAGATGTCCAGTAGACACTCGGCTGGGCTGCTACGGCGATTCGACTGTGGCCCGCGCTGAGGAGGAAGTCTGCGTAGATCTGCCAGCCGTGGGACTGCGCCGGGCAGAGGCGCGCGACCCATTCCGTTGGCTGTTCGGTGAGCGCGTCGAGAACCGCTGACGAACAGAGGAACGGCAGGCCGAGGGCGTCGGCCCTGGCGGCAGCGGCGCGAGCGACGACGCTGTGATACTCCCCCGCCAAGGCAGCCACGCCCAGGCGAGCCAATTCATCTACGGCCGCCGTGGCCCTCTGTGGATCAGCCGCGGTGTCTCGGACCACCAGCTCGAGTGGTCTTCCGGCGATCCCGCCGGCGTCATTGACTTCGCGAACAGCCAGCTCGAGTCCAGCAAGCAAGTGTTGGCCTGCCTCGACCCAGCCAGGCCGAGTCAGCGGAACGAGAGCGCCGATCTGGACGGATGATCCGTCAGTCCGCTCCGCTCCAGGTGGCGATGGTGGCGTATTCATGCGTTGGTGTCTCCCGCGTGACGATTCGGTCGCAGGTTGCCCAGATCGCCGAGTGGCAAGGCCCGGTAGTACGCGTTCATCTCATCTCGCCGTGGCAGGCGCACCTGGGTGACCATGCCGGACATTGCATCCACCACCATCGCCAACAGGCAACCGATTATTGTTCGCTGAGCTGCCAGGCTTGAAGAATCCCTGTCCAGCGAGCGGCAGATCCCCTCCTGGATCTCCACCGTCGGGGCCCGGCTGGGCCGCTCTGCTCGGCCGGCTCCATCACGACCTGGCCACCCTCGACCCCGCCCACCGGATCGAGGAGTTCGCCACGAAGTTCGGCGGCCTGCGTATCACCGCCGCCGAACCGCTTCGAAGGTGGCGAATTCGACGGCGAGTTCGCCGACCGGGCCACCGCCCTCACCGACGCCGCTGCACCGTCGTCCGTCTACTCCTTTCCTGCGGTGACAACGCCCGCCCGACTGGTTCAGCATCCCCACACGAACCGCAGCCGCGTTGGATTCGATGGTCAAGCCTCCGACCAGCTGATCGGCGACCGTCATCGGATGGGCAGTTGCGCCGCGACCATGACGTCCCGTACAGGTCTTCGAAGTGCAGAGAACGGCTGTCGGCGTCCTCCCGCTCGTCCCACACCCGCACGCCGTGAGCGCGCAGGTGATTGCCGATCTGCTGCACGTCGTCCGTATACAGGACGAGCAGGGGCTGGCCACCGCACTGACGGCCGATCAGCTCACGCTCCCGGGCCGTGGTCGCAGGCATCAGCCAGAGGCCGGCCTGTGCCTGGCCGGATAATCCAACGTGCAGATAGCGGTCGCCTCCAGCCGTCTGATCGTGCAGGATCGAAAAGCCCAGGATGTCGCGGTAGAAGACCAGGGCGGCATCTGCATCCGCGACGAGCACCACCGTGCGGCCGAGCGCGGAGAACAGGTTCTGATCGGGAGAAGAAGCCATGAGTGGAGCCTCCAGGTGAGGGACAATCCCGTTCGGTCGTCCGGTCAGTCGACGCCCAGCAGGCGCCTCCGGTCCTCGGGTCGGGACGCGAATTCCGCGCAGGCTGCTTGGTGGACGATGCGGCCCTTCTGCATGACGGCCACGCTCTGGGCGACGGAGAAGGCGAGCCCCAGGTTCTGTTCGACGAGGACCACCGACATGCCCTGCGCGCTCACCTCGCGGATCACCTCGCCCACTTGGGCGACGATCGCCGGGGCGAGGCCGTCGGACGGCTCGTCGAGCAGCAGCAGACGCGGATTGCCCAGCAGGGCGCGGGCGATCGCGAGCATCTGCTGTTCCCCGCCGGAAAGCTGGTCGCCGCGATGGCCGAGCCGCTCCCCCAGCCGCGGCAACAGGTCGAGGATGCGGGCCCTTGTCCACGGGCCCCGCGCCGGACGCCGCGAGGCGATCGCCAGGTGCTCTGCCACCGTCAGGGGCGCGAAAACACGGCGCCCCTGCGGAACGACACTCACCCCGGCCCGGGCGATCACATCGACACGGGCCCCGGCGATCTCCCGGCCGTCGATGGTGACGCTGCCTTCGTAGGGCCGGAGGAATCCCACGACGGTCGAGATGAGGGTGGTCTTCCCGACCCCGTTGCGCCCGAGGACCGCGAGGGTCCCGCCTGTGTCGAGGTCGAGATCGATACCGTCCAGGACGGTGCCCCCGGCGTAACCGGAGCGCAGCTCACGCACGCTGAAGAACGGCTTCACGAGGAGACCTCCTTGGTACCGAGGTAGGCACTCTGGACCTCGGTGGAGGCGCGCACCTCATCCGGAGAGCCGGTCTTCAGGTGTCTGCCGAGGTGCATGACCGTCACCGTGTCGGCGAGCTCGAAGACCATGTCAAGGTCGTGTTCGATCAGGAGTACGGTCACCTCACCGGGCAGAGCGGCGATCAGTTCCGTGAGCCGCGCCGTCTCCGCCGGCGACATCCCGGCGGCCGGCTCGTCCAGCAACAGCAGCCGGGGTTCGGTAGCCAGAGCGACGGCGACCTCCAGCTGCCGCCGTTCGCCGTGCGAGAGCGCGGCCACCTGGGCGTCGTGCCGGGTGGGCAGGCCCACTCGCTCGAGCAGCGTGTACGCCTGCGCGATCGCCGTCGCCCGGGCACTCACCTTCCGCCAGCCGCCGAGTCCGGTACCGGCTCGGCGCAGCACGGCGAGCAGGACGTTCTCCAGCACGGTCTCTTGCATGAAGAGACTGGAGTGCTGAAACGTCGCGGCGACACCGAGCGCGACGCGGCGGTCCACGGGCAACCGGGTCACGTCCTGCCCGTCGACGAGGATGGTTCCGGCGGTGGTCGACAGCGTTCCCGAGATCAGGCCGAACAGCGTCGACTTGCCCGCACCGTTCGGACCGATGATCGCGTGCCGGGCCCCCGGCCGCACGGTGAGGTCGACCTCGTCCAAGGCTCGGAAGGAGCCGAAGTGTCGTGACACCTGGCGTAGTTCCAGTAGATCGAGATCTGTCACGCCGTCCTCTTCCGGGTCAGCTTGGGCGGGAGTCGTACGCCGGCCAGCCCTCTGGGCAGCGTGTAGACGGCGATGACGAAGAACAGTCCGAGCAGCAGCGGCCCGCGTCCGGCGACGGCTTCGAGGTTTCCGAGGTAGTCCCGGGTGAGCCAGACGAGCGCGGCTCCGGCACAAGCCCCCCACATCGAGCCGGAGCCGCCGATGACGACGGCCAGCAGCGCCAGGGCGGCGATCTCGAATCCCGCGTCGCCGGGCGAGACGAACCGCTGCACCGACACCCACAAGGCACCGGCGACGCCGGCCAGCGCACCGGCGCCGCAATAGACAGTCAAGGCGTACCGCCGGGTGGGATATCCGATCGCGCTCATGCGGGGCTCGTTGTCGCGGATTCCGCGCAGGGCAAGGGCGAACGGTGTCGAGCCCAGGCGGGAGACGGCCGCGAAGAGCACCAGGAATACGGCCAGGACATAGAAGTACACCAGCCCGTCGAGCTCCAGCGCGGGCATGCCGGGCAACGGTACGACGGGCGGGATGCCGGACACACCGTCGGTGCCGTTCGTCAGCGACTTCCAGTTGACGGCAGCGCTGTAGGCGATCTCTCCGATGGCCAGCGTCAGCATCAGGAACACCACTCCCCGGGCTCTCACGGCCAGCCATCCCGTGGGCACGGCTACCAGCGCGGAGACGCCCGCGGCGATGAGGAGTTGGAGTATCCCGATGTCGGTGAGCCTCGTCGCGACGATCGCCGCCGTATAGGCACCGACGCCGAAGTAGGCCGACTGGCCGAGAGTCGGCAGTCCGGTCAGGCCGGTGAGCAGGTTCACGCTGATCGCGAGAAGGGCGAACACCAGGATCCGCGACAGGCTGCCGATGATGTACGGGCTGAGGACGAAGGGGGCCGACGCGAGCCCGACGGCAACGACAGTCACCGACAGCCGCCGTGCGGCGGATCCGTCAGGTCCGGACGGGTTCATGTGCGCACCGCCGACGAGACCAGGCCGTGCGGGCGGACGACGAGCACGGCCAGCATGGTGCCGAAGAGAAGGAAGGGGGCGTACTCCGGGAGCAGAGCCACCCCCAGTGTCTGCACCTGGCCGATGAGAAGCGCTCCGGCGAGCGCACCGCGCACGGATCCGAGACCGCCTACGACCACGACGACGAGCGAGAGGACGAGGACGGTCTCGTCGACTCCCGGCCCGGGACCCAGAATCGGTGCCCCCAGGACACCACCGACCGCGGCCAGAGCCGCACCGAACGCGAAGACTCCGTACAAAACCTTGCGGATGTCGACACCCAGTGCGCGGACCATGTCCCGGTCCGCGACGGTGGCCCGCACCAGTGCTCCGAGCGAGGTGCGTTCGAAGAGGAGGTACACGACGGTCGCGAGGCCGGTCGCGACGCCGATGAACACCAGCCGGTAGACCGGATAGGCGTGGCCGAGGAGGTCCACCGTCCCGCGGAGGAACGTCGGCGGGTCCGTGGGCAGCACCTCGCCGCCGAAGGCCGCGGCAAGAAGATCGGCGACGATGAAGGTGACACCGAGCGTCAGCACGGCCTGGTCCAGGTGCCCGCGCCGGGCCAGCGGCTGAGTGAGGAACGTCAGCGCCACTCCGCCCAGGGTGCCCACCAGAGCGCCGGCAGCCAGCGCGAGGAGCAGACCCCACAGGCTCCCGTCGGACAGTGCGTAGGCGACGTAGGCCCCGACGAGGTAGAGCGTGCCGTGAGCCAGGTTGAGCACGTCCATCATGCCGAAGACCAGGGAGAGGCCGACCGCGATCGTGAACAGCAGCAGACCGAAGGCGACCCCGTCGATGACGCTGACGAAGTTGCCGTCCAACCATCCGGCCACGTCAGCCGCCCAGCCGGCCGAGCTCGGAGCTGACGGTGTTGGTCCCCTGTTTGACCTCACGCAGGTACCAGGGCTGGATGGGCGTGCCGCCGCTGTTGAACCGCCAGGTGCCTCGCGGGCTGTCGATGTCCCCCACCTTGGCGATGGCAGCGTTGACCGTTTCCGGGGTCACCGTGCCACCGGCCGCCTTGATCGCCTTGTCGAGCACCTGCGCCGCGTCCCATGACGCCATCGCGTAGGTGGTCGGGGCCGACCCGTAGGCGGATGTGTACGCCGGGGCGAAATGCTTGTTGGCCGCGTTGTCCAGGTCCGCGCTGTAGTTGAGTGCGGTGAGGATGCCATTGGCCGCCTCTCCCTGCCCCTTGAGCACGCCGCCCTCGGTGAGGAAGCCGGGCGCGTAGAGCGGGATCTTGCCGGCCAGTCCGAAGTCCCGGTACTGCTTGACGAAGTCGACGGCCGCACCGCCGGCGTAGAAGCAGAAGACGGCTTTCGCGCCGGACCTCTCGATCTGCGCGAGGTACGGCTGGAAGTTCTTCGTTCCTGGGAACGGCGTATAGACCTCCTCCCCCGCGATCTTTCCGCCCACCGGGAGGAAGGTGGACTTGAAGCCCTCCACCTCGTCCTTGCCCGCCTGGTAGCCCGCGGCGATCAGGAAGACCGGGCCGCCGGCCTTCTCCGCCACGTGCTTGCCCAGCGCCTTGCCGGGTTCATCGTTGACGTACGACGTGCGCCAGATGTACGTGGTCCCGGTCAGCGTCGTAGGCGAGGCGTTCGAGCCGACGAGCGGGACCTTTCTTGTCTCGAACAGGTCCTTGACTCCGTTGATGGTCGCCGAGCTCACCACCCCACTCACCGCCAGGACATGGTCCTGCTTGACCAACTTCTCCGCGGCCGCCTTGCCCGAGTCGGCCGTTTCCCCTTCGTCGGCAATCACGATCTCCACCTCGCGGCCGCCGAGCTTGCCGCCGTGCTGCTTGACGTAGAGCTCGAAGCCCTGCTTCATGTCGTCGCCGAGCGCCTTGTAGATCCCCGACTGCGGGACGAGGAGCCCGATCTTCACGGGCCCGCTCTGCTTGTTGTCACCACTGGCCCCAAGGCTGGCACCACCACATGCCGTGGCCAGCAGGAGTGCCGTCGATACGGCGATCAGAGCAACGGGACGAGAACGACGTGCCATGGAAACTCCGTACGTTGTCAACCGGCCCCGGAGGGCTGGATGTTGCTGATGGGGCTGCCTTGAGGGGGTCCAGGCGAGGGAGGTCCGGCTCTCAGGGGTGGCCTGGCTGCCGGTTGAAATGCGCGTTTCGTCGCTGATCAGACGGGCTCGAAGCCACAGCCGATGCCTGGGCGAGCCCTTGACTGCCTACGGGCGGCATCGGAGATGACACGTGTCTATCGCGAATTTACGACGCTCGTCAAGACTTCGCGAGATGGGCGGCCTCGCGAGGGTCGCGACCCTTGACCCCGACCACATGCATGTCGTAACACTAGCCATCGTCATTTTTGCGCTATGCCGATCTGGCTACAGGCTCTTGACCAGTCAGGGAGTGAAGCACCATGACCGATGATCCATCGCGGCGCAAAATCCTCAAGAACAGTGGGGTGTTGGCCGGCGCCGCACTCCTTTCCGGCATACCGGACGGGGGCACGGCGCAGGCCGCCTCCCGCACGGACGGGTCCTCGCCCGTGGTGGAGCTGCCCGCGGGCCGAGTGCGCGGAGGCACGGAAGGAGGTCTCACCGTATTCAAGGGCGTGCCCTACGCGGCGCCGCCGATCGGCGCGCTTCGATGGCGGCCGGCTCAGCCCCATCCCGGATGGCAGGGAACGCGCGATGCGACCGCCTTCGGCCCGAGTGCACCGCAGCCCTACCGGGACGGAGGCGACCAAGTGCTCGGAACGCACGGCTCGCCCCCCTTCGACGAGGACTGCCTCACGCTCAACGTCTGGACCCCCGGAGCCGATGACGCCAAGCGACCGGTGATGGTGTGGATCCACGGCGGCGGCTTCATCTCCGGATCCGGCTCGCTGCCCAACTACTCCGGCGAGACCTTCGCGCGCGACGGCGACCTCGTCGTCGTGACCATCAACTACCGGCTCGGCCCGCTGGGTTACCTCTACTTCGGCGAGGACGGCGCCGGGGGGAACTTCTGGCTCACCGACCAACTCGCCGCGCTGCACTGGGTACGGGACAACATCACCGCATTCGGCGGCGACCCCGACAACATCACCGTCGCCGGCCAGTCCGGCGGCGCTCTGTCGGTCGCGGCGCTGGCCGGCGCCCGGCCCAAGGGCCGCCCGCTGTTCCGACGCGCCATCCTGCAGAGCCCACCGCTCGGGCTGCAGATCCCCACCCGCGCCGAGTCGCTTCAGCGCACCGCCACCTACCTGGACATCCTCGGAGCCAAGAACGTAGCGGAACTACGAGCCGTGCCCTGGCCACGCCTGATCGCCGCCACCTTCGAGATGTTCGGGCGCACAGGACGGTGGGGATACTGGTCGACCCCGTTCCTGCCGGTACTCGACGAGGTCACGCTGGACCGCGACCCCGCCGACCTGCTGCTCAGCGGCGCCGGGGCGGACATCGACGTCCTCATCGGCTGGACCAGGGAAGAGGCGAACTTCGCCTTCGCGCTCAGCGAGCCGTACGCCGCTGCAACCAAGAATCAGGTGCTCGCAAGGGCGCGGGACACCTTCGGGAACCGGGCGGCCCAGGCATACACCGCGTACGAAGAGGCCCGGCCGGGCGCCCGCCCGGTGGACGTACTCATGGATCTGATCACCGACGACCTGTTCCGCATGCCCAGCGTGGCGCTGGCCGAACGGCGGGCGGCCCGCGGACGTCCGGTCTGGGCGTACCAGTTCAACCTCCCCACTCCTGCGCACAACGGTCAACTCGCAGCCGCACACTGCCTGGAACTGCCATTCGTGTTCGACAACTTCGACAAGTGGGCGCACGCACCCTTCCTGGCGGGGCTGGACCCCAGGGTCCGTGACGGTCTCGCCGCGACCATGCACACGTCCTGGATCTCCTTCATCCGCACCGGCGATCCCAACCACCACCCCATGCCGCAGTGGGACGGCTACGACCGGGGCTCTCGTACGACGATGGCCCTCGACTCAGTCACCACCGCCACCAGCGACCTCGCGGGATACTGGCGCCGCCTGCACCATCCGGCGGCGCCGTAGCCGCGCCGCCGGCCTGCGGCGAGAGGCGCTCCCCCACCTGGTCCCG
Organism: Streptomyces sp. ISL-98; assembly: GCF_018614055.1. Classification (GTDB taxonomy): domain Bacteria; phylum Actinomycetota; class Actinomycetes; order Streptomycetales; family Streptomycetaceae; genus Streptomyces; species Streptomyces spiramyceticus. The sequence goes on from NZ_JAGGPB010000051.1 coordinate 42,557, forward strand.
CGGTGTTCCGCACCGCGGGACGAGGCGGGCCCTCGGCCTCGATCGAGACACGACCGCGAGGTCACGATTCACATGGCGCCGAGCAGCAGGCGGGCGCGAAACGCCGTCGCGCGCTACCTCTCTCGCGTGCTGTCCAACGGAGACCTACGGGTGGCTCATCGACGACCCGGATCGCTTCACCCAGGCACTCCGGGACATGGCGGAGGATCTCGACCTCGAAAGCGACCTCATCGACTACCGCCGGCGGCGCGAAGCACTCCAGAACTGGTCGCTGACCCTGACATCTGGCACGAGATCATCGCCAGCCTGCCGCCTGTTTCCGGCCCCGTCCGCCCCAACCTGGACGACCGCAAACGACAGGAGGCATCCGCCTTCATCTGGGCCCGTGTCGCCGAAGGCGAGCCCCTGTTCGCTCCTCTGTTCGCTCCTCGCCCCATTGAGGCCGGCCAGCCCGACGATGTCCGCCGGGCCTGGTTCCTTCGTCGCGCCAAAACCTGGTTCCAACTCGGGCGCCACGACCCGCTCGGCCACTATGCGGCCCTACGCGAGCGCCTTGATCAGCATGCCGACCAGATCGCCAAGAACATCGATGTGACATTGCGAGATAGGTGGCACCTGATCTTGAAGGTTGACACCACCCCTGGGAACGCCGGAGCCGTACCGGTTTCTGCCGTGCCCGTTTTCGCTGCCCGCACGGCGCTAGCGTTGGGTCCCATGATCGTATGGCTCAATGGCACCCACGGCGCAGGCAAGACGACGACCAGTGCACTCGTGCAGCAGCTGATCCCGGATTCACGGGTGTTCGACGCCGAGAAGGTCGGCGAGACACTCATGGACATCACGCCGGGGCTGCCCTGGACAGGCAACTTCCAGCACTGGCCGCCGTGGCGGCCGCTCGTAGTCGAGACCGCCCGCCGCGTACTCGACTACACCGGCGGCACTCTGGTGATGCCCATGACTGTCCTGGTCGAGCAGTACTGGCGCGAGATCAGCACGGGCCTCGCCCAACATGCCATCCCGGTACGGCACTTCGTCCTCCACGCTGACCAAGACACCCTCCGCGGGCGCATCGAGGGGGACACTCTTCTTGGCCCCTCCCCATTCCGCCTCAAATACCTCGAGCCCTACGCCGAGGCGGCCCGCACGTGGCTACACGGCGAGGCCGAGGTCGTCGACACCACGCACCTCACGCCCGCCCAGGCCGCCCTGCAGATCGCAGAGGCCGTCAAGAGTTGAGGTCCGCCCGCCATCGCGCCTTGAGCTCACTGATTTCGCCTCCAGCTCCGTCTCGAGCTCCAGGTACAGGGCGATGAATTCGACCCGTAGGTCGCCCTGACTCTCGCTCGCCCCGATGCGCGCTACCACCCACCAAACGAACACGGGATCGCTCGGGAAGGATGCCCCCGCTGCTGCGATCGACCCCACCGGGGGCATCCAACTGCTCAAGACGTGCCTCAGGGTGGTGGCCGCTCGCGCGACCGACACCGCGACCGTGCCAGGGTGGATTTCCGCAATCTGCGCCATCTCGCGCTGGGTAAAGCCGTACATCTTGGTGGCCACGAGCGCGATGCGCTGCTGCAGCGGCAGCTCGCGCAGCGCGTCAAACACCATCATGTGTTCAGCGACCAGAGAGGCGACGTCCCGGCCGTGCCTCGTGGCCATGTGCTCATCCACCAGGTGCTCGGCCTCCCGCTCCCGTGCCTGGTGCAGCCGCTCTGCCTGGTGGATGACCTCGCGGCGCAGAGTCCTGTAGACGTAGGCGCGGGGCTCGCGCAGCTTCCCGGGAGCACGCAGCGCACCCTCGAACGCCAGCTGTACTACGTCCTCCCGGCCGATCATGGCCTCGGGGATGATCCGGTTACGCAGCAGACGGGCTGCCACTGCGGTCATCTCGTCCCGGTAGGCGCGGTAGACGGCATCCAGCGCGGCGGCGTTCACCTGCTGGATCGTTCGGGATTCAGCCACGGCTCCGCCCCCGCTTTCCCCCAACTGCGCCGGCTGCGGCTTCCCGCGCCTCACCCTTGGCGCGGATGATCTCGGCCTTTCCCCGGGCCCGGTTCCGGTAGGCCACGCTGTCCAGCAAGGACCGGATGCCGGGTGCGAGCACGGCGGCCACGAACAGGGCAATAGCGACGAACTCCACTGAGCAACCTCCTCCAGTATGCGGCTCCTCAGCGCCCCAGACGGGGCCATCAGCCGTACACAACTGGAGAGGGAACAGACGCCGGTTCTCTTGACTCCCTGCGCAAGATTCTTTCTTGAGTAGCCCTGGGACTTAGGCACTGTTTCTCGGATCT
>NZ_JAGGPB010000052.1 GCF_018614055.1 Streptomyces sp. ISL-98
GGGGGTGGGGGTGCGTCGGAGGGTGGGGGTGCGTTGGGGGGTGGAGTTGCGTCGGGCCGTGGTGGCGTGTCCGGTCCTGAGGACAGCTTGTTGCCGCTCGCCTCCTGCGGAACGGCCGCGAAAGGTCCCGGCTCGCGCCGTACGGTGAAGTCCTCGCAGAGCACAGCGGTCATCGGCTGCCGGGAGGACGGCAGACACCAGGTCACGCTCATGATGGCTGGGTGGTCGAAGGGCGAGTCGAAAATCTCGGTCTGCCACCTGCCAGGTGCGCCTACCTGCGCACTGGGGCCCTCCAGGCCAACGAGCATGAGCGAGCCGTCGTCGCAGCCGATCGCCAGGAGCGTCCGGTGATCGGGCATATCGAGCCAGTCCAGCGTCTTCACGCCCCGGCGATGCAGGCGACTGGCCACCCTGTGCCCGGTGTTGGCGACAACTTCCCAGACGGAGAACCCGTTTTCGAATCCCTCTGCCAGCAGGAAGTGGTCCCGGGACAACCCCGTTGCGGCCATGAGCGTCGGGCGATCTGCATCAACCGCCAGACGAGCGGACGTGGTTGTCCGGCCCGAGTGGGGCGTTTCCGTCGCTCTCAGTATCTTGAAGATGCCGCGATCCGAGCTCACGACTGTCGTCGTTCCCGATGAATCGGCCAGTCCGCACAGCACCGGGCGGGCCGATTCGGCCGCCGACCGCAAGTCACCGTAGTAGCCGCCCGGTCCGTAGACATCGATGACACATTCAGCACCCCCGTAGGGGCGGCGGAAGAGGAAGCGCTCCGCTCCGCGGACCCGCACCGGGGCATGGGACAGAGCCCCGGGCACACGGACCAGCAGTGCCGCCGTCATCCCGTCCCATATGGCGCCCCCCAAGTAGCTCTGCACTGCCAGCAGGGCCCGTCCGCCGGCCATGTTCCAGGTGACGGACAGCACGTCCTGGTATCCGTCCTGCATCGAGCGCAGGAGTTTTCCCGTCTGCCCGTCCCACACCCGGACCCTGCCCGTCACGCTGCCCGTAGCCACCAGCAGCGGTCCCCCCGGCACCGCACCGATGTCCATGCACGTCACGTACTCCGCCTCAAGCCCCTCCAGCCTCGTGATGCCGGCCGTCAGCTCCTGCGATGGCCCGCCCACGGCCGCCGGCGGCTCCGGCCCCGCGCCGCCGCGTCCCACCGAGCGCGCCTGGGCCAGTGCCCAGGCGCGCAGCGCCCGGTCCTCGGCGGGGATCGTCGACGTCACTGTCACCGCTCCCCGCCCGGCCCCAGCACCACGAGGTTCGCCTTCAACTGCTCGCCGTACCCGTCGCCCAGTGCCACCGCGACGTGCTCGGCGGCGATCCGTGCCGCGTCGTCAAGTGCGGGGACCCGCTCGAGGAGGCCGTAGAGCTCCCGCGCGTAGAGGACCGCCGTCTCGTCGTCGAGCGGTCCCCGGTGGGCGACCACGGTCTCGGCCACGCCCGTGAACAGCTCGGCCACCGCCTCGCTGTCGCAGGACGCCAGTACCAGGCCGCGCAGCTCCGCACCGGCATGGCGTGCGTACGCCCGCAGCAGCCCGGCGACGTCACGTGCGGGCACGCGGTGGGCGTCGCCGTACGGGTCCTCGAAGACCAGCTGCTCGCCCTCCCCGTGACAGACGAGGTGCAGAAGGTCCGGGCGTACGTCCAGAACGCGTCCCAGGTCGGTGACGTCAGCGGCCGGGCAGTAGTCCACGGCGATCGGGCCGCCCGCCGTGGCCTGCTGGATGGCCCGTAACTCCCGGTCCGCACGCACCCGTTCGGACCCATGGGGGCCCGCACCCACGACCAGGACGTGCCCGACGGGCAACCGCTCCCGCGTCACGGCGCGGAAGACCGCGTTGTGCGGGAAGTCGCGGCCCGCCGTCACGAGCAGCTGACGCCGGCCGTCCTCCACCATCCCGGCAGAGATGGCGGCCGCCACGGTGTACCAGAATTCAAGTGGTGTGACCCCGAGCTGACTCGGCACATGCTCGCCGGGGAATCCGGCTCTGTGGAGCAGGGTCCTGGCGCTCGGTCCCGGCGGGAAGACGCGGGCGAGTTCGTGGATCTCGTCGTCCGTCAGGTTCATCGCTTCGGTCCTGGGCACGCGCCTACCACCTCCGGCCCGCGGCCTGCCGCGCCGCACGTTCGTAGAGGTTGGCCGCGCGCAGTACATCCCCGTTGTGCTCGTGGATCTCTGCGGCGCGCACCAGGTCACCGGCGAACTCCGCGTCGAGTGCGGTCTCCCGCCAGTGCCGGGGACGGCGGGAGCCGCCGCTCCCGGCAGGCCTCGGCCGGCTGCCGGGCGGCTGCGCCTGCCGCTGGCGCGGCGGTTCCGCCGGGCGCGGCTTGGGCTTGGGGGTCAGCCGTCCGTCGACCACGCGCAGTACGGCCTCTGCCTCGTCGGGGAGTTGGAGGTCCGGCTCGGGAAGCGGACCCACCCACAGCGTCCAGGCCGGGCGGCGCCGCGTGAGGTCGAAGACGAGAGCGGCGTGCGCGGTCAGTACGACGGCTCTGTCGGCGTCGGGCTCGAAGAGTGCCTGCAGGGCCGAGGGCGGCAACAGCGGCTCCGTGCGGAATCCGAGGGGGATGTACAGCGGGCCCGGGCCGGTGCAGTGCAGCGGCTCCCCCAGCGGCAGGCGCTCCAACAGTCCGCCCGCCGCCAGCAGCAGATGCTGGTCGCGCCCGGTGACGACCTGGACGGCGTCGGCGAGGGGATGCCCCTCCAGCATCATCCGTACGGTGTCCAGTTGTGTGCCGTCGAGCAAGGTGGCGTCGACCGTGGCGCCCGACGTCCGGGCGGGCACGATGGTGAGGCGGGGAGCATCGGGCGCGGCCGGCGCGTCGTCGGCCCAGTCGGGCGAGGCGCCCACGTCCTGCAGCGGATAGTCGGCCGCGAGCTCGACCAGGGCCCCGCCGTCGAGCGGCTCGCCCAGCCGCTCCAGCCGGGCGCAGCCGAACTCCGAACCCGACAGCAGCCATACGCCCCGCTCAGCGAGCTCCAGCAGCGGGCCGTCGCTCAGCGCCGATCCCTGGCGGTACTGCATCAGTACGGTGTCCTCTCCGCCGACGCGGCGGCAGACCAGCGTGAACGGGTCACGGTGGAGCGCGTCGAGGAAACCGGCGGGGAGGTCTCCGTGCGGTGCCCGCAGGGCGAGTTCGAGTACGACGCCGTGCTGGGCGGGGTCCGACGGCTCGTCGTCGAAGAGCGGGGTGAGGCGGGTGGGGCGGTACGTCACCTCCAGGCCCAGGTCGAGTGCCCGCCGGATGACACCGCCGGCGAACTCTGCCCGCAGCAGCACCACCGCTTCGTCCAGGGCCCTCCCGGGCACGCTGTACAGGCCGGCCCGTCGTACCAGGTCGAAGAGCGTGGCGGGGCGCAGTGAGGCAACGGGCAGGCGCTGCGCCGACCGGCGTCCCGCGACGCGCTCCGGGTCGCCCCAGCCCTGGTCCCGTACCAACTGCGTGCCCGTGACCAGGAACACCGTGCCGTCGGCAGCCGTCGCCAACTGCCGCCCGAGGTCCAGCGCGACGTGTGTGAACACCCACCAGGACGCTCCGTCGGCGCTCCGGCGGTGGTCACCGGCCTGCGGGCGGCCGAGGGCGGCGAGTCGCCCGGTGAAGACCAGTGCGGAGGTGGCTGTGGCGAACCGCACGGCGATGGCGGTCTCGCCGGAATCACCGGCACCTACACCACCGGCATCACTGTTTACGTCGGCCACGGCGGCACGTGCAGGTGCCGCCTTCGGTACAGGTGCCGGGCGGCGGACCGGTCCCGAGGCCGGACGCACGGCCGGTTCCGGGGCGAGGCGCTGCCCCAGGGCCCTGGGGCGCGGTTCGGCATCGCGCGGTGCGGACCCGGCAGGCGGCCTGCTGCCACGGCCGCGCGACCGCAGCACCTCCTCCAGCAGCCCGGAGGGCGGCCGGGGCGGAGCAGGCGGGACGGGCGGCGGTGCCGACGGCGTGGCGGGCGGCGGTGGTACGGGCTGCTGGTCCTGGTCGTCGTTTCTGCGTCGTCGTGGCCACTTCATGGTTCATCCCTGTCGTAGTGCACGGACGGCCTGCCGACGGTCGTCCGAAGGAAGATCGGGGATCGTGATCTCGGACTGCAGCACCCGCGCCGCCCACTCGGTCCAGCGCCGCGCGGCGCCACCGCGCCGTCCGCGGACGGACGCTGCGAAGAGGAGGGCGACCTGGTCGTAGCGCCGCATCGACTCGGCTGTCGCGACCCCCCATTGCTCCACGAGCCGGTCGTACACGAGGGAGTGGGAGCCGAGGAAGACCGCCGCCGCAGCAAGCGCGGCGAGCGGCTCCCGGTCGGAACGGCCTTCGGCAACGTCGCAGCGTGCCAGTGCCAGCCGCATGCGCAGTGAGCTTTCCCGGGCCTCTTGCTCGGCGGCCGACCTCCGTTGCGCCGACCGGGATTGCGTCACCCGGACAGCCGCCCCGGTCCATTCCCCGGAGCCGAGCCCGGTCCGGAGACTGGGCGGCGCACAGACCGCGACCGCCCTGGCGGCCGGCGCGTCCCCGGCTTCGTGGACGAGAACCCAGGCAGCCACGTCCATCATGTCGGCGCACACGTAGTCCTCGGCCGCGCCGAGGAACTCGCCCAGTTCGCGGCATAGTTCGGCGGAGCGCCGGAAGGCGCCCGCCTCCCTCAGGCAGCGCGCGGCCTCGGTCGGCAGCCCGGACCGCAGGTAGCAGCCCGCGGCGCGTTCCAGCAGTGCGGCGTCACTCACGGTCGCGCAGCTCCCGCCGCGTCGTCGGACGCTCCTCGGGTACGGATTCGTTCGGCTCGCGCCGCCGTGGGCGGGTGTCGCCGTGCACCTCTTCGATGAGGGCGTTGTCCTCGACGATCCTGGCCAGCGCGGCGGCCGCCCTGTCGTGCCGGGCGTCGTGGTCGGCCGCGCGTGGCCCCGGGCCGATGTCCTCGACCTCGTACAGCTCGACCTCACCGGTGTCGGCCCGGTACCGGAACCTCACGCGGACCCGCATGGCACCCCTCTCGCACCTGTCTCACACCTGCTTCGCGCGCCACTTTTCGCGCCTGCTTCTCGCGCCTGCTAGATCTGGAGCTCGAAGTCGATCTCCAGTACGCCGTCGGTCTCCGAGCACCTGATGAACTCGGCCCCGCGCGAGCGCGCGTACGCGAGCACCGCGTCCCGGTATGCGTCCGCCAGGGCCTGGTGGAACAGGTTCCGGCCCATCACGCCCACCGCGGCCAGCCGCGCCGCCGCCTGCTCACGCAGTTCCGGCTCGCGCGCCCTGGCCTCCGCTGCGAGGGCCGCGTCGGCGCGGGCCGCTGCCGCCTCCTGCGCCTCGCCACCGGCTCCCGACCCCGCCTCGCTCCGGGCCCTTCGGACCCGTTCCTCGGCCTCCATGTTCAGGGCCGCCTCGGCCGCGGCCTGTGCGTCGCGCTGGGCGGACGTGCGATCCCTGCCGCCCCACGCGTCGTCGTAGTACATGCCCGTGCCCTCGGCCGCGATCGTCCCGGTGACCTCGCCGCGCACGGTCTCCGTCGCTTCGCCCACCGCCTCGATCGCCGCCGATACGGTCGCCACGATCTCCAGCTCGGCCTCCACCGGACGGTAGGCGACGTAACCGCCGTCGAAGGAGAACCGGAACGCGTCCTCGGTCTCCTCCCACCCCGGCGTACGAGCGAAAACGCCGGGCAGCGCGGCCAGTGTCGGTGCGCCGACGGATCCCCGCAGCGACTCGCACACCCGCGCCTCGCCCGTCGCCTCCCCCGACCTCACCACGCGCCGCCGCATCTCCTGCTCCCAGGCGACGGCCAGTTCACGCGTGGCCCGCACCCTGATGCGCCTCGGATTGCACACCCTCGATCACTCCTCCGGGAAGTCCTCGCGCAGTTTGGTGAGCGTTTCGCGCTGGGCCTGGCTGATCTCCTTGAGCAGCGGCTGCTCGGCCGGGTGGTCCCGGCGTGCCTCGGCGGCCAGGCGTCCGAGGAGCCGCAGCATTTCCCGGATTTCGTCCGAAGTGCGCAACAGCGCCAGGCGGTTGCGGTATTCGCGCAGATCGATCCGCAGGTCGTAGGGATCGCGCAGGATCCGGCCGGGCGTGTCGATGGGGACGCCGTGGTCGGCGACGATGCGGCGCAGCGACTGTTCGTCCCTCGGGTCCGTCCACAGTCGTGTCAGGACGGCCAGGTCCGAGATCTCCGCCCGCAGCCGGCCGGCCAGCAGCGCGGACGCGGCGAACGCCTTCTGTGCCTTGACCGCGCGGCGGTCGGAGAAGGCGATGCCCTCGGCGCGCAGTGCCCGCACGATACGGGCGTACGGATCGCGTACGGCGCTCAGGTCGATATCGGCCAGCGCCTGCTGCAGCACGGCGAGGTCCGCGAGCGGGAAGGCCACCTGGGAGCGCTCTGTTCCGGCGACCTTGACGGGGGTCTTGCCGAACTGGCCGTCGACCAGGGCCGGATCTGTGCGGATCTGCTGCTGTTCCGCCTGCCAGCCCATCCCCAGCACCTCTTCGACCTCGTCGTCCGCCACGTAGTCGAGGCGGCAGCGGAACAGGAAGCGGTCGCTGAACGCGGCGAGGACCGGGTCGTCGGGGATCTCGTTCGACGAACCGAGCAGCGTGATCAGCCGGCCGTGGATGGTCTTGCTGCCGGTGAAGAAATTCCGCTCGTTGACCAGCGTCAGCAAGGTGTTGAGGATCGCCGAGCTGCCCTGGAAGACCTCGTCGAGGAAGGCGATACGGGCCTCGGGGAGCATGCCGGAGGTGTTCACCTCGTACACGCTCTGGTCCTGGAACTTCCGCAGGTCGATGGGCCCGAAGAGCTCGGCGGGCTCGGTGAACCGGGTGAGCAGGTAGGTGAAGGGTGACGTGTCGAGGATGCGGCAGTACCGCTCGATCAGCCGGGTCTTGGCGGTTCCCGGCGGCCCGATCAGCAGGGCGTGTTCGCGGCACAGCGTGGCCAGCGCCAGCAGGTCGACCACTTCGTCGCGCTCGACGAATCCCTGTTTCACCTCTTCCAGGCGGGTGGCGAAGGTGCGTGCCAGCAGCCGGGTCCTGTCGTGCCTCGTCGGCGTCGCGTTGCTCACGGTGTCGTGCCGTCCCCTCGGTCGAGCGATGCTGCCCCGGCGGGGGCTGTACGGGCCGACTGGCGGCCCGCGAGAACGATCATGGCGGCGCGCTGGGAGCGCTGTGCCGCGTTGGCGGCCGCGCTCCGGCCGGTCTGCTGCTGGGCGCGGTCGAGGTCCCGCTGCTGTCGCGCCCTGCGGAGTTCGCCGACGAGTTCGCCGAGGCGGCGGGCGCCGGGGACACCTCGTCCGCCGACGAGCTGCTCTGCCCGCGCGTCGCGGAACACCGAGCGGATCTCGTCGCCGTTCATCCCGTCCGTCGCCGTGGCGATCCGCTTCAGCAGCCCCGGCCGCACGGCGACCCCGAAGTGCTTCGCGTGGACCTCGGCAATGGCGGTACGGGCCGAATGGTCCGGGAGGTCGATCTTGATGGGGCGGAACCGGCTGGGCCGCAGGAGCGCATCGTCGATCAGGTCGATCCTGTTGGTGGTGCCGATGATCAGGACCGGCACTTCGGGCCGGAACCCGTCGAGTTCGGTGAGGAGTTGAGCCACGACGGCGTTGCCCGCACGGCTGCCTCCGTCGTCGCGGCCGGTGCGCTGGGCGGCGATGGAGTCGAACTCGTCGAAGACGATGACCGCGGGCGCATTGCGCCGCGCCTCGGCGAACAGGTCCCGTACCTTGCGCTCGCTCTCCCCCACGTACATGTCCGTGATCTCCGGACCGGAGACGACGAGGATCGTCGCTCCGAGCTTGCTGGCGACCGCCTTCGCGAACAAGGTCTTTCCGGTGCCGGGCGGGCCGTGGAAGATGAAGCCGCGCGGGACGAGATCGTGACGCAGGTGTTCGGGCAGGTCGGCCGCGCCGCCGACGATGTCCAGCGCCCGCTGCAGTTCGTCCTTGACCTCCTTGTACCCGCCGATGGCCGACAGCGGCACGTCGGGCACCTCGAAGGCGCTCGACGTACGGGCCTTGAAGATACGAAGCTCCTGAAGGAGGTCGGCGAACGTCGGCCGGCGCCCCGACTCCTGATCACCGTCGGGGGCGGTGTGGTGGTGGTAGGCGAAGCGCACGGCGTGCCGGAGCCGGACGGCGTTCATGCCCGCCACGTACTTGTAGAGCCCGGCGGGGTCGAACCCGGAGAACAGCTCCGCCTCGGCTTCCGTGATCAGGGCCTGCCCGAGCGGCACACGCTCGCTGTCGGCGGTGACCACTTCGCGCGGCAGGATGTCCAGTGCGAGCCGGACGCCGAACCGGCCCGCGAGCACCTCGGGGACGACCAGGGACGGGTCGGTGAAGGCCAGCAGGACGCGTTCGCTGCGCTCGTACAGCACATCGGTCAGCTCCCGGGCCTCGGCGGTGAGCGCGGCGTCGCTGCCGCCCGCCAGCAGGTCGAGGTGGGGTACGACCACGACGTCCTCGGGCGGGGCGTCGGTGACGGCGGTGTGCAGCAGGGCGAGCAGTTCGGCGCGGCGGCCCGGGCCGAAGCCACCGGGTGCGGCGGCGTCCGTGAGGCTCTCGGCGAGTCGCACGGTCTGCTGGGGGCGCCCGGACCGTCCGGCTATCTCGGCGGCCAGGTGCTCCACGAGGAGCTTCTCGCAGCGGATGAGTACCGACAGGCCGCTTTCCAAGTAGGCGGCGGCGCGGCTGATTTCGACGTCGTGGGCGATGAGGACGGCCTCGCGCTCGCTCAGCCGCTTGGGATGCCCGTTCGCCGGTGCCACCGTACGGTCCTGCGGTTTCTGCACCGGGTCGGGAGCACTCGCCTCCCCGGCACCCGCGGGCTCGTCGTCGGCCGCCCCTCCGGACAGCGCGCCGAGCGGGACACCGGGCGGCAGATAGAGCGGGGTGCCGGGAGCGGGCGGATGGTCGAGTACGTCGATGAGCACGCGGCTCAGGGGGAGCCGCAGGTGGTCGTCGACGAGTTCGGTCAGCGACAAGGCGGGGAATTCTTCGAGGAGTTGGCCGAGGGTGAGGTCCGGGTCGTCCACCGGGGCCATCAGGCAGCGGTCCCGCAGGGCCTGGGGTGTGGTGGACGCGAAGACGAGGCGGCGCTTGGACAGGGGAACCACTCCTCTCAGCCGGTTGCGGGCAGGTTCAGCCGGTAGCGGCGTACGAGCTCGACGGCCGGCTGGTGCCCGGCCAGCAGGGGCCGGGTCGCCGGCAGGCCGGGGTGCCGTCGGGACAGGTCCGCGAGCGGCGCCCAGAACCGGACGGTGGCGAGCGTGAGTTCGTCGGGCAGCGCCCGGACCGCGAGGCGCCGCCGCGCCGCGCGTACCTGGTGATCCCACTCTGTTCCGTACCGCAGGCGGGCGGCGAGATAGGTGTCCAGTACGACCTCCGGGTAGTCGGCGGAGAGGCGGGCCAGCAGCTGGGACCGCCAGTCCAGCACCGGCGCGTGACCGTGCCAGGCGGCGAGTCCGTTGCACAGGAGGCGGCGCCCTGCCGGGCGGGTGACGAGTGCGGCGGCCGTACGGACGGCGCCGGTGGCCCCCCGGGAGAGCGGCCCGGCCGCGGGGCGGTACAGCACTGCGGTCAGCGGGGAGGCGTCCAGCAGTACCTCGCCCATGCGCAGTTCGTTCTCCTCGGCCTCGGCGCGGCCCATCGCCACTGCTCCCTGCGGGGCGGCCTGCTTTCCCTCGAAGCGCGGTACGCCGCTCAGGAAGGGGGCGACGACGGCATGGCGGGCGAGCGCGTCGGACCAGCCGCCGCCTCGCTCCGACAGGCTTCGGGGCGGCAGCGCCTCGGCGACCGCGCACGCGGACTCCGGTTCCATCCGGCCGCCGATCGCCGCCGCGAGCAGTACACCACCGGCGCCCGCCGGTTCCGGGTCGCCGAGCGGTGGCCGGCCCGCGCCGTGACGCGCCGCGAAGTGGCGGATGAGCTCCGCCAGGGCCGTGCGTACCTCCGCGCCGGGGTCGATGAGGCCGGAGGTGTGCTGGAGGGGGCCGCCGGGCGGCTGGCCCGTCCCTTCGACCGCCCAGCGCAGCACTCGCAGGGCGGTGGTCAGGGCGTTCACGGCTCCCTCGCCCAGTAGGGGGCGGTGGTCATCGTGTCGGTCCCGTTGCGGCGGTAGAGGCGCAGTACGCGCGACGTCTGGTCGATGTTGACGAGGGCCGCGACCTGCCACGGGCGCTGGAAGGTGGTCGTGTGGAGGTCTACGTCGGCCGACGAGAGCCCGAAGCGGTCCGTGGCCGGGAACAGGTGCGTGTGGTACCAGCCGACGAGGCTCTCGCCCCTGGCCCGTGCGGCGAGCGATTCACCGATCCTGAGGTAGCTCTCGCCGGTGAAGGTGAAGTGCAGGAGGGAGGCGCCGGTGCGTTCGGCGGGGATCGCCACGGTCACCTCCACCAGGTGGCCGTCCGGGTGTTCGGCGTTGCGGTGGACGTGCCCCGCGAGGAATCCGCCCTCCTCGACCTCGCGCGAGAACGGCCGCGCGCCGGTCAGTGCCCGGTGCACCCGTGCGTGGAGCACCACCGCGACCGGTTCGGACACGGCCTCCACGGTGGGTTCGGCGATGCCGAGTTCCTGGAGGGTCGCAACGGGCGGCTCCGGTTCCGGCACTTCCTCGATCCCGAAGAGGCGCCGCCTGGGTCCGCCGACGGCGATCTCGACCCGGTTGGCGGCCACGGGTTTCGGCCGGACGAGGGCGACCTTCTCCAGCCCGGGCCCGCGGATCCCGAAGCCCCAGTGCGTCTCCTCGGGGAGCCTCTCGCCCAGGAGTTCCTGCAGGGGCCTGCCTACGATTTCGCGCAGCGCGTGCGGGTGCTGGTAGAGCACGGTGTCCCCGCGGACGATCCGTACCTTGACGTAGCCGTGGCTGCCCCTGAGGTTGATGACGGAGGGTGTGCCCCGGACCGGCGCGCGGTCGGTGAGGGGCAGGAAGGACAGCTCGATCGTGGCCCCCTCCAGCGACTGGCCGACCATGGGCTCCAGGACGCTGCGCAGGAGGGGCAGCAACGGCAGGCGCCCGGCCCGTACGTAGTCGTCGCTGCGGAAGAGTTCCACGTCGATGCCCGCCGGGGTACTCATCGGCCGTCGACGGGTTCGACGAGGTTGGGGTAGCGGGGTGCGTCCCGCAGGGCGGGCGCGGCGACGCTGCCGTTGATCGCAATGATCCGGTCCTGGTGCTCGTCGACCCACTGCGCCGCGGTGCGGTCGTAGAAGTTTCCGCGGACCCGGGGATTGCCGTCGGGACCGAGTTCGCCGGTCGGCTCGAACAGTGAGTAGTTCCGGAAGCCCGCCATGTCGACGAGCATCTGACACAGCGTTCCGAAGCTGAGCGACGGCTGGTACGACTCGGCCAGCAGCCCGAGGCACACCAGGCCCTTGCTCTGCGCGTAGGCGCGCGACTGTTCGCAGTCGTAGTTCGGGAAGACGTTGGGGTGGAAGACGGGGGTCAGCCAGTAGACCTCGGGCGCCGTCTCCGGGAACTCCGGGCCGAGTTGGATCAGTACGACATGGTGCGTGATCTCGGGCGGTTCGCCGCCGGGTGAAGTGGGCGGGCCGAAGCTCAACTGCTCGAATTCCACCTCGAATTCGGTGGGCAGCAGCGCCGAGTCCGCGCTGACGCCGAAGCCGGGGTGACTCTCGGCGTAGGCGACGATCTGGTTGCGCACCCGGTAGAGGGCGTCCTGCCGGTCGAGGGGGTTGACCGCCCCGGCCGTGGTCTCGAAGCCGACCCGCATACGGTCCCCGTCCTGGACGCCCGACTCGTGGAGGGTGGCGTCGGGGTCCAGACGGCGGCCCTGGCCGTCGGCCTGGACATGGTCGATGACGGTGGATCGGGTGGCATCGGTGAACCCCGGGCCGTACTGGTCCACCACTTCGGCCGCGACGTCGCTGTTCGCCTGCTGGGCCGGTGCGTCGATGAGCCGGAACTGCCTGCCGTCCGGGCCTTCGACGAAGAGCTGGTGCAGCAGGTAGTCGGGCTGTCCCGGTGCGACGACGGTCCAGCCGAACAGCGTGTCCCGTAACCCTTCCCGTACGACATCGGGCTGGTCCGTCGACGCGGAAGGAGACGGCGTGGGCGGTCGACCAGACCTCTCTGGGGCGCAGGCCCAGCGCGGTGAGGGCGGTCGCCGCCCGCCGCCGGTCGTTCTCGGAGTCCGCGCGGACGATCACGTGGCACATGGGCTCGGACCGGTGCTCGGCGGTCGCCGCCGCGGCCGGGGCGGTGGGCGGGACAGCGGGCTGCGGCACAGGCTGCGGAGTGGGCACAGGAGCGGGAGCCGGAGCGCCGGCGGCCGGCGGGAGGATGCCGTACGTCTGGGCGAGGTCCACCAGGGTCGGGTTGGCGCTGTACACGCGGACCGCGATGGTGATCAGCTGCCGGTAGGGCGACGCGACGACCCCGTTGCTGAGGTCGACGAAGATTTCCGTCCATGTCTCTTCGGGCTTCGCGCCGACGAAGTTGGGGCGCCTTCCGCGGGGGAATCCGATGCGGTCGAGGATTCCGGCCGCCTCTTTGTCGGTTCCGTAGATGCTCGCCAGTACCTCCAGCAGTCGGTAGCGGTCCTCCCTGCTGATGGGGATCTCCGGCTGCGGCGCCGGGCCTGCCGCGTCTCGGGGTTCGGGCGGGCCGTTCAGGAACTCAGCTGATGCCATGTGTACTCCCCCCTCGGCTGCCGGACGGGCAGGATCTCCTGAGGGGGCACTCCGAGCTCGGTCAGTCGGGCGTCCGGAGCGGCATCCCTGAGGCGATTACTGAACCGCGGTCGCCGCAGGCGGCCGCACTGGTCACATCGTGAGAACGGCGTGTCGGCCACTGCCCGGTCGCCGACGGTTTCAGCGTAGCCCCGGCAGGCCCGGCAGCGTACGGGAAGTGGAAACTGCGACCACGTGAGTGGCTCGCCACCGAACGGCAGTACGGCGGTCAACTCCCCTGCTGTGGCACGGTGATTGAGCGCGCAGGGCGTGATGTCGCCCTGAATCGGACGGTGGTGCGGGCAGTCGCGTGCGCGGGTCATCACGACGGGCGCCGTGCGGCCCGTCAGGGATTCGATGCGCAGCATGCGGTAGGGGGGCGGCGTGCCGAGGACGCTGCACAGCGCGGCCTGTGTCATCCAGGCGGCGACCAGGGCGGTCGTACCGATGGATGTGCCGAGCTGGCCGGCCGTCGTGTCGTCCAGGCAGCTCCAGGGGACGTCGGCGCTGCTTCGCTGATGTGCCGTCAGTGTGCAGCCGTAACAGGCTTCCTGTGTGTCGAGCCGCAGGCGTACCTCCCCTTCCCAGGGGCCGGTAGCGCCGTCCACGAGCGGTGCTTCGACGAGTGCGCACCGGCCCAGCAGGCGCATGCGGGAGCGCAGGCTGTCCAGGCAGCCCAGCACCACGTCGGCCGCGGCGAGTTCGCCCAGTCCCACGCCTGCGGCGAGGTCGCGCACCCGGGGCTCGACGACGACGGTGGCCGACAGGCGTCGCAGAGCTTCGGCGGCGGCTTCCGTCTTGGGCCGTCCGATGTCGTCGGGGCCGAAGAGGACGGAACGGCTCAGGTTGGTGGTCTCCACTGTGTCGGGGTCGCAGAGGACCAGCCTGCCGATCCCGGCCAGGGCCAGGTTCTTGGCCGCCTCGTTCCCCAGCGCGCCGAGCCCGACGACGACGGCCGTGGCCCCGGCGAACGTATCGGGATCCCATCCCGGTACGAGCCGCTCACGTGCGAACCGGTCCTCCCCCGCCATCGGCCGCTACTCCCGTACGGCGACGAGCTTGACGGGGCAGATTTTCAGCCGGCCCTCGGGCCGCCAGCTCTCCCAGCAGACCAGCCCGGCGGCGGGATCCCGGTGGACGGCCGCGCCGCATGCGGGGCTGGCCGGGGAGCAGGGACAGAGCACCACGTGTTCTCCGGCTCGGAAGGTGTGTGCGCAGTACAGGCAGCGGGGCGGCCTGGCCCCATGGACGGCGGGGCGGGCCACCTGCCAGTCGTCCGCTGTCAGCGGGGCGACCGGCACGCCGTCGACCGGAGGCCAGGTGGCCAGCACTCCCGCCGCGAATTCGGTAGAGGCTGTGGAGTCCGTGGAGTGGCCGCCGGGGCCCTCCGGCTCCTCTCCGGGTCCGGCCGCGCAGACCAGGGCCGGGTCGAGGTGGGCAACGTCGTCCGGGGCCACACCACTGCCCGCCGCTCCGCCGTCCCCCACGCGCACCGGGTCGCCGCGCCGGAAGCTCTGGCCGCACGTCGTGCACAGCCGGTGGTTCCACGGGGAGGAGACGTGCGTGACGGCCGTTTCGCCGGTCCGGCCGGTTTCCTCCTGCGGGTCGAGACCCGCCGCCATGCCCGCTTCGAAGGCGCGGTCCGCCAGGGCGTCGTCATCGTCGTCGGCTACCCGCACAGCATCTGCTCCATCGGGCCTTCACCGAGCGCGTCGAGTACGTCTTCCACGGCGCGGGGCCGCAGCGCGTCGCCGATCACCTCGATTCCGGATTCGGTGACGCGGATACGGACGTGGACGAGATTTCCGTGCGGATGGTCCGCGTACTCTTCCGGCCCTATGAGATCGGGGATCGCCTCGGTGAAGACATGGTCCGTGGTCACTGTTGTGTCCCCCACCTTCCTGGAACCGCCGCCCCGCACGAGGGGCAGCCGCCGTCGGCAAGCTTGTTGTCGAGTGTCTCCCAGATGCCCCGCTCCACGACGGTGAACGCACAGTGCGGACACCGGGTGTTACGGCCCTCCGCTCCCAACGCCCGTTCCACGTAGACGAAGCGCAGTCCCTCCTCGGTCCCCGCGCGCCGGGCATCCTCCAGCGCGGACGGCGCCGTGGGGTCCTCGGCGCTCATCCGGAAGTCAGGTGTGAAGCGGAGCAGATGCCAGGGAATGGCGGGGTCGATCGCTGCCAACAGGCGTGCAATCGCACGCAGTTGGGAGGGCTCGGCGGAAGTCCCCGGGATCAGCGGCGTACTCACCTCGACCCACACACCGGCCGCCCTGAACCGCTCCACAGCGGCCAGCACGGGTGCGAGCGGCGCACCCGTGAGCCGCTGGTGCGGTGCCTCCTCGGCAGCCTTTACGTCGATGTTCACCGCGTCGATCGCCGGCGCGACAAGGTCGACGGCCCGGGGCGTCAGGAAACCGTTGCTCTTCCACATCACCGGTACGCCCAGCGGCCGGGCGTACTCCGCCAGCGCCAGGGTGAGTTCCGGTGCGAGGGAGGGCTCGGCGTAGGAGAGCGCGAGGCCGGCGCCCTGCGCGTGTGCCCGGGCCACCAGCTCGTCCGGACGGGCGGGCTCCCCGCTCCACGGTGCGCCTTCCTCGCGGCCGTACTGCGACAACCGATGGTTGACGCAGTAGTCGCACCTGAAGCTGCAGCCGGGCCCGGCCACGGTAAGAACCTTGCTGCCGGGCCGGAAGTGGTAGAACGGCTTGCGTTCGACCGCGTCGAGATGGGTCACGGAGGCGGTGAAGGTCGCGGTTTCCAGTCGGCCTCCGTTGTTGCGGCGCACCTGGCAGTAGCCGCGCTGCCCGTCCCGTATCCGGCAGCGGTACGGGCACAGTTCGCATCGCACGTCGGTCCCCGCGGCCGGCTCACCGAGGAGCGCGGGGCGCCAGTGCGGCCGGGCCGCTCGGACGGTGGTCATGACGGACCGTCTCCCGTCAGCAACAGACGTACGGCGTCCGTGAGCCGGCGCCCTGTGGCGTCGGGCGGCAGGTGTACGTGGTGGCTCTCGGGCGGGCGGGCCCGGGGCAGATCGTCGTAGAGGTGCGTGGTGGCAAGCCGCAGGCGCGGGCCCGCTACGAGTGTGTGGTCGCGGGCGAGGTGGTGGAGGGCCAGCAGTACGGTCGGCATCCCGGTGGACGCCGCTGTGTTCAGCGCGGCGTCAAGATCCGGCGGCTCCAGCGTGCGCGAGGTCCACAGCATGGCCAGGTCGGCGGGGCGGGAGACCGGGCGGAGCAGGTCGGGCCGGTCGAGCCCGACGAACGTGGCATGACGGCCGTGGCACCACAGCGTCGTGGCCAGCAGATGCGCGAGCGAGCGCAGGACGACTTCGGGCGGTCCGAAGGTCGGCGGGCTGGTGTCCAGCACAAGGGTCACCGGCTCAGGGGCCCATTGCGCGGCGGAGCTGTGCAGGCGGTAGAGGAGTTCGTGGCGCGCGTAGCGAAGGGTCAACAGGCGGTCGGGGAGCGCCAGTTGGCTGGGGAGCATCTGGGTGATCCGGCCCGTGCGGGAGATGCCGCCCGAGCCGGGTGCGTGGACGGTCGTGCCCGCGTGCCGGGCCGCCGTCGATGCGGCGCCGGTGAGGAGCTGGAGTCTGCGGAGGTCCACGGAGGGCATGGCCGGGGCCTGTTGTGCCATGCGCAGCGGGAGCACCGGGTCGTCGGCGACAGCTTCGGGTCCGATGACGGCGAGCAGGGCGGCCGTACGCCCGGTTATCGCGTCCGCCGCGGCCCTGAGCGCGGCCAGTGGGGGCTCGCGGTCGGGCACACGGGAAGGTGCCCCGATGAGGGCGCGGCGCAGTGCGTCCGACAGTTCGCGGGGGCCGTGGCCGGGTGGCGGTACGGTGTCCGGCTCGGAGAGACCCGCCGCCAGCAGACCGGCGAGCCCTACCCGGGCCGGCGCCGGCCATTCCAGGTCGCGCAGGATCCGTACGCCCGGGTGGTCCGCGAGGCTTCTGATCCGTTCGTCCAGCAGCGGCGCGGTGGCCGGTCCGCTCAGGGCGACCAGGTCGTCGAGCAGGCCGAGCGGCGGACACACCCCGCTCGCGGCCAGACGCACCAGGCCCCTGCACACGGTCGCCGGGAGCGGTCGGGGCCGTGTGATCGCCGCCGGGTCGGTGTCCTCGGTGCTCGATAAGGTCCCGGAGGCGGCCAGAAGGCCGTCGAGCTCCAGTTCCCAGATGCGCGAGCCCGTCTCCCCTGCGGCGTACAGCCAGATGCTGCCCTGGGGCAGGAGCAGCCAGCCGACCATGCTGCCCACGTCGAAGGGCGGTACTCCGTGGGCGGTGAGGCCGTCGAACTCGTGGAGGACAGAGCCCGTCTGCCAGCTCCAGATGCGCACCGTGCCGTCGCTGTGGCCGCTGGCGAGGACGTTCAGGCCGCTCGGACCGACCGTCCAGGCTACGGAGTCGACGCGCCCGGGACAGGGCGGGCACGTCACCAGAAGGGTGCCTGTCAGCCCGTTCCAGACACAGATCCTTCCGTCGTCGTGACCGCTTGCGAGCAGCGCCGATCCGTTGGGGAGCATGCCCCAGGCCACCGCCCAGACCGGGCCGGCGGCGGCGTCCATCTCATGGATGAGTACCAGGGTGGGATCGTTGAAGCCCCACACGAGGACACGGCCGTCCCGGTGGCCGGTCGCCACCAGATTGGCACCGTCCGGCTGTACCTCGCTCAGCTCGACCGACGAAGTGGCCTGCAGGCCGAACAGAACGTGGGTACTGCTGCCTGGCTCTCTCTCGGCCAGGTCCCAGATGACGACGTTGTCCGGTCCCCCGGCGGTCAGCAGCAGGGCACCGTCCCGCCCTGTGGTCAGCTTTGCCGATTCGAGAGAGAAGTTCGCCTCATAAGAATCCTTCCGGAAACCGGCTCCGATGTCGTGCAGGTACAGGTTGTTGCCGCCGCCGCTCGTGGCGAGCACGGGGTAGCCGTGGCCCGAGTCCACCCACCCGATGGGCCACTCCAGCGGTTCGAGGGAAAACCGGTCCAGCGGCTCCACGCGAAGACCGGTGCTTCCGCCCTGCGTGAGGGCGAACACCCGCGGGGGCGGTCCTCCGACGTTCGAGACGGGGGCGACGGCGCTGGCCGCGCCAACCGGAAGTCCGTCCATGACCGCCAGACAGAGCCGGCTGTACGGGCGCAGGGTGTCCGGAGTCCGGTCCTTCACCCCGCCGAGCGAGCCGCTTCCCGGAGCCGTCCGGGTTCCCGGCACGGCGGCGGCAGGGACCGTACGCCCGTCCTTGCCCACCGACCGTGCGTGGGCCGCCGCCCACTCGCGCAGGGCATCGCTCACAGATCCATCACCAGGCTGACGGGGTCCGGCATCTCTTCCCGATACCGCCGCATCACATGCCCCTTGCGCACCGCCGCCCCCACGGCAACCGCCGCCCGGCTCTTCGCGCCGCGCGGTGCCCGCACCACCATGGCAAGCCGGTACGTACCGCCGATCTTCGCGGTCCGGGTGTGGCGGATCGCCCAGCCGGGATCGGAGCGCAGTTCACGGAGCGCTTCCAGGCAGACACGGCTCTGCTGGGAGGTCCTGCTGTAGCCCACGAAGGCCAGCTGGGGGCCGAGTTGGGCGGAGGTCGTGCTCTCGACGGTCTCCGTCAGCTGCTTCGGCGTCATGGACCAGGCCACCGGCTGGAAGCCCACGATCGCAGCCGCTCCCGCTCCCGCTCCCGCTCCCGTATCCGCATCCGCATCCGCATCTGCGGTCAGCGTCAGGTCGACATCGACCGTATGCAGCGCGGGCCCCTCGGAATCCTTCTCACAGGTGATCGAGAGGTGCAGCAAGTGATAGACGGCGCTGTCGGCTTCACCCTCCACGAACGCCTGGAGCTCCGCGTCGTGGGCAACAGCCTTGGCATCCAACGGGACGGACACCGGGCCGCCCAGCAGGATGCGGCCCCCGAGCGGAGGCGGCGGCGCCGGATCGCCGGGCCCGCGTACAGGTCCGTCAGCCTTCAGGCTGAGCTCTCGTTGGGGTAACTCCGGGAGAACGACATCGATCACAGCGACAGCCCCTCAGTCCCGCTGATGGTCGTCAAAGAGTAGCCAAACGCTCGCCCGTTGTGGGCTGTTGATGCGATACGGAGGCACTCATCGCAGCAGCAGTTGAAGAGCGCCCAGTACGGTCGCGCCGATCACAAGTTGTTCGAAGAGCCGCTGGTTGATCCGGCCCAGGCATTTGCGGCCGACGTACGCGCCCGGGACGACGAAGAGCACCAGAGCGGCGTCCAGCAGCAGCGACTGCCGGTCGATCAGGCCGAGGCCCGCGCTGAACGGCACCTTCGAGGTGTTGACGATCAGGAAGAACCACGCGGACGTTCCCAGGAAGCCTAGTTTCCGGAAGCCTGCGGAGAGCAGGTAGAGCGACATGACCGGGCCGCCCGCGTTGGCGACCATGGTGGTGAAGCCGCCGAGTACCCCGTACGAACGGGCCTTCAGCCGGCCACCGCGCGCCTCGGCACCCGACTCCCGGGCCGGCTCTTCGGCCAACTCCTCTTCGGCAGGCATGCGCCGCCGCCACAACGTCACCCCGGCCATCAGCAGCAGGATCGCCCCGATCGACCTGCGTACGGCGTCGTCGTCGGCCCACAGCATGAACACCGCCCCCACCACCACACCCGCGGCAACGGCGGGGAACAGGCGCAGCAGAGTCGGCCAGTGGGCGTGCCGCCGGTAGACGAGTACGGCGATCAGGTCCCCGGCGATCAGAATGGGCAGCAGCACCCCGGTCGACTCGCGGGCCGGCAGTACGGCCGCGAAGACCGCGAGGCTGATCGTATTGGCGCCGCTGACGGCGGTTTTCGAGAAGCCGACGAGCGCCGATGCGGCGGCCAGCGCCACGAATTCCCAGAGGGTGATGGTGTCCATGCTGGTAGCCGACGCTACAGCCAAGAACACGCCGCCCCCACGCAGCCTCTCCCCGTCACGTCAACGACCGGGCCGGTCGCTCGGCGTCCCGTAGAGGGTGGCGAGTTCGGCCGCCAGGCTCGCGAGCCGCTCCCGCGCCTCCGGCGGTTCGAGTATCTCGACGCGCGCTCCGAGACCGGCCATCTGAGCAGCCAGAATCTCCGGCGACGGCCCGTCGACCTCGACCTCGACCCACCCGTCGACAAGCGCCGCTCCGACCCGCAATCTCCCGCCGAACAGCCCCTGCAGAACCGGCTCGGCACTCCGCTCCGCCCGGGCCTGTACGGTCGCCGCGACCATCCGGTCCTCCATCCGCGCGGCGAGCGAACGCCAGGCCGTGGCGAGATCGAAGCCGTCCGGCCGTGCGACGGGATCGCCGGTCACCCCGACGGAGGTGACGCGGCCGAGCCTGAAGGTGCGCAGCCCGCGGTCGGTGTTTGCGACCAGGTAGTCGATGCCCGCCTTGGACGCGATACCGAGCGGATGGACCGTACGCTCGGTGGCCGGACGGCCAGGTCCCGCGTACCCGAGCCGGACTTGTACGCCGTCCACCACGGCGCCCCGCAGCGCGTCGAGCTGGTGTGCGCCGACGGTGACGGCGGTGCCCGACCAGTCCGTGGAGTCGGTGACACCGGCGCCCGCCGCGGCCTCGGCGCCGGTCCGGAACGTCGCTGGCAGCGCCCGCACCAGCTTGCGCAGGGCCGTCCGCAGCTCGGGTCCGGCCGACGAAGGACCCGCGACGAGAAACAGCGCCCGGATCTCGCCGGCGGTCAGCCCCGTGAGATCGGTACGGGCCCCACCGACGAGCGCCCAGCCGCCACCCCGCCCGGGCTGCGAGTAGACAGGAATACCGGCGCTCGCCAGCGCCTCCAGATCACGTCGCGCCGTACGTTCGGACACGTCGAGCTCCGCGGCCACCTCGGCCGCGGTGACCCGCCCGCGCGCCTGCAGGAACAGCAGCGTGGCCACCAGACGATCAGCTCTCATGCCCGTCATTCTCCGCCGGAGATGACCACTTGGTGGCCTCCGCTAGGCGTCGCGCGAGCGGAACAGCAGCCCACCGCTCACAAGCGCCACGGCCGCCCACAGGGCCAGCACGCCGAGGCCCTGCCATGGGCCGATGGGCAGGGCGCTGAGACCGACGGTCGACTGGACGGCTAGTCCGGCCGGCATCGGGGCGATCTGTTCCAGGTGCCGCTGCCAGTCCTCGTTCGTGACCACGCGGGTGAGGATCGGGAAGACGAAGAGCAGGGCGAGGACGATGCCGATGGCGGTCGCGGAGTTACGGACGGCTGTCGCGGCGCCGAGGCTGAGCAGGGCGATCAGGGCGAGGTAGAGCACCGAACCCAGTGCGGCGCGCAGTGTCGGACCGTCGGTCAGGGACAGGGCCGCGTAGCCGTGTTCCGTGTTGAAGCCGTTGTCGGGCAGGAGGATCCGCCCGGACAGCAGGGACGCGAGGACGGAGATGGTCCCCGCCACCAGCATCACGCCGGTGAGGACGGTCGCTTTCGCGGCCAGGACCGTGATCCGGCGCGGCATCGCCGTGAGGGTGGTGCGGATCATGCCGGTGTTGTACTCGTTGCCGATCACCAGCACGGCCACGATGGCTACGACCACCTGGCCGACCATGATCCCGGTGAGGCTCAGCCTGGTCGCATCTCCGCCGCAGTCCAGGGCCGGGCACCTGGAGGTCGACGCCACTCCGGCGCTGACCGCGGCCGTCGTCGCGATGACGCCGAGCATGAGCCGGCCGGTGCCGCCCTCCGTGCGCAGCTTGGTCCACTCCGCGTGCACGGCCCGCTTCATACGTCCCTCCGGCGGAGCAGGACTACGGCCGTGGCAAAAGCGAGCGCGGTGTAGGCGCACAGAACGGCGAAGCCTGCCCACGGTGCCAGGGGAAAGTAGCCGGACGCCGGTGTGTAGGTGGTGAGCACGTGTTCGTAATGCTGGACGCTCTGCTGGATGGCGAACCCGGCGGCCGGGGTCACCCGCAGCAGCCAGTCCGAGGCGCCCGTGGGCAGGACCGACGCGGTCGCGAGGATGTAGGGCAGGACCATGCCGGCGACGACAACCGTGATCGCCGAAGCGCTCCGTCGCAGGATGGTGCCGACAGCGAGGGCGAGCACGCCGGCCACTGCCAGCAGCAGGCCTGTGCCGACCATGACGCGCAGTTCGGTCTGCGTCGGCACCGTGAGTACGTAGAAACCGTTGGCGCGGGCCCTGTTCTCGCCGAGCGGGATCATGACAGCGGCGGCGATCAGTCCGACGATGAACGACAGGGTCCCGACCACGATGGCCTTCGCCACCAGCACCCGGCACCGCCGCGGGCCGGCAGCCAGGGTGACGCCGATCAGGCCCCGCCGGTACTCGACGGTGATGAACCCCGTGCCCACGACGATCACCACGATCAGCCCGGCGAACGCGCCCACCAGGAAGTTCTCGATGGTGATGCCGGGTCCCATGGCCGGTCCTCCCACGACCGGCGCGATGTCGCCGGCCCCGGCCAGTGTGTAACTCGTACCGGACTTGGTGTACTTGCCCTTGGTCGTCTGCGTGTAGCTGCCCGAGGTGCCTGCGTCGCCTCCTACTTGCTCGTCTTTCCACGAGCCCTCGTTCCACTGACCGCCCAGCGCGACCTCGCCGAAGGAGCCGGTGGCCACGGCTGGGCCGAATCCCGCGCCGGTGCTCGTCTCTTCCACGGCCGACGGAGAGGTGACGAACAGTCCGGCCTCCGCGGCCGACGACAACCCGGGGAGACGGGCGGTGCCGACCTCGGTCCACTTGGTGCCGTCGGCGGATTCGTATCCAGTGATCGTGTCACCGGAACGGTTCAGCCGAAGCCAACGCGGGGATTGCTCCGAGACATTGCCGCTCCCGCCGGCCTTGTCCTCGGTGTAGTTGTGCTGCATCCGCACCCCATGAGCGCCGGTGACCATCATCGCCGCATAGGCCGAGCCCTGTTCGAGGTTGTCCTTGACGATGATTCCGGCCTTCGCCCATGGCGATACGCCGGGCTTGGTGGACTTCGGCTCCGTTGCGATCACGCCGGTCAGCGAGGTGACGGAGACGGTGATGCTGCCGTCTCCCCGCAGGGGCTGGTGTACGAAGTAGAAGTTGTCGTTGACGGCCCCACCGCCCGGACCGACCGGCAGGGAGGGATTGGCGTCATGCTCGGACTGGTTACTGGCCGCTGTGCCCACCAGTCCGACCAGCAGGATCACCAGCACCGCGCCGATCATGGCGCGCACCCAGCCCCGTACCGTTCTGAACTTGGTCCATTCCGAGTGCAGCAGCTGCCCGAAGCCGCCCCGCCCCGCCTTCATCAGGGAACTCATCGTGCGGCCCCCTCGGGCACTGTGCCGCGATACTGCACCGCGTCCCGGGTGAGCTCCATGTAGGCCTCCTCCAGTGACGCGCGATGCGAGGACACCTCCGAGAACGGCACCGCGCCCCGCCCGAGGAGCGACACGATCTTTTCGGCCGGCAGCCCAGAGACGGTGAGCGTGTCGGGCCCGGTGGAACTCACAGTGGCGCCCTCACGCGCCAGCAGCGTCATCGCCTGCGTGCGCGCGGAGGTACGCAGGGCGACCCGCCCCTGGGACGCGGAAGCGAGCATGTCGCGCACGCTCATGTCCGCGATGACCTTGCCGCGCCCGACGACCACCAGATGGTCCGCGGTGTCCTGCAGTTCGCTCATCAGGTGACTGGACACCAGCACGGCGCGGCCCTGCTGGGCGAGGGACGACAGGAATCCGCGCATCCACACGATGCCCTCGGGATCGAGGCCGTTGAACGGCTCGTCCAGCATGAGCACCGGCGGGTCCCCGAGCAGCGCCGCCGCGATCCCCAGCCGCTGCCGCATGCCCAGGGAGAAGCCGCCCGCCTTCCGCTTGGCAACGTCCTGCAGGCCGGCCTGGCTCACCACCTCGTCGACCCGCTTGGAGCTCAGACCCTGCGAATGGGCCAGCCACAGCAGGTGGTTGCGGGCGGTACGGCTCGGCTGCACCGCCCCGGCGTCCAGTAACGCCCCGATGTGCTTCAGAGGGGTGCGCAGACTCCGATACGGCCGTCCGCCGACCGACGCGGTGCCCTGATCAGGCTTGTCCAAGCCCATGATCACCCGCATGGTGGTGGACTTCCCCGCGCCGTTCGGGCCGACGAAACCAGTGATCTGCCGAGGGGCGACGGTGAACGTCATGCCATCCAGCGCCTGGGTCTGCCCGAAGCGTTTACGCAGGTTGGTGACCTCAATCGTCGCTTCCCCGTCTTCGATCGTCTTCTCCATGCCAGAAGGCTAGGAAAGACGACTTGAGCTGTCGTCACGGCGGCGAGGGACGTTCACCGCCCCTGACGTGAGGGACAGCGACGACTGCTCGTCCCTCACGTGAGGGACGAGCAGTCTCCTCCCTGATGATGACGCCTCCGACTGTGCGGATTGCTATCCGGTTTGGCGGAAGCGCGGCACAACCAGTCCTGTTTCGTACGCGGTGATGACGGCTTGCGTACGGTCGCGCAGCGCCAGCTTTGTCAGAACGCGGCTGACGTGTGTCTTCACGGTCTCTTCGGACACGACCAGCCGGGCGGCGATCTCCGGATTGGACAGGCCTTCGGCGACGAGCCGCAGCACCTGCGTCTCCCGCGGCGTGAGTGTCTTGAGTGTATTGAGCGGGGATGCGGGCGTGGCCTCGGCGGCCCTGGCGGGCATCAGGGCGAACTCGCTGATGAGTCGGCGGGTGACGCCGGGAGCGAGTAGCGCGTCGCCCGCTGCGACGACCCGTACCGCGTCGAAGAGCCGTTCCGCGGTGACGTCCTTGAGGAGGAAGCCGCTGGCACCGGCGCGCAGCGCGTCGTACACGTACTCGTCCAGGTCGAAGGTCGTCAGGATGAGGACGCGCGGCCCGTCGGACCGAGCGCTGCCTGAAGTCTCGGAGGCTCCGGAGGAGACGAGTTGTCTTGTGGCTTCGATGCCGTCCATGCCGGGCATGCGGATGTCCATGAGCACGACGTCCGGAGAGAGCTCGCGGCAGATCCGTAATGCCTCGGCTCCGTCCGAGGCTGTCTCGACGACCGTGAATTCCGGCTGCGTGTCCAGCAGTGCGGCGAAGCCGGTGCGGACGACCAGATGGTCATCGGCGACGACGATCCGGACCGACCGGGACGGGATGCTCATAGAGACTCTTCTGTCGTGGCGGGAAAGCGGGCCTCGACAACAAACCCACCGCTGACCGCCGAACCGGTACGGACTTCACCGCCGACGGCGGCGGCGCGTTCGCGCATGCCGAGCAGCCCCTGACCGCCGGCCGGCACTGCGGTGGACATGCCGGGCCCATTGTCCCGGATACGCAGCCGCAGGTCGCTGTCGGTGTAGTTCAGCTCCACGTCGACGGCGGCGCCGGACGCGTGGCGACGGGCGTTGGTGAGGGATTCCTGGACGATGCGGTACGCGGCGAGTTCGACACCGGGGTCGAGCTCTCTCGGGTATCCGCGGACGATGAGGCGGGCGGCCGTCCTGGAGGCGTCCCGGGCCTCGTCGAGGAGTTCGTTGAGCTGGCGCAGACTGGGCTGCGGCCGCCGGTCGGCGGTACCGGTGGCGGCCTGGGTGGTGTCGTCACGCAGCACCCCGAGCAGGCGGCGCATCTCGGTCAGTGCGGCTCGGGCGGTGTCGCCTATGCCCAGCAGCCGCTTGGCCCCCTCGGCGGGCATCCCGGTGGTGGCCAGCCGGGCGGTCTCGGCCTGCACGGCGACCATGGAGATGTGGTGGGCGACGACATCGTGCAGCTCACGGGCGATGCGCGCGCGTTCGCCGCGTGCGGTGTTCTCCAGCAGCGTGCCGACGATGGCCTCCCGCGTGGCGGTGTTCTCCAGGACCTGTTTGCGCGCCCGTTGCGCGAGCCCGGCCAGGGCAGCCACCGGGGCCAGCGCAGCCAGCAGCACCGCCCGTACCCGGAAATCGGGATCCACCGGGCCCGCCAGCGCCAGCAACAGGAACGGCAAACCGAGAACCACGGCCAGCAGTTGGCGGCCGTTGCGGCCGAGCCGGTACTGGGCGATCAGCTGCGCGCCGAAACCCGCCAGCGTCACCGTCTGGAAGACCGTGAGTGACCATACGCTCGCGACCGAGACGGCGATCCCGGCGGTCACGGGACGCAAGAAGACCAACGGCAGCGCGGTGCACAGGCACAAAAGCCCGACCACCAACGCTAATTGCACCCCTACGACACTCCCGTCCCCGCCTCCCGCCATGGACGCGTCCGCTGCCATCCGCGGGATCGATCCATGGCTCCGGACGAACTCGGCTGCCGACTCCGCCACCGCCAGCAGCGCCAGCAACGTTCCGGCCACGACGGTCAGGCGCGGACTCCCCGCGACCCGCCGTCCCTTTATGACCCATTCGTCACGCCAGGCAGTCACATGGTCCACAGGCGCCAGTATCCCGGAAACGTCAAAAGGCCGTGTCGGATCACTCCGATACGGCCTCTGACCTGCGACTCTTTCGAGTCGGGACGACAGGATTTGAACCTGCGACCCCTTGACCCCCAGTCAAGTGCGCTACCAAGCTGCGCCACGTCCCGATGCCCGCCTGACCTGGGGTTTCCCCTGGCTCAGCGCGCAACAGAACAATACCTCACTCGTGGCCCGGTCCTGACGGTTCGTACCGGCTGCGGCGACAATGGGCAGGTGAACGAGACGGAGCAGCAGAGCAGCAGGGACCGTGACCCCGAGGGGCGGGCGCGCAGCGCCCGACCGCGCGACGGGCTCGGCAGGCCGCTGCCGTACGGAGCGCCGGGGGTGGAACGGCAGCCGGAGGGTGTGGTGCGTACCGGCGATGAAACCGTCCGCGAGGCGCAGCGGCTGCTCGACGCCGGTATGCCGTTCCATGCGCACGAGGTCTTCGAGGACGCGTGGAAGTCCGGGCCCGAGACGGAGCGTGCCCTGTGGCGCGGCCTCGCCCAGCTCGCCGTGGGCATCACTCATGCGGCCCGGGGCAACCGGGACGGCGGTGCGAGGCTGCTCAGGCGCGGGGCCGCGGGGATCGCGGAGTACGGAGCGGAGTACAGCGAGGCTCGTCCGTACGGCATCGGCGTCGCGGAGCTCGGCGTCTGGGCGGGGGAGCTCGCGGGCCGGGTCGAACGGGAAACGGAGCCGGTCGAGGCCGCCGCGGTCGCTCCCCGGCTGCGCCCCTGACCGCCAGGCGGCCACGCGGCGGACTCCACACGGCAGACGCCCCACGGCAGACGCCACGCAGCACACGCCATGCGGCAGACTCTGCGCGGTGAGAAAGATTCTTGTCATAGGCATCGGCGCGGGCGACCCGGACCATCTGACGATCCAGGCCGTCAAAGCCCTCAACGCGGTGGACGTCTTCTTCCTCCTCGACAAGGGCGAGGAGAAGTCGGACCTGATCCGGCTGCGGCACGAAATCCTCGACCGGCACATCGCGGACGGCCGGGCGTACCGCCTGGTGGAGGGGCGCGATCCGGACCGCGACCGCAAGGCCGGGGGCGCCGCCTACTCCCCCGCGGTCGGCGACTGGCGCAGTCGGCGGGCCGACATCTTCGAGCGGATGATCACCGACGAGCTGGGCGAGGACCAGACCGGCGCATTCCTGGTGTGGGGCGATCCGGCGCTGTACGACAGCACGCTCGGCATCCTGGAGGAGATCCTGGAGCGGGGCGCCGTGGCCTTCGACCACGAGGTGGTGCCCGGCGTCAGCAGTGTCTCCGCGCTGGTCGCGCGGCACCGCACCGGGCTGAACCGGGTCGCGAAGCCCGTGCAGATCACGACGGGGCGGCGACTGGCCGAAGGCTGGCCGGAGGGCGCCGACGACGTGGTGGTGATGCTCGACGCGCACCAGGTGTTTCAGACGTACGCCGACGTGGACCCGTACATCTACTGGGGGGCCTACATCGGGACCGCGGACGAGATCCTCGTTTCCGGCAGGCTCTCCGAGGTCTCGGACCGGATCCTGGAGGTGCGGGCCGAGGCCCGTGCCCGCAAGGGCTGGATCATGGACACGTATCTGCTGCGCCGCGACTGAGACACCCGAGCCCGGCCAGTTCGGCCAGCGCCCCGGCCACGTCGGGGAGGCTGTGCACCCCCGGCGGCGGGGGCGGGCGGCGTACGACGACGACCGGCAGGCCCAGGTCGCGGGCGGCGGTGAGCTTCGCGGCGGTGGCGGGGCCGCCACTGTCCTTGGTGACGAGGACGTCGACTGCGTGCGTAAGGAGCAGGTCTTTCTCTCCGTCGAGCGTGTACGGGCCTCGGTCCAGCAGGATCTCGCTGTTGCGGGGCAGCGGCGGCTCGGGCGGCTCCACGGACCGTACGAGGAAGTGCAGCTCGTCCAGGGCGACGAAGGCGGCCAGGCCGAGCCTCCCAGTGGTGAGGAAGACCCGTCGGCCGAGCGCGGGCAGCCGCGCCGCCGCGTCGGCCAGGTCGTCGGCCATGTGCCAGCGGTCGCCGGGTCCCGGCTCCCAGCCGGGGCGGCGGAGCGCGATCAGGGGGGTGCCCGAGGCGGCCGCCGCCTCCACCGCGTTTGCGCTGATGGCAGCCGCGAAGGGGTGGGTGGCGTCGACCACGGCGGTCACTCCGTGAGTGCGCAACCAGACGGCCATCGCTTCCGCGCCGCCGAATCCTCCGGTTCGCACTTCACCTTCAGGCATCCTTGGTTGTGACACCCGGCCGGCGAGCGAGGTTGTGACCCGCAGGCCGGGGCGCGGGGCCAGTGTTTGTGCAAGCTTCCTGGCCTCCGTCGTACCGCCGAGTATCAGTACATGCCCGCTACCGGTGATCATGCGGCCACGCTACCCGAGGCTCCCGACAGGGCCGTTTCGGAAAAGTGGCTCAGGTCACTCCATTCAAGGCGTAACGAAATGGCGCGAGCGTGCGATGAACCCACAGGTGTCGTCGCGCTGCCCATACGTCATGCGACCTCGCCTCGTCATCATTTTTGCTACGAGAGGCTCCTCGTGTCGGTCAGTCCGTCCCGCCCGTTCCCACAGGAGATTGCGGAATCCCCTTCTCTGGTCGCGCTCATTGAGCGCGGTAAGGAGCAGGGTCACATCAACGGCGACGACGTACGCCACGCCTTCGAGGCAGACAGCATCCCCGCGGACCAGCTGAAGCGGGTTCTGCGCAGCCTCAACCAGGTCCTCGACGAAGAGGGCGTCACGCTGATGGTGACGGCGCCCAAGGCTCCTGCCAAGGCCCCGGTCAAGCGTGCGCGCAAGACCGTCGCCCGGGACGAGGAGAAGCGTCCGGTCAAGAAGACCGCTGTAAAGAAGACCGTCAAGAAGACCGCTTCGGCGGCGTCGCAGGCGGCTCCCGCGTCAATATCGGTAATGGACGACGCGGGCGAGGCCCCGGCTCCGGCGAAGCGCGCGGCGAAGAAGACGGCCGCGAAGAAGACCGCAGCCAAGAAGGGCGCCGCGGCCACCGAGGAGCCGCAGCCCGACGCGTGGGCCGACGAATCCGGATCGGACGACGCCGACGAGAAGCCGGCGAAGCAGCCGCAGCAGGGTGACGGCTACGTCCTGTCCGACGAGGACGAGGACGACGCACCCGCGCAGCAGGTCATGGTCGCCGGTGCCACGGCCGACCCGGTCAAGGACTACCTGAAGCTGATCGGCAAGGTGCCGCTGCTCAACGCCGAGCAGGAGGTCGAGCTCGCCAAGCGCATCGAGGCGGGTCTCTTCTCCGAGCACAAGCTGGAGGACGAGGACGAGCAGGACGCCGTCTTCCGCCGCGAGCTGGAGATCCTCGTCGAGGACGGCCGCCGTGCCAAGAACCACCTCCTGGAGGCCAACCTCCGACTCGTGGTCTCGCTGGCCAAGCGCTACACCGGCCGCGGCATGCTCTTCCTGGACCTCATCCAGGAGGGCAATGTCGGTCTGATCCGCGCGGTCGAGAAGTTCGACTACACCAAGGGCTTCAAGTTCTCGACGTACGCCACCTGGTGGATCCGTCAGGCGATCACCCGCGCGATGGCCGACCAGGCCCGCACCATCCGTATCCCGGTGCACATGGTCGAGGTCATCAACAAGCTCGCCCGCGTGCAGCGCCAGATGCTCCAGGACCTGGGCCGCGAGCCCACCCCGGAGGAGCTGGCCAAGGAACTCGACATGACCCCCGAGAAGGTCATCGAGGTCCAGAAGTACGGCCGCGAGCCCATCTCGCTGCACACGCCGCTGGGTGAGGAGGGCGACAGCGAGTTCGGTGACCTCATCGAGGACTCCGAGGCGGTCGTCCCGGCCGACGCGGTCTCCTTCACCTTCCTGCAGGAGCAGCTGCACTCGGTGCTGGACACCCTGTCCGAGCGCGAGGCGGGTGTCGTCTCGATGCGCTTCGGTCTGGCCGACGGTCAGCCGAAGACGCTGGACGAGATCGGCAAGGTCTACGGCGTGACGCGTGAGCGCATCCGTCAGATCGAGTCGAAGACGATGTCGAAGCTGCGTCACCCGTCGCGCTCGCAGGTCCTGCGCGACTACCTCGACTAAGAAGTCCCGGACCCGGCCAAGGGGTCCTGGGTACCAACTCCGGCGCCTCGGGCTTGTCAGCCTGCCCGAGGCGCCGAGTCGCGTTTCCGCCCGATTGCTCTTCGCTGTCCCGTTACGGGATCAGGAACGCGTCCGCTCCCACCGCCGCGGCCAGGCCCGCCACCAGCAGCCAGGACCCGAGTCGCGTCCGCCCGCGACGGCTGAGCTCGATGACCACTCCGCAGAGGATCAGGGCCAGCCCGTAGACCCCGACCACCAGAACCGACGACCGGCTCGCCAGCCGCACCACCAGCACCACCGCCACCGCCACCATCAGGACCGACGCCGCGGCGATCCGCATGCGCCTGGCCTGACGTGGCGTCAGTCCGGGCTGTGCGGGTATGGAGTCGTCCACGGTCTGTTCCTGGTCAGCTGAGGTCATGATCCCGGATCGTAATCGCTCGTACGAGCGGCCGTTCAGCCACCCCGCAACCCGTCCGGTCGCCGCCGCACAGTCGTGCGATAGGTTTTGCCTCTCTTTTGACCACGATCAATTTCACGCGCGGAGACTGAACCTCAATGGAAGACATCGTCAACGGACTTGGCCGCTCCGCCGCCTACGGTGCGCTGGGCGTGGTGCTGCTGACCCTCGGCATATTTCTGGTGGACGCCCTGACCCCGGGCAAGCTCGGCCGCCAGATCTGGCAGGAGCGCAACCGTAACGCCGCCCTGCTGCTCAGCTCGGCACTGCTGGGCATCGGCGGAATCGTCTTCACGTCGATCTGGACGACGTACAACGACTTCGGCAAGGGCCTCGCATCCACGGCCGCCTTCGGCGTTCTCGGCCTCGTAATGATGGCCGTGGCGTTCCTGGTGGTCGACCTCGTCACGCCGGGGAAGCTGGGCGAGACGCTGGTCCAGAGCGAGCCGCACCCGGCGGTGTGGGTGACCGCGTCCTGCAACGTCGCGGTGGCCGCGATCGTCTCGGCATCCATCGCCTGACCCACCACCCGACTCCCGCCGGTCCGCCGACCTAGCGGGCCGGAGAGCACCGCACAAGGCCGCCCCTTAAGCCATGGGGGCGGCCTTTGGCGTACACGGGGCCTATACGTCACCCGTTCGGTTACTCCTCGCGCACAGTCGTGAGCCCAGTGTGCAAAATTGGCGAGTCTAAACCCCGCGCCAGGGCGCACGCAGAGGGTTGCTGAATATGCCGCCGCGCTGATCCGATCTGGCTAAGCTCGGTCGAAGCGCGCCGAGTTGCTATGAAATCACGCACTTGTTCCCAAGTGTCTTGATGGTTCGAATACATCCCCGCATCGACCGGCAGAGGTTTACATGGTTCGTGTTGAATCGCCTCCAACTGACCGAGAATCCTCCTTCGTTCGCGCGCTTGTGCCGCCCATCCTCCTCATGGCCGCGGCAACTGCCGCCGCCCTGGCGGTCGTGGCGGAGTCCGCCCGTATACCGGTCGCCCTGTTCGGCGCGGTCGCGACCGTCGTCATCACGCTGTTCGCAGCCGAAGTGGCCCGCCGCGGGCGGGCGATGAGAGCCCTGCGCGTGGAGTACGGGCAGCGCCTGGCCCATCTCGAAGCGCGCGTCGCCGGGCACGACCAGGAGACCCTGCGCGTCAGCAAGCAGCTGCTGCCCGCCGCCATCCACCGCCTCCGGCAGGGCGAGTCGCCCGCCGAGGTGATCCGGGTGGTGGTGGACGGGGACGCGGCGTACCGCGATCTCCGCGACCCGCAGCGCAATCTGCTCCGCTCCCTCCTTGAGATCATCGACGACGAGGAAGCGATGCGCGAGTCCGCGCAGCGCGCCTTCGTCAACATCGCCCGCCGCGTGCAGGCCATCGTCCACCAGCAGTCCAGTGAACTGCGGATGATGGAGGAGGACCACGGGCGCAACCCCGAGGTCTTCGACGACCTGCTGCGCATCGACCACGGCACCTCGCTGATCGGCCGGCTCGCCGACTCCATCGCCGTACTCGGCGGCGCGCGCCCGGGACGCCAATGGCCCAAGCCCGTACCGCTGTTCAGCGTGCTGCGCGGGGCGATGTCCCGGATCCTGGAGTACCAGCGGGTCGATCTGCACTCGATCGCCAAGATCGCCATCCTCGGTACGTCCGTCGAGCCGCTGATCCACGCCTGCGCCGAACTCCTCGACAACGCCACCCGCTACTCACCTCCGCAGACCCGGGTGCACGTGACCGCGGTGGAGGTGCAGACCGGCATCGCCATCGAGATCGAGGACGGCGGCGTCAGCCTCAGCGAGGAGGCCCGCAGGCGGGCCGAGAACATGCTGGCCCAGGCACAGGCGGGCATCGACCTCAACGACCTCGGTGAGACGCCAAGGCTCGGCCTGGCCGTCGTCGGCCGACTCTGCCAGATGTACAACATGCAGATCTCGCTGCGGCAGTCGGCGTACGGCGGCGTACGCGCCGTGCTGATCGTGCCGCGCGAGATGATCACCACCGGCCCTGCCCCCGGTCTCGCCCACGGCATCGGCGCCTCCGCGGTCCCCCGGCAGAACCCTGGCGGGCTGCCGGACCCCGCGACGCTGCGTGTTCCCGGGCGCAAGCCCCGGCCGGAGGGCGAGCCGCGACGGCCCGCGCCCGCACCGGCGGCGCCGGCGGTACACAGGCCACCGGTGGCCAGGCGGGAGGACGACGTCCCCGTGGTGACCGAATGGACGGCCACTGGGCTTCCACAGCGCCGCAGCGGCTACCGCGCGCCGATCGGCACCTATGCGGTGCAGCCCCCCACCGACGAGCAGCCCGCCCGGCCGCAGAACGGCAACGGCACGGGCAAGGAGAAAGAGCCGGGCCTCTGGATCGAAGCGTTCACCAAGGCAATCAAGGGGACACCGGAGTCCCCGACCGGACCCGACGACGAACCTGACGATGTGTTGGACAAGGGAGATCTGAAGTGATCCAGCAGCGGGCGAATTTTGACTGGCTGCTCAAGGAGCTGGCCGACGGGGTACCGCAGATCCAGCAGATCGTGGTCCTGTCCGCGGACGGCCTGCGCATCGCCCGTCACGGCGGCGACCCGGACGTCGCCGACCGGCTCGCGGCGGCCTGTGCGGGGCTGCAGAGCCTGGCCTCGGCCGTTGCCGCCGAAATCCCGGACAGCGACGGCCAGATGCAGCTGGTCGTCCTCGAAGTCAGTGGTGGCTTCTTCTACTTGATGGCCGCAGGAGCCGGGGCGTATCTCGCGGTGCTTGCCAACGAGACGGTCGACGCCGGCCTGCTGGGGGCCCGGATGCGGGACCTGGTGATCCGGATCGGAGCCCATCTGACGAGTCCGCCGCGCCATGACGGGCGCACCGTATGACTTCGCCCCGACGAGAACGGCGACGACCAGGGACGGGTGACCCAGGACGCCTGTACGTGATCACCGGCGGCCCGGACGGCGCGGCACGGGCCGCCATCGATCTGGTCACCATGGTCGTCGCCCGCACCGCACCCACACCGACGGTCAAGCCCGAGCAGGCCGCAATTCTGCGGCTCTGCCGGGCGCCGTTGTCCGTCGCCGAGATCTCCGCGTACCTCAGCCTGCCGTTCAGCGTGGTGACCGTTCTACTGACCGATCTCCTCGCCACCGACCTGATCGAGTCGCGCGCGCCCATCGTCCGCGCCACCTTGCCCGACCGGTCCCTTCTCGAAGCGGTGATGCATGGACTTCAGAAACTCTGACACGATCGCAGGGCCCCGCAGCGAGGACATCCTGCCCTCGACGGCCACATCCGCGGTGAAGATCGTGATCGTGGGCGGGTTCGGCGTCGGCAAGACCACCATGGTGGGCTCGGTGAGCGAGATCCGTCCGCTGACCACCGAGGAGACCATGACCCAGGCCGGGGTCGGTGTCGACGACAACTCCGGTGTGGAGGGCAAGACCGCCACCACCGTGGCCATGGACTTCGGCAGGATCAGCCTCAGCAACGAGCTGGTCCTCTATCTCTTCGGTACGCCGGGCCAGGAGCGCTTCTGGTTCCTCTGGAACGGCCTCTTCGAGGGCGCCCTGGGCGCGGTCGTGCTGATCGACACCCGGCGTCTTGAAGTCAGCTTCGACGTGATCGGGCGGCTGGAGGAGCGCGGCGTGCCGTTCGTGGTCGCCATCAACACCTTCCCGGACGCGCCCCGGCATCCCGTTGAAGCGCTGCGGACCGCCCTGGATCTGCCCGAGCAGGTGCCGATAGTGGACTGCGACGCGCGCGGGCGCGGCTCCAGCCGCGACGTCCTCATGACGCTGATGCGGTACCTGCACTCCTTGGCCCTGCCGCGCGACTGACCTGTTTTCCCGTACCCATCAGCCCCTTTCAGCCCCCAGCCCTATCAGCCTGATCCTGGAGTGACCGGTGACAACTCCTTTCCACGACCTGCCCGGAGCGGACAACGGGCCGCTGCCGCCCCCGGGCTGCCCCGCCCACGGACTCACCAGTACGGGGCCCGGCGGGCTGCGCCGGCTGTACGGGCCTGAGCACGAGAACGACCCCATGGGCCTTTACGAGAAGCTCCGCGCCGAACACGGCCCGGTGGCACCGGTGCTGCTGGTCGGCGACGTACCGGCATGGCTGGTCCTCGGCCACAGCGAGAATCTGCACATGACGCGTACGCCGTCGCAGTTCTCCAGGGACGCGCGCCGCTGGCGTCTCGTGCACGACGGCACCGTGCCGCCCGACCATCCCCTCGCTCCGGTCTTCACCTGGCAGCCCATCTGCGTCTTCGCGGACGGAGCGGACCACGAGCGGCTGCGCGGCGCGGTCACCGACAGCATCGCGCGCATCGACCACCGCGGCGTACGCCGCTACATCAACCGCTACAGCAACAGGCTGGTGAACGACTTCTGCCAGGACGGCCACGCCGACCTGGTCAGCCAGTTCGCCGAGCATCTGCCGATGATGGCGCTGTGCCAGATCCTCGGCATGCCGGAGGAGTACAACGAGCGGATGGTGCAGGCCGCCCGGGACATGATCAAGGGCACCGCGACGGCGAACGCCAGCAACGCCTACATCATGGGCGTACTGAGCAGGCACGTGGCCCGGCGCCGGATGACGGCCGAGGAGGACTTCACCACCTGGCTCGTCGAACACCCGGCCGGCCTCACCGACGACGAGGTCAGCCAGCATCTGCGGCTGGTGCTCATCGCGGCGTACGAGACGACCGCCAACCTCATCGCCAACGTCGTGCGCATGGTGCTCACCGATCCGCGCTTCCGCGCCCAGCTCAGCGGCGGCCACATGACGCTTCCGGAGGCGGTCGAGCAGACGCTCTGGGACGAGCCGCCCTTCACGACGATTTTCGGCCGCTGGGCGGTCGGTGACACGGAGTTCGGCGGCCAGCAGATCAAGAAGGGCGACGCGCTCATCGTGGGGATCGCCGCGGCCAATGTCGACCCGGTCGTACGCCCTGATCCGCACGCCTCCATGCAGGGCAACCGTGCGCACCTCGCCTTCAGTGGCGGGCCGCACGAGTGCCCCGGCCAGGACATCGGGCGCGCGATCGCTGACACCGGCATCGATGCGTTGCTGATGCGCCTGCCGGACCTGCAGCTGTCGGTGGAAGAGGACCAGCTGCGCTGGAGCAGCGCTTTGATGTCCCGGCATCTGAACGAGCTCCCGGTGACGTTCGCCGCGCGCCCGCCGCAGGACGTCGCCGGTACGCCCATGTCTACGCCGAGCACGACACCGCGGCCCGACTGGCAGGTGGAAACGCCCCCCAGGGCGTCGGCGCCGCAGCCGCCGGCCGCAGCGTCTGTGCCGTTGCCCGCTCAGGTCGTTCCGTCGGCTCAGGCCGCGCCGGCAGCTCCGGTCGCTTCGCCGCCCGCGGGCGGGATCCCCGCGCAGCGCAGGCCCAAGGCGCCGAAGCGGATGTGGCAGGCGGTCACACGATGGTGGCGCGGGTACTGACCGCCAGCTGGTCCCACCACCAGGCGATCGTCGGGAGGGGAAGCGGTTCAAGGCCGTCGTCGGCCGGACGCTGCTTCCACCACCCCTCGGGCCTGGCCACCGAGTCGGTGGGCACGCAGTAGCGGGGGCAGACGGATGCCCAGTCGAGGTGGCCCCGGATGAACTGGCCCAGCCCCTGTACGTAACGGCGCAGTCCACCGCCCACGTCCTTCAGCACCTGGTCGCGCAGCCGGAGGAAGAGCACCATGACGCGGTCCCGCATCGCCACGGCTTCGTCGAGTGCGTGATGCGGATCGCAGTCGAGTTCCTGGCACAGGACGTCGACGAGATTAAGGTCGTCGCCGGCCCTCAGCAGCTCCTTGTTTCGGGAGTAGAGGTCGTTGTCCCAGCTGACGAGCGTCCAGGTGATCTCGGTGAGGGCACGCACCCGCGGGTCCTCGAGATCGTTGTCGGGGACGGAGTATCCGGCGACAATTTCGATCATGGCGGTGGACGGGGCCATGCCTATGGCCCTCATCCACAGCGTCACGTAGTCGTTCAGCGAGGGCAGTCCCGGGCTGCGGCGCCAAGCCGCTTCCCACACCAGCCCCGAGGTATAGACGCGCATCGCATCGGTCCAGCGGCGGATCTGCTGCCGGGACGCGTACCGCTCCAACTCCAGCCGGAGTGCGCGCAGTGCCGCCGTGTGCGGCGATTCGTTCGGCGAGTGGGCGGCGGGGGTCTCGATCGCCCGCATCATGCGTGCCGTCTCCTGGGCCAGGGAGTCGGCGGTGACGTAGGCCTCGTCGCAAACGCCGTCGTCGAGCGAGAAGAGTACGGCATGGAATTTGGCCATCAGCGTGAGCGGTTCGAGCTGCCCGTAGGGCATGGTCGAGGCGGTGAGACCGCCGAAGTCACAGAGGGCTAGGCGCCTCCGTTGCTGATCGTCGGTGTCGAGGCTCTGCTGGAGCATCCACCGCACCGTCATGTCGTTCAGTGCCTGGGCGGACGGGTGTACCACGGACGGGACCGGGCAGTAGAAGGGCACTGCCGGTAATTGCAGACCCAGTCGACTTGGTGAGACTACGGTCATGATCGGCCTCCTCTTGGGTGCCCCGCATGCGCTGGGGCGTATATGCCCATGTCCGATCGTCAATAACAATGCAACTGGCCGTTGCCTGAAACAAGTTGATCGATTAATGGCCGGACTCGTTACACCCCACAGGGCATCGGACATACGCCCGAACATGGTGCACCTGTGCGTATGGGGGCAGTCAACGGTTATGTGAGATGACTGATGCATCAGTCATCTCCTCAATGCACCGGTAAGCCCTTGAACTACAGGCGGTCACGCCAACCTGACGTTGTGTTCACCTCAACGTGCGGGTACGGTGGCCGACCATGCGACAGGAACCCGCAAACCGAGTCGGAGACTCCAGCGGCCAAGTCGCCGAGCGAGTACGTCAGATGATCGGCACCGCCGGTGTCAGCCAGCGCGAGTTTGCCAGACGCATCGTCATGGACCCGTCGAAGCTGTCGCGTTCACTGAGCGGCGCCCGCCGTTTCACGGTGGCCGAGCTCGCCCGTATCGCCGACATCACCGATGTGGATGCGGGATGGCTGCTCGGATCGAGTACGGACACCGCCCCCAAATCCTCTGCTTTACGGCGCCACCGCGCCCCTGCCGTCCCCGCGCCCGAGGGCGGCAGGCCGTTGCAGATCGTGCGGGAGGCGGTGCGCCTGATCGCGGAGCGCGGTTTCCATGCCGTACGGGTCGCCGACATCGCCGAGGCCTGCGCGACCAGCACCGCCGCCATCCACTACCACTTCCCGGGCCGCGACGAGCTGCTGGAAGCGGCCGTGCGCTGGTGCATGGAAGAGGACAACGCCCGCCGGGCCGCCCTCACCGCCGAATCGGGTGACGCGGCGGACGAACTGCGCCGGCTGATCGAGCTGCGGACGCCGTACACCCAGCAGCAGCGGTGGCAGTGGAGCGTATGGCTCGACCTCTGGGCGGAGGCGGCCCGCTCCACCGCCGTCGGGCGGCTGTACGTCGCGTACTACCGCCAGTGGCGCGCGACGGTCGCCGACGTTGTACGGCGCGGCATCGCCCAGGGGGTCTTCCGCCCCACGGAACCGGCCGCCGCCGCGCTGCAGTTGACCGCGCTGATCGACGGGCTCGCCACGCAGGTGCTCGCCGCCGCACCGGCCGCGGAAGCCGGAACCGGGGGCGGCCCCGGCCCCGGTCCCGGCCCCGAGGACATGCAGGCCGCACTGCTGGCGCATGTCGACGCCACGCTGTCCATCGGCACTCGCCGCACCTGAACTCCGTCGGCGGCCTTGCGGGCGGCGCGCTTACTGCCCCTGGTAGGGAGGCTGCTGGGCGTACGGGTTGGGGTTGGGGTTGTACGGGGGCTGGTTCGGCGGAGCCGGAGGGTACGTCTGGCCCGGGGGCGTCTGGTACTGCTGGGGTTGGTACGGGTAACCCCCGGGGACGGGTGCTACGCCGGCGCCGTTACGGTTGCGTCGGCTCAGGATCACCGCGATGACGATAACGAGGACCACTACGCCTACGAGGCCCGCACCTATGAGGATCAGCATTCCCATTGGGCTGTTTCCATCCTGAAGCTGCTGGTAAGAGGGGCTGGTGTGATGCCGGTCCAGGGTACGTGATTCACCTGCCTGCCCGGCGCCGGGACAACAACGCAGAAAAGCCCCGCACCA
>NZ_JAGGPB010000053.1 GCF_018614055.1 Streptomyces sp. ISL-98
CGGAGGAGACCACCCAGCAGCCAGTTGGGCCCTACCTCCAAGCCCGGCCCTTTAGGGCCGGGTAGTTGACCGGAGTGCTGTACGTCGTCCTGCTCGGGGTCATCCTCCTGGGCGTCGGCATACTGGCCTGGTCGTCGGCCAGTTCGGCGGCGGCGGCCACCGCCGCAGCCGCCGCGAAGGGCGAGCAGCCGCCGTCGTATTTCGGTGTCGAGCCCGAATGGACCTGCGTCGAGCCTGCTGTGCCGCCCGCCGAACTCCCTGGCGAGGGCGGCCGGATCGACCCGTATCGCCCCTACCTTGCCTTCGGGGTCGCGGGTGGCGACGCAGTGCTCTGGGATGCGCGGACCGGAAAACCTCTGAAGGTGTCGGCGGGCAAGGTCCGGCTCGTGCCTGCCAAGTCGGCCGGTGAGAGGTGCCCGCTCACAGCCCCGACGTCAGGCCGCTCACCAGCAGCATCGTGAAGCTGCTCGCCCACTCCGCGTCCACCGGTTCCGCGCTCACCAGCGCCCGGTGGACCACGGCGCCCGCGATCACGTCGAAGATCAGGTCCGCGTTGCGGGCGGCCTGTGCGGGGGAGTCCTCGTACGGGAGCTCGCCGCGGGCCTGCGCGCGTTCCCGGCCGAGCAGTACCAGGCATTTCTGGCGGTCGACGATCGCCGAGCGGATCCGCTCGCGCAGCGCCTCGTCGCGCGTCGACTCCGCAACCACTGCCATCAGCGCCGTCTTCGTCTCGGGGCGTTCGAGAAGCGCCGAGAACTGGAGCACCACGCCCTCGATGTCGGCCGTCAGGCTTCCCCGGTCCGGGAGTTCCAGCTCGTCGAAAAGGACGGCGACGGCGTCGACGACCAGTTCGTTCTTGTTCGCCCAGCGGCGGTAGAGCGTCGTCTTGGCGACACCCGCCCGGCTCGCCACATCGCCCATCGAGAACTTCGACCAGCCCAGCTCGACCAGCGCCGCCCTGGTCGCCACAAGGATCGCGGCGTCGGCCTCCAGGCTGCGCGGGCGGCCCGTACGGGAAGGCGGAGTGGTGGGGGGCTGGCTGGGCATGCCCGCGACCATACCGGCCAGTAGGGAATAGAGCGCCGTGAGGGAGATCACCGAAAGAGGGCGGCGCGGTCCCTGCCTTTGGAGTTACGCTACGACCCGTAGCGAAAGAGCGGTCAGCCAAGCGACAACCACGCAAGACAACCGCAGGCGCCAGGGTGGGGACCCAGCGCCGACCCACGGTCCTCCTCGGGACCTCCGGCCGTGTTCGACCGTACGCCCCGCAAACCGGCGGGGGGCTGCGGACGGGCCCGGTCCATGTATCCGGTTCGTGTATCCGGGGGCAGTTTTTCTCTACCGCGCGCGAAAGGGGGAGGATGTACGCATGCAGCCTAGGAACATGTCCATGAGCGGCGTCGTCGACCTCGCCGCGGTGAAGGCGGCCGGCGAAGCCCGGCAGAAGGCGGAGCAGACGCGTGCGGAGTCCGCCCGGGAGGGCGGCGGTGGTGCGGTGTCTCCGTCGAGTCTGGTGTCCGATGTCGACGAGGCCAGTTTTGAGCGCGATGTCCTCCAGCGCTCCGCCGAAGTCCCGGTCGTCATCGACTTCTGGGCCCCGGGCGCCGATACGTCGCAGCAGCTCGGCCCGCTCCTGGAGCGGCTCGCCGTCGAGGCCAACGGCCGGTTTGTCCTTGCCAGGGTCGACGTCAGCACCAACCCGATGCTCACCCAGCAGTTCGCGATCCAGGCCATCCCCGCGGTCTTCGCCGTGGTGGCCGGGCAGGCACTGCCCCTCTTCCAGGGTGTGGCCTCCGAGCAGCAGATCCGCGAGACCCTGGGGCAGCTGATCCAGGTCGCCGAGGAGCGCTTCGGCCTGACCGGCATCACCGTCGACCCGAACGCGGCCCCGGAAGGCGGTCCGGCCGAGCAGGCCGAGGCGCCCGCCGGTCCTTACGACGCGCTGCTCGAAGCAGCCGTACAGGCGCTGGACGCGAACGACTTCGCCGGTGCGGCCCAGGCGTACAAGAACGTCCTCGCCGACGACCCCGGCAACACCGAGGCCACGCTGGGCCTCGCCCAGGCGGAACTGCTCGCCCGCGTCCAGAACCTGGACCCGCAGCAGGTCCGCAAGGACGCCGCCGAGAATCCGGCCGACGTAACCGCGCAGATCGCCGCGGCCGACCTCGACCTGGTCGGCGGTCATGTCGAGGACGCCTTCGGGCGCCTGGTGGAAACGGTGCGCCGAACTGTCGGTGATGACCGAAATGCCGCACGGGTGCGGCTGCTTGAGCTCTTCGAGGTCATCGGCGCCGACGACCCGCGGGTGGCTTCGGCGCGAACAGCCCTGGCGAGGGTGCTGTTCTGACCGGTTGTGCCCCCGGGCAACACCAGTGATTTGGCGACACAGTGACAAAACGCGGCCGCGCTTTACCAAAACTTGGTAATCGCGGCCGCTGTTACTTGCAGTAAGCCGAGCGGGGTGTTCTGCCCGTTTCTGAGCGTCAATCACCACGTTTCTCTCGTCACCTGATGACACCGTCCGTGGCTGCTCGATGCCGGGTGGTCGCGCATCGGTTATCGGGCCGTTACTAGCCAGTAACGAACCCCCTTGTGCCCCGGCTTCGAATGGACCACGATCGGCCACGCTCGGTCCAATACCGCACCAGCCCGACAGCCAATCGTGCCGCGTGGTCCCTTGGGTCCCCACCGAGCCGGTCGGCGGCAGTGGCGCCGGCCGTGGACAGGGGGGTCTCTGCT
Source organism: Streptomyces sp. ISL-98 (assembly GCF_018614055.1). GTDB lineage: Bacteria > Actinomycetota > Actinomycetes > Streptomycetales > Streptomycetaceae > Streptomyces > Streptomyces spiramyceticus. The sequence continues at coordinate 2,740 of NZ_JAGGPB010000053.1, forward strand.
GTTCGGCAGGGCCTGTCCGGCAGGTTGCGCGAATGCGTGGCCAGTGGTTGTCGCTCGGGGGTGATCGCCGGTGTTTCGGATGACGTTCGCGCCTCCGAATCGGGCGCTCTCCTTCCCGAGGACGTAGCACTTCTCCCATCCCCCTGCGGGCTCCTGCCCGTACTGGAGATGTACGTCCGAGAAGGAGGAAAGTCATGGAGTCTGTAGTTCGTGGCGGGACCAGATGGAAGCGGTTCGCCGTTGTCATGGTGCCGAGTGTGGCCGCGACTGCCGCGATAGGCGTCGCCCTTGCACAGGGCGCGCTCGCGGCATCGTTCAGCGTCTCCGGCCAGAGCTTCAAGGTCAGCGCGGAGAGGCTCGAGGGTAAGGGCTTCTTCCAGTACGGAAGCATGGCCACGGGCACCGACCTGGAGGGCAACAAGACTGCCCACCCGGTCGCGGTGTCGGCGTTCAAGTCCGCCGAGATCACCAAGATGTGTCAGTCGGTCGTGACGCCCAACGTCCCGATCTTCGGAAACATCACCCTCCAGCTGAACGCCGGCGGGAACGGTACTCCGGTCAAGGCCGAGAACCTGTACCTGGACGTCGAGGAACTCGACGCCAACGCAGAGTTCAAGAACATCAACATCGGTGTTGCCGCGGGCAAGGCCAGCAAGGGCCCGGGTATCCAGCCGGGCACGGAGAAGTCGGTCAACCCGTACGGCTTCTCGCAGGAGGCCGACGAGGCCGTCCTGACCAAGGTGCGACAGAAGGCATGGGCCACCACGGCCGGAACCTTCAAGCTCAGCGGTCTGAGCATGCGCCTGCACAAGGGCATCAAGGAGTGCTACTAAGCACCCCCTCCGCGGGCGGGGCGCGTGACACGCGTGACTCGTGTGACATGTCGTCCCGCCTGCCGCCCCTCCCTTATCTCTGCACAGCAACACCGGTTCCAGGGAGCTGTTTTCCATGAGCGCCGAGTCCTCGGGTCCGAGCCGCGATTTCACCTACTGGCGGCTGCGTTTCCGTGCCTGGCGGGGCAGCCGGCCGTTCTGGGCGGGCCTGCTCACGATTCTGGGCGGTGTACCGATCGCATGGCTTCCGTACGCGGAACTCCAGATCGGTCACCTCACGCTGGCCATGGCCACCACCGCGGGAGCGGGCTCGCTGATCATCGGCGTACTGCTCGTCACACTGGGCCTGACCATGTGGTACCACCACATCGTCCGGGTCTTCGCGGGTGTCGCCTCGATTCTGCTGGCACTTGTCTCCATCCCCGTGTCCAACCTGGGTGGATTCCTGGTCGGCTTCCTGCTGGCGCTGCTCGGCGGAGCCATGTCGATTTCCTGGGCGCCGGCCGATCCGGCCAGGCCCGTCGTCGACACCGCCGAGACCTCGCCCAAGGGCGACGAGCCGGACGGCGGCACCGACCGGGCCGACTTCCCGGACGACATGTACGACACATCTGTTGACGCCAATGGCGGGAGGAACAGTGCGGGGTGACGAGGCGGAGCTGACTGCGGCCGGAGGCGACGGGACCCGTGAGAGAAAGGGGCCGCGTCACGCGGCCCCCAGGAAGTCGCTCCTGACGAAGCTGCAGATACCCGCGGGCAAGGCGATGGCCCTGGCCGCGATGCCCACGGCCGTGTTCGTCGGCATGGGGCTCACGCCGAAGCTGGCGATCGCCGACGACGGGATCACCAACCCCTTCGCGCCGGGTCCCTGCGTAACCCGCTCGGACACGCCGGACCCGGACGCCTCCGAGTCCAAGTCCCCCTCGGACAAGCCCTCTTCGACGGCCACGCCGAGCCCGAGCGCCAGCGCCGACAAGCCCGCGGAGACGGAGACCCCGGCCCCGGGCGAGTCGCCGTCGGCGAGCGCGAGCAGCACCCCGCCGGCCACCGAGCCGACGAAGGAGCCCGAGGCGGGCACGACCGAGACGCCTGCGCCGGCCCCGACGGAGAGCGAGACCAAGAACCCGCTCGACCCGCTGGGCGTGGGCGACGCGATCAAGGACGTCCTGGACGGCCCGGACGAGGAGACGGCCTCCCCGGAGCCGACCGAGTCGAAGCCGGCGGAGTCGGACCCGGCAGCGTCGGACCCGGCCGAGTCGAAGCCGGCTGCCGAGGAGAGCGCGACCACGAAGCCCGACGACGCGAAGGACGCCGCGGGCAACGCGGTGGACGACGCGGCCGACAAGACCGCAGACGCCATCAGGGACGCGGCGGACAAGGCGGGCGCGAAGGTCGAGGAACTCGGCGAGGACGCCAAGGAGTCCGCCGAGGACGCCGCTGACAAGGCCGGGGCAAAGGCCGATGACCCGGCCGAGGACGCCGACGGCAAGAAGCCCTTCCCCTGCCCGACGGCGGACCCGGAAGCTCTTGCGGCGGCCGACCTGGAACAGGGCATCCCGGACCTGCCGGACGACCCGTGGATCCTGGAGAGCTCGATGCTCACCCTGCGTGGGCTCGACTACGAGGGCATCGTCGAGGTCAGGACCGGCAGCGGCAAGATCAAGAAGGTCCTGAAGTTCACCGCCGTGGAAACCGACATCAAGGACCTGCACCAGAAGGTCGTCGGCCCCAACGGCACCACGGCGCACGTCCAGGCAGCCAAGGGCTCCAAGTCGACCCTTCGCAACGGCACGGTGACCATGTACACGGAGGAGCTGAAGGGCAAGCTCTTCGGCCTCATCCCGATCACGTTCAGCCCGGAGACCCCGCCGCCGCTGAATGTTCCGATCGCCATGTTCACCGACGTCAAGGTGACGCAGGCCGGCCAGTTCGGCGGCACGCTCACGGTCCCCGGCCTGCACAACTTCTACACCGGCTGAGAGGCACACCGCCTACGACCGTGGCCCGCCCCCGAAGAATCAGGGGGCGGGCCACGGTCATGTCGTACAGCGGTACAGGCCTGCGTACTGCCGTCAGGCGCTCTCGCCGCCCAGGTGGTGGACCCGCACCATGTTCGTGGTGCCGGGGATGCCGGGGGGCGAACCGGCGGTGATGATCATGAGGTCGCCGTTGTTGTAGCGCTGGAGCTTGAGCAGCTCGGCGTCGACCAGGTCGACCATCGCGTCCGTGTTGTTCACGTGCGGCACCACGAAGGACTCGATGCCCCAGCTCAGCGCGAGCTGGTTGCGGGTCGCCTCGTCCGTCGTGAAGGCGAGGATCGGCTGGAGCGTGCGGTAGCGGGACAGGCGGCGGGCCGTGTCGCCGGACTTGGTGAAGGCGACCAGTGCCTTGCCGTTCAGGAAGTCCGCGATCTCGCAGGCCGCGCGGGCGACCGAACCACCCTGCGTACGGGGCTTCTTGCCGGGGACCAGCGGCTGGAGGCCCTTCGACAGGAGCTCCTCCTCGGCCGCGACGACGATCTTCGACATCGTCTTGACGGTCTCGATCGGGTACGCGCCCACCGAGGACTCGGCGGAGAGCATGACCGCGTCCGCGCCGTCCAGGATCGCGTTGGCGACGTCGGACGCCTCGGCGCGCGTGGGGCGGGAGTTGGTGATCATCGACTCCATCATCTGGGTCGCGACAATCACCGGCTTGGCGTTGCGGCGGCACAGCTCGATGAGCCGCTTCTGCACCATCGGGACCTTTTCGAGCGGATACTCGACGGCCAGGTCACCGCGGGCGACCATCACACCGTCGAACGCCATGACGACGCCCTCCATGTGCTCGACGGCCTGCGGCTTCTCGACCTTGGCGATGACGGGGACACGGCGGCCCTCCTCGTCCATCACCTTGTGGACGTCCTTGACGTCGTCGGCGTCGCGCACGAAGGAGAGTGCGACCAGGTCGCAGCCCATGCGGAGGGCGAAACGGAGGTCTTCGACGTCCTTCTCGGACAGGGCCGGGACGTTGACCGCCGCGCCGGGCAGGTTGATGCCCTTGTGGTCGGAGATGACACCGCCCTCGATGACGATGGTGTGGACCCGCGGGCCCTCGACCGACGTCACCTTGAGCTCGACGTTGCCGTCGTTGATCAGAATCGGGTCGCCCTTGGCGACGTCGCCGGGCAGGCCCTTGTAGGTGGTTCCGCAGATGGACTTGTCACCGGGGACGTCCTCGGCCGTGATGATGAACTCGTCACCACGGACCAGTTCGACGGGTCCCTCGGCGAAGGTCTCCAGACGGATCTTGGGGCCCTGGAGGTCGGCGAGTACGCCGATCGCACGGCCGGTGTCCTCGGCGGCCTTGCGGACGCGGACGTACCGCTCCTGGTGCTCCGCATGGGTTCCGTGGCTCATGTTGAAGCGGGCCACGTTCATACCGGCCTCGATGAGCGCTTTCAGTTGCTCGTACGAGTCGACGGCGGGGCCCAGTGTGCAGACGATTTTGGAACGGCGCATGAGGCGGATCCTATCGGTTTGTTTCGCTGCGGAATATTCCGTCTGGTGGAATGTACAAATGGGCGGGAGGCCGCTCAGGCGTTGACCAATGCATACGTCTGCCGGGCGATTTCCAGCTCCTCGTCGGTGGGTATGACGGCGACCGCGACCCTGGCGTACTCCGGCGAGATGAGACGCGGCTCACCGGAACGTACGGCATTGAGGTTCGCGTCCACCGCCAGGCCCAGCTCCTCCAGGCCCGCGATCGCAGCCTCACGCACGGGCGCGGCGTTCTCGCCGACGCCCGCGGTGAAGACCACCGCGTCGACCCGTCCCAGAACGGCGTAATACGCGCCGATGTACTTCTTCAGCCGATGAATGTAGATCTCGAAGGCGAGCAGCGCCCGCCGGTCGCCCTCGTCGATACGGCGCCGGATCTCCCGCATGTCGTTGTCGCCGCAGAGACCGATCAGGCCGCTCTTCTTGTTGAGCAGTGCGTCGATCTCGTCGGTGGACATACCGGCGACCCGCTTCAGGTGGAAGATCACGGCCGGGTCGATGTCACCGGAGCGCGTTCCCATCACCAGACCTTCCAGTGGCGTGAGCCCCATCGACGTATCGACGCACTGCCCGCCCCGGACGGCCGACGCGGACGCCCCGTTGCCCAGGTGCAGGACGATGACATTGACCTCGGACGGGTCCTTGCCCAGCAGCTTGGCAGCCTTCCGGGAGACGTACGCGTGCGACGTGCCGTGGAAGCCGTAGCGGCGGATGCGGTGGGCGTCGGCGGTCTCGACGTCCATCGCGTAGCGGGCCGCCGACTCCGGCATCGTCGTATGGAAGGCGGTGTCGAAGACGGCGACCTGCGGGAGGTCGGGGCGCAGCGCCCGGGCGGTGCGGATGCCGGTGATGTTCGCCGGGTTGTGCAGCGGCGCGACCGGTACGAGCCGCTCGATCTCCGCCATCACCTCGTCGTCGATCACGGTGGGCGCGGTGAACTTCAGGCCGCCGTGGACGACGCGGTGACCGATGGCGGCCAACTCGGGGGAGTCGACGCCGAGTCCGTCGGTCGCCAGCTCCTCGGCGACGGCCTTCAGCGCGGCGTCGTGGTCGGCGATGGGTCCCGTGCGCTCGCGCTTGCCGGCGCCGTCGCCGGTGAGCGGGGTGTGCACGAGGCGGGACGTCTGCTCACCGATGCGTTCGACCAGGCCGATCGCGAGACGCGAGTGGTCGCGCATGTCGAGGAGCTGGTACTTCACCGACGACGAGCCGGAGTTGAGGACGAGGATGCGCGTAGCGGTCACGGGTGCGGAGCTTTCCTGGACGGGGGTGGTGGTCATGCGGACTCGCCCTGGGCCTGTATCGCCGTGATGGCGACGGTCTGGACGATGTCCTGGACCAGGGCGCCGCGCGAAAGGTCGTTCACCGGCTTGTTCAGGCCCTGGAGGACGGGGCCGACGGCGACCGCACCGGCCGAGCGCTGCACGGCCTTGTACGTGTTGTTGCCGGTGTTCAGGTCCGGGAAGATCAGGACCGTCGCCTGGCCCGCGACCTCGGAGTCCGGCAGCTTGGTCGCGGCGACGGACGGCTCGACCGCCGCGTCGTACTGGATCGGCCCCTCGACCCTCAGGTCCGGGCGGCCGGCCCGTACCAGCTCGGTGGCTTCGCGCACCTTGTCGACGTCCGCGCCGGAGCCCGAGCTGCCGGTCGAGTACGAGAGCATCGCCAGCCGCGGATCCACGCCGAACTTCTGCGCCGTGGCGGCCGACTGCACGGCGATGTCCGCGAGCTGGACGGCGTTCGGGTCCGGGTTGACCGCGCAGTCGCCGTACACCAGGACCCGGTCGCCGAGCAGCATGAAGAAGACCGAGGACACGATCTTGGCGTCCGGCTTGGTCTTGATGATCTCGAAGGCGGGGCGGATGGTCGCGGCGGTGGAGTGCACCGAGCCCGACACCATGCCGTCGGCCAGGCCCTCGTGGACCATGAACGTGCCGAAGTAGTTCACATCGGCGACCACGTCGTGCGCCAGCTCCAGGCTGACGCCCCGGTGCGCGCGCATTTTCGCGTACGACTCGGCGAACCGGCCGCGCAGCTGGGAGGTCTGCGGGTCGATGATCTGCGTCAGCGCGAGGTCGATGCCCAGGTCGGCGGCCTTCTTGCGGATGACGTCGACGTCGCCGAGCAGCGTCAGGTCGCACACGTCGCGGCGCAGCAGCACATCGGCCGCGCGCAGTACGCGCTCCTCCGTGCCCTCGGGGAGTACGACGCGGCGGCGCTTGGCGCGGGCCCTTTCGAGCAGCTCGTGCTCGAACATCATCGGTGTGACACGGCCGCTGCGGGCCACCGACATCCGGGCCAGCAGGTCGGCGGTGTCGACGTGCCGCTCGAACAGGCCGAGCGCGGTCTCCGCCTTGCGCGGGGTGGCCGCGCTCAGCTTGCCCTCCATGGCGAAGAGCTCGCCCGCGGTGGGGAAGGAGCCGCCGGCCACCGAGACCACCGGGGTACCGGGCGCGAGGCGCGCGGCCAGGGTCAGCACCTCGTCGCCGGGGCGCTCGTTCAGGGTGAGGAGTACGCCGGCTATGGGCGGGGTGCCCGCGCTGTGGGCGGCGAGCGAACCGACCACCAGGTCGGAGCGGTCGCCCGGGGTGACGACGAGGCAGCCGGGGGTCAGGGCGTTCAGGAAGTTCGGCAGCATCGCACCGCCGAACACGAAGTCCAGGGCGTCGCGCGCGAGACCCGCGTCGTCGCCGAGCAGCACAGTGCCGCCGAGGGCGCGCGTTATCTGGGAGACCGTGGGGGCGGAGAGCGCGGCGTCGTCGGGCAGCGCGTAGCACGGCACGGGCAGGCTGGCCGACAGCCGCTCGGCGATCTCGTGGCGGTCCATCGGGGCGACCCGGTTGGCGACCATGGCCAGAATGTCGCAGCCCAGGGCCTCGTACGCGCGGTAGGCGTTACGGGTCTCGGAGCGCACCGACTTGGCGGTCTGCTTCCTGCCGCCGACCACCGGGATCACCGAGGCGCCGAACTCATTGGCCAGCCGGGCGTTCAGGGCGAGTTCCTCGGGGAGCAGGGTGTCCGCGAAGTCCGTACCGAGGACCAGGACGACCTCGTACTCCCGCGCCACCTTGTGGAAGCGGTCGACGATGCGGGACACCAGCTCGTCGGTGCCCTTCTCGGCCTGGAGGGCGGACGCCTCGCTGTAGTCCATGCCGTACCCGGACGCCGGGTCCTGCGACAGCCGGTAGCGGGCGCGCAGTAGGTCGAACAGCCGATCGGGCCCGTCGTGCACGAGGGGGCGGAATACGCCCACCCGGTCCACTTGGCGGGTGAGGAGCTCCATGACTCCCAGCTCGACGACCTGGCGACCGTCGCCCCGGTCGATCCCGGTCACGTACACGCTGCGCGTCACGCGTGCTCTCCGTCCAGTTAGGGTGGGCTTGCCCTCTTGACAATACCTCTGAGGGTGGTTAGGGCGCCCGCCGGGCGGGGCCCGCCGGACGTCTGCGGAAACGCCCCGCAGGGACCTTTCTGCGGCGTTTCTGCGGCCTTCCTGCCGGAGTGTCCGAAAGCGCGGAGCCCATGCGACCCGTGAAACAATCGGACTCTGGCTCACGTGTATCACTAGCGAGCAGGAGACACAGCACAATGCGTATCGGAGTTCTCACCGCCGGCGGCGACTGCCCGGGGCTGAACGCAGTGATCCGGTCGGTTGTGCACCGTGCCGTCGCAGGTCACGGCGACGAAGTCGTCGGATTCGAGGACGGGTTCAAGGGCCTGCTCGACGGCCACTACCGCCCCCTCGACCTCAACGCCGTGAGCGGCATCCTGGCACGCGGCGGTACGATCCTGGGCTCCGCCCGCCTGGAGCGGGACCGGCTGCGCGAAGCGGCCGAGAACTGGCACGAGTTGTCGGAGCGCTCCGGTATCGACGCGCTCATTCCGATCGGCGGCGAAGGCACGCTCACGGCGTCCCGGATGCTGTCGGACGCGGGGATGCCCGTCGTCGGCGTACCGAAGACGATCGACAACGACATCAACGGCACCGACCGCACCTTCGGCTTCGACACGGCCGTCGGCGTCGCCACCGAAGCCATAGACCGCCTCAAGACCACCGCCGAATCGCACCAGCGCGTGATGGTCGTCGAGGTCATGGGCCGGCACGCGGGCTGGATCGCGCTGGAGTCCGGCATGGCGGGCGGCGCGCACGGTATCTGCCTGCCGGAGCGTCCCTTCGAGGTGGACGACCTGGTCAAGATGGTCGAGGAACGCTTCGCGCGCGGGAAGAAGTTCGCGGTCGTGTGCGTCGCGGAAGGCGCGCGCCCGGCGGAGGGTTCCATGCCGTACGAGAAGGGCGCCATCGACAAGTTCGGGCACGAGCGCTTCACCGGCATCGGCACGCGGCTCGCCGGCGAGCTGGAAAAGCGCCTCGGCAAGGAAGCCCGCCCGGTCATTCTCGGCCACGTCCAGCGTGGCGGCACCCCGACGGCGTACGACCGGGTCCTGGCGACGCGCTTCGGCTGGCACGCGGTGGAGGCGGTGCACCGTGGCGACTTCGGCAACATGACGGCGCTGCGGGGCACGGACATCGTGATGGTGCCGCTCGCCGAGGGCGTCGAGGAGCTCAAGAGGGTCCCCGACGGGCGGATGTACGAGGCGGAATCGGTCTTCTGACCCGGCAGGACGGGGTCCCGGGCCGCGAGCGGCCCGGGCACCTGCCCGCGAGCGTCGTCGCCCCAGGTCAGGGGCGCCGGGCCAGCTGCCAGAAGTGGCCGACGATGGCGTCCAGGAAATCGCGGCCCGCCGCACCGTCCCCCGCCGAATCGCTCCCGCCCCAGCTCAGCGTCGACACCATCCGGGACTGGTAGTCGGCGTGCAGCCGCTGGAGTACGTCCTCCAGCTGGTCCCGCGGCACAGGCACCAGCTTGGCCGTCGGGCGTACGTACGCCTGCCAGCGCGTCATCACCGCGCTGCGCAGCACCCCGGCCAGCTCCTCGTTCCGGCCGGTCGCCTTCACGAACTCCTCCGGCGACAGGCCGAGCACCTCGGAGAGTGCCGCGGACTGCCGCTCATTGCCGCGCCACCGCCCGGACTCCTCCATGCGCTGGTACGCATTCAGCTCCACGCCGATCGCCCGCGCAAGATCGGGCACGGCCAGGCCGCGCGCCAGCCGGTGCTCGCGCAGCGTGGTGGGGGAGGCCAGCAGGTCGCTCAGCGAACACCACAGCACGCCGGCGAGCGCGGTGATCTCCCGTGAATCGGGCGCGCGCAGGCCGCGCTCCCAGGCGACGACCATGTCGGGGACGATGTTCAGCCCGTATTGCGCGCGCAGGCCGTAGGCGACATGACCGGGCGCCATGCCGAGGGCTTCGCGCAGTCGTCGCGCGGCGGGGGCGTTAAAGGGCGGAGTGGGGTGCACGGGGCACACCGTACGTATGAAAACGGTGTGGCGACTACGGTGCGTTCGCCCAAGATTACAAGTCGTAGGAACGTCCTACGATCCAATTCTGGTAGCCTCCCCGGCCGGATCCTGGAGCGGGAGGGGAAACGCCTTGCGCGGGTTACGGGGGTACGTACGACTGCGTCGCGCCGTTCCTGTGGTGGTGGTCATCACGGTGATCGCGGTGGGCGTCGTCGTGTGGCTGGACCGGCGAAGTGAGCAACTGGCCGACAACCGCGCACAGTTGAAGAGTGCCTGCGCGGGTCTGCTGCCACAGGGGCATTTAGGGCGATTCCTGTCGAAGGGTGAGGCGGGTTCGCTGCATCAGTACGGCACGATGCTCGATCCGGGGCAGCAGAGCCGCGTTCTGCTGGACTGCCGGCTGTCCTGGGGCGGCGACGAGGAGGTCACCGTCAGGGCGAACGCCCTGCCGGCCCGGGCCGAGGAGGCGCCCGGCGCATCCGACAGCGACTTCCCCTTCCGCCTGCCGCCGACCGCGCAGGGAACGGTGAAGATCGACCGGAGCGGTGCGGCGCGGGCGATCGCCTCCCTGGTCGTCGAGTGCCCGAAGGGCCTGACGGGCCGCGTCCGGCCGAGCCAGGATCTCCAGGTGGCCGTGGGCCTGCCGGTGAAGGTGAAGGACGCGTACGCGAGCGAGCTCTCGCCGAGCGACCGGCGCCTGGTGGCCGGAGCAGCCGTACGCATCGCCAACTGGATCACCGACCGGCAGAAGTGCGGCGGTGCCCCGCTGAGCACCGGGCCCGCCGCCCCGGTGCCGGCCTCCGCCGACGCGCCGCGTTCAAGGCCTTCGTGGCCTGCCGCTTCCTGAACCCCAACTCCCGTTCAGTGCAGGGAGATCCACCGGTAGTGGAGCTCCGGGCGCCCGACCTGGCCGTACTGCGGACTGCGCTCGGCCCGGCCCGTGGTGACCAGGTGTTCCAGATAGCGGCGCGCGGTGATCCGCGAGATCCCGACCTCGGCGGCGGCCGCGGCGGCCGTGACCCCGCTCGCCGATGTGCGCAGCGTACGGGTCACCGCGTCCAGCGTCGGCGCGCTCAGGCCCTTGGGGAGGGCGGCGGGCTCGGGGGTGCGGAGGGCGGCGAGCGCGCGGTCCACCTCGTCCTGGCCGCTGGCCTCGCCGGCCGACGCGCGGAACTCGGCGTAGCGGGTGAGGCGGTCGCGCAGGGTCGCGAAGGTGAAGGGCTTCAGGACGTACTGGACGACGCCGAGCGACACCCCTTCCCGTACGACGGCCAGATCGCGCGCCGAAGTGACGGCGATGACGTCGGCGGTGTGGCCCGCGCCGCGCAGTGAACGTACGAGCTGCAGGCCGTGGCCGTCGGGCAGGTAGAGGTCGAGCAGCAGCAGATCGACGGGCCGCCGGTCGAGGGCACGCACCGCCTCGGCCCGCGAGTGGGCGACGCCGGAGACTGCGAATCCGGGGACGCGGGCCACGTAGAGCGCGTGGGCGTCGGCCGCTACGGGGTCGTCTTCGACGACGAGGACGCGGATGGGGGCTGCGTTCATGCGGCCACCTCGGGGTGGGCTGCCCTGCGGGGCTGTTCCCCTACCCTTCCCCAAGCTCTCAACTTCGTTCGAGCAGGGGAGACCCCATTCTTCCCGAACTGGGGGCAAGCCCCCAGACCCCCGGTACGCCCTTGGGGGTCCCCCCGGACGAAGTCTGGGGGAATGTCCTCAAACGCCGGACGGGCTGAAATACCAGCCCCTGGGGGTCCCCCCTGGACGAAGTCCTTGGGGGAGTTTGAGCAGCGAGGTCTGGGGCGGAGCCCTGGTTCGGGAAGGGGCGGGGTGGGGAAAGAAAAGGCCCGCCGGATACGCCGCGTCATGCCCGCACCCCCGCCGCGCCCGCGTTGGCGTCCGCGCCCGCGTCGGCAACCGCGCCCGCATGCGCACCCGCACCCGCACCTGCGTCGGCGCCCGCGCCCGCGCCGCCATCGGCACCCGCACCCGCATCGGCACCCGCACCCGCATCGGCGCCCGGACCCGCATTGGCACCCGCATGCGCACCCGCGCCCGCCCGCAACGGCAGCCGTACCGTGAACTCCGCGCCCCCGTCCCCGCCCTCCGCCAAGACCACCGTGCCGTGACCCCGGTGCACCGCCTGCCGGACCAGCGCCAGGCCGATCCCCCGGCCCGGGCTCTTCGTCGACCAGCCGCGTGCGAACACCGCGTCGGCCGACTCGGGGTCGACGCCGGGCCCCGTGTCGGAGACGCGCACCAGCAGCTCGTCGTCCTCCGTGCGGGCCGTCACCGTGACCCTCGCTCCGTCGCTGCCCTGCGCCGCGTCCACCGCGTTGTCGATCAGGTTGCCGAGGATCGTGACCAGGTCGCGAGCGGGCAGCGTGCGCGGCAGCAGGCCGTCGTCGATCCTGCTGTCCTCGTCCAGTACGAGCGCCACGCCCCGCTCGTTCGCCTGCGCCGCCTTGCCGAGCAGCAGCGCCGCGAGCACCGGTTCGCCGACCGCGTCGACGACCTGGTCGGTGAGCGCCTGGGCCAGCTCCAGCTCCGCCGTGGCGAACTCCACCGCCTCGTCCGAGCGACCCAGCTCGATGAGCGAGACGACGGTGTGCAGGCGGTTCGCCGCCTCGTGGGCCTGCGAGCGCAGCGCCTGCGTGAAGCCCCGCTCCGAGTCCAACTCGCCCGACAGAGCCTGGAGTTCGGTGTGATCGCGCAGGGTCACGACCGTACCGCGCTGCTTCCCGGTGGAGACCGGACGGCTGTTGACGACGATCACCCGGTCCGCCGTCAGATGCACCTCGTCGACGCGCGGCTCGGCGGCGAGCAGCGCCGCCGTGAGCGGTTTGGGCAGGCTCATTTCGGCCACCGGGCGGCCGACCGCGTCGTCCCCGAGGCCGAGCAGCTCGCGCCCGCCGTCATTGATCAGCGCGATGCGCTGCCGGCTGTCGAGCATCAGCAGCCCTTCCCGTACGGCGTGCAGTGCGGCTTGGTGGTAGTCGTGCATGTGGCTCAGCTCGGCGGCGTTCATGCCGTGGGTGTGACGCCGCAGCCGGGCGTTGATGACGTACGTACCGAGGCCGCCGAGGGCGAGCGCGCCCGACGCGACTCCGAGCAGCGCCGCCACCTGCTGCCGCAGCTGCGCGCTGATCCGCTCAATGGTGATGCCCGCGCTGACGAGCCCGGTGATCCGCCCCCCGTCCTCCGGGTCGCGCACCGGCGTCACCACGCGCACCGAGCGCCCCAGTGTCCCCAGGTGCGTCTCGCCGTAGGTCCTGCCCTTCAGGGCGGGGCCGATGGTTCCCAGGTACATACGGCCGATCTCGGTCCCCTCCGGATGCGTCCAGCGGGTGCCGTCCGGCGCCATGATCACGACGAAGTTGACGCCGGATTCCTTGCGGAGTTCCTCCGTGTACGGCTGGAGGGCCGCCGTCGGATTGTCCGAGCGGGCCGCCTCGATCACCGCGGGGGACTTCGCCACGGCGGTCGCGGTGGCGGTGGCCTGCCGGGTCGCGGTCTCCTCCGCCTGGGCCCGGTCGGAGACGTATGTGAAGGCCGCACACCCGGCGACGATCACCGCCACCAGCACGACCTGCATGGCGAAGAGCTGGCCGGCCAGGCTGCGGGGACGGGGTATGCGCATGCCGCAAGTGTGCATGGCCGTCTGCATGGCCGAAAAGCTGTGAACGAAATGCGCGCAACGGTGACGGGGGTCACAGCGCTGGTGGATAGTCGCCGGGACCCATCGGGACATGGGTGTCGCAGCAATAGGAGGAGGACCCCCGTGGCAGAGAAAGCCGCAAGGCGGGACCGTACCCATTATCTGTACCTCGCCGTCATCGGCGCTGTCGTACTCGGTGTCGTCGTGGGCTTCGCGGCCCCCGGCGTGGCCGTCGAGCTCAAGCCGATCGGCGCCGGGTTCGTCAATCTGATCAAGATGATGATTTCGCCCATTATCTTCTGCACGATCGTTCTGGGCGTCGGTTCGGTCCGCAAGGCCGCCAAGGTCGGTGCGGTGGGCGGGCTCGCGCTCGGCTACTTCCTGGTGATGTCGACCGTGGCACTCTCCATCGGCCTGCTCGTCGGCAACATCCTTGAGCCGGGTGCGGGCCTCGACCTCACCGAATCGGCGCGCAGCGCGGGCGCGGCCCAGGCGGAGGGCGCGAGCGAGTCGACCGCCGACTTCCTGCTCGGGATCATCCCGACGACCCTGGTGTCCGCCTTCACCGAGGGCGAGGTGCTCCAGACGCTGCTGGTCGCGCTGCTGGTGGGCTTCGCGCTGCAGGCGATGGGCTCGGTCGGCGAGCCCGTCATCCGGGGCATCGGACACATCCAGCGGCTGGTCTTCCGGGTGCTCGCGATGATCATGTGGGTGGCCCCGGTGGGCGCGTTCGGCGCGATCGCGGCGGTCGTCGGCGAGACGGGCCTCGACGCCCTGAAGTCGCTCGCGGTCATCATGATCGGCTTCTACATCACGTGCGCGCTGTTCGTCTTCGTCGTACTCGGCACGATCCTGCGCCTGGTCGCGGGCGTGAACCTCTTCCTGCTGCTGAAGTACCTGGCCAGGGAATTCCTGCTGATCCTGTCCACGTCGTCCTCGGAGTCGGCGCTGCCGCGGCTGATCGCGAAGATGGAGCACCTGGGCGTGAGCAAGCCGGTCGTCGGCATCACCGTCCCGACGGGCTACTCCTTCAACCTCGACGGTACGGCGATCTATCTGACGATGGCCTCGCTCTTTGTCGCGGAGGCGATGGGCAACCCGCTCACGATCAGCCAGCAGATCTCCCTCCTCATCTTCATGATCATCGCCTCGAAGGGTGCGGCGGGCGTCACGGGCGCCGGCCTGGCCACTCTCGCCGGCGGCCTCCAGTCCCACCGCCCGGAACTGGTCGACGGTGTCGGTCTGATCGTCGGCATCGACCGCTTCATGAGCGAGGCGCGCGCCCTGACGAACTTCGCGGGCAACGCGGTGGCGACGGTGCTGGTCGGCACGTGGACCAAGGAGATCGACAAGGACCGGGTCGCCGAAGTCCTGGCCGGACGCGCCCCGTTCGACGAGAAGACGCTGGTCGACGACCACGTCGCGGCGCCGGACGAGACGCGGCCCCACGGCGACGTCCCGGAGCAGCGGGACGGGGTGAGCGTGGAAAAGGCCTCGGCGCAGCTGTAAGCACGCGGCGCGATGTGACGCCGCGATGTGACGGTGCGATGTGAGGGGAAGGGCTCGGCCGGCGACGGCCGGGCCCTTCAGCCCTTGATGCTTACCTTCTGGTGCGTATCCGACTTTAAAGTCGGTACTTGTAGGGCTCGTTGTGACGCCGAAGCATGGTGGTCATGACTTCCGACAACCTTGTTACCGTTACCGTCATCGGCCTCGGCGCCATGGGCCGCGCCCTCGCAGGTGCCTTCCTGGACGCCGGCCACCCCACCACCGTCTGGAACCGCTCGACGGGGAAGGGCGATGACCTCGTCGCGCGCGGCGCGGTCCTCGCCGCCTCGGCCGAAGAGGCCGTTCGCGCAAGCGAGTTGACCGTTGTCTGCGTTGTCGACTACGACGCCTCGCAGGCCGTGCTCGACCCGCTGGCCGAAGCCCTCGCGGGCCGCGTCCTGGTCAACCTCACCTCGGACTCCCCGGAGCGGGCCCGCGCAGCGGCGGCCTGGGCGGACGAGCACGGCATCGCCTACCTGGACGGTGCGGTGATGGTGCCGACCCCGCTCGTCGGCGGGCCCGAGGCGCTGATCCTCTACGCCGGTTCGCGGCCGGCTTTCGAGAAGTACGAGAGCACGCTGAAGGCACTGGCCGGGCAGGCCGCCCACCTCGGCGAGGACCACACCCTTGCCGCCGTCCACGACCTGTCGATGCTCGACTTCTTCTACGCGAGCATCTCGGGTCTGGTGCACGCCTTCGCCCTGGCGCGGGAGGACAAGGTGGCGGCCACGGCCCTGGCTCCGTACCTGAACGCCATCACCTCGATCCTGCCACCCATCGCGGCCGGTATGGCGACCGCGATCGACGAGGGCAATTACGACGGCGAGCAGGCCAACCTGTCCATGATGACCGCGAGCGTCGACCACCTCCTGCACATGTCGCGTGACCGGGGCCTGGACACGGGACACCTGGAGGCGATCAAGGCCGTCGCCGACCGTGCCATCGCCAAGGGGCACGGCGCGGACGACTGGGCGAGCACGATCGAGGCGCTCAAGGGCTGATCCGGCTGGTCGCGCGCCCGGCTCCACAGGCAAAAGGAAAACCCCGGGGAATTGACACCCGGGGTTTTTCTCTGCGTATATTGAGCGTTTCTGCGACCTCACGTAAATTGGGTCACAGAGGTGCCGTGTGAACGCAGCGTAGCTTGTTGGGAGCTGAATTGTCAACCGAGGAATTTCAGAAAGAGCAGGAATTCATCACCGGTCTCTACGCGCGCCTCGATGACCTGCGAGAAGAGGCCGAGGCCACCGCACAGGCGGCGTTGACCCAGGTGAGGACGGGCCACCAGGCGAAGCTGGAGCGCGATGTGATGGTGGCCGAGCAGTCCGGACTGCTCGCCGCATTCAATGCGGGAGAGAACGGGCTGTGCTTCGGCCGGCTCGACTTCCAGGACGGCCGCAAGTACCACATGGGCCGTATCGGAATCCGGCAGAACGACCCGGACCGTACGCCTCTCGTCGTCGACTGGCGGGCCGAGATCGCACGCCCCTTCTATCTCGCGACCGGCTATTCCCCGATGGGACTGCGCCGCAGGCGGCACATCTCCACGGAGGGCCGCACGGTCACCGCGCTGCACGACGAAATCCTCGACCTCACCGACACCACCCGCACCGGCCACGAGGGCTCCGCCGCCGACACCGTGCTGCTCGCCGCGCTGGACGCGGCGCGCTCAGGGCGGATGCACGACATCGTGCAGACCATCCAGGCCGAGCAGGACCGCATCATCCGTGCCCCGCACCACGGCGTCCTCGTCGTCGAGGGCGGTCCCGGCACCGGCAAGACCGTCGTCGCGCTGCACCGGGCGGCGTACCTGCTGTACGCCTACCGCGACCTGCTCGCCCGCCGCGGCGTGCTGATCGTCGGGCCCAACCCGGCCTTCCTCGCCTACATCGGCGAAGTACTGCCCTCGCTCGGCGAGACCGGCGTGCTGCTCTCGACCGTCGGCGAGCTCTTCCCGGGGGTCACCGCCACCGGAACCGACACCGCCGAAGCCGCCGAGGTCAAGGGCCGGGCCGCGATGGCGGACGCGCTGGCCCGCTTCGTACGGGACCGCCAGACCGTGCCCCATCCGGGCATCGAGATCGAGCACGACGACGGCACGCTGTGGCTGGAGCGGGCGATGGCGGAGGACGCCCGGGCCGCCGCCCGCGAGACCCTGCTGCCGCACAACCTCGCCCGCCCCCACTTCGCCTTCCGGATCATCGACGCGCTCACCGAGCAGCTCGCCGACCGGATCGGCGCCGACCCGTACGGCGGCCCCAACTTCCTCGGACCCGACGACATCGCCCAGCTGGGCAAGGCCATCGCGCTCAGCGATGACGTGCACGCGGCCATCGACACACTGTGGCCGCCGCTCACTCCTCAGCAGCTGGTCGAGGAGTTCCTCGCCGAACCCGTTCATCTCCCCGACGCCGACGCCGAGTTGATCCGGCGGGGCGGCGGTCCGTGGACGCCCGCCGACGTACCGCTCCTCGACGAGGCCGCCGAACTGCTCGGCGAGGACGACTCCGCCGCGCGGGCCGCCGAGGAGGCCGAGCGGCAGCAGCGCATCGCGTACGCCCAGGGCGTGCTGGATGTCGCGTACGCCTCCCGCACCTACGAGTTCGAGGACAAGGAGGACGTGGACAAGGACGCGTCCGAGGTCCTGGGCGCGCACGACATCGTCGACGCCGAGCGGATGGCCGAGCGCCACGAAGAGGCCGACCACCGCAGCGCCGCCGAACGCGCCGCCGCCGACCGCACCTGGGCCTTCGGCCACATCGTCGTCGACGAGGCGCAGGAGCTGTCCGCGATGGCCTGGCGGCTGCTGATGCGCCGCTCCCCGACGCGCTCGATGACCCTGGTCGGCGACCCCGCCCAGACCGGGGACGCGGCGGGATGCGACTCGTGGCAGCAGATCCTCGGCCCGTACGTCGAAGACCGCTGGCACCACACCCGCCTCGGGGTCAACTACCGCACCCCCGCCGAGATCATGGAGGTCGCGGCCGGCGTACGGCGGACCGAAGACCCCTCCTTCGAGCCGCCGAGCTCCGTCCGCTCCACCGGTGAACGCCCCCACGCGCGCGCCACCGAGCCGGACGCCCTCGCCCGTACCGTCGCCGAAACGGTCGCGGACGAGACGCCGGAGGAGGGCCGGCTGGCCGTCGTCGCCCCGCGCGAGCTGCACGGGGCGCTGGCCGCCGCCCTCCCCGGCGCCGCGCACGGCACCGCCCCCGACCTCACCCTGCCGGTCGTGCTCCTCGACCCCCGTCAGGTGAAGGGCCTGGAGTTCGACACCGTGATCGTCGTCGAGCCCGGCCGGATCCTCGCCGGGTCACCACGTGGTGCCAACGACCTGTACGTGGCCCTGACCCGGGCTACACAGCACCTCGCCGTCGTTCACACGGGGGTCCTGCCGGAGTGCCTCCGGGGGAACCTCCGGGAGGAGTTCCGGCAGGACCTGAAGGAGGGGCTCACGCCGGCCTGAGCCATACCGTCGCCAGCGGCGGCAGCGTCAGCTGCACACTGGCCGGACGCCCGTGCGCCCCGGTCGACTCGGGCTTGAGCGGCTCCGGGTTGTGTACGTCGCTGCCGCCGTAGCGGGCCGCGTCCGTGTTCAGGATCTCCGTCCAGGCCGGGATGTCGTCCATGACGCCCAGCCGGTAGTCGTGCCGTACGACCGGCGAGAAGTTGGACACGGCCAGCAGCGGTGAGCCCTGCGCGTCGAAGCGCATGAACGAGAAGACGTTGTCCTCGGCGGCGCCGCCGTCCACCCACGCGAAGCCTTCCGGGACGGTGTCCCGCTCCCACAGCGCGGGTGTGGCGGCGTACACCTGGTTCAGGTCGCGGACCAGGTCGCGCACGCCCCGGTGGTCGCCCGCCGAGTGGTACGTGTCGTCCAGCAGCCACCACTCCGGGCCGTGCGCCTCCGACCACTCGGCGCCCTGCGCGAACTCCTGGCCCATGAACAGGAGCTGCTTGCCGGGGTGCGCCCACATGAAGCCGAGATACGCGCGGTGGTTGGCACGCCGCTGCCACCAGTCGCCCGGCATCTTGGACACCAGCGCCTGCTTGCCGTGCACCACCTCGTCGTGCGAGATGGGCAGGACGTAGTTCTCGCTGTACGCGTACACCATCGAGAAGGTCATCTCGTTGTGGTGGTACTTGCGGTGTACCGGCTCCTTGGAGACGTACACCAGCGAGTCGTGCATCCAGCCCATGTTCCACTTCAGGCCGAAGCCGAGACCGCCGTGGTCCGTGGGGCGGGTGACGCCCTCCCAGGCCGTCGACTCCTCGGCGATCGTCACGACTCCCGGGCAGCGGCGGTAGACGGTGGCGTTCATCTCCTGGAGGAAGCCGACCGCGTCGAAGTTCTCCCGCCCGCCGTACTCGTTCGGGGCCCAGTCGCCGCCCTCGCGCGAGTAGTCCAGGTACAGCATCGAGGCGACGGCATCCACCCGCAGGCCGTCGATGTGGAACTCCTCGCACCAGTACGTGGCATTGGCGACCAGGAAGTTACGCACCTCCGTGCGGCCGTAATCGAATTCGAGCGTGCCCCAGTCGGGGTGCTCGGCACGCCGCGGGTCGGGGTGCTCGTACAGCGGTGTGCCGTCGAAGCGGGCCAGTGCCCAGTCGTCCTTCGGGAAGTGCGCGGGCACCCAGTCGACGATCACGCCGATGCCGGCCCGGTGCAGCGCGTCGACCAGGTGGCGGAAGTCGTCGGGCGTGCCCAGGCGGGCCGTCGGGGCGTAGAACCCGGTGATCTGGTAGCCCCACGAGCCGCCGAAGGGGTGCTCGGCGACCGGCATCAGCTCCACGTGCGTGAAGCCGAGGTCGGCGACGTACGAGGGCAGCTGCTCGGCCAGCTCACGGTACGTCAGGCCCGGGCGCCACGAGGGGAGGTGGACTTCGTACACCGAGAACGGTGCCTCGTGGACGGGGTGGTCGGCGCGGTGCGCCATCCACTCCTCGTCGCGCCACACGTGGTGCGAGGCCGTCACGATCGACGCCGTGTCGGGCGGCACCTCGGTGCGGCGGGCCATCGGGTCGGCGCGCAGGGTGTGGCCGCCGTCCGGCTGGGTGATCTCGAACTTGTACCGCGTGCCTTCGCCGATGCCGGGGACGAACAGCTCCCAGACGCCGGACGCGCCCAGGGAGCGCATCGGGAGGCCCGCGCCGTCCCAGTAGTTGAAGTCCCCGGCCAGGCGGACGCCCTGCGCGTTCGGCGCCCATACGGTGAAGCGCGTGCCGTCGACGCCCTCGTGGGTCATCGGCTCCGCGCCGAGCGCCCGCCACAGCTCCTCATGGCGGCCCTCGCCGATGAGGTAGAGGTCGACCTCGCCGATGGCGGGCAGGAAGCGGTACGGGTCACGCATCTCCTGCTCGCTGCCGTCGTACGTGACGCGCAGCGTGTACTCCGGGACGGAGCGCAGCGGCAGTACGCCGGAGAACAGCCCGTCGCCGTCGTCGTTCAGCTGGAGACGGGTCTCCTTGGCCCTGCCCGTGCCCTCGGTGACCACGGTGACGGCCTGCGCGTACGGGCGCAGGACGCGGAAGGTTACGCCGTCGGGGCCGGGGTGGGCGCCCAGCACGCTGTGCGGGTCGTGATGAGCCCCGGCCAGCAGGCGGCCGCGCGTCCCGGCGTCGAGCGGCTCGGCGGTGGATACGCCGGTGCGGCGTCGGGGGGCTGTCGCCTTGGCCGTGGGGCTCTTCGTGGCCTGCGTCGTTTTGGCCGGTTTGGCGGCCTTGGCAGTCTTGGCCGTCTTGGTGGCGCTCTTGGTGGCGCTCTTGGTGGCCTTCGCGGTCTTGGCGGTGCCGGCGGCTTTGGCGGTCTTCGCGGGCGCGGGCGGCTGCGGGGCCTGCGCCTCGGTCGGGGCTTCGGAAGACTTGCGGGACGGCGGACGGGGGGTCACGGGTGAGGCCTCCTTGGGAGGTTCCGGTCGGGGGTGCGGTGACTTCGGGCGTGGTGCGGTGGGCGGGGGTGCGGTGGCTCCGGTGTCGGTGCCGCGCCGGGGGGGGAGCGCGTCCCGGTGGGTTGTGGCGGGTCATGTGCTTGCCAGGCGGTGGATTGCTGCCAGGGGGACCGGGAGCCAGTCCGGGCGGTGCCTTGCCTCGTACAGCACCTCGTAGATCGCCTTGTCGGTCTCGTACGCCCGCAGCAGCTCCGGCTCCTCGCGGGGGTCGGCGCCCGATGCCTTCGCGTAGCCCGTGCAGTAGGCGTCGCGGCAGCGCACGGCCCATGCGGCGTCCCAGGGGTCGTGGGAGCGGGCCGCGTAGTCGAAGGAGCGCAGCATGCCCGCCACGTCGCGCAGGGGTGGCTGGGGGCGGCGGCGTTCCGTCAGGGGGCGTGTCGGTTCGCCCTCGAAGTCGATGACCGACCAGTCGCCGGCGGGGGCTCGCAGGGTCTGCCCCAGGTGCAGGTCGCCGTGGATGCGCTGGGCGGCCCACGTCCGGCCCTTCCGGCCGAGCGTCGCCACCGCGTCGAACGCGGTGCGCAGTGCGGGGGCGTACGGGAGCAGGGCCGGCACTGCCTGGGCCGCCGCTTCGAGGCGCTCGGTCATCGCGGCGGCCAGCAGTTGCGTCTGCTGCTTGCGCAGCATGAGGGTCGGCAGTGCCGTGGCGAGTGCGGTGTGGACTTCGGCGGTGGCGCGGCCCAGGGCCTGCGCCTCGGTGGTGAAGTCGTTGCCCACGGCGAGGGCGCGCAGCGCGCGTTGCCAGCCGTCCTCGGAGCCGTGCAGGAAGGGCTGGAGTACGCCGAGGGTGTACGTCTCTTCGCGGGAGGCGGGGGTGGCCGCTTCGTACCAGGCGACCGGCGCGGGCACCCGCTCGCAGCCCTTGCGGGCCAGCGCGAGCGGCAGTTCCAGGTCGGGGTTCGAGCCCGGCGAGACGCGGCGGAAGATCTTCAGGATGTAGGAATTGCCGTAGATCAGGGACGAGTTGGACTGTTCGGCGTCGAGCGGTCGTGGGGTGAGGGCGGGCGGGATCGTTACGGCACGGTCGCGTTGGAAGTGGAGGGAGCCGTGGACGCCCGGCGTGCGCAGGCGTTCCAGGAGCAGCCCGGCAAGGCGCGGGTCTTGCAGAGCCTCGTACACGGTGCGGTTGGCGATGGGTCCCTCCTGTACGTGGCCGATCAGGGCCGGGGCCAGATGCGGCGGCAGTGAGGCCCGTACGCCGAGGAGCAGTTGGTAGCAGTCGGCCACGGGCGGTGGTGTGGACGGTGCGGATTGATGGACTTGTACGAGCAGATGAAGCAGGCCCGGAGCGGACGCCGAACCGACCGGCAGCAGCTCCGTGGCGGAGACCAGCGAGAAGCCGGTGATCGAGCGCCCCTTCCCCGCGAACCACCGTTGCCTGGGCAGCCATTCGTGGAGCAGGTGTGTGAGAGAGGGGAGCAGCGTGGGGGGAGCGGCTGGAGGGGTGGCGCGGTGGGCGGCCGAACTCCGGGTGGATGCAGCCTCCGACATGGCATCGCGTCCTTTCCCCGGGCACACCACAGTTTGCGCAGAGTGTCCCGGATTGCGACCGTAGCTGTCCGGGCGGTGCGTGGGGTTCTCTCCGCTGCAGACGCGGGGAGTGTCGGGTCGGGATGGTCCGTACGGACCCGATATGAGGGGGAGAGTGCCCAGGGCGGGGCAGTGGAAACGCCCCGCCCCGGACGGGAGCGTCAAACGCGCTTGGCGGGCAACGGTGCTGCGTCCTTGCGGAGCCGGAACCAGTAGAAGCCGTGCCCCGCGAGAGTGAGCAGGTAGGGCCACTCACCGATGGCGGGGAAGCGCACCCCGCCGATCAGTTCCACCGGATGCCGCCCGTTGAAGGACTGCAGATCGAGTTCGGTCGGTTGAGGGAACCGCGAGAAGTTGTGCACGCACAGGACCAGGTCGTCCTTGTACTCGCGGAGGAAGGCGATCACCGCCGGATTGGTGGACGGCAGTTCGGTGTACGAGCCGAGCCCGAAGGCCGGGTTCTGCTTGCGGATCTCGATCATCCGCCGCGTCCAGTGCAGGAGGGAGGACGGCGAGGTCATCGCGGCCTCCACATTGGTCACCTGGTAGCCGTAGACCGGGTCCATGATCGTGGGGAGGAAGAGCCGCCCCGGGTCGCAGGACGAGAAGCCCGCGTTGCGGTCGGGTGTCCACTGCATGGGCGTCCGTACGGCGTCCCGGTCGCCCAGCCAGATGTTGTCGCCCATCCCGATTTCGTCGCCGTAGTACAGGATCGGCGAGCCCGGGAGGGACAGGAGGAGGGCCGTGAACAGCTCGATCTGGTTGCGGTCGTTGTCGAGGAGCGGAGCCAGACGCCGGCGGATGCCGATGTTGGCGCGCATGCGCGGATCCTTGGCGTACTCCGCGTACATGTAGTCGCGCTCTTCGTCCGTGACCATTTCGAGCGTCAGTTCGTCGTGGTTGCGCAGGAAGATGCCCCACTGACAGTTGGACGGGATCGCCGGGGTCTTGGCCAGGACTTCCGAGACCGGGTAGCGCGATTCGCGGCGTACGGCCATGAAGATGCGCGGCATCACGGGGAAGTGGAACGCCATGTGGCACTCGTCGCCCCCCGCCTCGAACTCGCCGAAGTAGTCGACGACGTCCTCCGGCCACTGGTTGGCCTCGGCGAGGATCACCGTGTCGGGGTACGACGCGTCGATCTCGGTGCGCACCCGCTTGAGGAACTCGTGGGTGCGCGGCAGGTTCTCGCAGTTCGTGCCCTCCTCCTGGTAGAGGTAGGGAACGGCGTCGAGGCGGAAGCCGTCGATGCCGAGGTCGAGCCAGAAGCGCAGTGCCGAGATCATCTCCTCCTGGACGGCCGGGTTCTCGTAATTGAGATCCGGCTGGTGGGAGAAGAAGCGGTGCCAGAAGTACTGCTTGCGGACCGGGTCGAAGGTCCAGTTGGACGTCTCGGTGTCGACGAAGATGATCCGGGCGTCCTGGAACTGCTTGTCGTCGTCCGCCCAGACGTAGTAGTCGCCGTAGGGCCCGGTGGGGTCTGCCCGGGACTCCTGGAACCACGGATGCTGGTCGCTGGTGTGGTTCATGACGAAGTCGATGATGACGCGCATGCCGCGGTGGTGGGCGGCGTCGACGAACTCGACGAAGTCGGCCAGATCGCCGAACTCGGGAAGGACCGACGTGTAGTCCGACACGTCGTAACCGCCGTCGCGCAGCGGGGACTTGAAGAACGGCGGCAGCCAGAGACAGTCGACGCCGAGCCACTGGAGATAGTCCAGCTTGGCGGTGATGCCCTTGAGGTCGCCTACGCCGTCTCCGTTGCTGTCCTGGAAGGAGCGTACGAGCACCTCGTAGAAGACGGCGCGCTTGAACCACTCGGGATCGCGGTCCTTGGCGGGCGTGTCTGCGAAGGTGTCATGGACGGGCTCATTGACGATCATGATGTGGGTGACCCTCCGATCGGCGGGGACGGTCGCAGGACGACGATGTGCGCGGGCGTACGGCCCGGCTCGAGGCGCACATAGTTGGCCCTGCCCCAGTGGTAGGTCTCGCCGGTGAGCTCGTCGCGCACCGGGAAGGAATCGCGCCAGTCGAGGCCGAGTTCCGGCATGTCCAACGAGACCGTGGCCTCCTGGGTGTGGTGAGGGTCGAGGTTGGCGACCACCACAACGATGTTCGATCCCGAGCGCTTCGAGTACACGATGACGGCGTCGTTGTCGGCGTGATGGAAATGCAGATCGCGCAGCTGCTGGAGGGCGGGATTGCGGCGGCGTACACGGTTGAGTGTGGTGATCAGCGGGGCGATGGTGCGGCCCTCGCGCTCCGCCGACTCCCAGTCGCGGGGCCTCAGTTGGTACTTCTCCGAGTCGGCGTACTCCTCGCTGCCCGGCCGGACCGGCGTGTTCTCGCAGAGCTCGTAACCCGCGTACACGCCCCACGAGGGCGCGAGCGTGGCGGCGAGCGCCGCCCGTACCTCGAAGGCGGGGCGGCCGCCGTGCTGGAGGTAGGCGTGCAGGATGTCCGGGGTATTCACGAAGAAATTGGGACGCATGTACGAAGCCGCGTCGCCGGAGAGCTCCGTGAGGTACTCCGTGATTTCCTCCTTGGTATTACGCCAGGTGAAGTACGTGTACGACTGCTGGAAGCCGATCGCGCCGAGGGTGTGCATCATCGCCGGGCGGGTGAAAGCCTCGGCCAGGAAGATCACGTCGGGGTCGGTGCGGTTGATGTCCGCGATGACCTTCTCCCAGAAGACCACCGGCTTGGTGTGCGGATTGTCGACCCTGAAGATCCGTACGCCGTGGCTCATCCACAGCCGCAGTACGCGGAGCGTCTCGCGGACCAGTCCCGGCATGTCGGCGTCGAACGCGACAGGGTAGATGTCCTGGTACTTCTTCGGCGGGTTCTCGGCGTACGCGATGGTGCCGTCCGCGCGGTGGTGGAACCACTCGGGGTGCTCGGAGACCCACGGGTGGTCGGGCGAGCACTGCAGCGCGAAGTCCAGGGCGACCTCCATGCGCAGGTCACGGGCGCGTCCGACGAAGTCGTCGAAGTCGTCGAACGTGCCGAGGTCCGGGTGGATCGCGTCGTGGCCGCCGGCCGGGGAGCCGATCGCCCAGGGGACGCCCACGTCCGAAGCGCTCGCCGAGAGGGAGTTGTTGGCGCCCTTGCGGTGCGTGGTGCCGATGGGGTGTACGGGGGGCAGGTAGACGACGTCGAAGCCCATCGCGGCGACGGCGGGCAGTCGCTCGGCCGCCGTGCGGAACGTGCCACTGACGTGCGTTCCGTCCTTCTTCGTGCGAGCGCCCTCGGAGCGGGGGAAGAACTCGTACCAGGACCCGTAGAGCGCGCGCTCGCGTTCGACGAGCAGGGGCAAGGGAGCGGACGACGTGACCAGTTCGCGCAAGGGGTGGCGGGCCAGGGCGGCATCGGCCTCGGCGGACAGTGCCGCGGCGAGGCGGGCGGCGGGGGGCTTCTTGGTGTTGCGCAGTGCGTCGACGGCGGCCAGGACGGCCTCGCGTCCGTCGCGCTTCGGAACTCCGGACGCGGCGCGCTCGTACAGCTCGGCGCCCTCCGCCAGCACGAGCTCGGTGTCCTGGCCCGCCGGGATCTTGATCCGGGCGGTGTGCCGCCAGGTCGAGACCGGGTCGCTCCAGGCCTCCACGGCGTACGTCCACCGCCCCTCGGCGACCGGGGTCACACTGGCGCCCCACCGGTCGGTGCCCGGGGCGAGTTCACGCATCGGGGTCCAGGGGCCCTCGCGGCCCGCGGGGTCCCGCAGGACGACATTGGCGGCTACAGCGTCGTGGCCTTCGCGGAAGACGGTGGCGGTGACTTCGAAGGTTTCACCGGCCACCGCCTTGGCGGGCCTTCTGCCGCAGTCGACGGCGGGGCGTACGTCCAGGACGGGGATGCGACCGATCATTGGCTCACCTGGGGGCTGTGCGACCGCGGGCGACCGCGGTTCGCGTTTGAGGGCTTTCTTAGGGTCTGTCCTTTTTAGCTGCTCCGTTGGAGAATGGCGGGCTGCGGGCATGACCGCTCCTGTCCACGTTCACTCGGGTGGACCGACTTTTGGGGCGCGCGGGCGTGCGTACCGGGGGAGCCTTCCCTTGGTGTACGGGTGGGCAATCCGGTGCTTTGTTAACTACTTGCGCGTAATGGTTATGGCAAGAAACCGGCCCCGCCTTTTTGGCGGGGCCGGTTTCTTTTTTGCCTGGCGGCGGACGCGGTCGTTACACAACTGCGCGGGCGGGCAGTGGAGTTGGGAGATTCTCAGGGCGTCCGGGGGGAAAGCGCCGCGGGCGGCCTACGACGCGTCGGTCGCTGCGCCCTCCGCGTCCGCGTCGTCCGTCCAGATCTGCCACGGCTGCCGTGCCACCCACTCGTCCACCGGTGCCGGCTTCACCGCGAGCGCCTCGGCGGACGTGCCTCCGTCGCCCGCCATCAGGTCGGGGCCCGCGCCGCTCGCCATGTAGTGGTAGATCCCCGCCACACCGGCCGCCGCCTCCGCGCCGATCGCCCGGGCCAGGCCCTCCTCGAACACGTGCGGCGGCAGTGCCAGGTAGCGGACCTCCCGGCCGAGGCCCTCGGCGAACGCGTCCGCGAGCTCGTCGCCGGTCAGGCTCTGCGAGCCGCCGATGTCGAGCGTGCGGCCCGCGACGCCGTCCGCGGTGAGCGCCGCGTACACCGCCTCGGCGAGATCGCGGTGGGAGAGCCACGCGGTCCGGGTGTCGGCGGGCAGCGGGTAGGCGAGTACGCCCTCCTTCGTGAGCGCCGGGCCGTTCCACGGGCTGAACAGGTTGTCCAGATAGACCGGCGGCCGCAGGACCACCAGCTCCACGCCGCTCTCGCGCAGCCCCTCCCGCAGCACCGTCTCGGCCAGCCGGCGGGTCTCGAAGGCCGCCACATTGGTGGAGGCCTCGGGGATGCGCGTGTTGGCGTTGTAGACGAGCCGCTTCAGCCCGGCCTCGCGCGCCGCGTCCGTGATGTGCTGCGCGTACGTCCTGACCGTCCCGGCGTCGTACACCAGCGGCATCACCACCGAGGCATGGGTGGCGCCCTCGAAGAGCTGTCGTACGTCGGCCGCCTTCGCGAGGTCGCCGGAGGCGAAGGAGACGCCCGGCATGTCGGGGCGCTCCGTCTCGTGCTTACGGGTCAAAGTGCGGACGCGGTGGTTCCGCTCGGCCAGCAGCCGGGCTACCGCGCCGCCCTGGAAGCCGGTCGCCCCCACGACCGCGACGCGCATCGGCATGTGATCGGACATGTGTCTGTAGAGCCCTTCGATAGGGTGTGGCTGTTGCCGTGACAGGCCCTTCAAGGCTGGCGGCGGGGGCTTCGGCCGATCAATTAACAAACCGGGGCGGGGGTTGAGGGATCGTCCAATGGACGCCATGGAACGAGAAGGAGACGATCTGCTCAGCGAGCTGTTGAAGCCCCTCCGCCTCACCGGAGTCTTCGACAGTCGCTGGCATGTCCGCGGGCCGTGGGCCATCGAGGGCGACGCCGAGCAGAGTTGCGCCGTACTCCACTACATAGTGGAGGGCGGCTGCTGGATCAGCGGCGACGACCAGACCCCCGTCGAACTGAGCGCCGGGGACCTCATCGTCTTCCCTACCGGCACCGCGCACCGGCTCTCCGACCGGCCCGACCGGCAGGGCGTGCCGCTCAAGGCCGTACTCCCCGAGCGCCAGCCCGGCACGTCCGGCGAGATCAGGATCGACGGGACCGGGCCCGAGAGCAGGCTGCTCTGCGCCGGGCTGCACTACGACGCGAGCGCCGCCACCGGCCTCTACAAAGCGCTGCCCAGAGCGCTGGTGCTCGACGGGCCGCAGGTCGCCGCGGAGCCGCTGCTCCGTGACACGCTGGAGCTGCTCGCCGCCCCCGACCGGCCCGTCGGGCCCGGCGACCGGCTGATCACGCTGCGCGCCTTCGAGATGGCGCTGGTGCTCGCGCTGCGACCGCTCCTGCGCGAACTGGCCGACAATCCCTCGGCGTTGCCCGTCCTGCGCCATGCGGGCATCAGCAGGGCCATGGTCGTCATCGCCACCAGATTCGCCGAGCCGTGGACCATCGAATCGCTGGCCCGCGAGGTCGGCATGTCCAGGTCCGCGTTCACGGCCGCCTTCCGCAAGCTCGTCGGAGACGCGCCCGCCAAGCATCTGACCGGGCGTCGGATGCAGGAGGCGGCGCGGCTGCTCGGGGAGACGACGGTGGCCCAGTCTGCGGTGCCGCAGCGGGTCGGCTACCAGAGTTCCGTCGGCTTCCATCTCGCTTTCCGCAAGTGGTTCGGTACGACGCCGGGCGAGTACCGGCTCGCCGCCGGCCGTACGGCCTAGACCAGTGACCTCGGCGTTGCTGGCCGGATTGTGTGGCTGGTTCATAAGTCCGGCTGGACGGTCGTTCATTGCCGCAGGTGGGTGCGGGCCGACAGTCTCGGCAGCGGCAGTGCCGTTCCGCATGAGGAGAAAAGGTGACAAGGTCCGGTCAGGATTATCTGGAATCGCTGCGAGACGGCCGAGAAATATGGCTCGACGGTGAGCGGATCAAGGACGTCACCCAGCACCCCGCCTTCCGCAACACCGCGGGGTCCATAGCCCGCCTCTACGACCTCGCCCACGACTCCGAGCACACGCCGGTGCTCACCTCGCAGGGCGTGCACCGCGCGTTCGCGGTCCCCGAGTCGTACGAGGACCTGGTCGCCAGGCGCAAGGCGTACAAGGTGTGGGCGGAAGCCAGTTTCGGCTTCCTGGGCCGTACGCCCGACTACATGGCGGGCGGCGCGGCGGGCTTCGCCGCCCTGCCGCAGACGTTCACCACCGACAGCTTCGACGGTGCCCCGAACGCCCTCGCCTACCATCGGCGGCTCGCCGAGGGCGACCTGTACCCGACGTTCACCATCACCAACCCGCAGATCGACCGGACCAAGTCCGCCTCCGAGCAGGAGGAGGCCGACCTGGTGGTCCGCGTCGTCGCGGAGCGGGACGGCGGGATCGTCGTACGCGGCGCCAAGATGATCGGCACCGGCGCCCTCTTCGGCAACGAGGTCATCGTCGGCACCATCGAGCCGCTCGCCCCGCAGGACATCGAGCACGCCGTGTGTTTCTCCGTGCCGATCGACACCCCGGGCCTGAAATTCCTGTCGCGCACGTCGTACGAGGCGCAGGCGCGCAGCGTCTTCGACAACCCGCTGTCCTCCCGCTTCGACGAGAACGACGCCCTGCTGGTCTGCGAGGACGTCTTCGTACCGTGGGAGAACGTCCTCGCGTACCGCAATGTCGACGCGAGCTTCGCGATGTGGTGGCAGACCCCGGCGTACGTCAACTTCGTCCACCAGGCCGCGACCCGCTTCTGGACCAAGCTGGAATTCCTCACCGGCGTCGCGATCCTGATGACCAGGGCGAACAACACCTACAAGCTGCCGCCCGTCACCCAGGCGATCGGTCGGCTGATGGGCAAGGTCGCCCAGGCCAAGGCGTTCGTACTGGCCGCTGAGGCGTCGTATGAGAGCGTCGAGGGCGGGCACGGCGTGAAGCCCGGCAAGGAGATCTCCTTCGCGCAGCGCATCATGGCCGGCGAGCTCTACCCGCAGGCCGTGCAGGAGATCAAGATGCTCGCCGGCGGCGGTGTCATCCAGCTGCCCGCCTCCGCCGAGGACCTGCTGCACCCGGAGATCGGGCCGCTCGTCAAGAAGTACATCCGCTCGCCCGGACACCCCGCCGAGGACCGGATCAAGCTGCTCAAGCTGGCCTGGGACGCGCTCGGTTCGGAGTTCGCCGGACGCCACGAGCAGTACGAGCGCTTCTACCACGGCGCCCCGCACATCTACCTGATGCAGCAGGCGTGGGAGGGCGACACCGGCGCGTGCGAGTCCCTCGCGCAAGCCTGTCTCGACGGCTACACGCTGGGCGGCGGGACGTCCGGGGAGCGCTCGGCGCTGTGAAGGGCTCTCCGAAGGCCGCGCTCGCGCTGCTCGCCTCCACCCAGCTGCTGCTGATCATGGACACCGCGATCATCAACGTCGCGCTGCCGTCGATCGGCGAGGACCTCGGCTCGGGCTCGGCGGGACTGTCCTGGGTGGCCAACGCCTATCTCATCACCTTCGGCGGGCTGCTGCTGCTCGGCGGGCGCACCGCCGATCTCCTCGGCCACCGGCGGCTGTTCACCGCCGGTCTGGGCCTGCTCGCCGCGGCATCCGCCGTCGGCGGGCTCGCCCAGTCGTCGGGTGCGCTGATCGCCGCCCGCGCCGTCCAGGGCGTGGGCGCGGCGCTCGCCGCGGCGGCCGCGTTCGCGCTGCTGCTCATCCTTTTCCCGGACGGGCCCGGGCGGCACAAGGCGCTCGGCGCCTTCGCCGCGATGGGCGGACTCGGCGGCGTACTGGGCACCGTCATGGGCGGGGTCCTCACCGACCTGCTCGGCTGGCGCTCCACGTTCTGGCTCAATGTGCTCGTCGGACTGCTGCTCGGCGTACTCGCCCTGCGCCTCCTCGACGGCGGTACGCGCGCCGCCGAGGGCGGCTTCGACCTCGGCGGCGCGCTCACCGCCACCGGTGGGCTCGGCCTCGTCGCCTACGCCCTGGTCGGCGCGGGCGAGGCGGGCTGGACCAGTGCGCGCACGCTCGCCGCGGGCGGCGCTGGACTGGCACTGCTCGTCGCCTTCGCCGTACTCGAAGGGAAAATCGCACGCCCGCTGGTGCCGCCCGCCGTGCTGCGCAGGCCCGCGCTGCGGCTCGCCAATCTGCTGAGCGCGCTCGCCCAGATGGCACTCTTCCCGATGTTCTTCCTGGTCAGCCTGTACCTCCAGAGCGTCCTCGGCTACTCGCCGCTGATCGGCGGGCTCGGCCTGCTGCCGCTGTCGCTGGTCGTCGTCGTCACCGCGCCGCAGAGCGGGCGCATCATCGCCAGGATCGGACTGCGGTCCACGATGACGCTCGGCTTCGGACTGCTCTTCGCCGGGACGCTCTGGCTGGCCCTCGCGCTCGCCGCCGAAGGCACCTTCTTCACCACCGTCCTCGCCCCGAGCCTGCTGCTCGGCGTCGCCCTGCCGCTGGTCATGGTCACCACCAATGTGGCCGCCACGGCCGAAGCGGCGCCCGAGGAGACCGGGCTCGCCTCAGGACTCATCAACACCAGCCAGCAGTTCGGCTCGGTGCTCGGCCTCGCCGTCCTCGTCGCCGTTGCCACCGCCGTCACCGACGCCTCCGGAAGCGCCGCCGTCACGGCCGCCACCGCGGGCTTCAGGGACGCTCTGCTCGTCGGCGCCGCCTTCGCAGGGGCTGCCGCCCTGCTCTGTGTCCGGCTGCGCCTCCCGGCCCCCGCGGTACTCCCCGCGGAACCGGCGCGAGTGGGAGACGCCGTGAAGTGAGACGGGGGCGGACGGCACATCGCCTCCGCTGCCTGCGCTCCGCTGCGGTGGAGCGGCCCGGTGTACGGGACGAACTGGCTGGTCCGGCCAGGCGCACCACCGCATTGCATCCACCGAACCCATTGTCCGAGGGGGACTTCGCCATGACCATGCACCTGAGGAATGCGACCGGCCATGCCGTGGCCGGCCTTGTATCAGCCGGCCTCGCATCGCCGGTTCTCGCATCGCCCGGCCTCGATGCGCGCAATGAACCGCGCTACCGGATATCCGAGATACGCGAGGCGGACCCACTGGCCGCCGACCCGCTGCTCGCCGTACTGCCCGCGATGAACCGCGACGCCGACGTGGCCGCGCTCACCGTCGCCCTGCGCACCCTCCTGCCGACCTCGGGGACCGTCGCCCAGTGGAGCGTCGTCGAGTCGCTCGCCGCGATGCGCGACCTCGGCATGATCCTCGGCTCGCTCAAGCGGCACGGCACCGAACCGCTGGCCGTGGTCCCCGAAGCCCTGACCGTCCTGGAGGCGCTGGGGCGGCGTACCGACATGGTGCCGCGCGACACTGTGCACCACTACACGACGTGGAACCCCATCGGCGCACGCCAGCGGATGTACACCGGCGAGGAGATGGAGGGCAACCTCCAGGACGCGGTCCGCATGGTCTTCCCGAGCCTCGCCGCCTCGCTGGACACGTGTGCGGCGCTGGCCCGCCTGGAGCCGCACGAACCGGGCTTCTCGCTCGCCCTCGACCGCACCGCCCAGCACGTCCAGTCGATGGTCGACTCCATCGACTTCACCGTCGCCAATGTCTCGCCGGTCTTCTTCGCCCAGGTCCTGCGCCCGTACTTCGAGGAGATCGACGTAGCGGGCCGCGACTATCTCGGCCCGGCGGCCGCCCAGGTCCCGCTGTGGCCGATCGACCTGACGCTGTGGCAGTGCGACCACACCAGTCCGCAGTACGACGAGTTCCTCGCCGAATCCGTGCAGTACAGCCTGCCGTCGTGGCGCGAATTCCACGCCACGCACAAGGGCGGCACCTCCGCCATCTCCAAGCTGTCCGCCGCCATCAGCTGGGAGACCGTGGACAGGCTGCCCCCCGAACTGGCCGCGTCGGCCGTCTCGCTCGCCCGGGTGCTGCGCATCCTCAAGACGTTCCGCGCCCGCCACATCGGCATCGCCCGCAAGGCGTACAGCGAGGAGGTACGGCTGTACGAGGTGGGCAGCGGCGGCGCCCCTATCGAACTCCTGCGCTCAGTACTCGACCTGACCCGGGACAACGAGACGCTGGTGCGCCGCGCCACCGAACGGCCGCGCACTCCGGCCGCCTGACCGGGCGAAGGGCTTCCCCCATGACGCACATTCTGATCGCCGGAGGCGGCATCGCGGGGCTCACCGCCGCCCTGAGCCTGCACGCGGCCGGCTTCGACCGGATCACCGTGGTCGAGGCGGCGCGCGAGATCCAACCGGTCGGCGCCGGGCTGAACATCATGCCCAACGCCGTACGCGAACTCGACGCACTCGGGCTGCTCGACGACCTCGAAGCACAGTCCGTACGCACCCGTGAACTGCGCTACTACCACTGCACCGGCAGCCTGATATCCCGCGAGCCCCGCGGCCTCGGCGCCGGCTACGACTGGCCCCAGCTCTCGATCCACCGCGGCAACCTGCAACTGGCGCTGGCCGATGCCGTACGGGAACGCATCGGGCCCTCCGCCATCGTCGGCGGCGTACGCCTGTCGGGCCTTTCCATGCTGGCGGACGGCCGTGCCCGCGTACACCTGGAGCACCGCGACCGCGGCACCTGCGGCCGCGCCGCCCTGGAGCCCGACGTACTGATCGGCGCCGACGGCATCCGCTCCACAGTCCGCCGCGCGCTCAATCCGGACGAGGGCGAGCCGCCGTGGAACGGCATGCTGGTGTGGCGCGGCACCTCCCGGATGCCGGAGGACCGGGCCGGTACGTTCATGTTCATCGCGGGCTCCGACCGGCAGAAGGCCGTGGTGTACCCGATGACGGAACCGGACCCGGAGACCGGCGAAGTGCTGGTCAACTGGGCCCTCGCGATGCCTGCCGACTCCATCGACGACGCCTCGCGCGGCGACTGGAACAGGCCGGTGCCGGTCACCAAGTTCCTCCACCACTACGACGGCTGGGTATTCGACGGCGTCAGCGTCCCCGAGGTCCTGCTGGCCGCCGACGGCGCGTTCGAATACCCGATGGTCGACACCGACCCGCTGGAGCGCTGGACCCACGGCCGTACGACGCTGATCGGCGACGCCGCCCACGCCATGTACCCGATCGGCTCCAATGGAGCCACCCAGTCGATCGTCGACGCCCGCGCGCTCGCCCACGCCATGGCGACGCACACGGACCCGGCCGAGGCGCTTGCCGTGTACGAGGCGGGGCGCAGGCCCGCGATGACCGAACTGCAGTGCTCCAACCGGCAGTTGGGACCGGAGGTCGTCATCAGTCTGGCGCACGAGCGGGCACCCGGAGGGTTCGCCGACATCGACGAGGTGATCCCGGCCGACGAGCTGGCGGCCATCGCCGGGAAGTACGCCGCCACCGGGGCTTTCGACCCCGGGACGGTGAATCTGGGCTCTCCGTACGACGTACTGCCGCACGCGGTGCGCTGATCACACATGAGGCGCTCGCGGGGCAGGTCTGCCACCGCGAGCGCCCGCCGTGCGCCGTGGTTGCGGGGGCGGGGTGGCACTACCGTCGGGGGGAAGGCCGGAAGCACACCGTCGTGCGTCCGACCCGATTCGTTTGTCCCCTGCGAAGGTGGAACACGTGAAGGCCATTCGTCGATTCACCGTGCGCCCCGTTCTTCCCGAATCCCTCCAACCGCTCAGTGACCTGGCCCGCAATCTGCGGTGGTCCTGGCATACCGAGACCCGTGAGCTGTTCCAGAGCGTCGACCCCGACGGCTGGGCGGCCGCGGGAGGTGATCCCGTACGGCTGCTCGGGGCCGTACCTGCCGGGCGGCTGGCCGAGCTGGCCGCAGACCGGCGCTTTCTGCGCAGACTGACCGCAGCGGCCGACGACCTGGACGACTACCTCCGCGGCCGCCGGTGGTACCAGTCGCAGTCGCCCGACACCCGATTGCCCGCCGCCGTCGCCTACTTCTCACCCGAATTCGGAGTCACCGCCGCCCTCCCGCAGTACTCGGGCGGCCTCGGCATTCTCGCCGGGGACCACCTCAAGGCCGCCAGCGACCTGGGCGTACCGCTCATCGGGGTCGGCCTGCTCTACCGGCACGGATACTTCAGGCAGAGTCTGTCCAGGGACGGCTGGCAGCAGGAGCACTATCCCGTACTCGACCCGAACGAACTTCCGGTCTCCCTGCTGCGGGAGGCCGACGGCACCCCCAGCCAGGTCGCACTGGCGCTGCCCGGCGGGCGGTCGCTGCGCGCGCACATCTGGCAGGCGCAGGTCGGACGCGTACCGCTGCTGATGCTCGACTCTGACGTCGAGGAGAACGCGGTCGGGGAGCGCGACGTCACCGACCGGCTCTACGGCGGGGGCAGCGAGCACCGGCTGTTGCAGGAGATGCTGCTGGGAATAGGGGGTGTGCGGGCCGTGCGGGCGTACTGCCGGCTGACCGGCCATCCCGCGCCCGAGGTCTTCCACACCAACGAGGGGCACGCCGGCTTCCTCGGCCTGGAGCGGATCAGCGAACTCGCCGTCCAGGGGCTGGAATTCGAGCCCGCGCTGGAGACGGTGAGGGCCGGGACCGTCTTTACGACGCACACGCCCGTACCGGCGGGCATCGACCGCTTCGACCGCGAGCTCGTCGCGCACCACTTCGGGGACGACGGCGAGCTGCCCGGCGTCGACGTCGGACGCATCCTCCAGCTCGGTATGGAGACGTACCCGGGCGGCGAGCCGAATCTCTTCAACATGGCCGTGATGGGGCTGCGGCTCGCCCAGCGCGCCAACGGCGTCTCCACCCTGCACGGCGCGGTCAGCCGCGACATGTTCTCGGGCCTGTGGCCGGGATTCGACCCCGAAGAGGTGCCGATCACCTCGATCACGAACGGCGTGCACGCACCGACCTGGGTCGCGCCGGAGGTCTTCCGGCTCGGCGCACGCCAGATCGGCGCCACCCGCACCGAGGACGCCCTGTCGGTCGGCGGATCCCAGCGCTGGGACACCGTCGCCGACATCGCGGACGCCGAGATCTGGGACCTGCGGCGCACCCTGCGCGAACAGCTGGTCCTGGAGGTACGGGAGCGGCTGTACGCATCGTGGCGGCAGCGCGGCGCCGCGGACGCGGAACTCGGCTGGATCTCCGGCGTACTGGACCCGGACGTCCTGACCATCGGCTTTGCGCGGCGCGTCCCCTCGTACAAGCGGCTCACGCTGATGCTGCGGGACCGCGACCGGCTGATGGAGCTGCTGCTGCATCCGACGCGGCCCATCCAGATCGTGGTGGCGGGCAAGGCCCATCCCGCGGACGACGGCGGCAAGCGGCTGGTGCAGGAGCTGGTGCGGTTCGCGGACGATCCGCGGGTGCGGCACCGCATCGTCTTCCTCCCGGACTACGGGATGGGGATGGCGCAGAAGCTCTACCCCGGCTGCGATGTGTGGCTGAACAATCCGCTGCGGCCGCTTGAGGCGTGCGGGACGAGCGGGATGAAATCCGCGCTGAACGGTGGCCTGAATCTGTCCGTCCTCGACGGCTGGTGGGACGAGTGGTTCGAGCCGGACTTCGGCTGGGCCATCCCGACCGCCGACGGCGTGGGAGGGGGCGCCGGCCCGGCGGGCCCGGCCAATGCGGCCACGGGGCCGGGCACGGCTCCGGGCATGGGTCCGGGCACGGGTTCCGGCCTGGTGCAGGACGAGGACCGGCGCGACGACCTGGAGGCCAACGCGCTGTACAAGCTGATCGAGCAGCGGGTCGCACCGCGCTTCTACGACCGGGGACGGGACGGGCTGCCCGAGCGCTGGATCGAAATGGTCCGCCGTACCCTCGCAACCCTGGGCCCGAAGGTGCTGGCGGGACGCATGGTGCGGGAGTACGTCGAGCGGCTGTACGCCCCGGCCGCCGAGGCGCACCGTTCCCTCGGACCCGACACCGCGAGGGAACTGGCGGCCTGGAAGGCCCGGGTGCGCGCCGGCTGGCCACGGGTCACGGTCGACCACGTCGAGGCGACGGCGGCCACCGCCGTCAACGGCACCGCGGAGCTGGGCTCGACGCTCGGACTGCGGGTGCGGGTGGCGCTGGGGCCGCTGCAGCCGGAGGACGTGGAGGTGCAGGCGGTCGCGGGACGGGTCGACCCGGACGATGCGATCGGCGACGCGCAGCCGTTTCCGCTGAAGCCCGCGAGCGGGCCCGACCTGGACGGCCGCTGGGTGTACGAGGGCCCGCTCGCCCTCGACCGCACAGGTCCCTACGGGTACACGGTGCGGATCCTTCCGGCGCACCCGCTGCTGGCGCACAACGCGGATCTGGGGCTGGTGGCGCTGCCCACCGGGGCGACGGGGGAGGGCGCGGGCGTACTGATGCGCTGACGCTGTGAGTTGGCGTGAGGCGGTCCTGAGGGGCCCGGCACCTGCGAAGGGTGCCGGGCCCCTTCGTTTACGTCGTTACGTCGTTACTTCGTTCAGTTCGTTCACTGAGCACTCATTCTTGACGTGTCCATGAGACGCCTTTAGGTTCCTCACTCATTGCAGGGTTCACCATTTCACCCCATGTTCAGGTACCTGAATGGAGCCCCCCATGCGTCCCGGATCCGTCCCCCGCGTCCTCGTCCTCGCCGCCGCCCTGGCCGGCCTCATCGGAGCGGCCTTCATGGCCCCGGCCTCCGCCGGGAGAGCGGAGCGCGTCACGCCGGCCGCTGCCGCCGCGCCCACCGCGTTCACCCACCCCGGCGTCCTCGTCAGCCGCCCGCAACTCGACTTCGTACGGGACAAGGTGCGGGCCGGTGCGCAGCCCTGGAAGGGGGCGTACGACCAGATGCTGGCCAGCAAGTACGCCTCGCTGTCACGCACCCCCAAGCCGCGTGCGGTCGTCGAATGCGGCTCGTACTCGAACCCCAACTACGGCTGTACGGACGAGCGCGAGGACGCGATCGCGGCGTACACACTCGCCCTGGCCTGGCACATCAGCGGTGACGCCCGCTACGCCAGGAAATCGGTCGAGATCATGGACGCCTGGTCGGCCGTGATCAAGGACCACACCAACTCCAACGCTCCGCTGCAGACGGGGTGGGCGGGCTCCTCGTGGCCGCGCGCCGCCGAGATCATCAAGTACACCTACACCGGCGGCTGGCCGAACTCCGGGCGCTTCGCCACCATGCTGCGCACGGTCTACCTTCCCGAGGTCATCAACGGCTCGCACTCCAACGGCAACTGGGAGCTGAGCATGACGGAGGCCGCCATCGGGATCGCCGTCTTCCTGGAGGACCGCACGGCGTACGACAAGGCGGTCGCGAAATTCCGTGGGCGGGTGCCCGCGTACATCTACCTGAACAGCGACGGTGCGCTGCCGAAGACCGCTCCCGGGAGCAACCTCGACACCCGCGAGAAGATCATCAAGTACTGGCAGGGGCAGACGACCTTCACCAACGGGCTGAGCCAGGAGACCTGCCGCGACCTCACGCACACCGGATACGGCCTCTCGGCGATCTCGCACATAGCCGAGACCAGCCGAATCCAGGGGCAGGACCTCTACCCGGAGGTCGCCGACCGGCTGCGGCACGCGCTGGGCTTCCACGCCAAGTACCAGCTGGGGGAGCCGGTTCCTTCGTCGCTGTGCGGCGGCAGCCTGAAGGACAAGCTGGGCCCGGTGACCGAGGTCGGCTTCAACGCGCTCCACAACCGCATGGGATACACGATGACCAGCACCGAGCGGCTGACCGAGCAGCAGCGGCCCGCCGGGTCCAACAACCTCTTCGTCGCCTGGGAGACACTGACGCACGCGGGCAACCCGGCCTAAGGCCTGTCTGATAATT
>NZ_JAGGPB010000054.1 GCF_018614055.1 Streptomyces sp. ISL-98
GAGATAGCCCGGCGTCTCCTGCCCACCCGCCGCCGACGCTCCAACCCACGCGTCATCAAACGCAAGATGTCCGGCTTCGGAGTCAAACGTGAGGAGCACCGACACTGGCCCCGGCCCACCCGCGCGTCAGCTGAAGCCGTCGCGCTCGCGC
The DNA here is from genome assembly GCF_018614055.1 of Streptomyces sp. ISL-98. Classification (GTDB taxonomy): domain Bacteria; phylum Actinomycetota; class Actinomycetes; order Streptomycetales; family Streptomycetaceae; genus Streptomyces; species Streptomyces spiramyceticus. The sequence goes on from NZ_JAGGPB010000054.1 coordinate 152, forward strand.
CGCCCTACCGCACCACCCCCAGCAACCCACCGATCAAAGTCCCACGAGTCTGGGACCACTAAGTCACTGGTATTGGGGCTAGGCCCGACGCACGGAGGGGGCCGGAGCAATTCGATAACGAAAATATAACGGGTCTGGTCCATCCTTGGGTGGCTGTTCACCGTGTCGTTGCCGGGCGGATCGTTTTGCGCCACTCGCCCCCAGGACCGTGGCCGCCGTGAGAGTCATAGTCGTAGGAGCCGGCGTCGTAGGAACCATGCACGCCTGGCACGCAGTGGAACGCGGCCACGAGGTCGTCCAGATCGAGCGCGAGACCGAAGCCCGCGGGGCCAGCCTGCGCAATTTCGGCCAGATATGGGTCAGCGGGCGCGCAGGTGGCGAGGAGCTGGAGACTGCTCTCCGGGCCCGCGAGCTGTGGGAGGGCATCGGGCGGCGCGTGCCAGGGCTCGGCTTCCGGGCCATCGGCTCGCTGACCCCCGTACGCAACGACCTCGAACTGGCCGTCGCCGAGGCCGCGCTGACCCGGCCCGACGCCTCCGCCCGCGGCTACAAGCTCCTCACCGCCGGCGAAGCGCGCACCGTCAACCCCGCCCTGCGCGGTGAATTCGAAGCCGCCCTGTGGTGCGAGCGCGACGCGGCCGTCGAGCCCCGCACCGCCCAACTCGCCCTCAAACAAGCCCTGCTGGCCTCCGGGCGGTACACGTTCATCGGCGGTCGCGAGGTCCGCGAAGTCGTCGGGGCCAAGGGGAATGGACGCAGCGCTGTCCGCGACGACCACGGCGACGTACACACCGGTGACGCCGTCGTCCTCTGTACGGGCGCCTGGCTCGGCGGGCTCGTCAAGGAGCTCGTCCCCGATCTGCCCGTACGCCGCGTCCGCCTCCAGATGATGCAGACCGAGCCCCTCGGTGAGGCCCTCACCACCTCTGTCGCCGACGCCGACAGCTTCCGCTACTACCCGGCGTACGCGAGCGAGGCACTCGACGCCCTCAACGCCGGGCAGGCCCAGGAACCGGCCGCCGCCGCGCACAAGATGCAGCTGCTCATGGTCCAGCGCCGCGACGGCGGGCTGACCATCGGCGACACCCACGAGTACGAGCACCCCTTCGCCTTCGACGTCGTCGAGGAGCCGTACGAACACGTCACCCGGGTCGCCGAAGGCTTCCTCGGCCGGCCGCTGCCGAAGATCCGGCACCGCTGGGCGGGGGTGTACGCGCAGTGCACCGACACGAGCCGCGTCGTCCACCGCCAGCAGGTGCGCGACGGGGTGTGGCTGGTGACCGGACCCGGCGGGCGCGGCATGACGTGCTCCCCGGCCATCGCCGAGCAGACCGCGAACGAACTGGACTGGTGACCCGAATGAGCCGCATCAAGCTTGTCGTCCTCGACATGGCCGGCACCACCGTCGCCGACGGCGGACTCGTCGAGCAGGCCTTCGGCGCCGCCGCCGAGCACCTCGGTGTCGAGCCCGGCTCGGCCGATCACGCCGAGAAGCTCGACTACGTCCGCGCCACCATGGGCGAGTCCAAGATCTCCGTCTTCCGGCACCTCTTCGGCGACGAGACCAGGGCCCAGCAGGCCAACACCGCCTTCGAGGAGGCGTACGGCAGCCTCGTCGACGCCGGGCACATCGCGCCTGTGCCAGGCGCCCGCGAGGCCGTCGAGAGGCTGCGCGGTGACGGCCGGCGCACCGTCCTGACCACGGGATTCGCCCGCGTCACGCAGGACGCGATCCTCGCCGCGCTCGGCTGGCAGGACCTGGTCGAGCTGACGCTCTGCCCGGCCGACGCCGGGGGGCGCGGCCGCCCGTACCCCGACATGGTGCTCGCCGCGCTCCTGCGGACCGGGGCGGCCGACGGGGTGCGGGAGATCGCGGTCGCCGGCGACACGTCGTACGACATGCTCAGCGGCGTCCGCTCCGGCGCGAGCGTCGTCGCGGGCGTGCTGACCGGTGCGCACGGCGCCGACCGGCTCACCTCGCACGGCGCGACGCACATCCTCCGCTCCGTCGAGGAGCTGCCGGATCTCCTGGCGAGGGAGGGGCGATGAGCAGCGGCATCCGCTTCGACAACGTCTCGGTCGCGTACGGCGGGAACACCGTGCTCGACTCGCTCGACCTGACCGTCGAACCCGGCGAAGTCATGGCCCTCCTCGGGCCGTCCGGCTCCGGCAAGACGACCGCCCTGCGCGCGGTCGCCGGTTTCGTGCGGCCCGCGTCGGGGCGGGTCTTCATCGGCGACCGCGACGTCACCCGCCTCCCGCCGCACCGGCGCGGCATCGGGATGGTCGTCCAGCAGTACGCGCTCTTCCCGCATCTGCGCGTCGAGGACAACGTCGCCTTCGGTCTGAAGGCGCAGAAGGCGGCCAAGTCCGAGATCCCCGGCCGGGTCGCCGAGGCGCTCGAAATGACCGGCATGGCGTCGTACGCCAAGCGCTACCCGCGCGAACTGTCCGGCGGCCAGCAGCAGCGCGTCGCGATCGCGCGGGCGCTGGCGATCCGGCCCGGCGTACTGCTCCTGGACGAGCCGCTGTCGGCGCTGGACGCGCAGCTCAGGTCGGGCATGCTGGCGGAACTCGCCCGCCTGCACCGGGAGTTGCCCGATGTCTCCATCCTGTACGTCACCCACGACCAGGTCGAGGCGCTGACCCTCGCGGACCGTATCGCCGTCATGGACAAGGCCTGCCTCCAGGACTGCGGCACCCCGCAGCAGCTGTACCGGCGCCCCACCACGGAGTTCACCGCGTCCTTCGTCGGCAACGCGAACCTCCTCCCGGTCAGGGTCGGCCAGGACGGCGCCGGCGTCTCCTTCGCCGGTACGGCGCTGAAGGTCGCCACCGGCGGCGCGGTGAACGGCGCGACGGCCACCCTGTGCGTACGCCCCCACCTCGTCGGCCTCGGCGACGGCCCGAACGCCCTGCGCGGCACGATCGCCGAGGTCCAGTGGCGCGGCTCCACGCACCGGCTGTACGTCGACGTGGCGGGCCACCGCCTGAAGGCGGACCTGCGCGAACTGCGCGAGACGCCGGCGCTGGGCGAGGAGGTCACGGTGCACTTCGCGTCGGAGGACGCGGTGTTGCTGGGGGGCGGGATGTCGTCCGATGGCTAGCGCGAATCGTGTGCCTGCGGGCGGTGGTGGAATGCGCCCGGCCTCCGGCCCCCGCACCACCCGTGCGGGCATTGGGGAAGGTGCGGGTCCCCCGGTGGGCGGTACCTCGCCGTCGGCGCCCGTCGCCGGTATCGACAACCGCTCCACGATCCCGCACCCTGCGCGCCGCAATGCTGGACGGCCCGCCGTGCCCGGCCGCACGACCGTCCGTGCCGTCCCCGGCTGGGTCTGGGCCTTGCCGCCCATTGCCGTTCTCGCCTTCGTCTTCCTCTACCCCCTCACCCTCGTCGTCCAGCAGTCCTTCTCGCCCGACGCAGGCGGCACGTCCGTCGAGCCGTACGCCGAGGTCTTCGCGTCCGAGGCGTTTCGCGAGGCGCTGGGCACCACCGTGTGGCTGGCCGTCGGGGCGACCGTCGGGTGTCTCGTCCTCGGCTTCGTACTCGCCCTCGTCATCGCCTTCGTGCCCTTCCCCGGCGGCAAGGCGGTCGCGAAGTTCATCGACGTATTCCTGTCCTTTCCGTCCTTCCTGATCACCCTCGCCCTGCTGTTCATCTACGGCACGGTCGGGATGGCCAACGGCGTCTGGACCGACGTAACAGGCGCCGCCGATGGGCCCTTCCACTTCCTCACCACCCCATGGGGCGTACTCCTCGCCGAGATCACCTACTTCACGCCCTTCGTCATGCGGCCGCTCCTCGCCGCCTTCTCGCAGCTCGACACCGCGCAGCTGGAGGTGGCCTCGTCACTCGGCGCCCGGCCCGCCCGGATCGTCCGGCGGGTGATCCTCCCCGAGGCACTGCCCGCCCTCGCAGCAGGCGGCTCCCTCGTCCTCGTCATGTGCCTGAACGAGTTCGGCATCGTGCTCTTCACCGGGGCGAAGGGCGTCACGACCCTGCCGATGCTCGTGTACGGCAAAGCGATCCTGGAGTCCGACTACCCGGCCGCGTGCGTCGTCGCCGTCGTCAACATCGCGATCTCCGTGGGTCTTTACAGCCTCTACCGGGTGGTGAGCCGACGTGTTGGTGCATAGCCGTACGGGGAAGTGGGCGGCCTGGGTTCTCTTCTTCGTCCTCTTCGTTCCGCTCTTCGCGCTGCCGATGTTCGTCATCGTCGCCGCGTCGTTCTCCACCAACTGGTCCGGCGCCTTCCCCTCCGGCCCGACCGCCGGGCACTACACATCCGCCGTACGCGGAGAGTCCCTGCAGGCGCTCACCACCAGCCTGGTCACCGCCCTGACCGCGAGCCTGCTCGCGCTCACCTTCGGCACCTGGGCCGCCCTCGCCGCGGCCTCGCTGAAGAACAGAGGCAAGCGACTGCTCGACGCGCTGTTCATGCTGCCCGTCGCCGTCCCCTCCGTGGTCGTCGGTCTCGCCGTCCTCGTCGCGTTCTCCCAGCCGCCGTTCCTCCTCAACGGCACGCGCTGGATCGTGATCCTCGCGCACGCCGTTCTTGTCACGGCGTTCGCCTACCAGTCGGTTTCGGCCGCCATCCTGCGGCTGGACCCGATGTACGAGCAGGCCGCCGCATCCCTCGGGGCCCGCCCCTCGTACGTCCTGTGGAAGGTGAAGCTCCCGCTCCTGCTGCCGTCGCTCAACGCGGCCGCCGGGCTCTGCTTCGCCCTGTCCATGGGCGAGCTGAGCGCCACGATGATGCTCTACCCGCCGGACTGGATGCCGCTCCCGGTGCAGATCTTCACGGCCACCGACCGCGGCTCCCTCTTCACCGGATCGGCAGTCGCCGTGGTCCTCATGGGGACGACGCTGCTCGTGCTGCTCGCCGTCTCCCGTATCCGCACCAAAGCCTCGTACCGCTAGGAGATACGAAACGTCATGCAGACCTCCCTCAAGACGGTCGCCGCCGTCACCGGCAGCCTCGCCCTCGCCTCCTCCCTCACCGCGTGCGGCGGCTCGTCCGCCGCCTCCGACGAGAAGGTCGTCACCGTCTACAGCGCCGACGGACTCAAGGGCGAGAACGGCGACGGCTGGTACGACCAGGTCTTCAAGGACTTCGAGAAGAAGACCGGCATCAAGGTGAAGTACGTCGAGGGCGGCTCCGGCGAGGTGGTGCAGCGCGCCGTCCGCGAGAAGTCGAACACCCAGGCCGATGTCATCGTCACCCTGCCGCCCTTCATCCAGCAGGCCGACGCCAAGGGCCTGCTGAAGGCGTACGAGCCCGAGGGCGCCGACAAGGTCGCCTCCGCCGACAAGGCGCCCGACGGCAAGTGGACCTCCGTCGTCAACAATTACTTCGGCTTCATCCACAACACGAAGGAGCTCAAGGAGAGCCCCAGGACGTGGGAGGACCTCCTCGACTCCTCCTACAAGGACAAGCTCCAGTACTCCACGCCCGGTGTCGCGGGCGACGGAACCGCAGTCGTCATCAAGGCGATGCACGACTTCGGTGGCAAGGAGCCGGCGATGGAGTACCTGAAGAAGCTCCAGGCCAACAATGTCGGCCCGTCCTCCTCCACCTCCAAGCTCGCCCCGAAGGTCGACAAGGGCGAGATCCTGGTCGCCAACGGCGACGTACAGATGAACTTCGCGCAGTCGAAGTCGATGCCGAATATCGGCATCTGGTTCCCGGCGAAGGACGGCTCCAGGCCCACCACCTTCGCGCTGCCCTACGCCGCCGGTCTGGTCGACAAGGCCCCGCACACAGAGAACGGCAAGAAGCTCCTCGACTTCATGCTCACCGAGGGCGCCCAGCAGCAGGTCAGCGAGATCGGCGGCGGCTTCCCGGCCCGTACGGACACCAAGGCCACGGACGCCAATGCCACCGAACTGGCGAGCATTCTCAAGGGAGTTGAGGTATTCGAGCCGGACTGGAACGACATCGGCACCAACCTCGACGACTACATCGACGCCTGGAAGTCGGCAACCGGAAGCTGACCGGTAACCATTCGGCCAAGCTTGCCTGCGAGGGTCTGGACCAGTCGCCGTTATCACGCAAAGGTAACGGGTCTGGTCCAGCCCCCTGCCTTTCCCCTGGCGACATAAACCAACTGTAGTACGTTGGTCGCTATGGGTGAACGGCGGCTGGAGAAGCGGCAGTTGGGGCATCGCGCCCGACTGGCACTCCCCTGTCCTGTCAGTCAAGGCTGATGATCAGGCGCACGCTGCCCGCACGATGTGGAATCTTCTCCATGCGTGGTGGCAGATGGTGCCGAAGGAGAAGCGGACGCTAGCGAACGCGGACGCCGCGATTCGCCAGGCGCGTAAGGACATCGACTTCCTCGCCGTGCTGCCTGCCCAGGCCGCGCAGGCGGTACTCAAGACGTACTTCCAGGCGTGGAAGAACTGCTGGGACGGCCGGGCCGACGCCCCGAACTTCAAGGCCCGGTTCCGCACGGTGATGTCCGTGGACATCCCGCAAGGCCGGGACCTGAACATTACCCGCGTGCACCGCCGGTGGGGCATGGTCAACATTCCGAAGGTGGGTCGCATCCGGTTCCGCTGGACCAAAGACCTTCCCGTAGGCAAGCACGCCAACACCGACAACCGGATCACCGGGGCACGGTTGGTCAAGGACGCGCTCGGCTGGCACATCGCCTTCCGTGTCCAGGCCCTCGAAGCCGAACCCGAGCCTCATACCGGTCCCGAGGTCGGTATCGACGTGGGCGTCACCGTGCCCATCGCCCTCTCCGACGGCGAAACCTACGACCACGGCGAGTGGCTGACCAAGCAGGAGCAGGCCAAGCTCCTGCGCCTTGAGCAGCGTGCCGCCCAGCGCAAGCAGCACCGCACAGCGGGCGAGCGCACCTCACGCCGGTTGAAGCACACCTACGACCAGATCGCAGGACTCCGCGCGAAAGCCAAGCGCAGGGCCTTGGACTGGCAGCACCAGACGACCACCGCCATCGCCCGCACATACGGCACGGTCGTGGTCGAAGCACTCACCATCACGAACATGGTCAAGTCCGCCAAGGGAACGGTCGAAGAGCCGGGGAAGAACGTCGCCCAGAAATCTGGGCTGAACCGCTCCATCAGCGGAGAAGCGTGGGGCCGCACGGTCACCATGCTGACGTACAAGACCGCCCACCGGGGCGGAACCCTGGTCAAGGTCCCCGCCCCCCACACCTCCCAGCGCTGCTCCGCGTGCGGTTTCATCACGCCCGGCAGCCGGGAGGGCCAGGCCACGTTCGTATGCAAGAACCCGGACTGCGGCTGGTCGGGCAACGCCGACCACAACGCAGCCCGGAACGTCTTGCACCTGTACCGGATCGGCCTCGTGGCGATCCCGGCTGCCGGGAGGGCAGTCGTCAGGCGCGCGAAGCGCGTCAAGCCCGCCACCGCAAGGTAGGTGGGAATCTCCCGGAGTCATCCGAGAGAGCACTTCAACGCCAGGAGGGCAGCCAGAGCCGGCCAGAGCCTTCAGAGCCACCCCGGTCGCCGTCACGTCGTACACCGCGGACGTCATCTCGCAGCCCCAGTCGCTGACCCTGAACGTCCCGTCCGGGGCCACCAGCGTCGGCTTCCGCTTCCGCTACACGGGCAGCAACAACTGGTACTGGGTGATCGACGGGGTCAAGGTCACAGCGGTCTGATTAGGCTGGGGGCGCCCGGACGGTGTGGTCCGGGCGCCCCCCAGCGTTTTTTGCGTACGGCAGGAGTCCGGCACATGGCAGAGCGCAAGCCGATCGAATCATGGCTCACCGACATGGACGGCGTTCTCATCCACGAGGGCACGCCCATCCCCGGCGCCGATGCCTTCATCAAGCGGCTCCGCGAGTCGGGCAGGCCCTTCCTGGTACTGACGAACAACTCCATCTACACGGCCCGTGACCTGCACGCACGCCTCGCCCGCATGGGCCTGGACGTGCCCGTCGAGAACATCTGGACGTCCGCGCTCGCCACCGCCCGCTTCCTCGACGACCAGCGGCCCGGCGGCACGGCGTACGTCATCGGCGAGGCCGGTCTGACGACCGCGCTGCACGACATCGGTTACGTCCTGACCGACCACGACCCGGACTATGTCGTCCTGGGCGAGACCCGTACGTACAGCTTCGAGGCACTCACCAAGGCGATCCGGCTCATCAATGCCGGTGCGCGCTTCATCTGCACCAACCCGGACGAGACCGGCCCCAGCCGGGAGGGCCCCCTGCCCGCCACCGGGGCCGTTGCCGCGCTGATCACCAAGGCGACCGGCAAGGACCCGTACTTCGCGGGCAAGCCCAATCCGCTGATGATGCGGACCGGGCTCAACGCGATCGGCGCGCACTCCGAGACCAGCGCGATGATCGGCGACCGCATGGACACGGACGTCCTGGCGGGCCTGGAGGCGGGTATGGAGACCTTCCTGGTGCTGACCGGGCTGACGGGGACCGCGGACGTCGACCGGTACCCGTTCCGGCCGTCGACGGTCGTCGACTCGATCGCGGACCTCGTCGACCGCATCTGACGCATCCCTCGTGCAGGGGGCCGAGGGCGCCCGTACGGCGCAGTGACGGGCGTCTGGGGATGCGAAAACGGCCAAAGGCGTGAATCTTCGGAGTATCAGGAGGTTCACCATGCGTTCACTGCAGCTCGCTCTGTGTGCGGGGGCGGCGGCCGCGGCAGTCATCGCTCCCGCGCCCGCCGCTCACGCCGACGACGGCCGGGGCCGGATCACCGTCACGCCGTCCACCATCGCGCCGGGTGGGGAGGTGGACCTGCGGGTCGACGCATGCCAGGACCAACAGGCGACCGGCACCTCCGAGGCCTTCTCGGCGCCCGCCCGTCTCAATCCGGCCGCGGACGGTGGCCTGTTCGCCGAGGCCCGCATCCGGCCGGACGCCCGGGCCAAGGACTACGAGGTCCGGGTCAAGTGCCAGGACGGCAGCCCGAGGGCCGGCGGCACAGTGACCGTGGCCGCCGTCGACCACGCCGGGGACCGCACAAAGGACCACACCGGGGCGACGCCCACCGCACCCGTGCACGCCGGGGGCGGCGGTACGTCCGAGCAGGCCGCTGTAGAAGTCGAGGAAGAGGGCCCGGGAACGCGGCACACCGTGATCGGCCTGGTTCTGGCGGGCGTGGCGGCCGTGGCCGTGGCGTTCCGGAGCGTACGCCGCCGACGTACGACGGACCGGGACTGACATGTCCGCCGAGGGCCGCCCGGCCGACGGCGGACGGCTGCTGACCGGCGTCGCCTGGGTGGTGCTGCTGCTCGGGCTGTGGGTGTGGGGCCGCGACGCGACCGAGGGGCCCGGCGGCAGTTCGGCCCCCACCACCGGTGACGCCGCCGCCGTCGGCCGCCCGCTCGGGGATCCGCTGCCTCCCGCGCAGACCCCTTTCGAGGGCGGCGTAGTGCCGCGGCGGGTCGACGTCGCCTCCATAGGTGTGACGGCGCCGGTCGTGCCACGTGGCCTCGACGCGTCCGGTGCCGTGGACCCGCCGCCGTACGGCCAGCCGTCGAAGGTCGGCTGGTACAGCAGCGGAACCAGACCCGGCGCTGCGGGCGTTGCCCTGCTCGTCGGCCATGTCGACACCGAAAGCAAACCGGCCGTCTTCTACGGCCTGAGCGCCGCCCGTCCCGGCGAGACGGTCCGGGTGACGGGGACCGGCGGCGAAACCCTGGAGTTCACCATCGACGACGTCCAGGTCTTCACCCGCGAACGCTTCGACCCGCAGAAGGTGTACGGCCCCCGCCAGAGCGACCGGGCGGAGCTGCGCCTGATCACCTGCGGGGGCACGTACGACAGAAAAGCCCGCACCTACACGGCGAATGTGGTGGTCTCGGCCTACCTCACGGGTGCGGCCAAGGGCTGATCAGTCGCTGTTACGCCGCTACCGGAGCCGAACCGGGAGCCGGTGCCGGAGCCGTCCGGGCCGCCGCGCGCAGGCCCAGCGACCCGAAGACCGCCGCGAACACCGCCCACAGCAGCGCGTGCGAGGCCAGCGACAGGATCCGGAAGTCCCACAGCAGCGTCGCCGCCACCGGAACCTCGTCCGGGTTGCCCGGCAGCGCGAAGAGCACCGCGAGCGTGGCGACCGCCGTGACGGCCACCGCGATCTGCCGCACCGGAACGGACCGGTCCGCCAGACGTACGTAGATCTGCCACGCCAGCACCATGCCGAGGACGCCGATCACGACGGCGGCCAGCCACAGGGCCTGGCGGTTGTTGACGGTCCCGGAGTCGCCGACGCCGGGCGGGTTGGCGGGGTAGCGCAGGCCCGGCAGCAGCGATACCGCGAGGAAGGCTGCCGTGGCGAAGGTCAGGGCGCGGGGCCAGGGCCGGTCACCAGGAGCGGTGCGGCGGTGGACCAGGGCGTAGGCGAGGGCGAAGAGGATGCCGAGGGCGAGGCCCGCCACCACAGCGGTGACGACCAGGCCGACGTGCTGGGTGGAGCGGGAGAACAGTTCCTCGTGGTGCTGGACGGCCGTGGCGGCCGCCTCGTGCGCGTGCTCCTTGGCCGAGCGCGCCTCTTCGAGGCGGATCGCACGGTCCATCAGCGGCTCGGCGAGGAGCAGCGAGAAGAGCCCGGCGGCAAGGCCGGCCGCCCCGCCCGCTGCCAGACCGCGCCCGAGCAGGGGGAGTACAGGTGTGGACATGGTTCGTACGGCCCCGATCAGTGGCAAGGGGCACCGAAGAGGTGCCGGCCGTCGTGAGAGAACTCGTGCAGGTAGTCGCCGGTCGCCGAGATGACCGTGCCGTTGTCCATGAAGACCGCGTAGAGCGCGATCACGGCGATGATCGCCGCACCGGCCATAATCAGCCAGTCGCGGGTGGTGGTCGTGGCGGACGCTGCCGCCGCGGTGTCGGTGTGCTGCGCTGTGTGCAGAGACATACCGGTGAGCCTCCTTCTGGGGTTTCCACGCCCCATTTCAGGAGGACGACGGGTCAGTTCCTGACTTCCGTACGGGGGGGCTGTCGCCTTCTCGTACGGTCACAGTGGCGGGACCGTCCCGGGATTGCACCGGGTTCCTGTCCACCGTCGCCTCGATGTGTGGAGTTGTCCTGGGGAGAGTCCCAGCCATGGCCGGACACTGTCAACAGGGCCCGTAACCTGGCCCGGCCGACGGCTCGCTCCCCCCGGAGCCGCCGACCGGGCCGGTCCTCGACCGCGGGCGCGCGAGCTGCGGGAGAAGCCCGGCGCAGGCGCGGGAGGTGCGAAGGTTCGAAAGGTCACTCTAGAACGGACGTGCTGCCGTTCCTAGGGGTTATTTGACGCCACGTCACCATGCGATTGCCGACCGTGGCTGTAACAGCTCGCCTACGAAGAAGCGACGGCTCGTTGCAGTGAGTACGCCTGTGTCAGGATGGTTTCGACCGGTTGTGTCCGGGGAGGGGCCGGGCGGTCCTCGCAGATTCAGTGCACCAAGGGGGAGTGGATGTACGGCAGTTACAGCGGCCGTCGTTGGGGTGTCCGGGTGGCCGCGGTGGGTGCTGCGCTGCTGTTGGCGGGCTGTTCCTCCGAGGGTGATGGGGACGGTTCGGCCGATCAGTCGCCGGTGAAGCAGCAGCCGAAGGGCAGCGATCCGTACTGGGTCAATCCGGAAGGGAACGCCGCGAAGCAGGTCGCCTCGTACGCCAAGGAGGGCGACGACGAGAAGGCCGGGCTGATCAGGAAGATCGCCGAGCAGCCGACCGCCGAGTGGATCGGCCCGGAGAACGCCGAGGCCCAGGCGAAGGGCTTCACGGAGGCGGCCCAGAAGGCCGACCGTGACGCACTGCTCGTCCTCTACAACATCCCGCACCGCGACTGCGGCCAGTTCTCCAAGGGCGGCGCCGCCGACGGCAACGCCTACCGCGCGTGGGTCGACGAGATTGCCAAGGGCATCGGCGACCGCCCGGCCACCGTGATCCTGGAGCCGGACGCGGTGCTCCATCTCGTACAGAACTGCACGCCCGAGGAGTTCCACGAGGAGCGGTACGACCTGCTCAAGGGCGCCATCAAGCGGCTGAAGCAGCAGCCCAAGGCCAAGGTGTACCTCGACGCGGGCAACGCGGGGTGGAAGACCCCCGACGCGCTGTTCGAGCCGCTGCAGTGGGCGGGCGTCGCGGAGGCCGACGGCTTCTCGGTGAACGTCTCCAACTTCCAGACCACCGAGGCGAGCAAGGACTTCGGCAAAAAGCTCTCGCCGAAGATCGGCAACAAGCCCTTCGTCATCGACACCAGCCGCAACGGCAACGGCCCCTACACCGAGGGCGACCCCGAGGAGAACTGGTGCAACCCGCCGGGCCGCGCGCTCGGCGAGGCACCGACCACCAAGACCGGCGACGAGCTGGTCGACGCGTTCCTGTGGATCAAGCGCCCCGGTGAGTCGGACGGCGACTGCAAGGGCGGCCCGAAGGCGGGCGAGTGGTACCCGGAGTACGCGCTGGAACTGGCCCGCAACGCGAAGTAGTCCGTACGTACGCAGGTAGGCACGTAGGCAGGTACGCAAAAGGAGGGGCGCCCCGGCCGGGGCGCCCCTCCTTCCGTATGCGTACGTCCGCTACGGCTACGGGACTTCGATCCAGACGCCCTCCGAGGGCGTGCCCTGGTCGTCCGTCACGAACAGCATGTAGTAGCCGGACGGCACAAGCGCCCGGTTCTTCGGCACGGTGACCGAGATGCCGTCCTTTGTCTTCTTCAGGTCCAGCGCGACGGTCCGCTGGTCCACGTCGGTGACATGCGTGACGGCGCTGGGCCGCATCAGCTTGGCGTCCTTGATGGACGTGGCGTGCGCCGACTTGAAGGTTGCCGTACCGCCGCGCTCGACGGTCTTCGGACCGCCGGTGATCGTGGGCCGCGCGTCCCTGAAGAGGTACGGCGGCGTGTAGATCTCGATGCGCTGCTCGAAGACGCCGGGCTTGGTGTTGGCGTCGTCGGCGTACAGCGAGTCGGATCCGAAGATCATGACGCGGCCGTCGGGGAGCAGCAGCGATCCGGAGTGGTAATTGCGGCCCACCGCCGGGTCGGCCACGCGGCGGTACGTGCCGGTCTTGGCGTCGTACAGCCGAGCCTGGAGGATGTTGGACCCGCCGCGGCCGCGGTAGTCGTTGGAGCCGCCGGTCACCAGGACGGTGTCGTCGGGCATCAGCGACGCGCTCGGGTAGCGGGTGCCCTGGTCGAGCGGATCGCCGTCCTTGAAGCGCGGGTTCTTCTCCTTGAGGTCGACGAGCCGCGACTTCTCGCTGGACTTCTCGGACTCGCCGACGCCGCCGCCGCCGATGACCATGTACTTCTCGTCCTGGGCGGGAGGCAGCCGTACGGTCGCCGAGGTCTCCATCCTGTCCGGGTCGCTGAGGCCGGGGATCTTCTTGAACTTGTTGGTCTTCAGATCCCAGACACCGGGGTCACGGCCTTCGTCGGCCGGACCGTACCCGGCGTTCGAGCCGGAGTAGAAGAGCTTGCCGTTGTTCATCAGGAAGATCGCCGGGTAGGTGGGGAACTTCCTGATGACCCCGGTGTACTCCCACTTCTTCGTGACGGGGTCGTAGATCTCGTCCTTGCCGGGGACGATCTGGCCGATCTCGTCCAGGCCGGAGAGGGACAGGACCTTGCCGTCCTGAAGGGTCGTCAGGGTCGGGTACCAGCGGGCCTCGTTCATCGGGTCGACGGTGATGTACTTCTCCGCGACCGGATCGAACTCGTAGGCCTCCTTGATGCCCTGGAAGTCCTTCTTGTCGAGCGCGAGCTTCTGCGCTATTCCGTAGATGTTCCTGGCGTCGGTGCCCTTGAGGCCGTGGATCCGGTAGTTGTCCTCGGTACCGGACTCGTACTTCTTGCCGGACGCCTTGGCCTCGACGTAGATCCGGCCGAGGCCCGCCTCCGTGCGCAGGAACCGGCCGGTCTGCTTGTCGAAGATCTTCTTGGCCTTCTCGACGAGGACCGGGTCCTTGGAGACGTACGTCTTCCCGTTCTTCTTGCCCGTGAAGATGGTGCCCGCGGGCAGCGTCTTGGGCTCGTCGGGGTCCTCGTTGTGGATGACCATCAGGCCGCCGGCCTTGGTGACATCGCCCTGGAGCTTCTCGTACCGCTTCGTGCCGCCCGCGACCAGGAGCTTTCCGTCGGGCAGCTGGGTGTGCCCGGCGCAGAACATGTCCTTGGGCGTGGGGATCATCTTGTACTCGCCGGTTTCGGGGTCCCACAGCACCGACTGGAACTTCTTGGCGTCGAAGTTCTTCTGGTTGTTGCCCGAGCCCGCGATCAGCAGCACCTTGCCCGTGTGCAGCAGGGCGGCATGGATCGTGTTGATCCTGAACTCGGCCGGGACGTCGAGGAAGTCCCAGTGGCCGTTCTCCGCCTTGTACTCGGGCCGGTTGATCTTGTAGTCGTGGTACTGCTCGGAGCCGAAGCGGTAGAGCGCGGGTCCGTTCATGCCCGCCAGCGCAACCACCACCGCCGCACCTATCGCCAGGCGGCGGGTGCGGCGGCTCGGACGGTAGTTCATTTCTTACGTCCCCCAAGGGCGATCTGCATGGTCTGGTCGGAGGAGGCCCAAGTGGGCTTCTGCTGTGGTGCGTGGGCCTCGGGCGGGGGACCGGCCGGGGGCTCCGTCGGGGTCGGTGGCGCGGTCTGCCCCTTCTTCCTCTTCTTCTTCTCCTGGCTCATGGTCCAGCGCCAGGCGAAGATCGGCGCCGCGGTGATCAGCAGGGCGAGCGTGGCCCAGGTGATCATCGCGGGGTGGTTGTGGCCGAAGTAGAAGGAGGAGCCGAGGGATCCGCCGAAGACCAGGATGAAGAACAGGTGGATCCGGAAGGTCCCGAACAGCGTGTCCGGGCTGGAGGAGTCGCCCTTGGGCGTCACCACGAAGCTGGACTTGCGGCGCAGTACGGCGTCCATCAGCGAGCGCGCGTAGATCGGCGCGGAGAGCGCGGACATCACCATGCCGGCCAGACCGCCGGAGCCCTCGGGCTCGTGCGGGGAGACATTGTGGCGGCGGTTCCAGATGTAGAGGCCGATCTGGAGCGCGGACGCGTTTCCGTACAGCATCATCCAGATCGCCGGGTCGATCTGGACACCCGATGCGCCCATGCCCAGGAACAGCGCGCAGCTGAGCGCCGCGAGGATCCAGTTCATGGCGGACATCGGGTAGAAGATGATCATCATGGTGTAGTTGAAGAGCTTGCCCGCGGGCAGCGAGCCGTAGCCCCTCCAGTACTGCTTGAGGATCGTCTCGTACGTACCGCGCGACCAGCGCAGCTGCTGCGTGAAGAAGTCGGTCCAGGCGGTCGGGCCCTCGCCGACGGCCAGCACGTCGGGCGTGTAGACCGAGCGCCACTTCTTGCCGGTGGCCGGGTTCGTGGCGCGGTGGATCTCGAAGCCCGTCGCCATGTCCTCGGTGATCGAGTCGTACAGGCCGCCGATCTGCTTGAGCGCCCTGATGCGTACGGCGTTGGAGGTGCCGACGAACATCGGGGCGCCGTAGCGGTTGCCCGCGCGCTGGATCAGGGCGTGGAACAGGAACTGCTGCGACTCGGCGGCCTTGGTGACGAAGGTGTCGTAGTTGCCGTACACCTGCGGGCCGATGACGAAGCCGATGTTCGGGTCACGGAAGTAGCCGAGCATCCGCTCCAGGTAGTTGGGCAGGGGGACGTGGTCGGTGTCGACGGAGGCGAAGAAGTCGTAGTCGTCACCGTGCGCGTCGAGCCAGGCGTTGTAGTTGCCGTGCTTGGTCTTGGCGCGGTGCGGGCCCTTGGCCTGGTTCCACCTCGCGACGCCCTTGCGGGAGAAGTGGTGCACGCCGAGGCGCTCGCACACTTCCTTCACCGCCGGGTCGTTGCCCTCGTCCAGCAGCCAGACGTGCATCAGGCCGCGGTGGCGGATCCTGACTGCCGCCTCCAGCGTCTTCGTCACCATCTCCAGCGGCTCCTTGCCGGGCACGAAGGAGGTGAGGAAGGCGACGCGGGTGCCGGTCTCGGGCACCACGGGGACCGGGTCGCGGGCGACCAGGGTGGCGTGCGCGTTCGACAGGACATTCATCGTGCGGAAGAGCTCGATCAGACCGATCGAGACCAGCATGACGATGTCGAGGATCAGCAGCGTGTCGTTCTTGAGGTTCGGGTCGCGCTCGGTCCAGTGCTCCGGCTGCATCAGCCAGACGAACAGGCCGAGCGAGAGCAGCGGCGCCGCGCCCAGCAGGAGGGCTGCGCGGATACGGTGCGGCTCCTGCGAGAGCAGTGAGCGGTACTGCACGGTGTACGGCTTGGCCGGGTCGGGCTGGGTCAGTGGACCCGCGAGCCGGCTGTAGTGCTCGTAGTCGTATCTCGGCAGCGCCTTTTTGGCGCGCATACGAGACCCGCCGGGCCTGAGCTGCGGGGGTACCCGAAGCTGCGCTGTCCGGGAAGGGTCGTTGTTGTGCCGTGCGCCGGTTGGCGTCGACGTCATGAGTCATCCCCCCGCACGCATGCTGGCTGCGTGTGTTCGTCGGTCTCTTCGCCCGGGGGCGGTCCCCCTCGACCATCCCGGGCGCATCTGTGGCCTGCCGTCATCCCCACAGACTCAGGACGACAACGTTCCGGTTGCATGATGCCCGCCCCGAGATCTGTTCATGAACGGGGCCCCCACCCCTGCACCTCGTCAGACCCCCGGTGGCACGGCCGTTCCCCCAACGTGCCGAACCGCCCGCCCCATTGGAGCCATTGGCTCCAGGATAGGGTCTACGACCCCCCTCTTGATCGCAAGGGTGAAACAAGGTGTTTACCGGTCATACGCGGGCTTTGAGGGTGGTCTCCGGCACGGGTTGGGCGCCCGTGCGGTACCTGGGCTCGTGCCTGTCCGGTGTCCGGAAACGACCGAGGCCCCCTCACGCGGAGTGAGGGGGCCTCGGTGCTGCGTGCGCCGCCAGGGACTCGAACCCCGGACCCGCTGATTAAGAGTCAGCTGCTCTAACCAACTGAGCTAGCGGCGCCTGCTGACCCGGAGAACTTTACCCGACGTCCGCGCGTGCTCGGGACCGGCCGCGCCGGTTTTGTCCCATTAATAATCATTTGGATAATCAACATGCGATTTGCCCCGACAGTTGAAAGACTGTCACCCGTGTACACGCGCGCCACAGCAACCCAACGCGAGGGAAACCGCATGACGATCCCTGTCTTCGACGAGTACGAGCCCCCGGCCGACTGCGGCTGTGCCGGATGCGCCCAGCAGCGCCGCGCCGCCGCCCTGGGGCTGACGGCGGACGGCGAAGGACACCCGGCCGCCCATGGAGCCCGCCGAATGCTGGTCCTCGCAACCGCCGCCGGAGTGGCCCTCGGCGGCGGCGCACCGGTCGCCGCGAACGCCGCGGGCCCCGCTCACGCACCGGCCACGACGGGCGCCGACCACGACCCCCCGACGCCGCAGGGCGGGACCAGCCCGCTGTACGGCGTGCCGGGCGGGACGGGCGACGCGGCCCAGACCGGCAGGCCCGCGCTGCGCAACATCACACGGGCCGAAATCATCGAGCGCGCCAAACTCTGGGTGAACGCCAAGGTCCCGTACAGCATGGAGAGGTACTGGTCCGACGGCTACCGGCAGGACTGCTCCGGTTACGTCTCGATGGCCTGGAATCTCGGCACCAACGAATGGACCGGGAGTCTCGCGGCGTACGGCGTGCGCATCACGCGGGACGAGCTGGAACCCGGCGACATGCTGCTCTTCCACAACCCAGACAACCCCACCAGGGGCTCGCACGTGACGCTCTTCGGCGGCTGGACCGACTCCTCGCACACCTACTACATCGCGTACGAGCAGACGCGGCCGCGCGCACGCAGGCTGGCCACCCCGTACGCCTACTGGAACAACTCGTCGCGCTACGTGCCGTACCGCTTCAAGGGCGTCAGCGACGGGAGTGACGACGGGAGCGGCGGCGGCAGCCCTGCCGTGCCGGCCTATCCGGGCAAGAGCTCCTTCGGGCCCGGGGCCAACAACGCCTATGTCACCCGGCTGGGGGAGATGCTCATCGGCCGGGGCGGCAAGCGCTTCTACAGCCAGGGCCGGGCCCCCGGGCCGCGTTGGGGCGAGGCCGACCGGCTCGCGACGCAGGCGTTCCAGCGCGCGCAGGGCTGGCAGGGCTCCGACGCTGACGGGCTGCCGGGACCGGAGACATGGCGGCTCCTGGTGACGGGCACGGGCAAGGACATCCCGGCGGCGGGGGGGGATGGCGGCGGCGGTGAGGGGAGTACCGGCGGTGGTGAGGGGAGTACCGGCGGTGGCGGTGCGGCTTCCCCCGGGGCGTCGGCCTTCCCCGGCCGGGGGTTCTTCAGGCCCGGGCAGTCGAATGCGTACGTCGACAAGCTCGGCAGGCAACTGGTGGAGAAAGGGTTCGGCAAGCACTACCTGTCCGGGACGGGACCGCGCTGGACCGAGGAGGACCGGCGCAACGTCGAGGCGTTCCAGCGCGCGCAGGGCTGGCGCGGCGCGGAGGCCGACGGCTACCCCGGACCGCAGACCTGGCGGCGGCTCTTCGCATGACGCGTGACGGAGGCAGAGGCACGATGACATCCACCCCCACGTCCCCATCCCAGTCGTACCTTTCACCCCCGTCGGCGGAGGAGCCGGGCGGCGAGAGCGGGCGGTGGGCCCCGCTCATCAGGAACGAGACGACCACCGAGATCCCGGTGCACCTGCTGTTCCGCGACGACACCGGGCCCACCGCGCTGACGCTGCCCTCCGGTGCCGCGGTGGTCAACCGGCGCAGGCAGGGCACGGGTGAGCAGCCGCGCGTCACACCCCGTGCAGCGCTGCGGTCGCTTCCCCGGGCCGCGTCGGCCTCCCCGTCCGCACCCGGCCAGGCCTGCTCCGTGCGCCCCGCCACCCCCGCCGACCCCGGGCTCGCGGAGCGGCCCGGCGCCGCGCCGTCCGGCTGGTACGCGGTCGCAGCGGGGACGGTCGCGCTCGCGGCGGGCGCGGCGGTGGTGTGGTGGACGGGGGCGGTGCCGGCGGCGGCGACCGTACTGCTCGGGCTGCCCCCTCGGCCGTACAACGGGATCGGGCTCGCGGTGTGGGCGCTGCTGGCTCTGCTGGTGCTGGCCGTCCTGTTCGCCTTCGGAGGTCTCGGCCGCGGGCGGGTCGGACACGCCTGGGTGCTCTCGCTGTTCGGCGACTACCGGGGGAGCGTGCGGCGCACCGGGCTTGTGTGGGTGAGCCCGATGATGCTGCGCCGCCGGGTCGACGTACGGCTGAGGCACTGGCGCAGTGAGCCGCTGCCGGCCGTGGACGCGAACGGGGTCGCGCTGCGGGTCGTGGTGCTCGTGGTGTGGCGGATCAGGGACACGGCGCGGGCGATGCTCGCCGTCGAGGACCATGCGCGGTACCTGCGCGAGCAGGTGGAGGCGGCGATGGCGCGGGTCCTCTCGCAGCTGCCCGCCGACGCCTTCCACGACGACGCGCCGACGCTGCGCGACGCGGAGGCGGTCGGGGACGCGCTCACCCGGATGGTGTCGGCGGAGGCGGCGCCGGTGGGCATCGAGGTCTTCTCGGCGCAGCCGACGAGTATCGAGTACGCCCCGGAGGTGGCGGCGGCGATGCAGCGCAGGCGGGTGGCGGCACTGGACGCGCGGCACCAGGGCAGCGTGCTGACGTCGGTGGTGGACGCGGTGGACGACACGGTGACGCGGCTGACGTCACGGGGCCTGGTCGAGCTCGACGACTACGAGCGGAAGGCGCTGGTGAAGGACTTGACGGTGGCGTTCTACACGGGGAGGGGAGGGGGCTGATTCCTTCAGCCCCTGGGGGTCCCCTGGCCGGAGTCCTTGGGAGCAACTCGTTCCGGGATTGGTCTGGACATGTTCAACTACCGTCCATACATTGGAACTTGGTCTAGACCGCAGGACCCGCAGAACCCGCACGTATCCCCAATCCCCGCAATCCCCGCGCGCGCCGCACAGCTCACAGAACTTCCCCCACGTTCTCCAGGAGCCAAGCATGCGAAAGAAGACGGGCGCAGCCCTCATAGGCCTCGCCGTCGCCGGTGTGTCCTTCCTCGGCACCGGCAGCGCAACCAGCCACGGCTACACCGATTCCCCCATCAGCCGCCAAAAGCTCTGCGCCAACGGCACCGTGACCGGATGCGGCCCCATCCAGTACGAACCCCAGAGCGTCGAGGGCCCCAAGGGCTTCCCCGCCGCCGGGCCCGCCGACGGCAGGATATGCGCCGGAGGCAACGGCCAGTTCGCACAGCTCGACGACCCGCGCGGTGGCAGCTGGCCCGCCACCAGGGTCAGTGGAGGCCAGGGCTACACCTTCCGCTGGCAGTTCACCGCCCGGCACCGCACCACCGACTTCAAGTACTTCATCACCAAGAACGGCTGGGACTCCTCCAAGCCGCTGACCAGGGCGGCACTCGAGTCGCAGCCGTTCATGACCGTCCCGTACGGCGGCAACCAGCCGCCCGCGACCCTGTCCCACCAGGGCACCATCCCCACCCAGAAGAGCGGCAAGCACATCATCCTGGCGGTATGGACCGTGCATGACACGGCGAACGCCTTCTACGCCTGCTCCGATGTTCAGTTCTGACGCATAGTCAGTTACGGTGCGGCCCCATGGGGAGCGCAGACACCGTCGCGGAGCTCGTACGGCGCCAATGGGGCGATCAACGGGTGGGGCTGAGGTGCCAGGGCCTCACCCTCAGCCACCATCAGATTGCCGCAGGCGCCGCCGCGCGGGCCGCGCTGCTCGTGGATCTGCTGCCCCGGGGAGCTGAGCCGCACCTCGGGGTACTGCTCGACAACACGCCGGAATTCCCACTCTGGCTGAGCGCGGCGGCCCTGGCCGGGGCCGCCGTCGCCGGTATCAATCCGACCCGGCGCGGCGCCGAACTGGCACGCGACATCCTGCACACCGACTGCCGGGTGCTGGTCACCGAACGCGCCCACCTTCCCCTCCTCGACGGTCTCGAACTGCCGGGGATCCGGGTGCTGGTGACCGACACCGACGCGTACCAGTCCCTTCTCACCCCGTACGAGGGCGCCAAGCCCGGCGAGGCGACGGTCCCGGGTGCCGGGGTGGGCCCCGGCACCCGGATGCTCCTCTACTTCACCTCGGGATCGACCGGCGCTCCCAAGGCCGCGATCTGCTCGCAGGGGCGGCTCGCGGCCGCGGGAGCGTCGCTCGTCGACCACCTCGGGGTGCGGCCCGACGACGTCCACTACATCTGCATGCCGATGTTCCACGGCAACGCGGTCATCGCGGACTGGGCCCCGGCACTCGCGGGCGGGGCCGGCATCGCGCTGCGTCGGCGCTTCTCGGCGTCCCGGTTCCTGGACGACGTACGGGCGTACGGCGCGACGTACTTCACCTACGTGGGCCGCGCTGTGCAGTACCTCCTCGCCACCCCCGAACGGCCCGGCGACCGCGACCACGCGCTGCGGCTCGGCTTCGGTACCGAGGCGGGCGCGGTCGACGCGGCCCGCTTCGAGGCGCGTTTCGGGGTGCGGCTCGTCGAGGGCTACGGCTCCTCCGAGGGCGGCGCCGCGATCCAGCGGACGCCCGACACGCCGCCCGGAGCGATCGGACGGCCGGCGCCGGGCGACGACCTCGCGGTCGTCGACCCGGAGACGGGCCGGGAGCGCGCCCGCGCGGTGCTCGACGCGCAGGGCCGACTCCTCAACGGCTCCGAAGCGATAGGTGAGTTGGTCAACCGTGGCCCGAACCCCTTCGAGGGCTACTGGCGCAACGACGCCGCCGAGGCCGACCGCAGGCGCGGCGGCTGGTACTGGACCGGCGACCTCTTCTTCCGCGACACCGAAGGCTTCCTGCACTTCGCGGGCCGTACGGACGACCGGCTCCGCGTCGACTCCGAGAACCTCGCCGCCGCGATGATCGAGAACATCCTGGCGCGCTGGCCGGACGCGGCGGCCGTCGCGGTCTACGCGGTGCCGGATCCGGCGGCGGGCGACCAGGTGATGGCGACGGTTGCGCTGCGTGACGGGGTGACGTTCTCGCCGGACAGCTTCGGCCAATTCTTGGCGGAGCAGGCGGACTTGGGCACGAAGATGGCGCCGAGCTACGTGCGCGTGGTGGAGCGTATGCCGGTGACGGCAACGAACAAGGTCCACCGGGTCGCGCTGCGGCGCGAGGGCTTTCGCTGCGGGGACGCGGTGTGGTGGGCGCCGGAGGCGGCGGGGGCGTACCGCCGGCTGACGGCGGAGGATGTGGCGGCGCTGACGGCGGAGTACGCCGCCCATGGCCGCGCGCACCTCCTGGGGGCCGGGTAGCGGGGCCCTGGCATTTCAGCCCGTCCGGCGTTTGAGGACCCTCCCCGAGGCTGTGTCCGGGGGTCTGGGGGGCTTGCCCCTCACGCGGCGGCAGACGCACATGTCACAGCCGGGAAGGGGTGGGGAGGGGAACACCGCCGCAGGCCGACGCGGTCGAGGTAGGGCCGGCCCTACCTCCCCCACACCCTCAGACCCGATGGTGGCCACCACCTCCACCCGCCTACCGTTGGCCGCATGACCGCAGCCCGCACCCCCTGGCAGGCCCTGACCAGGCCCAACTACCTCCGCACCGCCTGGCCCTGGCGCGCAGTCGCGTACCTGCTGAGCAGCGCGCTCAGCGGCGTACCGGCCCTGCTCGCGCTGCTGCTCCTCGTGGTGTTCTCGTTCGGGCTCATCGGGCTGCCGCTCCTCCTCCTGGCCGGGGTGCCGCTCGCGGCCGGTGAGCGGTACCGGCTCGCCCTCGTCGACGCCGAACCGGCCCACGACCCGCACCGCGCCCCCGCCGAGCCCGGCCTCGCCGCCTGGGCCAAGCTGCGCTTCACGGAACAGGCGACCTGGCGCGAGCTGGCGTACGCCGTGCTCCACGCCTTCGTCCTGTGGCCGCTCGACCTGCTCGCCGTGGCGGTCGGCGTGGGCCTGCCGGTGGGGCTGATGGCAGCTCCCGTACAGCTCGCCGTCGACGGGGAGGAGGCGCGGGTGGTCAAGGGCCCGCTGATCACCACGTACCTGGAGGCGTTCGCATCGGCGGCCCTCGGGCTCGTACTCCTCGCCGTACTCCTCTACCCGCTCGCCGCGATCGCCGGGGCACGCGGCATGCTGACCCGTCTGCTGCTCGCGCCGCGCGAAGGCGAGCTGCGGGACCGGCTCGGCGAAGTGACCCGCTCGCGGGCCCGGCTCGTCGACGCCTTCGAGGCGGAACGCCGGCGCATCGAGAGGGACTTGCACGACGGCGCCCAGCAGCGGCTCGTCGCCCTCACCATGACCCTCGGCCTGGCCAGGCTCGACGCGCCTGCGGGCCCTCTCGCCGACCAGCTCGCCCGCGCGCACGACGAGGCGGGCAAGGTCCTCACCGAGCTGCGCGCGCTCATCCACGGCATCCATCCGCAGGTGCTCGCCGACTACGGTCTCGGGGCGGCGCTCGCCGACGCCGGCGACCGGTCGGCCGTACCCGTGGACACCGAAGCGGATCTGCCCCGGCTGCCGGGACCGGTCGAGACCGCCGGGTACTTCGCGGTCTGCGAGGGCCTCGCCAACGTCGCCAAGCACAGCGGCGCCACCCGCGCGTCGGTCGTCGCGCGGCACGAGGACGGACTGCTGCGCATAGCGGTACGGGACGACGGCAACGGCGGCGCGGACGCCTCGGCGGGCACCGGGCTCACCGGCCTCGCCGACCGGATCGCCGTACTCGATGGCACACTGTCGATCACCAGCCCGCCGGGCGGGCCGACTGTGCTGCGTGTGGAGATCCCGTGCGAACCGAGCGTCAACTGAGGGTAGTTCTGGCCGAGGACAGCGTCCTGCTGCGCGAAGGTCTGATCGGCCTGCTCGCCCGTTTCGGGCACGAGACGGTCGCGGCGGTCGGCGACGCGGACGCGATGCGCGACGCCGTCACCGAGCACGACCCGGACATCGTGGTCACGGACGTCCGGATGCCGCCGGGCTTCCAGGACGAGGGCCTGCGCGCCGCCGTCGCCCTGCGCGCCGAGCGGCCCACGCTGCCGGTGCTGGTCCTGAGCCAGTACGTCCAGCGCTCGTACGCCGCCGAGCTCCTGGACGCGGGCGACGGCACCGGCGTCGGCTACCTCCTGAAGGACCGGGTCGGCCAGGTCGAGGAGTTCCAGGACGCGCTGATGCGGGTGGCCGACGGCGGGACGGTCGTCGACCCCGAGGTCGTACGCCAGCTGCTGCGCCGGCGCCGAGACCCGCTGGCGGCGCTGACCCCGCGCGAACGGGAGGTCCTCGGGCTGGTCGCGGAGGGCAAGTCCAATGCGGCGATCGCCCGCGAACTGGTGGTCTCGGACGCCGCGGTGGGCAAGCACATCGGCAACATCCTGGGCAAGCTGGACCTGCCCCCGGCCGAGGAAACCCACCGCAGGGTCCTGGCGGTCCTGACGTACTTGCGGACCTGACCGAACTGGGGCTCCGCCCCAGAACCCGCTCCTGGTACTAAGCCCGTTGGGGGTCCCGGGGGTCTGGGGGCGTGCCCCCAGTTTCGGGAAGGGGCGGGTAGGGGAAGTGCGCCGCAGGCAACCCGCACCACACAACGCACCCGCACGGCCGGCCGATGTGGCCTAACTCCCTCCCCTCCGGCCGTACCAACGCAGCCCATCCGCTTGCGGAACCACCCCAGTGGGAAGGACCTCGACTCACGAGTCCAAGGGGGCAGTTGTGTCGTCCATGCCGCGCAGGCAGTTCCTGCAGTCCACCGCCGGAGCCGCTGGTGCCGCCGTGGCGGCCGGCGCCGTCGGGAGCGTGGTCACCAGCGCCGCCCCGGCAGGAGCCTCGGCCAACGGCACCCCCACCACGCCGCCCACCCCACTCCACCTGACCGCCGCCACCAACGGCGCAGCCACCCCCACCACCCCCCACGGTCCCCTGATCGCCGAGGTCCAGAACACCCTCTGGGCCGTCCCGCGCGACGGCTCCCCCGCCACCGCCCTCACCCCGCCCGACCTGGAGCCCAGCAGGCCCACCTGTTCGCCCGACGGCCGGCACATCGCCGCCGCCTGCTTCAAGGCCGAAGGAGGCCAGTTCCACATCTGGGTCATGTCCAGGGACGGTTCGGGCCTGCGCCGACTCACCGACGGCCCCTGGGACGACCGCGCCCCCGCCTGGTCCCCGGACGGAACCCGCATCGCCTTCTCCTCCGAGCGCGGCGGCGACCCGGTCAAGGGCAGCCCGTACCGCATCTGGTCCGTCGACGTACGCACGGGAAAGCTCACCCAGCACACCGGCCTGCCCGCACAGCAGGGGCCGGGCCAGGACGCCGCCTGGGAGGACTTCGACCCGGTCTGGCTGCCGGGGCCGGACGGGGGCCGCATCGTCTTCGTCCGCGGCACCCTGGACGGGACCACCCTCAAGTCCCGCACCATCGCCACCGTCCCGGCCGCCACCACAGGCCCCGTCACCGTCGAACACGCCGACCCCGGCCCCGGCAACCTCCTGATGCCCGCCCTCTCCCCGGCCGGCCGCCGCGCGTGGCTGTCCACGCTCGCCCCCGCCCCCGGCCGGTACGAGCAAGTCACCCTGGTCGTCGACGGGAAGCCGGCCCCGGTGGACGGCGAGATCGCCACCGCGCCGCCCCGTTGGCTGGACGACGAGCGGCTGCTGCTCACCGTCGACGGCCGCTTCCGCATCCTGCGCCCGCACCGCGACGCCCCCGCCGAGACGGTCGGCTTCACGGCGACCCTGCCCGTCGTACGCCCCCGCTACCGCACCAAGACGTACGACTTCGAGCCGGACCGCGCCCGCCCCGTGCGCGGCATCCACCTCCCCGCACTGTCCCCCGACGGTCGCTCCGTCGCCTTCGCTGCCCTCAACGCCCTCTGGATCGCGCCCACGTCGGGCACTTCGGCGGCACCCCGCAAGCTCATCCAAGCCGCCCCCACCACCTACCTCCAGGGCCCCGTCTGGACCCCCGACGGACAGGCGCTGCTGTACGTCGACGACCGAGCCGGGCTGAACGCCGTACGCCGCCACGACCTGGCCACCGGCGAAGACAAGGCCCTCACAGGACCCGGCCGCGTCCACGCCGCGCTCTCCCCGGACGGCAAGCGCCTCGCCGCCCTCGACCTGGCCGGCAACCTGGTCGTACGCGACCTCGGCTCCGGCACCGAGCAGACCCTCGCCGCCCCGCTCGGCGGCGGCGGACTGCCGGGGCGCCCCAGCTTCTCGCCGGACGGCCGGTACCTCGCGTACTGCGACCGCAACCGCCTCAACCTCCGCTTCCGCGAGGGCTACAACCTGATCCGGGTCGTCGACACCACCACCGGCGCCTCCCGCCTCCACCCCCTCGCCCCGCACGTCTCGCTCTCCGACCGGTACGCATCCGGCCCCGTCTGGTCCCCCGACGGCCGGACCATGGCCTGCATCAGCGAGTCGGCCCTCTGGCTGCTCCCGGTCCGCCCGGACGGCACGCCCGACGGCGAACCCCGCCGCGTCACCGCCGACGACGAGCCCGCCGACCACCCCTCCTGGTCCGCGGACTCCCGTACGCTCCTCTACCTCTCCGGCACCCGCCTGCGCCTGCACCCGCTCGACGGCCGCCCCCGCACCGTCCCCGTCCGCCTCACCTACCGCCGCCAGACCCCGGTCGACACGGTCGTCCACGCCGGCCGTCTCTGGGACGCGACCGGCGGACCGGTCCGCGAAGACGTCGACATCCTGATCCGCGCCGGCCGGATCACCGCCGTAGAACCCCACCGCCCGGGCCGCCGCACCACACGCCGTGTCGACGCCTCCACCCGCACCGTGATCCCGGGCCTGTGGGACACCCACACCCACCCCTGGCAGTACACGTACGGCGCCCGCCAGACCGCGCTGAACCTCGCGTACGGCATCACGACGACCGTCTCCCTCGCAGGGTTCAGCTACGAACAGGCCCGCCTCCGCGAGGACATCACCGCAGGACGCCTCGCCGGACCCCGCCTGCTCACCACCGGCGAACTCCTCGACGGCTCCCGCGTGGCGTACAGCATGGCCCGAGCCCACCGCACCCGAGCCGGGCTGCGCCGCTCGCTGTCCCGGGGCGAGGCCCTCGCCTGGGACTTCGTGAAGACGTACGTCCGCGCCCCCGCCTGGATGATGGAGGAGGCGGCCCGCTTCGGCCACGAGCGCCTCGGCGTGCTGTCAGGCTCGCACCTCTGCTCGCAGGGCATCCAGACCGGCCAGGACCTGACCACCCACCTCGTCGCCACGGAACGCTCCGACCACGGGCACGGCGCGACCGCCGGGGGCCGCACCCACCAGGACACCGTGGAGAACTACACCCGCGGCGGCATGCGCCTGGTGGAGACCCCCTTCACGGCGACCCACCTGCTCGCCGACAGCCCGGAACTCGCCGACGACCCACGGGTCACCGCGATGATGCCGCCATGGGACGCCCAGGCCGTCCGCGCGCAGGCATCAAGGACACCGGCCCCGACGGAACGCCTGGCCCTGCGCCGCGAAATGGACACCGTACGTACCGTGCTCAAGGGCGGCGGCCAGGTAGCCCTGGGCACGGATTCACCGCTCACCCCAGTGGGCCTCTTCCTGCACCTGGCCCTGCGCGCCCTGGTACGCCACGGCCTCACTCCGGCCGAAGCCCTCCTCACGGCCACTGCGATCCCGGCGAAGGTGTTCGGCGCGGAAAAGGACCTGGGCACGGTAGAGCCCGGCAGGCTGGCGGACCTGACGATCACTGCCGGCGACCCGTTCACGGACTTCGACGACCTGGCGAGGACGGACCGGGTACTGATCGCCGGCCGGGTTCACGACCGTGCGGACCTGGAGCGTACGTACGCAGGAACCTCCGTCGCACCCAAGAGCTGGTCGGCGACCGCGGACCAGATGCGCCGTGGCGGCTGCTGCTGACGCAGAGGGCGTCCGTCAGGTACTCGGGGTCTGGCAGGCCGGGCAGAGTTCGTAGCGGCCATTGTTTACTACGCTTCCCCAGCCGAGGCACTTGTCACAGTCACGGGCTCGGGAGAGGTTCACACGGGGTGCAGGAGCGTTGGGGTGGGCTCCATTGGTCATCAGATCGTCCTCGGGTGGAGGGCCAGGCATGGCAAAACTATGACATATGGTGCATATCTATGCAAGAACCTGGGCCCGGAAACGCCAATGGGCGCCCTTCCCGAAGGAAGGGCGCCCACGTCAGGCGATTGCCTCGCTGTGCGCCGCCAGGGACTCGAACCCCGGACCCGCTGATTAAGAGTCAGCTGCTCTAACCAACTGAGCTAGCGGCGCTTGACTCGTAAATAGTACCTGGTCCGCGGGGGTGCCCCGGACCAGCCCCGAGTCGTCCGGGTCACAGTGCCAGCGACAGCGCCATCGGGGCCGCACCGCGGTTGAGGCGGTCCGCCGCCGCGCGCAGGCGGTGGGCGTGTTCGATCGGAAGGGACAAGGCCAGGCAGCCCACGGCGGAGCCGGCCGTGAGCGGTACGGCTGCGCAGACCGTGCCCAGTGCGTACTCCTGGAGGTCGAGCACCGGGACTGTGGGCGGGTGGCTGTCCAGTGTGGAGAACAGGACGCGCTCGTTGGTGATTGTTTTTGAAGTGAGGCGGGCTGTCTTGTGGCGCGACAGGTGGTCGCGGCGGCCGTTCTGGTCGAGCTGGGTCAGCAGGCACTTGCCGATCGCGCTCGCGTGAGCGGCGGATCTGAAGTCGACCCACTCGTTGACCTTGGGAGTGCGCGGCCCCTCGGCGACCTGCACGACCTTGATCTCGCCGTCGATGTAGCGGCTCATGTAGATCGCCGCGCCCACCGAGTCGCGGAGCTGGTCGAGGGTCTGCTGGAGCTTGGCCTGGAGGGCCGCGCTGCGGGTCGTTCCGGACCCGAGGAGGACGAGCGAGTCGCCGACGACGTACGCGCCGTCCGTGACCTGCTCGACGTAACCCTCGCGGCGGAGCATCAGCAGCAGGGAGGCGAGGTGGGCGGTCGGGAGACCGGTCTCGCGGGCGATCTGGACATCGGTCACACCACTCCCGTGCCTGGAGACCGTCTCCAGCACGCGGAGGGCGTACTGCACCGAATGGAACGGTGCGGTCGGCTCCGGCTTCAGCGGCACGGTTTCCCCCTAGCAGGTTGTGACCGTATGCATCCGTTCCACGATAGCCGCCAAGACACCGCAGGTGGGCCTGTGTTGAAGAGATTGGTGGCGCGCCCCGGGCGCGTACGCTGGGGCGCGCCACCAGGGCATATGCCATGGTCATGGTCTGGCGCGAGAAGGGGTCAGAGCACCGCTCCCAGGAACTCGCGCGTGCGGTCGTGTTCGGGATCGTTGAAGATCTTTTCCGGCGAGCCCGACTCGATGACCTTGCCCGCGTCGAACATCAGGACGTCGTCCGAAATATCCCGGGCGAAGTTCATCTCGTGCGTGACGCAGAGCATGGTGATGTCGGTCGTACGGGCGATGTCGCGCAGTACGTCCAGTACGCCGGCCACCAGCTCGGGGTCGAGCGCCGACGTGACCTCGTCGAGCAGCAGCACCTGGGGGCGCATCGCCAGCGCCCGCGCGATCGCGACGCGCTGCTGCTGGCCGCCCGAGAGCTGGGTCGGCCTGGCGTCCTGCTTGTCGCCGAGTCCGACCAGGTCGAGCAGGCCCTTGGCGCGCTCGGCGGCCTCGTCCTTGGACATGCCGAGGACCCGGACCGGGGCTTCGGTGACATTGCGCAGCACGTTCATATTGGGGAAGAGGTTGAACTGCTGGAACACCATGCCGATGTTCCTGCGGACCTCGCGGACTTCCTTCTCGTCCGCGGGGAAGAGCTGCCCGCCGTTGACCCTGATCGTGCCCTCGTCGGGCTTCACCAGGGTCATGAGCAGCCGCAGGATCGTCGTCTTGCCGGAGCCGGAGGGTCCGATCAGGGTCACGTGCTTGCCCGGCTGCACCGAGAAGCAGAGGTTGTCCAGAACGGTGTTCTGGCCGAACCGCTTGGTGACGTTGTCGAAGCGGATCAGCTCATTCGTATCTTTGGCGGCATTGGTGGCATTGGGGTCTTTGGGCTCAGCGGACAAGACGACGCTCCAGGACTCGCAGGAGAAGAGAAGCCGGGTAGGCGATGAGGATGAAGGCGACGCCGACGACGGTCAGCGGCTCGGTGTACTGGAAGGTCTCCGCGCTGGCCAGCTTGTACTGCTGGAGCATCTCCAGCACGCCGATTGCTCCCAGCAGCGGAGTGTCCTTCAGCATGGAGATCACGTAATTGCCCAGCGCGGGCACGATCCTGCGGATCGCCTGCGGCAGGATCACCGCGAACCAGGTGCGGCCGACGGGCAGGCTGAGCGCGGTGGCCGCCTCCCACTGCCCGGCCGGTACGGCCTCGATGCCGGCCCGGTAGACCTGTGCGGTGTACGTCGAGTAGTGCAGCCCGATCGCGATCGTGCCGGTGGTCAGCTCCGAGAACTGCACACCCCACTCCGGCAATACGAAGAAGAAAAAGAACAGCTGCACGAGCAGCGGCGTGTTCCGGATGAACTCGGTGACGATGTTCACCGGCCAGCGGACCCAGCGGGGGCCGCGGTAGCTGACCGCCCAGACCAGGCCGAGCGTGAACGAGAGCAGCGAGCCGAGCACGAGGACCTGGAGCGTGACGAGCACGCCGTCCCAGAACGCCGGCATGAAGTCCGCGACGGCGGACCAGTCCCAGTTGTTCATCGCACCCCTCCGGCGGTGATCCCGATGCCGGCTTTGGTCTTGCGCTCAAGCGCCCGCATGCCCCGGGTGAGGACGAACGCGAGCACGAAGTAGATGCCCAGGGTCACCGTGTAGATCTCGGCGCTCTCCTGAGTGGCCAGCCGTACGAGGTAGGCGGCGAACGACGTGTCCGCGACGCCGAGCAGCGACACCAGCGCGGTGCCCTTGAGCAGCTCGATCAGCAGGTTGTTGAACGGCGGGATCATCTCCGGCACCGCCTGCGGCAGCAGGATCAGCCGCATCCGCTGCCAGGGCGTGAAGCTGAGCGCGACGCCCGCCTCGCGCTGGGCCGGGCTCACGGAGTTCAGCGCACCGCGCACGACCTCGGCGCCGTACGCCCCGTACGAGAGGCCGAGCGCCAGGACGGCAGCCCACATCGGGACCAGGGCCCAGCCGAAGAGTCCCGGCATCACGAAGAACAGCCAGAACATCAGCACCAGCGCGGACGTGCCCCGGAAGACCTCGGTGTAGAAGCCCGCCAGGAAGCGGACGAAGCGCGAGCGGTGCGTGCGGGCCAGGCCGATGCCGAAGGCCACGACGGTGGCGAGCGCGGCGCTGTACACGGTGAGCTGGATGGTGATCCAGATCCCGGGGAGTATCCAGTGTGTCCACAGTCCGGCTGTCATTTGCACAGCTCCTCTGCGGTCATCGTGGTCATCTCCGCCTCGGTGAAGCCGAACGGCCGGAGGATCCGGAAGAGCTCACCGCTCTTCTTCATCTTGTGGATCTCCACATTGAAGGCGTCGCGCAGTTCCTCGTCGCCGCGACGGAAGGCGAAGCCGCCGCCGTCGACCTTCTTCTCGCCGTCCACGAGCGGTGCGAACGGCTTCGTCGCCTCGGCCCCGGTGCTCTTCTTCACGACGCCGCGCCCGGTGAGCGCGGTGCCCGCGAAGACATCGACGCGGCCGGACTCCACGGCGTTCAGGCCCGCGACCGGGTCCGGGAAGATGGTGATCTCCTTGCGCGGGACGCCTGCCGCGATCGCATAGTCGATCTCGGCGTATCCGGCGCCGGTGGCGATCTTCGCCTTGGCCTCGACCACGTCCTGGTACGACCGGAGGTTCTTCGGGTTGCCCTTGCGCACGATGAACGAATCGAGCATCTGATACTCGGGGTCGGCGAATATGACCTCCGCGCAGCGCTCCTTGTTGATGTACATCCCGGCCGAAACCACATCGAACTGCTGCGAGTTGAGGCCCGGGATCAGCGAGCCGAAGTCGGTGGGCGCGGGCAGTACGTTGGGGACGCCGAGGCGCTTGAATATCACCTTGGCCAGTTCCACGGCCTCGCCGGTGAACTCGCCCTGCTCGTCGATGTATCCGTACGGGACCTCGCCCGCGATGCCGAGCCGCACAGTGCCCTGCGACTTCAGCCGGGCGAGCGTATTGCCCGACGGGACCTTGCTGCAGCCTGCCGCGCCGAGCGCCCCCGCAGCGCCCAGCGCCGCCGTGCCGAGCAGGAGGGACCGGCGGCGCATCGAGTGTCTGGTTGTCTTCCTTGAGTCGTTCCCAGGTGGTGAAGCCATGGGCGCGCGGCTACCCGGGTCCACGCGAGGTATGCCGATGAATTCCAGCCCCTGATACGGGGGATACGCCCTTGACCGGTTGGGGACGATGGGGGAATGACCGACCGATTCGTGGACGTATCGCTCGACAAGCGCGGTGTGCGCTGCACCGCGAAACTGCTCGACGACCGGGCGCCGCTGACCTGCGCGGCCGTGTGGGAGGCGCTTCCGCTGGGCGGGGACGTCTATCACGCGAAGTACGCCCGTAATGAGATCTACGCCCTTGTTCCTCCGTTCGCCGCGCAGGAGCCGCCGCTGGAGAACCCGACCGTCACCCCCATCCCCGGCGACCTCTGCTATTTCGCCTTCTCCG
This sequence comes from Streptomyces sp. ISL-98, assembly GCF_018614055.1. GTDB lineage: Bacteria > Actinomycetota > Actinomycetes > Streptomycetales > Streptomycetaceae > Streptomyces > Streptomyces spiramyceticus. The sequence continues at coordinate 32,639 of NZ_JAGGPB010000054.1, forward strand.
ACACCCAGCTCGGCACGTCGTCCCACGGCTACGGCCCCAAGGCCGCCCTCCAGGGCGGCCAAGGGGTCGTCGACCTCGCACTCTTCTACGAACGCAACAACCTGCTGCTCAACGGCGATACGGGCTGGGTCCCCGGCATCGTCTGGGGCACCGTCGTCGACGGCCTCGACCGGATGGCCGAGGCCTGCCAGGACCTCTGGCGGTCCGGTGCGGTCGGCGAGACCCTCACCTTCAGGCGGGGACAGGCGCCGGGGTGATGCTCGTGATCCCCGTCCCGTAGAGCGCGTGCGCCGCGCGCAGCACCAGATCGTCCCGGTGGCGCGCGGCCACCAGCTGTACGCCGATGGGCAGCCCGTCGGCGTCCGTCCCGCACGGCACGGTCGCGGCGGGCTGCTGGGTCATGTTGAAGGGGTACGTGAACGGGGTCCACCCCGTCCAGCGCCGGTGGCCCGACCCCTCCGGCACCTCGACGCCCGCCTCGAAGGCGGTGATCGGCAGGGTCGGTGTGACCAGCAGGTCGTACGTTGTGTGGAAGCGGCCCATGCGACGGCCAAGATCCGTGCGTACGTCGACGGCCGCGAGGTAATCCAGTGCGCTGTGCCGGGCGCCCCTGGCGGCAATCTCGCGCAGGCCCGGATCCAGCAGGTCACGCTGCTCCTTGCCGAAGTGCTGCACCAGGCGCGCGGCCCCGCTGAACCACAGCGTGTGGAAGGCCTCCATTGGTTCGGTCCAGTCCGGGTCCGCTTCCTCGACGTACGCCCCCGACTCGGCCAGCTTTCCGACCGCCGCACGCACCGCCGCCGCCACGTCGGGCCGTACCGCCACCTGCCCGCCGAGCGACGGCGAGTACGCCACGCGCAGGCCCTTCACGCCGCCCTCCAGGGCCGCGCTCGCGCTCTCGGCGGGCGCGAGCTGCGACCAGTCGCGCCAGTCCGGGCCGCTCATGGCGTCGAGCAGCAGCGCCGCGTCCGCCGCGTCCCGGGTCATCGGGCCCGCGTGCGCGAGTGTGCCGAAGGGGCTGGAGGGGAAGAGCGGCACCCGCCCGTACGTCGGCTTCAGCGCGAAGATCCCGCAGAAGGACGCCGGGATACGGACCGAACCCCCGCCGTCCGTGCCCACCGACAGCGGGACCGCGCCGAGCGCCACGGCCGCCGCGCTGCCGCCGCTGGAGCCGCCCGACGTGCGCGAGAGGTCGTACGGATTGCGCGTCACACCGCTCAGCGGTGAGTCGGTGACGCCCTTCCAGCCGAACTCGGGCGTCGTCGTCTTGCCGAGGAAGACCGCGCCGTTCTCGCGCAGCCGCGCGACCACCGGCGCGTCCACGTCCCAGCTCCCTTGCCGCTGTGCGGTCTTCGAGCCCCGCAGGGTCGGCCCGCCGCGCATCAGGAAGACGTCCTTCACCGATACGGGCACGCCGTCGACCAGTCCCGTCGGCTCCTTCCTGCGCCACCGCTCGGCGGACGCCTCCGCCTGCGCCATGGCCTCGTCGGCGTCGACCCGTACGAAGGCGTTGACCAGCGGTTCCACGGCCTCGATCCGGTCCAGGGCCGCGCGGGTCGCGTCGACGGGGGAGAACTCACCCTTCTCGTAGCCGGCCAGGAGTTGACGTGCGGTCAGTGCGCTCAGCTCAGTCATGCATGGGGACGTACCCACGTTTCTTGTCCACCACGTTCGGCAATGGGCTGCCCGATGCCCACAGTTCGTACAACTCGACGAATTGCGCGCCCAGCTCGTCGCGCCAGCCGACCGTGTCCCCGCTCATGTGCGGGGACACGATCAGGCCGGGAACGTCCCACAGCGGGCTCTCGGGCGGCAGCGGCTCGTCGGTGAACACATCGAGCGCCGCGCCCGCGATCCACCGCTTCTGAAGCGCCGCGACGAGATCGTCCTCCACGACCAGCTGGCCGCGCCCCACATTGATGAAGCGGGCGGACGGTGGCATGACGTCGAAAGCCGCCGCGTTGAACATCCCGCGCGTGTCGTCGGTGAGCGGCGCCGCGCACACCACCCAGTCGGCGCGTGAGAGCAGGGCGGTCAGTTCCCGCGCGCCGTGCACGCCGGGGCGCTCGGTGCGGCCGACCAGGGCGGTGACGATGCCCAGCGCCCGGAGCAGCCGGGCGATCTCCCGCCCGATCGGCCCAGAACCGACGACCACCGCATGGCTGCCCGCCAGCCGCATTGTCTCGCGGTGCCGCCAGCGCCGCTGCCGCTGGAGCTCCAGGGAGCCGGGAATGTCCTTCGCCATGGCGATGACCAGGCCCGATACGTACTCGGCGATGGGCAGGTCGAAGATCCCGCGAGCGTTGGTCACGACCGTGTCGGACGCGACGAGTTCGGGGCAGAGCAGATGGTCGACCCCGGCGCTGGCGGTGTGCACCCAGCGCGGCCGTGGCCCGTCGCCGGGCCAGGCGCGGCGTACCGCGTCGGAGGTGAAATCCCACACCAGCAGGACGTCGGCGAGCGGTAGTTGACGGGCGAGCGTGTACTCGTCACCGTGCAGGATGCGGGTGCGTCCGGCCAGGCGGCCGAGGCGCGGCGGCGGATCGGCATCGAGGACAAGAAGGGTCTCTTCGGACATGGAGGTGAAACCGTTTCGACACGTCTCAGATGTACGGATTGACCACGCTCGCACCCGAATCTACCGTCGTCAATATACGTACCTGGGAGCCCGCAATGGATATCTCCTTCCTGGGCGGTCCGAGGCCACAGCGCGGTGTAGGCGTTGTGGCCCCCTTCGACTTCGCGCTCGACCGCGAACTGTGGCGCTGGGTGCCCGACGAGGTCTCGCTGCATCTGACCCGCACCCCCTTCGTCCCCGTCGAGGTCAGCCTGGACCTTGCCCGCCTGGTCAGCGAGCACGAGACGCTGCGCGATGCGGTACGGGCCCTGACGGCGGTGGCGCCCGAAGTCGTCGCGTACGCCTGTGCATCCGGCAGCTTCGTCGACGGACTCGCCGGCGAGCGCGCCATGTGCGCGGCCATGACCCAGGCCGGGGAGCTGCCCTCGGTCACCACATCGGGCGCGCTGCTGGACGCGCTCGCGGAGCTCGGCGCGCGGCGGATCGCGCTCGTCACCCCGTACACCGAATCGGTGACGCGCGCCCTGGAGGACTACCTGGCGGAGGCCGGGATCGCGATCACGGGCCGCGCCTTCCTCGGTCTGACCCGGCACATCTGGAAGGTTCCCTACCGTGACGTGGTCGACATGGCGAGACAAGCGGTCGTGGGAGCGGCCGACTGCCTGTTCATCAGCTGCACCAACCTGCCGACGTACGACGTGATCCCCCAGTTGGAGGCCGAGCTGAGGATGCCGGTGCTCTCCGCGAACCAGGTCACGATGTGGTCCGCGCTGCGGCGGATCGGCGAGCACGCCGTCGGCCCGTACCAGCAGCTGCTTCTGGATGAAGCGCCGCAGCCCGGGCAGCAGCCCCAGATGGGTGAACCGCCCCAGGCGCAGGCCGAAGGCCAGGAAGGATGGGCATGACAGCAGTCGGTTTTCTCTACCCCGGACACTCCGCGGAGGACGACTATCCGCGGATCGAGATGCTCCTGGACGACGACGATGTACGGCTGTCCGTCGTCCACACCGACATCGGCGAGGACGCGCACCGCGTGGACGCCCTCCTGGAGATGGGCTCGCCCGCGCGCCTCGCGGCCGGGGTCGAGGAGCTGCGGCTGTCCGGTGCGGAGGCGGTGGTGTGGGCGTGCACGAGCGGCAGCTTCGTCTTCGGCTGGGACGGCGCGCACGACCAGGTACGCGCTCTGGCGAGGGCCGCCGGGCTGCCGGCCTCCAGCACGTCCTTCGCCTTCGCCCATGCGGTACGGGACCTGGGCGCCACCCGGGTCGCGGTCGCGGCGACGTACCCCGATGACGTGGCGGCGTACTTCAGCGACTTCCTCAAGGCGGCCGGCATCGAGGTCGTCTCGGCGCGTGCCAGCGGCATCGTCACCGCCGCGGAGGTCGGCACGTGGAGCCGGGACGAGGTGCTGGCGCTGGCCCGCGCGGGCGACCATCCGGACGCGGAGGCGGTACTGCTGCCGGACACCGCGCTGCACACGGCGGCGTACGTCGCGGATCTTGAGGCGGCACTGGGCAAGCCGGTCCTCACGGCGAACCAGGTGACGGTGTGGGAGGGCTTGCGACTGGCGGGCCGCCGGGTACGGGGGAGGCGCCTGGGCACGCTCTTCGCGCGGCGGGACTAAGGCCTGTCTGATAAT
>NZ_JAGGPB010000055.1:0-21461 GCF_018614055.1 Streptomyces sp. ISL-98
GGGGTGGGCTTCGGCGGCGTCGGAGGCGGCGTTGGCTCAGGGGCGACGGTCTGGGTCTGGGTCTCGGTCTCGGTCTGAGCCTCGGTCTGAGCCTCGGTCTGGGTCTGCGTCCGGGTGACCGTCGGAGTGGTCCCCTGCGGCGTCTCGTCGCCGTCGGAACCACAGCCACTGAGCCCTGCCGCAGCCACGGCCGCCGTCAGGAGGAGGGCGGAGCCTGAGGAGAGGACGCGGCGCATAAGCATCACCTCGCGGATGAGGATTCCGCATTCACTCCAGTGTGCGCCGCCGGTTAGGGACGCGCCTGTGGATCACCTGAGGCGAAACCTGCCGCTTCCGTTGCCCGGGGCTTCGCCTCCTACCAGGGGTAGACGTACCGATTCGCCTCACGGTCGAAGGTCACTTCCACCGGCCGCGTATCCAGGCCGAACTCCTCCCGCCCCCACTGCAAAAGCGCCGCGGCCAAGCCTTCCGGCTGGAAGTCCGCTTCCGGGAACAGCACGCGGTGCACGGTGACCAGGGTGTGCCGCGTCTGGCCATGGGCGGCTTCAATGTCGCCCGTCAGCAAAGCCATACCGCGCCGAAGCCAGGGCAGCTCCTCCGGCGTGAGGCGAACCCCCGAGCGGTCGGCGGGCACATGCTCGCCGACCGGCGCGGCATCGAGCCACACGCGCTCGCCGACCTGTTCACCGCTGGACGGGGGATCCAGGGTCAGCGTGGGTGCTGCCGTCAGGTCGATGGCGATGCCCCAGGGACCCCGGCGCAGCCGGTACGAGGTTGTCCGCACGCCCTTCAGTATCCCATCGGGCAGCTCACGTCCGTCCCACCGATCCCGCAACAGTCCGGTTCTTGTCCAGGTAATGCTGTTGTAGCACTTCTCTTCGTGCATAATTACAACTTGCGTGAAGGGGGACGAAGTTGAACGAAGCGGCACTGGTGATCCCGGTTGTCTCGTACGCCCGCATCTCTGCCGACACGGCTCGGGATGGTCACGGCGTCGAAGACCAACACAAGTTGAACGCTGAGACAGCAGTCCGACTTGGCTGGACAATCGTTCATCGCTGCACGGACAACGACCTGTCGGCGGCCAAGTCGCGTGTGGTGCGGCCGGAGTTTGAGGCCATGCTGAAGACCCTCAAGTCCGGACACCTGCCGGACGGCCAGCCGGTGCTCGGTGTCATCGTGGTGGCGGATGACCGGCTCACGCGTCGGGCGGGCGACTATGAGCGGTTCGTGGACACGCTCACGTACGACGAGGGGCGGGTCTACGCCGACGCGAAGGGGTCGAAGAACCTCTATAGCGAAGACGTAGAGTCCATGGGGCTCTTCGGGGTGGTCATCTCCAAGATGGAGGTGCGGAAGATGCAGAGGCGCGCACGCCGCTCGCACCGCTCCCGCGCGGAGCGTGGCATCCCGGTGGGTGGGAAGCGCCCGTTCGGCTGGAAGGCCGACAAACTGGCGCTTGAGCCCGAGGAAGCCGCGTGGCTGGCGAAGGCCGCCCGCGAAGTGATCGCGGGTAAGTCCCTCCACTCGATCCTGAGGGAGTGGCAGGAGGCTGGTGTCCGCACCATCAACGACAAGGAGTGGGCGAGCCGTTCACTCAAGCTTGCGTTGTGGAATCCACGCCTCTGCGGGTGGCGGAAGCACAATGGGGAGTTGGTCCGGGACGCCAACGGTGTCCCTCTGTTGGGGTTGTGGGAGCCCATCGTCACCCCGAAGGAATGGATGGCGATTGACGCCATCTTCTCGGCACGACTCGGCCCCAACATCAAGGCCGACGGAACGGTTACCGACTACCGAACCCCGTCGTATCTGCTGACAGGAATCCTCAGATGCGGGAAGCCTCGTAATGATGGGCAGATCTGTAATGCTCCGCTGCGGGCAACCGCCCGCCCGGATCTCTCTGGTGGCTATCTCTACCAGTGCCCCGGCAAAGAAATGGGCGGGTGTGGGGGTACTGGTCGTAACGGCGCCAAGATCGATGAATTCATTACGGAAGCTGTCCTTGCAAAGCTTGAAGAACGGGCAGTCAAAGCAACGCGTGACGATGCGAGTTGGGGAGACGAGGAAGAGCTGAACCGCCTCATTTCCAAGCAGCGCAAGATGTTGCAGGCGTGGCAGGCGGACCAGATCTCGGATGAGCTGTTCTTCCCGGAGAGCCAGAAGATGGAAACCCGAGTTAAGGAACTCCGCGCGGACAGGACGCGTCGCGCCTTGAGTCAGCAGCGGACGGCGGAGGTAACGGGCGATGTGCGTGAGCGCTGGAACTCTGGGAGGCTCGATCTGGCGCAGAAGCGCGCCCTGATCAGGGAAGCGCTGCACGCGGTCATCGTGCTGCCGGTGGGTGGCGGAGGCCGGCGGCCTTTCAACCCTGACCTATTGGTCCCGAAGTGGCGGGACTGACGGCATCAGTCGAAATGCGCGGGCACTGGTCATCAGCCAGGCTGGTATCCCCACGCTGCTGATCACCCACACCCCGAAGCGGCCGGCGGAGGGAAGACCGTCCGCTTCCTCTCCCATCGGAGGGCGTGCCTTCGGCGCCGGCGCACGTGTCCTCATCACCCTGCGGAACTCCGTGAAGGGTGGCCGGAAGATCCAGACGGCCATCAACGGGGCGAGGGAAGAGCTGGACCTCAGGGTCACCGTCAGGCGTGCTGACGAGATCGGCGAAGTGCCCATGTGGGAGCGCGCGGAGCAGCGGCTCAGCCTCGTACCCATCGGCAAGGCGAGGCCCTGGGATGAAGTCCTCATAGAACGGATCACCGGGGAACAGCCGGTAGTGACGACACTCAAGGCCGTCTCCCAGCGCTACGCCGCCAGTGTTGGCAGGGCGGTCGAGACCGTACGGCCCCGGCTCAGCAAGCCCATTGAACACAACGGCAAGCGGTGGTTTGCCAGGCCTGTTGCTTCCTTCCGCTGTGTCCCCTCGTTGTGCCACGTGCTGCATGTGGAAGTCAGTGACCCGGCCGCCGAGATGACGGCCGAGGCACAGAGGCGTGAGCTAGAGCAGATAGCGGCCGAGCTGTCCGACGCGCTGACCGTGGCGGCTGATGCCCTATCGCGATAGGCGGCCGAACTGGCCGAGGAGGTCGCACTGGCGGACACCGCCGAAGAGCTGGTGGTGGAGGCGGGAACGCTGACAGAGGAACTCGCCGACGAGCTGGCAGAAGCCGAGCAGGCAGAGACGAGGCCGCGGCGGCAGGGCGCCGGGCGCAAGGCCGAACCGCTGGCCGTGGTGAAGGAGGCTGTCGCCGCCATGCAGGCGGAAGGCCAGAAGGTCAGCGGCCCAACGCTGGCGGAGCGCCTCGGAGCGAACACACGCACTGCGCACCGCCGCCTGAGCGAGGTGCAGGCGGCCTGACACCTCGCATCGCCGCTGACCGGTGCTTTCCGGTCGGCGGCGGTGTTCGAGAGCACTCGTCAGATGAAGGGCTGCGGCTCGTCCGTTCAGCCCCCACAGAGTGCACCGAGGAGCAGTACGTGAGTCCCTGAACTCGGGAGATCAGCCGTACGCGAGTGGAAGGGGGCGCACAGTTGGAGCCCCAAACGCCCTCTGGTGGGCAAGTCATCGTCATTCTGGGCGGCGGCAGCGATGAGGCGGCGACTGCTGTGCTCGATGCTCTGGCGACCGTCTTCCCGACAGCCACTGGGCGGGGTCGTGGCCGCGTTGGGGAGTGGAAGAGGCCAGCGTTCACACAGCCTCACACCTGGGTCAAGAGCCATGAATGGAAACCCGCGTTCACGTGGATTATGTCAAGGCTCTACAAGCCCAACGTATGGTCCCAGACCTTCGAGACAGGCGGCGCTCGTCCGGTCCAGGGCCCGGCACCACTTGAGGGCACCATCGGTGCGACTCTCTACGGCGATGATAGGCCTGTCAGGCGAGCCAAGGAGGCGCTCGATGTGTTGTTCCGGGCGGAGGACCAGGGTGAAATCCATCGCGGACAAGAGGTGGAACTGGAGCTACGGCTCAGCGCCCGCGAGAGCCAGTGAGCCCTGGCTGGCGCCGACTGTTGCTGGCCGAGATGATGGCAGGGCCGACGCTGGCTGAGCGCCTCGGCTGCTTGGAAGAACGTGCCCCGAGTAGGTATGCGGCGGTTCCGTGTGCAGACTCGGGGTTGCCTCGACCAACCCTGACTCTCCGGTTGCCGCCCGGAGTAGCTTGGCAGTGATGGGTCCGCTGCACCTCAAGCCTTGAAAGATCCGCGCCCATGAGCGATCTAACCGCGAGCCAACGCAAGGCAGCCGCCAAAGAGATCATTGATGCGGCTCAAGGGAAGGCGCTTCCCCTAACAGAGGACGAACTGGAATCCACGACCATATCTTTCGCCTGCAAAGAGGCGCAGAATACGCTACGCGCCGCACGCGAGTCGGCCGACAGCGCTATGATCTTCGGCAGTGTAATAAATAGAACTCTGAAGATTTCCCAAGGCGTAGCCTTGAGTGGCAATTGGAGCACACCAGCTCAGGATTCCCTTCGCGCCGCTGTTCTATTTGCGGGAGCCGGACTGGATCGAGCGTTGAAGGTTCTTGTAGAAGATACTCTGCACATCTTGTCGGAGAGTGACGAGGTAGTTCGGGAGAAGTTTGAATCCTTTGCTCAGGACGCAATCTCTCGCCGAGGAGAGAATTCTGTCGATCCGGCCGCACTCGTGGACATACTGCTATCGTCTGGCCAGCACCCTAGGACCATCCTTGTGCAGCGCTGGAAGGCGCATCTGAGTGGAGCCAGCGCACAGTCGGTGGAAAGAGTTGAAGAAATAGCGACAGCCCTGGGAGTGACTGATTCAGAGATCCGCAAGAGAGTTAATCCATCGGCTAAAGGATCCGCTCTCCGAGCTGCCTTCGCCGCACGCAACAAGATCGCACACGAGTTGGATATTACGAAGCCGAAGGCGGACGTGCGGGCTAGGCTTGAGAATATACGCGCAACGCGGAAGGCTGACGAAGTAAGAAAACATGTCACGGAGATGCTCGACACCGGCCGCGTGATAATAAATGATGTCTCTGGCAGGTTGGATGGGGAATAACGGGTGGATCTGATGCTTGACGCCGTCGTCTTAGAAATGCATGGGGGTCGGCTCAAATAGAGCACATGAGGCTTCGTCCCCACCGTCGAGCCGGAAGAAGCGCACTTCGCTGCAGTCCGCTGGTCTCGATTGCTCTGCTCCGCAGCAGCCGCCGGACTGGTCCAGGGCCAGCGCCCATGTCGCATGCCGTATTACTCGTGAGGTCACGGCTCGCCGCCTCCCGCTCGACACCGCCAGCGTTTCGGCCGCCTGCACCCGCAGGGCAGAACCTGACGCGAATAGCAGCAGCAACGCCGGACCACCGGCCGTGAACCGGTCGGCGCGAACCGCACTTACCTGGGCGTCAGCAATGCCCACACGACTTTGCCGGGCCCGTTCCGCCCGCTCACGGCCCACTCGTCCGCGAGTGCCTCGACCAGGGCCAGGCCCCGACCGCCCGCCGCCTCGGAGCGCAGCGCGCCGAGCTCCGGCCGCCGGGAGTCGGCATCGTGAACTTCGAGACGTACGCCGCCGCTCTCGAGCAGGTAGCGCGTCTCGATCTCCCGGCCCTTGGGTACACGCGCATGCCGTACGGCATTGGTAAGCAACTCGGAGAGCACAACAAGTGCTTCGTCCTCGATTGCGGTCAGCCCCCAATTGGCCAGTGCCTTGCGGAGCTCGGCGCGAGCCAGGCCGACACAACGAGGATGGCGAGCCCAACGGCGTACGATCTCTTGCCCGTTTGAGTGTCTGTCTTCCTGCATGCTGCCCAGGGTCCCGAGGTGACCAGGAGCGATGATTCCCCACGGTGGGTATACCCACCGTGGGTAGAATCGGCCGGAGCCGATCACCCAGCAGTTGCAGCGCATTGGGGGTGCGCGTTGGCCGAACCCATGGCGCCCAATGCCGTGCCGGAATACTTACTGGCTCGTGCCGACGTACGGGCAGCGATCTCCCGGCACGATTTCGGCACCTTCTTCGCCCTCGCACGTCAGTGGGCCGGGATCAGCTTCATGCGGATCGCCGACGCCTGCGACATCAAGCCCGAGCGCGTCGGCAAGCTCGCGCGGGGTGAGGGGCGCGTGACCAGTGTCGAGAAGATGGAACAGATCGCCGACGGGCTCAGGATTCCTGGGGAGTTGATGCGCCTCGCCCCACGTCCTTGGGAGGCCCGTAACCCTCGGGAGCTGCCCGACGCCAGGAGTGCCGAGCAGTCGATGCCCAGCGTGTCGAAGACGCCGGACATGACGGCAATGGACTCGTTCCGCATGGCAGATCGCCAACTCGGCGGCGGCCACCTGTACAGCTCGGTCCTGCACTACCTCCACAACAACATGGCCCCACGGATCTTCGGCAGCGAGTCGGGCGACGATGCCCCGCAGATGTTCCGGGCGGCAGCCTCGCTCACGGAGATGGCCGGGTGGATGGCTCACGACTCCGGCCGTAACGGCCGAGCGCGCGAGCACTTCGCCAAGGCACTCCCCCTCGCGACAGCGGGCGAGGATCGGGCTGTCGGTGCCAACATCCTGGCGAGCATGAGCCATCTGGCCTTGCAGACCGGCCGACTTGGCGAGGCTGTCTCGCTCGCACGGGCGGGACGGGATCACGTGGCGCACGGCACGGCAGTGCCCACGCTCTCCGCCAGGCTGCATGCGATGGAGGCCCGCGCTCTGGCGCAACTCGGAGAGCCGGACGCCACCCGGCGGGCGTTGGCACTCGCGCAGAAGGAGCTGGCCAGGTCGCCCGACGCACCGCCGTCGTACTGGATCAGCTCATTCGACGCCGCCGCACTTGCCAGCGAGACAGCGCTCTCCTTACAAGATCTCGGCACTCTGCCCGCCGCAGTCGATGCGGCAGAACGGGCGGTCGCCCTCCGTTCCGGCGACCGCGCGCGCAGTCGCGTATTCGGTCAGATCACGTTGGCAACGATCAGGACCCAGCAGGGCGAGCTTGAGGCCGCGTGCGACGTCGGCCGGGAACTGCTCAGCGCGTGCGGCACCTTGGGTTCTGTGAGGATCACACAGCAACTCGACGAGCTGGCCAGCGCTCTGGCCCCGTATCGTGGCGAGCGTGTGGTGGCCGAGTTCCTGGACTGTCTGGGAGCGGTCAATCAGCAACGCGCGCTGCTCCTGGCAGGGATCAGCACGCCGCACAGCGGAGGTGCGATCACGTGACCACGCGGCCCCAGCCGGGCACGGCGGAGTGGGATACGTACCTGGCGGAAGGGAACGCGAAGCAGGCTCGCAAGCGCGTGGCGGCGGATGTGCTCTTCCGGGACGAGGCCGGACGCGTGCTTCTGGTGAAGCCAACGTACAAGGAGGCGTGGGACCTGCCCGGCGGCATGGCAGAGGCCAACGAGTCCCCGCAGGATGCGGCACGGCGAGAGCTTCGCGAAGAGCTCGGGCTGACGGTCTCCCTGCGCGGACTGCTCTGCGTCGACTGGGTCGCCCCGCACGGCCCGTGGGACGACCAGCTTTCCTTCATCTTCGACGGCGGCACGCTCAGCCGGGGCCAGAGCGCGAGCCTGCATCCGCGTGATCACGAACTATCGGCGTGCGAATTCTTCGCGCCTGACGACGCCCTGGACCGGCTCCCGCCGCGTACTCGCCGTCGCGCAGCCCAGGCACTGCGTGTAATGACCGAGGAGAGCCCCCGCTACCTGGAGAACGGCGAACCGAGCCACTGAGGTCAGTCCTCGACTGGCGCGATTCCGGTCGGGCAGGAACGGCCCCAGTTCGTTTCCGAAGGGGCGCTTAGCTTGACGCCCGTCCCACCGATCCCGCAGTACCGTTGATCTTGCGGTCAAGACACTGCTGGTGTTAAAGCCCCGCTGGGTGGCTGGAGAGCCAGGCGGTGTGCTGGTTGCGCAGCCGGTCTCGCTCTGCGGTTGTGGCGAGGACGACGTCGGCGCCGCCGTCGTACGGGTGGTGGATGCGTCGAAGTTCCGTATCGGTGAAGAACACTTCGACGAGCGCTTCGTCCGCGACGGCGCGCAGCAGCTCGTCGACGCAACCGCGTTCCCATGGGCGCCGGTCAGCGTACAGACGTGTGTGGGTGTGGAACTCCGGGTCGGGGTCGTCCTGCTCCGACTTGGTCCACCAGCGGATGCCGTCGGGGTGCAGTGTCTGTCGGGGTGTCGGGTAGCCGGCGGGCCCGGTCGGTGTGTTCGACCAGTCCATGGTCACCACGAACACGTCTGTGCCCGCGAACAGTTCGTCGAGGACCGTGTTGTACCGGTCCAGCATGATCGAGTACTCATCCTCGGACTCCGGGTAGCGCTTCGAGTCCGGAAGGCTGTGGAAGCGCACCCAGCGGTCGGCGTACGCGCCCCGGAACGTGTGAGCGATGGGCGGACCCGACGGCCGCCGTTCCCGCCATAGCGCCGCCAGCAGCTCGGGGGTGAAACCAGAGCTCACCCCTCGGCCTTCGCGACGCCGATCGGGCAAGAAACACCCGTCCCACCGATCCCGCAGTACCCGTTAACGTTGCGGTCAAGATACTGCTGGTGGTACGGCTCCGCCGGCCAGAACGGGCGGTCTTCCGCCGGGAGGATTTCCGTGGTGATCGTGCCGTGGCCCGAGCCCGTCAGGACCTTCTGGTACGCCTCGCGCGACGCCTCTGCGGCTGCTGCCTGAGCCGGGGAGTGGGTGTAGATCGCCGATCGGTACTGCGTGCCTACGTCGTTGCCCTGGCGGAAGCCCTGGGTGGGGTTGTGGTTCTCCCAGAAGATCTTCAGCAGCTGCTCGTACGAGACAACCGACGGGTCGAAGACGACGCGCACCGCCTCGGTGTGGCCCGTCAGGCCCGAGCAGGCTTCCTCGTACGCCGGATTCTCGGTGTAGCCGCCCTGGTAGCCGACGAGCGTCGTCCAGACGCCCTCCGTCTGCCAGAACTTCCGCTCGGCACCCCAGAAACAGCCCATCCCGAAGTCGGCGGTCTCCAGACCGTCGGGGTACGGGCCCACCAGCGGGTTGCCGAGGACGGTGTGGCGGGAGGGGACCTGGAACTCGGGGGTCGAGCGGCCCTTCAGGGCCTGTTCCGGGGTGGGGAGCTGGGGGGTACGGCCGAAGAACATGCGGTCTCCTCCTGGATGGTCTGTGCCTCCTCCTCAACGCCGGGGGAGGGCCGGGGATTCCTGCGCGGCCCAGGCCTGATCCGCCGGACACGCCCTAGTGCGGCAGCGTCGCCGGGCTTCCGCCGTTCGCCTCGTACCCCGCCACCGCCAGCGCGCGGTACACCGCGTACTCCGCCGCCGGGTCCGGGCTGTGCGTCCACGGGAGGGCGCCGACGTGGCCGTCCACGTGCCGCAGCTGGTTCATCGCCTCCGACCACCGCTCGCACCGTACGAGGAAGAGGACCAGCAGGTGCCGTACGTGCGCCAGCATCGGGTCGTCGGCGCGCGCCGCGTGCACCGCGAAGAGTGCGCCCTCCACTGCCCGCGTCACCACCGCGCTCTGGTAGAAGCCCCGCACGAGATTGACCTCGGGCAGGTGCTCGTACACCGCGAACAGGGGAAGCGCCGCCAGCAGCGACCCCTGCGGCGCACGCGCCGCGGCGGCCGTCGCGAAGGTGTCGGCGGCGTCGCGGGAGCCGTGCCAGTTCTCGCTGCGGTAGCTCAGCGCCGCCAGGTGCGCCCCCATATGGGCGGGCGCGCGGTCGATGACCTTGGCCCACAGCTGGTCGAACTCCGGCTCGGAGTAGTGCAGTCCGCGCGCCACGGCCAGCTCGACGATGTACGGGACCGGGTCGCCGGGGGCGAGCAGCGCCGCCTCCGCGCACACCGTTCGGGCCTCCTCCAGGATGATCCGGAAGTCGTCCGTGCCGGGCGTCGACGTACGCCACGCCTGCTGCACCAGGAACTCCGCGTGCACTTGCGCCCCGCCCGCGTCCTTCGGCGACTCCGCACGCCACGACCGCAGCCAGCGCCCGCCCTCGCCGGGCTTCTGCGCCAGCTCCAGCGACGCGGCCCCGGCGAACGCCTGCACGCGCTGCCAGCGCAGCTCGCCCTCCTTGCCGGTCCCGGCCAGCAGCTGCGCCGCGGCCCGCCAGTCCTGCGTCTGCTGCACGACCTCCAGTACGTCTTCCAGGTCCTGGTCCGGGCCCGGCATCCGGATGTCGAGGTGCTCCTGGCGTACGAAGCCGTAGTCGGCCGGGTCGGCGGCGTCGGGGGCGCCGGGCGAGACCAGCCGGATGCCGCCGGCACGCCTGCGCAGCACGTAAGGACCGATGATCGCCACCAGCATGCACATGGCGAGCAGGAACCAGAGAATCTCCATGCATTCATTGTCCCGGACGTCGACGGGAGCCCCGCGCGCAGACGAACTACGCTCGGGTCCCATGAGCGATGACCACAGCTTCGAGACGATCGCGATCCACGCGGGCAACACCGCCGACCCCCTCACGGGCGCGGTCGTACCGCCGATCTATCAGGTGTCCACGTACAAGCAGGACGGCGTGGGCGGACTGCGCGGCGGCTACGAGTACAGCCGCAGCGCCAACCCCACACGCACCGCCCTGGAGCAGAACCTGGCGGCTCTGGAAGGCGGCAGCCTCGGCCTCGCCTTCGCGTCGGGCCTCGCGGCGGAGGACTGCCTCCTGCGGACCCTGCTGACCCCCGGCGACCACGTGGTCATCCCGAACGACGCGTACGGCGGCACCTTCCGGCTCTTCGCCAAGGTCGTCTCGCGCTGGGGCGTCGACTTCTCGGTCGCGGACACCTCCGACCCGGCCGCGGTACGTGCCGTAGTCACCCCGAAGACGAAGGCGATCTGGGTCGAGACGCCCTCCAACCCCCTCCTCGGCATCACCGACATCGCGGCGCTCGCGGCCATCGCGCGCACGGCCGGGGCCCGCCTCGTCGTCGACAACACCTTCGCGAGCCCCTACCTCCAGCAGCCGCTGGCGCTCGGCGCGGACGTCGTCGTGCACTCGACGACGAAGTACATGGGCGGGCACTCGGACGTCGTAGGCGGCGCGCTGATCGTCAACGACCCGGCGCTGGGCGAGGAGTTGGCGTACCACCAGAACGCGATGGGCGCGGTCGCCGGGCCCTTCGACGCGTGGCTCGTGCTGCGCGGCATCAAGACCCTCGCCGTACGGATGGACCGTCACAGCGAGAACGCCACCCGCGTCGCGGACATGCTGACCCGGCACCCCAGGGTCACCCAGGTTCTCTACCCGGGCCTGCCGGAGCACCCGGGCCACGAGGTCGCCGCCAAGCAGATGAAGGCGTTCGGCGGCATGGTGTCGTTCCGCGTCCAGGGCGGCGAGGCGGCGGCGGTCGAGGTCTGCAACCGCGCGAAGCTCTTCACGCTGGGCGAGTCGCTGGGCGGCGTCGAGTCCCTGATCGAGCACCCGGGCCGCATGACGCACGCGTCGGCGGCGGGCTCGCCGCTGGAGGTGCCGTCGGACCTGGTGCGTGTCTCGGTGGGCATCGAGTCGGGCGACGACCTGCTGGCTGACCTGAAGCAGATGCTGGCCTGATTCCTTACTTACGCGCCCGCGTGTTCCCGGCCGGGAGGTTTCCCGGCCGGGGCGGGATCCGTACGATCCGGGCCGTGTCGGCTCCTACCACCCCTCCAGCGGCGGCGCGACGTCCGACGGAGGCACCACCCACGGCTGCTCGACCGACGCCCACACCAGGAACGCCACCACCGCCACCACGAGCAGCAGCCACATCACCCGCCGTGCCACCGCCCGCCGCCGCAGCATCCGCGACCCGCGCTCGGCCGCGCGCATGGCCAGCTCCGCCGGGACCGGCGGGTGCGTGCCTTCCAGCATCCGCCGGACCTCGTCCTGCTTACGGTCGGGCAGGCTCATGGCGTCACGGCCTCCGGAAACGGGGCCGCCTGCGCGGGCGGCTTGCTGCGCATCGTGGCGATCGCCCGGGAACAGATCGCCCGGACCCGCTCCGCCGGAAGCCCGATCTGCGCGGCGGCCTGCTCCTCGGCCACGCCTTCGTACAGGCGCAGGACCAGGATCAGCCGCTCCTGCGGAGTCAGCCGCTCCAGCACACCGCCACCGACGACGCGCCACCGGCGGACGAATACGCGGTGGTAGCGCCACGCGCCGCGGGCGAACCGGGTCGCGAGTTCCTGGCGGGTGCGGTCGTACGGGTCCTCGCCGCGCAGCCGGTCCCAGTCCGCGTACGTACGCGAAAGCGCCGCCGTCAGCAGCCGCTGCGCACGCGCGTTGTCCGACGGCGGCTCGGCCGTCAGCAGCGTGGCGGCATGGAGCAGCCGTCCTGCCGCGCCCGCGACGAACGCCTCGAACTCCCGGGCCCTGCGGCGTTGCTGAACCGCCTGCCGCTCTCGCACGCCCTCATATCAGGCCAGGAACAGGGCCCGGGTCAAGAGGTCGGCGGCACCTCGGACGCGGCATCGGCGACGTCCTCGGAGGAGGCATCGCCCGCCTCCGGCCCGGCGTCGCCGCCCGCCGCGCTCTGGCGTGCCGAGAGCGCCGAATTGAACCGGGTGAGCAGCGTGCAGAAGGAATCGCGCTCCTCCGGGCTCCACCCCTCCGTGACCTGCGCCATCAGCTCGCGCCGCGACGACCGCACCTCGTCGAGCCGCGCCTGACCGCGCGGTGACAGCTGGAGCACGACCGCGCGGCCGTCCTCCGGGTGCGACGTGCGCTTGACCAGGCCCGTGTCGACGAGCGGTGCGACCTGCCTGGTCACTGTCGAGGAGTCGATCCCCATGCCCGCGGCGAGCGCCTTGACGCCCATCGGGCCTTCCTGGTCGAGCCGGTTGAGCAGTAGGTAGGCCGCGCGGTCCATGGAGTTGCGGACCTGGCCCACGCCGCCGAGCCTGGTCTGCTCGGCGCGGCGGGCGAAGACGGCCACCTGGTGCTGGAGGGCATCGAGGAGGCCGGTGTCCGGATCAGTCGTCATGTCCTGGGAAGTGGGCATGGCTGGGGGCTCTCTTCGTGCGGTGGTCGGTTTGGTGGGGGACAGAGTACGCGGATGGCAGCGGGCGCGTACCGGCGCTGCGCAAACCCGTGTCAAGGCCTGGACCCGGGCGGCCGGAAGAGCGGTGAGCTGGGAGACTTGCGGTCATGAGCTTCCGTACGCCCGACCCCTTGCGCACCCTCATTCTCGACGACATCAGGGGTGCGCAGAAGATGCTCTCGGGCGTGGCCAGGACCACGGCGATGGAAGGCAGCCGCTACCTGTCGCAGCTGGTGGGATCCCCTGTCCACTTCAAGTGCGAGAACCTCCAGCGGACCGGTTCCTTCAAGCTGCGCGGCGCGTACGTACGGATCGCCGGGCTGTCCCCCGAGCAGCGCGCGGCCGGCGTCGTAGCCGCCAGCGCGGGCAACCACGCGCAGGGCGTCGCACTGGCGTCCACTCTTCTCGGCGTACGGTCCACGGTCTTCATGCCGGTCGGGGCGCCCCTGCCGAAGGTCGCGGCGACGCGGGAGTACGGCGCGGAGGTGCGGATGTACGGACAGGTGGTCGACGAGACACTGGCCGCCGCCCAGCGGTACGCCGACGACACGGGCGCCGTCTTCATCCACCCCTTCGATCACCCCGACATCATCGCGGGACAGGGCACGGTGGGCCTGGAGATCCTGGAGCAGTGCCCGGAGGTACAGACGATCCTCGTCGGTGTCGGCGGCGGCGGCCTCGCCGCGGGCATCGCGGTCGCCATCAAGTCGCTGCGTCCCGATGTGAGGGTCGTCGGCGTACAGGCGGAAGGCGCGGCCAGTTATCCGCCGTCCCTGGCCGCCGGCCGGCCGGTGACGATCGAGACGGCGCAGACGATGGCGGACGGCATCAAGGTGGGGCGCCCCGGCGACGTACCCTTCGCGATCATCAATCAGCTGCTCGACGGCGTCGTCACGGTGTCCGAGGACGACCTGTCGAGTGCGCTGCTGCTCTGCCTGGAGCGGGCGAAGCTGGTCGTCGAACCGGCCGGCGCGAGCCCGGTCGCGGCGCTGCTGAGCAGGCCGGACGCCTTCGAGGGGCCGGTCGTCGCGGTGCTGTCGGGCGGCAATGTCGACCCGGTGCTGATGCAGCGGATCCTGCGCCACGGCATGGCGGCGGCGGGCCGCTACCTGTCGCTGCGGCTGCGCCTCGCGGACCGGCCGGGCGCGCTGGCCGCACTCCTCGCGGCGTTGTCGGTGGTCGACGCCAACGTGCTCGATGTGGGTCATGTACGGACCGACCCGCGGCTCGGACTCACGGAAGTGGAGGTGGAGTTGCACCTGGAGACGAAGGGGCCCGAGCACTGCTCGGAGGTCAGGGCGGCGCTGCGGGAAGCGGGCTACACGGTGATGACCTGAGGGGTGCCCTGTCCCAGGGGGATCCGGCCCTGAGCGGTTTCGTCCAACCCCTCCCTCCGACGCGATGTATCGCGTTACGGTGTGTCTCGCGCTACTGCTTCGCCGAGCGACTCAAGCACGGCAAATCTAAGATCCGCGTAGGAACCACCCACACAACTGGGGGACCCTTATGCCAGGCGCCATCTACGCCGAAGGCCTGGTGAAAACCTTCGGCGACGTAAAAGCTCTCGACGGCGTTGATCTCGATGTCCCCGAAGGGACCGTCCTGGGCCTGCTCGGCCCGAACGGCGCCGGCAAGACCACCGCCGTGCGCGTCCTGACCACGCTGCTGCAGCCCGACAGCGGCAGGGCGGTCGTCGCCGGTATCGACGTCCTCAAGCACCCCAACGAAGTGCGCCGTTCCATCGGCCTGTCCGGCCAGTTCGCCGCCGTCGACGAGTACCTCACCGGGCGTGAGAACCTCCAGATGGTCGGCAGGCTCTACCAGTTGTCCGCGAAGGACGCCAAGGCACGCGCCGGTGAACTCCTGGAGCGCTTCAACCTCGCCGATGCCGCCGACCGTACGGCCAAGACGTACTCCGGCGGCATGCGCCGCCGCCTCGACCTCGCGGCCGCGCTGGTCGTCAGCCCGCCGGTGATGTTCATGGACGAGCCCACCACCGGCCTCGACCCGCGCAACCGCCAGCAGCTGTGGGAGGTCATCCAGGAACTGGTCGCGGGCGGTACGACGCTCCTGCTGACCACCCAGTATCTGGAAGAGGCCGACCACCTGGCCCACGACATCTGCGTCATCGACCACGGCCGCGTCATCGCCCGGGGCACCTCCGACCAGCTCAAGGCCCAGACGGGCGGCGAGCGCATCGAGGTCGTCGTGCACGCGCGCGAGCAGCTGACCGTCGCCGAGGAGGTGCTGCGCATCTTCGGCAAGGGCGAGGCCAAGACCGAGCAGCACACCCGTCAGATCACCGTCCCGGTCACCGGCGGCGCCAAGCTGCTGGCCGAGGTCATCCGCGAGCTGGACACCCGGGGCGTCGAGATCGACGACATCGGGCTGCGCAGACCCACCCTCGACGACGTCTTCATCTCGCTGACCGGCCACCGGGCCGAAGCCGAGGCGGAAGAGGCAGAAGCAGCCGACGCGGCGGAAGCAGTGGAGGCCGCCAAGTGAGCGCCGTAACGGACGCAGTACCGAGCGGTGCCACCCGTGCCCCGCAGCCGCGCGGCGGCATCGTCCAGTCGGTCGCCGACTCGCTCGTCATCGCCAAGCGCAATCTGATCCGCATGGCACGCATCCCGGAAATGATCATCTTCGGGCTGATCCAGCCCGTGATGTTCGTGGTGCTGTTCAGCTATGTCTTCGGCGGCTCGCTGAGCGTCGGCGGCAGCACCGACCCGGGCCAGTACCGCGAATTCCTGATGTCGGGCATCTTCGCCCAGACCGTCACCTTCGCCACGGCGGGCGCGGGAGCGGGCATCGCCGACGACATGCACAAGGGCCTCGTCGACTGCTTCCGCTCACTGCCCATGGCGCGCGGCGCGGTCCTCACCGGCCGCACCCTCGCCGACCTGGTGCAGACCGCGCTGACCGTGGTGGTCCTCGCCGTCGTCGGCCTCCTGGTCGGCTGGCGCATCCACGAAGGCATCGCGAAGGCGCTCGGCGCGTTCGCGCTGCTGCTGCTCCTGGGGTACGCGTTCTCCTGGATCGGCGCGCTCATCGGGCTTTCGGTCCGTACGCCGGAGGCGGCCACCTCGGGCGGCCTGATCTGGCTCTTCCCGGTCACGTTCGTCTCGAACGCCTTCGTGGACCCGACGATGATGACCGCCTGGATCCGCCCGATCGCCGAGTGGAACCCGTTCAGCGCCACGGTGCAGGCCTGCCGCGAGCTCTTCGGGAACCCGGGGGTCGTCCAGTCCGACGCCTGGCCGATGCAGCACCCGGTGTGGGCCTCGCTGCTCTGGTCGGTGCTGATCGTCGTGGTGTTCAGGACGCTGGCGGTGCGGAAGTACCGGTCGGCTGCGTTGTGAGGGGCCGAGGTCCCTGCACAGACGAAAGCCCCCGGCCGGAAACCGGCCGGGGGCTTTCGCGCTGTCTGTCTGGCTGACTGACTGACCGGCTCAGGCCCGGTACGGCACGGCGTCGAGGATCCTCACCGAAGCCTTCTTGCCGTTCGGCATCTCGTACTGCGCGTCCTCGCCGACCTTCTTGCCGTTCACGCCGGTGCCCAGCGGGGACTGCGGCGAGTACGTCTCGACAGCCGAGCTCGCGTACTCGCGGGAGGCGAGCAGGAACGTCATCGTGTCGTCCTCGTCGCCGTCGAAGGCGATCTTGACGACCATGCCGGGGGCCACGATGCCGCTGGCCGTGGGGGCCTCGCCGACCTTCGCGTTCTCCAGGAGCTGGGTCAGCTGCCGCACACGGAGCTCTTGCTTGCCCTGCTCCTCCTTGGCCGCGTGGTACCCGCCGTTCTCACGCAGGTCACCTTCCTCGCGGGCAGCCGCGATCTTGCCGGCAATCTCCGTACGTGCGGGACCCGACAGGTACTCCAGCTCGGCCTTGAGCTGGTCGTACGCCTCCTGGGTCAGCCAGGTGACGCTCTCGCTGGTCTGGGTCACAGGTGCTCCTCGTCGGTACTGGGAATACAAAGCATCGCCCTACCCAGAAGCATGTGCCTCCACGGGCGGGCGAAACCACGAGCCTAACAATTCAGGCGGCGAAGGGGGAGGAGGAAAACCCTCCGATACACATCATTGCAGGTCAGCCCGTAGAACCGCTGTCGACCGTGCAGCCTGTCAGCTCCGTGCTGGTCGCCTTGGCGGTTGTACGCACGGTGTAGATCTCGTCGAGCCGGGCGGTGGCCCTCTCGTCGATGCGGACGTCCTTGCGGCCCACCTCGGCGCCGCTCTCCGCCATCGAGCGCAGCGTGCACGTGCCGGTCGCGTCCGCGTCCTTGCGCACTTCCAGGTGCACCTTGACCTCGGTGTCCGAGACGGTGTCGAACTTGATGACCTCGGCGCTGATCTCCTGGCCGGTGACGTAGTCGTAGCCGAACCAGCCGATCATCCCCAGGAACAGCACGCCGAGCACGGCGCCCGCCATCTTGAGCCTGCGGTCCGCGCGTTCGTCCGCCGAGCGGCCGTAGCGCCCCTCGGGGGTGGACTGGCGTACCGCGGTCATGATCTTTCCTCCTGGCGCAGGGGCTCCGGAATTTTCCCGCCCCCGATTCGGTCACTATAGAAGCCGCTTATTGCGCCGAATCACTGAGGATCGAGTCTTGACTGATCAGCTGCGACTGATGGCCGTTCACGCCCACCCCGACGACGAGTCGAGCAAGGGTGCGGCGACCATGGCCAAGTATGTGTCCGAGGGGGTGGACGTGCTGGTCGTGACCTGCACGGGAGGCGAGCGTGGCTCCATCCTCAATCCGAAGCTTCAGGGCGACAAGTACATCGAGGAGCACATCCACGAGGTACGTAAAAAAGAGATGGACGAGGCCCGCGAGATCCTGGGCGTCCGGCAGGAATGGCTCGGCTTCGTCGACTCCGGCCTCCCGGAGGGCGACCCGCTGCCACCGCTGCCGGACGGCTGCTTCGCGCTGGAGGACGTCGATGTGGCGGCGGGCCGGCTGGTGAAGTCGATCCGTACGTTCCGTCCGCAGGTCATCACGACGTACGACGAGAACGGCGGCTACCCGCACCCCGACCACATCATGACCCACAAGATCACGATGGTGGCTTTCGACGGGGCGGCGGACACCGAGAAGTTCCCGGAGGCGGAGTTCGGGGCGGCCTGGCAGCCGGAGAAGCTCTACTACAACCAGGGCTTCAACCGGCCGCGCACCGTCGCGCTCCACGAGGCGCTCCTGGAGCGCGGCATGGAGTCGCCGTACGGGGAGTGGCTGGAGCGCTGGAAGGAGTTCCAGCGCGCCGAGCGCACGCTGACCACGTACGTACCGTGCGCGGACTTCTTCGAGATCCGCGACAAGGCGCTCATCGCGCACGCCACGCAGATCGACCCCGACGGCGGCTGGTTCCGCGTCCCGATGGACATCCAGCGGGACGTCTGGCCGACGGAGGAGTACGAGCTCGCGAAGTCGCTCGTCGATACGTCCCTCCCCGAGAGCGACCTGTTTGCGGGCATCCGCGACAATGCCTGATGTGAACGTAACCCTGGCAATGACGCAGATCGTCCCGCTCGCCGCGGACAAGTTCGACAAGAACAAGGTGACCCCGGGGGTTCTCGGGTTTCTTGTGTTCGCGGCGTTGGCTGTCGGCGTGTGGATGCTGATGAAGTCGATGAATCGGCACATGGGGAAGGTCGACTTCGAAGAGGCGCCGGAGGGGGAGGCGGCCCCGGAAGCGAGGGCGACGGCTTCCGCGACCCCCTCGGCGGAGCCGGCCCCGAAGGGCGCCGACAACCCGTAGGCGCGGGGTCGGTGGTGCGGGTTGCCTGCGGTGCTCAGGCGCGGCAGGCGCCTGAGCACCGCACCTCGCGGCCCGTCACTCTCACCCCTCGCGGACGGTTCGTGCAGGATGGGATGTATGCCGAACCGACTGGCTCATGAGACGTCCCCGTACCTCGTCCAGCACGCCGACAACCCCGTCGACTGGTGGCCCTGGTCGGCCGGTGCGTTCGAGGAGGCGCGAAAGCGCGGCGTGCCCGTGCTGCTCAGCGTCGGGTACAGCAGCTGCCACTGGTGTCATGTCATGGCCCACGAGTCCTTCGAGGACGTCCCGACCGCCGCGTACCTCAACGAGCACTTCGTGAACGTCAAGGTCGACCGCGAGGAGCGGCCCGACGTCGATGCCGTCTACATGGAAGCGGTGCAGGCCGCCACCGGGCAGGGCGGCTGGCCCATGACCGTGTTCATGACCGCCGACGCCGAGCCCTTCTACTTCGGTACGTACTTCCCGCCCGAGCCCCGGCACGGCCAGCCGTCCTTCCTCCAGGTGCTGGAAGGCGTCTCGGCCGCCTGGACGGACCGGCGCGCGGAGGTCGCGGAGGTCGCCGGAAAGATCGTGCGCGACCTCGCCGAACGCTCCCTCGCGTACGGCGCACCCGACCTGCCCGGCGAGGAGGAGCTCGCCCAGGCCCTGCTCGGGCTGACCCGCGAATACGACGCCGCGAACGCCGGATTCGGCGGTGCGCCGAAGTTCCCGCCGTCCATGGTGCTGGAGTTTCTGCTGCGCCATTACGCGCGTACGGGCTCCGAAGGTGCGCTGCAAATGGCGGCGGACACCTGCGAGGCGATGGCACGCGGCGGAATTTACGATCAGCTCGCCGGTGGATTCGCGCGCTATTCGGTCGACCGCGAATGGGTCGTACCGCACTTCGAGAAGATGCTGTACGACAACGCCCTGCTGTGCCGCGTGTACGCCCACCTGTGGCGGGCCACCGGATCCGATCTGGCGCGGCGGGTGGCGCTGGAGACCGCCGACTTCATCGTGAGCGAACTCCGTACGCAGGAAGGCGGATTCGCGTCTGCGCTGGATGCGGACAGCGACGACGGCACGGGCAGGCACGTCGAGGGCGCGTACTACGTATGGACGCCGGAGCAGCTCCGCGAGGTGCTGGGCGAGCAGGACGCGGAATTCGCGGCGCGGCACTTCAACGTGACGCTGGAGGGGACCTTCGAGGCAGGGGCGTCCGTGCTTCAGCTGCCGCTGGCGGAGGGCGTGGAAGACGCCGCGCGGCTGGCGGACATCCGGGCCAGGCTGCTCGCGGCCCGCGCCCTGCGGGCCCGCCCCGGGCGCGACGACAAGATCGTGGCCGCCTGGAACGGCCTCGCGATCGCCGCGCTGGCCGAGACGGGCGCGTACTTCGAACGGCCGGACCTTGTGGAGCGGGCCACCGAAGCGGCGGACCTGCTGGTGCGGGTGCACATGGACGAGGGCGCGCGGCTTTCCCGTACGTCCAAGGACGGGCGGGCCGGGGCCAATGCGGGGGTCCTGGAGGACTACGCGGACGTGGCGGAGGGCTTCCTCGCGCTCGCGTCGGTGACGGGCGAGGGAGTGTGGCTGGAGTTCGCCGGCTTCCTGCTGGACATCGTCATCGACCAGTTCGTGGGCGAGGGCGGGACGCTGTACGACACGGCCCACGACGCCGAGAAGCTCATCCGGCGGCCGCAGGACCCCACGGACAACGCGGTGCCGTCGGGGTGGACGGCGGCGGCCGGCGCGCTCCTGTCGTACGCCGCGCACACGGGCTCCGAGGCTCACCGCAGCGCGGCGGAGCGGGCGCTGGGCGTGGTGAAGGCGCTGGGTCCGCGTGCGCCCCGGTTCATCGGATGGGGCCTGGCGGTCGCGGAGTCGGTACTGGACGGGCCGCGCGAGGTGGCGGTCGTGGGACCGCCGGACGACGCGGCGACGCGGGAACTGCACCGGGTGGCGCTGATGAGCGGGGCGCCGGGAGCGGTGGTCGCGGTGGGCGAGGCGGGGAGCCGGGAGTTCCCGCTGCTGGTGGACCGTCCGGAGGGCGCGTACGTGTGCCGGCACTTCGTGTGCGACGCCCCGACGGACGACCCGGCGGTACTGGCTGAGCGGCTGGGGGGTACGGGGCGCTAGCGCGCGGCTGTTCGCCCTTCGGGCGACGACGCGCACGCGGGCGCCCGCGCCCTGCGCATCGACCTCACCCGCCGCACGGACGGCGACCGCAAGGCCATGATGCTGGAGAACGAGTGCGCCCACGGTCACGCCGGGCCACCAGTACGACCTCTCCCTCTGGTACAAGTCGACCTCGCCCGATGCGACGATGACGCTCTTCCGGCACGACAAGACGGCGGGCTGGGTCTTCTGGACCGACCTCAACACGCTCCCTCGGTCCGGGACGTACGCCCGCACCGAGGTCCGTACACCCGTCATCCCCGAGAACACCGACCAGATCACCTGGGGCGCGGCCCTCTACGGCGTCGGCTCGCTCACCACCGACGACTACGCGATGGCCGACGCGACCGTCGTGCCCGAGCCGCCGGTCGACCCCTGGGAAGGCAAGGGCCGGGAGTGCAAGGGCGAATGGACCGTACAGACCGCGCCGTCGCCGGTCCGTGCCATCCACTCAGTGCTTCTGGACGGCGTCGCCTGCGGCCGGGGCGGCTGACACGCCGTACTGAAGATTCCGGTGGCCCGGGCCTCAGGTGGTCCGGGCCACTGGTCTGTTCCGTACGCGCCTGTTCC
>NZ_JAGGPB010000055.1:21585-62285 GCF_018614055.1 Streptomyces sp. ISL-98
CGCGCCCGTTCCGTACGCGCCTGTTCCGTACGCGCCCGTTCCGTACGCGCACAGGCACCGCTCAGAGCGTGAAGTCGCCCTTCAAGGTGTCCAGCGCCCGGTCGACCAGCGCGATCAGGTCGTCCTGCCGGCCGCCCTCGGCCCAGTACACGCCCGTCTCCATCACGGCGGCGACGACGCTCATCGACAGGACCCGTACTTCGAGGTCGTCGGCCTGGCGGCCCGTCCGTTCGGCCACCACCCCGCAGAGCATGCGCCCGGTGACGGACATGCTCTGCATCATCCGGGCGCGTACGGCGGGCACTTCGACCATCAGCTTCGTGCGCAGCAGCATCTCGTCGGGCTCGGCGTCGAGGGCGTGCCGCAGAGCCTGCTTGATCACGGTCCGCAGGGACTCGATGAGCGGCTCGTCGGCGGGCCTGGAGCGCAGCGCCGCTTCCACCTGCGGGTCGTACTCGTCGGTGAGGACGATGTCTTCCTTGGACGGGAAGTACCGGACGACCGTGGAGGGGGAGACTTCGGCGGCCTCCGCGATCTGCTCGATGGTCGTGGCGCCGTACCCCTGTTCGGAGATCAGTCGGTACGTCGCGTTGCGGATCGCGATCCGCGTCTTGAGCTTCTTGCGCTCGCGCAGGCCGGGGCGGGCGCCGGGGCCGGTCATCAGGCCTGGTAGGCGACGAGCGAGATGCCGACGTAATGCGCGACGAACGCGGCCAGCGTCAGCGAGTGGAACACCTCGTGGAATCCGAACCAGCGGGGCGACGGGTTGGGGCGCTTGAGGCCGTAGATCACGCCGCCGGCGCTGTAGAGCAGACCGCCCACGATGACCAGGACGAGCACGGCGATTCCGCCTGCCCGCATGAAGTCGGGAAGGAAGAAGACGGCCGCCCAGCCCATCGCGATGTAACAAGGGGTGTAGAGCCAGCGCGGGGCGCCGACCCAGAAGACCCGGAAGGCGATGCCCGCGAGCGCTGCCCCCCAGACCGCCCACAGGAGCGTGCGGCCGGTGGAGTCGGGGAGCAGGAGCATCGTGAGGGGTGTGTAAGTGCCCGCGATGATGAGAAAGATATTCGCGTGGTCGAGTCTGCGCAGGATGGCTTCGCCGCGCGGACCCCAGGTCCCGCGGTGGTAGATCGCGCTGATGCCGAAGAGCAGACAGGCAGTCAGGATGTAGATCGCGCAGGCCACACGGGCGCGGGTGGAGTCCGCAAGGGCGATGAGCACCAGCCCGGCGACGACCACGGCGGGGAACATGCCGGCGTGCAGCCAGCCGCGCAGCTTCGGCTTGACCTGGCTGGAGAGGTCGGTCTCGGCGGTCGTCATGACGGCAATCCTAGCTACGCCACCGTAGGTTACGCGCCGGTACCCCGTATTGAGTGGTGATGCTCACATGAGAGGTCCTCTGGACATATGGGCGCGCGGCACGGATCATCAGATGAGTGCGGTCGGCACCGGATGAGCGCCAAAGAATCAACGCCGTAAAGCGTCCGGGTCGAGGCCCCCAAGGGGCATACATCTAAAAAACCCCTCATTTAGGAGCAACCGTGGCGCGCGACAACGCGGCTCCCACCACCCTTCCGACGAACCACCAGGAGCTGATCTCCTGGGTCGACGAGATCGCAGCCCTCACCGAGCCCGCCCAGGTCGTCTGGTGCGACGGCTCGGAGGCCGAGTACGAGCGCCTCGCCGAGGAGCTCGTGGCCAAGGGCACGTTCAAGAAGCTGGACCCGGTCAAGCGCCCGAACTCGTACTACGCCGCCTCCGACCCGAGCGACGTCGCCCGCGTCGAGGACCGCACCTTCATCTGCTCCGAGAAGGAAGAGGACGCGGGCCCCACGAACCACTGGAAGGCTCCCGCCGAGATGCGCGAGATCTTCTCGGGCGAGAAGGGTGTCTTCCGCGGCTCGATGCGCGGCCGCACGATGTACGTCGTCCCGTTCTGCATGGGCCCTGTCGGCTCGCCGCTCTCCGCCATCGGCGTCGAGATCACGGACTCCGCGTACGTCGCCGTCTCGATGCGCACCATGACCCGCATGGGCCAGGCCGTCCTCGACGAGCTCGGCACCGACGGCTTCTTCGTCAAGGCCGTCCACACCCTCGGCGCCCCGCTCGCCGAGGGCGAGGCCGACGTGCCGTGGCCGTGCAACTCCACGAAGTACATCTCGCACTTCCCCGAGGACCGCGAGATCTGGTCGTACGGCTCGGGCTACGGCGGCAACGCCCTGCTCGGCAAGAAGTGCTACGCCCTGCGCATCGCGTCCGTCATGGCGCGCGACGAGGGCTGGCTGGCCGAGCACATGCTGATCCTCAAGCTGACGCCGCCGAGGGGCGAGTCGAAGTACGTCGCCGCGGCCTTCCCGTCCGCCTGCGGCAAGACCAACCTCGCCATGCTGGAGCCCACGATCTCCGGCTGGACCGTCGAGACCATCGGTGACGACATCGCCTGGATGCGGTTCGGCGAGGACGGCCGGCTGTACGCGATCAACCCCGAGGCCGGCTTCTTCGGCGTCGCGCCCGGCACCGGCGAGCACACCAACGCCAACGCCATGAAGACCATGTGGGGCAACTCCGTCTTCACGAACGTCGCGCTCACCGACGACAACGACGTGTGGTGGGAGGGCATGACCGAGGAGGCGCCCGCGCACCTCACGGACTGGAAGGGCAACGACTGGACCCCCGAGTCCGGCACCCCCGCCGCCCACCCCAACGCCCGCTTCACCGTCCCGGCCGGGCAGTGCCCGATCATCGCGCCCGAGTGGGAGGACCCCAAGGGCGTCCCGATCTCGGCGATCCTCTTCGGCGGCCGCCGCGCCACGGCCGTGCCGCTGGTGACCGAGTCCTTCGACTGGCAGCACGGTGTCTTCCTCGGCGCGAACGTCGCGTCGGAGAAGACCGCCGCCGCCGAGGGCAAGGTCGGCGAGCTGCGCCGCGACCCGTTCGCCATGCTGCCGTTCTGCGGCTACAACATGGGCGACTACATGGGCCACTGGGTCAAGGTCGGTGCCAACGCGGACGCTGCGAAGCTCCCGAAGATCTACTACGTGAACTGGTTCCGCAAGAACGACGCGGGCAAGTTCGTGTGGCCCGGCTTCGGTGAGAACAGCCGCGTGCTCAAGTGGATCGTGGAGCGCCTTGAGGGCAAGGCCGAGGGCGTCGAGACGCCGATCGGCATCCTGCCGGCGAAGGGCGCGCTGGACACGGAGGGCCTGGACCTGCCGGAGTCCGACCTGGACTTCCTGCTCTCCGTCGACAAGGAGGTCTGGCGCGAAGAGGCCGCGCTGATCCCCGAGCACCTCAACACCTTCGGCGACCACGCCCCGAAGGAGCTGTGGGACGAGTACCGCGCGCTGGTCGAGCGCCTGGGCTGATCCCCGGCTCACCAAGAGCCCCGCGGCCGGGCCTTCCTGACATCCGCCCTGACCTGTGGGGTCACGGGCCCGCCGCGGCAGAGCCCCCCGAAGCCCCCTCACGGTTTCGGGGGGCTGCTCCATTTTGTAATTCAGCCCCTTGGGGGTCCCCCCGGACGAAGTCTGGGGGAGTTTGAGGAGCGGGGTCTGGGGCGGAGCCCCCACGCGGCGGCAGCCGCGAAATGTCACAGCCGGGAAGAATGGGGTCTCCCCTGCTCGAACGAAGTTGAGAGCTTGGGGAAGGGCAGGGGAACTGCGCCGCAGGCAGCCGCACCGCACACGCACCCGCACCGCACACGCACCCGCCCCACGCGCACAGACACGCAGTGAATGGCACCCGGTTCGTGGGCCTCTGCGGCCTACGAACCGGGGCCGTCAGTGGGCGCCGACCAGATCGAGGTCGGCGAGCGCAGCCGCATGCGCGTCCATCCGCTCGGCGGCGAGAATCGCGGCCGCGGTGTCCGCGCGCGACGCGGCCACGACGAGCGCGCGGCCCGCCAACTCGTGCGCGCGGCGGTGGAGCGCGGCCGGGGCCGCGTGGGTGAGACCGGCGTGCCGGGCCGGCGGGGCTCCGCGCAGCCTGGCCACCTCGGTGGCGATGCGCTCGGCCGCGGCGTCGAGGCCGAGCTCGTCGGTCACGGCGAGGAGCGCCGCGAGATGCCCGGCGAGCTGGATGTCCAGCTCTTCCTCACGGCTGCGGTGCGGGAAGTCGGCCTGGTCGACGGCCATGCGATGGACCGACTTGCTGCGGATCGGCTCGTACATGGGAAGGCCTCCTGCCAGGGTCAGGACACCAGCCTACATTAGATTCTGTCTAAAGTTGAGCCGAGTCGGGGCGAGTCCGTGAGCGCTACGGCTGCCCGTACCCGTCCAGGAAGCGCCCGATCCGCGTCACCGCATCCGCCAGATCCTTCGCCGCCGGCAGCGTCACGATCCGGAAGTGATCGGGCTCCGGCCAGTTGAAACCGCTGCCGTGCACGACCATGATCTTCTCCGCCCTCAGCAGGTCGAGGACCATCTCCCGGTCGTCCTTGATCTTGTAGACCTTCGGGTCGAGACGCGGGAAGAGATACAGCGCACCCTTCGGCTTCACGCACGTCACGCCCGGAATCTGGGTCAGCAGCTCGTACGCCGTGTTCCGCTGCTCCAGGATCCGCCCGCCCGGCAGCACCAGGTCCTCGATCGACTGCCGCCCGCCGAGCGCCGTCGCCACCGCGTGCTGCGCCGGCATATTGGCGCACAGCCGCATATTGGCGAGGATCGTCAGCCCCTCGATGTACGAGGAGGCGTGCGCCTTCGGACCGCAGACGGCCAGCCAGCCGGACCGGTATCCCGCGATGCGGTAATTCTTCGAAAGCCCGTTGAAGGTGAGCGTCAGCAGGTCGGGCGCGACGGCCGCGGTCGGCGTGTGCGTCGCGCCGTCGTACAGAATCCGGTCGTAGATCTCGTCGGAGCAGACGACGAGATTGTGGCGCCGGGCGATCTCCGTCAGACCGCGCAGCATCTCGTCGTCGTACACCGCACCCGTCGGATTGTTCGGGTTGATGATGACGAGGGCCTTGGTGCGGTCCGTGATCTTGCGCTCGATGTCGGCGAGGTCCGGCATCCAGTCGGCCTGCTCGTCGCACCGGTAGTGCACGGCGGTGCCGCCCGCCAGCGAGACCGACGCGGTCCACAGCGGATAGTCCGGCGCCGGTACGAGCACCTCGTCGCCGTCGTCGAGCAGCGCCTGCATCGACATCTGGATCAGCTCGGAGACGCCGTTGCCGAGGTAGATGTCCTCGACGTCCAGGTCGATGCCCTTGGTCTGGTAGTGCTGCATGACCGCGCGCCGCGCCGCCAGGAGCCCCTTTGCGTCGCCGTAGCCGTGCGCGCCCGCGAGATTGCGGAGGATGTCCTCCAGAATCTCGGGCGGGCACTCGAAACCGAAGGCCGCCGGGTTGCCGGTGTTGAGCTTGAGGATGCGGTGACCCGCCGCTTCGAGCCGCATCGCCTCCTCGAGCACGGGGCCGCGGATTTCGTAACAGACGTTTGCGAGCTTCGTCGACTGGATCACCTGCATGACGGCAACCTTACGGGCGCGTAACGGGACACGCTCCGTGTTTTTGGCCACGTGGGTGTCAGGCCGGGTGTCAGTCCTTGTCTCAAGCCTTCTTCAGAAATGCGGTCTTGAGGACGAGGCCCTTGACCTTCTTCGTGTTGCATTCGATCTCGTCGGGCTTACCGGTAAGGCGGATGTTTTTTACCAACGTTCCGCGTTTCAGGGTCTCCGAAGTGCCTTTTACCTTCAAATCCTTGATCAGGGTTACGGAATCACCGTCCGTCAGAAGGGTGCCGTTGCTGTCTTTCGTCTCGCTGCTCATGGTGTGAAAGGTTATTGCATCGGCCCGTGCGGCCGGTATGTCCCATTATCGGTCTCAGCTACTCCCGGCGCCCCGAAGTCCTTACAATCCGCGCCCATGAGCCACCAGGACAACGCGGTCTTCGCAGACGCGTCGGGGCGGCGCAACCGCCTCATGAAATACGTGGCCGTGCTGATCGGCGTCGGCTGCGTCGGATTCGTCGCGGTCGTCGTCGTCGGGCTGTTCGGTGCGGCGCCTTCCGGCGGCCCGCTGCCCTGGGGCGACGGGCGCAAGGCCGACCCGCCCGCACAGGCCGAACGCTCCCCGTCACCCACCGTCCCGGCCCCAGGCGCCGCCGAAAGCGCCGGTCCGGCCTCCTCCGCGGTCCCGGCCGCCGCCTCGTCCTCCTCGGGTGCGTCGTCCCCCGGCGCCCCCGCGAGCTCCGCCGCCCCCGCGTCGAAGACCTCGCCCGCCGCCCCCGCCCCCGAAGCCTCCGCCGCCCCCAGCGACAAGGGCCACACCGGTGACACCCCCGGACGTGGCACCCCCGCCGCCCCCGACGCCCCCGGCAAGGGCCACGACAGGTGACCCGGCACGCCGTCCGCCGCGACCCGCGCGCCCACTGGCTGCTGCTCTCCCTCACCATGGCCGTCGTCGCCACCGCGCTCGTCTTCAGCGGATACGGGCGCCACGAGATAGCCCCGACGGCCGCCCCCTCGCCGGCGCACACGAAACAGTGCGAGCGGGCCCCCGCCGGGCTCCTCGAAGGCGGCCCGGTCGTACGCCTCGACGAGAAGACCGGCGGCGTACTGGCCACACGCCCCCTCCCCGGCAACGTCGCCCTCACCTACGACGGTGGCCCCGACCCCGCCTGGACCCCGCGCCTCCTGGACGTACTGCGAAAGCACGGCGCCAAGGCCACGTTCTTCCTCACCGGAAGCCAGGCCGCCGCCCACCCCGCTCTCGTACGCCGCATCGCCGACGAGGGCCACGAGATCGGCTCGCACACGTACACCGACGCCAATCTGGCCGGTCTCTCCACGCCCCGCACCCGCCTGGAACTCGCCCTCACCCAGAACTCCCTCGCGGGCACAGCCGGCATCGGCACCCACCTCCTGCGCCTCCCGCACACCACGACGACGGCGGCGCTCTGCGACGACCAGTGGCAGGCGGCCCGCAAGGCCGTCGCCGACGGGTACGTCGTCGTCGCGTCCGACGGGAAGTCGGTACGGCAGCTGACCGGATCGCCCGCCGCCGTACGGGAGACCGGGAAGCTCCTCGAAGGGGCGGACCCCGAGAGCCGGTACACCACGCTCAGCACAGGCCTCGGCGGCCGGCAGTCGGCCACCTACCCCGTCACCGCCCTCGCCGAGTGGAGGGGCACAGCCGTCGTATGGGCGCAGAGCGCGTCACGTGCCTTCGCCGACGCCATGACCTGGCTGCTGGTCGTCGCGGGCGCGATCACCGTGCTGCGCCTGGTCATGCTCTTCACCGTCGCCCGTGTCCACGTACGCCGCACCCGGGCCAAGCGCAACCGCGGCCGGGGCAGGGCCGCCCCGCGGCCGGCCCCGCTGACCGACCCGGTGTCCGTCATCGTCCCGGCGTACAACGAAGAGGCGGGCATCGAGGCGACCATCCGCTCGCTCCTGGCCTCCACCCACGAGTACGTGCAGATCATCGTCGTCGACGACGGTTCGACCGACCGGACCTTCGCGATCGCCGACGCCGTCGACGACCGGCGCGTGATGGTCGTGCGCCAGCCCAACGCCGGCAAGGCCAGTGCCCTCAACACGGGCCTCGCCTGGGCCCACTTCGACATCATCGTGATGATCGACGGCGACACGGTCTTCGAACCGGACGCGATCAGGAACCTGATCCAGCCGCTGTCCGACCCGCGCGTGGGCGCCGTCAGCGGCAATACCAAGGTCGGCAACAGGCAGGGTGTGCTGGGCCGTTGGCAGCACCTCGAATACGTCATCGGCTTCAACCTCGACCGCCGCATGTACGACGTACTCGAATGCATGCCGACCGTCCCCGGCGCGATTGGCGCCTTCCGCCGCGAGGCGCTCACCGGTGTCGGCGGCGTCAGCGACGACACCCTCGCCGAGGACACCGACCTCACCATGGCGCTCTGCCGGGCGGGCTGGCGCGTCGTCTACGAACAGTCGGCCGTCGCCTGGACCGAGGCGCCTTCGACGGTCCGCCAGCTCTGGAAGCAGCGCTACCGCTGGTGCTACGGCACGCTCCAGGCGATGTGGAAGCACCGGGGCTCGCTCGTCGAACGCGGCCCGGCGGGCAAGCTGGGCAGGCGCGGCCTGACGTACCTCGCCGTCTTCCAGACCGTACTGCCGCTGCTCGCACCGCTGGTGGACGTTTTCGCGCTGTACGGGCTGCTGTTCCAGGGGGCCGGGCAGGCGCTCGCCGTGTGGACCGGCTTCACGGCGGTGCAGGTCTTCAGCGCGGTGTACGCACTGCGCCTGGACCGGGAGAAATTCGAACCCCTCTGGACCCTTCCGCTCCAGATCTTCGTCTACCGGCAGTTGATGTACCTGGTGGTCGTCCAGTCGGTGGTGACGGCACTCCTCGGCAACCGCCTGGGCTGGCAGCGCATGCAGCGCACGGGCACGGCGACGGAAACGCTGGACCGGCAGCCGGTCCGCGGATAAGGATTGGGCCGTTCAAACGTCAAATGGCGGTCATGGCACCGCAGTTGTCAGGAACCTTGAGGAGAGCGAGTGGCCACAGGCAGTGAACGTTCCCGGATGATCGCCGCGGAGGACGGGCACAGGGTGACGCCTGCCGAGCTGTTCTTCGACTTGGTGTTCGTGTACGCGATCACGCAGGTCACCGCACTGATGGCGGCCGACGCGACGCCGCTGCGGGTGCTCGGCGGGATGGTCGTGCTCGCGCTCCTGTGGTGGTGCTGGTGCTGCTTCGCCTGGCTGGGCAATGTGGTGCGCGCCGACTCGGGAGCGCTGTTCGCCGTACTGGTCGCGGTAATGGCCGTGATGCTGGTGGTCTCGCTCACCGTCCCCGAGGTCTTCTCCGACCTGCCCGGCGGCCTGCCCTCGCCACTGGTGTTCGTACTCTGCTACGGCGCGGTCCGGCTGCTGCACCTGGTCTCGTACCGCATCGCCCACCCCGACGACCGGATACTGCACGCCACGCTGCGCCGGACCGCACTGCTGTCGGTGGGGCCGCCGTTCGTCCTGCTGCTGATCGGCAGCGCCCTCACCGGCGTCGGGCAGGTGCTGGTGTGGCTCGGCGCGGTCGTGATCGATTACGTCGGCATCTACGTCACCGGGGCCTCGGGCTGGCGTATCGCCTCGCCGGGGCACTTCGCCGAGCGCTACGGCCTGATCGTGATCATCGCCCTGGGTGAATCGATCGTCGCGATCGGCGTGGGGGTGTCCGGCTACCCGGTCACCGCTGTGGTGCTGGCAGCCGCGGTCGCGGGCCTGTTGGTCGTCACCGGGCTGTGGCGCCTGTACTTCCGGCAGATCAGCGAGGCCGCGGAGCACCGGCTCGCGCCCTTGGAGGGCGATGCCCGCACCCGCCTGGCCCGCGATGTCTACACGTTCCTGCACCTGCCGCTCGTGGCCGGAGTGGTGCTCGCCGCGCTGGGCATGAAGAAGGCTCTCCACCAGATCGCCGACAGCAAGCACTACGCCCTCTCCGAACCGCTGCACGGGGTGGTGGCCTGGGCGCTGACCGGCGGCGTCGGCGTATTCCTCCTCGCGGCCGCGGCAATCCTGCTGCGCACCGGCGCCCGCAGGCCGGTCACCCTGATCGCGGGCGGCCTCGGCTGCCTGGCGGCGGGCGCCGTGGTCGTCCTGATCCCGGCGCTGGTCGCGCTGGCGCTGCTGGCAGCGGCGGTGACGGCAATGGTGCTGCTGCACAGCCGCTCGGCGCGAGTGGACGTGACGCTGTGATCAGCGACGCGGAGTGGCGCCGAATCCGTGGTGAGTTGCGCTTCGGCCAGGTCTTCACCGGCACGGTCGTCAAAGTGCCCAAGCCTGGAGTGATCGGCATCTTCGTGGACATCGGGCTTGACGTGGGCGGCTTCGTCGATGTCGTTCACCTGCCAAGGACAAGGGCCGAGGAGCGGTGGCCGGTCGAAGGAACGGTCACTCGGTTCGAGGTGTGGTGGGCAGCGGACGAGCCGCAACAAATACGCCTGAGGCCGCTGGATCCCGCCTACCGGTGCGACGACTTCGCCGAGCACGTGGAGCGCTGGCGGCCAGGGTGGCCCGAGCAGGTCGGGCAGATCGTCGAACCGCAATAGCCTGGAACGGCTGCGCTCCAGGGGTCTTGTCCGCCGCACCGAATCCCCCAACAATGCCCATGACAAACCGAGCGCAACTCCGGTTGCGCAACATCGGTCACAGAGGCAACAAAGAGGGGACCCCCACATGAAGAAGCCTCTCGTCGGCGCGCTCTTCGCCCTCCTGCTCCTCGGAGCGGGAGCGGCGCCCGCAGCCGCGGAGACTCTCCACAAGCCCCAACCGGCCGCCAAGGCGGTCGACTTCGCCGGAACGGTGGCGCTCAGCAACTGTTCCGGCTCTGTTGTACGTACGCCCGATTCCCAGCCGGACGACCCCGCGCTCGTCCTGTCCAACGGCCACTGCCTGGAGACCGGCTTCCCCGGCCCGGGCGAGGTCATCGTCGACCAGCCCTCCTCCCGTACCTTCAGCCTGCTCAACTCCTCCGGCAGCAAGGTCGCGACGCTGCGCGCAAGCAAGATCGCGTACGCGACGATGACCGACACCGATGCCTCGCTGTACGAACTCACCACCACGTACGCCCAGATACAGAACAGCTACGGCATCAAGGCGCTGGAGCTGAACGCCGCCCGCCCGGCGCAGGGCACGGCCATCAAGGTCGTCTCCGGCTACTGGAAGCGGATCTACAGCTGCAGCATCGACGGCTTCGCGTACCGCCTCAAGGAAGGCGCGTGGACCTGGAAGGACTCGGTCCGCTACACCTCCGCCTGCAAGACCATCGGCGGCACCTCGGGCTCGCCCGTGATCGACACCGCCACGGGCAAGGTCGTCGCCGTGAACAACACGGGCAACGAGGACGGTGCGCGCTGCACGGACAACAACCCGTGCGAGGTCGACGAGAGCGGAAACGTCACCGTGCGCAAGGGCATCAATTACGCCCAGCAGACGTACGGCTTCGTCGCGTGCATCGGCACCGGGAACAAGATCGACCTGACCCGCCCCGGCTGCGTACTTCCCAAGCCGTAGGCGTGTGACGCGGCGCCGCCGGGGTACCGGCGGCGCCGTGACCGGCCGGTCCGGTATCGGCCAACTTCGAGGCATTGCTCCCGCACACACCCGGGGGCGGCCGTTCGGCGGGTTAGGTTCGCGGCAGCGTGACGGTCACTCCGTTCCATGTACGTGAGAAGGGTGTGTCATGAGCGAACTGCCTGTTCAGACGTGGGGTTTGTGGGATCGCGAGGGTGCTGCGACCGTGCCGGCCGCTCCCGCCCCCGACGCCGAATGGATCTTCCCGGCCGAGCGCACCAGACTGGGCGGCTTCGCGCGGGTGTACTACGCGAAGAACCGTACGCGGCTGGAGAAGCCGGTGATCATCTCGGACGGGTTCAACTCCGGCCGGTCCGACATGGACGAGTTCTGGGACGGACTGAACAACAAGAACTACCCGTTCGCGACCGAGCTCTCCCAGCGCGGCTACGACCTGATCCTCCTCGGCTACGAAGAGCGCTCCGCGCCGCTCCTCGACAACGCCAAGGTCGCGCGGGCCTGCATCCTCAAGGCCATCGCCGAGCGCTCCGGCACCGCGACGCTGACGGTCGGCGGCTTCAGCATGGGCGGACTCATCACCCGCTACGCGCTCGCCAGAATGGAGTTCGACCGCGTCGACCACGAGGCGTCGCTGTACTTCAGCTACGACACCCCGCACCGCGGCGCATGGATCCCCGTCTCCCTCCAGGCGCTCGCCCACTTCATGACCGGCATCCCGAAGCTGAGCAGGCAGATCAACAGCCCCGCCTCGCGGGAACTGCTGTGGCGGCACATATCGACCGTGGACGGCACACCGGCAGAAGACCGGATGCGCCGTGAATTCCGCCTCGCACTGCGCGAGGCGGGGGAGTGGCCGATGATGCCGCACAAGATCGCGGTGGCCAACGGCGACGGCCGTGGCCGAGGTAACGGCGTACCGCCCGGCGTAAAGGCGCTGGAGTGCACGGAGGGCTACTTCACGCCCACCACCCTGCGGAGCCAGACCCCGGACGAGTCGGTCGTCGTCGCCTACCTCAAGGGCCTGCTCCAGGAGAAGGAGGTGGGCGGCGCAGGTCTCCCCGCGCTGGACGGCGCGGCCGGCGGCATGCTGGAGTCGTTCGGCATCGCCGCGCACAACCTGACGAAACCGCTGCTGGGGATGAAGGCGGTGGCGTACCACCCCTCGATCTGCTTCGTACCGACGATCAGCGCGGTCTCGATCCGGGACATCGGTCCGGAGACGCTGCAGGAGCCCGTCGGCATGCTCTCGCAGGACGAGAGCGACCTCGACGAGTTCATGTGCTCGTCCACCAACACCATGCACTCGCAGATGACGCCGGAACTGGGCAGCTGGATCCTGGACCGGCTGCCGGAGAAGTAAGCGGAGGAATAAGCGGCAATTGGACTGGACGCTGGGGCATCGGACGGCGGAAGCGGGCATGTGGCCGCCGCCCGATGCCCCGCCCGACGTCAGGGACGCATCACCGGAAACTCGGCAGAGCTCCACAGCGCACGTACGCCGGCCCGCTCGTCGTAGGCCAGACCGTCGTCGGTGTTCCAGATCTTGACGGGGTTCGTGGCGTCGTCGACCGTCGCCCAGCCCGGGTCGCCGGTGGTGGCGAAGTCGGACCATGCCCGGACCATCGACTGTGACAGCCGGTGGTCCGCGGGGTTGGGCGGGCCGCCGATGAGGAATGCGAGACGCTCGTCGTCGATGTTCCCGAAGGCGAAGGGAATGTCCGCGCAGTGCCAGGCACGTACCGCCGTCGCCCCCTCTGTCCCCGTACGCCGACGGGCGAAGCGCGACATGAACGCGCGGCCGCCGGCCCGGGCATGCTGCTCGGCGAGCCGGTTGCTGTACTCGCCGAACAGCAGGTCGCCGAAGACCGCGAGGTAGACGTCGAGCACCGGGGCGTCGGGCGTGAAGTCGCGGTAGCTGGCGATCAGGCGGTCAGGGAGCCCGAAGTCCTTTGCGAACTGCGCGAGTTGCTCCTCCGTCGTCACCTTGGCGCTGCTGCCGACGGCATCGAGCAGCCAGTACTCCTCGGTGGTGTGGCACACCAGCAGATCCACACCGGCGGCGGCACCGGCGGCCACGCCCGCGAGCGGGTCATGGGGGAGAACATCGCCGTCGACCACCGGGGCGTAGATCACGGGGTCGTAGTGGCGGTTACCGGACCCGGGGTCCTTGCGGTACCTGTCGACCACCTGGTCGGAGGCGCGGACCAGCGCCTGCGGGGTCGCGGCAGCCAACCCCTCGGCGGTGGCGGGGCAGCCCGCCGCTGCGGCGACTTCGCGGGTGGTCGCGTCGGCGAGTCCGGGCGAGTAGCAGGGCCTGGCGACGCTGTGGGCGATGGCGCGGCGGAACAGACCGCGGGCGCGTTCCATCACCATCAGACAGGCGACGGAAGCGGCCCCCGAGGACTGCCCGGCCACCGTGACATTGCCGGGGTCGCCACCGAAGGCAGCGATGTTGTCGCGTACCCAGCGCAGGGCGGCGACCTGGTCGAGCAGTCCCCGGTTATCCGGGAAGGAGGTTCCGCCGACGGGTATACGGCCGAATCCCTCGAACCCCAGCCGGTAGTTGAGCGTGACGACGACGAGCCCGGCGCGGGCGAGCGCGGTGCCGTCGAAGTCGGGCTGGGCGGAGGATCCGAAGGTGTAGGCACCGCCGTGGATCCAGACGAGGACAGGCAGGCGCCGCCCATCGGCATCCGGCGTCCAGACATTGACGCTGAGGATGTCCTCGTCACCGGCCGACCAGACCGGCGAGCCCGGCAGCTCGGCCGACTGCGGGGCGATCGGACCGTACCGGCCGCAGTCCCGGACACCGCTCCACGCCGCTGCGGGGCGTGGCTCGCGGAACCGATCGGCGCCGAACGGCGGCGCGGCGTAAGGAATTCCGAGGACGGCGACGACGTCGGGTACGACCGGCCGATGCCCCAGGACCCAACCGCCCTGCGTCTTGAATACGTCGTCGTCCATGAAACGTCCTCCCGGCTTGACCGGTCGTGATCATTCCATCGCCCGCCGCCCCGGCACCAACACCAAGAGCGCACCGATTCACGCACCCTGGATGTCAATCACCCCTACTCGTATCGGTACTTGAGCGAGTCGGCCTCCGCCTGCAGAACGTCCTCAATGCTCAGCTCGGGCATCCGCAACTGGGCAAGAGTCACCTCGGCGGAGCTCGGCTGCGCATCGGCGGGCAGCCACTCCTCGGGCTTCCACGCGGAACTGCGCAGCAGAGCCTTGGGGCAGTGCGGGTAGACCTCTTCGATGTCCACGACCAGCGCGCTGACCGGCGGCTTGCCCACGGCGGTCAACTGCGAGAGCAGCTCCGGCCGAGCGGACACACAGGCACGCCCGTTGACGCGCAGGGTGCTGGTACGCCCCGGAATCATGAACAACAGCCCGACCCGCCCGGTCTCCAGCACGTTCTGCCAGGTGTCGAGCCGCTTGTTGCCGGTGGCGTCCGGTATCGCCAGCGTCCGCTCATCAAGCACGGACACAAACCCGGCGGGCCCGCCGCGCGGAGTGGTGTCGCAGTTCCCCTCGGCATCGGCGCTGGAGATGAACACCAGCGAGGCGCACGCGATGAGCTGCCGCGTCTTGTCGGTCAGGCGGTCCATCTGCTTGCGTACGGCGGCTTCACCGGGCAATTGGTACAGCTCGCGCAGTCCGGCGGCGTCGCGCACGGCATCGGCGCGCAACGCATCGAACAGGGGGCTGGTGCGGCTCTTCGACATGGAGCCAAACCTAGAACATCACTGAACGTCACACCTGGTCGGCGCGGCCTGCGCCTGAGCTCCGCCACACGGGCAGGCTCACTCTTGCCGGTCGGTGTCCGCACCGCTGTGTCACGGATCCGACACGACCGGTGCCGGTCATTCCGGCAGGACGTAACGTGAGCCCGCCTCATCTACGTGCACCCCGGGGGGATTTCATGTCCAACTCGTATCCGCCGCCTCCAGGACAGCAGCCTCCTCCCCAGTGGGGGCAGCAGCCGCCCCAGCAGCCGTGGGGCCAGCAGCCACCGCCCGGCTGGGGCCAACCGCCGCAGAAGAAGACACCCATTGGCTGGATCGTCGCGGGCGCCATAGGCGGAGTGTTCCTGCTGCTCATCGTCCTCGGGCTGGCGGTGGGCGGCGGCGCCGACGGCAAGGCCGATGCGAAGAAGTCGGCCACTCCGACGGCCGACGTGAAGGGGGACCAGCCGCCAACGAAGGACAAGCGTGAGCCGCCCGCCAAGGAGGAGGTGGGGGAGCCCGCGGATGACGACCCGAAGGGCGACGTGCGGATCACGGGATGCGTGGTCGAGCCGACGACGACGTGGCCGGCGGCAGACTTGACGATCACGAACCGCAGCAGCAAGACGAGCAACTACATCATCAGCGTCGAGTTCGTCGATGCGTCCGGCACCCGACTCGGTGAGGGCACGGCCGCGGCGAACAACGTCGCCCCGGGCCAGAAGGTGAAGGAGAAGGCGCAGAGCCTCGACGACACCTCCGGGAAGATCAACTGCAAGGTGCTGAAGGCGACCCGGTACGCCTCCGGCAGCTGACACCCGCCGCCCCCACGGGGGCTGGGGCAGTGGCGGCGGTGTCGCATCGTCCCGCGTGCACACCGACGGGGGCGGGCTGCGACCATCCCTGATCAGTGGTGCAGCGCACCCCTGAGCGCCGCCACTCTCCGCCGTACGTCCTCGGCGGCCACCGCCGCACCTGCGCCGCCCGACGCGTCCCCGTCGCCCCCGCCCCGGCATCCCTTGCACAGCCCGTCCGGCAGCAGCTCGGGCAACCCAGGTGCGCCGCACTCCGCGCACTCCACAAGAACCTGCCGCCGCGAAGCCTCCGGCACGGCCGCCCGTACGGGCATGCTCGGCGGCATCTTGTCCCGCAGCCGGCGCCGGACGAAGGCCCCGGGGGAGTGAACCTGATCCGGCAGCCCGGCGGAGACCGCCCGCAGCAGCTGCGCGG
The DNA here is from genome assembly GCF_018614055.1 of Streptomyces sp. ISL-98. Taxonomy (GTDB): domain Bacteria; phylum Actinomycetota; class Actinomycetes; order Streptomycetales; family Streptomycetaceae; genus Streptomyces; species Streptomyces spiramyceticus. The sequence goes on from NZ_JAGGPB010000055.1 coordinate 37,563, forward strand.
GGGTGATCCCGCGCGCCAGCCACTGCGCTGCGAGCTCTTCGAGCGCGGCGCACTCCGCAGCGGACAGCAGCAACCGCCCATCCGTAACCCCCAATTGGGCAAGCACGCCGTACGCCTCCGAACGCGCGGCCGGGACCGCTGCCGCCTCCTCCGGAGGTACGTCACCACTCAGGAACCGCAGCCACCAGTCACGATCGCGTGCGGTACGGCTGAAGTAGGTGTGGAACACCCACTGTGTAAGCCCCTCGCCGAGCGGCACGCGCAGCCGCCGCAGATGCCCGGCCCGGGTGAGCGCGACAAGCGCGGACGCGACGGCCTGCTGCCCGTACCGGGGCAGGTGCTTGGCCAGGGTCTTCACGTCCATGGCGGCGCCTTCGGGCAACCGGTCGAGATAGGCGGCGATGGACGCCTCACGGACGGGCAGATGCTCGAACTCACCCTTGCGCCGCACCGCTTGCCCGGGAACGTTGCGTTTGCCGTACCCCGGCTTGGCCAGGGGGTGTGCGGACGTGGGCAGGGCAGCGTTAAAGTCTTCGGAAGCCACGAGATCCCTCCTGAGGATCTTGTAGGTCAGACCCCGGTCAGGTGCTCTAACACCTGGTCGGGGTTGTTTGTTGTCGCGAACGCTAAGTGCTCGCAACGCCCCGTGGCAAGCCGATCACGAAAAGTCACCTGCGGTGTCACGAGGGCCAATTGGGAGGGTGGGTGGGTTGAGCCGACCACCCATTCCATTAACAAGGCGCTCGGATCCCGAGCCCCGAATCCCGGATCTCACCGGGGCAGCGGCGCCGAGAATCCCCGAGCATCTCGCCGGGCCACGCGGGCTGCCGCTGATCACCGCGCGGTCCGAACTCGGCGAAGTACGGGGCGAGGTCGTAGACCGGGGTCCCATCGATGGCGTCCAGGTCGGTCACGTGCAGATCCAGTCCGTCGGCCTTGAGCAGCCGGGGGAAGCTCACTGCCAGCTGATTCGGCCGGCGGTGGTTGCGGTGTACGAAGGTGCCGGTGGCCGGTCATGTCCCCTGTGGTGGTGTAGCCGATCAGTCCTCGAGCTGACCGGGGAGGGCCGGGGGTGTCGGTGGTGGGGTCGTGGCGGTAGAGGCCGTCCAAGCTGCCTTCGGGCAGGTAGCGTCGGGGGAAGGCGATCCTCTCGTCGTGCATCTCGACCAGCACGGCGGTGACCAGCCCAGGCCGGCGGGGTTGGGGAAGACCTGGACGACGTCGGTCAGGCGCTTGATCTCTCGGTTGAATCGCTCCACGGGGTTCGTGGACTGGATCTTCTTCCAATGCCGGGTGGGGAAGGCGGCGAAGGCGGTCAGGTCGTCCTTCGCCGCCCGCAGTAGCTGTTTGACCTTGGGGGACTGGCGGCCGAGCATCTCGGCGACTCGCTGCCGCTGCCCGGCAGGACGCCATCTGCCGTCATCGGGCCCCCGGCATGAGTTCGACGCGCACGTCGTCGGTTTCTCGGATTACATAAGTCGAGTCAGTGTCATGCTGCCAGCCCACAGCGACGGCGTGATAGCGCCCGCCGCGCTCGATGATGAGCCTCAGCCCGGTGTACCGGTAGCGATAGTGCACCTGCTCTCCGAGATCTTTAACCTGCAGTCCGCGGCCGGTCATGCTCAGTCGTTCGGTGCTGAAGATTACGATCGCCGTCCTGCCGACCAGATGATCTGCGCTGCGCTCAGCGTCGCGCAGACCTGACTGATGCGCCGCCAGCGCGACAGCCCAGAGCAGGCACAGGCATGCTGCCGTGATCGATGCGCCCCGTGCACGGATGCCGCTTGAGCAGCGGCCGTTGTTCGCAGCGGGCGACTGCCCCAAAAGGATGCCGGTGGCCAAGAGAACGGGCACCAGCCATTGGTACGGCTGAATTCGACCCCAGCTGAACAACATGATGACGGCCACGCACAGCACGAGCAGATGGAATCGGGCCGCCCGCCGCACGACTCGTCGGCACTGGCCGATCACGGTGGGTGGCAGAAGAGGCAGGACTGACCGGCTGAACAATTGCGGGTCGCGCAGCACAACCACAGCCACCACAGCGGTCAACACCACGGGAGCAGTCACCAGCCGCAGGCTGCGCATGACGAACTCCGGGAAGCTCAGGCCCAGAGCCAGCACGTCGATGTGGAAGTACTCGAAGAACGCCCGGTTATGCACCGCGCCGGCATAGAACAACAGCGCCGCAGCGAGCGACAGGAGCGTCGCCATATCGGCGGTGTAACCGGCATCCGGGTGCTGGGCATTGGGCGGCTCTGTGCCACGAGGGCCGGAATCACGCCGCAAGATCCGCCTGCGATGTTGTCGGGCACCGGCACGCCGCAGACGCCGTTCACGCTCCTGCGTGGACGCTCGGGCGCGGGGAGCGGAAAAGGAGCGAGCGTTGTTCACGATGTCGGCGTCGGCGTCGGCGTTGGCTCTGTCTCGGGTGACGCGGTGGATGTGGAGCTACACGGACGCGGGCGGCTGTTGGATGAAGGGCCCGGAGACGCGGATGCGCTGGAGGATGGACCGCCGGAACAGTCATCGGTGGAACACGGCTCGGTCTGACAGTTGGATTCCGGGCCCGGCATCGACTCTGCTGGATCCGGGTCTGGTACCAGCACGGGGGAGGGTTCCGGGCTCGGAACCCGCGTCGGCTCCGGCACGGGGTCGACGGGGTCTCCGCCGAGAGGCGGTGGCGTGCTCGACTCACCTGTCGGCTTCGAAGGAGTCCCCGCCGGAGCGGCGCTGTTCAGGGGCGTGCTCGACGCGCTGTGCCTGCCGTGCCTGGCGCGTTCGCCCGGCGGGGCATTGGGACTCGTGGTGGGTGAGTCAGCCGGCGGTGCACCCAGAGGAGCAGGCCGTGCGTCCGGACCAGGTTCATGAGCGGACGTGGAAGAGCAGCCTGCACACGAGCCGACCGAGGCAGCCACCACAAACACAAGACACTGCAGCCTCAGATGCCGAGCACGCATGCGCCCCATCTACCGTTGCACCGGCCCTTTCAGACGCTACTTGTGGGAACACCACTACGGAAGGTGACCAATCCCAGTGCCCAGAAGTCTGCCGCAGACACGGCACCCGCAAAGACACAGATCGTTACTGACTTCAGCTCGTTGGGGTGAACCGTTGCGAAGTCCCTGATGGGCGTGGGCGGGTGGCTGTATCCGTGGTGTGTGAGATATGCGGATGGGGGCGGACTGACTCCTACGGGACGCCGGCGCCGGGAGTCGGTACGGATGCAGGCGGCTGAACTGTTCGAGCAGGAGATCAAGCCGTCGGAGGCGGCACGGCGGCTGCGGGTGAGCGTGAAGTCGGCCTATCAGTGGCACCAGTTGTGGCGGGAGGGCGGTGTTCAAGCTCTGGCCTCCCGCAGTCCGAGCGGGTCACGGTGTCGCCTGTCCGCGCGGTCCCTGGAGAAGCTGGCCGCATACCTGGAGCAGGGTCCGGCTGCGCATGGCTGGGTGGAGGATCAGGTGTGGACCGCGTCGAGGGTGGCCACGCTGATCGGCCGGAAGTTTCACGTCTCTTACAGCGTTTCCGGGGCCACACGGTTGATGCACCGGCTCGGCTTCAGCCCGCAGGTCCCCGCCCGGCGGGTTGCCGAGCGCGACGAGCAGGCCGTGAGTGCGTGGCGGGAGGCGACCTGGGCGGAGGTAAAAGGGCCCGGGCGGCCTGCGGGGGCTACGTCTGTTTCGAGGACGAAGCCGGGTTCACCCGCAGGCCGCCCCGGGGACGGACCTGGGGCCGGCGCGGAGTGACTCCGGTGGTCACCATCAGCGGCCGGCGTTCGGGACGGCTGTCGGTGGCCGGGCTGATCGCGATGCGGCCGGGTTCCCGGACCCGGCTGTGTCACCGCCTGCGCACCCACCCCGCGGGCAAAGGCACACGTCGCAGTATGGGCGAGCGGGACTTCATCGCGTTGGTCGACGGAGTCCACCAGCTCGTCAGGGCACCGATCGTGCTGGTCTGGGACCGCCTGAACACCCACGTCTCCCGCAGGATGCGGGAACTCGTGGCCGAGCGTGAGTGGCTGACAGTGTTCCTGCTGCCCGCCTACTCACCCGACCTGAACCCCGTCGAAGGCGTATGGGCCCACGTCAAACGTAGCCTCACCAACCTCGCCGTCTCGGCACTCGACCAGCTCGAAGTCCTCGTCCGCAACCGGCTCAAACGCCTTCAATACCGGCCCCACACCCTCGACGGCTTCATAGCCGGCACCGGCCTGACCCTCGAGACATCAGCCTCACCCTGACAAGCCGAAGTCAGTAATGGCCATCCCTGGCGCTGACTGTTCCTCCGTGAGCGATCCAGGGCAAGTTCCTATACGCCTGGTTCTGTCCACCCAGCTTGCGGACCGGTTGCCAGTGGACCGGATCGCCCCCGCCCTGCTGCTGACGCTCGCTGGAGGAACCGCAAGTGCGGCAGGGCAGCAGATCTGGGAGTCCCTGCTGAGCAAGACGGCCAGCCCGGGTCATGTCCCGTCGGGTGGTGCAGTCGCTGGCCGACCTGATTGGGTTCCCGCTGTGGAGGAAACTGGCGGTCGTCCCCGGTCGGTTCGGCGGTGAGGAGTTCGGTAATGGAGCCTTCCGAGAGGTAGCGGCGGCCGAAGACCTGCCATTCGTTGTGGAGTTCGGCCAGGACCGCGGCGGCGAGCCGGTCGAGCGCCGCAGGGTTGGGAAAGTACCCCTTATCGCTCCCCGTTGTCGGAACTCTGCACGGCTGAGAGCCAATACTTCCAGGAGCAGGCACCTCGGAGGCAGGATCGGGCCATGAGACTTCTGGTCATGGGCGGTACGTGGTTCCTGGGCAAGTGCGTCGTGGAGGGGGCCTTGCGGCGCGGCTGGCAGGTGACGACGTTCAATCGTGGGCGTTCCGGCCGCGACGTGCCCAGAGCCGAAACAGTCCGCGGAGACCGAACCGTCAGGGAGGACGTGCGGCGGCTGGCCGGTCACGGGCAGTGGGACGCGGTGATCGACACCTCCAGTTCAGAACTCCCGCCCCGTGATGTGCTGTTGACAGCAAGGGAGTTGAGCGGAAACGCCGCTCGCTGGGTGCACGTCTCCACAGTCTCCGTCTACGCGGGCTGGCCGCACCACGCGCTGACCGAGAAGTCCGAAGTCCTGGAATGCCCACCGGACGCGGACGAGACGTACGGGTACACCGGCCCGGACGGCTCCCCGACGGCGTACGGATTTCAGAAGGCGGGCGGGGAACGCGCCGTCATCGAGGCATTCGGCGATGAGGCTGTCCTGCTGCGTCCCGGCGTAATCGTCGGACCCGGTGAGTACGTGGGGCGCCTGCCGTGGTGGCTGCTACGGGCCGAACGAGGCGGGCGGATCCTCGCCCCAGACCCGCGTGGCCGGTTCATCCAGCCGGTCGACGTACGTGATGTGGCGGCCTTCGCCCTCGATCAAGCTGCCGCCGAGGACGGTGGTGGTGCGTACAACGTGACCCACCCGCAGGGCCTGGCGATGGAAGAGTTCGTACGGTCCTGCGTCGCCGTCGCCGGGAGTGACGGCAGCCCTGTATGGGTCCCCCCGGAGCTGCTTGTTCAGCACGGCGTGACGCAATGGACCGAGCTGCCCCTGTGGCGTACACACGAAGGCGTGTGGATCGTCGACCCACGGCGCGCGGTGGCGGCGGGCCTGCGATGCCGCCCTCTGTACGAGACGATCGCGGACACCTGGACGTGGCTTCAGGACGGCGGGCGCCCCGTGAGCCACCCACGATGGGCGGAACACGGGATTTCGCCCGACAAGGAGGACCGGATTCTCGCCTCCCTGGGCTGAGCTCAGCCCTCCAGAGCCGGTGAGCCCGATCCCGTACAGAGCTGCCGCTGCGCGGAGAGCCGGACGAAGTCCTCCACACGTTCGCCGAGTTCGTCGGCGAGCGCGGCGCCACGGTAGGGGACTTGCGTCAACGCGCTTCGCACGCGTGACGTACGGGCAAGAAGCCCCGTGACGCGCTGGTCCTGAGGGACTGTCCACACGCGGTCCAGCGCAGCCGCAGCACCGTCGAGATCGCCGTAGATCAAGCGAGCCATGGCGAGGTCTGCGGAAGCGCCGCCTGCGACCGGGGCCGAGCGAAGAGCGGTCGGCCTGGCGGAAACCAGCTCCAGGGCCCGGTGAGCGAACGCCTCGGCCTGTTCCCCGTCTCCCAGCAGCAGACACGTCGAACTGCTGGACATGGCCAGGCGCTCCGGAGTGAACCCGAACTCCCCGCCCATTCCGTCGTGCAATTCGTCCAATACGCCGTGGCCTTTCTCTTGCGAGGTATGAATGGCCCGCTGCGCGGAGGCGACGTTTCCGAGGTGGCCGTGGGCGCGGGCCTCGATCGCGGCAAGCCGGTGGCGGGCGACGTCGCCGAGCCCGCCGAATGACTGTGCCCGGTGAGCCAGCTGCACAGCCTCGGCAGGGCGCCCGGAGAAGTAGGCGATGTACGCGAGGGACCCTCCGGCGAACGCCCGGAGCGGTTCGAAGCGGGCGGTCTCTCCGTACAGAGCGGCTGACCGGGCGAGACGGGTGGCGCCGTCGAGAGACCCCAGGTCGAAGGCGGCTGCGGACAGCAGGGCGCAGGCTTGGCCTGCGAGGATCAGCAATTGTTGTTGCTGTTGGGGGACTTGAGTACGGTCGCGCTGCTGCTCTGCCTCTTCGCGGAGACCGCGTGCGGTCCTGAAGGCGTCGAAAGCCGACAGGGTGTTGTAGTGGCGGGCCAGAGCGGCCACGTCGTCGCGCAGTTGGTCGAGCGTGGTCTCCGAGATGGACTCGGCGGCTGCCGAGCCGGCCTCGCTCTGGGCGTCACGTGCTGTCATTTCGATCTCGTCTTCCAGGTTGAACGCGGGTACCTGCGAATCGGTCGAGGGAGGTGGCGCAAAGAGCGCAGAGGCCTCGACCCCGAACATGGCCTCCAGTACGCGGCAGGTGTCGGGGCTCGGCAGCGTTCGGAGCTTCCCTGCGGTCCAGCGTCGGAATTGTGACTCGCACACCGTGGGATTCTGGGATCCCTTGGCGATGGAGCGTTCCGCTGTGGCCCGGAATTTCCCCTCGAAGTCTGTGTAACGCCACCGATGCTGCCCTACGAGGACCTTGAGCAGAGTCTTCGGTGAATCAGTCATGATCGACCCCCTGATATCGGAGCGTCGGATGAATTGGCGCTCATTTGCGTTGCTCACACGAAGGGAAGCCCGAAGGCGGCGTCCCATTCAACTCCCTTAGGGAACACGCCATTTCAACGCTACGCCTGAGCCACTTGTGCCACCCGGAAGAGCGTCCGATGCCATCCGCGACAGCATGGTGGGCGCACCCTCGGCGAGTGCAATCTGATCCGCATCGTCAAACCGCGCCGATTCGAGTAGGGACGGCGCTCCGAGGCCCGGCCAGGGGGATTCGTGATCGAGGTTGAACGAGCAGCTGATGTGACAGAGGACCTCGCTGTTGCGAATGAGTCGCGCGTATGCCCTGTAGCCGAGACATTCACTCATCGGATGGCCATGAGGCTGGAGGGCGACGTCTCCGAGGTGCAGAGAGCGAGACGAGATGTATCAAGGGTGCTGGCCGCATGGCGAATCCCGAGGGCGATCGACGACGCGCTTCTGGTTGCGAACGAGCTCGTCGCCAACGCGCTCGTGCACACCGGCGGCGACGGCATCGAGCTGGTCGCGACGTACGGCGATGGACTGCTCCTCGTCGAGGTGCGGGATGCCAGTGATGAGCCACCCAGTCCTGTCGCAGATGCGGGACTGGACGTATGCGGACGGGGGCTGGCGATGGTTCATGCGCTCAGCTCCGACTGGGGTTGGACGCGTCGCGCTGAGGGCGGCAAGAGCACCTGGGCGCTGCTGGCGGTGCGCCGTGCCGAGTCGCCGAAGCGCCGAGTGGAGCCAAGGGAAGGGTGTTCCTGATGCAACACACGCTGAGTGAGTGCGACCACGAGTGGGTGCAGTGGAGCGGCCAGCAGCGTTGTCGTAAGTGCGGCGCGACTCAGGGGTAGGGGGACATATGGGACCGCGTTTCGAGTGGGAAGAACTTCCGGACGACGTTCGGCGGGCCGTTGAGCTGCGGGCGGGCCGTGTGGTCGCGGCAGAGACCGTCGAGGAAGGGCTCAACTGCTCTACCGCGCTCGTGCTGGACACTGAACGAGCGGGGGGCGTCTTCCTCAAGGGCGTACTTCTGACGGACAGTGCGGGGGTCGGCGCGCTGGAGGTCGAAGCCCGGGTCAACATCGCTGTCGCGGGTGTCGGCCCACGCCTTCTATGGGCGGGAATCCAGGCGGGTGGCTGGTACTGCCTCGTCTTCGACTACGTCGACGGCCGCCATGCGGACCTGAGCCCCGGATCGCCCGATCTGGAGTCCGTGGCGCTTCTGCTGCGCAGGATGCAGCTGCTCAGGGCTCCGGCGTTGCCCTTTCCGCAGCTCGCAGCCAGATTCCGGGCGTACCTGTGTCCGGGGGAGGCTGGTCTATTGCGTGGGGACCATCTGCTTCATACGGATGCCAACCCGCACAACATCCTGATCAGCGACGACGGCTCGGCCTCCCTGGTGGACTGGGCCATGCCCGCTCTCGGGCCCGCCTGGGTGGATGCGGCGTACACCGCCGTACGACTCATGGAGAGCGGGATCGCTCCCGTGCGTGCCAGGGCCTGGCTGTGCGGCTTCGAAAGCTGGAAACAGGCGGATGCGAAGTCCGTACGGACATTCATCGGCGTGACGTGCAGGCACTGGGACGCCGTTGTCGGGCCGGACAAGGCGCGGCCGAGCAATCAGCGCTTTCGTCAACTCATCGAGTGAGGGCCTGCCGCGGGCTGCGCGTTCGGTCGTCTGTTCTCAATTTGCCCTGCACGGAGGTCTCTTGATCTTGTATGTTGATCGCGCAAACCACTGACCATGGTTGTTTTGTCTTCAGGGGGAATTGAGTCATGCGCAAATTCATCATTGCCGCCGCGGCATCGTCCGCACTCGTCCTTGCCTTCGGGGCGGCGGCTCCTGCCGGCGCTGCCGAGCAGGCGGCTCCGCCCGAGCCGGGGGTGTTCGTCACCAATGGCGACCACGTTCACATCTCCAGCACGGCGCCCGCCACCGCGTCCGCCCACGGATGGTGGAAGAAGATCAGCGGGCCCGGCACCAAGGCGAAGGTGACCATCGAACTGCAGGCGCTGGACTACCGGGACAACAAGTGGAAGACGGTCGCGACCGGCTCCAAGACCGTGAAGTCCGGCGGTGGCAGCGTCAACCGGGCCAATGCGCGCATGACGTGTACGAACCGGGTCATGCAGGTAAAGTGGCGCAGCCGTATCGACGTCGACCTCATTGGTGTCGCCGACTCGCCGGAGAAGGCCATCACGGCGACCAAGACACTGTGGTGCGGGGCCTTCTAGGAGACTGCATTGTTGGGACCGGGCTCGGAATCGACCATGATCCTCGGTGTTCACGGGGTCCTCGGCCTGAAGCCCTGGATTCGTCGGGCGTACGAGGACGAGGAGCTCGAAGAGGACACCTTCAGCCTCGTGGTCAAGCGGACCATGGCCTACGGGTGGAGTTCGTTCCATGCCGGAGGCCCGGAAACCGGGCGCTGGGGCCACAACGACGCAGGCGGTGACTGGAGCCAGGACGGACGCGTTCGGCAGCTGGCCTGGCTCCAGGTCGACGTCCCGGGCGATCCGCGCGGGCAGCGTCTTCCGGTCCTTCCGGCTGCCACGGTCCTCGGTGACGTACTCCATCGCGTGGGCCGGTTCCAGCTCACGGGACTGCACACGCTGGCGCCGATGGACCTGGCTGTCGACAGCCGCGCGGACCTTGCCAACGCGGCTGACTGGTTCTCCCTGGCGGAACAGGCGGAACAGGGCGGGGAGTCCGGTGAGTTCACCCTGTCCGTCCTCGGTACGGAGAAAGCCGACCTGCCCGGGCGCGCGGCCGGCATTCTCGCCTCAGCCCTGGACCGTACGTACGGATGCATGACCATCGAGGCTTCACCGGCCGACGACGGCACCGCACGGGCCGGGCTGTCCCTGCCGCTGGCCGGGGAGTTGCAGACCGAAGGCCTGCGGCACGGTCCGGCCTTCCGGTGCGGTGTGCGGGAGTGGTCGCTGGACGTCGCCGCCTGGGCGACCGAGGTGTTCATCGATGCCGTCAGGGAGAGCGGGCCGACGGGCCCGGTGCTTCTTACGGTGTCGAAGATGTCCAGGCCTGCGGCGGCCTGAGCTTCACGTCAGGCAGCCACCCGCGCCTCCCGCCGGTATACGCCGGGAGCCGTGCCGTATTCGCGTTTGAAGGCTTTCGCGAAGGCGAACTCGGAGCCGTATCCCGTCCGGGAGGCGACGGTTGTCAGCGGTGCGTCGGATTCGCGCAGCAGTCTGGCGGCCGTGGTCATGCGCCAGCGGGTCAGGTACGCCATGGGCGGTTCGCCGACGAGGGTCGTGAATCGTCGGGCGAAAGCCGCGCGGGAGAGGCCTCCCCGGTCGGCCAGCGCCTCGACGGTCCACGTCGCCGAGGGGGCCTCGTGGATGGCCGCCAGGGCCGGGGCGACCGCCGAGTCGCCGAGCGCGGCGGCCCAGCCGGCGGCGGCTGCGGAGGGCTGGGCCTCCAGCCAGGCCCGCAGGATGTAGAGCAGGAGCGAGTCGATCAGCGTGGGGACAATGCCGTCGGACCCGATCCGGGGGTTCTCCAGCTCCGCGCCGAGCAGTTGGACCGCCGCGCTCAGCTCGGGGTGGCGGCCGTGCCGCGTCGGCAGGTGGATGACCTCGGGCAACTGGCGGACCAGGGGGTGCGGACGCCCCTGGTCCAGGTGGTAGTTGCCGCACAGCAGGCTCGTACGGGCGCCGTCGCCGCCCATCGAGACGGTGGCGATCGGCGAACCCGGACGGAAGTGCTCCGGCCTCTCCTCCTCGGCGGGCGTGGCGGGATGGTCGGCGAGGATGTGGCCGCGGCCGTCGCGCAGGAAGACCACGTCGCCGGGGCTCAGTGCGATCGGCTTCAGCGGTTCCAGGCGTACCGGTGCGTCCTCGTCCTCCAGCGGTATCAGCCAGCACGTGCCGTGCAGCACCACATGGAAACCCGCCCCCGCGACGGACGGCAGCCGCAGCCCCCACGGCGCGCGGCCTTCCGTACGGACGGACGTCGGACGCCCGGTGCGCATCGACGCCAGCGCTTCGGTCAGGATGTCCAACGTCCTCCCCCTCCTCTTGGCCGCCCGAGACTGCCTCAGACGACGGTCAGTACGATCTTGCCCTGCGCACGCCCCGATCCGACCACCTCATGCGCCTTGCCGGCCTCGGCCAGCGGGAACGTCTCACTGACGTACGGGCGGATCCGCCCCGCGTCGACGAGCTCGGCGATCGCCTCCAGCGACGCGTAGTCCGGCTCCACCGAGATCCCCGCGAAGCGGTATCCGGCGGCCTCGACCTTGGCGGCGAGCTCCCGGTCCCCGTGCTCCATGATGCTGACGAGCGTGCCGCCGGGCTTCAGTACGTTCAGGGAACGCTCGCCCTGGGAGTTGGAGTCGAAGACCACATCGACGTCCGTCACCGCCTCGGTGAAGTCGGTGGTCCGGTAGTCGATCACCTCGTCGGCTCCGAGACCCCGTACGAAGTCGTGCTTGGGCGCGCTCGCCAGCGCGATCACATGAGCACCGCGCGCCTTCGCTATCTGCACCGCGAGATGACCGACGCCACCCGCTGCCCGGTGGATCAGCACCCGGTCGCCGGCGGACACGTTCGCCGCGTCCACCAGGCCCTGCCAGGCAGTGAGCGCGGCGAGGGGGAGTGCGGCGGCGTGCACATGGTCGAGGGATGCGGGCTTACGGGCCAGCTGGCGCGACGGCGCTGCGACGTAGTCGGCGTAACCGGTCGCGGCCCGAGGGAAGAACGGCATCCCGTACACCTCGTCGCCCACCTTGAACCGGGCCCCGGGGCCGGCTTCCTCGACGACGCCGGAGATGTCCCAGCCGACGCCGAAGACCGGCTCGCCGAGGAGGGGGTAGGCGCCGGACCTGACGGCCACGTCGACCGGGTTGACGGCGCTCGCGTGGACCCGGACGAGGACCTCTGCGGCGAGCGGCTCGGGTCGCTCGGTCTCGACGATTTCGAGTACTTCGGGACCGCCGAAGGACTTCTGGACAACAGCGCGCATGGGGAGTCTCCCTGGGACGTTCGGGTTGATGTCCTCAACCGTAGGGAGATCCAACGAGCCGCAGAATGGCCTGCCGTCTCGGAAACATGTCCCAGCGTCTTGCGCCAGAGCGGTATCAGGCGCCGTTCGTCTGGGGGTAGTTCGTCGCGATGTACGACCAGCGCGCCATCCCCAGCACGACGAACACCGCCGGCGGCGCCAGCCACCAGCCGCTCAGGGCGTGGCGCATCACCGGGAGGGCGGCGATCAGCAGAGTGGTGACGCCGATGAGGATCAGGCAGAAGGAGCCGACCTCCATCGCCGTCAGGCTGCTCTCGTCCCATGCGCCTTGCGGCGGATGCAGCGCCCAGAACGCGATGTAGGCGTTCAGCGCGTTCGCGAGGACCATCGCCGTTACCGCGGTCCCCCGGAGGAGGCCATTCAATTCAGGCGCCCCATGTTTCCCCCGTGGGCCGTGCCCGTGCAGTGCCGTGCCGTGTGGTCTCGTGCAGTTCGGATTTTGATGCCTGGTTAACGTACAACATCCGTAAGGGGGTTACGGGGCACCGCCTGTTACGCCGCCGCCTACGCCGCCCCCTTGATGCGGCGGATCGCGTGGCCCGCCAGGACGTCCGTACGGCGGCCGTCCTCGATCACGAACTTGCCGTCGATCAGGACGTACGGGATGCCGACCGGCAGCGTGCGCGGCGCATCGAAGGTGGAGCCCGCCGCGACCGTGGCCGGGTCGAAGAGGACCAGGTCGGCCCGGTAGCCCTCGCGGATCAGGCCCCGGTCGGGGAGGCGCAGGCGGGCCGCCGGGCGGGAGGTGAGGTGGGCGACCGTCTCTTCGAGGGTGAGGATGTTGAGGTCGCGGGCGTAGTGGCCCAGGTAGTGGGGGAAGGTGCCGTACGCGCGCGGGTGCGGCTTGCAGCCCTGGAGGATGCCGTCGCTGCCGCCCGTGTGGACGCGGTGGCGCATGATCTGCCGCACGTTCTCCTCGTGGCCGACGTGCTGGAGGATCGTCGAGCCGAGGTTGTCGTCGATGAGCAGGCGGCGGGCCGTGGCCCAGGGGGCCTCGCCGCGCCGGGCGGCGGACTCGGCGATGGTTTTGCCGACGCAGCTCGCCAGGCCGGGGTCGCTGACGCCCGAGATCTCGATGGTGTCCCACTCGATGGGTACGCCGTGGCAGCCGTCCGCGCCGATCTCCTCCATGTGGTGGCGGATCTTCTCGGCGGTGGCGTCGTCCCGGAGGCGGGCGAGGATCGCCTCGGGGCCGCCCTCGCTCGCCCAGCTCGGCAGCATCGCGACGAGCGTCGTGCAGCCGGGCGTGTAGGGATACGTGTCGAGGCTGAGGTCCGCGCCCTCGGCGAGGGCCTTGTCGAGGAGGGCGAGGAGGTCCGGGGCCCTGCCCTTGTTCACGCCGAAGTTCATGGTGGCGTGGGCGAGGTGGAGGGAGCAGCCGGCGTTCCGGGTGAGGGTCACCATTTCCTCGTACGCCGCGAGGGCGCCGACGCCGTAGGAGCGGTGGTGGGGGCAGTAGTAGCCGCCGTAGCGCGCCACCACCCTGCACAGTTCGGTGAGTTCGGCGTCGTCGGCGTACATGCCGGGGGTGTAGGTCAGGCCGGACGACATGCCGACGGCGCCCTGCTCCATGCCCTCGGCGACGAGCTGCTTCATGCGGGTCAGCTCTGCGGCGGTCGCGGGGCGGTCGTCCCAGCCCGCCGCGTACATACGCACGGTGCCCTGCGGGACGAGGTACGCGGCGTTGACGGCGATGCCCCGGTCCAGGCGGTCCAGGTACTCGCCGACCGTCCGCCAGCCGAAGTCGATGTCCGAGCCGTCGCCGTTCCAGCCGGTGATCGCGCGGCGGACCTCGGTGAGCGTGCGGTCGTCGACGGGTGCGTAGGAGAGACCGTCCTGGCCCAGGACTTCGAGGGTCACGCCCTGCGCGGCCTTGGCGCTGTGGTCCGGGTCGCGGAGGAGGGCGAGGTCGCTGTGGGCGTGCATGTCGATGAAGCCGGGGGAAAGGGCGAGGCCGGTCGCTTGCAGCGTGCGGGGGGCGGTGAGGCGGGGGCCGCCGCCCTCGCGCCGTATATCGGCGATGCGGCCGTCGCTGATGCGGATGTCTGCGCGGTAGGAGGGAGTGCCGGTGCCGTCGATGACGCGGGCGTCGCGGATGACCAGGTCCATTGGTGGTGCCTCTCGCTTCTGGGGGAACCCAGTCCCCTTGCTTACGGGGGCTGCGGTGCGGGCTCGGCGGCGTGTCCGGCGAAGCTTTTCTTTTCCCCTACCCGCCCCTTCCCGAACTGGGGCTCCGCCCCAGACCCCGCTCCTCAAACGCCGGAGGGCTGAAAGTTGCCCGGGGGTCTGGGGGCTTGCCCCCAGTTCGGGAAGGGGCGGGTAGGGGAACTGCGCCGCAGGCACCTGCATCGCACCCGCACCCGCAGTCGCGCCCCGCCTAGAAGAACGTCCGGATGTAATCCGTGACCGTCCCGTCCGCCTCCACCAGCGGAATCAGCTGCCACTTGTCGAACGACGTGCACGGGTGCGAGAGGCCCATGCCCACCCAGTCACCCACCTCCAGCTCCGCGCCCGGCCCCGTCCGCACCCACCCGTGCTGGTCCGACAGCCCGGTGATCGTGATGCCGGTCGCCGGGCGGATCTCGCCGGTGCGTGCGTCGCGTACGACCTGCGCCTCCGGCAGGTCCAGGTCGTACGCCGCGTCCCGCTTCCCCGCGTTGACGAACGCCTGCTCCGGCGTCGGACGCGAGACGACCTGCGCCCAGAGGCGGAACGCGGGCTGGAGGGTGCCGTCGTCCGGGATGCGGTTGAAGGGGGTGATGCGGCGGTAGTGGCCGTCGTCATGCGAGACGTACGCGCCCGAGCGCAGCAACTTCAGTACCGGAAGCGAGAGTTCGGGGACGGTCGCGAAGACGTCCGCCACCGCGTCGAACCACGCACTCCCGCCCGCGCTGATCACAATCTCGTCGAGCCCGGCCGGGAAGCGGCCCGCCTTGTCGAACTCCACCGCGATCCCGACGAGTTGCCGCATCCACGCGTGGACCTTGTCGCTGTCCGCCTGCGGGACCTCGCCCTCGTACCCGGCGACCCCCACCAGCCGCAGCGTCGCCGTGGCCGCCACCGCGTCCGCGACCGCCGCGCAGTCGGCAGCTGTACGGGCGCCGGTACGGGCCCCTTCGCCGGCGCCGAGTTCGACCACGACGTCCACCGGTCGCGAGGGCGACGCCGCCCGCAGCGCTTCGTCCATCAGCTCGACGCCGCGCACCGAGTCGACGTAACAGATGAAGCGGAAGTCGGGATCGGCGTCCAGTTCCCCGGCCAGCCAGCGCAGCGCCACCGCGTCGACGACTTCGTTCGCGAGGAAGATCCGCTGGATGCCGTACGCACGGTAGACCCGCAGCTGGTGCGGAACGGCGGCGGTGATGCCCCACGCGCCGCGCGCGAGCTGGCTCTCGAAGAGCTGCGGCGACATGGACGTCTTGCCGTGCGGGGCGAAGGCGAGGCCGTGCTGCTCGGCGTACGTCTCCAGGAGCGCGAGGTTGTGCTCGACGGACTCGGCGGAGAGGGCGAGTACGGGGGTGGTGAACCCGCCCGTGAAGAGGTTGCGCCGCTCGGCCGCCAGCTCGCCGACCGTCAGCCCTTCCGCGTCCGGCGGGAGCGCCTTGAAGCGGTGGTCGACGCGCTCGTCGGCGAGTTGTACGACCGGGTTGCCTACGGCCATGAGGGAGCCTCCTCGATAAGTGTCGTTGCAGTATCTGCAACGACCATTGCGCGTTTCGCTTGGCGCTGTCTAACATCCGAGCCCAAGCAGGGTCAATGGTGAGGAGTTCGATTGTGGTGGACGAGGTTGACGTGGTGGACGTCGACGTCAACGTCAACTACGACGTCGACGTGGTCTGCCTCGGCGAGTCCATGGTGACCTTCCTGCCGTCCCGTCCCGGCCGCCTCGCCGACGTTCCCTCCTTCGAGCGCGGCATCGGCGGCGCCGAGTCGAACGTCGCCTGCGCCCTCGCCGCCGCCGGCCACCGCGCCCGGTGGGTCAGCCGGGTCGGCGCCGACGGCTTCGGCGACCACCTGGTCGAAACCGTCGCCGCGTACGGAGTCGACACCTCCGCCGTCCAGCGCGACCCGCACCGCCCCACAGGCATCTACTTCCGTACGGCCATCGACCGCGACGCCGACGGCTTCGAGGTCGTCTACTACCGCACCGGTTCGGCGGCCTCCGCGATGTCCCCGCGCAACATGCCGCTCGACCGGCTCACCTCGGGCCGCGTACTCCACCTCTCAGGCATTACGGCCGCCCTCTCCGCCGACTGCCTCTCTCTCGTACGCAGCCTGGTCGCCCCGCGCCGCCCCGGCCGCCCCCTCATTTCGTTCGACGTCAACTACCGCGCGAACCTCTGGCCCGAGAACGCCGACGCCCACCTCCTCCTCGACCTCGCCCGCGCCGCCGACCTCGTCTTCGTCGGCGAGGACGAAGCGCAGACCGCCTGGGGCCTGCGCGGCCCCGCCGAGATCCGCGCAGCCCTCCCCGAGCCGGACGTCCTGGTCGTCAAGCAGGGCGCGACCGGCGCCACGGTCTACGGCGGGGACAGCGAGAGCGGCGGAAACGGCGGGAGCGGTGAGAGCGGCGGAAACGGCGGGAGCGGTGAGAGCGGCGGAAACGGCGGGAGCGGTGAGAGCGGTGAGTACGGCGGGAACGGCGCCGGAAGCGGCGCCCCCACCACCGTCCCCGGCCTCCGCGTGGACGTCGTCGCCCCCGTCGGCGCCGGCGACGCCTTCGCCGCCGGGTTCCTCTCCGCGACCCTGCGCGGCCTGCCCGTACGCGACCGGATCCGGCACGGGCACCTCATGGCCGCCGCCGCCCTCACCGTCCCCGGCGACCTCGGTACGCCCCCTGCCCGCGCACACGCCGACCGCCTCGCCGCCCTCGACGAGACCGCCTGGGGGAGACTTCGTCTCGGCCCCGGCTGGACGGGCGCCGCCGACCAGGAGGTACGTACGCCATGAGCCAGACCGTCGATCGCGCGCTGAGCATCCTGCCGCTGCTCGCGCAGGGGCCCGCAGACCTCGGCCAGGTGGCCGAGCGGCTGGGCGTGCACAAGTCGACCGCCCTCCGGCTGCTCCGTACGCTGCACGAGCACGGGCTCGTCTACCGGCAGCAGGACCAGCGCTACCGCCTCGGCGCCCGCCTCTTCGCGCTCGCGCAGGAGGCCGTCGAGAACCTCGACGTACGCGAGATCGCGCACCCCCACCTCGCCGCGCTCAACGAGCAGTGCGGGCACACCGTCCACCTCGCCGTGTACGAGGACGCCGAGGTCCTCTACATCGACAAGGTCGAGAGCCGCTACCCCGTCCGGATGTACTCGCGCATCGGCAAGCCTGTCGCGATCACCGTCGCCGCGGTCGCCAAACTGCTCCTCGCCGACCTCCCCGAAGCCGAGCGCCGCACCATCGCCGAAAAGCTCGACTACCCCACCTACACGTCCCGTTCGACCCCGAACGCCGGCGCCTTCCTCAAGGAACTGGCCGTCGTACGCGAACAGGGCTGGGCCACCGACCTCGGCGGCCACGAGGAGTCCATCAACTGCGTCGCGGCCCCCATCCGCGGAGCGGACGGCCGGGTCGTCGCCGCCATGTCGGTGTCTGCACCGAATGTCGTCGTCACCGCCGAGGAACTCCTCACCCTCCTCCCGCTGGTACGCCGTACCGCCGACGCGATCAGCCGGGAGTACTCAGGAACCACACCCCCGAAGGACGTATGAGCATGAGCGAGAACACGGCCGAGAAGACCGCGATCACCCCGTCCACCCACACCGCCCCGCCCGCCAAGTTCTCCCACGGCGTCCGCAAGGGCAACATCCTCCAGGTCGCGGGCCAGGTCGGCTTCCTCCCGGCCGTCGAGGGCCAGGCGCCCACCCCGGCGGGCCCGACCCTGCGCGAGCAGACGCTCCAGACCTTCGCCAACGTCAAGGCGATCCTCGAAGAGGGCGGCGCGAGCTGGGACGACGTGATGATGATGCGCGTCTACCTCACGGACGTGGACCACTTCGCCGAGATGAACGCGATCTACAACGCGTACTTCGAGGAGCAGGACCTCAAGGCCCCGCCCTCCGCCCGTACAACCGTCTACGTCGGCCTGCCCAAGGGCCTGCTCATCGAGATCGACGCGCTCGCAGTCCTGAGCTGATCCTCGTCTGACCCCGCACCAACCACGCCTGCCGCACGGCACGGTGCCCACCGCCATCGTCCTGCCGGCCGAAGGGGCGCCGTGCCGCGATCCCCCCTGCCCCGAAAGACCCATGGAATTACGAGGTCCGCCCCATGCCTCTGCTCGCCGCCACCGCCCCCGTTCCCGCGGAGACCCCACCCCACACCGGCGGTCTCCTCACCCTCATCGACGGCACAGCCGGACTGCTGACCGTAGCGACCCTCGGTATCGCCCTTCTTCTCCTCCTGATCATCAAGGTCAGGCTCCAGCCGTTCGTCGCGCTGCTCGCCGTCTCCATCGCCGTCGGCCTCGGCGCGGGTCTCTCGGTCACCGAACTCTTCGGTACGGTCCAGAAGTCCGCCGTCGTCTCCGTCATCGAGTCCGGCATGGGCGGCATCCTCGGCCACGTAGCGATCATCATCGGCCTCGGCACGATGCTCGGCGCGATACTCGAAGTCAGCGGCGGCGCCGAGGTCTTGTCGGCCCGCCTGCTCGGCCTCTTCGGCGAGAAGCGCGCCCCGCTCGCGATGGGCCTCACCGGCCTCATCTTCGGCATCCCGGTCTTCTTCGACGTAGGCATCTTCGTCCTCGCGCCCATCGTGTACGCCGCCGCCAAGCGATCCGGCAAGTCGATCCTGCTCTACGCGATGCCGCTCCTCGCGGGCCTCTCCATGACCCACGCCTTCCTGCCCCCGCACCCGGGCCCGGTGGCGGCAGCCGGCCTCTTCCACGTCTCGCTCGGCTGGGTCGTCCTCATGGGCATCGTCTGCGGCATCCCCGCCGTGCTCGCGGCCTGGGCGTACGCCGCCTGGATCGGCAAGCGCGTCTTCGTCGAGGTCCCGCACGACATGGTGGAGGCGGCCGAGGACGCCAAGGCCGCCGTCATCGCCGAACAGAGGGCCGCGGGCCGTGCCCCGCAGGAGCAGCCCGTCTCGCTCGCCACGGTCCTGACCATCATCGGTACGCCGCTGGTCCTTATCCTCGCCGCGACGTTCTCCTCGATCGCCCTGGACCCTCCCCCAAGCACTCCGACAGGCTCCGTGCAGGGGGGACCCCCATCCCTCCGCTCGGTCGTCGAATTCTTCGGCAACCCCTTCGTCGCCCTGACCATCGCGCTGCTGATGGCGTACTACCTGCTCGGCATCCGGCGCGGCTGGTCCCGCAAGTCGCTTGAGCAGGTGTCGACTTCATCCCTCAAGCCGGTCGGCAACATCCTGCTCGTCGTCGGCGCGGGCGGCATTTTCGGCGCCGTACTCAAGGCGAGCGGCGTCGCGCAGGCGCTCTCCGACACCTTCAACGACGTAGGCCTGCCGGTCGTCGTCCTCGCGTACCTGATCTCGCTCGTGCTGCGGGTCGCCCAGGGCTCGGCGACGGTCGCGATCGTGACGACGGCCGGCATCGTGCTCCCGCTCGTCGAGAACGGCGACCACTCGCAGGCCTTCCTGGCCCTGGTCATCATGGCGATCTCGGCGGGCTCGATCTTCGCGTCGCACGTCAACGACGGCGGCTTCTGGATCGTCGCGAAGTACTTCGGTATTTCGGAGCGGGACACGCTGAAGTCCTGGACGGTGCTGGAGTCGGTCCTGTCGGTCGCGGGCTTCGCGGTGGCGGCGGCGCTGAGCCTCGTGATCTAGCTCCTGTACGAGCTCTCCTGTACGAGCTCTCCGGTACGTACGAAGGTGCCCCGGGATCGTTGGAAACCGGGGCACCCATACTTGGACGCATGGACGAACAGACCGGATATCAGGGTGGCGCGGCACCGGGCCCGGGCTCGTACCCGCCGCCTCCGCAAGGCTTCGGCCCGCCGCCCCCGGCCTACGCCCCCGCGCCGCAGGCGCAGCAGCCGTACGCCCCTTCGCCGTACGCGGCCCCTGCGCCGTACGCGCCGCAGATGCCTGTCGCACCGACGCCGGCACCTGCCCCTGCCCCTGCTCCTGCCCCCGGCCCGGAATTCCTCGCGGCGGACCGCAGGAATGCCGTCGTTGTCGACGCCGAAGGAGTTTCCTTCGAATGGAACGGCGCCACCGCCGACTTCCCCTGGCGAGACATTCAGACCGTCCACTTCAAGCAGGGTCCGCAGGGCCTTGTCCTCATGGTGGCCGTCGTGCTCCCCGACGGCCGGTTCTACGAGGGCGCGGTGCTGGCCCGGAACCAGGGCAAGCTCCACGAGTGGTTCGCGGAGCTTGCCCCGGTGCTCGGCTTCTATCTGGCGGGTCGCGGAAACTAACTGCTCAGCTTCCGCTGCAGTACTGCTGCTCCTTGCCGATCGACCGGTACATGCAGTCGCCGTTCTCGATCAACTGGAGCACCGCGTCACGGTTGCGGCTGGTCTCGCGCTCGATCACCTCGTCGGGCGGGTAGAAGCCGCCACCGCCGAAGCCGGTCGGGAACATCTCGAAGGTGTAGCCGAAGATCTTCTGGTTGCCCCACAGCCAGTCGTCGATCGACCCGTCCGTGATGTAGAGGTCGCTGGACTGCTCGGGCGTGTAGCCGTTGCTCGCGGCCATCTTCTGGCCGACCGCGGCGAAGGCGTTGCGGTCGTCCTGCGTCATGCCGGGCGCGGTGTCCGCATTGGTGTAGCCGAACGGCCAGAGCACCAGCTCGCTGTACGTGTGGAAGTCGATGCCCGCCTTGATCTGCTGCTTTCCGCCGACCACCCGGGAGCGGACGAAGTCGGCGACGACCTTCACCTCGGGGGCGGACTCGGCGGCCCGGCCGCGGTAGGTCTCGGAGCTGAACGAGCCCGAAGAGCCGCCGCAGCAGCCCCACTTGTAGTTCCAGTTGCGGTTCATGTCCGTACCGACGTACGACGAACCGGAATTGGGCTGCCGGTTCTTGCGCCAGCTGCGGTACGAACCGGAGGCGATGTCGTACTCGCCGCCGTCCGGGTTGAGGTCGGGCACGATCCAGATCTCGCGGCCGTTGACGGCGTTGGTGATGCGGGAGTCGGAGCCGTAGCCCGCGCCCAGTTCGCGCAGCAGGTAGAGCGCCATCTCGACGGTGAGGTGCTCACGCGCGTGCTGGTGGTGGGTGAAGAGGATCTCGGGCTCGTTCTCGTCGCTCGCCACGTTGTCGCTGATCTTGATGGCGACGATGTCCCGGCCCTGGTACGACTTGCCGATGACGCGCTTGCTCATGATGTTCGGGTACTGCTGGAGACGCTGGTTGATCTCTGTGTTCATATCGGCGTAGTTGTGATAGCGCGAGTCGGCGGGCGGGAAGTCGAACGGCTCGACGGCCAGCCCGTTGGTCCGCGCGGGCGGCCCCGGCAGCGCCTTCGGCGCGTATCCGAGCGCCTTGAGCCGCTTGAGCTGCGCGGCGTTGGCGCTGACGACGACCGAGTGGTCGTCGGCCTCGTCGACCGAGACGCCGGTGGCGGCGACGGCGGTCCGGTCGGCGGCGGTGGCCGGGCCGTGGATCTCGTACTGCCTGATCACTTCCTCTGCGGTGGCGGCCGGGGCGGGTTCCGTCCCTGCCGTGGTCGCGCTCGCGGTGAGTGGCGCGGCCAGGGCGAGTGCCACGAGGGCGGCGAGGGTGGCCGGCCCTCTTCCGCGTATGCGTAGTCGCATGCTGTCTCCTGGGTGGGGAGTGTGGGGGTGTGGGGGGTGTGCTCAGTGCGACGCATGTCGTGCGGGTGCTGCGCACATGGTGGGCGCATGGCATGACCCGGTCAAGAGTGAGGATCGGCCACAGGGCGTCGTACCTCTTGCGCGAACACCCCGGCCCGGCTTTGGTGACCTTGACCTGGATCACCATCGGGGACGAGCGGGAGGACGCCGGAGATGACAGGCAGCAGCACGACAGACAGCGGCACGGGAGATCTCATCTCCCAGCCGCGCAAGTCCAGTTGGAAGTACATCGGCCCCGGCATCGTCGTCGCCGCGACCGGTGTCGGCGCCGGTGACCTGGTCGCGACGCTGATCGCGGGCAGCAAGTTCGGCTACACGCTGATGTGGGCCGCGGTCATCGGCTGCATCGTCAAGATCTCCCTCGCCGAGGCGGCGGGCCGCTGGCACCTGGCCACCGGCCGCACGCTCTTCGAGGGCTGGCGCAGCCTCGGCCAGTGGACCACGGTCTACTTCGCGGTCTACGTCGTCATCTGGGGCTTCGTGTACGGCGCGACGGCCATGTCGTCGTCCGCGCTGCCGATTGTCGCGCTCTTCCCGGACGGCCCGGGCCTCAAGACCTGGGCGATCATCATGGGCCTGATCGGCCTGGTCTTCGTCTGGTTCAACCAGTACGCCGTCTTCGAGAAGGTCATGACGGTCCTGATCGGCGTGATGTTCGTAGTCGTCGTGTACGTCGCGGTACGCGTCGGCCCCGACGTCGGCGCGACATTCGCGGGCCTGGCGCCCGTACTTCCCGACGGCTCGCTCCTCTACACCCTCGGCCTGATCGGCGGCGTCGGCGGCACGATCACCATGGCGGCGTACGGCTACTGGGTAAACGCGAAGGGCTGGACCAACTCCGGCTGGATGAAGGTGATGCGGCTCGACAACCGCGTCGCGTACATCACCACCGGCATCTTCGTCGTCGCCATGCTGATCGTCGGCGCGGAGCTGCTGCACTCCTCCCAACTCGCCCTGACCAAGGGCGACAGGGGCCTCATCGACCTCGGCAAGATCCTGGAGGACCGGTACGGCGCGGCGACCGCGAAGCTCTTCCTCGTCGGCTTCTTCGCCACCTCGTTCTCGTCGCTGATCGGCGTATGGCACGGCGTGAGCCTGATGTTCGCCGACTTCGTCGAGCGGCTCCAGCGCGACCGCAAGGGCGCACCGGTCGACGAGGGCACGGTGGAGGAGGTCGCGGCCGGGGTGAAGGAGCGCTCGATGCCCTTCCGCGCGTATCTGCTGTGGCTGACGTTCCCGCCGATGGCGCTGCTGTGGCTGGACCAGCCGTTCGGGCTGGTGGTGGTGTACGGCGTGCTCGGCGCGTTCTTCATGCCGTTCCTGGCGCTGACGCTGGTGTGGCTGCTCAACTCCTCGCGTACGCCCGCGGAGTGGCGGAACGGGTGGCTGAGCAACGGCATGCTCGCCGCTGCCGGACTGCTGTTCGTCGTGCTGTGCGTACAGCAGGTGCGCGAGCTGCCCTGGTAGTCAGGGGCTTTCGCAAGCGCGCAGCTCACACCAGACGGTCTTGCTGCCGGCCCTCTGCTGGACGCCCCAGCGGAGGGCCGCGGCAGCCAACAGGGCCATGCCGCGCCCGGACTCGGCGTCCTCGGCGGCGTGCAGGTGCACGGGCAGAACACGCGGGTCGGGATCGGTGACTTCGACGCGCGTACGGTCGCCGGTCGCGCTCACGCGCAGGGTTACGGGAGTGCCTTCGCCGACGTGCGTGATGACGTTGGCGAGCAGCTCGCTGACGCAGAGCTGAACGTCGGCGCATGGCGCACCGAGGTGCTCGCGCAGGGCTCGGCGGAGTTCGGGGACGGCCTTGGGGACGGCGAGGAGTTCGAGGTGGAGGTGGGGGGGGCCGTGGGTGTGGTGGGGGTGGTCGGGATCACGGGCGTACGCCTTCCAGTGCGCTGTGTGACGAATTGCTCACACAGTGGCGTGATCCGCCCTACCGTTGAAGGGCTTTGCGTTGCACTGGACAACTGGCAAATGGCGGTGGTGGGTTGTGCCCCCTCGTAAGGATCCCGACGCGTCGGCGAACGTTCCGTCCTTCTACGGCGCGGAGTTGCGCTTCAAGAGGGAGACCGCAGGCCTCACGCTCGAACAGCTGGCGGAAGGCAGCTTCCGCGGAGTCCCGTTCCTGAGCCAGATCGAGCGCGGCGAACGGCGGATGCCGCTGGATCTGGCCCGGCATGTCGACGAGCGACTGCGAACGGACGGCTTTTTCGTACGCCGCTGTGAAGATGCGCGCAAGGCGCGGCAGTCGGGGCATGCGGAGTACTTCGCGGATGTGGCGGAGATGGAGCGGTATGCGGAGGCGATCGAGGAGTGGGCGCCGATGCTGGTGCCGGGGCTGTTGCAGACGGCGGCGTACGCGCGGACGATCGTACGGGGGGCGATGCCCCGGGCCTCGGTTGAGGAGGTCGAGGAGAAGGTGGCTGCCCGAATGGGACGGGCGCAGCTCTTTGAGGCGCAGAAGCCCCCGGCCTTCTGGGCGATCCTTGACGAGTCGTTGCTTCGTCGACGGGTTCTCCCGGCGGACCAGATGGCAGAACTGCTGGAGCGCATTGCGGAGGTGGTCGAGACCACTCGGTCCATTCTGCAGATCGTTCCGGAAACCGCTGCCGCCCACCCCTTCATGATGGGCATGACCAAGATCATGACCTTCTCGGACGCACCGCCGGTGGTGTATGTCGAGAGTCTCCACAGCGGCCAACTCATCGACTATCCGGCGCTCGTGAAGCAGTACCGGGAGTCGTACGATCTGCTTAGGGCCTGCGGATCATTA
>NZ_JAGGPB010000056.1 GCF_018614055.1 Streptomyces sp. ISL-98
GGAGGGGGATGAGCGTGGGGAGCGGGAGCTGCCACGGCTTTGGTGGTGCCCGACCAGCCTGCTGAGCTTCTTCCCGCTGCATGCCGCGGGGAAGTACGCCGCCGGGGAGCACCGCCCGCACGGTGTCGCCGACCATGTCGTGTCGTCGTACACCGCGACGCTGAGCGCACTGCGCCGCTCGGCCTCGAAGCAGGCGCGGCCGGCGGCCGAACGCACGCTGCTTGTCGTCGCCGCGCCGGAGGTGCCGGGGTATCCGCCGCTCGACCACGCGCTCGAAGAGGCGGGGAGGCTGGCGGAGTTGTTCCCCGAGGCGACGGTCCTCGCGGGTGACGACGCTACCCGCGATGCGGTGGTCGGGGCGCTGCCGGAACACAGCTGGGTGCACTTCGCGTGTCATGCGACCGCCGACCCGCTGCGCTCCTCCGCCAACCATCTCGTGCTCGTGGACGGCGCCTTGGACATGGCCGACCTCGCAGGCCTCTCGCTCGACGCGGAACTGGCGTTCCTCGCGGCGTGCGGTACGGCGGCAGGCTCGGTGCGGCTCGCCGACGAGGCGCAGCATGTCGCGTCGTCGTTCCAGCTGGCGGGGTACGCCCATGTGATCGCCACGTTGTGGGAGGTGGCGGACGGGGACGCGGCTGATGTGACTACGCGGCTGTACGGGGAGATGACGGGCGGCGGCCTGCGCCCGGCTCGGGCGGTCCACCGGATCACCCGTGAACTGCGGGACAGGTACCCGAGGAGTCCTTGGCTGTGGGCCCCGTACACGCACATCGGAGCGTGAGCGCGGGTCCGGGTCCGGGTGCGGGTGCGGCCTGCCTGCGGCGCTTTCCCCTCCCCGCCCCTTCCCGGCTGTGACATTTACGGCTCCGCGGCGTGAGGGGGCAAGCCCCCAGACCCCGGACGCCCTACGAGAGTGTCGGGGAACAAGCCCCGCAGGGCACGCGCTAGTCGGCCACCGCGTGCGGCGTGCCCAAGTATGGGAATTCCGGGAGCAGATCCGTATGCGGGCCGATGTGGTCCGTGGCGATCTGCCCGCCCGAGATCATCGCCAGCCGCGCCGACGTAACGTCATCAGTGAGCGCCCGCCCGTTCGGGTACGCCGCCGGCAGGTCCCGGTCGTAGCGCAGGATGTCCGGCAGGATCACCCGCAGCGCCGCCTCGGCCGCCTCCGCGTCGTATCCGCCGGTGCGCCGGAGGACCTCGGTCCATGGCTCGCGGTACGTGTCCCAGTCCGCGGCGGGCTCCCCTTCGTTGTACGCCTCCTTCGCCTCCTCGGCGTTGAAGTACGCGGTCAGCGACGGGTGGGCGCCGCGGTCGACGGACTTGAGCTCTCCGTTCTGCCGCACGCTGACCCGTGCCCACACCCCGATCTCCGGATCGGTACTGATCTCGGCGTTCGGGGCCTCGATCACGATGCCGAAGACGTTCTTGTCGGCTCCCCAGTCCACACCCGTCCACTGAAAGTTGTCGACGATCCCGTCGAGATCCGCGAAGAACGGGTCGCTGCGCAGACCGACGGAGAGCAGGTACGGTCCGGCCTCGACCACGGTCGGCGCGGGCCCGAAGCTGACCGGCGCGTCGGCGACGAGCTGCTTGCCGGCGGCCTCGTGCCCGCGGGCCTGCTCGCCCGTCGCCCGGTACACGGTGAAAGTCTGCTGCCCGTCGACGGGCCGGGAGAACTCGAAGCTGAACGCCAGGTCCGCCCGGTGGTCGCCGTCGGTGTCGACGTTGATGCGGTAGACCGCGTCCGGGTGGAACGCAGTGCCTCCGGTGGGGGCGATCGGGTTGACGTTCATGATCAGTACGGTGCTGTCGCCCGGCACGGTGAACGCGAACACGTCCGTCAGGTCCAGCCGGGCGTCGTCCATGGGCGACCGGAGATGGGGTCCGCTGAGGTGATGTGACATGACCCCAGCGTCCGTACCCGGCCGCTCCACCGCACGGCGGTCGCCGCCGTACGTGGCACCGAAGTCACCCTAGTGGCACCCCTGGCCCCCTCGGGCCCGGCGCCCGTACGGTATGTGGCGCACCGTCCAGAACAGGCACGCGACGCGCCACCGGCCGTAACCCCCGGCGGGCCGTCGCCCCAGTGGAGGACCGGGCCCATGACCGTACACACGCACCGGCGCCCGCGGCGCCGTCTCCTGGCCGCCGCGCTCGCTCTCGCCCCGGTGGCTTTCCTCCTCGCCTGGCTCACGCCCACGTCGGGCGCCTCCGCGCCGTCGCAGGACGCGTGCCGCACCGTGGGCGACAGCATGCCGCGCGGCGACTGCGGCCCCTTCCGGCAGGTCTTCGCGGAGGACTTCAACGGGGACACGGTGCCGCTCGGCTCGTTCAGCGACTGCGACCACTACGCCGACACCCCGGACGCGTACTGCGAAGGCCTGGAAGGCACGTACCGGGACGAGTGGTGGGCGTACCCGAACAGCTGGCAGGACACCGCGACGTCCGGCGCCGACGGCAATGCCGTCCGGTCAGTCGGCGGCAACTACCACCCGGAGGACACGGTCGCCGTCGGCCCGGACGACAGCGGCGACGGCCGGATGAGCATCCGGATGTGGAGGCCGGCGGACGGTGGTCCCGTCCATGCTGCGGCCGTCGTCCCGAAGAAGCTGATGGAGCAGACGTACGGCAAGTTCAGCGAGAGGTTCCGCGTGGTGGAGGCCGCGCCCGGCTACAAGTCGGCACATCTCTGGTACGGAAACGGCTGCGAGATCGACTATCCGGAGCAGAACTGGACCGAAACGATCACCGCCTTCACACACCCCTGCGACGGCGGGCAGCAGGACATGTTCGCCACCGGCGCCCGCTGGACGGACTGGCACACCACGTCCGTCGAGTGGACGCCGGAGGAGATCCGCTACTACCTGGACGGCGTGCTCATCGGATCGAGTACGCGCGGCATCCCGCAGGAGCCGCTGTCCTGGGTCCTGCAGAACGAGAGCGCGCTGTACGGTCCGCCTGCCGCGCCCGGCTCGTCCGCGCAGCTCGACATCACCTGGGTCGCCGGATACACGTACGAGGCTGCCCCGTGAGGCAGTCGGGCCTGCAGTCGACCGGGCAGGGCAGCAGGTCAGCCGGTCAGCGTACGGTCCCTGTCTCCGGATCGACGACCTTGTCGACGAGGAGCGAGAGGACCCTGCGGTCGTCGTCCGCGGTCCCGCGCAGTCCCGGCGAGTCCGGATTGGTGTCGAAGAGCACGTGGGTCGCGCCCAGGTCGTGGAGCGCCGCGAGTTCCTCGCGGATCTGGTCGGCCGTCCCGTGGCCGACCGGGTGTTCGCCGCCGATGCGGCTCTCGGTCAGGTGGATCTGCAGCCGCGGTACGAGCGCGGGCACCGGCCGTCCGGCGCGCTCCGCCTCCGCCGCCAGCACCGGCAGGGCGGCGCGGATCGCGGCCATGGTCGGCCGGTACGGGTGCCAGCCTTCGCCGAGGCGGGCGGCGCGGCGCAGGGCGGCCGGTGAGCCGCCGCCGACCCAGACGGGGAGGTGGGGGACGGTGGCGGGGGCGGGGGCCGTCCGTACGCCTTCGTATGCGACGTACTCTCCCTGGAAGGTGGTCCGGTCCTCGGTCCACGCGGCGCGGATCGCGGTGAGGTACTCGTCGGTGATGCGGCCGCGCTCGGCGAACGGGACGCCCAGCGCGGCGTATTCGCGCGCGGACCAGCCGACGCCCGCGCCGAGGATGAACCCGTCCGTGTTGAGGCAGTCGATGTTGGCGGCCATCCGGGCGGTCTGCAGCGGATGCCGGTACGGGACGACGGTCACGGTGGTGCCGAGGGTCAGGCCGGGCACGCGTCCCGCGAGGTGGGCGGCCAGTACGAACTGGTCGTAGAAAGGGGCCGGATAGGTCTCGTGCACATCGGGAGTCACCGCGATGTGGTCGGAGATCATCGCGAAGCGGAAGCCTGACTCCCTTGCGTCCTGGGCCTGTTTGAGCAGGCTCGCGGGGGTGGTGCCGGGACCGAAGTTGAGTATGTTCACACCAAATTTCACAGCGGGAGGCTACCCACCCCCCGCTGTTCGAAGATCGTGTGGAGTACGTTGTCCTTGCAGCTGGTTCGATCCGTCAGCCGGACGGAAGCGTCGTAAGAGGGAACCCGGTGGGAATCCGGGACTGCCCCGCAGCGGTGAGTGGGAACGACCGCCGTCATACGCACTGGCCCCGGATTCCGGGTCTGGGAAGCGACGGCCAGTAGGTGCCCGCCGGGCGAGAGCCCGGTACGGCAGGCCCGCGAGTCCGAATACCTGCCACTGCCCGCGTGCGACCCCGCATGCGGTGATCTCGGTGACCTCGAGGGCAGGTCGGCGGTAACGGGCAGGCGGATCATGGCTGTTGTCATGGTGTTGCCGTACGTCGCCCGGTGCGCCTTCCTTCGCGTCCTCGGCCCGCTCCGGGGTCATCTCCGCGACTCGCGAAGGAGAGTTCCGTGGCCGACCGTTCCGCCACCCCGCAATCACAGCCCACTGTGCACGGCTACCCCCGCCAAGGCCCCGGCCGGGAGCTCAAGAAGGCCGTCGAGGGCTACTGGGCGGGCCGCACCAGCGCCGCCGACCTGCACAGCACCGCCGCCGGACTGCGTCGCGACGCCTGGCAGCAGCTGGCCGACGCGGGCATCCGTGAGGTGCCGACCGGCAGTTTCTCGCTGTACGACCATGTTCTGGACGCGGCCGTGATGGTCGGCGCGATTCCCGAGCGCCACCGGGCCGCCGTTCATGCCGACCAGCTGGACGGCTATTTCGCCATGGCACGCGGCACGGAGGACGCCGCGCCGCTGGAAATGACCAAGTGGTTCGACACCAACTACCACTACCTGGTGCCCGAACTCCGCCCCGACACCGTCTTCACGGCCACCTCCCGGGGGCCGGTCGAGGAGTGCCGCGAGGCGGTCGCGCTCGGCCACTCGGTCCGCCCTGTCCTGGTCGGCCCGGTCACGTTCCTGCTGCTCGCCAAGGCCGCCCCGGGGGTCGCCGACGGGTTCGAGCCGATCACCCTCGTCGACCGGCTGCTGCCGGTGTACGCCGAGATCCTGTCCGATCTGCGGGCGGCGGGCGCCGACTGGGTCCAGCTCGACGAGCCCGCCCTCGTCCAGGACCAGACCCCCGCCGTACTGAACACCGCCGCACGCGTCTACCGCGAACTCGGCGCGCTCACCGACCGGCCGAAGCTCCTGGTCGCGTCGTACTTCGACCGGCTCGGCGAGGCGCTGCCGGTTCTCGCGCACGCCCCGGTCGACGGCCTCGCGCTGGACTTCACCGGACCGGCCGCCGCCAACCTCGCCGACCTCGCCGCGGCCGGCGGCCTGCCGGGCAAGCGGCTGATCGCCGGGGTCGTGGACGGCCGCAACGTATGGATCAACGACCTGGAGCGCTCGCTCTCGACCCTCGCCACCCTGCTCGGGCTCGCCGACCGGGTCGACGTCGCGCCCTCCTGCTCCCTGCTGCACGTCCCGCTCGACGCGGCCGTCGAACGCGATGTGGACCCGCAGGTCGCCCGCTGGCTGGCGTTCGCCCGCCAGAAGACGGCGGAGACCGTCACCCTCGCCACCGCCCTGACCCGCGGAGCGGACGCCGTCGCGCCGCAACTGGCCGCGAGCCGCGCCGCGCTGGCCTCCCGATCCGCCTCCGCGCTCACCCGCGACCCTGCCGTGCGTGCCCGGTGCGCCGCCGTCACGCCGGAGCAGGCCCGCCGCCCGGAGCCGTACGCCGAGCGCACCTCGGCCCAGCGGGCCCGGCTGGGGCTGCCGCCGCTGCCCACGACGACGATCGGCTCGTTCCCGCAGACCACGGAGTTGCGCACCGCGCGCGCCGACCTGCGCGCCGGACGCATCGACGGTGCGGCGTACGACGAACGGATCGCCGCCGAGATCCGCGAGGTGATCGCCTTCCAGGAGAAGGCCGGGCTGGACGTTCTCGTGCACGGCGAGCCCGAACGCAACGACATGGTCCAGTACTTCGCCGAACAGCTCACCGGCTACCTCGCCACCCGGCACGGCTGGGTCCAGTCCTACGGTACCCGTTACGTCCGCCCGCCGATCCTGGCAGGCGACGTGTCCCGCCCCGAGCCGATGACGGTGCGCTGGACGTCGTACGCCCAGTCCCTCACCGACCGCCCGGTCAAGGGCATGCTCACCGGGCCCGTCACCATGCTCGCCTGGTCCTTCGTCCGCGACGACCAGCCGCTCGCCGACACCGCCCGCCAGGTCGCTCTTGCCCTGCGCGACGAGGTCACCGACCTCGAAGCGGCGGGCACCGCCGTCATCCAGGTCGACGAACCGGCGCTGCGCGAAACGCTGCCGCTGCGCAGCGCCGACCGCTCGTCCTATCTCGCCTGGGCCACCGAGGCGTTCCGGCTCGCGACCAGCGGTGTTCGTGCTGAGACCCAGATCCATACGCATATGTGCTACGCGGAGTTCGGCGCGATTCTGGCCGCGATCGACGACCTCGACGCCGATGTCATCAGCCTGGAGGCCGCGCGCTCGCACATGCAGATCGCGGACGAACTGGCCACGGCCGGTTATCCCCGTGAGGTCGGGCCGGGCGTGTACGACATCCACTCGCCGCGCATTCCGGCCGAGCGCGAAATCACGGATCTGATCGATCGCGCGCTGCGGACCGTTCCGGCCGACCGGCTGTGGATCAACCCGGACTGCGGTCTGAAGACCCGTACTGCCGCCGAAGTTCGTCCGGCTCTGGAGAACTTGGTGGCAGCGGCCCGCCGTATCCGCAACTGACGTCACAGGAAGCGGAATCCGCCGGATGTTCCCGGCGGATTCCGCTCCCGCCATTGCCAGGCGGCTGGTCCAGTCCTACGCTCTCGCACCGCCCCTCCCATGAACAGCGTTCATATACGCGAATTCGAGAAGGGAAGTGAAGACGTGCGCAACCGACTCCTCGCCATCGTCGGCCTCACAGCCACCTGCGGACTGGTCCTGGCGCCGAACGCCCGCGCGGAGGTCGAGCCCGGTGGCTGGACCTCCGTCTCCCCGTCGTTCAACGTGCAGGAAAGGGGGTGCGGTCAGGTCGAAGGGCTGACCTTCCGGCTCACCTGCTCCACCGCGAGCGGTGACCAGCGCGCCGAGCGGCGTTATGCGACGTACACCGGCGGCACCCGTCAGTTCGAGGTGTCGTCAGCTGCTTGCCGGGGAGCGTGCACGAGGGCGGTTTAACTCGATCGTGTGATGGTCGACTTCCGGGCTTGCGGCCTCCTGGGCCGTCCGGGTTAACGTGATCGTGTGATCTGGGACGCCGGGTACGGCGCCAGCGTGCGGGGCCCCCGCTCCACCGGAGTGATGGTTCAGGGCCTCCCCGTCGCCTCTGGCCGTACCCATTTGGCCAGATCGCGCAGGGAACCGACCTCCCGGGCCCGGACCACGCACAGGATGCGTGTCACCGCCCCGGGGTTGAGTACGCCGGGGACCAGTGCGCCCAAGACCGTTCGGGGCGTGCGGCTGAGCAGATCCACTCCTGCTCAGTCCGGAGGAACGGTACTTCAGGATCAGCAGCACCCGCGTCAGGGGGGCCACCCGCCTCACGGCCACTCTCGTCTCACCCGTCGACATCACCCTGCGGTGGACGGGGGACGAGAGCGGTGCGGCCGGCCACGTCGTCGAGTTCGCGACGGAGCCCCACGGCCCGTACACGATTCTGCGGTACCTGGCTCCCGGTGAACGCACGTACCGGCATCCCGACCTCATGCCCCGCACCGCATTCCATTACCGCCTGCGCCCCTACTACGGACCCGCCTCCCGCCCGGTCGAAGTCACCCTCCCACCGGGCGAGTTGACGGAGGAGGACCAGAAGGGCGACCACGAGTGGGCGCCTCCCCGCACGGTCGCGGGCAAGACCGCCGTCACCACGCACTCCGTACGCGATGCCGCCTCCGCACCGACCGGCCTCAAGGCCACCGTCGAGCACGCCAACGGCATCAGGTTCACCTGGACGGACCACGCCGACGACGAGGAGGGCTTCCTGCTCGAAACCAGGCCCGAGGGCAGCCGCGCATTCCGCCCGGTCGCCGTCCTGGACCCGGACATCAACTCTTTCGGCCTGATCACCCTGCCGGACGAGAAGCGGGCGGCCTACCGGGGCCGCGCCATCACCTACGGCGCGCAGTCCAACGTCGTACGGCTGACCACCGGCGAGGACTCCGCTACGCCCCGGCCAGTTCCCGCACCGTAGCCATGTCGCTGAACGGGATGAGCCGCTCGCCGACGATCTGGTACGGCTCGCTGCCCTTGCCCGCGATCAGTACGACGTCGTCGGCGCCCGCGGCGGACAGCGCGTGGGCAATGGCGCTGCGGCGGTCGGCGAAGCGTACGAACGGGGTGCCCGTCGCCGTGAGGCCCGGGGTGACCTGGTCCAGGATCGCCTCGGGGTTCTCGTACCTCGGATTGTCCGAGGTGAGAACGCACAGGTCGGAGTACGTCCCGGCGATCTCTCCCATCCGGGCACGCTTGGTCACGTCCCGGTCGCCGCCGCAGCCGAAGACCGTGATCACCCGAGCCTTCGCGAAGCCGCGGATGGTGCCCAGGACCTTGTCCAGGGAGTCCGGGGAGTGCGCGTAGTCCACGATCACGGACGTGCCGCCCGGCGTCTCGAAGCGTTCGAACCGCCCCGGCGTCGGCGGCATCCGGTCCAGTGCGGCGACCAGCCCCGCGAGGTCGTGGCCCAGGAGGTGACAGGCCGCCACGGTCGCCAGCGCGTTGGCGACCGAGTACCGGCCGGGGACGGGGATCGCCGCCGGGTACTTGCGGCCGTCGTGGTGGAGAGTGAAGCGCGTGCCGTGGCCGTCCATGCTGAGGTCGGTCGCCCGGTAGTCGGCCTCGGAGTCGAGGGCGTACGTCACCACCTCGCCCGGCATCATCGCCACGATCGAGGCACCCACAGCGTCGTCCACGTTGACGACGGCACGCCGGCACAGGCCCTGGAAGAGGCGCAGCTTGGCGTCCCGGTAGTTGTCCATCGTGCCGTGGTCGTCGAGGTGGTCCTGGGTGAGGTTGGTGAAGATCCCGACGTCGATGAACGAGTCGTCGACGCGGTGGTTCAGCAGGCCCATCGAGGTGGCTTCGAGCACCACGGTGGACACCTCGCGGTCGCGCATGCGCCCCAGCAAGTACTGGAAGTCCGGCGATTCGGGTGTGGTCAGCACCGACCTGGGCATGGGGATCAGCTCGTCCCCGATCCGGCTGCCGGCCGTACCGATGACGCCCACCTCTGCGCCCTCGGCGAGGCGCAGAAGGGACTCGACCATGTACGACACGGAAGTCTTCCCGTTGGTGCCGGTGACGGCGACCATGTCCATGGCCCGCCCGGGCTCGCCGTAGTACCGGGAGGCCACGGCAGCGGCCGCCTTCCTGGTGTCGGGAACCCGGACGACGCAGACTCCGGCGGCCGATGCCGATGCGGATGCCGGGGCGTCGAGCGCCGCGCTCTCGACCAGTACCGCGACGGCGCCGCGTGCGAGGGCCGGTCCGACGGACTCGGGGCCGCCCTCGGCGTGGCCGGGCACCGCGATGAACAGAGCGCCCGGTGATGCCCGGTGAGCGTCGAAGCATGTTCCGGCGGTGATCAGCGTCTCCGGATCGCCCGCGAGGACCTCGTGGTCATGGCCGGCCAGCAACTCGCTCAACTTCACAGGGGTCCTCTCGGGGGTACGGCGGGCGAGGCCGGAATTCCGGCGTCGGCAAAGGAGGCGGCGCCCACGCGTCTACGGCAGCAGACCGCCGTACGGAGAGGGCTCCACGAACTGGGGAGTGAGGGCCGGATCAGAAACCGGCGAGCAGAAAACGCAGAAATGCGGAGAAACGGATCGCTAGCCGTGGCCGTGCAACGCGCACAGGGCATGAGGAGCCTGTACCAGGCACTCCTTCGTTTCACATGTGCGACCCATGCTTGGGAGTGTACGGCCCGCCGGGGGGCCTCAGTGCCGCGAACGGCCGCGGCGGCGGGCCGCCCCTCGCGGCGGGGCCCGCGGCAGCCCTGGCACACTGGCCGACGATCTTCTGAAGGAGCC
The DNA here is from genome assembly GCF_018614055.1 of Streptomyces sp. ISL-98. GTDB lineage: Bacteria > Actinomycetota > Actinomycetes > Streptomycetales > Streptomycetaceae > Streptomyces > Streptomyces spiramyceticus. The sequence goes on from NZ_JAGGPB010000056.1 coordinate 10,016, forward strand.
CGCTATGCCGTTGATCCGCAATATCAGCCGAGTGGTACGCCGCGCCTACGGCCGGACCGTGGATCTGAGCCATCCGACCAGGTCACCGCTCGGCAGCGCGGTCGTCAACTGTGTGGTGTACGAGGACGGCCTGCGGCAGCCGGGCGACTGTCCGGCGGAGGAGGCCCTGCGGCGGGTCCGCAAGTCCGGCCGGGGGTTTGTCTGGATCGGGCTGCATGAGCCCGCCCAGGAGGAATTCGCCGGATTTGCCGAGCTGTTCGAGCTCCATCCGCTGGCCGTGGAGGACGCCGTACAGGCTCATCAGCGGCCGAAGGTCGAGCGGTACGACGACGTGCTGTTCGCCGTCTTCAAGACCGTGCACTATGTCGAGCACGCCGAAGTCACCGCCACCAGCGAGATCGTGGACACCGGCGACGTCATGGTCTTCACCGGATCCGACTTCGTCGTCACCGTCCGTCACGGCGGACACGGCTCGCTCGGCCCGCTCCGGGAGGCCCTGGAGGCGGCGCCCGATCAGCTGGCCATGGGTCCTTCCGCGGTGCTGCACGCGATCGCGGACCATGTCGTCGACGACTACCTCGTGGTGGCCGATGCCGTGCAGCAGGACATAGACGCGGTCGAGAGCGCCGTGTTCAGCGAGTCGGCGGGCCGTGGCGATGCCGGCCGGATCTACCAGCTCAAGCGTGAACTCCTCGAGCTCAAGCGGGCCGTCGCGCCGCTGGCCCGGCCGCTGAACGTCCTGGCGACCGAGCCGATGCCGTCCGTGAGCCCGGACATACGGGCGTACTTCCGTGACGTCTCGGGCGACCTGGCAAGGACCTCCGAGCAGATCACCGCCTTCGACGGGCTGCTCGACTCGATCCTGCAGGCCCATCTGGCCCAGGTGACGATCACGCAGAACGAAGACATGCGCAAGATCACGGCCTGGGCGGCGATCATCGCCGTACCGACCATGATCTGCGGCGTCTACGGCATGAACTTCGACGTCATGCCGGAACTGCGGTGGACCTACGGCTATCCCGCGACCCTCGTCGGCATGGCCGTTTCCTGCTTCGCCATCCACCGCGCCTTCCGCCGCAACGGCTGGCTCTGAACTCTCTTCCCCTCAGGCCTCGGAGACGATTTCGCCGCCCACGACAACGGTCTCGGCGACGGTGCCCGGGATGTCCTCGGGCGCGGCGCGCAGGATGTCCCGGGAGAGGACGACGAAGTCGGCGACCTTGCCGACGGTCAGTGAACCCCGCTCGTGGTCGAGGAAGTTGGCGTAGGCGGAGCCCATGGTGTAGCCGTGCACGGCGGTGGCCACGTCCACCGTCTCGCCCGGCATCCACGGCTCGCCACCGTCGAGCGGCCGCCGCGTCACGGCGGTGTAGATGCCGGTCATGGGGTCCATCTCGGCGACGTTCCAGTCGCTGGAGAAGGCGAGCACCGCGCCGGCCTCGTGCAGGCTGCGCATCGGCCATGCCTTGTGCCAGCGGTCCGCGCCGACGTTCTGCGCCCAGTCCTTGCCCGGGCCCGCGATCTCGGGGGCGCAGTGGCGCGGCTGCATGCAGGCGACCACGCCGAGCTCCGCGAAGCGCGGGGTGTCGGCCGGGTCGAGGCATTCGACGTGGACGACCTGGTGCCGGGCGTCGCGCGGGCCGTTGACCGTACGGGCGTGCTCTACGGCGTCGAGGACGGTACGGATGCCCCGGTCGCCGGTGGCGTGGACGAAGCACTGGAAGCCGCGCGCGTCGAGGCCCGTCAGCAGCTCGGCGAATTCCTCCGGCGGGTAGAAGGTGTCGCCCCGGTGGTGGCAGCCCGCGTACGGCTCCAGGAGGGCGGCGGTGCGCGGCTCGACGACGTCGTCGATGTAGAGCTTGAGCGGGCCGACACTCAGCCGGTCGTCGTCGTACTTCTGTGCCGCCGCGGCGAATTCGTCGAGGTCGGCTCCGGTGGTGCCGCGCGGGTGGAAGAGCGCCGCGACGATACGGGACCTGAGCCGTCCTTCGGCGCGGGCCCGCTCGTAGAGGGCGAGGTCGTCGAGGGAGTTCTGCGGCTCGACGACGGTCGTGATGCCGTACCGGATCGCATCGTCGAGGCTCTTGACGAGGCGGCCGTACTGCCGGTCGGGCGATGCCCAGGGCACGCCGAGTGCGCGCAGGGCGCGGTGTCCGTCGCGGGAAAGGCCCTTGACGGCGAAGTCCTTGATGAATCCGGTGGGTTCGCCGGTCGCGGGGTCGGTCTCGGCCTCGCCGAAGGGCAGGCTCGTACGGTCACGGCTGATGCCGAGGCGGCGCAGGGCCGCGGTGTTCAGCCAGGCGGTGTGCACGTCGTAGCTGAGGACGAAGGCGGGTGTGTCGCCGGTGACGGGGTCGAGGTCGTCGGCGCGCGGCATCCTGCCGTCCGGGATCGCCGAGTAGTCGAAGGCCTCGGCCTCGATCCACTCGGCGTCCGGGTGGGCGGTGTGCCAGGCGCGGATGCGGTCGTGGATGCCGTCGAGCGTACGTACACCGGCGAGCTGGACGCAGGCGTCGTCGGAGCCGAGCCTGACGTGGTTGTGGGCGTCGACGAAGCCGGGCAGCACCAGCCGGCCGCCCGCGTCGATCACCTTGGTGTCAGGTCCCGTCCACGGTTCGGCGCCGGAGTCCGGGCCGAGCCAGGCGATACGCCCGTCGCGCACGGCGAGGGCCTGGGCTTCGGGCAGTGCGGGGTCGACCGTGTGGATGCGGGCGTTGAGGAGGAGCAGTTCGGCCGGGGTGGTGCCGGTGGTGCGGGACATGAGGGGTGGGCTCCTGGGGTGGTACGGGAAGTACGGATGTTTCAGCGGGCTGAGCGGACGGGCGTACGGGCGGCCAGTGCCCAGTAGGTGAGGGCCGAGACGACCGAGCCGAGGAGTGTGAGGTCGGCGCCGCCGAGTGGCGCGACGAGGGGGCCGGTCCACAGCACCGAGTCGCAGGTGAGACCGGCGAAGACGATGCCGGTGAGGAGGGCGGTCATGCCCGCCGGGTGGTAGCCGGCCCGGTACCAGTACGCACCGCCGGATCCGGAGTGCAGGGCGTCCGCGTCGTAACGGCAGCGGCGCAGCAGCATGTCGGCGAGGAAGACGCCGCCCCACGGTGCGAAGACGATGATCAGCAGCGAGAGGAAGGACAGCAGCGACGCAGTGAAGTCGGCCAGGAAGAGGGCGCCGAGCGAGCCGACCGCGGTGACGGCGGCGCTGATGACGATGGCCCTCGACCGGCTCCAGGGGATGCCCAGGACCTGGAGGTTCAGGCTGGAGGAGTAGAGCGTGATGATCGAGTTGGTGACGGAGCCGCCGAGTACCAGGGCCAGGAAGAGCGGCTGGAACCAGCCGGGCAGCAGCTTTTCGGCGCCCGCGACGGCGTCGCTCATGTCCGTCTGGGTGGCGGCCGCCACGCCCGCGACGCCGAGGGCGACCGACGAGACGAAGCCGCCCAGTGCCCCGCTCCAGGTGATGGCACGCAGCGAGGTGGTCCTGGGCAGGTAGCGCGTGTAGTCGGCGGGCATCGGCAGGTACGAGAACGGGCCTGCAAGCATGACGACGAAGGCCAGGCTCCAGCCGGCGGCGCCGGGGCCGGTGGCGGGAGCGGTGGTGTCCGCGCCGGGCAGGACGAAGACCAGGAGCGCGGCGAAGCCGATGGCCAAGGCGTACGCCATCCAGCGCTCGGCGAACTGCACGGTGGCGTGGCCCCACATGGCGACCGCGAAGGTCAGGGCGAGGGTGATCAGCAGGGCGAGGGCGCGGGCGGTGTCGCCGCCGTGCCAGCCGAGTTCGGCGAAGAAGACTTCGAGGGCGAGGGTGCCGACCACCGTATTGACGATGGTGTAGCCGATGCTGACGACCCAGTTGAGCACTCCGGCGGGCCAGTTGCCGCGTACGCCGAAGGCGGCGCGGGAGATCACGAGGGTGGCCGTTCCGGTACGGATGCCGCTGAGGCCGGCGGCGCTGATGGCGAAGAAGGCGAGGCCGCCGACGACCACGACGGCGGTCGCCTGCCAGAAGGACAGGCCGAAGGCGACGGCGAGAGCGCCGTTGATGACGTAGGTGAAGGTGAGGTTGGAGCCGAACCAGAGCCAGAAGAGGTCCTTGGCACTGCCGTGCCGCTCCTCGTCGGGGATGGGGTCGATGCCATGGGTCTCGACCCGGAACACCTCGTCGCTCTGTTGCTGCTGATGCCGCTCCTGCTGCCGTGCTGTCTGCATCGCCCCGCCTCTCGGTAACCAGACCTTGAATGCCGTTCTAGAACTTAGAACGGCATTCAAGATGCGGTGCGCCTGGCCGACCCGTCAAGACCCTGCGCGAAATCCGCGGATAAGGTCGTGTTCCATCGGGAACGGCACGGCGGAGGCGGAACGAGTGGCAGGAGCGGCGCGACGGCGCGACGGGCACTTCGCACAGGAGCGGATGCTCGAGGAAGCCATGGCGGTCATCGCCGAGCAGGGGCTCGCGGCGCTCACCATGTCGGCCCTGGCCGAGCGGCTGGAGACCAGCGGCGGCCACATCCTGTACTACTTCGGCAGCAAGGACCGGCTGCTCCTCGAGGCGCTGCGCTGGAGCGAGGCCGACCTCACGAAGGAACGCCGCACGCTGCTGAGCCGCAGGACGACGGCGGAGCGCAAGCTCGATCAGTTCCTGGAGCTGTACCTGCCACGGGGACCGCGCGACCCGCGCTGGATGCTGTGGATCGAGCTCTGGGCGCGTACGCCCGCCAACGAGGAGCTGCGCCAGGCCCAGGAGGAGATGGACCGGGGCTGGCAGGAGGACCTGGAGGCGCTGCTCACCAAGGGGGTCGCGCAGTCCAGGTTCGCGGCGATGGACGTACCGGAGCGCGCCGGTGAACTCCTGGCGCTGCTCGACGGTTTGAGCACCCGCGTAGTGCTCGCCCAGCGCGGCAGCGACCGCCGCCGGGCCCTGGCATCGGCCAGGTCGGCGGCGGCCCTGCTGATTCCACGCGTCTGACGTGTGAAGTCTGACGTCCGGCGTCTGGCCCCTGACGTCTGGCCTCTGGCGCCCGACGCCTGACGCCTGACGCCTGACGGGAGAGACCGTCAGTGGGCGTCCTCGGTCGGGCGCAGGCCCTTGGGGATCTTCGCCCAGGCGAGCGCCGCCGCGGCCAGCGGCAGCACCGCGGCGAGCAGGAACGTCGGGGTCATGCCCGCGGTGAAGGCCGTGGAGACCTTTTCGAGCAGCGCGGCTCCCGCCGGGCCGCCGGTCAGTCCGGCCACGTGCGCGGCCTCGCCGACGGAGTCGCGTACAGACTCCGACGCCGCACCGCTCAGGCCGAGTTCGGGCAGGTTTGCCCGGTACAGGGCCGAGGCGATGCTGCCGAGGATGGCGACGCCCATGGCCGCGCCCAGTTCGTAGCAAGTCTCCTCAATCGCGGCGGCGCCACTGACGTCGCACGCCGGGGCCGAGGCCATGAGGGTGACCGAGGCGACCGTGGTCGCGATGCCTACGCCGCAGCCCAGGACAGCCAGTGCGAAGGCGACGGACGGGTAACCGAGGGCGCCGGACTGCTGGAACAGCCAGGGAAGCGCGAGGCCCGCGGTCATCATCAGCAGTCCGGCGCCCAGGACGTGCCGGATCGGGAGCCGGTGCATCAGGGCGGGTGTGACCAGTGAGGTGACGACCAGCCCCAGCGGCGCGGGGAGCAGCCTGATGCCGGCCTGGAGCGGGGTGTAGCCCTCTCCGTACTGGAACCACTGGGTGATCAGGAACAGCGCCGAACCGAGCGCGATCATCCCGAGGAAGATCGCGGCCGCTGCGATACTGAAGGACCGGTTCGCGAACAGCCGTACCTGCAACAGCGGCTGCTCCAGCTGGAGTTGGCGACGTACGAACACCGTCAGCGCGACCACGGCCACGCCGAGCAGCACCCAGGCGACCGGGTCCGCCGGTCCGCCCTTGCCGAGCTGCTTGATGCCGCCCGCGAGGGCGAGCATGCCGACGACGGACTGTCCGACGCCCCACCAGTCCCAGCGCCCGGGCCTGGGCTGACGGGATTCGGGCAGCAGCCACAGGCCGAACGCGATCACGGCGAGCGCGACCGGAACATTGAGCAGGAACGCGGACTGCCAGCCGTTCTTCTCGACGAGCAGACCGCCGACCACCGGGCCTAGCGCCATGCCGCCGCCGAAGACGGCGGCCCAGACGGCGTACGCGAAGGCGCGTTCACGGGCGTCGGTGAAGACGTGCCGAAGGATCGAGAGGGTCGACGGCATGATGGCCGCGCCACCGACTCCGAGCAGCGCGCGGGCGGCGATGACCTGCCAGGGGGCGGTGGCGAAGACGGCGATCAGCGAGGCGAGCGCGAAGACGGCGAAGCCGATGATCAGCAGACGCTTGCGGCCCCAGCGGTCGCCGAGCGCACCGGCGGTGACCAGCACGCCGGACAGCGCGAGGGCGTACACGTCGATGATCCACAGCTGCTGGACGGAGCTGGGCTGGAGGTCGGCGACGAGGGAGGGGAACGCGACGTTGAGGATCGTGGTGTCCATCGCGATCAGCAGCAGGCTGCCCGAGAGGATCGTGAGGACGGCCCAGCGTCGGGGGTCGAGCTGGGCGGGGGCGGGGTGCATTGAGGGTCCTGTTCGGCTTGTTCCGGCACACTACGGTCTCGCTTGAGACATCAGTGTCTCAAATAAGACTGAGATGCGCACCTCGGATTTCCCGCGTGCGTTTTGCCCTACTCCGCCGCCGCCTCCCTGAGCGCTTCCAGCAGGCCGAGTACGGCGGGCTGGGCCAGCGAGATTTCCCGTACCGCCGCATAGATCGCCCTGACCGGCTCCGGGCGGCTGACCTTGCGTACGACGACGTCCGGGTGGCGATTCCTCAGCCCCATGCGCGGCATCAGACCGACGCCGAGGCCCGCTGCGACGAACCCCTGCGCCGTGGCGTAGTCCTCGCTCTCCACCACGAAGTCCGGGCTGAAACCCGCTGCGGCGCACGCGTCGAGCACGGGCTCCAGGCAGGGCCCCGGCGGCTCGCTGCCGACCCAGGGCTCGTCGGCGAGGTCGGTCAGGTCGAGCACCCGCTTCGAGGCGAGCCGGTGCCCCGCAGGCAGTACGGCTCGGTACGCGTCGTCGAGGAGGTGTACCAGCCGGACACCTTCCCGGTGCTGCTCGCGCGGCCGGACCACAAGGGCCAGGTCGGCCCGGGCGTGCTCCACGTCCGGCAGCGGGTCCCCGGGATCGCTCAGCTTGAGATCGACCCGCACACCGGGGTGCTCGCGGCGGAGCCGGACCAGCGCGGGCGCCACGAGGGAGGCGCCCGCGGTGGCGAAGTACCGGATCTCCAGCCGTCCCGTACGGCCGGCCTTCAGGTCGGCCAGGGCGGTCTCCGCCTCCGCGACGTTCTTGCTGATCAGGGCCGCGTGTTCGGTCAGCAGGCGGCCCGCCGCAGTCGGCTGTACGCCCCGGCCGACCCGTTCGAGCAGTGCGATCCCCGCCTGCTTCTCCAGGGCCGCCACCTGCTGACTGACGGCGGACGGCGTGTATCCCAGGTTGGCCGCTGCCGCGGTCACCGAGCCACTGGTGACCACCGCGCGCAGGACCTGCATTCTTCTCACATCGAGCATGTAGGACAGCTTAACGGTTGGTGCAGCACTTTTTGCTTGTCCTGTCGTGTTGTGTCGGGCACCGTTCATGAACGGACAGCCGGACGGGGAGATGCGAAGTGATCAGTGGTGTACGTGTGGGCGTGCTGGCCCTGTTGTGGGGATCGACGTTCCTGTGGATCGAGCTGGCCCTGGAAGGCCTGACTCCCGTTCAGGTCACGCTCATCCGCTGCGGCTTGGGCGCGCTTGTCCTGACCGTCCTGTGTTGCGCCGCTCGCGAGCGGCTCCCTCGCGACCGGGCCACCTGGGGTCACGTCTTCGTGGCTGCGTTCTTCTGCAACGCCCTGCCGTTCGCCCTGTTCAGCATCGGTCAGCAGACCGTCGATTCGGGGCTTGCGGGCGTGCTGAACGCGACAACTCCGCTGTGGTCCCTGCTGATCGGCCTCGCGATCGGCACCGAGCGCGGACTCCATGCGGTCCGCGTGGGCGGGCTCCTTCTCGGTTTCGGCGGGACGGTGCTGATCTTCGCCCCGTGGCAGCAGACCGGACTCGTGGGCTGGGGCGCGCTCGCGATCCTCGGGGCGGCGGCGAGCTATGCCGTCGCGTTCACCTACATGGGGCGCGCCCTCGTCTGGAAGGGCACGCCCACCGTCTCCCTCGCGGCGGCCCAGCTGATCGCCGCGACCGGGCTGACCGCGCTGACGTTGCCGGCGGGCGGCCTCCTACGGGTAGAGCTGGACGCGAGCGCCCTGATCGCTGTCGTCGTCCTGGGCGTCTTCGCGACCGGGATCACCTTCTACCTCACGTACAGGATCATCGCGGAGGAGGGTGCGACCAATGCGGCCACCGTGGGATATCTGTTGCCGGTGGTGTCCGTGGCGCATGGGGGCGATTGTGCTCGGCGAGGAGCTCAGTGTCCGGGTGGTCGCAGGGATGATCGTCGTGCTCGTCGGTGTCGGCATGACGAGGCAGCGGAAGCGGACGCCGGACGGGCTCATATTGAGCCCGCCAATCAGGCCGGCGTCTGGGCCGTAGACGCGCGCACTCCTCACTGCGAGCCCTGAGAGGCCGCAACCCCCGTGACGCGGCAGCATGGGAGCACCACACGACATCAGCCCCACAGGGAAGGGCTCGTACGATGCACGATCTGCTGTCCGAGCTGCGCCAGTGGCACCGATCCGGTACCGACTTCGCCGTGGCCACCGTCGTCTCCGTGCGCGGCAGCGCGCCGCGCGGTCCCGGGGCGGCCATGGCGGTGGCCGTCGGCGGCCAGGTGGCGGGCAGTGTCTCCGGCGGCTGCGTGGAAGGCGCGGTGTACGAGGCGGCGACCGACGTACTCGCCTCCGGGCCGCCCCAGCTGCACACGTACGGCATCAGCGACGAAGAGGCGTTCAGCGTCGGCCTGACCTGCGGCGGCACGCTCGGCGTCTTCGTGCAGGCCTTCTCCGGCGAGGAGGACCGGGCGGAGCTGATGCGCATTCTTGACGTGGTCGAGCGCGGCGAGCCCATGGCTGTGGCCACGATCATCTCCAGCACGGCGTCCGGACGGGATCCCGGGGCCAGGATCGCCGTACGCCGCGATGCGGCCGAGGGCACCCTGGGCGACCCGAGCCTCGACCTCGCCGTCACCGGCGATTCGCGCGATCTGCTGTCCCAGGGCAGCACCGGGCTGCACCACTACGGGGCGCAGGGGCAGCGCCGGATGGACGACGTGGCCGTCTTCGTCCAGAGCTACGCCCCGCCGCCGCGCATGCTGGTGTTCGGCGCGATCGACTACGCCGCCGCCACCGCCCGCATGGGTTCCTTCCTCGGCTACCGGGTGACCGTCTGCGACGCCCGGCCGGTGTTCGCCACCCCGGAGCGCTTCCCCACCGCCCACGAGGTGGTCTGCGCCTGGCCGAGCGACTACCTCGCGAGCACTGAGACCGATGCGCGCACAGCCATCTGCGTACTGACCCACGACCCCAAGTTCGACATCCCCCTCCTCGTCACGGCGCTGCGTACGCCCGCCGGCTACATCGGCGTCATGGGCAGCCGCCGCACCCACGCCGACCGCACCGTCCGGCTGCGGGCGGCGGGGGTCGACGAGGCCGGACTGCGCCGGCTCGCCTCCCCCATCGGCCTCGACCTCGGCTCGCGCACTCCGGAGGAGACGGCGGTGTCGATCGCCGCGGAGATCATCCAGCGCCGCCGCGGCGGCACCGCACAGCCGCTGTCCTCCCTCACGGGGGACATCCATCCGCTGCCCGACTAGGGCGTTACGCGGTCCGCCTGCGGCACTGCGTACCCGGCCACGGAGGGCCACCGAACGGTCAGCACCACCGACTCTTCCTCCGCAACCCACGAGTGGTCCACTCCGTGGCCCCACACGACGTAGTCACCCTGCTCCGCCAGGAGAACGCTGCGGTCCGGCAGTTCCACGCGGAAGCGACCGCTGATGAGGACGAGAAGAGCCGTCCGCGCTTCACCTCTCACCCACTGCTTCCGCTCATCGCCACGCGGGTGGGTGCCCCATTTGATCTCTACGGCATCGCTGTGGCGAGGATCCCCCGCATCCTTGAAATGGCCGAGCAGCCAGCCCCGGTCCAGCAGTGCGTCCTTGCCCGCATTGCCCACGTAGACACTCACGTCTGCGGACCAAGCGCCTCCAGCACCCGGTCGCGCAGGAGTTCATACTCCTCACGGAGCCGGACGAATTGCGGCGGCCTGACTATGACGTCACCGCCGACGACGATCTCCTCGGGGCCGAACTGCTCCCGGGTGAGGTCGATCTCGATCCCCATCCCCAGGCGGTTCCACCAGTGGTAGTCCACCCGTTCTCCGTCGACGTGGACTTCGCCGCGGATCAGTTCGCCGCCCAGCAGGTCGTTGAGGACCATCGCGGTGACACCGCACTGGTCGCGCGCCGGGTTGTCCGTGTTCCAGTGGGGCCGGTGCGCGGGCGTGCAGGTGTCGGCGGACCAACTGCTGCGTACGGCACGTTCGATGTCGGCAAGATTCCATGGCTTGTGAGTCATGCGCCAAGCGTCGCATCGACCACTGACATCACCGATTTCGCTCACACCTGTCACTCAGACCCCTCCCGCCGCATAGATCGTTTACGCCCGGGGCAGCCTCGTAGCGCAATTCGAGCCAATGTGCATGACAAATCATGCAGATGGCGCAAACCACCCGCTCGCACGCAGGGCCCTGCGTGCCCGCCTCAAGGAGCACCCCTGTGCCACAGGACGTCCGGTTCGACCTCCCCTTCAGGACCCCGGTCAGCCAGCACCTGGAGTACGCGAGAGAGCAACATCTGCGGTGGGTCCGGGACATGGGGCTCGTCAGGAGCCAGGCCGGTTACGAGGAATATCAATCCTGGGACCTGCCGCAGGCCGCGATACGCACCTATCCGCACGCCTCGGCCGACGACATGGTCGTCCTGATGAACTGGTTCTCCCTCGCCTTCCTGTTCGACGACCAGTTCGATTCCGGCAGTCCCGACGGCGCCGACCGAATAGCCGAGGTCGCCAGGGAGCTCATCGTGACTCCCCTGCGGCCCACCGGAACGCGTCCCCGCGTCATCTGCCCGATCACCGTGGCCTGGGCGGAGGTCTGGGAGCAGCTCGCCGACGGCATGTCCCTGACCTGGCGCACCCGTTTCGCCGCCTCCTGGGGGCGCTTCCTCGCGGCGCACTCCGAGGAGGTCGACCTGGCTGCCCGGGGCACCGTGCTGGGGCTCGACGACTACACGGCCTTCCGCCGCCGCACGGTCGGCATCCACCACAGCATCGACGCGGGCGAGCGCAGCCGCCGGTTCGAGGTGCCCGCTCAGGCGCAGGCGCACCCGGTCATGATCGGCCTGCGGGACGCCGCGGCGGACACCATCGGTTTCATGAACGACATCCACTCCTTCGAGCGCGAGAAGCGACGAGGAGACGGCCACAACCTGATCACCGTTCTGCACCGCGAGCGCGGTTACTCGTGGGAAGAGGCCACCGACGAGGCGTTCCTGATGACCAGTGAGCGCCTGCGGGACTATCTTCGGCTCGAATCAGAGGTTCCCCAGCTGTGCGACGAGCTCGGGCTCTCGGCCGACGACCGCGACCGGGTGCGGATGGGCGTCGAGGCCGTCCAGCACTGGATCAACGGGAATTACGAGTGGGCGCTGACCACGGGTCGGTACGCCGCGGCCAAGGAGGGCCCGGCGGCCACCGCCGAACTCCAGGGCCGCGGGTCCTTGGACGACCTGCTTCCGGTCTGATACAGCCTCTGCCGGCCGGCCCCGTACGTCATGAAGGGGGCCGGCCGGCAGAAGGGCAAACGATCAGACCGCGGCGGGCTGCGGCGTGAACTCGACCGGAATACGGTCCAGCCGCATCTCCCACGTCGAGGCCGTGGCCGTGAGCTCCCCGGCCGGGGTCGCGAGGCGCAGTCCGGGCAGACGGTGCAGCAGAACGTCGACGGCCGTCTCGATGATGGCCTGGCCGACCCCCTGTCCCGGGCATTCGTGCGGGCCGCTGCTGAACGCGAGATGCGCCTGATTGCCGTGGATGGAGACACCGGCATCAGGGCGGATCTCGGGGTCGAGGTTCCCCGCGGTCAGGCCGAGAACGAGCAGGTCGCCCGCCTTGATCCGCTGACCGCCGAGTTCCAGGTCGGCCGTGGCGAACCGGCCCGGAAGGACCGCCAGCGGCGGGGTGTTCCACATCACCTCTTCCACGACCGCCGAGACGTTCAGCTGACCGCTGACCAGACCGGCGAGGCGTGTGGTGTGCGTGAGGATCAGCTGCAGGACCCGCGCCAGGAGGTTGCTGGTCGTGTTGTGCGCGGTGATCAGCACCAGGCGGAGATGGCTGAGGATCTCGTCCTCGTCCAGCCCGGCGTGGTGCTCGATCAGACCACTTGTGAAATCGGAGCCGGGCTCCGCACGCTTGCGCTCGGCAAGTTCGCCGAGAACCTGCATGATGCGTTCATTGTGGGCGACAGCGTCCTCGCCCCCCTTCATCAGCTGCGCACAGGAGGTGGCCAGCCGCCGCCCCTCGCCCTCCGCGAGCCCGAAGAGCCTCGTGAGTACGAGCATGGGCAGGTACTCGGCGTACTGCGCCACCAGGTCGGCGCGCCCCGCATCCGCGAACGCGTCAATCTGCTTGTTGGCGAAGTGGGTCACGTGACGGCGGATGCCCCGGGCCGCCAGCGCCTGCAGATTGTCGGTGACAGCACCGCGCAGCCGCCGGTGCGGCTCACCGTCCTGGGAGACACAGTCGGGCCGCCACCCGAGCATCGGGATCAGGGGCGAGGTGCTCTCAATACGGCCCTCCTCCCAGTCGCGCCAGATCCGGGAATCACGGCTGAACTGGCGGGGATTGTCCAGGACCCGCTTGTTCTCCCGGTACCCGAGCACCAGCCAGGCCGGTACGTCGCCTTCGAGCAGCACCGGGGCGACTGAGCCGAACTGCTTGCGCAACTGGGCGTAGATGTTGTGCGGATCGGCCGACGCCTCGGGTCCGTACAGCCTGGTGAGCCCGCCCGGCGCGGCGGACCGCACAGGGCATCCGCCCGAGGCCGCCTGTGCGGCGTCGTTGTGCGGACCGTTTAAAGACGGGCTGTTCATCGAGGCTCCAGAGCTGCGGCAGAACGTTCCTTGAGATGGCGTATCAGCGCGATGAGCACATCACGGCTCGATCCCCGGTCGCGTGCGTCGCACGCGACGATCGGGGTGTGGTCGGTGATGTCCAGAGCGTCCCGGATCTCTTCGATGGGATGGTCCTTGGAGTCCGGGAAGACATTGAGGGCGATGACGAAGGGTACGTCGAGCCTCTCCATCTCCTCGATGGCCCGGAAGCTGGAATCCAGCCGCCGGGTGTCGACAAGGACGACGGCGCCGAGCGCTCCCTTGAACAGACCGTTCCACAGGAACCAGAAACGTTCCTGCCCAGGCGTGCCGAAGAGATAGAGCACGAGCTGCTCGCTGAGGCCGATCCGGCCGAAGTCGAGGCTGACCGTGGTCTTCTGCTTGTCCGCCACGCCGACCAGGTCGTCGACGTCGATGCTGGCCTGGGTCAGGGTCTCCTCGGTGGTGAGCGGCTTGATGTCGCTCACCGAGCGGACCATGGTGGTTTTGCCGGTGCCGAAGCCGCCGGCAATCATCACTTTGACCGAGCGGCTTTCAGCAGGCAGTGATCCGGACGACTGCGGCCAGTCCGGGCGGTCAAAGCCTTTCAAGTCCACTGAGTACCTCCTCAAGGAGCGCGAGGTCCGGCCCGAGGCCGGAGGAAGCCGGGATGGGGTCACGAGCTTCCACCTGGCCTGCTTCCAGCAGGTCGGCTACCAGCACCGCGAGAATGTTGAAGGGCAGTCCGAGGTGGGCGCCGAGCTCGGCCACCGACAGCGGATCGCGGCACCACCGGAGTATCGCCTCGTGCTCGTGCTGCATGCCCGCGACGGGAGCGGCGCGGGACACGACGAGCGTCGCCACGTCGAGGCCGAGCGCCGCCCCGCCCGGCGCGCTGCGGCCGCCGGTCAGGACGTAGTAGCGCTCGAGTCCGGACGGGTCCGTGGGCCGCTGGGGATCACTCATTCAGCATGCTCCTCCAGGCGCGGTGTGGTGCCGAGGAGCTCTCCCATCCTTCGTGCCAGGTCCCGCATCTGATGTCCGAGCAGGCCTTGGTCGAGGCCCTCCTTGGCCAGGACGCCGAGGTACGTCTCCACCCCCGCGCGGACGACGAAGAGGTGCCCGCCGTCGACTTCGATCATGGCAAGCCGCAACTGACCGCTGTACTTGGGGAACTGTGCGGCCACGGGCTGCGCCAGCGCCTGCAGTCCCGCGACGACGGCGGCGAACCGGTCGACGTCGTCGGGGTCGTCGGCGCCGTACGACGTGATGGCCTTGCCGTCGCTGGACGCCACCAGGGCGAAGCGGATCTCCTGGATGCTCTCGGTCAGGTCGCGGAGCGCCCAGCTCACATCGGTCTCGTGCTGCGTCATGAGGCTAGTCGCTCTCTTCGGTGCGGGACTCGTCAGTGTCACGTCCGGCGGCGTCACGTCCGGCGGTGGTGGCGAAAGCGGCCAGGCCGGAGAAGGACGAATCCGGCGGAACAGCCGCCGTCGCGGCGGCAGCCGGAGCTTCTCCGCGCGTCCTGTCGGCCGTCTTCTGGGTCTCCCCCCGCTTGCTGCGCCGCCTCGGCAGACCGCCCGGCGTGGTGTCGATCCCGACGGCGCCTGCCGGGGCCGCCGGTTCCGGTGCGGGACTGAGTACGACGCTCGGCGCGGGCGCCTGCGCGGCGACCGGTACGGACGGGCTGTCGGACACAAGGCCGGCCGGAAGCGGGCTGAAGTAGTTGTGGGGAACCACCACGACCACCGAGGTACCGAGCCAGGGCGAGTCGGCGAACGTAACCCTGATCCCGTACTTGCGGGTGAGAGTTCCCACGACGCGCAGGCCGAGGTGTGCGTCCTCCGAGAGGCCGCCGAGGCCGGGACCCGCGGCGACGCCCTCCAGCGCTTCCAGTGCCTGGCGCTTCTTCTCCTCGCTCAGCCCCTTGCCGGCGTCCTGGATCTCGATGCCGACACCGTTGGGCACCTCCTTGCCGGAGACGACCACGGGCTCGGTGGGCGGTGAGTACCGCGTGGCGTTGTCCAGGAGGTGGGCAAAGATCAGCGTGAGGTGGTCGACCAGACCGCCGTCCACGCCCAGTTCGGGGAGGTGGCGCAGCTGCACACGGTCGAAGTCCTTGATACGGCCGACGCCGCCGCGGACCACGCTGAGCAGGCGCTGAGGCTCCTGCCACTGCCGTCCCGGCCGGTCCGAGCCGCCCAGTACGCCGATGCTGGCCGCGAGACAGTCGGCGGGGCCGATCTCCTGGTCCAGTTCCATCAGGCCGCGGGCCACCGTCGGCAGGCGTCCGTGTTCGCCCTGCATTTCGTGCAGGCGGCCGCGGAGCTTGCTGGTGAGGACGTGGATCCGGCTGCCGATGCTGATGACGGCCTGCTCGGCGGAGGTGCTGCGGTTGAGCTCCTCCTCGACGGCGATCAGCGCGGCCCTGAGGACCTTGCGCAGTTCACGCTTGAACTCCGGTGAAGCGTCCGGGTCCTGTGAGAGAGGCGACAGGACGTCGTCGATGGCTTCGCCTTCACGCAGCCGCCGCAGCGCGTCCGGCAGGAATTCGTCGCCCAGCCGGGCGACCAGCTCCCGCTGGTGATCGAGCAGGCCCTGCCACGCCCTGGCCTCGTCGATCAGACGTGCTTCATGGGCGGCGTTCTCGGTGGCGCGCTGCTCCCCGAGGGAGGCCATGTGCTGCTGCCACTGCTGGGAGTGCTGTGCCTGCCTCGCGTGGAAGTCCACGGTGGCATGGCGCAGGCGAAGCTGAGTGCGGAACAGGAGCCGCACACAGGCGGCTGTCGCCACTGTCGCCCCCACTCCCGCAATGGCGGCGGATATTCGGGCCTGGTCGGGCCCTGCGGTCACAGCGACGGCCGTGGCAACGCCTAAACCGATTGGCAGCAGCCACCAGGTGTACCAGGCGGCCGGGGCACGGGCCGCCGGTGGCGGAGTGGCAAGTTCCATCTGCATCCTCAAAACCAACGCGATCGAACAGGGGGGAAGAAGCTAGGGGGACGCACTCGTCGCGCGGTTGGTGCCAGGGTATGGCGGCACTCGTCGGACCACATACGTGATCTCCCTCGCGAGAGGCGTGTTGCACAGCAGGAGAGGACATGGTTCGGTCGCGTCAACTCGCCGTGCCACAGGGGAGCTTAGCGTGTCCTAATCGAAAGTGATCAACCGCCCGTGACGAGAGGCTCACAGCATGGTCCCGGGCGGTTGCCGGAAGTCGTCGGTCAGGCCGCCAGCACACGGCTGAAGGCGCCTCCCTCGTACGCGAGTTCTTCCCATCTCCCCTCCTGTGCGATGCGTCCGGATTCCAGTACGGCGATACGGTCGGCCCGTCGGATCGTCGCCGGCCGGTGCGCGACCCAGATCGTCGTACGCGTGGCGCACGCCGAATGGAGAGCCGCCGCGAGTTCCGCGTCACCGGCCGTGTCGAGGTGCGCGGTGGTTTCGTCGAGGACCAGTACCCGGGGGTCGCTCAGCAGGGCGCGCGCCAGCGAGATACGGGCGCGCTGGCCGCCGGACAGGGTCGTGCCGCGTTCGCCGACATGCATGTCGAGGCTCTCGACGAAGCGGTCGATGCCGCAGCTGCGGGCCACCGCCAGCACTTCGGCGTCCGTCGCGGCGGGTGCGCCGAGGCGGAGGTTTTCGCCGAGGGTGCCGTGGAACAGCGGGGTCTCCTGGCCGACGACGGCCACGGCACGCCGCAGTTCCAGCTCGGCCACGTCGCGCAGGTCCACCGGCCCCGAACCGTCTGCGGGCAGCAGCTCGACGGCTCCGTGCGCGGGGTCCCAGAAGCGGGCGAGGAGGTGGGCGCAGGTGGACTTGCCGGCCCCGGAGGCTCCGACGAGCGCGAGGGTCTCCCCCGCGCGGACGGTGAGTTCGACACCGTCGAGCACCGTGGCGCCGCCGTAGTCGAAGCGGACGTCGCGCAGCCGGACCCCGAGCGGGCCTTCGGGCACCGGCCGGGGCGCGGCGGGTTCCGGGGCGCCCGGGGGCGCCTTGATCGCCGCGCCGACGCGGGCTGCCGCCGAGCGCAGTCCGCCCGCCTGCCCCAGCGCCGCCGCGGAGTCGGCGGCCGGCGCGAGGGTGCCGAGCGCCAGAGCCATGGCGGCCGGGGCCCAGGCGCCGTCGAGCCGCCCGACGGAAACGGCGTGCGCCGCGATCGCGACCACCCCGGCCACGGCGCCGACCACCAGCACATCGCGGACGGCGGCCGCGGCCGCCTCCCACGACTGTTCGGCGCGCTGCGCGTCGGCCAGATCCTCCCCGGCCGAGGCGAGGCGGGAGCGCCTGCGCGCCAGGGCGCCGAAGGCGAGCAGTTCGCGCAACCCGTCCACGGTCTGCACCGCCTCGGCCGACAGTTCGGCAGCGGCCGTACGCGTCCTGGCCCCTCTGGCCGTCCTCCCCCGCCCCTCCAGGAGCGGTGCGAGTACGAGCAGTCCCGCGACGGGGAGCACCGCGGCCAGCATCCACGGCTCGACAACGGCGAGTGCGGCCGTACCCGTCCCGAAGACCAGAGCGGATGCGAGCAGTTGCGCTATCGCGTGGGCGTAGAAGAATTCCAGTGCCTCGACGTCCCCCATGGCGGTGGCCGCCAGGTCGCCGCTGCGCCGCCCGGCGATCCGCGCGGGCGCGCTGCGTGCGAGGCCGTCGAAGACGCGTACGCGCAGTTCGGCGAGGACTCGGTACGCGAGGTCGTGCGAGAGGTCCATTTCCCGCCAGGTCGCCAAGGCCCTGACGAGGACGAGACAGATGAGCGCCGCGACCGTGCCGGTGGCGGGCGCCGCGCGTTCGATGACGGCGGCGCCGACCGTGTGGGCGGCGAGCGTCACGAGGGCGACCAGCGCGGCCTGGTCGACGATGGCGGCCGCGCAGGTCCGCGCGACCATGGTCCGGTGGGCGCCGAGTGCGGGAAGCAGTGCGCGCAGCGATCCGCGCTCGGCGGTGTTGAGGGACGTCATGCGGCCCGTCCTGTCTCTTCGTGTTCCGTACGTCCGGCCTTGACCAGCGACGCGTAGAGGCCCCCGTCGGCCATGAGAGTGGCGTGATCGCCGACGGCCTGCACCCGGCCGCCGTCGAGGACGACGATGCGGTCGGCGTCCCGTACGGAATCCAGGCGGTGCGCGACGACGATGCAGGTACGTCCACGGGCGGCCGTGGCCAGTTCCTGTCCGATGCGTGATTCGCGGCGCTCGTCCACCGCGCTGGTCGCCTCGTCGAGGATCAGTACGTCCGCGTCGGCCAGCAGCGCCCTGGCGAGGGCCAGCCGCTGGCGCTGGCCGCCGGACAGGGTGGCTCCGCGTTCTCCCACCACGGTCCGGTATCCGTCCGGCATCCCGGCGATCTCGTCATGGATTCCGGCCGACCGGGCGGCCGTGCGGAGTTCGTCGTCGGTGGCGTCCGGGCGGGCGAGGCGGAGGTTGTCGGCGATGGTCGCGTGGAAGAGGTACGTCTCCTGGGAGACGACGGCAATGCCGCGCCGTAGGGAGGCGAGGGTGAAGGAGGACGCGTCCCGCCCGTTCACGAGCACCCGCCCGCTCTGTGGGGCGCTGTGGCGCAGCAGCAGTCCGAGGAGTGTGGATTTGCCGGCGCCCGAGGGCCCTACGACCGCGGTCGTACGCCCGCCGGTGGCGGTGAAGCTGATGTTCTGCAGAGCAGGGCGGTCCGTGTCCGGGTACTGGAAGGTGACCTCGTCGAAGCGGATGTCGGGTGCGGTGGGCCAGTCGGCCTGCGCCTCGCCGTCGTCCGGGACCCCGCCCCGGGCCGTGCGCAGCGCGGCGATGCCGTCGGCGGCCGAGACGCCCAGATAGCCCGCATGCCATTCGCGGGAGAGGTCACGTACGGGACGGAAGCACTCCGAGGACAGCATCAGCAGCAGATACGTCCCCGTGGCAGCGGTGTGTCCCGACACGGCCGACGCACCTGCCACGAGCGCGGCGGCCACGGTCCCGCCCTGGATCGCAAGATCGGTCAGGCCGGTGTCGACGAGGGAGACGCGCAGCTTGGCCACGGTCGCGCGGTGGAGGGCGGACGAACGCTTCTCCAGGCGTGTACGCGTACGCCCGACCGCACCGGCGGCGCGCAGTGCGGGCATTCCCTGCAGGGCTTCGAGGTAGTCGGCGGCCAGGCCTTCGTAGGTGTCCCAGTGCTCGCGGCCACGCCGCTCCAGGAGTTTGTCCCACCACCGGGGCGCGAGGAGTGCCAGGAGGAGGGCGGGGGCGAGCGCGAGGAGCGCGTACGGTTCCACGGCGGCGACGGCGACGAGCAGCAGCGGTGGCACGGCGCAGGTGATCAGCAGCTGCGGCAGGTAGCGGGACACGTACGCGTCCACGCCCTCGACGCCGTCGATCAGCGTGGCCCGTACGGCCCCGGCGCGGGCACCCTCCAGATGGGCCGGCCCCAGTTGCCCGAGCCGGTCGAGCAGCGAGTCCCGCAGCCCGATCCGCACCCGGGACCCGGCGCGGACGGCCACGCGCCGCTGCCACCAGCCGAGCCCCGCGCGGGCGGCGACGACCGCGAGCACCGCGCCGAGCAGCCACGGCAGTCGGCGGGTGTCGCCGCGCGCGATGCCGGCGAGTGCGGCGGCGAGGAGCGCCGCCTGGGCGAGGTGGGTGAGAGCGACCGCGCCGAGCAGCGCCGTCGCTCCCAGGAGGGCGCCGCGCGCCGTGCGGGCAGCGCGCGTCAGCTCCGGATGCAGCATCAATGGAATTCACCTCGGGATGACGGTGCGGGTCGCCCGGCGGAGCTTTCTGCCCGGCCGGGTGTCTGGGGGTTGTCTTCCGGGAAGGCGCGGGACCGTTCGTCGCCTCTGCCCAGGGCAAGTCCGTGGAGGATCCAGTCCCGGCCGCGTTCGCCGCCCAGTGCGGCGCCGAGGTCGGCCTGCTGCCAGGAGCCGACCGGCCGCGACCGCAGGCCGAGCCCGGTGGCAGCGGTCTGCGCCAGGCCCACTCCGTATCCGGCGGCCAGGTGGTCGCGTCGTATTCGCGCCGGATCGGCGCCCGTCGGGCATCCGTGAGCGAGCAGTACCGCTCCGGCTTCGGCGATCCACCCCTGGCCGGCGGCCCAGGAGGCAAGCGCCGGCCGGGCGTCGCCGGAAGCCAGCTGCCGGAGGACGGGGATGTCGTCCGTACCGGGGGCGAGTTCGAGCAGTACGGGCCGTGCGCCGCCGACGGCGACACACCACCGGGGCCCGCCCGGCCATGCCCCGGCCGCGCGGGCCAGCACCCGGGCGAGGTCTTCCCGCACGGGCTCACCGCGCAGCGGGGGCGGTGCGCTGCGCCGGGACAACGCCAGGCTTCGCGGAACGGTCTGCGCTGCGGGTGCCCACTGTCCCGGTCCGCCCCCGGACAGAGTTACGTCGTCCAGGGCACGCCGGGTCTCGTCCAGCACCGCAGCGCCCCTACCGGCCGACGGCACAGCGTGCGGCGCTGCTCCCGAACCGCAGGACGCCCAGCGTTCGAGAGCCCGCTGCGGGTCCTCCGCCGTGGGAGTGACCGTGACTGCCGCGAGCGGATGCTGCGGCTCGGTTCCGGGCCAGGTCTCCTGCCACCGGCGGCTGTTCGGGAGCCCCGCCGCGGCCGACAGGAGGGCGCCGTCCGCGTCCAGGCACACCTGTGCCGCCCCCGCCAGGGCGAGCGCGGCGGCCGCGTGTCCGGCGTCGAGGAGCAGCAGGGGCAGCGCGCGATGACCGTAGTGCGACACCGTGCGGCGGGCGGTGACGGTGAGGACGGCGAGGGTGCCGTCGGGCGGGTCGTCCGGGGCGGGGCCGCGATGGTGGACCCGGTGGGTGCGGGCGTCGTAGGCGTAGCGGCCGGGCGGCAGCGGGCCCGCCCGGCCGACCAGGAGGTGGGCGTCGACGGGGTGCAGCGCGCCCGCCGAAGGCACCGGTCGCAGGCGGCCGTTGGCGCCGTCGGCGGCGGCGAGTGCGTGCCGCAGTACACCGTCGATCTCGCCGGTGATCGCCTGCGGCGGCGAGGGCCACACGGGCGCGCTCCCGGCCGCGGTGTCCGGGCCGGGCGCCGCGAGGGACCGTGCGCGCGCGAGGGCCGCGTGCGCCGTGCCGTTGGTGAAGCGCTCCGGGGTCATGTCGGCGCCCCTCACATGTGGGGCGGGGGCGTGAGCGTGAAGTCCCCGGGCAGGCTCGGCGGCGCGGACCGCCATCCCCGGGACAGCGCCGCATCGGCGAATCGCGGGTTGCCGAAGTAGGCGAAGGCGGCGGGCGCGTTGGGTATGAGGCCGGACACGAGGACTCGCGCCACGCGCAGCGGGGTCTCGGCGACGTCCTCGGTCGTCAGGTCGAAGGTCATCACGCGGTGCCCGCCCTCAGCGAGCCCGCGGTCGAGTACCTCGCGGCTGCCGGGCATGACGTCGGCGATGTCGACGAGGCCGCCCGCGGGCTCGGTGAAGCGTGTCGCCAGCGGGGTGACCCGGTCGTCGAGCCACACCTGGACGTGGGCGCCCAGGTCCCGTACGGCCGCGAAGTCCGTGCCGCAGTCGTCCAGATAGCGCCGGTCGGCCCGGTGGTCCAGGTACAGGCCGCGCGCGAGCATGCCCGCGTCGATCGCGCGGAAGACCCAGCCGTCGGCCTCGACCGCGCCCTGCGTGAACACCCAGGTGTGCACGGCCTCCAGGACGGCCTTGCGTGCCGCTTCCGCCGGGTCGTAGCGGCAGGCGAAGCCCGCGGCGTAGATACGGCGCTGCGGATCGTAGGCCAGCGCGGCCATGCAGGGCGCGAATTCGGACGGCATCTCGACGATCCACACATCGAGGCCGCAGCCTTCGAGATCGGCTGTCAAGCCGGGCACACTGGCCGGGTCGATGCCCCGGGTGGGTCCGTCGAGGTGCCACCACAGTTCCAGCGCGTCGCGCTCGACGATTTCCAGCAGGCCGCGCTCCACGGCGTCGTCGAGTCCCTGTCCGGTCGCGATGCCCGCGTAGTTCAGGTGGTGGGTGCGGGGCAGTGAACGGAGCTCGCCCTGGCGCCAGTTGAGATGCGTGAGGGCGACCGGCGCCCAGCATTCCTGCCCGCCCTCGCTGCCCCGCGCCCACAGCGCGCGGGTGTCGTCGCCGAAGGGCTCGTACGGGAAGGCCTCGCGCGCGTACTGCCAGGGCGCGTAGCGGGGAAGGTCGCCCGGCCCGTACAGCCTCTTTCCCTCGCCGAGGAGCTGGGACGCCGTCGCGCGCCGGGGCACCTCGGGGTGTCCCGGTGGGGGCAGCCGGTTGCCGCAGTAGCGCTCCACGGCCTCCGCGATGGCGGCGATACGGGCGCCCTGCGGGTCGCCGAACGTCGTGCCGAGCGAGACACGGTCCGCGGGCCAGGCCCCCAGGCGGCGGGCGTCGGCGACCTCCGCCGTCATGGCGACGTAGCGGGGCGGGGCGCCCGCCGGGTGCTCGACCGGTTCCACTCCGCGGATCAGCCCGCAGACGGGATCGACGAGTTCGTCGAGCGGCAGGGCGGCGCCGACGGGCGCGCTGGTGCCGGTCGTTGGCGTGGCAGTGGAGGTGGCCGGGGACGTGGTCGTGGAGGTGGTCAACTGCATATCTCCTGTGCGGGATCGACACGCGGGACACGGTGCCTGGCAGGGACGACGGGCAGTGACAGCGCACTGCCCGCGAGGATGAGGGACCGGCGTGAGGGAAGCAGCCGGGTGGCGGTCAGGGGGTCTTCGCCGGTGTGCGGATTGCGGGCGTGCGCGGGGAAGTGGTGTCCGGCGACTTCGAGGCGCAGGCGCGTTCCGGCGGGCAGCCGTCGGGCGACGTGCCCGAGCGGGACCTCGATGCGGGCGGGGTCGTTGCCGCCGTCCTTGCGCCGTACGACGCCGAGGGCGACGGGGTCCGCGGTTCCGCGCGGATCGAGGGCGACGAGGCGTACGACCCAGTCGGCGCACGGCGTGTCCGCAGCGGCGGTCAGCCGGACGCGGGCAGGGCCGAGGAGGTCCAGCGGGCGGGGAATCGGGGCGGTGACGAGCAGGCACCGGTCGGGTTCGCCGGTGGCCGGTACGGTCAACGCGTCGGAGCGCACCGGCTGTTCCGGATCGGCGGTGAACTGCTCGCCGCGTACGAGGCGCAGTCCGGTGCACGTCCCGAAGGGGTACTCCGTTTCCTCCACGTCGTCCGCCATGGCGGTCCACCACTGGCTGCCGCCGAGTGCGGCGACGCCGCGCCGCCCGCCGGAGAGCTGGCCCGCGAGAGCCGCCCGCGCCCACCGGACGTACAACGCGCCCAGATTCAGCCGGTGCTTCGGGTGTGCTTCAGGGCCGGGGGACGCCGTCAGTGCGTGTCCCCAGGGGCCGATCAGGAGCCGGGCAGGGCCGCCCCAGTGCTGCCACAGTTCGACGGTGTCGTCGCGGAAGGGGTCGCGGGATCCGCCGACGGCCAGCAGGGGTACGTCGGCTGACGCGCCGCGCAGGGCGACGTCGCTGCGGCGCTGCGCCCGCCAGAGGTGCGGCCAGGAGGGCAGGTCGCGCCCGAGCCTGTGCGGGAGACCGGCCAGCGGGAGATGCTCGAAGAGCCGGGGGTCGCGGGCCAGGGCGTCGTCGAGCGCGGTCTCGTCGGAGTCGCGTCGGTCTCCGTGCGCCGCCCACCAGCCGGTACGGGCGAACAGCCGCTCCGGGCCGCCCGGTTCACCTGTCTCACCTGGTCGGCCGGGCTCACGCGCGGTCTCGGCGAGCCCGAGGGCGGGCACCGCGGCGATGACGGCGTCCGGCCGCTCTTCCGACGACGCGCCGAGCGCGGCCGACAGCGCGCAGTACGCCGCGTACGAGCTCCCGCTCGCGACGACGTGCCCGTCGGACCACCGTTGGCCGCGCAACCAGCGCACGGTCGCCGCCCCGTCCCCCTCTTCGTGCTGGTAGGGCCGCCACTGGCCGTCCGAGGCGTGCCGTCCGCGTACGTCCTGTGCCATGGCGGCGAAGCCGTGCGACGCCCAGGCGCGGAGTTCCGCCCGGTGCAGGCGCCGGTCGTACGGCGTACGGATCACGACGGACGGGAACGGACCTCTGCCGGACGGCAGGCAGAGGTCCGCAGCCAGCCGGACGCCGTCGGACATCATGACCACCGCCGGAGCCTCAAGGGCAGTGTCCGCGCCCTGATGCGCGCTCACTTGGCCGCACCGCGCCGACCGCCCGGCGAGGACAGCGGGGCCACTTGGGGTACGGGCAGGACGGGGTGCTCGGTGACAGTCAGGTCGCGCAGATCGACGCGCCGGAGACGGCGGCGTACGGGCAGCCTGCCGTCCTGTTTCCGGTCGCCGTCGGCCCAGGCGACGAGGTCGGCCGTAAGCAGCTCGGCGATCAGTGCGGCCGATGCTTCGGTACCCGCCCGATCCGCCTCCGGGGTCCGCAAACCGGCCCAGTAGGCGGCGAGTTCATGGTGTGCCGGGGTCGCCGCGAGACGCCGCAGCCGTACGTCGCGGGAGGTGACGTCGCCGGGCTGCGAGGCCAGGGGTTCCACCCAGGCCTGGAGGCCCTCGCGATGGCAGCGCAGCCAGCCGATACCGATGCCGGGCAGCCGGTCGGCGGAGTCCCAAAGTCCCACGGGGACGGGGGCGTCGAGACACCAGACGACAGCCGCCGACGCACCCGCATCCGCGTCATCTGCAAGGCCCGCACCACCCTCGGCCATGGCAGCCACCTGCTCGGCGTCGACGCTCTGGACGTCGGCGCCTTCCGAGGCCGCCCGACGCGCCAGGGCTCCGGTGAGCGGCTCGTCGCCGAGCACGAAGACCGTCCGCCCCTCCAGCGGTCGCCGGCCACCGTCCGACCGCGCATAGCCCGCCTGCTCGAACGCCTCAACCAGCCGTTCCAGTGCGGGACTTCCCTCTCGGCGGCCTCCGTCCGCCCCGAACCTGGCCAGCAGGTCTTCGGCGGCCACCTCACCCGTATCGATGCGCAGGAACGCGCCGTCCTGCGTACGGACCGCGAGGCCGCGGTCGGGCACGGTGACGATCTCGACGCCTGGGAGAAGTCTGCTGACGGTCACGGGTGGGGCTCCTGGTGTGCGGGGACAGGTACGAAAGGCGGCGGGCCCGCCCAGTGACTGGGCGGGCCCGCTCCATGGGACTTACTTCTCGGCGTCGACCGCGTCGGCGGCGGCAGCGTCGTCGAAGGGGTTCTCGACGAGGGCGTTCGAGTGGGTCGCGGAGAGGTGCGCCAGCTGGCCCTGCTCGGCGATCGTGCTGAACACCTTGTTCTGCTCCATGTGGAGTCTCCATTCACATACGGGTGGTGCGGCAGCCGAGCGGCTGCCGCACCACAGACACTAATGAATATGATTGTCATTTCACAACTGGATCGGCGCCCGGCAGAGGGTGATCTGGGTAACACACGGGCCACCCGCCCTGCGGATCGCGCCCCACCCGCCCTGCCACGCCCAGGACTTCGGCCAGCAGGTCCGCGGTGACGACCTCCTCCGGCGGGCCGTCGGCCGCCACGCGCCCGCCGCGCAGCGCGACGATGCGGTCGGCGAAGCGCGCGGCATGACCGAGGTCGTGCAGCACCATCACCACCGTCAGCCCGCGCTCCTCACGGAGCCGCACCACGGTCTGGAGCACCTCCAACTGGTGCCGCAGATCCAGATAGGTGGTCGGTTCATCGAGGAGCAGTACGCCGGTGTCCTGGGCCAGGGACATCGCCAGCCGCACACGCTGGCGTTCGCCCCCCGACAGCGAATCGACCAGCCGCCCACCCCAGTCGGCCACACCAACGTCGGAGAGGGCCCGCGCGCACACCTCGTCGTCGCCCTCTCTGAGCATCCCGAGAGGGCCGCGAGCGGCGTAGCGACCCTGCTTCACCAGCTGACGTACCGTCATGCCGGGTACGGCGGGCGAGGACTGGTGCAGCAGAGCGACCCGGCGAGCGGTGGCCCGCCGGGACAGGCGCGACACATCGTCACCGTCCAGCAGTACGCGCCCAGCTGCCGGGCGCAACAGGCCGGCGGCAAGCCGCAGCAAGGTGCTCTTCCCGCAGCCGTTGAGGCCGACCAGCGCCAGCAGTTCGCCCGCCTCGACCCGCAGGTCTACGCCGCTCAGTACCTCCCGCCCCGGATAGCCGAAGCTGACGCCCTCGACGGCGATGGCGCCGTGCGACGCGAGCCGGGCGTCGTCGGCCGCGCTCTGCGACCTGGTCTTCTCGGCTCCGGCCTGTGACGCGGTCATCTCTGCCCTTTCTTCGTGATTGCCGGGTGCGGGCCGTACGGACGACAGCTCACCTCGGCTCCGATCCATGACGCCGGGCCACGGCGAGCAGCAGTGCGGCTCCCACACAGGTCGTCAGCGCGCCCACCGGCACGGTCAGCCGGTCGGCGTCCAGCCCCTCCGCGAGCAGCCGTGACAACAGCTGCGCGGCGCCGTCCGCCCCGCACACCACGACCGCGCCGATCAGCGCCGAGCCGGGCAGGGTCCAGCGCAGGTCCGCTCCGAAGAGGGCCAGCGCGAGGTGCGGCACCAGGAGTCCTACGAAGCCGAGGGCGCCGACGGCCGAGACCGCACCCGCGGTCAGCGCGACCGCACACACCAGCGCCGCCGCACGCGCCCTGCCGACCGCGAGCCCCGCTGCCGTCGCCTGCTCGTCGCCGCAGCGCAACAGCGTCAGCGGTGCGGCCAACGCGCAGGCCAGAGCGGCCCACACAGCCGCCCAGGGCCACAGGAGCGTCCAGTGCTCCCACACCCGGCCCTCCGTGGACCCCACCAGCCACTGCACGACGCTGCCCAGTTCGCCCGGCGCGACGAGGAGCACCATCGCGGTGAGCCCGGCCAGTACGGCGGAGACGAGCACCCCGTGTACGGCCGTCTGTTCCGGGTCGCCCTGTTCCCGTCCGGCGAGCAGCCACAGCAGTCCCGCTCCGGCGAATCCGCCGAGGCACGCGGCGACAACCACCGCGGCCGGGGATTCCCAGCCTGCGAAACCGAGCCCCGTCGCCGTCACCGCACCGAGCACCGCTCCGGGCGTGACGCCGGTGACCTCGGGCCCGGCCAGCGGGTTGCGGAGCGCCGACTGCAGCAGCAGCCCGGCCAGCCCGAGGCTCGCGCCGGCGCCCAGGGCCACCAGTGTTCTGGGAAAGCGGAGTTGCATGACTATGTGCCGCGCGGTCGGGTCGCCCCCGCCCGACAGCACCTCCCACACTCCCCCGGCCGTCGGGCTCCGGCCGACGACCAGTCCGGCGCAGGCGACGGCAGCGACGAGTACGGCCAGCAGGCCGAGTTTCACCCCGGGCCACCGGGTGCGTACGGCAAGAAGCGCGCTCATCGGCCGCCTCCCGAAGGGGCATCCGCGAGCTGGGGCGACGTACCCGATGCAACCGACGTAACGGATGCGACCGACGTACCCGCTCCGCGGTCCTGAGCCCCACGTCGCATTCTCAGCAGCGCGACCCCCGCGGGTACGCCGAGCAGTGCGGTCCACACTCCGACCGGCGTCTCGACCGGCGCGAGCGCCAGCCGGGCCGGCTGGTCGGCGCACAGGACGATCAGCGCGCCCCACACGGCGGACCAGGGCAGCCAGCCCAGCGCATCCGCCTCGGGCCTGAGCCTGCGCGCCAGTTGTGGCGCGAGGAAACCGACCCAGGCGACCGGTCCGCAGACGGCGACGACCGGGGCGATGAGCACGATGGCGATGGCGAGTGCGCCGAGCCGGGCCCGGCGGACGCGTACGCCCATCGCCCGGGCGTCGTCGTCACCGAGCCGCAGCACTCCGAGAACCGGCGCGCACAGCACCAGTGCGGGTACGGCGACGAGCAGCCAGGGCGCGAGCCCGGTCACGTCGTCCCAGGTGCGGGAGGACAGACTGCCCAGCAGGTAGCGGTAGATGAGCTGCAGATCGAGCTGGTCGGCGAGCACCATCAGTACCAGCAGTCCCGCCTGAAGGGCCGCGGACACGGCAGCGCCCGTCAGCAGTACGGCCGAAGGACTGCGCCCGAATCCGGCGGCCACCAGCGTCAGGACACCGCCGAACACGGCCCCGCCCAGGGCCAGCAGCGGCTCCAGGACCACGGGAACCGACAGCGCCAGCACGAGCGGCGCTGCGACGCCGAGCGCCGCGCCGGAGGAGACGCCGATCATCTCGGGTACGGCGAGCGTGTTGCGCAGCGCCTCCTGGAGGACCAGGCCGGCGGCGCCCAGGCAGGCTCCCGCGGCCAGTGCGAGCACCAGCCGCGGGAGCCTCAGCTCGGCGAGGATCACCCCTTCGAGGCCGTCGCCGGCCAGCGCCGCACCGAGGCGGTGCGGCGCGATGTACGGCGTGCCCAGGCACAGCGCGGCAGCAACGGCGATCACCAACAGGCCCACTGCACATGCCAGTTGGCGCTTCGTCACCGCAGGGCGGCCATTGCTTCGTCGAGCACGATGCCGAGCGACCGGGTGCCGCGCCCCTTGGCCCACACCTCCGAGTTCACCTCGAAGACCTTGTCGTTCTTCACGGCGGGGATCCGGGCCCAGAGGGGGTTCTTGGCGAGCTTCTCGGACAGCTTCCCGTCCGATCCGCCGAAGGACAGCGTCTCCACGAACAGCACGTCCACGTCACGGGCGAGGATCTCCTCGATGCTGTAACTGCCCTCGACGCCACGGCCCTTCCAGGGGTACGAGGAGATCTTCGGGAACAGTCCGGCGGCCACGTCGTTCTTGGGCGTCGCCACTCCGAAGTTCTCGTCGCTGCCGAAGATGATCAGGCTCGTCTTGTCGCTCTTCTTGCGCTCGGCCTTCGCGAGCTTCGTACGGAAGCGCTTCTCCGCCGCCTCCGCCTGCTTCGTACGCCCGGTCAGTGCCGCCAGGTTCCGCAGGTATCCAACGCTGTCCTCCCAGGTGGAGGGCTGTACGGGCCAGAAGGTCGTGGCGCCCTTCAGCGCGGGGGCGAGCTTGCCGTGCGTGTCCTTCAGTCCGATCACGAGGTCCGGCTTGTGCGAGAGGACGGCCTCCACCTCGGGGCTGAGGAAGCCGCCGGGCACCACGGGGATCTTCTTCGCACGCGCCGGACCGAGGAAGTCCGGGTGGGCCAGCAGCGCGGAATTGGTGGCGCTCGGCGTCATGCCGAGCTCGGCCAGCATGTCGTCGCACAGGGCGACGAGGCAGACGATGCGCTTCGGCGGCGTCTTGGCGGTGATGGTGACGCCCTGCGAGTCCGTGACCGTACGCGCGGCCTTGATGGGACGCACATCCACCGCGGTCTTCGGGCCCGCGTCACCGCCCGCCTTCTCGGAGGCGGGTTCGGCGGGAGCGCCGCACCCCACGAGTACGGCCCCTGCGGCGGCGGCCGCCGCCCACCGGCGGATGACTCCTGTCACTGCGCGCGACATGACGTGCCCTCTGTTCTTCTCGGTGTCCCGGGGCTCCGGAAACGGTGTGAGCAGGGGTGTCCCCGGACCGGCCCCCACCCCGCATGATTTAGACATGATAATCATTATCAAAGCAACCCCCGCCGCCATCTCTCAGCCCGGAGGCCGACCGTGCCCCTCGCTCCACGCCTGCTCGTCGCCGATCAAGTGGCCGGAAATATCCGCATTCTGGATCTCACCGACGGACGTACCACGGCCCGTATCGACGGGCGCCATCTCGCCGAGCACGCGGGCTTCCTCGCCCTTCCCGGCACGCGCACCGCCTTCGTCGACGACCGCGCCGGCGAGCTGCTGGTTCTCGACCCCTACGGTCCCGACGCCGGCCGTCCGCTCATCGAGGCCCGCGTGCCGGTGGCCGTGCCCGCCGAGCACCTGGCCGCCGACACATCGGGGCGGCGTATCGCGGTGTCCACCGGTCTCGGCCGCAACTGGTCCGCCTGGACAGACCAGTTGACGGCCGTCGATCTGGCGGCCGAAGGGGGCCCGAGCGCGGTCCGCGTACGCACCCGCGTCGGCGAGCCCGGAGTCACCCTGGCCGGCTCCGCCGACGACCCGCTGGTTGTCCTGCGCCACCGGGAGCCGGGCGAGCTGACGGCGTACCGGCACACGGCGCTGATGGCCGCCGCCCCTGCGTGCCCGCCCGCTGAACCGGACTGCGGCCTCCCTCTGCCGGACGACGACGGGCACGGCGACGCCTACGACCCCATAACCGGCTGGGTGTTCGCGGCAGCGGGCTCCGGTGTCCACCGCGCACGCCGCGACGGCGACGCGCTCAAGGCCGGGGTCACGCTGCCCTGGCCGGCCGGCGGACGCACCGGCGGGCGCGGCTACTACCTGCGGCTCGACGCCGCCCACCGCACGCTGTGGTCATGCGTACGGGGCGGTCCGAGCGCCCCGGAGAGCTGGCCGGACTGGACCAACGACGCGTGGTGGCACCACCTCGACCCGGGCCTCACCGGCCGACTGGAACTGGGCCCCGGCCTGGTCTTCCGCCTGGCGGTCGCGGCCCGCCATGTCGCCTTCGCCCGCGTGCACCCCGACGGTGACGAACTGATCCTCGTCTCCACCGAATCCGCCGCGCCCGAGGTCTGTGCCCGGCTCCCCCTGCCGCCCATGGCGGGCGCTCCGCGCCGCGGCGGCACTCCGTGGGACGGCGTTCAACGCCGCGCCATAGCGGCCTCCCCCGCCACGTCGCTGATCGCCGTCACACGCGGCGGCCACGGGGAGATCCACATCTTCGACGCCGACACGGCACGGCAGACAGCCCTGATCACCGTCCCGACGCCCCTCGACGAGGGCGGTCATCTCACGCTCGTGGCCCCGGACGACGGGGCCCACAGGGACCCGGTCGGCCGCTGACAGCCGTACGGCGTATTCCCCCGGTGCCATTGGAATTCCAATGCGTCGTGCCGGTTTCCCCGGCGGTCTCCTATGGCACGGAGTTTTACGTTCGACACCCACGTCCACCGCATGCCTACGGAGAACTCCATGGCCAAGATCCTTTTCGTACTCACCGGCGCCGACACCTGGACGCTGGCCGACGGCACTCGGCACCCGACCGGCTTCTGGGCCGAAGAAGCCGTAGCCCCCTGCGAGGCGTTCAAGAAGGCGGGCCACGAGGTCGTGGTCGCCACCCCGGGCGGCGTCGTACCGGCCGTGGACCGGGCGAGCCTGGCGCCCGAGTTCCACGGCGGCAAGGAGGGCGCCGACAAAGTCTCGAAGGCCCTCGCGTCCCTCACCGAGCTCCAGCGGCCGCTGAAGCTGGAGGAGGTCGACCTGGCCGACTACGACGCGGTCTTCTACCCCGGCGGCCACGGCCCGATGGAGGACCTGGCCGTCAACGCCGACTCCGGCAGGCTGCTGGCCGGGGCGCTCGCGTCCGGCAAGCCGCTGGGCGTGGTCTGCCACGGCCCGGCCGCGATGCTGGCCGCCAAGAACGCCGACGGTACGTCGCCGTTCGCCGGTTACCGGCTGACCGGATTCACCAACGCCGAAGAGACCCAGGCGGGCCTGGCGGACAAGGCGAAGTGGCTGCTCCAGAACCGTCTCGTCGAGATCGGCGCCGACTTCCAGGAGGGCGAGCCGTGGGCCCCGAAGGTGGTCACCGACCGTAACCTCCACACCGGCCAGAACCCGGCCTCCGCCGCCCCGCTCGCCGACGTGATCCTCAAGGCACTGGCCTGACAAGGGGCCGCAATGCTCGCGGATGCGAACCGCGCGAGATGCGGTGACCCTGGGAGGGCGGGGGCGACCCGACCAGGAGGATGACCCATGTCCATGAAGGACAAGATCAAGAACATGCTCAAGGGCCACGAGAGCCAGGCCGACAAGGGCGTCGAGAGGGCGGGCGACACTGTCGACGACAGGACCCAGGGCAAACACCGCGGCCAGGTCGACACCGGCCAGGAAAAGCTCAGGGAGCAGTACGGTACGGACGAGCAGGACCGGCCGCCCCAGCCCTGACCCGGGGCATGCAGGTCACTCCGCCCGCCGGGCCACGATCAGCCGCCAGTTGGGGCTGCCGTCGGCCCGGCGGCCGAATTTCTCCAGCGGATGAAGCTCCACCGTGAAGCCTGCCCGCTGCAGGTCGTCCCGTACGCCCTGCAGCGGGAAGGTCCGGTAGTACATGACGAATTGCGGCCGCCAGAGCACATTGCGTACGCGCATCACCCAGTCGAAGCCGAGCAGCGACCAGTACAGCGGTGAGCTGAAGCGCTGCGGAGCGCCGATGGGGAAGGCGAACACACCGCCCGGCCGCAGTGCGCGGTGAACCCCGGCGAACAGACCGGGCCTCTCGGACGGCAGGAAGTGGCCGAACGCCCCGAAACTCACCGCGAGATCGAAGTCCTGCCTGAACGGCAGGGCGCGGACATCGGCCCGTACCCACTCCACCGTCGCCGACTCCTCCGCCCCTGCCGCGGCCTCCCGTGCGGCGGCCAGCATCCCGGCGCTGAAGTCGACCCCGGTGACCCGCTCCCGGCACAGCGGCCGCAATGCGCGAAGTCCCGCGCCGGTGCCGCAGCAGATGTCGAGGCCCACGTCGAACGGGCCGAGCGGGCTCAGGGTGTCGGCGACCGCGTCCAGGAAGCGGTCGGGGGTGCGGAAGGGGGTGTGGTCGAACTTCGGGGCGAGCAGGTCGTAGCCGCGCTCGATCGACGAGAGCGCCTGCACGGTCAGTTCGCGGAAGGTCGGTCCCTGAGAGGTGAACACGGCACCAGCGTAGTCAGAGTGCACAATGGGGACCATGATCTTTATTGTCGTGAAGTTTCCGGTGAAGCCCGAGTACGCCGAAGAGTGGCCGCAGCACGTCGAGGCCTTCACCCACGCGACCAGGAGCGAGCCCGGCAACCTGTGGTTCGAGTGGTCGCGCAGCATCGAGGACCCGAACACCTATGTGCTGGTCGAGGCGTTCAAGGACGACGCGGCGGCCGCGCATGTGAACTCCGAGCATTTCAAGGCGGCGTTGGAGACGATGCGCCCGCTGGTCCGCCGTACGCCCGACATCGTGAGCACGAGCATCGAAGGCGCGGACGGGTGGAGCGCGATGGGTGAGCTCAGGATCGACTAGGGCTCAGGATCGACCGAGCCTCAGGACCGATCAGGGCTCAGGATCGACCGGGGAATGCGTCGAGCAAGGCGTCGAGCCCGGCGGCCAGTTGTTCCGGGCCGCCGCGCTCGGCGAGGGCGATGGCGGTCGCTCTCAGCCGGGGCAGTTCCTGCGCGGGCATACGGTGCAGGCCGAGCCGGAAGGCCGGATCCGGTTCGTCGGGCTCGTCGTCCATGGCCCGCAGCTCGACCAGGAGGTACCCGAGCAGCCACGCGGTGAACGCCCGGTGGGCCGCCACGGCCTCGCGCTCGCCCAGTCCGGCGTCGTGCAGCAGGACCAGGACGCGCTCGTCGCTGCGGAGTACGGCCAGGGGGCGGCGGGCCAGGGGCGTGGACAGCAGGCGGGTGGCGAGCAGGGGCACCGCATTGGGGTGGCGCATCGCGACCCGGTAGGTGGCGAGCGCGATGTGGTGCAGCGCCTGCCGCCAGTCCACCGCCTCCGCCCCCTGATGCGGCTCCGGCTCGGCCGCCAGTACCTTCTCCAGCTCCTGGCAGAGCGCCTCGACCAGCCCGTCCAGCAGCGCGTCCTTGCTGGGGGCGTACCGGTACAGGGCCATGGCCTCCACCCCGAGCTCAGCGCCCAGCTTGCGCATACTGAGGCCGGACAGCCCGTCGCGGTCGACGACTTCCAGGGCCATGGCCAGCACGCGTTCCCTGCTCAGTCGCCCGTAGCGGCCCCGGTCGCTGGCGCGTCGTCCGGCACCTTCCGCCGCTTCCTCCGGTTGTCCTGACATGGTGGTGGCCTCCGCGCCGCTCTCCCGCACATCGTCGCCCCTTGACCCCCTTGACGCCAAGGAACAACAGGTGCAAAGTCGTACATATCTGGCGTAAATATACGGCGTCAGCGTACAGCGTTTTCTTACTCAGGAGCGTCAGGCCATGACGCACAGCGAGCCGGACCACCAGCGCGGCCTCGCAGGCGGCGCGCGGCCCGCTTCGCCCCCGTCGACGGTCCTCGTCACCGGCGGGGCCGGCTTCATCGGCAGTCACACCTGCGTCGAGCTGCTGGACCACGGCTACGAACTGATCGCGGTCGACAACTACTCCAACAGCACGCCCCAGGTCTTCTCCCGTGTGGAACGGATCGCCGACCGCTTCGTCGGTGCCGTGTACGAGCTGGACATCCGTGATCGACACGCCCTTTCGGCCGTTTTCGACCGCCACTCCGTGGACGCCGTCGTGCATTTTGCCGCGCACAAGGCCGTGGGTGAGTCGACACGGATGCCTGTCGAGTATTACGACACCAACGTCGGCGGCACGACCGCCCTGCTGCGCACGATGCGCGAACACGGGGTGCACCAGCTCGTGTTCTCCTCGTCCAGCTCGGTCTACGGCGACGCCGGGCACGGGTCACTGAGCGAAGACACCCCCGCCCGGCCCACCAGTCCGTACGCGGCCTCCAAGTGGCTCTGCGAACGGATCCTGGACGACGTGTGCCGCCGGCTCCCGGAGTTCACCGTGCTCTGCCTGCGGTACTTCAACCCCGTCGGCGCGCACCCCAGCGGACTGCTCGGGGAGGCCCCCGTCGGAGTCCCCGAGAATCTGATGCCGTACGTCGCCCAGGTGGCCATCGGCCTGCGTGAACGGCTCCACGTGTTCGGAGACGACTACGCCACCGTCGACGGAACCGGGATCCGCGACTACATCCACGTCATGGACACCGCCGAGGCCCACCGTGTCGCCCTGGACCACCTCGCCGACGCACCGGGCATGCATGTGTACAACCTCGGTGTCGGACGGGGCCGGTCGGTCCTGGAAGTCGTCGAGGCGTTCGGTGAGGTGAGCGGCAGCCCGATCCCGTACCAGATCGTGGGCCGCCGCCCGGGCGACGTGGCCGAACTCGTCGCCGACGCGACAGCGGCGGCGCGTGACTGGGGCTGGCAGGCGACCCGGGACCTGATCGACATGTGCCGGGACGCCTGGCGCTTTCAGCAGCTCAACCCCCATGGCTACGCGGGTTCTGCCGGAGGCCGGAACGCGATGAGCGGCCCGGGCTGAACTGCACTCGCCGAGCACCGGGCGGCGAGATGCAGCGCACCCCCCGCTGTGCCTACGATCGAAGGAGCGGGATCGGAAATCCAGGCCAACGCGTTGTCAGCGGGCCGGTGTCCGGCAACGCAGGGAGGCGCTTGCCTGTGCTTCGGGCACATCGGCTGATGGCCGCCTACATCATCCTCGTTGCGTGCGCCACAAGCCTTTACATGACGTTCCCGGGCGCCCGCACGTCGCTGTGGGCTCTCATCGGAGTCGGCGGTGCCGCGGCCCTTCTCACGGGTGTTCAGCTCAACCGGCCCGCGCACCGCTGGCCCTGGTGGGTGCTCGCGGCGGCACTGCTCGCGTTCGCCGCGGGCGACACCTACTACAACGTGCTCGAAGAGTATTTCCACGAGTCCAATCCGTTCCCCTCCCCCGCTGACGCCCTCTATCTCACGACGTACCCGCTGTTCGCCGCAGGCCTGCTCGGGCTGGTCCGGTACCGCTGGGTGGGCCGTGACCTGCCGAGTCTGCTGGACGCACTGATCTTCACCGGCGGGCTCGCGCTGCCGGTATGGGTCTATCTGGTCCAGCCGCTCACCCAGATCGAGGGCCTGACCTGGGAGCAGCGGGCCATCAGCATCGCCTACCCGCTCGGCGACGTGCTGGTGCTTGCGCTGCTGGTCCGGCTGATCACCCCGGGCACTTTGTCGGGCCCCAACCGGGCCCTCCAGCTACTCGTCCTCGGCACGATCACCCTGCTCGGCTTCGACATCGCCTACGGGATTCTCCAGCTGAACGGGACATGGCAGGCCGGCACGCTGCTGGACACCGGCTGGATCGTCTTCTACACGGCGTGGGGGCTGGCCGGCCTGCATCCGTCGATGGCGGCGCTGACCGCGCGCACCCATCAGACCCAGTCCCTGATCCCGCAACCCCACAGGCTCGTGCTCCTCGCCGCGGCCACACTGATCGCGCCCGCGATCCTGCTCCACGAGGCGGTCCGGGGCAACGTCGGTGACGCCGCCGTGATCGCCGCCTTCTCCGGGGCCTTGTTCCTGCTGGTGATGCTGCGTCTCGCGGGCATGATGGTGGCGCAGCGCAAAGCCGTGGCGCGCGAGCAGGCGCTGCGTACGGCGGCCGCCTCGCTGGTCGCGGCGATCAGACCGCAGGAGATCGAGCGGTCCTGCGACGCGGCCGTCAGCGCACTGTTCGGGCCGAAGGTCCGGCACGGAACCATGCTGCTGTCGGCCGCGCGTGCCGAGGACCTGTACGCCGTACGGTCACCGCCCTCGGCCGCCATCGGCGACCGGCGCGTCGCCGACGCCGAGGGCGGGACACCGCCGGGCGGGGACACCGCCTCGGCCCTGCGCCGTACGAACCTGGTGCCCGTCGCCGAACTCGGCCCCGGTGTCGCCGCCGAATTCGGGGACCTGCCGAGCGCTCTCGTGTGCCCGATGATCCAGCCCGATCGCCCGGCCGGCGGCGAGATGCCCGGTGTACTGCTTGCGGCGGGCCCCGAGAAGCAGCTCGACGAGACGCGGGGCTCGCTGGAGATCCTGGCCTCGCACGCCGGACTGGCGATGGAGCGCGTGGCGCTGCGCCAGGAGATCTCGCGGCGGGAGAGCCAGGCGTACTTCCGCACGCTGGTGGGCAACGCCTCGGACGTCATCCTCATCGTCGAGGACGACAACACCGTCCGGTACGCGAGTCCGTCGGCGGAGGCTGTGTTCGGCAGCGTCCGGCTGAGCGGTGCCGAGCTTCCGGAACTGGTGGACCTACGGGACCGCGACCGGGCCACCCGGATGCTCACGGCCGTGCGGGAGGGCGAGCAGCAGGACCCCCACGACCACTGGTGGGTGCCGCGGGACAACGGCCGCATCGAAGTGGAGGTGCGGTGCAGCGATCTGCGGCAGGACCGGACCGTCCGCGGTCTTGTCGTCACCCTGCGGGACGTGACCGAGCAGCGTCGGCTGGAGCACGAACTCACCCAGCGGGCCTTTCACGACTCGCTCACCGGTCTGCCGAACCGGACGCTGCTGCTGGAGCGGATCGAGCGTGCGCTGCTGCGCGGGCGCCGCGAGTCGACGGTCACGTGTGTGCTGTTCATCGACCTGGACGACTTCAAGGTCGTCAACGACACGATGGGGCACACGGTCGGCGACCAGCTCCTTGCCGCCGTGGGCGGCCGGCTGTCGGGAGCGCTGCGCCGCAGCGACACGGCAGCACGCCTCGGCGGTGACGAGTTCGCGGTGCTGATGGAGGATGCGAAGGCGCCGATCGATGCCGAGATCCTGGCGGCGCAGGTCGTACAGACCCTGAACCGGCCTTTCCGGCTCCCCGACGGTGCCGTGAGCGTGTCGGCCAGTGTGGGCGTCGCCACGGCCATGGACAGCAGCGACACCGGGGAACTCCTGCGCCACGCCGATCTCGCGCTCTACGCGGCCAAGTCCGCCGGGAAGCACCAGTGGCGCCGCTTCCAGCCGAGGCTGCATGCCCGCATGGTGGAGCGGCACGACCTCCTGGCGAGCCTGGACAAGGCAATCGCCGATGAGGAGTTCACCCTGCGCTACCAGCCCGTCGTGGACATCGCGGCAGGTGATGTCGTCGGCTTCGAGGCACTGACCCGCTGGCCGCACGCGCAGCGCGGCCTGGTCCCGCCGGATCAGTTCATCGCGCTGGCCGAGGAGACCGGTCACATCACACCACTGGGGGCCTGGGTCCTGGGGAACGCCACCGCGGACATCGCCGGGTTGCAGCGGGCGACGCCGCGGTCGACGCCGCCGTACGTCAGCGTCAACGTGTCGGCCCGGCAGTTCCAGGACACAGGCTTCCTGGACAAGGTGAGCAGAGCACTCGAAGCGTCCGGACTCGCCCCCGGCTGCCTGCAGCTGGAGCTCACCGAATCGGTGCTGATGCGACGGGACGGGCAGATCCAGGGTGTCATGCACTCGCTCAAGGACGTCGGTGTGCGCATAGCCGTGGACGACTTCGGTACCGGATTCTCCTCGCTGGGCTATCTCCGGGAGTTCCCGATCGACGTCCTGAAGATCGACAAGACGTTCATCGACGACATCGCGCTCGACACCCAGCAGGTCGCGCTCGTCGAGGGCATCGTCCGTATCGCCGACACGCTCGGCCTTCAGGTCATCGCCGAGGGAATCGAGGACTCCGCGCAACGAGATCTCCTGGCCGGTATGGGCTGCCGGTTCGGACAGGGTTATCTCTTCGCACGTCCGATGACCGTGGAGCAGGGCGAATTCCTGCTGCGCCACCGCGACGGAGCCTGGCTGTCCCCGTCCGCGCAGGACAGCGGTGCGCCGACGCAGGCACGTGCAGGCATCGGGCCCGAGGGGGGAGCCGGGGGATCCAGGGCGGCCATCAAGGGCCGGGCCATCGCGCCAAAGGAGAACGTCATGCGCGAAGCCGCTACCCCACCCCTAGAAGTGCGGCACGATCAGCGCTGGGGTGACCTAGAACATCTGCGGCGTACGAGCCCCATGAGCGACGCAGTCCTCGACGAAGTACGGGGCCGGCACATCCGCAGCGGAGACCACTGGCTGATCGACTTCGCCTCGTGCAACTACCTGGGCTTCGACTGCGATCCGGAGATCATCGACGCGATCGAGCCGGCCGTACGGAAGTGGGGAACGCATCCCAGCTGGTCGAGGCTGCTGGGCAGCCCGCGGCTCTACCCGGAGATCGAGGAGAGACTCGCCGCTCTGCTCGGAGCGCCGGACACCCTGCTCCTGCCGACGGCCACCCTGATCCACGCCTCGGTGATCCCCGTCCTCACGGGCAAGGGGCACGTGTTCGTGGAGGCCGCCGCACACCGGACCGTGTACGACGGATGTGTCTCGGCCCGAGGGCAGGGCGCGACGATGCAGCGGTTCCGCGCCGACCGGCCGGAGCAGCTCGACTCGATGCTGCGCGCCGTGCCGCCCGGTTCGGTGCGGCTGGTCTGCCTGGACGGCGTCAACAGCATGACCGGAAACATCCCGGACCTGCCCGAACTGGCCGGAATCTGCCGGGACCGCAACGCGACGCTGTACATCGACGACACGCACGGCTTCGGCGTCATCGGGGAACGCAGGGCGGACGAGCTGTGCCCGTACGGCTGCCGTGGCAACAGCGTCGTACGGCATACGGGCGAGACGTACGACGACATCGTGCTGGTCGGCGGCTTCTCCAAGGCGTACTCGTCGCTGCTGGCCTTCCTCGCGCTGCCGACCTGGCTCAAGGACCATCTGAAGGTGGCAGCGGCCCCCTATCTGTATTCCGGGCCGTCGCCGACGGCTTCTCTCGCCACGACGCTGGCGGGCCTGGAGGTCAACGACCGGCGCGGTGACCCGATCCGCGCCGATCTGTACCGCAAGACCGTCCGGCTCCTCGACCACGTCCACGGCCTCGGCCTCGACACGCTCAATACCGACCGGCTGCCGATCGTGGAGATTCCGCTTCAGGACGCGTCGGACCTCAGCGCGGTCGCCGGATTCCTGTGGGACCACGGCATCTACGTGACGCTGGCTGCCTATCCGCTCGTCCCGCACGACCGTGTCGGCTTCCGCATTCAGATCACGGCCCTGAACTCCGACGAGGACATCGACCAGCTCAACGACACACTGACGCGGCTCTCCGAGCGCTTCGCCCTGCGGCCGGGGCGCTGAGCGCGCCATGCGTGGGACCGACCCCGTGCGTCCGCCGACCCACAACTCTCCGCCGGCCCGCAGTGGTCCGCCGACCCACAACGACGATGTGGACTGGGACAGCTGGCCCGTTGAGGACTATCTCGCCGAGAACTACCGGCAGCTGCACCCGTCGGACGCGGCGGTCATCACGCACCACTCCGCCTTCTACCGCCGGTTCGCGCCGGGGAGTGTCGCCCGCTCGCTCGAATTCGGGGCCGGGCCCAACCTCTACCCGCTCATGCTGGCCGCCGCGGCGAGCCGCCGTA
Organism: Streptomyces sp. ISL-98; assembly: GCF_018614055.1. Taxonomy (GTDB): domain Bacteria; phylum Actinomycetota; class Actinomycetes; order Streptomycetales; family Streptomycetaceae; genus Streptomyces; species Streptomyces spiramyceticus. The sequence continues at coordinate 50,022 of NZ_JAGGPB010000056.1, forward strand.
TCGATGCCGTCGAGGCCGGCGCCTCGTGCGTGGCCTATCTGATGCGGCAGCGCGACCGGGGGCCCGACGAGAGCTGGCAGCCGTTCTACGCGCTGTGCCGACGGCTGAATCCGGATCTGCCCGAGACCCTGCGGGAGGCACTGGCGCCGGTGCAGGTCATCCACGGCGACATCCGGGCCCTCACACCCGGCACCTACGGCAGCGCGTCGATGAACTTCGTCGCCGAGGGCGTCACCGAGGATTTCGCGGAGTTCACGGAGTTCTGCCACCGCTTCGTCCGCTCCGTGGAACCCGGCGGGCACCTGGTCGCGGCCTTCATGGAGAACATGCCCACGTACCGCATCGGTCCCGCTTCCCGGTGGCCGGGCTGCCCGGTGAACCCGGAGGTCGTCACGGAGGTGTTCGCACCGATCACGGAGCGGCTCGCGGTTACCCGGATCGACGCCGACCCGACGCTGCCCGACTACGGCGACTCCGGCATGGTGCTCCTGACGGCGGTCAGGCGCCGCGGTGGGGCGCCCTCTGCAGGGCGAACGCCGTTTCCACCAGAGCGATATGGCTGAATGCCTGCGGAGCGTTTCCCAGCTGACGGTGGCTGCCCGGATCCCACTGCTCGGAGAGCAGACCCACGTCGTTGCGGACACCGAGGACTCGTTCGAAGGTCTCCCCCGCCCGGTCCAGGTCGCCGATCGCGGCCAGGGCGTCGGCGTACCAGAGCGAGCACGCCACGAACGTGGCCTCGGAGCCGTGCATCCCGTCCACGCTGTGCACCCCGTGGCCGTTGTGCTCGTACCGCCGGACGAATCCGGCGTGATCCAGCGCCCGCATCGCCCGGACCGTGCCGCACACCCTTGCGTCGTCAGCCGCCAGGAAGCCGAGTTTGGGAATCAGCAGGGCTGACGCGTCCAGGGCGGACGAGCCGTAGGACTGCACGAACGACCGCTGCTTCTCGTCCCAGCCCTCCCGGCACACCTCCTGGTGCACTTCGTCGCGCATGGCCCGCCACGCGGCCGACGATCCGTTCCTGCCGAGGATGTCTCCCATGCGCAGGGCCCGGTCGGCGGCCACCCACGACATGACCTTGGAGTGGACGAAATGCCGCCGCTGTCCACGGACTTCCCACAGTCCCTGGTCCGGGTCGCGCCAGTGTTCCTGGAGGTAGCGCATCAGGGCCTTCACCAGGGTCCACATGTGCGGCTGCATGGGTATACCGGCCTGCAAGGACCAATAGAGCGTGTCCAGCACTTCGCCGTACACATCCAGCTGGAACTGGTCCACGGCGGCATTTCCGAACCGGACCGGCTGCGACCCCTCGTATCCGGTCAGCCAGGGCGCCTCCGTCTCCGGCAGCCGCCGCTGTCCCCCGATGCCGTACATGGTCTGCAGATCGGCGGGTTCACCCGCGATGGCGCGCAGCAGCCAGTCAAGCCATGCCGTCGCCTCGTCGCGGTATCCGCTGCGCAGCAGGCAGGAAAGGGTGAGGGTGGAATCGCGGAGCCAGCAGAACCGGTAGTCCCAGTTGCGTTCGCCGCCGATGCATTCGGGGAGCGAAGTGGTGGGCGCTGCGACGATGCCGCCCGTGGGTGCGTAGGTGAGCGCCTTCAGTGTGATCAGCGAGCGGACTACGGCTTCTCGCCACGGCCCTTGGTAGCGGCACTGTCCGGTCCACTTCCGCCAGAAATCGCTGGTCTCCTTGAGTGCCGTTTCCGAAGGGAGACAGAGCGGCGCGGGCAGAGCGGGCAGATGTGAGGGTGCCCATACGAGCATCAGCGTCAGCCGTCGGCCCGCCTCGATCGTGAAGTCGAGGACCGCGGTGGCCTCACGGCCCAGCCTGTGCAGCGGGCCGTCGCTGCTCACCCACACGGAGTCCGGCCCGGCGACCGCGACAGTGCATTGGTCGGTGACCCGCACCCACGGCACGATGCGGCCCTGATGGAAGCGCAGTCTCATTTCGCTGCGCATGGGGACAGAGCCGGATATGCCTTCCACCATCCGCACTACGCAGGGCAGGTTGCCGCGCAGCGGCATGAAATCGGTGACACGTACCGCACCGGATTCGGTCTCCCAGACGGAATCGAGTACGAGCGTGTCCTCGCGGTACGCCCGGTGTGTGCACGGGCCTCCGCCGACGGGAGAAACACGCCAGAATCCGTTGTCTCCCGAACCGATCAATGAGGCAAAGCATGCGGGGGAATCGAAGCGCGGCAGGCACAGCCAATCCATCGACCCGTCCCTGCCGAGCATGGCAGCTGTTTCCAGGTCGCTGATGAGGGCGTAATCCTCGATTTGTTTGCTCATGATCGGATTACGCCGTCGTGCTCAATTGCCGCTGCTCACATTTTACGCCAGAAGCCGCATCCGGGGCCGTGCAATGTTCACGCCATTTGGCGCCGCACCAGTTCGTGCAGCCGCCCGCCCGCATCGGCGAGCAGATCGGCCGGCGGCCCCTGTTCGACGACCCGGCCCTCCGACATGACGATCACGCGGTCGGCGTCCATGACCGTGGACAGCCGGTGGGCGATCACGACACGGCTGGCGCTCAGCCTGCGGGTGCTCTCGGTCACGATGCGCTGGGTCTCGTTGTCCAGCGCGCTGGTGGCCTCGTCGAAGAACAGGATGCGCGGGCGGCGGACGAGCGCCTGGGCGATCATCAGGCGCTGCCGCTGGCCGCCGGAGATCGCGCCACCGCCGGAGATCATGGTGTGCAGCCCCATCGGCATGCGCTTGATGTCCTCGGCGAGGCCCGCCATCTCGGCCGCCTCCCAGGCCTCCTCCTGGGAGAAGGCCTCGGCGCCGCAGATGCAGTCCAGGATCGATCCGGTGAGCGGCTGTGCGTTCTGCAGTACGACGCCGCACTGGCGGCGCACTGCCGCCTGGTCGAGTGCGGCCAGGTCCTGGCCGTCGTACAGCACGCTGCCGGAGACCGGTTTGTCGAATCCGATGAGCAGCCGGAGAAGGGTCGACTTGCCGCAGCCGCTGGGGCCGACGATGGCCACGAACTCGCCCGGCCGGACCTGGAGCGACACGTCGTCGAGGACCAGCGGGCCGTCGTCGGTGTAGCGGAAGGAGAGCTTCTTGGCCTCGATGCCACCGGACAGGGCGCCGGGCTGGGCGCTGGAGCCGCGGACCTCGGGTGCCTCGTCCAGGACCGGCTTGATCTGCTCGAACATGGGCAGCACGGCGGCGGCCGACACGAGCAGGCCGGTGAGCTGGGTGACCGAGGTCAGCAGCATGGTCACGGCGGTGCTGAAGGTCAGGAATTCGCCGGCCGTCATGCTGCCGCGGGCCGGGCCCGCCAGCAGCATGAACATGGTGAGCGAACACAGCGGCAGATAGACCGCGTCGAAGACCGTGGTGAGGTTCCTGATGCGGCCGGCCCGCTGCTGCAGCTCGCGCGAGCGGGCGAACTCGCGGGCCCAGGCGGCGTACGCGAAACTCTCCGCAGCGGCGACACGCAGTTTGGGCAGCCCGCGCAGGGTCTGGAACGCCTGGTTGTTGAGCTTGTTGCCCAGCTCGACCAGCTTTCGCTGCCACCTCAGCTGCCACAGGCCCATCCCCAGGAACACGGCGCCGATGACGAGCAGCATGCCGATGGCCGCCAGCGCCAGCGGCACGCTGTACCAGAGCAGCAGGAAGAGGTTCATCGCGCCGACCGTCGTCGCCTGTACGGCCACGGGTCCGAGGCCGGACAGCACCCGGCGGATGGCGCTGATGCCCATGGCCGCACTGGCCAGTTCTCCGGTGGACCGCTCGGTGAAGAACTTCGTCGGCAGCCGCAGCAGCCGGTCCCACACGGCGGGCTGAAGTGTGCTTTCGATGCGGCCTTCCATCCGGAGGATGGTGAGGTTCTGGAGCAGCATGAACGCGGCGGTGACGATGCTGGTGACCATGACGGCCAGGGAGACCTGGACGATGAGGCTGGTCTCGGCGTTCGGTACGTAGACACCGAGCACCTGCCCGGTCGCGATCGGCACCAGACCGCCCAGGCCGACGGTCACCAGCCCGCTGAGGAGCAGGTTCCGGATGTCCGGCCGGGTGTCGCGCAGGCTGAAGCGCATCAGCCGCCACGGGGTCATCGGCCGTTCCGGCAGCGGGCGGTAGAACATGACCGCGCGCGGCTCGAATTCGTCGGCATTGTCGCTGCCGACGCGTATCCGCGAGCCGGTGGCCGGGTTCACCGCCTCGTATCGCCCGCGGCGCCAGAGCAGTGCGACGGGGGCTCCCGACTTGGCCCGGTGGCCCACCAGGGGGCCGGTGTTCGCCCGCCACCAGCGCCCGTCGAGCCGTACTGCACGGGTACGGATGCGGGAGCCGACGGCGATGCGTTCGACGGGCGTGATGCGGTCGTTGACCGCGTCGCCCCTGGAGGATTCGGAGAGCGTGATTCCGGCCGCCTCGGCGACCCGGCGGCAGACGGCGAACGTCGCGTCGTCGGTGGCACTGTCGACGCCGGCGGCGCTGCGCCCGGACCGGTCCGGCTTGCCGATGGAGGTCAGCAGCGCCTCGTCCGCACGGGCGCGGACGGCGGCGCCCGCCTTGATGCCTGCCGCCGTCCGGTCCTCGTGGGCGCGCTCCATCTGCTCGATCCAGCGGTCCACCGCGGACAGCAGCCGGTACTGCTGGTTCACCATCTGCTGCCACAAGGCGCCGTCGACCAGCAGGTCGCTCGCAGCCTCCGCGCTGAACGAGGCGCCGTACTGGACGCTGCCGGGAGGAACGGGCATCCACAGGACGTCGTCGTCCGCCACGGCCTCGTCGGCCACCGCGCGCCCGCCGTCCATGGGTGCCTCGAACAACACCCCGAGGCTGCGTCCGATGCCGAGCGCGAAGGCATGCTCCAGCGGCGTGGGGGCGATGCCGCCCTGGGTGTCGTACTGGCCGCCGTACGGATCCCCGTACTGGCCGCCGTAGGTGTCGCCGTACTGGCCGCCGTACGGATCGCCGTACTGGTACTCCGGCTGGTACAGCTCTCGCAGCGCGATCCGGTGCAGCACGCAGTCCTGCGACGGCCTGCCGAGCAGCGTGTGATGGGGGCCCTCGACCGGCCCGAGGAGCAGCGCCCCCGCTTCGAGGCGGCCCAGGAAGTGCCAGTGCCCCTGCTGGGCGGCGTCGACCGCGAACAGGTCCAGCGCCCCGCCCACGACGAGCCACAGCACCTGCGGCCCCTCCAGCGGAACGCTGCGCAGGCCGGTGCAGTCGAGGGACGCTCCGAGGCCGCCCAGCGCGTGGACCACCGCGTCGGTCTCGCCGGGGCCCACGACCCCGGACGGGTATGCGGACGACTGGGCGGACGAGTAGGCAGAGGGGTATGCGGACGACACGTCAGTGCTCCTTGACCAGCTCGGCGTACGGGCCCCCGGCAGCGACCAGGTCTTCGTGACGCCCGCGTTCGACGACCGAGCCGTGGTCGAGGACCACGATCTCGTCGCTGTCGCGCACTGTGCTCAGCCGGTGGGCGATCACGACGCACGCACAGCCGCGCCGCCGCAGATTGTCGATGATGACGCGCTCGGTCTCCGCGTCCAGGGCGCTCGTCACCTCGTCGAGCACCAGGATGCTCGGCCGGCGGACCAGGGCGCGGGCGATTTCGAGCCGCTGGCGCTGCCCGCCGGAGAAGTTGCGGCCGTCCTGCTCGACCCTGCTGTGGATGCCCTCGGGGCGCCGCGCGATCACCTCGTAGAGGGCGGCGTCCTGGAGGGCGGCGACGACGGCCTCGTCCGGTATCGACGGGTCCCACAGCGCCACGTTGTCCCTGACCGTGCCCTCGAAGAGGAAGATGTCCTGGTCGACGAAGGAGACGGAGGCGGCCAGCGCGCTGCGGGAGATGTCCTCCAGGCGCTGCCCGTCGATACGGATCGTCCCCTCCCAGGGGGTGTAGAGGCCGGAGATGAGCCGGGACACGGTGGATTTTCCGCTGCCGGATCCGCCGACGAGCGCGACCTGCCGGCCGGGGCCGACCTCCAGTGAGAAGCCGCTGAGCAGCGGCTTGTCGAGGGGGCTGTACCCGAAGGTGATGTTGTCGAGCGTCACGTTGCCCTTGAGCCTGCGCGTGCTCGCGTCGGGCTCGCGTCGCGAGTACATGGGGTCGACCGGGAAGCTCTCGACGTCCTTCAGCCGGGCCACGTCCGCGGCGAAGTCCTGGATCCTGCCCGCCACTCCGTTCAGCCGGGTGATGGGCGCGGTGAAGCGCGCCACGAGTGCCTGGAAGGCGACGAGGAGGCCGATCGAGATGTGGCCCTCGACCGCCCGCATGCCGCCGATCCACAGGATCAGGGCGCTGTTGAGCGTCGCGAGGGTGGGCGCGACGACGGCCAGGGCGGCGCTCGGTACGCCGAGGCGCTGCTGCACGTCGAGTGTGGTCGCGTGCTGGCCGGCCCAGCGGCGGAAGTAGCCGTTCTCGCCGCCGGTGGCCTTCATGGTCTCGATGAGCTGGAGGCCGGTGTACGAGGTGTTGGTCAGCCGGGCGCTGTCCGCGCGCAGCTTCTGGGTGTTGGTGGCCCGCAGCCGGATCACGATCCGCATGGCGACGATGTTGAGCAGCGCGATCAGCACACCGACGACCGTCAGCTGAGGGTCGTACGTCCACAGCAGGACGGCGTACAGAATCACCACGACGCCGTCCACGCCCGCGGCGGCGAGGTCGCGTGCCAGTGTCTCGGCCACCGCATCGTTGGACTGGAGCCGCTGCACGAGATCGGCCGGACTGCGCTGGGCGAAGAAGGTGACCGGGAGCCTCAGCAGGTGGCGCAGGAAGCGGGCGCTGCTGAGGGTGGACGAGATGATGCGGCCGCGCAGCAGATTCGCCTGTTGCAGACCGGTCAGTACGGCGGTGAGCACCACCATCGCGGCCATCGACGCGAAGAGCGGCCCCAGCAGTGACGTCTGATTGCCGATCAGGAACATGTCGATGTACGTACGGCTCAGCGCGGGCACAGCGGCGCCGACGGCGACGAGCAGCAGGCTGGAGAGCAGCGCGGCCAGCAGGGTGCCGGTGGTGCCGCGCATCCTGGCGGGGACCGCGCTCATCACTCCCGGCTTACGGCCGCCCTTGCGGAAGGTGTCGGCGGGCTCGAAGACGAGGGCGACACCGGTGAAGCTGGTGTCGAAGTCCTCCGTCGCGACGAAACGGCGGCCCTTGTCGGGGTCGTTGATGTGCACGCCGCGGCGGCCGAACCTGCGTCCCATGCCGTCGTAGACGACGTAGTGGTTGAACTCCCAGAAGAGAATGGCGGGCGCCTGGACCTCGGCCAGTGCCTCCGATTCCATCTGCATGCCCTTGGCCTGCAGACCGTAACTGCGCGCCGCTTTCAGCACGTTGCTGGCACGCGAGCCGTCGCGGGACACGCCGCACGCGATGCGCAGCTCCTCAAGGGGCACATGGCGCCCGTAGTGGGCGAGCACCATCGCCAACGCCGCAGCGCCGCACTCGACGGCCTCCATCTGGAGAACGGTGGGGGTGCGCACCGCCTTCCGCTTCTTGGGCTTCGGGGCGGGGGCGCGGCGGCGCGTGCCGCGCTGAGGGGCGGGCGCGGCGCTGTCCGGGCGGTGCCGGCGGCGGCCGGACGGCGGCAGTTGCTGCTGCGGCTGTTGTTGCTGGTGCTGTTGCGCGGTCATGGAAGCAGCCAATCGATCGGATGCTGCTCGGCCAGGCGGATGGCGCCGGTGGCCAGGGTCATGGAGTCGACCGCGTACGGCGGTCCGCCCGAGGAGGACCAGACGTAACCGGACTTGGTGGCCGACGACCGCTCCAGCCGCACGAGGACCGGCACGGGCTGTCCCTGCTGCGAGAACTGCTCGCCCAGCTGACTGCTGCCGAGGAATCCGCTGATCCGCTGGCGGGTCTGGGCGGTTCGGCCGACCGCCTTCACCCGGCCGCGCAGTACGCCGTACTGCTGTGTCGCCACCGATTGCACGGTGAGATCCACGGACGCGCCGACGGGCACGGTCGATCCGCTGTCGGCGGGCACGTACAGCACGGCCATCAGGGGGTCGTCCGCGTTGTCGATCCGCTCCACCGCGGCCACATCCGCCCCGGTGGTGACCACGGAGCCGATCGTCGCGACCAGTGTCGTCACGCGGCCTGCTGCGATGGTGCGTACGACGGTGCTGCCTTGCGCGGTACGGACCTTCAGCAGCGGGGCGTTGGCCCGAACCCTCTCGCCTTCATCGGCGAGTACGTCGGTGACCTGGCCCGCGACGGGGCTCTGGAGGACGTAACTGCCCTGGGCATGGGTGAGGATGCCGGGTGCGCCGAGTGTGGACGACACGGTTCCGGTCACTGCCCAGACGGACGCGGCGATCATGACGGCGACCGTGACGGTCAGGACCAGCCAGCCCTGCGGCCGGGCGAAACGCACCGGCAGATCGATCTCTTCGGGCGATTGCAGCTTGGAAAGGGCCTGTTGGCGGAACTGCACGACACTCTTCCCTCAACTGCAATGGGCTGTCCGGGTTCTCCGGGACCTCGGGGACCGCCGGGATCTCCGGATCGACGCCGCTCGCGTGGCGGCGCGGGCGGCGGCGGCCGTACGCCCCGGATCCTGGCTGGATCCGGGGCGTACGGTCCGGCTTGTCGGCAAACGGGGGGATGCCGACATGCCGTAGTCACCGCTGGTGGCTGTGCCGCTCAGCGGCAGACGACCGACTCAGACGCCGGCGACCGTGGCGGTGGCGATGCCCGCGACCGGGGCGGTGTTGAGGCCGGTGACGCCCTCGACGGTGCTGACGGCCGAGGCGGCCAGGGCGCCGGCGCCGGCGATGCCGTCAAGCGCGGAGGTGGAGTTGGCGACAACGCCGCCGAGGAGACCGCCGGACACGTTGTCCAGGTCGTTGTCGGAGATTTCCTGGGTCGCAACCTGGGAGAAGTTCATGATGCGAGTTTCCCTTCGCGTGGATATTTCGAAATAACTGCGTCCGAGCCAGCTGGATAGCCGCAGTGCGAAGGATCAAAGCACGTAAGCGCGTTGGGCAGCCAATCCGACTGCGGCTGATCCGGGCACAACCCGTCAGGTAATTACCCCGGCGTGCACGTCCGTCCATGAATTGGTGGCAGCTTCTTCACGAGATCACCCAACGCGATTGCCGAGCACCGGGCACTCCCCTGACGCCGAATGGGACATTCCCGCTCAGACGGGCTGAGGCGCAGGTCAGAGCAGTTGAAGTATTGGGAGACGGTGTGCCGCCTGCGTATTCGATGTGCAGATTCGCTGGCGTAACACGGCAATTACTGAACCACTTGACCCCCGTGAAGGAAAAAACATCGCCGCCTGGGTCATCAGCGACATGGGTAGGAAACCGGTCATGAGCGGCAGTCAGCCGCCAACGAGGGCCATAAGGGGCGCACACGCCAGGCGTACGCACGCCCGGAAGGCCTGCGAACTGTTCGCGCGGGGCCACCCGGCGCATCCCCCGGACGCTCGCCAGGTACCACCGGGAGGGCACCGCGACGCCCCCTTACGACGGGGTGGCCGCATGTGCGCCACGATCAACGACCCGGACCGGCTGCCGAGGGGCTGCTGACCAGCCATTGACCGGAATGGGCGGTTGGGCGTACACATATGACGTAAAAGGCAGATAAAGGCTTCTATCGGAGGCATCCTGTCATGACCACTCACCCCACCCCCAGCATTGAGCAGCACCCAGACCTGGCCGAAATGCGCTCGCGGTTCGAGCGGGCGACCAGCACTCCCCGCGCCCAGGCGATCGAGTCGCTGGCCCTGCTCACGGGTCTGTACCTCGCGGTCTCGCCGTGGATCGTCGGGTTCGACGGCCTCACCACCCTGGCCGTGTGCAACCTGGTCACCGGTATCGCGTACGCCCTGTGCATGGGCGGGTTCGGCTCGGCATACGAGCGGACCCACGCCATGGCCTGGGCCGCCTGCGCCATCGGCGCATGGACGATCGTCGCCCCGTGGGTCGTGGCAGGCAGCGTCGACACCACCAGCACCATCGTCAGCAACGTCATCGTCGGTGCCGTGGCACTGCTCCTCGGCCTGGCCATGACGGCGGTAAACAGCAGGTTGACCGATCGGACGCGCACGGGAGCACGCCTGCGCGGCCGCGGCCGCCGGTCCCCGGACGTCGAAGCCATGAGCTGACAGTCCCAGCTCCGGGCCCCGGCCGGAACACGGCCGGGGCCCGGACACGGTCGGAGCGGGCCGGACACGGCCGGACACGGGCCGGAGTCCCGCCCAGGCGCATATAGCCACCAATCGATAGAATTCGAGCATGGGAGAGCGGCCTGTCGCGCCGGCTCCGCCCGAACTCGTACTCGAAACCGATACGGGCTCCACGGTGATGAGTCCGAGCCGGGATTATCACGTCGGGCGCGACCCTCTGAGTGACATCGTCATCGACGACGCCCGGGTTTCCTGGCACCACGCGGTGCTCCGGCCCGAGGCCGACCACTGGACGCTCGAAGACGAGCAGAGTACGAACGGCACCTACGCCGACGGCAGACGTATCCAGGAGTGGGGTGTCGGCCCCGGCAGCGTCATCCGGTTCGGCAGCGCCGCGGACGGGCCGCGCGCCGTGCTCGTGGGACATGACGAGCCGCCGCCCGCGCCCACCAGGGCACCGGAGCGCCCGTCCGGTGTCTCCATGCCGTCCGCGACCGGCACCTTCCGGCAGCCGACCACCGTACGGCCGCTGCCCGCCCGGACCGTACGCATCGGCCGCGGGGCCGACAACGACCTGGTCATCGACGACCTGGTCGTCTCACGCCGGCACGCCGAGCTACGGGCGCTTCCGGACGGTACGTACGAGATCGTCGACCTCGGCAGTCACAACGGCACCTTCCTCAACGGCCAGCCGATCACGAGCGCCCGCGTCACCCCCGGCGACATCGTCGGCATCGGCCACTCCGCGTTCTGCCTGGTCGGCGACACGCTGCAGGAGTACGTCGACACCGGCGAGATCTCGCTCGACGTCCAGGGTCTGGCGGTCACGGTGGACAAGGGCCGCAAGACCCTCCTCGACCACGTCTCCTTCCCCGTCGGCGAGAAAAGCCTGCTCGCCGTGGTGGGACCCAGCGGCGCGGGCAAGTCCACGCTCCTCAACGCGCTGACCGGTCTGCGCCCCGCCGACCAGGGCACGGTCCTCTACGACGGCCGTGACCTCTACCGCGACTACGCGGAGCTGCGCCAGCGCATCGGCCTCGTACCGCAGGACGACATCCTGCACTCCCAGCTGACCGTGCGCCGCGCCCTCGGATACGCCGCCGAACTGCGCTTCCCCCAGGACACCGCGAAAGCCGAACGGCAGGCCAGGGTCACCGAGGTCATCCGCGAGCTCGGTCTCGAACAGCGGGCCGGCCAGCCGATCCACAGCCTCTCGGGCGGCCAGCGCAAGCGGGTCAGCGTGGCCCTGGAACTGATGACGAAGCCGTCGCTCCTCTTCCTCGACGAACCGACCTCCGGACTCGACCCCGGCATGGACCGCTCCGTCATGCACATGCTCCGCGGCCTCGCCGACGACGGGCGTACGGTCATCGTGGTCACGCACAGTGTGCTCAGCCTGGACGTGTGCGACCGGCTGCTGATGCTCGCCCCCGGCGGCCGCATCGCCTACTACGGCCCGCCTGAGGACGCTCTCGCCTTCTTCGGCTTCGAGCAGTGGCCCGAGGCGTTCGAGGCCTTCGAGAACGACCAGGAGCGGGACTGGGCGGGCCTCTATCACGGGTCCCCCTTCCACCAGCAGTACATCGCGAACTCCACGGCCCAGCCGCGCCTGTCCCAGGCCTCGGCGCCCGAGACCGTACCGCCCCCGCCGAAGACCCGGAGCTGGGGGGCGCAGCTGAGGACGCTGGTGCGGCGGTACGCGGCCGCGCTGAGCGCCGACCGGACCTTCCTGGCCGTCATGATCGCGCTGCCGTTCGTCATGGGCGGGATGACCCGTGCGCTGGCCGGCGGCGAGCTGGACAAGGACTCCGCGATGAGCGCCCTGCTCGTCCTGTGTGTGGGCGGGGTGTTCACGGGGGCCGCCAACGCGGTGCGCGAACTGGTCAAGGAACGGGTGATCTACCAGCGGGAACGCGCCGTCGGGCTGTCCAGATCGGCGTACCTGATGTCCAAGGTCGTGGTGCTGGGCACCGTCACGGTGCTCCAGGCCGTCGTACTGACCCTGGTCGGCCTGATCGGCGTGGATCTGAACGCCCCGGGCGACGAAGGAGTGCTCCTGCCGCCACTGATCGAAATCACTGTGGCCGTGGCGCTGTTGGCGTTCACGGCGATGATGCTCGGCCTCCTCGTGTCCGCACTGGTGCGCAAGGAGGAGGTCACCATGCCGCTCCTTGTCCTCATCGCGATCGCGCAGGTCGTGTTCTGCGGGGCGCTGCTCAAGGTGCACGGGGTGATCGGTCTGGAGCAGCTGGCCTGGCTGATGCCGGCCCGGTGGGCGCTGGGTGGGATGGCGGGGACCATCGACCTCGCCCGTATCGTCCCCGGCGACCTGTCGTCGGATCCCCTCTTCGAGCACTCCGCATCGGTGTGGCTGCTCAACATGGGCATGCTGGTCGCCCTCTCGGTCGTCTTCGGCTACGCCGTCGCGAAGCTGCTGCGCAGGCATGAGCCCGCCATCATGCGGAAGTAGGAGCGGAATCCATGGCCACGCCGGACTTCCCGGACTTCCGCCCGACACATGTCGTCCCCCAGGCCGGGATGCCCGCCTGGGAGTCGCCGGACGTCTCCCGCCCCACCGAACCGCTCGACCCGCTGCTGCCCGTCCAGCTGATCGGCCGGCGCGGTGACTGGGGCGAGATCCTGTGCGCCAACGGCTGGTCGGCATGGGTCGACGCCCGCCTGCTCGTCTCCGTACCGCAGGGCCCACCGGGCGCCCATCAGCCACTCGCCCGCACGGCCGACCCGCGGCCACTGCTGGCCCGGGTCGAGGAGTCCCTGAGCCAGTACCGCCGTGCGGCGGAGGACCTGGCGAGCGGACGCACCGACGGCGAGAGCTTCCACCGCCGCACGCTGGGGCTGCGGGTGGGGGTGGTCGTCGACGGCGAATCGGTGTGGCTGTACGAAGCGGAGCACGAGCGGTGGGTGTACTGCGACGGTACGCGGCTCAGCACATACGCAGCGTCGTCGGGCCCGGGCGAGGACACCCCACCGCCCAACGGCGGCCCGCCCGCTCCGGATCGGGCGCGGTCGGTGCCCCCGGAACCGACTCAGGTCGTCGCGGAAGAACCCGCGCGGACGACGGGCAGCCCGGAGCCGCCCCGGATGGCAGCAGCGCCGGAACCGACCCAGGTGGTCGCAGCAGAACAACCCGAAGCCGACACACCGCAACCGGCACAGACAGCACCACCGGAGCCGACACAAGTCGTCGCAGCGGAACCCCCCGGAACGGAGTCAGCAGAACCGGACCGCGCGGCAGGGCAGGAACCGACACCGCCCGTCGCCGCCCCAGCCCCCGCAACGGCCGCCCCAGAACCTGCACACGCACCGGACCCCGAACCGACCCAGGTCGGCGCCGACACCTACACCCCCCGACCGGACTCACCGGAATCAGCTCACGCAGCCGAACCACAACCCACGCAAATCGTCGCCACCGACGCGGACGGAACGAACGAACCGGGCCCCGGCCACCCACCAGCGCCGGATCCCGAGGCGGTCGCAGCCGAGCCCGCTGAAGACGACGTAACCGCCGCCGAGCCGACTCAAGTCGTCGACCCCGCCCGCCTCGCCGGGCGCCGCCCGGGCGACGGCGAGGCTACGCAGGTTGTGCGGCCGGGCGACGGTATCCGTGCCCCCGGGCCCCGCCCCCGCACCCGGCCGGGTGACGGGTGATGGCCCCCGGGCACCGCACGCCGCAGGACACGAGCCTGCCCGTCGGAAGGCCGTCCGACCTGCTCGGGAAGCAGATCGCGAGCTACGTCGTCGAGAGCGAGATCGGCCGCGGCGGCATGGCGGTCGTCTACCGTGCGAAGGATCTGCGCCTTGACCGTACGGTCGCCCTGAAGCTCCTCGCGCCCGAGCTCGCCCGCAACGACACCTTCCGGCAGCGGTTCACCCACGAGTCGCGGGTGGCCGCGGCTATCGACCACCCGCACATCGTGCCGGTGTTCGAGGCCGGAGAGACCGACGGCATTCTCTACATCGCCATGCGGTACGTCGCCGGGCAGGACCTGCGGCACCTGCTCGACCGTCAGGGACCGCTGTCGATCGGGGCCGCGAGCCGTATCGCCGCGCAAGTGGCGTCCGCGCTCGACGCCGCCCACGACCACGACCTGGTGCACCGGGACGTCAAGCCGGGCAACATCCTCATCGCGGCGGGTACGGACAGCGACCACCCCGAGCACGTATATCTCACGGACTTCGGACTGACGAAGAAGTCGCTGTCCCTGACCGGGTTCACCACCGTCGGCCAGTTCGTCGGAACGCTCGACTACGTCGCGCCGGAGCAGATTTCCGGGCGCCCGGTGGACGGCAGGTGCGATGTCTACAGCCTCGCCTGCGTCGTCCACGAGACGATGGCCGGGACCCCGCCCTTCCAACGCGACGACGACATGGCTTTGCTGTGGGCCCATCAGTTCGACCCGCCGACGCCCCTGACGGAGCAGCGCCCCGACCTGCCGGCCGCCGTCGACGACGTCATGGCCAAGGCACTCGCCAAGAGCCCGGACGACCGGTACGACTCCTGCCTGCAATTCGTGACCGCGCTCCGTGCGGCGGCCGCAGGGATCGGTCCCGCACACCATCCGCCGACCCGGGTGGACATGCGGGCCGGTGGGTGGCCCGCGGCCGAACCACCGCCCGCGCCGCCCCATTGGGCCCTGCCGGTCTTCCCCGGCTTCGTACGGTAGGAGGCCGGAGAGGCCTCAGGAGGTCTCCGGCTCGATCTCTCCGCGCCGGTGGACCCGCGAGGCGAGCAGGCTGCCGAGGAAGCCGGCGACCAGCCCCCAGAGGACCGCGATGCCGAGCGCCGTCCACAGGCGCGGCCGCAGCGACACTTCTCCGGCGAGGGCGCCGTCGATGTCTCCGATGCCCAGCAGTGACAGGCCGTAGTGGGCGGACAGCCGGGCGACCAGGCAGATGGTCAGCACGGTGAGGGTGAGCGCCACCGTCATGTGTACGGCGTGCTGCCAGGCACGCATCCGGCGGGGCGAGCGGGCCGCCATCAGGAACGCGGCGGCAAGCAGCAGGACGGCGGCGACAACCACCAGCCACCAGACCCGCCCGTCGTGGTCGGCGAGCGTGCTGACATTGAGGGTGGAGATGTCCGGCGTACGGAGTACGGAGTCGAGCGCCTTCGGCATCGGCAGCCCGAAGGGGCCTTCCACCTTGCCTTCCCAGGAAGCGCCCAGACCCAGCGTCAGGGCCAGCCAGGTGAGGTTCGGCAGCCCGAGGAGGATCACGGCGAACGTCTCGGCGGCGTGGCCGCGCGTCGCCGCGACGACGAGTCCGATGACCAGGCCCAGTACGACGTATGTGAGCAGCAGTACCACCATGGCGAAGGCTGCCGGGCGCACCGATTCCTGGAAGCGCAGCAGTTGGGCGGGGAGCGGGGCCTTGCGTGACACGAGGAGGGCCAGGATGAGGACGCCGGCCAGCCACAGCAGCCCGAAGACGAGGGTGATGGCGATGTCGGCCTCGAAACCGACCTTGGGCGAGGCGTCCAGTACGTCGTCGATGAGGCCGCCGGTCGGGTCCTCGACCGGGATCCTGAAACTGTAGCGGGCCAGGGCCGAAAGGGCGATGAGCACAATCACCCACAGCACCGCCAACCGGGCGGCCCAGCCGAGCAGTTCGCGGGTTCCGGCGACGGCTCGGTGCCGCAGTGGCCGCAGGAAGCCGGCGGCGATCACGAGGGCTCCGGCAAGGGTCACGGAGAGTGGAATGACTGTGAGGTCCGCGCTCGTCTCGGCGATCGCTCCGGCGTCTCCGGAGAATCCGACGGAGCCGCCGGCCGCCATCACGACGACGGCCGCGAGGACGCGCGGGAACGCACCGCCGGGAAGGCCGGTCGCGCCCGCGGCCCACAGGCCGAGTGCGGCGACGACGGCCATGGCCGCCAGCCCGGCGAGCACCGCCACGGCGGCGTCGCCCCAGCCGTGCGTGGCGCGCGTCGTACCGCTCCGGTCGTTGGTTTGCTGCTGGCTCACGCTGCCACGCTAAGCAGGGGTTCGGGCAGTCCGCCCGCTGGGAGGGCCGACCGCGTCCGCTTGCGAGCCGTACGGGTACGAGGCACACAATAAGCACGTCATGCCAGAAATTGGGACTAATTCCTACGTTGGGAAGCAGAGCCCGTGAGTGACCAACAGCCTTCGTCCGGACGCCCCACAGGACCTCCGTCGGGCCCCCTCTCGGGCCCCTCGAAGCCAGGTCCGACGCCCCCGCCCGAGACTCCTTCCGGCCCTGGGGCCGGACCGCCGAGCGGCGGAGGCCCGAGCGGCGGAGGCCCGGGCGGTGGTGGCGCGGGAGGAGGCGGAGGCGCGGGCGGTCCTGGTGGCGGCCCCGGTGAGGGCGCCGGTCGCCCGTGGTGGCGCTCGGTGCCCCGGGTGGCGACGATCGCCACCGCGATCGTGGCGGCAGTGGTCCTGACCATCGTGCTGACTCGCCCGGACGGCGGATCGGGCGAGGACGGCGAAGTCTTCCTGCAGGCAGCGGGCTCGTCCGGGCCGGATCCGTACACGGAATCGACGGCGCGCAAGGCCGACTCCCCCGCGACGTCACCGACCGCGCTGCCGAGCCCGACGGACACCCGGCCCAACGCCACCCGGGGGGTGGACGGATCGGCCCCCGGTCTGTACGGCGGGACCCGCAAGATCTCCAGCTGCGATGTCGAGAAGCAGATCAGCGCGCTGACGGCGGATCCGCCCAAGAACAAGGCGTTCGCGTCCGTACTGAAGATCCAGCCGTCCGGCGTCCCCGAGCACTTGCGGTCACTGACGCCCGTTCAGCTGCGGATGGACACCCGGGTCACCAACCATGGGTACCAGAACGGAGCGCCCACCAGATATCAGGCGGTGCTCCAGGCCGGCACGGCGGTCCTTGTCGACGACCACGGAGTGCCGCGGGTGCGCTGCGCCTGCGGCAACCCGCTGCTTCCGCCGGTCGCCGTGCAGGGCACGCCCCGGCCCAAGGGTGACTCGTGGCCCACGTACCGGCCCTCGAACGTCGTGGCGGTGACGCCCACGGTCCAGGTGGTGAAGGTGTTTGTCATCTTCGACCCGGAGAGCAAGGAGTGGTTCCACCGGGACGCGGGCGACACGGGCCACAAGGACAAGAAGACCTCGCCGCCGGTGACCGAACCGTCGCCCTCCCCGGACGCGTCCCCGCCGTCCCCGGACGAGCTGTCCCCGTCGTCCTGCCCGCCGGAGGCCGGCGAGGGGGAGACCCCCGCGGACAGCCCCTGCCCCCCGGCCTCCAAGTCGCCGTCCCCGAAGACCCCGACCACCTCGAAGCCGCCGACGTCCGAGCCGCCGGCATCCGAGACGGTTCCGGAGCCCCCGGCGCCGGATTCCCCGGTACAGCCGGAGTCGCCGCCCGGCTCACCGGCACCGGCGAACGGCGGGAACTCCGGCTCGCCCGCGTCCCCATGACAGTGTCGTGACGTGGGGCGTCACCGGGTGAGGAATGCGACCGCGGTGCACACCCCGGTCACCGCGCCGACGGCCACGACGGCCGTCGTCACGCATCGCTTCCTGAGCCGTCGGTAGCGACGGGTGTATTCGCCTCGCAGTGCGGTGGCCCGGGCCGAGATCCGTACGAGCATCGCCTGCGAGGCGGCCAACCGCTCGGCCATATAGACACGTTCCACGTCCTCGCGCTGCGCGGTCGTCAGCCACGGCAACTGGTCGGTGAAGCAGCCGGCGCGGCGGCGGGCGTCTTCGAGCTCGGCGTTCCAGAGGAGATAGCCCTCCAGCTGAGCCAGGCCGCGCGCGCTGTCCGTCTCCTCGGGCTCCACGCACTCTCCTTCCTGCAGGGCGACGCCCTCGCTACTCCTGCCTGTCCCCCGGCGCCACGGGGAGGGAGCCGACGGGCCGGTTCTGAGCCCGGTCGAGGGCTGCGATCTCGGGGTGGTGCAGGTCGAACGCCGGGGACTCGGAACGGATGCGCGGCAGGGTGTTGAAGTTGTGCCGCGGGGGCGGGCAGGACGTCGCCCACTCCAGCGAACGGCCGTAGCCCCAGGGGTCGTCGACCGTGACCCTCTTGCCGTACTTGGCGGTCTTCCACACGTTGTAGAAGAACGGCAGCATCGAAAGCCCCAGCAGGAAAGAGCTGAGCGTGGAGATGGTGTTCAGCGCGGTGAATCCGTCGGCCGCGAGGTAGTCGGCGTAACGGCGTGGCATGCCCTCGGCACCCAGCCAGTGCTGCACCAGGAAGGTGCCGTGGAAGCCCACGAAAAGCGTCCAGAAGCTGATCTTCCCGAGCCGCTCGTCCAGCATCTTGCCTGTCATCTTCGGCCACCAGAAATGGAATCCGGCGAACATCGCAAAGACCACGGTGCCGAAAACGACGTAGTGGAAGTGCGCTACGACGAAGTACGTGTCGGAGACATGGAAGTCCATCGGGGGCGAGGCCAGCACGATTCCGGTCAGACCACCGAAGAGAAACGTGACGAGGAAACCGATCGCCCAGAGCATGGGGGTCTCGAAACTCAGGGAGCCGTTCCACATGGTGCCGATCCAGTTGAAGAACTTCACACCGGTCGGTACCGCGATCAGGAAGGTCATGAAGGAGAAGAACGGGAGCAGCACACCGCCGGTGACGAACATATGGTGCGCCCATACCGTCGCCGACAGCCCGGCGATCGCGATCGTCGCGCCGATCAGACCGATGTAGCCGAAGAGCGGCTTGCGGCTGAAGACAGGAAACACTTCGGTGACGATTCCGAAGAATGGCAACGCGATGATGTAGACCTCTGGATGGCCGAAGAACCAGAAGAGATGCTGCCAGAGAATCGCACCACCATTGGTCGCATCGAAGATGTGCGCACCGAACTTGCGGTCCGCCTCCAGAGCCAGGAGTGCGGCGGCCAGCACAGGGAAGGCGAGCAGGACCAGCACACCGGTCAGCAGCACGTTCCAGCAGAAGATCGGCATCCGGAACATCGTCATGCCGGGTGCGCGCATGCAGATGATCGTGGTGATGAAGTTGACCGAGCCGAGGATCGTGCCGAATCCGGAGAAGGCCAGACCCATGATCCACATGTCGGCGCCGACACCCGGCGTACGGATCGCGCCGTTCAGTGGGGCGTAGGCGAACCAGCCGAAGTCGGCAGAGCCGTCGGGTGTGAGGAAACCGGCCACCACGATGGTCGAGCCGAAGAGATAGAGCCAGTACGCGAACATGTTCAGCCGCGGAAATGCCACATCGGGCGATCCGATCTGCAGCGGCATGATCCAGTTCGCGAACCCGGCAAACAACGGCGTCGCGAACATCAGCAGCATGATCGTGCCGTGCAGCGTGAACGCCTGGTTGAACTGCTCGTTCGAAATGATCTGTGTGCCGGGCCGGGCGAGTTCAGCACGCATGAAGAGCGCCAGCACTCCGCCGATCAAAAAGAATACGAACGATGTGATCAGGTAGAGCGTGCCAATGGTCTTGTGGTCCGTACTGGTCGCCCACTGCACGACGACAGAGCCGCGCCGCTTGCTGCGGACCGGAAGTTCGTCCTCGTAACTGTCGTCGGCTTCGGCCGGTCCCACGGTGTCCGTCGTCCTCATTAAGGGCCTTCCGGTCGACGATCACGTACGGGCAGCAAACCAGCCACCGGCCCGGCACGGGCCGTCGCCGGCTGCCATGTCGTCACTTTCACCCGGTAGGGCGGTCCGCCGGGCCCTCGGTCCGTGGAATTCCGCCACTCCGCGTTTGCGCGGACAAGGCCGCGGACGCAGTGTGGATTGGGGCTGTGCCGGACTCATGAAAGCCGGACGGCGGCACCCATTTCCGGGACTGAAACAGCGGGACTGACACAGCGGGACTGAAACAGGAGGAGAAGCACATGCCACGTGGCTCGAATTCCAAGCGTGAGCGCCAGTACGAACACATCAAGGAGAGCGCCGAGGAACGGGGCGAAAGCAAGAACCGGGCCAAGGAAATCGCCTCGCGCACGGTGAACAAGGAACGTGCACGCTCCGGTGAATCCCGCACGGCGAGCAAGACTTCCACCCAGGACATGTCGTCGTCCAGGCGCGGCGGCCTGCGTTCAAGCAGTGGTTCCGAGGGTCCGACGTACGACCAGCTGTACGCGGAAGCCCAGCGCCGCAATATCCATGGGCGGTCGTCCATGAACAAGGCCGAGCTCAAGCGCGAGCTCGGCAAGTGACTGCTCTTTCCTGACGCACTGCCCTGACCAACACGTGCCGCTCACCACGCTGTTTCGGTGCCGACCCGCGGGGGCACCCGGGCACGGAGAGGCGCACGGACGGGTCAGGGCATTGTGCGAGCTGGGGTCGTATCTCAACTGGTCTCACTCCGTCTCACCGGCTCCAGCGGCCGCGTCGCCGGGCCGTGCAGCAGCGAGCCGTCCGTGCCGAAGCGGGAGCCGTGGCAGGGGCACTCCCAGACGTGTTCGGCGTCGTTGAACTGCACCAGGCAGCCGAGGTGGGTGCAGCGTGCGGAGAGCGCGGTGGCGTGCCCGGTCTCGTCGCGGTACACCGCGCACTGCTTGCCCTCCAGCCGTACGACGGCTCCGCTGCCCGGCGGGATGTCGGTCACGGAATCGACGTGGCTGGTGTGCAGCCGGTCGCCGACGAAGTGTTTGGCGACGGCGGCCTGGAACTTCGCGAGTTGCCCCGTGTCATGGACCGGCGGAAGCCTTCGCGGGTCGAAGAGGTCGGTCCAGGCCGGCCGGGGCCCGCCCGCGATGTGGGCGGTGAGGAGTTTGCCGGCCATCACTCCGTTGCTCATGCCCCACCCGCCGAAGCCTGTGGCCACGTAGACGTGCTGAGTGCGGGCGTGGGCGTGGCCGACGTACGGCAGGTGGTCGCTGGAGTCGTTGTCCTGTGCCTGCCAGCGGTAGGACCGGTCCGCCTCGGCGAAGCCGGGCATCCGCTCGCGCGCCCAGGCGTCGAGGCGCGCGAAGCGTTCCCGTACGTGCCCTGCCCCCGGTTCGAAGGACTCCCCGGTGACGATGAGCAGCCGACGTCCTTCGTCGAAGGGCGCGCTGCGCACCGAGCGGGTGTTGTCCTCCGGGGTGATGTACATGCCGGTGGGGGCGGATTCGGCCGGCACCGGCGCCGCGATCACCACCTCCCGACGGGGCTTCAGCCGGGTGAACAGCAGCGTGCGGTCGAAGACGGGGTAGTGCGTCGCGATGACCGCGTCGCGCGAGTCGACCGTGACGCCGCCGTCGGCGGTGAGGCGGCAGCGAGCGGCGTCGTGGAGCCCGGTGACTCGCGTGCGTTCGAAGATGCGGCCGCCCGCGCCGGTGATCGTCTCGGCCAGCGCGAGCAGGAACTTCCTTGGGTGGAACTGCAGTTGCCCGTCCACGCGCACAGCGCCCGCCACCTCGAAGGGCAGCTCGGTTTCGGTCACGAAGGACGCGTCGAGCCCTGCGCGCCGGGCGGCCTCCGCCTCGTTCCTGATCTCGCCGGTGCGCCGCGGATCCTGTACGTAGGTGTAGGCGGAGGCGTGTTCCAGGTCGGCGTCGATGTGCAGCTCGGCGCAGAGGGCCGCTGTCCGGTCGACGGCGTCCTGCTGCGAGAGGGCGTACAGACCGGCGCTGTCGGGGCCGTGCTTCGCCTCCAGATGGGCGTACAGGAGCCCGTGCATGGCCGTCAGTTTGGCCGTGGTGTATCCGCTCACCCCGGCGGCGATCCGGTCAGCCTCCAGGACGACGACGTCCAGGCCCGCCCGGACCAGTTCCCAGGCGGTGCACAGCCCGGCGATGCCGCCGCCGATCACGGCGACGTCCGCGGTCAGGTCCTTGCCGGGCGGCGGATAGCCCGTGCCCGGAGTGGTTGCCATCCAGTACGACTCGTCGATGGTCGGGCGTTCAGCGGCCATGTCTCCTCGGCTTCCTGTACGTCAGGCGTTACTGCGAAGCCGGGGCAGGACGGTGTCCCGGTAGAAATCGAAGAACCCCTGCTGGTCCGGCCCGATCTGGTTGACGTACACCTCGTCGAATTCGGCGTCCGCGTAGGCGCGGACCGCTTTCACGTGTTCTTCCACGTCGTCGCCGCAGACGATGTCGTCACGGATCATGTCTTCGGTGACCAGTTCGCAGGCCTGCTCGAAGTGGCTGGGGGTGGGCAGGATCTGGCCCAGTTCGCCCGGCAGGCACATGTTCGGCCACAGGCGTCGGACCGTCTTGACCGCACGGTCGCGGTCGGTGCCCCAGCAGACCTTCAGCCCGCCGACGACGGGCTTGCCAACGCCTCCGGCCTTGCGGAACTCCCCGATGAGTTCCCCGTCGGGGATCATCGTGATGAATCCGTCCCCGATGCGGCCGGCGAATGCGGCGGCGCGGGGGCCGAATCCCGAGATGTAGATGGGCGGTGGCTCGTCCGGGCGGGTGTAGAGACGGGCGTTCTCCACGGTGTAGTGCTGCCCACGGTGGGTGATCTGCTTGCCGGTGAACAGCTGCCGCATGATGTCGACAGCCTCTTCGAGCATCTCCAGCCGCAGGTCGGCAGCGGGCCACACGTCTCCGAGCACATGCTCGTTGAGCGCCTCACCGGTGCCCACTCCGAACCGGAAACGGCCGCCCGTCAGCACGGCGGACGTGGCCGCGGCCTGTGCGTTGAGTGCCGGGTGCATACGGACGGTCGGGCAGGTGACGAGCGTGGTCACGGGCAGCGAGCAGACCTGCGACAGGGCTCCGATCACGGACCATACGAAGGGGCTCTCGCCCTGTTCGTCGTTCCAGGGGTGGTAGTGGTCCGAGATGGCGAGTACGTCAAATCCAGCCTCTTCGGCAGCCTTGGCCTGCGCCAGCAGATCGGCGGGCCCGAACTCCTCGCTCGCCAGGAAGTAGCCGTACGCGGTCATGGCGCTCCTTCGACGGTCCCCCACTCAGGGTGGCGCAGACAGCACCGGACCACACACCGGGGAGGTCCGGCGGGTGAACGAGTCCTCACTCCCGTTCCCGTTCCCTCTCCATCTCCTTCTCCTGGTAGGGCCGGCGCAGCAGCGCCCCCAGTCCGCCCACCGGCACATCCTCCGGGCCCTCGGCTCGCACCCGCAGCACCTCCGCGCCGGTCACCACTGCCGAGCGGAGCAGCGCGTCGTCGGCGCGCGCCGGCGACGGGTGCGGTTCGCCCAGGTACTGGAGGTCCGTACGGCGTACGGCGAGCTGGTCGGGCTCGTTGCCGACCCACACTTCCTGGTGTGCGTCCGGCCCGTCCGGACGTACGAACAGCTCGGCGATCCGGTGCTCGCGCGCCGCCTCGACGAGCGCGGGCACGCCCTCGGCCGTCGCGTCCGGGGCGGACTTGAACCGGTCCAGTTCCTCCTGCGCATGACGCCTCAGATGGTCCTGGCGGGCCTGCTCGACGTCCCCGTCGAGGAGCCGCGTCGACGCGCCCCCGGCGCGGCCGCCGTGTTCCGTTTCGACGACGAGCGGGCGCAGTGCGACAGGCAGGCTGTCGTGTACGGCGCGTCGCTCGCGCGGGTCCCCCGCCAGCACGATCAGATCGGCACCGGTCTCCTGCTGGCTCGCGTTGATGACCGCCGCGATTTCGCCGGCGTTGCGCTCCCACGTGTCTTCGACACTCTGCTGGTGATGAATCTCGGACCGGTCGGCGCTCGCCGTGCGGTGAATCGGCCACTCCTCGCCCTGGGCATGTGCCATCACCCGGCTTCCGAGCGGGCTGCGGAGCTCCAGGTCCGCGCCCTTGCGATCGATGTACGCGATGAGGCAGACGGGTTCCTGTACGGCGTGGTCCAGCAGCGGGGTGACCCGGGGCAGCGGCGACCAGGAGACGTCGAAGGGGGACGCGGGGCGGGTGCCCAGCGGTGGGTCGAGGACGACTTTGCCGTGCGCGGCGAAGACGGCACGCCCGGACTCTCCCGGCTGATGCGGCAGGGCGGTCAGCGCCTCGTACACCGCGCGGCCGGTCGGCTCGTCGGCCCCTTGCGCGATCAGTTCGCGGCAGGCCTCACTGGCCTGGAGCTCGCGGCGGCCGGGGGTGGACTCATCGGTCCATTCGGTGTCGAGGTGAACGCTGGCCCAAGGGCCGGGGCGCTCGTAGAGCGGGGTGAGAAAGGCGAGTTGCATTGCTTCCTCTCTTCCTCCCGGAGAGGCCGGGCATCGCGTTTGTGGCGGGTACCCGGAAGATCGGGAGTCACACGGGGCTGCCGTCGTCCCGGTCGGTGATGACGCCGATCAGCCGTTCGCCGTCGGCCACCAGCACTTCTCCGATGTCCCTGGCCCGCATCAGTCGGGCCGCTTCGACCAGCGAGGCCTCGGGCCGTACCGTCGCCGCCCCGGGTGTCATGAGGTCCCGTACGAGCTGCGCCATGGCTGATCGCCTGCTCTCCCTGATCTTCCGTTGTGGGATCTTCCGTTTTCGGTCGGGTCTGTGGCCCGAGGTACCCGCCGTCGGCAGGGCTATGCGTTCGCGCCGGGGCAGATGGTGGGTTTGAGGTCGGCGGGGAGGGGGACTCGGTGCGGCGGCCGAGCGGCCATGGATGAGCAGAGAGCTTCGGGCGCGGACGGCGGTCCGCGCCCGAAGCGCGCTCAGAGCTGGGCATCGCCGCAAGATTCCACAGCCGGGCGGCCGCAACGCGTGTCGATCCGCCCTCGGCCGGTCCGGTGCCCAGGATGATGCCCACCAGTGTCGACATGCGCGTGGAGGCAGAATGCCGTATCGATTCCGGCGCATCGGGCTGCCGGTCCTGGTGATCGCGTCGGCTGATCGCGGAGGAGGATCCGTCCTCGACGCCGACACGCTGTTCCTGTCACGGTTTCCCGGGGATGGGAGGTCGTCGCCGCGGGCTGCGGCCCCGAACGCGCCGGCCGTACCAATGCGAGATCAAGGGAGGCTGAGCGGCGTGCGGACGCTGTTCGTTCTCCGCCTGGTCCTGAGCTGATGCACCGGTGAAGGGATGCCGCGATGCGCACGTTCGTACGTGAACACTCGCTCACCCCGGCTTTCTCACCCCGGGAGGACTCGCCGCGCTGGGCGGCCTCCACCGGCCTGCGGCAGGTGCTGTTGTCCCGGTCGCTGGGACTGGTCATGGCCGGGCTGTTTCTGCTGTCCTGGCCGGACCGGTCCGTGTCCGGCGTGGCGGCCTTCAACGAGCAGCGGCTGCGTCAACTTCAGGGCCCACTCGGGTGGGGCGAGTACCTGGTGTCCGCCGACTTCTGGAGCCGTACGTTCCAGAACTGGCAGTCCAAGTTCCTCGCGGTGAGATCCATGGCCATCCTCTCCGTCTACCTGCGCCAACGCGGTTCACCGGAGTCCAAGCCCGTGGGAGCGCCGCACCACGCCACCGGCGTCGAAGGCTGAGGGACTGGGCGGTCACACGGTTTATGCGGCTCGCGGGCGGGGCGTTCCGGGGGCAGGATGAAATGCGGGGTTTCTGGGTACCTGGCGGTGAAAAGCACGCGTCCCCTCGGCCGCTGCCCACATGAGAGCGGGAGTGTGATGGACAAGGAACCGACCGCGGCCTCGACCGCGAGTGTGACGTCAAGCCACGAGGTTTTCGGCGCACCGTGCTGGATCACGCTGATGGCTCGCGATCTGCAAGCCGCCCATGCCTTCTACGGCGCGGTCCTCGGGTGGAAATTCCGGCGCGTGAGACTGGGCGCCGAGTTCAGTCTCGCGGTGTCCGACGGCACGCCCGTGGCCGGTATCGGCGCGCTCGCTCCTGCCCTGCAGGTGCCGGTTGCCTGGACGCCGTACTTCGCGGTCGTCGACGCCGACGAAACCGCGGCGCGCATCCGGGAGCGCAGCGCGACCGTCGCGGTGGGTCCGCTCCGTTTCCCCGTGGGCCGCGGGGCTCTCGCGGCGGACCGTGACGGTGCCGTCTTCGGCATCTGGGAAGGCCAGCTCGTCTCCGACTGGCAGTCCTGGCGCAAGAACGCACCCGCCTGGCTGCGGCTGCGGACACGGAACGCGTTCGATGCCGCGATCTTCTACGGCGAGGTCCTGGACTGGGCCAGCGGCAAGCCGGGCTGCTGCGAGGTCGACTACGAGGAGGACGAAGTCGTACTGCACCAGCACGGGCAAGTCCTCGCCCGCCTGAGCTCGGGCGCGATCGGTACGGCACCCGACCCCTTGATCCAGCCCCGCTGGCACATCCACTTCCCTGTCCCGGACGTGGAAGCCACCGTCGACCGAGCGTGCCGTCACGGCGGTTCCGTCCTCGGGCGGAATCCCTCCCCGTACGGCGTGGAGGCGACGCTGCGCGACCCTGACGGCGGTCTGTTCACGGTGACGAGCCAGCCTTCGGTCATCTGACCCTCACGTCATCAGAGTGGTGCGCGCAGACTGCACCGGCCGTCGCACCACGCTGCGACCAGCCGTTCGCCGAGCAGTGCGTCGACCCGCCCGGTGGCGTCGACGCCGAATGCCGCGTCCGCTTCCGCGTCCGGCCAGGGTTCCTCCTCCAGCAGCCCGCCGACGATGTCCCGGCGGACGACCTGCTCGTGCACCGCGTCCGCTTCCAGTGCTCGGCGTAGAAATGCACGGCGGCGGGACCCGCTTCGCTCGGCACGGATGATCACCAGCTCTTCCTTCTCCTCACCAGGCGTGATCAGCCCCTGGTCCTCCAGCCATTCCCTTCTGGAGCGGAGTACGGGCCCGAAGGGCACGCGGCGCCGGTCCGCCACCACGGGCCGCATACCGGCCCGTCGCTCCACGAGCGCCCGGCTGTCGCGCGCCGGCGGCCCAGGCCACGGCGGCGGCGTGCCGTGCGGGTGCGGGTTCCAGTGCGGGTACGTAGGGCGGATTGCTGAGGGCGAGATCGAATCGGCGGCCCTGGACCGGGGCCGGCAGGTCGCCGCGCAGGTGGCGGAGCCGGCTGTCCCATTCCAGCAGGCTGAGCATCGCGTCACCTCTGCGAGCGACTTGCGTCGGGCACTCCATCCGTCACGGTGGCAGAGTGCCCACCGAGGCGGTTTCATCACAGAGTGACGCGTTTGATCAGATCTGTCCTGAGGATCAGCGACAGGCCTCTCTCCCTCTCGCACGCGGCAAGGTCGGAGACAGTTCATGAGCCTTAAGACAGGACTTCGGGTGGTCGTGACAGGAGCCACCGGGAATGTCGGCACGAGTGTGATGCAGGCGCTGGGAAGTGATCCGCAGGTCGATTCCGTCCTGGGCCTCGCGCGCAGACTCCCCGACCTACCATTGCCCAAGGCCGAGTGGGCGATCGTGGATCTCGCCGCGCCGACGGCCGCCCATCAGCTGGAACGGCACTTCGTCGGGGCCGACGCGGTCGTTCATCTGGCGTGGCGGTTCCAGCCGACGCACGACCCGGTGGTCACCTGGCAGGCGAACGTCCTCGGCTCGATGCGGGTCTTCCAGGCCGTCACGGCCACCGGTGTGCCGGCTCTCGTACACGCCTCGTCGGTCGGCGCGTATTCGCCGGGGCCGAAGGAAGGCCGGGGCGTCGACGAGTCCTGGGAGACCCACGGCTGGCCCTCCGCCGCGTACTGCCGCGAAAAGGCATATCTGGAACGCGTGCTGGACACGTACGAGCGGGACCACCCGGAGGTGCGCGTCGTCCGCATGCGTCCCGGTTTCCTGTTCAAGGAGACGTCGGCGAGCGAGCAGCGCCGTATCTTCGCGGGCCGTTTCCTGCCGGGTCCGCTGATGCGGCCCGAGCTGCTGCCGTTCGTACCGGACATGGAAGGCCTGCGCTTCCAGGCGCTGCACACCGATGACGCGGCGGAGGCCTACCGCCTGGCCGTGGTGGGCGATGCACGAGGGGCTTTCAATCTGGCCGCCGACCCGGTCATCGACGCGGAGACGCTGGGCGAATTGCTGGACGCCAAGGTGGTACGGGTGCCCCGACTGGCCGTGCGCACCGCCCTGGCGGCGGGCTGGGGCCTGCGCGTGCTCGCGGCGTCTCCGCACCTCTTCGACGCGGTGCTGCGGCTGCCGCTCCTCGACACCGCCCGTGCGCGCGGCGAACTGGGCTGGGAGCCGTCCAGGACGTCCATCGAGGCGATTCAGGAATTCCTGCGCGGTGTGCGCGAAGGCAGCGGACTGCCGACGGCTCCGCTGGCGGGCCACAAGGCACACTGAGACGCTGCCCGACGGGCGGGTGCTGCTGGCCGTGGGAGACATCGCGGGCCACGGCGTCGAGTCGGCGACGCGCATGGTGGCTCTGCGCAACGCACTGCACGGCCTGGCCTTCACCGGCCGCACGGCCGAACACCTCCGAGCCGGTGAGCTCGGCGGGCAGGCCGACCGGCTGCCGGCCACTGTCACGGGCGACACGGACGACGGCACCAGCCTGGTGGTCGTCCGCGTCTGCTGAGAAGCCGTCTGCCGAGAAGCCCTGAGCAAAAAGGCGCAGACCGTCCCAAATCTGAAATAATGGGTCCGTGCCAGCCATACGGGTAAGGCACCAAGCAGGAAGCTCACACGACGAACCCAGCCCACGTCGAGGAGCCCCATGTCCAGCCCCGCCCCCAGCCGCCCGCGCACCGTCCGCACCGCCTCGCCCTCGGTGCGCGCGTCGCTGCCGCCGCCGCTCACCGGCCTGCCCGACCTCCGGGATCCGAGCGCGCTCGGCACGGAGGACGCCCGGGCCATCTCGGTACTGCTGTTCGAGCACCTGGCCTCTCTGGAGGAAGGGACGCCGGAGTACGCCTACGTACGCAACACCTTGGTCGAGCTCAATCTCAGCCTGGTGAAGTACGCGGCGAACCGGTTCGTCCACGGCAACCAGCCGATGGAGGACGTCATCCAGGTCGGGACGATCGGGCTGATCAAAGCCATCAACCGGTTCGACATCGAGCGCCAGGTGTCGTTCACCTCGTTCGCGCTGCCGACCATCACCGGCGAGATCAAGCGCTTCTTCCGCGACTCCAGCTGGAACGTGCGCGTGCCGCGCCGGCTGCAGGAGCTCCGTATCGATCTCGCCCGGGCATCCGATGTCCTCGAACAGCAGCTGGGGCGGCCGCCGACCACCGCGGAACTCGCCGTCCACCTGGGTCTCGACGAGGCGGACGTGGCGGAGGGCCGACGGGCGGCGAACGGCTACAGCGCCCATTCTCTCGACGCGCCGTTCACCGAGGACGACACACCGCCGAGCTCGGCGCAGCGCCGCCTCGGACAGGAGGACAGGGCTTTCGACACGGTCGAGTGCCTCGTGGCGCTCAAGCCGTTGATCAACTCTCTGCCGGAGCGGGAACGGACCATCCTTTCGCTCCGGTTCGTCGAGGAACTGACGCAGAAGGAGATCGGCGACCGCATCGGCCTTTCCCAGATGCACGTGTCGCGCCTGCTGACCCGCGTCCTCACCACGCTGCGGGAGGCTCTCCTCGCGGAAGACGGCGTCGTCGAAGACGGCCTCGCGCAGGACGGCGCCCCTAGCGCCCCGGACCCCGACGGTGCAGGCGAGGCGGCGCCGCCACCTCCAGCCACACGGTCTTCCCGCCCTCCCGAGGTACGGAGCCCCAGCGCAAGGCGAGCCGCTGCACCACGATCAGGCCGTGCCCGCCCGGCACCCCAACGCCGGAGGGGCGGGGGTGCGGGGGGACCGGGCTGCCGTCGGTGACCTCGATCCTCAGCCGGTCCCCGGCAAAGGTCAGTGCGAGCTCCTTGGGGCCGTCGGCGTGCAGGCAGGCATTGGTGACCACTTCCGACACCAGCAGCAGAACGTCGTCGACGACCTCCTGACCGGCCTCGTCCTCGGCGGGCGTCCACTGCCAGTCCGACAGCGCCTCCCGGCTGAAGTTCCTGCAGCGGCTCACGGCCCCGCGGGCGCCATGGAGGACAAGCCGACGGGTCTGCCCGGAAAGAGGAAGAACGTCACTCACTGGCCCTCCTCTGCTTTTCCACTGCTTCTAGTTCGGCAGCAGGTCTGTCAGGGCCTCGTCGAGATTCGCGTACACATGGAAGACAGTCCCGACTCCCGTAATGTCGAACATGCGAGCCACCTGCGGCCGGAGTGCGAACAGATCCAGACGCGCCCCGGCCTCCTCCGCCGAACGCCGGGCGCGCAGCAGCGCGTTGAGTCCGGTGGAATCGCAGAAGTGCAGGTCCGTGCAGTCCACCAGGATCCGGTTGACACCGGGCTCCATGGTCTCGGCCAGAGCCTCGCGCAGCACGTCGGCCGAGTCGAGGTCGAGCTCGCCGTCGAGTGCGAGTACGAGCGCGTCCTCGCGCGGCCTGCGCCGCACGGCGACCGTGAAGCGTGCCTCGGAACTGCCACCGGGTCCGCGCACGGCGTACACCTCTCGTTCCGCGTACAGGCTGGGACTTCCATGGTGGAGTGCCCGGAATGCACCGTTCTACACGTCTCCGTGCGGCCACGGGGAGTGAGCTATGTTGAGCACGAGTGGGACGAGAAGGAGGCACACCGGTGCCATCAAGTCAGCGGGCACGCGCCCAGGCGTCTGCGATTACGCCGGGCCGGCAGGCTCCGGACACGGAAGCGGCTCCCACGGACAGGGTGCTCGCACTGTTCGGCGGCCACCGGCTGTCCCCCGCGCAGCGGCGCATCGCCCAGTACATGGTCGATCACCTCACCGAGGCCGCCTTCCTGTCCATCACGGACCTCGCGGATCGCGTGGGGGTGAGCCAGCCGTCGGTGACCCGGTTCGCCTCCTCACTGGGCTTCAGCGGATTTCCCGCCCTTCGGGAGGCCCTGCAGCCGATCGCGCTCAGTTCGGTCGCCGGGCCGCCGGACACCCGCGAGGAGATCCGCCGCAATGAGCTCCAGGCGGCCATCGACGCCGAGATCGAGAACCTGGAGAGCCTGCGCCGTACGCTCGCGGACCCCAACCAGGTCCTGAACCTCGGCCGCGAGCTGGCCCGGTCGATCCCCCTGACCGTTCTGGGCCTGCGGATTTCCGTGTCGCTCGCCGAGTACTTCGCCTACGCGGCCCGGCGGATCCATCCCGATGTGCGCGTGGTGACCCGCGGAGGCAGCGTCGCGTACGACGCGCTGCTGCAGTCGCGGGAGGCAGGCGGGACATGGGTGGTGGCCTTTGCGATGCCGAGGCACGCCAACGAGACACTGGCAGCCATGCAGGCCGCCCGCAGCACGGGACTGCGCGTCGCCCTGATCACCGATCTCACGCTCGGGGCGCTCGTGGACGAGGCCGACGTGACCCTCACCGCCGGGACCGGCTCGCGGCTCGTCTTCGACTCCTACTCGGCGCCCGGAGTCCTGTCCGCCGCCGTCCTCCAGGCCATGGCCGATGCCGACCCGGAACGCACGCAGGTCCGGCTGGAGGGGTACGAGCAGGTCGCCGACCAGCACAACTTTTTCATCGGGGACTGACGTCGGGACGCCCCCGGGGCAGCCGATCGAAGAGGGTCCATTCACGCCAGAGTGTGCATGAATTTTTTCATACCCTTGCTTACTCGACGGTATATATGTTTACTTCGTGTGGCTCGCCGCGCTGTCCGAGAGCGCCGACCGGTCCCCGCAGCCCTCACCGACGAAAAGCCGACGGTCCGCACCATGTACACGACGCCTCCCTCCGCCGTCCGCGGCGCATCCCGCAGGAAGCAGCTGAAGACGGTACGCCGACCGGCTCACGCCGCGAAGGCTCTGGCAGGCACTCCACCCAGGCCCACCTCGGCCCCCGCGGAGAAGCGCCGTATGGCCGTCATCTCCGCGCCTGCCCAGAAGTGCCACGTGTCCGCGATCCGGCGCCACGCCGCCGCCTGCCTCAGCGCCTGGCAGCTGACCGACGACGACCAGCACTGGAGCCTGCTGATCGTCGGCGAACTGGCCGGGAACGCCGCGGCACACGGGCGGGCCGACATGACGGTGAGCCTCGACCTCTCCGACCTGAACCTGAGCATCCAGGTCACCGACTACGGCGAGCCGTCGCACGCCACCGGGCACCCTTCCCCGGAGGACGAGAGCGGCCGCGGAATCGGCATCGTCTGCCGTCTCGCAGAGTCCCTCGACAGCAGTACGACCCAGGACGGAACCCACGTGCGTGCGGTGTACCGCATAGAGCCCCCGCGCACCACATGACCGAATGCCCAGGGACGACGCCCTCCTCCTCACGTCGGCCCATGGGTGTTCCA
Source organism: Streptomyces sp. ISL-98 (assembly GCF_018614055.1). Lineage (GTDB taxonomy): Bacteria > Actinomycetota > Actinomycetes > Streptomycetales > Streptomycetaceae > Streptomyces > Streptomyces spiramyceticus. The sequence goes on from NZ_JAGGPB010000056.1 coordinate 82,138, forward strand.
TCCGGGCGGTCCGCTCACGCGGACGCCCATGGCGGCCCCGGTCAACCCCTGGGCCGGGGCCGCCACAAATCCCGCGACCACAAGCCGCATCACACACGGGAGCGACAATGACGTCTCAGACCGTCACACCCATCAGCTCGGCCTGGCCCTGCCAGGTCAAGGCTCCCGGCAGCCCGGACTGGGAGCGCACGGCGGCCCGGTGGCTGCGCGACCTCCTCCCGGCCCGCTACGCCGGATACTCGACGCTCACCCGCCACCACGTCCTCCTGGCCCGCCACGCACAACTCCAGGTCGACCACGAGATCCGCGCGGTGCGCTCCGCGCTGCAGACCTGCCGGGCGGAGCTGCCCGGGCTCGGAGTGTCCGAGACGGTCATCGAGAACACCATCAAGCTGTACGCCGTCGAGCTCGAGCAGCTCAACCGCCTCGCCCGCGGCGTCCGCCTCATCACCGAAGCGCTCCTCGGCGGCTCCCGCCCGCAGCGCAGGCGGTCGCACGTCTGACGCGGTCCTTGATGCGACCGGGGGCGGGGCAGGGTCCCCACCAGTGAGGCGGACGGGTGCAAGTGCCCCGCCAACACGGTGACTCCCCCACTCGTTCACCGCCGGAAGATGCCGCATCGGGCACTATCAGCACGTCGACGCCTACAACGACCCGTGCGGGTTCGTAGTGGTCGAGCAGCGCCGCATGCCGGTGCGCGGTTGCCACAGCCGTGGGTCACCCAGGGCCTATTTGAAAATGGTTTCCAGTTTTATAGCATGTCCTGGTCGACGGCCCGGCGCAGCCCCGAGCCGTCACCGACGACCGGAGACAATGTGCACAACACGGAAAACCTGACCGGCGTGCCGCCGGCCGGCCCCGCCGACGGGTTGGGTGGCCACGGCGCGCGGCCGCCCGCCGCGTCCGGGCCGGTCGTCGCCGGCGGGCTGTCGCTGCTCCTTGTCGCCGCGCTCGTCTGGGCGCTGGGAGGAGCTCAGTGGCTGACGCATCCCGGTTTCCGGGCCTGGCAGACGATCTGCGTGGCCATCACCGTCCAGGCGATGCCCTTCCTGCTGCTGGGCACGCTCATCTCCGGCGCCGTCAACGCCTTCGTACCCGCACACGTATTCAGCCGGATCCTGCCGCGCAACCCCGCACTCGCCGTGCCCGTGGCCAGCGCTGCCGGTGTCGTGCTGCCCGGATGTGAGTGTGCGTCAGTACCGGTCGCCGGAAGTCTGATCCGTCAAGGGGTCACGCCCGCAGCGGCGTTCGCGTTCCTCCTCTCCGCTCCCGCGGTCAACCCGATCGTGCTGGCCTCCACCGCCGTCGCCTTCCCCGGCAGCCCCGAGATCGTCGCGGCCCGGCTGATCGCATCGCTCGCCGCCTCCGCGGTGATGGGCTGGCTGTGGCTGCGGCTCGGGCGCTCCGAATGGCTGCGGATGCCCGCCCGCCACACCGGCCACCAGCACGGTCACAGCCGATGGGAGGAATTCCGGCTGGGATTCCAGCACGACTTCCTGCACGCGGGCGGGTTCCTGGTGCTCGGCGCCATGGCCGCGGCGACCTTCAATGTCACCGTGCCCCGGTCCGTACTCGACACCTTTTCCGGCTCGCCCTGGATGTCGGTGCTCTTCCTCGCCGCCCTGGCCATCGTCCTGGCCGTCTGTTCCGAGGCCGACGCCTTCGTCGCCGCCTCGCTGACCGGCTTCTCCCCCACCGCCCGGCTCGCGTTCATGGTGGTCGGCCCGATGGTCGACCTCAAGCTCATCGCCCTGCAGGCAGGCACCTTCGGGCGGGCCTTCGCCGTACGGTTCTCGGCGGCGACCGCGGTCACGGCCGTGGCGTGCAGTGCCCTGACCGGATGGTGGCTGCTGTGAAGGCCGGACTGCAGCCGGCGCTGCTCCTGCTGACCGGTGCTGCGGTTCTGCGCGTGTCCCTGTTCAGCGACATCTGCCTGCGGTACGTGAAAGAGGGCCTGCAGCCCCTCCTCGTCGCCACCGGCGTCGCCCTGGCCGCCGTAGGACTGATCGGTGTACTGCGGCGCGAGCCGAGCAGCGGCAGCGGGCATGATCACGCCCATGGCCCACGCGTCGCCTGGCTTCTCCTCGTACCGGCGCTCGCGCTGCTCCTCTTCCCGCCCCCGGCCCTCGGCTCGTACACGGCCGCACGCGACAACGCCAAGGTCGTCGAGGACTACGCACGGTTCGAACCGCTGCCCGCGAAGGGGCCGGTGCCGCTATCGCTGACCGAGTACATCGCCCGGGCCCAGCAGGACGACACGCAGAGCCTCAAGGGACGCACCGTCCTGCTGTCGGGGTTCGTGACACCGGGCAGGGGCGGCACCTGGGAGCTGACCCGGCTACTGGTGGCCTGCTGCGCCGCGGACTCCCAGTCCTTGACGGTGACGATGTACGGAGCGAAGGCGCCACCCGCCGACACCTGGGTGAAGGTGACCGGCACATGGCACGAGAGGGGCACGTACGGCACCGCGTCCGCAGCGCTCGCGCTGGACGTGACGTCGCTTCAGCGGATCCCCGAACCGTCGAGCCCGTACCTGGACCGGGCCCCGGAAGTCGGTTGACCAGCACCCCAGTCCGTCACTTGGACCGCTCGGGTGGCCCGCCGCCGGCCCCGCCGGTTTCGCCCGGCGTCGCCAGTGCGTCGACCGCGTCGACGCCGACCACCGCACCGGTGGACTTCTTGCCGCGCCGCAGCCTGCCCTCCAGCCAGCTCGCGAACGTGGTGAGCATGAAGTTCAGCAGAATGAAGATCACCGCGACGACGGTGAAGCTGGCGATGGTGTTCGCACCGTAATTCGCGCTCATCGGACGCACCGAATTCAGCAGCTCCGAGAAGCCGAGCAGCGCGCCGCCGAGCGCGGTGTCCTTCACGATGACCACCAGCTGGCCGACGATCGCCGGCAGCATCGCGGTCACCGACTGCGGAAGCAGCACGAACCGCATGGTCTGGCTCTTGCGCATGCCGATCGCCTTGGCCGCGTCGGTCTGGCCCCTGGGCAGGGACAGGATTCCAGCCCGCACCACCTCGGCAAGCACAGAGGCGTTGTAGAGGACCAGACCGGTGACGACGGCGTACAACGGCCGGTCGTCGGGGCTGATGTCGGTGTACTCGGAGTACGCCTCGTTGGCGAACAGCATCAGGATCAGCACCGGGATGGCCCGGAAGAACTCCACGACGGTGCCTGCCGCGCCCCGCACCCACCAGTGGTCGGACAGCCGGAAAATACCGAAGAACGCCCCGAGGGGCAGCGCGATGACCATGGCGTAGGCGGCAGCGACGAGGGTGTTTTCAAGCCCCGGCAAGAGGAACGTCGTCCACGCACGTGTGTCGGTGAAGAACGGCTCCCACTTCACCCACTCGAGCTGGTTCTTGTCGGCGAGGTTCTGGACCACCCACCAGATCAGGGCCGCGAGGGCGACCAGGAACGCGATCGTGAACAGGACATTGCGCCGTTTGGCGCGTGGCCCCGGGACGTCGTACAGAACGGAAGTCATCGCTTCACCGCCACCTTCTTGCTCACCCAGCCGAGGAACAGTCCGGTCGGGAGGGTGAGGCAGATGAATCCGAAGGCGAAGATGGCCGAGATGAGAATGAGCTGAGCCTCGTTCTCGATCATTTCCCGCATCAGCGCCGCGGCCTCGGCGACACCGATCGCGGCGGCCACCGTCGTGTTCTTGGTCAGTGCGATCAGCACATTCGCCAGCGGACCCACCACGGAGCGGAAGGCCTGCGGAAGGACGATGAGCGTCAGCGTGTGGGTGAAGCTCAGGCCGACGGCGCGCGCCGCCTCCGTCTGGCCGACGGGCACCGTGTTGATGCCGGACCGCAGCGCCTCGCAGACGAAAGCGGCGGTGTAGGCGATGAAGCCGAGGACTGCGAGCCTGAAGTTGATGGTCTTGAAGTCGTCGGCACCGAGGCTGACGCCGAGCGTCTGGAAGAGGCCCAGCGAGGTGAAGACGATGATCACCGTCAGGGGGATGTTCCGGACGACGTTGACATAGCCGGTGCCGAAGGCGCGCATCAGCGGCACGGGGCTGACCCGCATGGCGGCCAGAATGGTTCCCCAGATGAGCGAGCCGATGGCGGAATAGACAGTGAGCTGCACCGTCACCCAGAAGGCCGCCCACAGGTCGTAACCCTCAAGAAAGTCGAACACGATCTCCCACATTTCCGCATGTGTGGACGGCTCGGCGCGCCACAGCTGTGCGCGGCGCGCCGGTCAGTGACCTGCTTCACTTGACGATGTTGCCGATCTTCGGGGCGGGCTCGTTCTTGTAGTTGGCCGGGCCGAGGTTCTTCTCCACGTACTCGTCCCAGGAGCCGTCCGAGACCATCTTCTCCAGGGCAGTGTTGATCTTGCCCTTGAGATCGCTGCCCTTCGGGACTCCGATGCCGTAGTTCTCATTGCTCAGCTTGAAGCCGCCGAGCTTGAACTTGCCCTTGAACTGCTCCTGCGCGGCGTAACCGGCGAGGACCGCGTCGTCGGTGGTCACGGCGTCGATGACCTTGTTCTCCAGGCCGGTCAGGCACTCCGAGTAGCCGCCGTACTCCTGCAGTTGAGCCTTCGGCGCAAGCTTCGTCTTGACGTTCTGCGCCGAGGTGGACCCGGTGACCGAGCAGAGCTTCTTGTTGTTCAGGTCCTCGGGCTTCTTGATGGAGTCGTCGTCCGCCCGGGTCATGATGTCCTGGTGCGCCAGGAGGTAGGGGCCGGCGAAATCGACCTTCTGCGCGCGTTCGTCATTGATCGAGTAGGTGGCCGCGATGAAGTCGACGTCGCCGCGCTGGAGCAGCGTCTCGCGGTCGGCGCTCTTGGCCTCCTTCCATTCGATGTCGCCTGCCTCGTGGCCGAGTTCCTTGGCCAGATACGTCGCCACGTCGACGTCCAGGCCCGTGTACTTGCCGTCCGGGGTCTTCAGGCCGAGGCCCGGCTGGTCGAACTTGATGCCGACGGTGATCTTGCCGCCACCGCCGTCCGTACCGCCGCCGCCGTCGTCGTCGCCGCCCCCGCAGGCCGAGGCCGTCAGGGAAAGCGCGAGCGCAGCGGCAGCCGCGGCGGAGACCTTGCGAACGTTCATGGTGATCATCCCTGGGGATTGATGTGGGGGGTGTGGATCTAGTGGTGAAGGATCTTCGACAGGAAGTCCTTCGCACGGTCGCTGCGCGGGTTGCTGAAGAATTCGTCGGGCGTTGTCTCTTCCACGATCCGTCCGTCCGCCATGAAGACCACACGGTTGGCGGCCGAACGGGCGAAGCCCATCTCGTGGGTGATGACGACCATGGTCATTCCAGAGCGGGCGAGCTGCTGCATGACCTCCAGCACCTCGTTGATCATCTCGGGGTCGAGCGCCGAGGTCGGCTCGTCGAAGAGCATGATCTTCGGGTCCATGGCCAGCGCTCTGGCGATCGCCACGCGCTGCTGCTGGCCGCCGGAGAGCTGGGCGGGATACTTGTCCGCCTGATTGCCGACACCCACCCGGTCGAGGAGGGAGCGCGCCCGCTCCTCGGCGGCCTTCTTGTCCTTCTTGCGGACCTTGATCTGGCCCAGCGTCACGTTCTGCAGCACGGTCTTGTGCGCGAAGAGGTTGAAGGACTGGAAGACCATGCCCACGTCGGCCCGCAGTCTGGCCAGCTCACGGCCCTCGGCGGGCATCGGCTTGCCGTCGATGGCGATCTCGCCCGAGTCGATGGTCTCCAAACGGTTGATGGCGCGGCACAGTGTGGACTTCCCGCCCCCGGACGGTCCGATCACGACCACGACCTCGCCACTGGCGATGGTCAGGTCGATGTCCTGAAGCACATGCAGCGCGCCGAAGTGCTTATTGACGTTGTTCAGCACGACCAGGGCATCGCGTGGGCCTGGCATGGCATCTTCCTTGGTCAGAGGTACTCCGCTCATCGGGTTCATAGTCCGTCCAACCCGAGCGGGCCGCACGCCGGGAGCCGAGCGCTGATCCATGTGCCGCAATGCCAGAGACTTTTACCCGGTCGATTTCAGCGCCACCTCGCGCCGCGACAGGCACTCCTCCAGGAATCCGAGCGCGCGCAGGTGATAGGAGCGGGCCGCCCAGCCAAGACTGATGTTGTGCCCGGCGTACGGCTGGCGGTCGACAACAGCTCGCGCCCCGGCCAGCATTCCGGTGAGGGAGGCCACCGCTTCCTCGTCGTGCCGCCACCATCCTTCGTGCTCGGCGAACGTGAGCCTGGCCGGTACGCGTACGAGCGGAGCGACGTCGGTGATCATGTCCGGCCAGTCGGAGGCCTCCTTGCGCTCCCATGCGGGCACCGGGGCCACCAGCGGTCGGGTGCTGGAGAAGGTGTCCGGTGGGTACAGCCGCAGTGCGCCCCAGTTCAGCCGCCAGCCCGCGCGACTGCGCGCATCGGGCAATTCGTCCAGGTCGATGGCGTACTGGTGACCGCACCCGGAGATGTCCAGTCCGATGAATGTCTCCTCGGCAGCGCCGGCGGCAGCGGCGGTCAGCGCGAGCTTGCCCCCGAAGGAGTGGGCGATCAGAAAGAACCCCGCGCCCACCGGGTGCCGGCGCGCGAATGCGGCCAGTGCCGTGTGCAGGGTCATGGACTGGGCGGCGAGTGACTGCCCTTCGGGCAGTTGCGCGGCCGAGAGCCCGTAGCCGGGGCGGTCCAGGGCGAGAACCGTGAATCCCAGGCCGGCCCCGAGCTCCAGCAGGGACAGACCCGGGCGGGCCTGGCCGTCGAAGTAGCCGGCCCGCATGCCCCCGCCGTGCACCGCCACCACCACTGCCCTGGGCGGCAGCAGACTCGGCTCGATGAGGAGCCCGGACAGCAGGACACCGTCGGCGTCCAGGGTGATCCGGCGTACGCGGCGGGAAACGGGATGGAGGATCTCTGTCATATACGTCAGCGCTCCGCGGCTCAGTCCTTGATTTCGCAGATG
>NZ_JAGGPB010000057.1 GCF_018614055.1 Streptomyces sp. ISL-98
ACCAGGGAAAGGCCGTACTCGCGTACGAAGGTCTCCTGGGCATCGGCCAGCTCGGAGGCCGACAGCGGGTAGTGCGCACCGTTCTTACCGAGTACAGGCAGGCCGGCGTTGGGCATGGCGGAGATCGGGACCCGCGAGTGGCGGGCCAGATAGCGCAGGTGCTCGCTCATCTCGGCCGGACCGGTGGCACAGTTCAGACCGATCATGTCGATACCCAGCGGCTCCAGCGCGGTCAGCGCCGCCCCGATCTCCGAGCCCAGCAACATCGTGCCGGTGGTCTCGACCGTCACGGAGCAGATCAGGGGGACGCTGATACCGGCGACGTCCATGGCGCGGCGGGCCCCGATGATCGCGGACTTGGTCTGGAGCAGGTCCTGGGTGGTCTCCACCAGGAGTGCGTCCGCGCCGCCGGCGAGCATGCCTTCGGCGTTCTGCTGGTAGGCGTCGCGCAGCGTGACGTACGGGGCGTGGCCCAGGGTCGGCAGCTTGGTGCCGGGGCCCATCGAGCCCAGCACCCACCGCTGGCGGCCGTCCTTGGCCGCGAACTCGTCGGCGACCTCGCGGGCGATGCGGGCGCCGGACTCGGAGAGCTCGAAGTTCCGCTCGGGGATGTCGTACTCGGCCAGGGCGGCGAAGTTCGCGCCGAAGGTGTTGGTCTCGACGCAGTCGACGCCGACCGCGAAGTACTCCTCGTGGACGGTGCGCACGATGTCGGGGCGGGTGATGTTGAGGATCTCGTTGCAGCCTTCGAGGTTTTCGAAGTCCTCAAGGCTGGGGTCCTGCGCCTGAAGCATCGTGCCCATGGCGCCGTCCGCCACCACGACTCGGCTGGCGAGTGCTTCGCGGAGGGCGTCTGCGCGGCTGCTATGAGCAGTCTTGGAGGTCGGCGGGGTCGGCAACGAGGCCATGGATGTGCTCCCTGGAGTGCGACGGCTGTCGGCTTTGCGGCTTCCCGGCGGAAGGCGCACATCGCCAGCGTAGCCGTGCAGAGGCGCACGGCGTGAAGGCGTCCCACGAGGCGGACGGGGGGCGCACGGACCCGCATCCGGTGACGCCAGGTCGACATGAACCGATAGTGTTCAGCATTGTCGAACCAAGGTGGAGGTAGCCGAGCGTGGCGAAGAATATCCAGTCGCTCGAGCGGGCGGCAGCGATGCTGCGCCTGCTCGCCGGCGGCGAGCGCAGGCTCGGCCTGTCCGAGGTCGCCTCGTCGCTCGGCCTCGCCAAGGGTACTGCGCACGGCATTCTGCGCACCCTGCAGGCGGAGGGCTTTGTCGAGCAGGACCCCGCGTCCGGCCGCTATCAGCTGGGCGCCGAGCTGCTGCGCCTCGGCAGCACCTATCTGGACGTGCACGAGCTTCGCGCCCGCGCGCTCGTGTGGACCGACGACCTGGCCCGCTCCAGCGGCGAGAGCGTCTATCTGGGCGTACTGCACCAGAAGGGCGTACTGATCGTCCACCACGTCTTCCGCCCGGACGACAGCCGCCAGGTCCTCGAAGTGGGCGCCATGCAGCCGCTGCACTCCTCCGCCCTCGGCAAGGTGCTCTCCGCGTACGACCCGGTGGCGCACAACGAGGCCCTGGAGAACGAACGCAAGGCCTTCACCCCGCGCACGATCACGGGCACGGAGGACTTCGAGGCGGTGCTCGACCTGGCCCGGGCGCGCGGCTGGGCCGCCGACGTGGAGGAGACCTGGGACGGCGTGGCCTCCCTCGCCGCGCCCATCCACGACCGGCGGCGGATGCCCGTCGGCGCGGTCGGCATCACCGGCGCGGTGGAGCGGGTCTGCGACGGCGGAGAGCTCCGCCCGGAGCTGATCGCGGCCGTACGGGACTGCGCCCGCGCGGTTTCCCGGGATCTGGGCGCCGGGCGCTTCTGAGGCGCCTTCCGGCACCTCCTGTCACGCTGGTAACGATGCGGATACCGGCCCTCGGAACTCTTGACGTGTGTGTTTACCGGGGGCAAAACTGCCGTTCATCGGTCGGCATTGTCGAACACCTAACGGCAATACACGCTAGAGTGTGGCAACGCCAAGGGACCGGCTAGGCCCTCATCGAGGGCGCGGACCACCCGGAGGGACCCGGGGTTCGCCTTTCCCCTGGAACGAAGGACAAAGGAGTCGCGGGTGTCCAGCTCCGACATCTTCATCGGCGAGATCATTGGTACCGCCGTGCTCATCCTGCTCGGCGCCGGCGTTGTCGCCGCCGTAGTACTCAAGCGCTCGAAGGCGCAGAACGCAGGCTGGCTCGCCATCACCTTCGGGTGGGGCTTCGCCGTCCTGACCGCCGTCTACATGACCGGCAGCCTCTCCGGCGCTCACCTCAACCCGGCCGTCACGGTCGGCATCGCGATCAAGGACGGGGACTGGAAGAACGTTCCAGTCTACTTCGCAGGCCAGCTCCTCGGCGCAATGATCGGCGCGTCCCTGGTCTGGATCGCCTACTACGGCCAGTTCCACGCGCACCTCAACGATCCCGACATCGTGGGCGACCCGGCCGAGAAGGCCATCGAGGGCCCGCACGACGAGGCGAAGAGCCACGCCGGCCCCGTCCTCGGCATCTTCTCGACCGGCCCGGAGATCCGGAACGTCTGGCAGAACCTCGCCACTGAGATCATCGGCACCCTCGTGCTGGTCCTGGCTGTGCTCACCCAGGGCCTCAACGACAGTGGCAAGGGCCTCGGCGCAGTCGGCGGCCTGATGGTCGCTCTCGTCGTCGTCGGCATCGGCCTCTCGCTCGGTGGCCCGACCGGTTACGCGATCAACCCGGCCCGCGACCTGGGCCCGCGCATCGTGCACGCCCTGCTCCCGCTGCCGAACAAGGGCGGCTCCGACTGGAGCTACGCCTGGATCCCCGTCGTCGGACCGCTGGCAGGCGGAGCGCTCGCCGCGGGTATCTACAACATCGCGTTTGCCTGAGCCGACCGGCCGACCCTCTAGACCTTCCGGGAGCACACCGTGACCGACGCACACACCACCGGCCCGTTCATCGCGGCCATTGACCAGGGCACCACTTCCAGCCGCTGCATCGTCTTCGACACCGACGGCCGCATCGTCGCCGTCGACCAGAAGGAGCACGAGCAGATCTTCCCGAAGCCGGGCTGGGTGGAGCACAACGCCGCCGAGATCTGGACCAACGTCCAGGAAGTCGTGGACAGCGCCATCGCGAAGGCCGGCATCACCGCCGCCGACGTGAAGGCCATCGGCATCACCAACCAGCGCGAGACCACTCTGCTCTGGGACAAGAACACCGGTGAGCCCGTCCACAACGCCATCGTCTGGCAGGACACCCGCACCGACGCGCTCTGCAAGGAGCTCGGCCGCAACGTCGGCCAGGACCGCTTCCGCCGCGAGACCGGTCTGCCGCTCGCGTCGTACTTCGCAGGACCCAAGGCCCGCTGGCTGCTCGACAACGTCGAGGGCCTGCGGGAGCGCGCCGAGGCCGGCGACATCCTCTTCGGCACCATGGACTCCTGGGTCATCTGGAACCTGACGGGCGGCGTCGACGGCGGCGTCCACGTCACCGACGTCACCAACGCGTCGCGCACCATGCTGATGAACCTGCACACCCTGGAGTGGGACGACAAGATCCTCCAGTCGATGGAGGTCCCGGCGGCCATGCTGCCGGAGATCCGTTCCTCCGCCGAGGTGTACGGCGTGGCCAAGTCCGGCGCACTGGCGGGCGTTCCCGTCGCATCCGCGCTGGGTGACCAGCAGGCGGCGCTGTTCGGCCAGACCTGCTTCGCCGAGGGCGAGGCCAAGTCGACGTACGGCACCGGCACTTTCATGCTGATGAACACCGGTCACGAGCCCGTCAACTCGTACAACGGCCTGCTGACGACCGTCGGCTACCGGATCGGTGACCAGGCCCCCGTCTACGCCCTCGAGGGCTCGATCGCCGTCACCGGCTCGCTCGTCCAGTGGATGCGCGACCAGATGGGCCTGATCAAGTCCGCGGCCGAGATCGAGACCCTGGCCTCCTCCGTCGAGGACAACGGCGGCGCGTACTTCGTGCCCGCCTTCTCCGGCCTGTTCGCCCCGTACTGGCGCTCCGACGCCCGCGGTGTGATCGCCGGTCTCACCCGGTACGTCACCAAGGCGCACATCGCCCGTGCCGTCCTGGAGGCCACCGCCTGGCAGACCCGTGAGATCACCGACGCCATGACCAAGGACTCCGGCGTCGAGCTGGCCGCCCTCAAGGTCGACGGCGGCATGACCTCCAACAACCTGCTGATGCAGACGCTCTCGGACTTCCTGGACGCACCGGTCGTGCGCCCCATGGTCGCCGAGACCACCTGCCTCGGCGCCGCCTACGCCGCCGGCCTGGCCGTCGGCTACTGGCCGGACACCGACGCGCTGCGCGCCAACTGGCGCCGGGCCGCCGAGTGGACACCCCACATGGACGCGGACACCCGCGACCGCGAGTACAAGAGCTGGCTCAAGGCCGTCGAGCGGACCATGGGCTGGCTCGAAGACGACTCTGACGAGGAGTAATCAACAATGAGCACCCTGCAGAGCGTCCCGGCACTCGGGACGCACCCGGCTGACGGTTCGACTGCGAGCCGGGCCGAGACCCGGGAGCAGCTTTCCAAGGCGACGTACGACCTCCTGGTGATCGGCGGCGGCATCCTGGGCATCTCCACTGCCTGGCACGCCGCGCAGTCGGGACTGCGGGTGGCCCTGGTGGACGCCGGCGACTTCGCCGGCGCCACCTCCTCCGCCTCCTCCAAGCTGCTCCACGGCGGACTGCGCTACCTGCAGACCGGCGCGGTCAGGCTGGTCGCGGAGAACCACTTCGAGCGCCGGGCCGTGTCGCGCGACGTCGCGCCGCACCTGGCCAACCCGCTCACCTTCTACCTGCCCGTGTACAAGGGCGGTCCGCACGGCGCGGCCAAGCTCGGTGCGGGCGTCTTCGCCTACTCCGCGCTGTCCGCCTTCGGTGACGGCGTCGGCCATGTCATCAGCCCGGCGAAGGCCGCGCGTGAGGTGCCGGAGCTCCGTACGGACAACCTCAAGGCCGTTGCCGTGTACGGCGACGACCAGATGAACGACTCGCGCATGGCGCTGATGACGGTCCGTGCGGCCGTCGCGTCCGGCGCGACCGTTCTCAACCACGCCGAGGTCACGGGCCTGCGCTTCACCAACGGCCGGGTCACCGGCGCCGAGCTCAAGGACCGCCTGGACGGTTCTGAGTTCGGAGTGACGGCACGGCTGGTCCTCAATGCCACCGGGCCGTGGGTCGACCACCTGCGCAAGCTGGAGGACCCGAACTCGGCCCCCTCCATCCGCCTCTCCAAGGGTGCGCACCTGGTCCTCAAGCGCACCGCCCCCTGGCGGGCGGCGCTGGCCACGCCGATCGACAAGTACCGCATCACCTTCGCACTGCCGTGGGAGGACCAGCTCCTGCTGGGTACGACCGACGAGGAGTACGAGGGCGATCCTGCGGACGTCGCCGTCAACGAGAAGGACATCGCCCAGATCCTGGACGAGGCCGCCTTCTCGATCCGCGACCAGCAGCTGTCCCGTGACCTGATCACGTACTCCTTCGCGGGTCTGCGGGTGCTGCCCGGCGGCCCCGGGGACACCTCGAAGGCCAAGCGCGAGACGGTCGTCACCGAAGGCCGCGGCGGCATGCTGTCGGTCGCGGGCGGCAAGTGGACGACGTTCCGTCACATCGGCCGCACGGTCATGAACAAGCTCGCCGCCCTGCCCGGCCACCCGCTGGGCGAGGACATGGAGCCGATCTCGCAGCTGCCCAAGAAGCTTCCGCTGCCGGGCATAGCAAACCCGAACGCGGTCGCCCACCGGCTGCTCGTCGACGGCGGTACGCCGGGCCCGCGGATGGCCGCGGACACCGCGCGCCACCTGGCCACGCACTACGGCTCGCTGTCGTTCGACATCGCGCGCCTGGCCAACGACGACCCGGCGCTGGCCGAGCGCATCCACCCGGACGCGCCGGAGATCTGGGCGCAGGTCGTGTACGCCCGTGACCACGAGTGGGCGGAGACGGCGGACGACGTACTGCGCCGCCGTACGACGCTGACGATCCGGGGCCTGGCCACGGACGACGTCCGCACCAAGGTCGAGGACATCCTGGGCAAGAAGGCCTGACAGAAGTAACGGACAGCAGCACGGCAACCCCCGGCAGATTGCCGGGGGTTGCGGTGTTCCCACGCGGTGTTCTCATAATCTGGCGCGATTGATCGGATGTCTGGATCTGGAGGACCGCCATGGCCGTCACCGACGAGGCGATCGAGAAGATCAAGGAAATGATCGTCTCGGGAAGCCTGCGCCCCGGCGACCGCCTCCCCAAGGAGAGCGAGCTCGCCGCCGAGCTCGGCCTCTCCCGCAATTCGCTGCGCGAGGCGGTGCGCGCCCTGTCGCTGATTCGCATTCTCGATGTCCGCCAGGGCGACGGTACGTACGTCACCAGCCTCGATCCGCAGGTTCTGCTCGAAGCGATGAGCTTCGTGGTGGACTTCCACCGGGACGACACCGTGCTGGAGTTCCTCGCCGTACGCCGCATCCTGGAGCCGGCCGCCACCGCAATGGCCTGCGCCAGGATCAGTGACGCGGAACTGGACGCGCTGAACGCCCGGTTGGACGTTCTCGGATCGCATCCGTCCGTCGAGGAGCTGGTCGCGGGCGACCTCGAATTCCACCGCACCATCGTCCGGAGCTCCGGCAACTCGGTGCTGTGCTCCCTCCTTGACGGGCTCTCCGGGCCGGCCACCCGGGCGCGCATCTGGCGCGGTCTGGCCCGGGACGACGCGGTCGGCCGCACCCTGCACGAGCACCGGGCGATCCTCTCCGCACTGCGCGACCGGGACGCCGAGGCGGCCAGGTCGTGGGCGACGGTGCACATCGCGAGCGTCGAGCAGTGGCTGCGGTCGACGCTGTAGGTGGTCGGGGCGGTAGGTGGTCGGGTCTCTGCTCGTATCGCTCCGGCTCGCTCCGCCGGGCGCATCTCGAATGAATCGGCGGTCGCAGGGCACGCTTCCCGCGTGCGCATCCGGCGTCACCGCATGTGGTGGAAGCCTTAAGGTTGGTGCGTGTACAAGGGAACTTCGAAAGGGGGCACTGGGTGATCGAGCTCGAGGGGGTTCCCGAGCTGATCGACCCGGTCATGGTGGCCGCGTTCGAGGGCTGGAACGACGCCGGTGACGCCGCCTCCACCGCGGTCGCGCATCTCGACCGGGAGTGGAAGGGCGAGGTCTTCGCCGCGCTCGACGCCGAGGACTACTACGACTTCCAGGTCAACCGGCCCACGGTGTTCCTGGACGGCGGAGTCCGCAAGATCACCTGGCCCACCACGCGGCTTTCCGTGGTGCGGATCGGCGGCGACAAGCCCCGTGACCTCGTACTGGTCCGCGGAATCGAGCCGTCCATGCGCTGGCGCTCGTACTGCAACGAGATCCTCGGCTTCGCCCATGAGCTGGGCGTAGAGATGATCGTCATCCTGGGCGCGCTGCTCGGCGACACCCCGCACACCCGGCCCGTGCCGGTCAGCGGTGTGACGTCGGACCCGGATCTGGCGCGGACCATGGATCTGGAGGAGACCAGGTACGAAGGCCCGACGGGCATCGTCGGGATCCTTCAGGAGGCCTGCACGCACGCGGGCGTACCGGCGGTGAGCCTGTGGGCCGCCGTGCCGCACTACGTCTCGCAGCCGCCGAACCCCAAGGCGACGCTCGCGCTCCTCAACCGCCTCGAAGACCTCATCGATCTGCGGATCCCGCTGGGCGAACTGCCGGAGGACGCGCGGGCATGGCAGGTCGGCGTGGACCAACTGGCCGCGGAGGACAGCGAGGTGGCGGAGTACGTGCAGTCGCTGGAGGAGGCGCGGGACACCGCGGAGCTTCCGGAGGCCTCGGGCGAGGCCATCGCGCGCGAGTTCGAGCGGTATCTGCGCAGGCGCGACGGCGGTCCTGGCGCGGGGCCCGGTGCCGGTCCCGGTCATGCCACAGACGGCGGCGAGGGCAGCGGTTCGTATCTGCGCGACACGTCGGGCGGCCGTGCGCGGCCTCCGAAGCCGCCGCGGGCGGAGCCCGAGCCTCCGGAGAGTGCGGACGGGACGGAAGACTCCCCGGAGGAGTAGCGCGGGAAGCAGCGGCAGGGAGCGGGGCGGTGCCATGGGGCGCCGCCCCGCAGTCATGGAAAGTCCTGGATTCCTTCGCTTGACCTGATAGCCACCTGGGCGTTATATAGGCATATACGTCGTAAACATAGGGCGTAAAGATACCTTCGCCGGCAACGGATCGAAGGTCACGTGATAGCGGCAGGCAGTACGTCCCCGCCCTGGTAGCGCGTGCCCTTCTGCTCTGCCACCATCGGCCGCGAGGCGCGCCGGGCGGCGCGGCGCGTCCTCGCTTCAGGCTGGCTGTGCTTCAGGTTGGCTGTGACGGCTTCAGGTTGGCTGTGAGGCGCCAAGTGCCTTCACGGCGCAGTGGGCGCCGGGCCGAAGGAGCCCGCCCGGCGCCCGCCTTGCCCGGTCCTGTCAGGCGCAGCTGAAGCGCGCAGCCGCCCAGTCCCCGTGGTCCCCGCTCTTGGACCCGTTGGTGTCGGTGACCTTCAGGCGCACATGCCGCGCACCCTCCAGCTTCACGTCCACCGGTACGGTCGCCGAGGCCCCCGTCACCTTGGGTGAGGTCCACAGCACCTTGCCGTCCGCCTCGACCGAGAACGCCACCTCCCCGTAGCCGTTGATCTCGTCGTCGATTCCGGCGTCGGCGGTGAAGGCCGTACAGCGTCCGCCGGTGTACACCTCGATGTCGGAGTCGGCGTGCGCGCCGATGCCCTTCTCGTAGGTCTTGCCCGCGAGGGTGAGGGTGTGCCCGTCGGCCGCCCCCGACTCGCCGTTGCTGCGGTCCCGTTCGGCCGGACCGTACCCGTTGGTGGCCTTCAGCCAGACCATGTCGCTCGCCCAGGTGTCGCCCACCGGCGGCTCCGGCATGACGCCGACGGCGAAGCGCTGTACGGCCGTACGCTCCTGGCCCGCCGCCCGGTGCCTGGCGGTCGCGGTCAGCGTCGTCTCGCCCGCCTTCGCGCTCTTCGCCGGGGTCACGCCGACCTCGACCCGCCGCGTCGTGCCCGCCGCGATCCGCCCGACCGGCTCTGCGGGAGTGACCTGCCAGCCCTCCGGTGCGTCCAGCGAGACCTCGACTCCCGTGGCGTCCTTGGTGCCCGCCGTGATGTCGACCGCCACCTTGCCCGCCGTGCCCGCACCGAGCTCCTGCCCTGCGGGTACGGAGACGGTGGCCGAAGCGCCGGGTACGGCGCCTCCGACCGCGCTGGTGTCCTGAAGTTCGAGCTCGAAGGCACTGTCCGTGGCACGCGGCGCGGTCTTCACCTTCACCACACCGCCGCGGTCGTCCCGGTCGTACCACCAGCCCTGTACGGCAGCCTCGTACGCCGCCTTCGAGGACAGGCGCGGCAGTTCGCGGCCTTCCAGCTCCACCCCGCTCGGCGCGTCACCGGTGTGCACGGCGAAGTGGTACGGGCGCTTGCTCTGCTTGCCCGAGAAGTCGCCCTTGCTCGCGCCGATCCGTATCGTCACATCGCCCGCGCCCCTGCCCGGCGCCTCGACGTCGGCGCGCTGGGTCGCGTACTTCCCCGCACGGTGCTGCCGGGTGACGCCGTCGTCCTCGTACAGCGTGAAGGACGACTTCCCCTGCGGGTAGATGTCCCAGGCGAGCGGCGAGGAGGCGGTGCGGTCGGCGTACGACCTGATGCCCGGCCACATGGGGATGTTCGCCCCGGCCTCGACGAAGAGGGGCAGGGTGTCGAGCGGCGCGCTGTAGCCGTCGACAGTGGTCGGGCCCTCGTACGTACGGCCGCTCCAGTAGTCGATCCACGTGCCCTTCGGCAGGTAGATGCCGTCGCGCACAGTCGTGTCCTTGTACACGGGCGCGACGAGGAAGTGTTCGCCGCTCAGGAACTCGTACTTGGCCGCGTCCGTACCGGCTCGCGGGTCGTCCGGGTATTCCAGTACGAGGGGGCGGACCGGGCCGACGCCGGTCTTCGTCGCCTCGTGCGCGTACGAGTACTGGTAGGGCAGCAGCGACTCCTTGAGCTTGAGGTAGTCGCGGTTGATGGAGGTGTACGGCTCGCCGTAGCGGAAGGGCTGCTTGTCGTTCGCGGCCCAGCCGTCCATCGTCATCGTCGTCCCGAGGAACATCTTCCACTGGAGGTCGCGGGCGTACGTCTTGGCGCTGCCGCCGAAGATGCCGTCCACGTCACCCGTCGTATAGGCGAGCCCCGACATGGTCGCGCCCGCGTACGTCGGGATCTGCCAGCGGATGTACTCCCACGATCCCGACTGGTCGCCGGACCACTGCACACCGCAGCGCTGTGCGCCCGACCAGCTCTCCGGAGCCCAGGTGAAGCCGCGGGCGTCGCTGTTCGCCTCGATGCCGCTGTACGCGTCCTTGCAGCCGTCGAGCGCGAACTTGTAGCCCTCGCCGACCCAGGCGACGTCGAGCTTGGCAACCCGCTGGCCCGCCTTGACCTGGTCGGCGAGTTTGGCGATGCCGTCCTCGGTCCACAGGCCCAGCTGCATCTTGCGGTCCTGGAGGCCCTTGGCGGTCTCGGCGAGGTCCTCGTAGCCGCAGCCGTAGCCGTCGTTGACGAGCATCCAGCCGTTCGGCATGTCGTTCTCGACGTAGCCGTCAGCGACCTTGAGGGCGTCCAGGGTGTGCCGCTCGCCACGGTTGGCGTTGTGCAGATAGCAGTCCGCGTCGCCGATTTCGAGCCCGTAAATGGGTGGCAGGAACGGCTTTCCGGTCAGCTTGGTGTACTGGCCGATGACGTCCTTGGCGCCCCGGCCCGCGAAGTAGTAGGCGTCGAAGCGCTGTTCCTTCGCGGAGGCGGTCACGGGCTCGTTGAAGGTGTACGTGTTGGGGGCGTACGTATTGCGGTAGACGCCGTAGCCCGCCGAAGAGAGGTAGAAGGGGACCGAGTTGGGGTGGCCGCCGTCGTTCCAGTTGTAGTCGACGCCGACTTCGACGGTCTTGCCGCGGTGCGAGGTGTTGCCGCGGCCGTTCTGCATCCCGGCCCCGTAGAACTGCTCGTTCGCGCCGCGCGCCAGGGTCTGGGTGGTCTTGTCGCCGTTCCAGGTCAGGCCCTTGGACTCGGCCCAGATCTGCCGGCCGTCCGCCCCGAACAGGGCGAAGCGCAGCGGCGCCTTGTACGCGCGCAGGGTGACCTCGGACGTGCTCAGTTCGTAGCGGTCGCCCCGGTCGCGCCAGCGGGTCTCGGGCGGGGCGCCCTGCGGCAGGACGATGTCCTTGCCGGTGGGGTCGGTGAACTTGCCGTCGGGGGCGAGTTCGATGCGGAAGGTCTCGGTGGACACGAAGCTGACGCGGGCCTCGGCCCGGCCCGCCGTCAGGTGGTAGACGGGCCCTTCGGCAGAGAACCCGGTGAGGTCGCCGACGGTGACGTCGGGCGGTTCGGCCTGTGCGCTTCCCGGTCCCGCGAACGCTGCCGCCAGACCGAGCAAGACGCCGACCACCGCCGCTCTGATGCGTATTGGTGATTGCATAGAGCGTATTTAGCGCAGAATCGAGCACGCCGCCAAGGACAAAACGGAACCGCCCCTGAACCTCTACGGGAGAGGTTCAGGGGCGGCTGGGGCCGGAAGCGGTTACAGAGCCACGCCGAGCAGTGCGTCGACGGCGCGCGACACCACGCCGGGCGCCCCCTCGTCCGTACCGCCCTCGGACTCCTGACGTGCGGCCCAGCGGTCCACGGCGAGGAGCGCCGCAGGGGCATCGAGGTCGTGGGAGAGCGCCTCGCGGATCTCGTCGACGAGGGCGTCGGCAGAGGGTCCGTCGGGGCGGGAGACGGCCGCGCGCCAGCGGCCGAGCCGCTCCAGGGCGTCTTCGAGCACCTGGTCGGTCCACTCCCAGTCGGCCCGGTAGTGGTGCGCGAGGAGCGACAGCCGGATCGCGGCCGGGTCCACGCCGTCACGGCGCAGCTTCGAGACGAAGACCAGGTTGCCCTTGGACTTCGACATCTTCTCGCCGTTCAGGGCGACCATTCCGGCGTGTACGTACGCCTTGGCGAACGGGTACTCGCCGGTCAGCGCCTGGGCGTGCGAGGCACCCATCTCGTGGTGCGGGAAGGCGAGATCGGACCCGCCGCCCTGTACGTCGAAGCCCATCCCCAGGTGGTCCAGGGCGATGGCCACGCACTCGATGTGCCAGCCGGGCCGGCCGTGCCCCAGCGAGGCACCGTCCCAGCTCGGCTCACCGTCACGGGCGGCCATCCAGAGCATCGGGTCGAGCGGGTTCTTCTTGCCGGGCCGCTCGGGGTCTCCGCCGCGCTCGGCGGACAGCAGCCGCATGGCCTCGGCGTCGAGGTTCGACACCTCACCGAAGTGCGGGTCGGACTCGACGGAGAAGTACGTGTCCCCTTCGAGCTCGTACGCGGCACCGGCGTCCCGCAGCCGCTCGATGAGCGGCACGATGCCCGGTATTGCCTCGACGGCGCCGATGTAGTGCTGCGGCGGGAGGATCCGCAGGGCGGTCATGTCCTCGCGGAACAGCGCGGTTTCGCGCTCCGCGAGCTCGGTCCAGTCGTGTCCGTCGCGGATCGCCCGCTCCAGGAGCGGATCATCGACGTCCGTCACGTTCTGGACGTAATGAACCTGCCGCTTGGTGTCGAGCCACACGCGCTGCACGAGGTCGAACGCGTTGTAGGTCGCCGCGTGACCGATGTGCGTCGCGTCGTACGGCGTAATGCCGCACACGTAGATACGGGCGACAGGACCGGGGTCGAGGGTAATCAACCTACTGGTCGCGGTGTCGTGGATCTGGAGGTCGCGGCCCTTGCCAGGCAGGGCGGGGACCTCAGAAGCGGGCCAGGCATGCATGCCTTGAGCGTAACCGGACGCACGTTCCGGATACGAACCGGATACGGAATCGTGGCCGGTTATGCCCTCTTGCGCGGCGCCGTGGTGGGAGCAGCCCGCCTACACCGGTGGCCACGGGATGGAGGGCCAGTCGCCGCTCGGCTCCGGGTGCCGGCCCGTGGTCCGCAGCGTCGTCACCCGCGCACGCAGCGCATCGATCTCGGCCGCCGTGATCAGCTCGGCCAGACGGGTAGCGAGCGACCGGCCCACCGCCAGGTCGCCGGACAGCCGGGCCAGCACCTCGACCGCCTCGGACGTCAGCGGCTCCCCCGCCCACCCCCACAGCAGCGTGCGGAGCTTGTCCTCCTCGTTGAAGGTGACCCCGTGGTCGATGCCGTACAGCTTCCCGTCCGCGGTCGGCAGCAGATGCCCGCCCTTGCGGTCGGCGTTGTTGATGACCGCGTCCAGCACAGCCAAGCGCCGCAGGCGCTCGTCGTCGGCGTGCACGAGCAGCGCGGTGCGGCCTTCGCCGACCTCGGCGAAGGCGATCGCCTTCCACCCCTCGGCCGGCTCCTCGTCCTCGACGAGAGCCAGCAGCCCCGCCCCCGCACCCTCCGCATCGGTCTCGATCCACAGCTGGCACATGCCCTCGCCGTACGGCCCGTCCCGCAGCACGGTCGGCGGCACAAGGCCCCAGCCCATCGCCTCGGAGATCTCGTACGCCGCCACCTCGCGCTGAGCGAGCGTGCCGTCGGGGAAGTCCCACAACGGCCGTTCCCCGGTGACCGGCTTGTACACGCAGGACACCGACACGCCGTCGTACTCGATCCCGCAGTACAACACGGCGTTGGACGCCTCGCGGACGCGTCCGCGCACCGTGAGCCGACCCTTCAGCAGGACGGTAAGGAGGTCCGCCGGGATCACGCTCCCCGGCGGTATCCGTTCTGGCGCGGGCATACGTGTCCCTCCGGGTCGAGCGGCAGGCTGCACAGCGGGCACGGCGGCCGCCCCGCGTTGACGACGTCCAGGGCACGCTTGGCGAAAGCTCTGGCCTGCGCGCCGCTGAGCCGGACCCGCAGCATCGGCGGACCGTTCTCCTCGTCCTGGAGCAGCCGTTCCTCGGCCTCCGCGAGATCCTCGTCGGTCTCCGCGTCCAGCTCGACGAGCGCTTGGGCCTCGACGATCATGCGCTGTTCCTCGCCGTCCCAGGCCAGCGCCATCGTGCCTACGCGGAACTCCTCCTCGACGGGGGCGTCCAGTGGCGCGCTGTCGGTGACGTCGGCGGGGGCCACGGCCGGGACGGGGGCGTTGCCGCCGGTGCGGCGTACCACCTCGTCGAGCAGTTCGTCGATGCGCTCGGCGAGTGCGGCGACCTGGGTCTTCTCCAGGGCGACGCTGGTGACGCGGCCGGCCGCGGATGCCTGGAGGAAGAACGTACGACGTCCAGGCAGCCCGACCGTACCGGCCACAAAGCGGTCCGGCGGGTCGTAGAGGAATACCTGACGGGACACGTTCTGTCTCCCTCGAAATCGTCTGTATGCGCGGTCTTGGAGCGCGTCCACCCTACTGCGCGGAGCGATCACGGTGCGCCTGCGCCGCCTCCTACGGCCGCGTCCCCGCCATTGCCGTTCTCGCGCGGCGCCAGGGAGGCGAAGTCGCCGGTGTCCCCGAGGCGCAGGAGAAAGGGCCGCTGACCGGTGTAACGGATGGCCGTCAGGGAACACGGGTCCACGTGAATCCGCTGGAAGAGATCGAGATGGAGGCCGAGGGCGTCGGCCACGACGGACTTGATGATGTCTCCGTGCGAGCACATCAGATAGATGGCGTCCTCGCCGTACTCCGCCTCGATCCGCGCGTTCCAGTCCCGCACGGCGTCGACCGCGCGCGCCTGCATGGCTCGCATCGACTCCCCGCCGGGAAACGTGACGGAGGACGGGTGCTGCTGCACAGCGCCCATCAGCGGCTCGTCGGCGAGCTCCGCGAGCTTGCGGCCCGACCAGTCGCCGTAGTGGCACTCCCCGATCCGCTCGTCGGTGTGCAGCGGGAGTCCGGGCCGTGCGTCGAGCAGCGGCCGGAGCGTCTCCTGGCAGCGCTGGAGCGGGCTGGTGACGGCGGCCGCCAGCGGCAGCCCGGCCAGCCGGTCGGGGAGCGCGGCCGCCTGGGCGGCGCCGCGCTCGTCGAGGGAGACGCCCGGCGTCCAGCCGGCGAGCAGCCCGGCGGTGTTGGCGGTGGAGCGTCCGTGGCGCAGGAGAATCAGCGTGGCCATGCCGGTCAGCCTAGGCGGAAAGCCGTACCGGGGTGCGCTGCGACCCTTACCGAGGAAGAATGCGCGCCGTGATCGTCGACTGCGCCATCTACCGGCAAGGGCGCCGCACCGAAGGCCCTGCGGACTTCTCCGACGCCCTCGACGAGGCGCGTGCGCACGGGGACGCCTTCTTGTGGATCGGGCTGCACGAGCCGACGGAGAAGGAATTCGACCTGGTCAGCAGCGAGTTCGGGCTGCACCCGCTGGCTGTGGAGGACTCCCTGTCCGCCCATCAGCGGCCGAAGCTGGAGGTGTACGAGGACTCCCTCTTCGCGGTACTGAAGCCGGTGATCTACGAGCCGGAGAGCGACACCGTGACGACGGGCGAGCTGATGGTCTTCGTCGGCGATTCCTTCGTGGTGACCGTGCGGCACGGCGAGGGCGCACCGCTGGCCGCCGTACGCCACCGCCTGGAGGCCGAGCCCGAGGTCCTGCGGCACGGGCCCACCGCCGTGCTGTACGCCGTCAGCGACGCCGTCGTCGACCACTACATGGAGGTCGGGGCGGAGCTCCAGACCGACCTGGAGGAGCTGGAGGCCCAGGTCTTCGCACCCGGCACCGGTGATTCCAAGAACACCGCGTCGCGGATCTACACGTTCAAGCGGCAGGTTCTGGAATTCCGCCGGGCGACGGGGCCGCTGGCCCAGCCGATGCAGCGCCTGTCCAGTCCGGGCCTGCCGTTCGTCGACGAGCACGCGCAGCCGTTCTTCCGGGACGTCAACGACCACCTCACGCGGGCCAACGAGCAGGCGGACGGCCTCGACCGGCTGCTGTCCGACGTCCTGTCCGCGCATCTCGCGCAGATGGGCGTGCGCCAGAACGACGACATGCGGAAGATCTCGGCGTGGGCGGCGATGGCCGCTGTGCCCACGATGGTCGCGGGGACCTACGGCATGAACTTCGATCACATGCCGGAGCTCACGTGGGTGTGGACGTACCCGGCGGTGGTCGCCCTGCTGGCGCTGTGCGAGATCGGTCTGTACCGCACGTTCAAGCGGCGCGGCTGGCTCTGAGCCGCCGCCGCGCCACCCAGGCGTACAGGTCAGGCGTACCGGCGATGCGTACCGGTCAGGCCAGCTCGGCCGCGGACGTCGCAGGGCCTGCGCCCAGCGCGTTGCGCCGTTCCGGCATCTTCAGGGCCACCATGCGGCGCCAGCCGCCGAGGCGCTCGTACGCGTACATGGCGTGAATGCCCGCCGCGAGCAGTGCGGACTTGGGCTTGGGCCAGCGCAGGATGCGGCCCATGCGGGCCATGACGGCGAGGCTGACGTCGCGGTAGACGCGGCACTCCGCCATGGCGGTCTCGCGCAGGGTGCGCTGGATGGTGCGGCCGTGTCCGGCACGGGCGAGATTGAGGAGTTCCTCGTGGCAGTACGCGAGGTGGTTCCCCTCGTCGTGGCAGATCATCTTGATCGGCTTGCCCGCCTCGGGGTGCTCGCCGAAGTACTTCACCAGCATGTCCATCTGGTCGGCGGCGCGCTGTTCCGTCACGCGGCTGTGCGAGAGGTACACGAGGATGTCCAACTCGGTCAGCGACTCGTCGCGGCGCAGCTTGTCGTGGGCGAGGCCGATGCCCTGCTTTTCGAGCAGCGCGGTGTAGTCGGTCTCCGGGGGGACAGGGACCGGTTCGAGGCCCCGCTTGTTCAGCAGGGCGTTGAACAGCTTGCCGTGCTTGTCCTCGTCGGCGCCGTGCCGGGTGATCTTCGGGGCGAGGTCACGCATGCTGTCGGGCACGAGAGCCGCGATCCGGGCGTTCTCCCAGCCGCCCTGTGTTTCGCCGCTTGCCGCGATGGAGCAGAAGAGCTGAAAGGAATCGTCGTTGTCGAGAATTTCCTGGAAGAGACTTCGGGCCGAGAGCATCTCTGAAACCTCCGTGCGCTCCGTGCGACATCCGCAAAGGACAAGTCAAGTGCGGTACGGGACGGCAGGCAACAGCAGAGCCGGTCAACTAAGCCGTTCGGAGGACCATGTGGGTGGCGCGGGCGCGTAACCGACCGGCCTGTGAAGCGTTGTTCTCCGTGACGGCCGTGGCGGGGAAGACCCCCGAGCCCCCACCACGGCCGCAGGAATTCACATCAGCGGTCTCCCCCGCAGGGTTACGCGAGACCGTGCTCACGCGAGACCCGCGCGCTCCAGAGCCTCGGTGCCGGCGCGCAGGGCCGTGATCCGCTCGTCGAGCGCGAAGCCCGCGGGGGCCAGCGTCAGCGTCGTCACCCCGGCAGCGGCGTACGCCTGCATCCGCTCGGCGATCCGCTCCACGGAGCCCAGCAGGGTGGTCTGGTCGATCAGCCGGTGCGGGATCGCGGCGGCCGCGCCCTGCTTGTCGCCGGACAGGTACTTGTCCTGGATCTCGGCGGCTTCCTTCTCGTAACCCATGCGCTGGGCAAGCTGGTTGTAGAAGTTCTGCTTACGGCTGCCCATGCCGCCGACGTACAGCGCGGTGTACGGGCGGAACATGTCGGCCAGGGCGTTCACGTCGTCGCCCACCGCGAGCGGCAGCGTCGGGCACACGTCGAAGCCGTCCATGCTGTTGCCGGCCTTCTCGCGGCCCGCGCGGATGTGCTGGATCGCCGTGTCTTCGATGTGCTCGGCGGACGGGAAGATCAGCAGCGCGCCGTCGGCGATCTCGCCGGTCTGCTCCAGGTTCTTGGGACCGATCGCGGCGATGTAGAGCGGAATGTGCTCGCGCTGCGGGTGGACCGTGAGCTTGAGCGGCTTGCCGGGGCCGTCGGGCAGCGGCAGCGTCCAGTGCTGCCCCTCGTACGACAGGCGCTCGCGGGTCATCGCCTTGCGGACGATCTCGACGTACTCGCGGGTGCGGGCCAGCGGCTTGTCGAACTTCACGCCGTACCAGCCCTCGGAGACCTGCGGTCCGGAGACGCCGAGGCCCAGACGGAAGCGGCCGCCGGAGAGGGAGTCGAGGGTGGCGGCGGTCATCGCGGTCATCGCGGGCGTACGGGCCGGGATCTGGAAGATCGCGGAGCCTACGTCGATGCGCTCGGTCTGGGCGGCGACCCAGGAAAGCACGGTGGCGGCGTCCGAGCCGTACGCCTCGGCGGCCCAGCAGACGTCGTAGCCGAGCCGGTCGGCCTCCTGGGCGACGGCGAGATTGTCGCCGTCCATCCCGGCGCCCCAGTAACCGAGGTTGATGCCGAGCCGCATAGCCACTCCCCTTACTGATCAGTAACGTCCCTGTGCGGGGGACTCTAGCGCGCAGGAGTGCGATCCGTCAGGGCCAGTCAGGGCCAGTTGTCCACAGGGGGCTCCTGCCCGCCGGCCCTTGGCCAGTAATCTCAGCGCCCATGGAGCAGAGGCATCTCGGGCGCACGGGGCTGCGCGTATCCCGGATCGGGCTCGGCACCCTCACGTGGGGCCGGGACACCGATGAGCACGACGCCGCCGATCTGATGAAGGTGTTCTGGGAAGCGGGCGGCACGCTCGTCGACACGGCGGATGTGTACGGCGACGGGGACGCGGAGTACGTCCTCGGGCAGCTCGTGGAACGGCTCGTACCGCGGCGTGAGCTGGTCATCGCGACCAAGGCGGGCAGCGTGCCCGATCCCGACCGGCGTTTCGACGCCTCCCGCGGCCACCTTCTGGCCGCGCTCGACGCCTCGTTGGAACGCCTCGGCACGGATTACGTCGACCTGTGGCAGGTCCACGCCTTCGACCCCGCGACACCGCTCGACGAGACGCTGCAGGCGCTCGACATCGCGGTCAGCAGCGGCCGGGCGCGGTACGCCGGGGTGTCCAACTTCTGTGGCTGGCAGCTGGCCAAGGCCGCCACCTGGCAGCTTGCGGCGCCCGGCGTACGGACCCGGCTCGCCAGTACGCAGATGGAGTACTCGCTGCTCCAGCGCGGCGTGGAACGGGAGGTGTTGCCGGCCGCGCTCGACCTGGGGGTCGGGCTGCTGCCGTCGTCGCCGCTGGGCCGTGGCGTACTCACCGGCAAGTACCGGAACACCACCCCGGCCGACTCGCGGGGCGCATCGGATGACCTGTCCGCCTTTGTCGCCCCGTACCTCGACGACGCCGCGAGCCGCATCGTGGACGCGGTCGCGACGGCCGCGGACGGGCTGGCGACGAGCACGCTCCAGGTGGCGCTGGCGTGGATCCGCGACCGGCCCGGCGTGGTCGCCCCGATCGTCGGCGCGCGCAACGCTCAGCAGCTCACGGAGGCATTGTCAGTGGAGGCGCTTAGTCTTCCAGACGAGATCTGCCAGGCGCTCGACGACGTGTCGGCGCCCGTGCACCGCTATCCCGACCAGGACTGGAGCACGCTGTGACTGCGCTTCCCCGGGGGGAAACCCCCGGATCCCCGGCCGAAGCCCGCGACACCACCGCGGCAACCGAGGCCCCCGACACGGCCCCGGAGCCGACCACGGCCGAGGCCGACGCGGAGCCGCCCGCACGGTCGGCGGGGACGGCCGGGGAGGACGCACAGGCCCCTGCCCCGGCCACCGAGACACCCGGTGCCGGAACGGACGCAGCTGACGCCGACCCGGCCGCGCAGGGCGCGGGCGACGGGTCGGCCGGGGCGGACGAACCGGCCGCCACGGCCGACGAGCACAGCGACGCCGGCCCGGCCGCGACCAACGCTCGGCACGACCCCACTGCCGCCGGCGAATTGGCCGCTACGGCCGAGGAACACGGCGGCGCCGGGCAGGGTCGGGATGAACATCTGCCTTCGCGCGAGTCCGAGGATGCCCCTGCCCAGGGGAGCGGTGCGCCGGACAGCGAGGCCGACGCAGAATCCGTCGCCAAGACGGGCGCCGCTGAGGGCGAAGGTGCGGCGGCCGTGCCGCAGTTGTCGGAGGCCGAGGCCGAACTGGCCGCGCAGCGGGCGTTGCGTGAGCGTATTGAGCAGCGCAAGGCCGAGCGGGCGGCTCCCGTCGAGGCCGGGGCCAAGCTGAGCGGGCAGGCCGCCGACCTACTTGCCGCCGTACGCGCCGTCGAGAGCGGCCAGAAGCCCGCAGGAGCCGTCTTCGCGACCCCGCGCCGCGTCGCGGCCGCTCCGGCCGCGCCCGTACAGGCGCCACAGACCGCGGCCCCGGCGCCCACTTCGGCGGACGCGACCCGAGCCGTGGCGGCCGTGCTGGCCGAGGGCGGGGCGCCGGAGGCACTCGCCGGTCCGGTTGCCGGCGTACTCGGCGAGCAGGCCGGGCAGGTGCTGCGCGACGACCCCTGGCAGCTGCTGTCCGTACCGGGCGTACGGCCCGAGCAGGCCGACGGATTCGCGCGGGCGCTGCTCGGCGCGGAGTGCGGGCCCGGCGACGAGCGCCGGACGGCGGCGCTCGTCGGGTGGCTGCTGGAGCGGGCCGCGCTCCAGGGCCACACCGCGCTGGAGGCGGCCGCGGTCCGCAAGGCGCTGGCCGAGTACAAGGTGCCCGACCCGGACGAGGCCGTTCAGAACGCGATCGCCGACGGCGTGGTGCTGGTCTTCCAGGACGCCGTCGCTGACGCTACCCAGGAATCCCAGCAGGAGGGCGAGGAAGCGGCCGGCGATGCGGAAGCCGAGGCGCTGCTCGGGCTCGAACGGTACGCCCTCGCCGAGGAGAGCCTGGCCGACGGACTCGCCCGGCTGGCCAGCACCTTCGACGACGCGGCGGCCTGGGACACGACCACCGCCCCGTCGCCCTCCGCCGCCGAAGTGATCCGCGCCGTCGCCGCGAACGGCCTGGTCGCACACAGCGGCGGCGAGGCGGCCCGCGCCGAACCGGCCGCACTGGTCGACGTGGCACGCGGGCTCGGCCTGCGGGCGTACGCCGCGTCGCACAGCACGGACGGCCGCAGGCGCCTCGCGGAGGCGGTCGAGGAAGCCTCGGCCTCGGTCACCGTCGCCGGCCTGCTCGCCGGAACCGAAGGCCCCGGCCGGGACGAGGAGGGCACGCTCGCCCTCGACCTCCTGGTCGTACTGGACGCTCCGCAGCTGGACGTGGAGACCGCGGCGATCCTGGTGGAGTCGCTCCCCGACGGCACCAGACTCGTCCTCAGCGGCGACCCCGGCGTGCTCCCGTCCGCAGGCGCGGGCCGGGTGTTCGGGGATCTGCTGGCCGCCCGCGCGTGCCCGCAGATCGTCTCGCGTACGCCCGACCCCGGCCCCGTCGGCGAGCTGGTCTCCGGTATCGGCATCGGCGAGCTGAACCAGGTCGAAGCACCCGGCAAGGAGGTGGTGATCGTCCCGGTCCGTGACGCCGGAGAGGCGGTGCACCGCACCGTGCAGCTGGTCGCCGATTCCGTGCCGCGCGCCTTCGGGCTGTCCGCCGGGCAGACCCAGGTGATCACCCCCGGGCACGGCGGCTCGGCGGGCACCCGCGCGCTGAACGCCGCGCTCAAGCAGCGGCTGAACCCCGGCCCCGGCCGGTTCGGCGGCTTCGACCCGGGAGACCGGATCGCGTACGTACCGGCGCCAGGCCGGACACTGCCGGGTGCGGTGGTGTCGGCGGACGCCGAGGGCCTGCACCTGGACTGCGAGGGCACACCCGTGGTCGTGCCCAAGGACCGGGTGGAGACCGCGGTCCGGCACGCCTGGGCGCTCACCGCGCACCAGGCGGCCGGGATGCGGTGGCCCGCCGTGGTGGTCGTACTGCCGGGCGACGCCGCACCGGCGCTGAGCCGCCCCTGGGTCTACACCGCGTTCAGCCGGGCCGAGCGGCACCTGTCCGTGGTCCACGGCGTGGACCAGGCGCTGCCGCACGCAGTTGCCCAGATCCCGGACCGGCCCCGCACGACGCGCCTGCGCACGCTCCTCCAGCCCCCCGCCGCGCGTCCCGACCCGTCGGAGCCGGATCAGCCCGCCTCGTAGCAGGTCAGTCCTGCTCGGGACCTTCGACCTCGTCGAGTTCGTCGTCGAAGACCGAGCTGACGTCGAAGCGGCACACCACCTGCTGCGGGTCGGCCTGCTCGAACGGGGCGTACAGCCACTCCCCCGGCTCGGGCAGGTCCTCCGCGGCTGCGACCCACAAGGTGGAGTCGCCCTCCGCAAGGCCGAACTCCTTGTGGCGGGATGCGATTTCATCCGGTTCGTACTCGCCGAAGAGCACACCCAGGGCCGCATGGACGCTGCCGCCGACGATCGCCGCCGTTCCGGCCCGCTGGGCGGCATCGAGGGCGACGTCAGGGTCCGCGTCGGCGATCCGCTGCGCCTGCGCGAGCAGGCGCTTCGTCTCCACCACCGCGTAATCGCGACGGATCAGGACACTCACCGCATTCGGCTCCTCGGGGCCCGTGTACGGCGGCAGGGATTCCTCGGATCCGGGGATCTCGAAGGGTGTGACCTCGTCGTAGCGGTCGTAGAGCCGCTCGTCGTACGCCTCGGCGGCCGCGGCGAGCTCGTTGAACGCGTCATAAACGGCCGGATCGTCGTCCCCGGTGCGACGTTCGACCGCGTCGAGGTGACGGTCGAGCGCGACTTTGACCGCCTCGGCGGCGGCGCGTACCTCGGCAGCGGTGGGCTGCGCAGCATCAGACATAGTGCAGACGCTATCCGTACTGGGGCTCTGCCCGCACAATAGATGCGATGCCGGAATACGAATTTGTCGACGTGTACGTACCGCGCGGGGTCTCCCGCAAGGACGCCACCCGTCTGCTGACCGACCATGCCGAGTACGGACACTGGGAGTTGGACCGACTGAGTCTGCACCGCGACGGCAGCCGCCGCGTGCGGCTGCGCAGGCGGATCATCCGCCAGGTGCGGGCCACCTGGTGAAGACGGAGCGGGCCCCGCACTGCGGGGCCCGCTCCGTCTCATGCCGGGCTGTACCGGCGTGCTTTTTCCGTTACGCCGCCGAGCGACGGGCCCGGTGGTAGAGCACCGCTCCGCCGAGCAGCAGCCCCGCGCCTGCCGGAATCAGCAGGTCGAGCGGGCCCGCGCCGGTCTCTGCCAGCAGCTCGGTGCCCTTGGGCTGGGTGACCGTCTGGGTGTCCGGGTTGTTCGGCGTACCCGGCTTCGACGGATCGTCCGGCCCGGTGATCCCCCCGGGGTTCTCCGGATCGACCGGCGAGCCCGGGTTGCCCGGCTCCCCGGGCTTCCCCGGCTCAGAGGGCTCTCCGGGCTTGCCCGGCTCCTCCGGCTCGGTCGGCGGCTTCCCGTCGCCGGATCCCGGCGGAGTCGTGTCGCCGGAGTTGTTGCCGCAGGTGTTGCCCTCGGCGCTGTTGCCGAGGCCGCCGACGGTGACGGTGTTCCCGCAGGCGTTCACGGGTACGTCGACCGGCACCTGGACGGTGTTGCCCGAGCCGACGCCGGGCGAATCGCTCGCCCGTCCGTCGGCGGACGCTCCGCCGCCATTGTTCTTGCCACTGCCGGGCTTGGATCCGCTCGCTTTGCCGGATTCATTGACGCAGTTGTTGCCCATTGCGGGATTCAGTACGCCGATGACGTTCACGGTGTTCCCGCACGCGTTGACCGGGACATTCACCGGCGCCTGCACGGTGTTTCCCGACAGCACGCCCGGCGAGTCCGACGTGGATCCGTCGGCTCCTGAGCCGGCGTGCGCGTAGCCGCCGCTCATGGCCAGCACGCCACTGGCGGCCGCCACGGTGATCAGGCCTTTTCTGGTGACCTGTCGCATAGCTTCGTACCCCTGACTTCTGCCGTCGAACGAGGCCCGCGGACGTCCGTGCCCGCGGGCGGAATGCCCAGCGGCCCCGGAGTGCATGGCGCGCACTCCGGGGCCGCCCGGGGCTTCAGACCCTTACGGGTTGAAGCGCAACGTCACGCGTTGGTGCAGGTGTTGCCGAAGGCGGGGTTCAGGAGACCGATCACGGAGATCGTGTTTCCGCACGCGTTCACCGGCACGTGGATCGGGGCCTGAACGACGTTGCCCGAGAGCACGCCGGGGGACTTGACAGCAGCACCCTGGGCACCCGCGTCGGCGACGGCCATTCCCGCGCCGGCGAGAACCAGACCACCAGTGGCAGCCGCAGCAGCGACGACCTTCTTGATCATTACTTTTCCTCCTTGTTGGCAAATGCGATCCCAGCCGCGGACCGCACACCCTGTAACGAAGGGAAAGTAATGAAGCTACGACCCTATGGTCGCATTCACTCTTTTCAGTCAAGTAGCACGTGCAGCCGAATAGTTGGAGTATCGGCCCGGTAGTTGTCCAGTCAGCAGTTGTCCAGAAAGCGGTCGAGCACGCGCACGCCGAATTTCAGCCCGTCGACCGGCACGCGCTCGTCGACTCCGTGGAACATGCCCGCGAAGTCCAGCTCGGGCGGCAGCTTCAGCGGTGCGAAGCCGAAGCAGCGGATCCCCAGGTCGTCGAAGGACTTCGCGTCCGTACCGCCGGAGAGCATGTACGGGACGGCGCGCGCGATGGGGTCCTCGGCCTTGAGCGCCACCTGCATCGCGTCGACGAGATCCCCGTCGAAGCTGGTCTCCAGCGCCTTGTCGCCGTGCACGTCCTCGCGCCGCACGCGCGGGCCGAGGATGCGGTCGAGATCGGCAAGGAACTCGTCCTCGTACCCCGGCAGGAAGCGCCCGTCGACATGCGCGGTCGCCTGGCCCGGGATCACGTTCACCTTGTAGCCGGCGCCGAGCATGGTGGGGGCGGCGGAGTTGCGGAGCGTCGCGCCGACCATCTTCGCGATGCCGCCGAGCTTGGCGAGCGTCGCGTCCATGTCCTCGGGGTCGAGCGGGGTGCCCAGCGCGTCCGAGAGCTCGTCCAGGAACGAGCGCACGGTCTTGGTGACCCTGACCGGCCACTTGTGCCGCCCGAGCCGCCCGACGGCCTCGCACAGCTCGGTGATCGCGTTGTCGTTGTTGGTCATCGAGCCGTGGCCGGCCGTGCCGTCCACGGTGAGGCGCATCCAGTGCATGCCCTTCTGCGCCGTCTCGACGAGATACAGCCGCAGGTTCTCGTTGACGGTGAAGGAGAAGCCGCCGACCTCGCCGATCGCCTCCGTGACGCCGTCGAAGAGATCCGGGTGCTTGTCGACGAGATGCCGCGCCCCGTACGTACCGCCCGCCTCCTCGTCGGCGAGGAACGCCAGCACGATGTCGCGCGGCGGCTTGCGCCCGCTGCGCATCCGGTCGCGTACGACCGCGAGGGTCATCGCGTCCATGTCCTTCATGTCGACCGCGCCCCGGCCCCACACACAGCCGTCGGCGATCTCTCCCGCGAAGGGGTGGTGTGTCCAGTCGTCGGCGTTGGCCGGTACGACGTCGGTGTGACCGTGGATGAGCAGCGCGGGCTTGGACGGGTCCTCGCCCTCGATCCTGGCCACGGTCGACGCCCGTCCCGGGTGGGATTCGAAGATCTGCGGCTCCAGCCCCACCTCGGCGAGCTTCTCCGCGACGTACTCGGCGGCGGCCCGCTCCCCCGGCCCCGAGTGGTCCCCGTAGTTACTGGTGTCGATCCGGATCAGGTCACGGCACAGGTCGACGACCTCGTCCTGGCCCGAGACCGGCTTGGCCCCCTCGGCCCTGTCGGGCCTGTCGGCCCTCTTCGACTCGCTCACGCTGCTTCCTCACACTGGCGGTGCTGGTGGTCCCCCTCATCCTCCCGCTACCCGGTCAGGTGGTGTGATCAGGGGGTCTGAATGTTTGCTATGGTTTTCCACGTCGGAACGGCCCAGGGCCGCGAGACAGACACCTTGTCCGGGTGGCGGAATGGCAGACGCGCTAGCTTGAGGTGCTAGTGCCCTTTATCGGGCGTGGGGGTTCAAGTCCCCCCTCGGACACCAGCGAAAACCTCCCAGTTCAACTGGGAGGTTTTCTGTTTTCAGCGCCCGACCCGCGCCCCTGGTCAGTGCCCCCTGGTGATCCATTCCTGTACGTGCGGGGCCTCCGCGCCGATGGTGGTGCCGTCGCCGTGGCCCGTACGGACCTCCGTGTCCGGCGGCAGGGTCAGCAGCCGGTCGCGGATCGAGTCGACGATCGTCGGGAAGTCCGAGAAGGAACGCCCGGTGGCGCCCGGGCCGCCCCGGAAGAGCGTGTCGCCGGTGAAGACCGTGGACAGCTCGGGAGCGTAGAGACAGACGGCGCCGGGTGCGTGGCCGGGTGTGTGCAGGACCGTGAGCGTGGTGCCGCCGACCGTGAGGGTCTGGCCGTCCGTGAGCTCGCCGTCGGGGGCGCGGTCCGGGTGGGTCTGCTTCCAGAGCGGGAGATCGTCCTGGTGGAGCAGGACCGGGGCGCCGGTGGCGGCGGCGAGGGCCGGGGCCGCGTCGATGTGGTCGTTGTGCGCGTGTGTGCAGACGACGGCGCGGAGCGTACGGCCGCCGAGTGCGGCAGCGATGGCCTGCGCGTCGTGGGCGGCGTCGATGACGATCGCCTCGTTGTCGTCGCCGACGATCCAGACGTTGTTGTCGACGTCCCAGGTGCCGCCGTCGAGCGAGAAGGTGCCGGACGTGACGAGGTGGTCGATGCGGGCGGCCATCAGAAGACCACCACGGAACGCAGGACGTCGCCCTCGTGCATCCGCTCGAAGGCCTTCTCCACGTCGCCGAGCGCGATGGTCTCGGTGACGAAGGCGCCGAGGTCGATACGGCCCTGCTGGTGCAGGTCGATGAGCATCGGGAAATCGCGGGACGGCAGACAGTCGCCGTACCAGGAGGACTTGAGCGAGCCGCCGCGGCCGAAGACGTCGATGAGCGGGAGATCGATCCGCATGTCGGGGGTGGGCACGCCGACGAGGACGACGGTGCCGGCGAGATCGCGGGCGTAGAAGGCCTGCTTGTACGTCTCGGGCCGGCCCACCGCCTCGATCACGACGTCCGCGCCGAATCCGCCGGTCAGCTCGCGAATGGCTTCAACGGGGTCCGTGAGCGGGAGTTGACGGTGTGGGTGGCGCCCATGGTGCGGGCGGTCTCCAGCTTGCGGTCGTCGATGTCGACGGCGATGATCCTGCCCGCCCCGGCGAGCCGGGAGCCGACGATCGCCGCGTCGCCGACGCCGCCGCAGCCGATGACGGCGACCGAGTCGCCGCGGCCGACCTGGCCGGTGTTGATGGCGGCTCCGATGCCCGCCATGACGCCGCAGCCGAGAAGACCCGCGACGGCGGGCGACACGGCCGGGTCGACCTTGGTGCACTGGCCGGCCGCGACCAGGGTCTTCTCGGCGAACGCTCCGATGCCGAGCGCCGGGGACAGCTCGGTGCCGTCGAGCAGGGTCATCTTCTGTTCGGCGTTGTGCGTGTCGAAGCAGTACTGGGGGCGGCCGCGCAGGCAGGCCCGGCACTGGCCGCACACGGCACGCCAGTTGAGGATGACGAAGTCTCCCGGGGCGACATCGGTGACGCCCTCGCCGACCGACTCGACGATGCCGGCCGCCTCGTGGCCGAGGAGGAAGGGGAAGTCGTCGTTGATGCCGCCCTGTTTGTAGTGCAGGTCGGTGTGGCACACCCCGCAGGCCTGGATCTTTACGACGGCCTCGCCCGGGCCGGGGTCGGGGACGAGGATGGTCTCGACCCGCACGGGCCGGTTCCTGCCCGGGGAGACGACCCCTTGGACCTGCTGTGACATATGCGAACTTCCTTCCGTACGCGCCGATACGAGCCCCGCCTGCGCACCGTACCCGTCTACAGACCGGCGTCGTAGACCTTCTGGCCACCCACGTACGTCCGGGCGACGCGGGTCGCGGCGATCTCCTCGGGCGGGGCGGCGTACAGGTCGCGGTCGAGCACCACCAGGTCCGCGAGGGCCCCGGCGCGCACGCTCCCGGTGTCGTCGAGGTGGTTCACATACGCGGAGCCCGCCGTGTACGCGGCGATGGCGTCCGTCAGGCCGATGCGCTCCTCCGGGAAGAAGACGGGGCCCTTGCCTTCCGGCTCGATCCGGTTCACGGCGGTGTGGATGCCGTGCAGCGGGTCGGGGCTGCTGACCGGCCAGTCGCTGCCCGCGGCGAGGGTGGCGCCGGCGCGCAGCAGCGCTCCGAACGGGTACTGCCACCCGGCTCGTTCCTCCCCGAGGAAGGGGATGGTCAGCTCGTCCATCTGCGGCTCGTGCGAAGCCCACAGTGGCTGGATGTTGGCGGTGGCGCCGAGTTGCCGGAAGCGGCCGATGTCGTCGGGGTGGACGATCTGGAGGTGGGCGAGGTGCGGGCGGGTGTCGCGCGTGCCATTGGCGGTGCGGGCGGCTTCGACGGCGTCCAGGGCGTCGCGTACGGCGCGGTCGCCGAGGGCGTGGAAGTGGGCCTGGAAGCCGAGGGCGTCCAGCTCGGTGACGTACGCGCGCAGGTCGGCGGGGTCGATGAAGCGGGTGCCGCGGTTGGCGGTGGCGCAGCCGCAGCTGTCCAGGTAGGGGTCGATGAGGGCGGCGGTGCCTGTCTCGGCGACCCCGTCGACCATGAGCTTGACCGATCCGGCGCGGAACCGGCCGTGGCTCAGTTCGGCGCGGCGCGCGGCCAGTTCGGGGATCTGCTCGGCACCGCGTTCACGGTCCCACCACAGGGCGCCCGCGACGCGGGCGGTGAGTGAGCCGTCGCGGGCCGCGGCGAGGTAGGCGTCGGCCGGGTCGGCCATCGAGCCGAAGGTGCCGACGATGGCGTCCTGCCAGGCGGTGATGCCGTACGAGTGGAGCAGGCGCTGGGCGCGCAGCAGGGCGGCGAGGCGGTCGGCGGGCGTGGACGGCGGGGTGAGGCGGGCGACCAGGTTCATGGCGCCCTCCTGGAGGAGCCCGGTGGGCTCGCCGGAAGCGTCCCGCTCGATGCGCCCGTCGGCGGGGTCCGGGGTGGTGCGGTCGATGCCCGCGAGGTGCAGGGCACGGCTGTTCGCCCAGGCGCCGTGATGGTCGCGGTTGGGCAGGTAGACGGGGCGGTCGGGGACGACGGCGTCGAGCAGGTCCTTGGTGGGGCTGCCGCCGTCGAACGCCTCCATGGACCAGCCGCCGCCGGTGATCCACTCCCGCTCGGGGTGGGTTTCGGCGTACGCCCGTACGGCTGCGACGGTTTCCGCTGCCGTACGGACGGCCGTCAGGTCGCACTGCGCCAGTTCCAGGCCGGCCGATACGGGGTGGACGTGGGCGTCCTGGAAGCCGGGGACCAGCAGCCGCCCGGCGAGGTCGACGACCTCGGTCTTCGGGCCTATGAGGTCGCGCACCTCGTCGTGGCCCACGGCGGTGATCCGGTCGCCGGTGACGGCGACGGTAGTGGCCCGGCTGCGGGCCGCGTCGAGGGTGAGGACGGGGCCGCCCGTGAAGACCAGGTCGGCGGTGGTGTGGCGCATGGTGCGAGTTCCTTCGGTAGGAGTTCGGTGTGAGGGGTCAGACGGTCACGGGGACTGTCTCCGGGTCGGTGCCGCGTCCGGTGACGAAGTACGGGGACTTGCGGACCCACTTCGCCCAGGCCGCCGCCACGACTCCGCTCAGCAGCATGATCGCCGGGCACAGGAGCATGAACCAGCCGTTGTCCGGGCTGATTTCGAAGTGGTCGGCGGAGGTGTAGAAGCTCCAGCCGAGATAGCCGCCGAGGCCGAGGAGGACGGCCGCGCTGAGTACGGGCAGCACCACGACGCGGGGCGTGGAGCGGAAACGTACGGCGGCGGCCAGCGCGGTGAGGGCGTAGTAGAGGGAGACGACGATGCCGATCGCGTTGACCGAGGCCAGGATCAGGTCGCCGATCTTCGGGATGACAAGGGAGAGGACTGCGACGGCAGCCGCGATGCAACCGATCGCGACCGTACCGGCCGCCGGAGTTCCGTACCGGGGGCTGATCCTCATCCAGAGCGGGCCCATCGTACGGTCGCGGCTCATCGCGAACATGCCGCGCACGGTGGGGATCACACCGGCCTGGAGCGAGGCGACGGCGGAGAAGGTGAGGGCGATCAGCGGGAGCGCGGCGAGCGGCTGATCGGCGAGACGGTCGCCGAAGAAGGTGAGGCCCTGGGCTCCGTGGCCGGCCAGCTCGTCCTGGGTCAGGACACGTTGGAAAGCGAAGGAGCCGAGCAGGAAGAGGCCCAGCATGGTGAAGAGCGTGATCAGTCCGGCCTTGGAAGCGTCCTGCGGGTCGCGGACTTCTTCGTTCACGCTGAACGAGGACTCGAACCCCCAGTAGCAGAAGACCGAGAGGAGCAGACCCTGGGCGAGGGCTTGCCCGGACGGGATGGTGAAGGGGTTCAGCCAGTCGAGACTGAAGGGGTGCGGGCCGGCGAAGAGTCCGTAACCGCAGAAGCCGAGCAGGACCGCGTACTCGAACACGAGCAGGTACTTCTGCAGATTCGCGGCGGAGCGCAGGCCGGTGACGGCGGTGAGGGTGACGGCGATCAGGACCAGAATGCCGAGCGCGGTGGACTGCGCGGTGGATTCGGGGTCGAGGGCCAGCCCGGCGACGCTGCGCAGCCCCGCCCCGGCCGCGAGCTGGAGGAGAGCAGAGCCGGTGACCGCGGTGGTGTACGCGAGGAAGACGACCGTCGCGACAAGGCTGATCCAGCCGACGAGGAAGCCCAGCCAGGGGCTGAGGGAGCGGCCAACCCAGACGTAGCCGCTGCCCATGTTGGGCTCGGCCTTGTTGAGCCGGGCGTACGCACTCGCGATCCCGAGGACGGGGAGGAAGGCCAGCAGCATGATGATCGGCAGGTGCAGGCCGACCACGCCCGCGGTGACGCCGAGTCCGATGCCGATGCTGGTGGTGGCCGCCGTGCTGGAGGCGGCGATGGCGAAGCCGTCCGCAACGCCGAGGGTCTTGGGCAGCCCGCCCCGGGCCGGTGGGTCGCCGGCGTACGGGGTTTTCGAAGGCGACATCGCTCGCTCCTTCACCGAGGGGCCTACAACGGCCCCGATGGCGGCACATCGAACTCTCCGGACCCTTCACACGTCAACGGCGTTGTCGTAAGGTCCCGGCCATGAGCGAGCGAGTGGTGCCCGAGGAGGGGCGGCGGCGCAGACGCCCCACCAAGCAGGGAACCGTCCTCTCCGAGGAGCTGATCGTCGAGACGGCGCTGCGCCTGATCCACGAGCACGGGGCAGCGGCGCTCACCGTGCGGCGGCTCGGGGCGGCGCTGGGTGCGGATCCGAGCGCGCTCTACCGGTACTTCCGGGACACCGATGATCTGCTGCTCGCGGTCGCCGACGAGCTCATCGGCCGTACGCTGCGCCGGTTCCGGCCGACCGGGGAGTGGCGGGCGGACCTGCGGACGCTGGGTCTGATGATGCATTCCGACTACCAGGCGCATCCGCAGGCGGCGATGCTGACGTGCGCGCGGGTGACGGGGCGGGCGAATGAGACCCGGTCGGTGGAGACGATCCTGGGCATTCTGCGCGGGGCGGGTTTCCCCGACCCCGAGGCGGTGCGGATCTACCACGTGTTCGTCGACCAGACGCTGGCCTTCGCGGCGCTGGACGCGGCGGTGTTCGTGCTTCCGCCGGGCGCGCGGAAGGCGGAGGAGGAGACGTGGCGGCGGACGTACGCGCGGCTTCCGGCGGACAGCCATCCGCATATCGCCGCCGCGGCGCCGGTTCTGGTGGCCGAGATGGGGCGCAGTGGGTATCCGGCGGCGCTGGAGATGATTCTGGCGGCTGCGGCGGCGCGGCTGCAGCAGGTGCGTTCCCAGCACCGCCCGGAGAAGCGCCCGTAACAATGCTCGCCGCAATGCGAGGAGGGCGGCACCCCGCGTGGGGTGCCGCCCTCCTCGTCGTATCGAAAGGTGCTGCCAGACGATACGAACGGTGCTGCTAGACGCGCTCGTGGCGGTCTGCGGCCAGCGTGGCGACCCGGTTGCGGACCAGGTACCAGCCGCCGACCAGCGCCGCCGCGATCAGCGGCAGGCACATCACGGTCGTACGGCCCACGCCGCCGCCCCACCACATCAGGAAGACAACGCTGGCGAGGAAGAACAGCGTGACGATCTGCGTGTACGGGGCCCACGGCAGCCGGTAGGCGGGGCGGGTGACCCGGCCGTCCTTCGAGCGGTGCCAGAAGAGCAGCGAGCAGAGCATGATCATGCCCCAGGTGCCGAGGATGCCGATCGACGCGAAGTTCAGGACGATCTCGAAGGCCTCGCCGGGCATGACGTAGTTGAGGCCGACGCCGAGGACGCCGAAGCTCGCGGTCAGCAGGATGCCGCCGTAGGGCACCTGGCCCTTGTTCATCCGGCCGGTGAACTTGGGCGCGGAGCCCGACAGGGCCATCGAGCGCAGGATGCGGCCGGTCGAGTACAGGCCCGAGTTGAGGCTGGAGAGGGCCGCGGTCAGCACGACGAGGTTCATCACGTCAGCGGCGCCGGCGACGCCGAGCTTGTTCATGACGGTGACGAAGGGGCTCTCGTTGCCGGAGTACGCCGTGTACGGGAGCAGCAGCGCGAGCAGCACGACCGAGCCGACGTAGAAGAGACCGACGCGCCACATGATCGAGTTGATCGCCTTCGGCATGATCTTCTCGGGGTTCTTGGTCTCACCGGCGGCGACGCCGCACAGCTCGACCGAGGCGTACGCGAAGACGACGCCCTGGATCACGAGGAGCATCGGCAGCATGCCGACCGGGAACAGGCCGCCGCCGTCGGTGACGGTGGAGAGGCCGGGGGTGTGGCCGCCGAGCTCGTGCTGGGTGACGACCAGGAAGATGCCGACGCACATGAAGGCGACGAGCGCGCCGACCTTGATGATCGCGAACCAGAACTCCATCTCACCGAAGTACTTCACCGAGATCAGGTTCGCGGCGAGGACGACGGCGAGGGCGATCAGTGCGAGCAGCCACTGCGGTACGTCGCTGAACATGGCCCAGAAATGGGCGTACGTCGCGGCTGCTGTGATGTCCGCCACTGCGGTGGTCGACCAGTTGAGGAAGTACAGCCAGCCCGCGGCGAACGCGCCCTTCTCGCCCATGAACTCACGGGCGTACGACACGAAGGCGCCCGAGGACGGGCGGTAGAGGACCAGCTCTCCGAGTGCGCGGACGACGAAGAAGGCGAAGACGCCGCAGACTGCGTACGCGATGGCCAGCGAGGGGCCGGCTCCGGCCATGCGGCCGCCGGCGCCGAGGAAGAGGCCGGTGCCTATCGCTCCGCCGATGGCGATCATGTTGATGTGGCGGGACTTCAGGTCTTTGCTGTAACCCTCGTCACCCGCGTCGACATGTGGGGATGTCGACACAGGATCGGTGGGACCGGCGGGGGCCGCAGGGAGGGTGCGGTCGCTCATGCTGTTTCTTCGCCTTCATTTGGGGGGTGCTGTGCGGTACCGGGCCGCACGATGGTGTTGAGAGTGATCTCGACGTGTTCGAGGTGAGCGGCCATGGCCTGCACCGCCGCCCCCTCGGAGCCGCCGACAATCGCCTCTACGAGGGCCCGGTGCTCGAGGTCCGACTGGCGTCGTCGGTCCCCGAGTTGGTTCAGGAAGGTTGACTGCCGGGCGAGGGCGTCCCTGATCTCTTCGATGATCTTGTGGAAGACAGGGTTGCCCGACGCCTGGGCGACGGAGATGTGGAAGAGCATGTCGAGCGCCACCCATGCGGTGGGGTCGGGCTCCTGCTCCATCTTCCCGATCAGGTGCGTCAGCAGGTCCACGTCGTCCTGCGTGCGCCGGGTAGCAGCGTAACCCGCGACGGGGATCTCGACGTGCCGTCGCACTTCGAGCAGGTCCCGGGCGGAGTACGCGCCGAAGATCGGGTTCTGGTCGGGTCCGCTCGCTGCGACGTACGTCCCCTTGCCGGCCCTGGACACCGTGAGGCCGAGCGCCTGGAGTGCGCGCAGGGCCTCCCGTACGACGGAACGGCTGACCTCGAAGCGCTTTCCGAGCTCGGCCTCCGTAGGGAGCTTCTCGCCGACGGCGAGTTCACCCCGCTCTATGGCGTCCCGGAGGTGGGTGAGGACGGCTTCCATCGCACTGATGCGCCGGGGTGCGCCGCCACCTGTCCGGCTGTCTGACAAGACCATGCGCTGAATGCTCGGAGGTGAGACATAGAAGCGTCAAGAGTGAACAGCGAGTTGATTTAAAACGTCAAAAAGGATAAAGGGGTGGACATTATGGGGCGAGGACATCGAGCTCCTGAAGGGCCCCGACGGCGATCCGGCGCGTCAGCTCCTCCGCGCGCGCGGCGTCGCCTTCCCTTACGGCTTCGGCGACTTGGACATGCAGGGTGACGGCCGCCGGGTCCGGATCCTCGAACATCACCTGGTGCCTGGTACGTCCGCTCAGGACCTCGGCGACCACATCGCCGAGCCGGGCGAACATCTCATTGCCCGAGGCTCGCAGCACGACCCGGTGGAAGGCGATGTCGTGCACGAGGTACGCGTCGAGCTGCCGGCCGCGCGAGGTCGCGACCATGCCGAGCGCGTGTTCCGTGAGATCCGCGCACTGCTCCGGGGTCGCGAACCGGGCGGCGAGCCCGGCGGCGACCGGCTCCACGGCGGAGCGCAGCACGGTCAGTGAGCGCAGCTGGCGCGGCCGGTCCGCGCCGGCCAGCCGCCACCGGATGACCTGCGGATCGTAGACATTCCACTCCTCGGTGGGGCGTACGGTCACGCCCACCCGGCGCCGGGACTCCACGAGGTGCATCGACTCCAGGACCCGGACGGCCTCGCGGACGACGGTGCGCGAGACGTCGAAGTGCTGAGCCAGCTCGTCCGTGCGCAACACGCTGCCGGGAGCGTACTCACCGGCTGTGATCGCAGGGCCGAGGCTCTCCAGCAGCTGCGCGTGCAGTCCCCGGGCCTGATTCTCCATGGGCTCAGCGTACGGGGCACCCTTCGGCACTCAAAAGTACGACGTTTATGTCACAGGCTCTTGAATACGTCGTATCTAAAGGGTTTCCTTGGCGCGGCGACAGCCCGACAGCGTCGCGACAGCCGACGGATCGATGTCGTTACGGACCGATGTCGTACGGACCGGTGTCGTACGGACCGATGTCGTACGGACCGATGTCGATGAAGACAGCGAGGCATCCACACATGAACAGCCCCCACGTCGTCGTGGTGATGGGCGTGGCAGGGACCGGCAAGACCACCATCGGTCCCCTGCTCGCCGACCGGCTCGGCGTTCCGTACGCCGAGGGCGACGACTTCCACCCCCCGGCCAACATCGCCAAGATGTCGGCCGGAACCCCGCTCGACGACACGGACCGGTGGCCCTGGCTCGATGCGATCGGGCAGTGGGCGCACAGCCGGGCGGGGCTCGGCGGGGTGGTGAGCAGTTCCGCGCTCAAGCGGTCCTACCGCGACCGGCTGCGCGCGGCCGCTCCCGACGCCGTGTTTCTCCATCTCACCGGCGACCGCGAGCTGATCGAGTCACGGATGCGGGAGCGCAAGGGCCACTTCATGCCCGCCGCGCTGCTCGATTCGCAGTACGCCGCCCTCCAGCCGCTGCAGGAGGACGAGGCGGGCGTGTCCGTCGACGTCACCGGCACACCGGAAGACATCACCGAGCGAGCCGCCGCGGCCCTGCGCCGGCTCGGCAGCAAGCAGAAGGAAGGAACACCGTGACCAGTCTCAGCGTCGAGACGCTGGCAGCGGGCGTCGTCGAGCCGATCACCTCGGCGGGCAACGGCCAGTTGGGCATAGCAGTCCTCGCCGGCATTGCCGTCATCGTCCTGCTCATTACGAAGTTCAAGCTCCACGCCTTCCTGGCGCTGACCATCGGGTCGCTGGCGCTCGGTGCGTTCGCGGGTGCCCCCCTCGACAAAGCGATCACCAGCTTCTCGACGGGCCTCGGCAATACGGTCGCGGGCGTCGGCGTCCTGATCGCGCTCGGCGCGATCCTCGGCAAGCTGCTCGCCGACTCCGGCGGCGCCGACCAGATCGTCGACACGATCCTCGCGAAGGCGAGCGGCCGTGCGATGCCGTGGGCGATGGTGCTGATCGCGAGCATCATCGGTCTGCCCCTCTTCTTCGAGGTCGGCATCGTGCTGCTGATCCCGGTGGTACTGCTCGTCGCCAAGCGCGGCAACTACTCGCTGATGCGTATCGGTGTTCCGGCGCTGGCCGGCCTGTCGGTCATGCACGGCTTGATCCCGCCGCACCCGGGACCGCTGGTCGCGATCGACGCGATCGGCGCCAACCTCGGTGTCACGCTTGGCCTCGGTGTGCTCGTCGCGATCCCGACCGTGATCATCGCGGGCCCGCTCTTCTCGAAGTACGCCGCCCGCTGGGTGGACATCCAGGCGCCGGAGAAGATGATTCCGACGCGTCCCTCCGAGGACTTGGAGCGTCGTCCGGGCTTTGGCGCCACCGTAGCCACCGTGCTGCTGCCGGTCGTGCTGATGCTGGCCAAGGCGGGCGTCGACATCGTGGTCAACGACCCGGAGAACGCCGTCCAGCGGGTCACGGACGTCATCGGCTCGCCGCTGATCGCGCTGCTCGCTGCGGTGCTGGTCGGCCTGTTCACGCTGGGCCGGGCCGCCGGTTTCACCAAGGACCGGCTCTCCTCGACCGTCGAGAAGTCCCTCGCGCCGATCGCCGGCGTGCTGATGATCGTGGGTGCGGGCGGCGGCTTCAAGCAGACGCTCATCGACGTGGGCGTGGGCCAGATGATCCTGGACTTCTCCAAGAACTGGGCGATACCGACGCTCCTGCTGGCCTGGTTGATCGCCGTCGCCATCCGGCTCGCGACGGGCTCGGCGACGGTGGCCACCATCTCGGCGGCCGGTCTGGTCGCGCCGCTGGCAGCCGACATGTCGACGTCGCACGCGGCGCTGCTGGTGCTGGCTGTCGGTGCGGGCTCGCTCTTCTTCAGCCATGTCAATGACGCCGGGTTCTGGCTGGTGAAGGAGTACTTCGGCATGGATGTCGGCCAGACGATCAAGACGTGGTCGGTGATGGAGACGATCCTTTCGGTGGTCGCGCTGGGCTTCGTCCTGCTGCTGTCACTCGTCCTGTAGAGCTTGTAGATCCTTCGACTCCGCTGCCCACAGCGGGTGTTCGAGCTCCGCCCATTCGCGGTCGACAGTCC
Source organism: Streptomyces sp. ISL-98 (assembly GCF_018614055.1). GTDB lineage: Bacteria > Actinomycetota > Actinomycetes > Streptomycetales > Streptomycetaceae > Streptomyces > Streptomyces spiramyceticus. Next base: position 36,967 of record NZ_JAGGPB010000057.1, read on the forward strand.
CGGTGCGCATGCCGCGCCGGGACTCCGGCCGCATCAGGGCCATCCCCACATGGCCCGCGACGACGAGGCCCATGGCGAGTGCCAGCCAGTCGTGGACGAACGTGGCGCTCGTACGCCAGAGCAGCGGGGCCAGGTCCGTGAACCACATCAGCAGGCCGGTGCCGAGCATGACGAGCACCGCGCCCGCGATCCAGCTCGCGTAGACCTTCTGGCCGGCGTTGAACTTCCCGGCGGGGCGCGACTCGTGGCGGTGGTCCCGGCGCAGCGCGGCCCGCAGCCAATGCCGGTCGTGCGGCCCGAACCGGTTGAGCCTGCGCAGATCGGAGCGGAACGCCCGGGAGGCCAGGCCAAGGACGAACGGTGCGGGGATCAGCAGCCCCGACCACTCGTGCACGGTGACCACCAGGTGCCTGCGGCCGACGAGTTCGGCGAGCGGGGGTACGTACAGACAGGCCGCCGTCGCGACGCACAGGAGGGTCAGGCCTGCGGTGGTGCGATGGATCCAGCGCTCGAAGCGGGTGAACCGCCTGATGCGGACGGGCAGTTCAGGCTCTTCAGACTGTAGGAGCATCGTCGCGTCCGTTCGACCGGCCGACCCACGCGTCGACGTCATAGCCGAGCTTCTCCCAGTATCCGGGCTGCACCTCAGGGGTGAGGGTGATGCCGGAGAGCCATTTCGCCGACTTGTAGAAGTACATGGGTGCGACATACAGCCGCACCGGGCCGCCATGGGAATGGCTGAGCGGCTTGTCCTGCATGCGAAGGGACACCAGGACGTCTTTTCTGCGGGTCTGTTGGAGGGTGAGGCTCTCGCTGTACGTACCGTCGAAGCACGTGAAGCGGACCGCCTTGGCCTCCGCTTTCACGCCTGCGGCGGCCAGCAGCCGCGACAGCTCCACACCCTCGAAGGGAGTTTCGGGGACCCGCCATCCCGTGACGCACTGGACGTCGCGCACGATCCGGGTCTGCGGCATTCCGCGCAGATCGTCGAGCGTGTACGTGGTGGGCCGCTCGACCAGGCCGTCGATCTTGAGCCGGTAGTTGTGCGGGCCCTTGCGCGGTACGGACGAGGCGACCGAGTAGTAGCGGAAGCCGCCGCCGTTGGGGAGCAGGCCGGTCAGGCCCGTCGGGTCCTTCTCCGCCGCCGAGCCGAGGAAGGAGTCCAGGCCGCTCTGGAGGTACGGCGCGGTGGCCACGCCGGCTGCGCCGAGGCCCAGCATGCCGAGGACGAGGCGGCGGCCGACGGGTGCGCCGCCGCCGTCCGGTTCCGGTGATTGAGGAGTCACAGCTAGATCTGAGCACCTGCGGCCCCCGGAGGCCAGGGGCCGCAGGTGATCGTCAGACTTCCGTCACACCTTGGCGGCGGCGCTCTCCGACTCGGCGGCCTTCTCCAGCTGGAACGCCTCGTTGCCCAGGCCGATCCTGGCATGCACCTCCGGCTTCGCCGCGCGCAGAACCGCGCCGTACACCAGCCCCCCGACCAGGGCGACACCGATGACGCCCGGCAGGATCCAGCTCAGGGAGGACCCGGGGCCGGCGCCCACGAGCACGTCGAAGTCCTTCACCGTATAGACGGCGATGGCCAGGAGGGCGAGCCCGGCGATCCCGGAAGCCACCAGCCGCCCCGCCTGCGTGCGGCCGGCACCACGGCGTACGAAGAAGGCGATGACCGCGAGAGATGCGGCGGCCATCAGCAGGATGACGCCGAGCGCGCCGACATTGCCCATCCAGGTGAACAGGTGCAGCACGGGCACGGTCGGGTCGCCCGCCGGCGTGTCGTCGGTGACCGCGAAAGCGAGGACGACGACCAAGGAGATGACGGACTGGAGCAGCGAGCCCGCGGCGGGTGCGCCGCTCGTCTTGTTCGTACGGCCGAAGGCGGCGGGCAGCAGGCCCTCGCGGCCCATGGCGAAGGCGTACCGCGCGACGACGTTGTGGAAGCTGAGCAGTGCCGCGAACATGCCGGTCACGAACAGGACATGGAGTACGTCGGTGAAGGTGGAGCCGAGCCTGCTCTCGGTGAGGCCAAAGAGAAGACCGGGTCCCTGTTCCCCCGCCACCTTGACGATCTGGCCGGGCCCCGTGGCGACGCTGAGCGCCCAGGCGCTGAGGGCGAGGAAGAGTGCGGCGTATCCGACCGCGAGGAACATCACGCGGGATACGACGATCTGGGGGCGGCTGGTCTCCTCCGCGTACACCGGGGCCTGCTCGAAGCCGACGAAGGCGGCGATGCAGAAGCAGAGGGCGGTGCCGAGTCCGGCGCCGGTGAGGGTCTCGGGGTTGAACGCCTGGAGCGACAGGCCTCCCTTGCCCGGGTCGGTGATCGCCGCCACGTCGAAGATCACGACGAGCGCGCACTCGACGACCAGCAGGACGCCGAGCACCTTGGCGTTGAGGTCGATCTTGAGCCAGCCGAGCGCGCCGACGACCACGACGGCGACGAACGCCGGGACCCACCAGGCGAACGTGATGTCGAGGTAGGTGGCGAAGATCCCGGAGATCTCGAAGCCGAGGATGCCGTAGATGCCGACCTGCATGGCGCTGTACGCGACGAGGGCAACCACGGAGGCGCCCGCGCCGGCGGTCGGGCCGAGGCCGCGGGCTATGTACGCGTAGAAGGCGCCGGCGTTGTGGACGTGCCGGCTCATCTCGGCGTATCCGACACTGAACAGCATCAGGACCACGCCGAGGATGACGAAGAGCAGGGGCTGGCCGACGATGCCCATGACGCCGTATGTGGTGGGCATGACACCGGCGACGACCATCAGCGGGGCGCTCGCGGCCAGTACGGACAGCAGCAGGCCGGTCGTGCCGAGGCGGCCCGCGCGCAGGGCCCGCTCCTGCCCCTTGTACGTACGAATCTCGCTTCCGCTGTCGCTGTCGCTCTGCACGCTCGTGCTCGATCTGCCCGTCGACATGGCGGGGGTTGTCCCTTCGGTGAGGAGTTACGCGGTGCCGAGCGCGGCATTGCGCGCGGCGTTGAAAGCCTTGTGGGGGTCCCGGTCGGGGTAGGACCACGGAGCCGTGGTGGCATGCGGCCCGATGCGGTGGAAGAGGGCGGCCGCCTCGGCGGCTCTGCCCTCGCAGAACTTCGCGTGGGCGAGGAAGTTGAGGTCGACGTGGTGACGCGGGTGCCCCTCGTGCTCCCACTCCAGCCACCAGTCGAAGGCCGCCTTCATCACCTGGCGGGCGCGGCGCCCCGTCCAATGGCCGGACGCGACGGGGTCCTTGGGCTCCTGGCCCGCGACGGCGAGGGCGCGGTAGCGCTCGGCGTGCGCCACCACGGGGAGTACGGCGAGCGGGGAGTCCGCGGGGGCCTGTTCCGCGGCCCAGGCGGCGAAGTCGTACACCTCGTGGAGGGGGTCGCGGCCGGTGTCCGGTCTGCGTTCGGCGAGGCGGGCGGTCATCAGGTGGTGGGCGTGATGGTGCTCGGGGTGGCGCAGCCGCACCTGGTCGAAGAGCTGGGTGACCTCCTCCTCCGTACCGAGGGAACGGGCGATCAGCAGCAGGCCGAGCCAGGGCGTCGGGTCGTCGGGTGCGCGCGCCGCGGCCCGTCGGCAGGCGTCGCGTGCGCGGTCCTGGGGCTCCTTGCCGCGCAGCGCGCCGAAGACGGCGGCGCAGGCGAGGAGGGTGGTGGCGTCGGCGCTCTCGGGCTCGGCGAGCAGCCAGTCGCCGGCCCAGGCGGCGGCGCCGGTGACCTGGGCGAGTACGACGAGGCGGTGGCCGCGACGGTCCCAGTCGTCGCCGGTCGCGGCGAGTAACGCGCGGGCCCGGGTCCAGCGGCCCTGCGCCAATTGCCCTCGTACGTCGACGAGTTCGGTGTCGTCGAGTGCAGGGTCGAAGGAAGGGGCGGTCCGGCGGCGTGAGCGGCCGAGGGGTGGCGGAGGTGGGGGCATCCGCGGGTCCTCCACGACGCAGAGTGCGAGCGTTTGATCACGCACAGCAAAGCGGTAGGCACTGCTCCGCGTCAAGGGCAGACCGGCCTGGACCAACCCGCCGGATGCCCTGGGGCATTGGTCCGTCCCGGTTGCTGTGCCTGCCAGGCTCAGGGCGTGTCCGGCGGATCAGGCCTGGGCCGCGGGGTCTGGCACGCACTCCCCCTAGGCCTTAAGGGCCAGGGGGGACCCCCACCGGCGTTGTCGTCAGTCGCTGACTCCCCCAAGTTCTCGACTGCGCTCGAACAGGGGGACCCCCATCGCGTCGCCTCCCTCCTCCGCCTTGCAGCTGCACGCACCAGACCCCGCTCACCAGCACAGAGAAGGAGCCGCACCGCGAAGTCGGCCTGATCCGCCGGACACGCCCTACTCTTGGCCCATGTCTGATCACTCATCGCTGCCGCCCTGTCTGCTCGCCTTTCCGGGGCCGCTGCGGGACCGGCTGGTCGCCGCGGTGCTGTCCGGCGAGAAGGTCTCGACGACCGGTCTGCTCGCCGAGTACGAGGCCGAGAAGGAGGAGCTGCCGCCGGTCGGCGAGCGTTCACTGGTGATCGACTCGGACGGGCGCGGGGTTGCGGTGATCGAGCTGACCGAGGTACGGGTGCTGGCGCTCGGCGACGTAGACCTTCAGCACGCGCTGGACGAGGGCGAGGGGTACGACTCGGTCGCGGCGTGGCGGGCGGGTCACGAGAGGTTCTGGCACAGCGAGGAGATGCGCGAGGCGTTGGGCGACCCGGAGTTTGTGGTGGATGACGCGACGATGGTCGTCGCCGAACGCTTCCGGGTGGTGGAGCGGCTGGCGTAGGCGCCCTACCCCACCGCCCGCGCCGCCGCACGACCCGCCGCCCGCCCCGAGAAAAGGCAGCCGCCCAGGAACGTGCCCTCCAGGGAGCGGTAGCCGTGGACGCCGCCTCCGCCGAAGCCCGCCGCCTCCCCCGCCGCGTACACGCCGGGCAGTACACCGCCGCCCTCGGTGAGCACCCGCGACGACAGGTCCGTCTCCAGCCCGCCCAGCGACTTCCGCGTGAGGATGTGCAGGCGTACGGCGATGAGCGGGCCTGCCTTGGGGTCGAGGATGCGGTGCGGTGTCGCCGTACGGATCAGCTTGTCGCCCAGGTAGTTGCGCGCGCCTCGGATCGCCATCACCTGGAGGTCCTTGGTGAACGTGTTGGTGATCTCCCGGTCCCTCGCGGTGATTTCGCGGCGCAGTTCCGCCTCGTCGATCAGCGGCTCCTTCGTCAGGGCGTTCATTCCGCGGACCAGTGACGTCAAGTCCCTCTCGACCACGAAGTCCGCGCCCTTGTCCATGAACGCCTTGACCGGCCCCGGTACGTCCGCCCTCGCCCGGCCGATGACGTCGCGGACCGACTTGCCCGTCAGATCGGGGTTCTGCTCGGAGCCCGAGAGCGCGAACTCCTTGCCGATGATCTTCTGATCGAGGACGAACCAGGTGTAGTCGTACCCGGTCTTCATGATGTGATCGAGCGTGCCGAGAGTGTCGAAGCCCGGAAAGAGCGGCACCGGCAGCCGCTTGCCGCGTGCGTCGAACCACAGCGACGAAGGGCCCGGCAGGATGCGGATGCCGTGCTTGGCCCAGATCGGGTTCCAGTTCTGGATGCCCTCGGTGTAGTGCCACATCCGGTCACGGTTGATCATGCGACCGCCGGCCGCCTCCGTGATGCCGAGCATCAGGCCGTCCACGTGCGCGGGTACGCCGGAGAGCATCGAAGCGGGCGGGGTGCCGAGCCGCTGGGGCCAATTGGCACGTACGAGGTCGTGGTTGCCGCCGATGCCGCCCGAAGTGACGATGACCGCTTGTGCCCTGAGCTCGAACGAACCGGTCACCTCGCGGCTGCTGGCCTCCCCGCGCCCGATTCCGGACGGCTCCAGGATCTCGCCGGTGACGGTGTCCACGGCCCCGGCGCTGCGGCCGAGGCCGGTGACGCGGTGGCGGAACTTCAGCTGGACGAGGCCGCGCGCGACGCCCTCGCGTACGCGGCGCTCGAAGGGCGCGACGATGCCGGGGCCCGTGCCCCAGGTGATGTGGAACCGGGGTACGGAGTTGCCGTGCCCGGTGGCGTCGTAACCGCCGCGCTCGGCCCAGCCGACGACCGGGAAGAAGCGCACGCCCTGGCCGTGCAGCCACGCCCGCTTCTCGCCCGCCGCGAAGTCGACGTACGCCTCGGCCCACTTGCGCGGCCAGTGGTCCTCCTCGCGGTCGAAGCCGGCCGTGCCGTACCAGTCCTGGAGGGCCAGCTCGCGGCTGTCCTTGATGCGCATACGGCGCTGCTCGGGGGAATCGACGAAGAAGAGGCCGCCGAAGGACCAGTGCGCCTGGCCGCCGACGGACTGCTCGGGCTCCTGGTCGAGCAGGATCACCTTGCGGCCCGCATCGACGAGTTCCGCGGTGGCCGCGAGCCCCGCGAGGCCCGCCCCGATCACGATCACGTCAGCGTCGTACGCCATGGGTTCCGTCCTTGCCGGGGCGAGTGGAGCGAGAAGTTACTCGTGCGTCAGATCTTCGGGAGAGGCGGGCGGGGCGTCAACCTGTTGGCGGCAGTGAGGTTGGATGGCCCGTATGACTCCCGCTGACGAGATTCTGGACATCGTCGACGAGTACGACGAGGTCGTCGGACAGGCGCCGCGCGGCGAGGTGTACGCGCGTGGCCTGCGCCATCGCTGTGTCTTCGTCCTCGCCCGGGACGGCGAGGGGCGGTACTTCGTGCACCGCCGAACGCCGGTGAAGCTGGTCTTCCCTTCCCTGTACGACATGTTCGTGGGCGGGGTCGTCGGCGCGGGCGAGTCCTACGACGACGCGGCGCTGCGCGAGGCGGAGGAGGAGCTGGGAGTGTCCGGACTGCCCCGGCCCGTACCGCTGTTCAAGTTCCTGTACGAGAGCGGGGACGGCGTACAGACCTGGTGGTCGTACGTCTACGAGGTGCGCTGCGATCTGCCGGTGAGCCCGCAGGTGGAGGAGGTCGCCTGGCACGGGTTCCTCACCCGGGAGGAACTGGACCAGAGGCTCGGGGAATGGGAGTGGGTGCCGGACGGGCTGGCCGCCTGGGAACGGCTGCGGGCGTCCGGGGCGGCGGGCCCGGGCCGCCGGTGACGTTCGGCGCGTCGGCCGGGCGGGGCCGCCGGTAAGGCGCGGAGCGGCGGCGGCCGGGCCCGCCGGTAAGGTGCGGCGCGTGATCGACTTCGTACAGAGCCTGCGGCTGTGGTTCGCGCCCCAGCGGATCCGCGACGAGGGCGAGACCCCCGACTACCGCTTCTCGCTCGCCAACGAACGCACCTTCCTGGCCTGGATCCGTACGGCACTCGCCCTCATCGGCGGCGGTTTCGCCGTCGACCAGTTCCTGCCGGACCTCGCCTGGGGCGCACGCACGGGCATGGCGCTCGGGCTGCTGGCGGCCGGTGTGCTGTGCGCGCTGCGGGCGGTCAATCACTGGGTGCGGTGCGAGCGCGCGATGCGGCGCGGCGAGGACCTTCCCGTGACCCGGTTCCCGACGCTGCTGGGCCTTGCGGTCGCCGTCGTCGCGGTCGCCATGGTGGTGGCTGTCCTCTTCGGCTGGGACAACGGGTGACCACCCCCGTCCCTGCGCCCGTCCCCGACCGGGACCCCGGTCTCCAGCCGGAGCGGACCAGGCTGGCCTGGCGCAGGACGACGCTGACGTGCACCGTGGTGGCCGTGCTGGCCGGCAAGCAGGCGGTCCATGAGGAGTTCACGGTGGCGTCCGCGGTCGCCATGACGCTCAGCGCGCTCGTCTGGCTGGGGTTCCTGGCGGTGGCCAACCGCCGCATCCAGGTTCTCGGGAGCGCGGCCCGGCCGGGCCCGCTGTCCGTGCGGGGCGCGATGACGGCGACCGTGTGCACGATCGCGCTCGCCGGGTTCGCCGTGGCGATGGTGGTGTGACCGGCGGAGGGGTGCTCGGCCGAGTACGGCGACGAAATCGCCGCGGCACAGGGCTGCGAAACGGATTGTCAGGCCACTCGCGGATTAGCCTGGGAAATGGCACAAACCATCCTGAATCGCACCCTAAGCACCAGAGGTGAACGACATGGCCACCCTCCACCAGGAGCACACGACCCACGAGCACATCCACGGCCCGACCTGCGGGCACATCGCCGTGCCGCACGGCGACCACACCGACTACGCGCACGAGGGTCACATGCACCGGGAGCACTCCGGCCACTGGGACGAGTGCGAGTCCACCGACCATGTCACGCACAGTCGTCACCCCCACGAGCACGGCGAGGGATGCGGACACGGCGCCGTCCTGCACGGCGACCACCTGGACTACGTCCACGACGGCCACCGCCACGCCGCCCACGACGGCCACTGGGACGATCACTGAGATCGGACGACCTCCGAGATCATTCGCCGGATTCCGCTCCCCCGCGTCCGCGTCAACTGGCAGGCTCGGACTCACGACCAACCAGTTCGACCACTACTCGGGGGAGCCCGGTGCCTGCCACGGATCCGTACACCGTCCAACTCGCGCCTGAGGTGCATGCGTACATCCAGCCCGACGGCGGATGGTGCCTGAACAACGCGGGCTTCGTCAGCGACGGCCGATCGACCCTGCTCGTCGACACCGCGGCCACCGAGCGCCGGGCACACGCCCTGCGCGACGCGCTCCTCGCGACCGGAGCGCCCCTTCCCCGCACGGTCGTCAATACGCACCACCACGGTGACCACACCTACGGCAACAGTGTTTTCGCCGGCCGGGGGTCCGGGGGCGGCCCCCCGGGAAAGCACAGCGGGGGCGAGGCCACGGTCGTCGGGCACGACACCTGCCGCGCCGAGGTCCTCGCGGTCGGCCACCAGCTGCACCTGATGTGGCCGCAGAACGACTTCGGGGACATCGCCATCACCGCCCCCACCCTCACCTACAGCGACCGCCTCACCGTCCACGCGGGCGGCACCGAAGTGCGGCTGATCCACCCCGGCGTCGCGCACACCACGGGCGACACGGTCGTCCATCTGCCCGAGTACGGGATCGTCTTCACCGGCGATCTGGTCTTCCAGGGCGGCACGCCCTTCGTTCCCATGGGCTCGCTGAGCGGTTCGCTGCGCGCCCTCGACCTGCTCCGCTCGCTCGACGCGCCCACCGTTGTGCCCGGGCACGGCCCCGTCACCGACCCGTCGGCGTACGACGCCACCGAGCGCTATCTGCGGTACGTCGCCGAGCTCGCGCTGGCCGGTCGCACCAAGGGCCTCACCCCACTGGAGACCGCCCGCGAGGCCGACCTCGGGGTCTTCGCCGAGCTGCGCGAGAGCGAGCGGCTCGTCGCCAATCTGCATCGCGCGTACGCCGAACTGGACGGCCTGCCGGAGGGCTCGCCGCTCGATCCGGTGGCCGTATTCGGCGACATGGCGGCCATGAACGGCGGGAAACCGGTCGCCTGCCACGCGTGATCCCCGTCTCGGGGTACGTCGGCACACTGGACGGCATACCGACTGGTCGGCATGATGAGGCGAGACGTCCTGTCCGCCCTCGGAGGTGCCCCCATGAGTTCAGTCCACCCGCCAGGCCTCGATCCCGAGCAGCTGCGCGGTCATCTCGACCGCGAGCGGCCGGGACTGGTGAGCGGACCGCTCAGCGCCCGGCTCATCGAGGGCGGCCGCTCGAACCTTACGTACGCCGTCACCGACGGCCGCTCGCGATGGGTGGTGCGCCGGCCGCCGCTCGGCCATGTGCTGGCGACGGCGCACGACATGAAGCGCGAGTTCCGCGTGATCAGCGCGCTGCACCCGACGAATGTACCGGTGCCGGAGCCGCTGCTGCTGTGCGAGGACGACTCGGTCATCGGATCGCCGTTCTACGTCATGGAGTTCGTGGACGGCGTTCCGTACCGTACGGCCGACGAACTGGCCGCGCTCGGCCCCGAGCGCACCCGTAACGCGGTGCTCGGCCTGGTCGACACCCTTGTCGCCCTGCACGCCGTGGACCCCGAGGCGGTGGGCCTCGGGGACTTCGGCCGCCCCGAAGGCTTCCTCGACCGGCAGCTGCGCCGCTGGGGCAAGCAGCTCGACGCCTCCCGCAACCGCGAGCTGGCGGGCATCGACGAACTGCATGCCGCGCTCGGCCGCTCGCTGCCGGACTCGCCCGCGCCGACGGTCGTACACGGCGACTACCGGCTCGACAACGTCCTGATCGGCGGCCCGGACGACCGGATCAGGGCCATCCTCGACTGGGAGATGTCGACGATCGGCGACCCGCTGACCGACCTCGGCCTCCTCGTGATGTACAGCTCCGAGCTGGGGCTGCCCGACTCCCCCGTCTCCACGACGGCCGGCGCCGCGGGCCACCCGTCGGCGCGCGAGATCGTCGAGCGGTACGCCGCCGGGTCCGGCCGGGACACGTCCGCAATCGCCTGGTACACGGCATTCGCCTGGTTCAAGCTCGCCGTGATCCTGGAGGGCATCCACTACCGCTACACGCTCGGGCAGACCGTCGGCGCCGGCTTCGACCGGATTGGCGACCTCGTGCCCGTGTTCATCGAGCACGGCCTCACCACCCTGCAGGAAGGCTGAGACACCATGGACTTCGCATACGACGCACGGACCGAAGAGCTCCGCACCAAGCTGGTCGCTTTCATGGACGAGTTCGTCTATCCGGCCGAGAAGGTCGCGCACGAGCAGCGCGAGCAGCTCGCCTCGCCGTGGGACACGCCGCAGGTCGTGGAGGACCTCAAGGAAGAGGCGCGCAGGCAGGGCCTGTGGAACCTCTTCCTTCCGGACGCGGAGTACGGCGCCGGGCTCACGAATCTGCAGTACGCGCCGCTCGCCGAAATCACCGGCCGCAGCCCGCAGCTGGCGCCGACCGCGCTGAACTGCGCGGCGCCGGACACCGGGAACATGGAGCTGCTGGCCCAGTTCGCCTCCGACGAGCAGAAGAAGCAGTGGCTGGAGCCGCTGCTCTCCGGTGAGATCCGGTCGGCGTTCGCGATGACCGAGCCGGAGGTGGCCTCGTCGGACGCGACGAACATCGAGACGCGGATCGAGCGAACCGCCGACGGGGCCGAGTACGTCATTACGGGACGTAAGTGGTATATCTCCGGCGCGATGAACCCCGACTGCAAGATCTTCATCGTGATGGGCAAGACCGACCCGGACGGCGCCGACGTCCGCCGCCAGCAATCGATGATCCTGGTGCCGCGTGACACGCCGGGCGTCGAAGTCCGGCGCGCGATGCAGGTGTACGGGTACGAGGACCACTCCCACGGCGGTCACGCCGAGGTCGTCTTCGACGGGGCGCGGGTGCCGGCGTCTGCGCTGGTCGGGGAGGAAGGCAGCGGCTTCGCCATCGCGCAGGCGAGGCTCGGCCCCGGGCGGATCCACCACTGCATGCGGCTGATCGGCATGGCGGAGCGGGCGATCGAGCTGATGTGCCGGCGGGCGGTGTCGCGTGAGGCGTTCGGCAAGCCGCTGGCCCAGCAGGGCGTCGTACACACCTGGATCGCGGACGCGCGGGTGGCGGTCGAGCAGCTGCGGCTGCTCGTGCTCAAGACGGCGTGGCTGATGGACACGGTGGGCAACCGCGGTGCGCACACCGAGATCCAGGCAATCAAGATCGCTACGCCGCGGGCGGTTGTCGACATCATCGACAAGGCGGTGCAGCTGCACGGCGCGGGTGGCGTGAGCCAGGACTTCCCGCTGGCGGAGCTCTGGGCGGGGGCGCGGACGCTGAAGCTGGCGGACGGCCCGGACGAGGTTCACCAGCGGTCGCTGGCACGGCGGGAATTGAAGAAGTACCTGTAGGGGGTGCGGTTGCGGGTGCGGGCTGCCTGCGGCGCAGTTCCCCTGGCGGGTCGGGGAAAGCGCCGCAGGCGACCCGCACCGCACCGGCGCCCCCAGCCAGCCGCACCTACGGCCGCAACGCCCTGAGCAGCAGGTCCGCCAAATGGTCCGCCACCTGCTGCGGAGTCAGCGGCCCGTCCGGGCGGTACCACGTCGACAAGTGGTGGACCGAGCCGAAGTGGTAGTCCACCACCAGATCCGCCGGCGTCGCCGTCGAGAAGACGCCCTCCTTCTGCCCCTCCTCGATCAGCGCGCGGAACCGCTCGTGATACCGCCGCCGTTCCGCCCGCACCTGCTTGTCCTTCTCCGGACTCAGATGGTGCATGGAACGGAAGAAGATCGACGCGTCGTCGAGATTCTCGATGGTCGTCACGACCACGTCCGCCGCCGCGTCCCGCAGCCGCCGCTCCACCGGCGCGTCCGCGTCCGCGAACGCGTCGAGGCGCTCCTGCTGGAGGCGCAGGACTCGCGCGTACACCTCGTGCAGCAGGTCGTCCTTCGAGCCGAAGTAGTGGTAGAGCGCGCCCTTCGTGACACCGGCCGCCTCGACGATCTCCTGCACCGAGGTGCGGTCGTAGCCGCGCTCGGCGAACAGGCGGGTGGCGGCGGCCAGCAGCCTCTGGGGGACGGGGATGCCGCTCCCGTCCGTCGTCCTGGCCATTGCCGCCACCTGCCTTTCAACTAGAACAATCGATTACGAGCGGGAACGCAGTTCCCGCCTGAGGATCTTCCCACTCGTCGTCTTGGGAAGCTCGGGCAGTATCTCCACCTCGCGCGGGTATTTGTACGCGGCCAGCCGTTCCTCGCAGTACGCGGAGATGTCGGCCGGCGCGACCTCCGCTCCGGGGCGCAGGCTGACGTACGCCTTGACGCTCTCCCCCCGGTACGCGTCGGGGATGCCGACGACGGCCGCCTCGCGCACCGCCGGGTGGGTGTAGAGGACATCTTCGACCTCGCGCGGCCAGACCTTGAAGCCGGACGCGTTGATCATGTCCTTCTTGCGGTCGACGACGTAGAGCCAGCCGCCCTTGTCCATGAAGCCGATGTCGCCCGTGCGCAGTTCGCCGCCGGGGAAGGCTTCGGCGGTGGCCTCGGGGCGGCGCCAGTAGCCGGAGACGACCTGCGGGCCCCGGACGGTGATCTCGCCCTGCTCGCCGAAGGGCACGTCGTCGCCCTTCTCGTCGACGATCCGTACGACCGTGTCCGGTCCCGGCACGCCGACCGACAGCGTCCCGGACACCGGGTCGACGGGGGCTTCCTTCTCCGGCGGCACCGAAGCGCACGGCGCGGTGCATTCGGTGAGTCCGTAGCCGTTGCGGATGTACGGTCCGAAGCCCTCGCGGAACTTCTCCACCAGCGCAGGGGGCACCGGCGCCCCGCCCGAGGAGATCACCTGGAACGAGGCGAAGTGCTCGGGCGTCACGCCGGGCGTCGCCGCGAGCGCCATGAAGGCGGTGGACGGGCCGACGGTGTACGCGGGGCGGTGCTCGGTGAAGGCGTCGAGGACGACGCCGGGGTGGAAGCGGTAGGCGAGGACGAGGGTGCCCGCGTTGGCGAGGCAGACGGCCAGTTCGCAGACCATTCCGGTGATGTGGAAGAGCGGCGCGAGCGCGAAATAGGACTCGCCCTCGGCCAGAGGGTGGCCGGTGCGCTGGCGCTCGGCGTTGTACGTGATGTTGCCGTGGGAGTTCATGGCGCCCTTGGGGGTGCCGCTGGTGCCCGAGGTGTAGCTGATCAACGCGATGTCGGTGGCGGTGAGTTCGCGGCCGGTGGGGGCGGGAAGGCCCTGGCGGGCGACGGTCACCAGGTCGTCGGCGTCCGAAGCCTGCGGCGCACGCTCGAAATTCAGGACCCTGGTGTCGTTCCTGGTCTGGAGGTCGAGCTCGCAGGCGGTGAGGGCGATGCGTACGGGAGAGTCCGCGGCCGTCTCGCGCAGATACGCCTCCCATGCCCGGTCCGAGCAGATCAGCGCGGTCGCTTCGGAGTCCGCGAGGGCGTGGCCGACCTCGGCCGACTTGTACATCGGGTTGAGCGGAACGACGGTGGCCCCGGCCTTCCAGGCGCCGAGGAGCGCGATGACGAAGTGCGGGGTGTTCTGGAGCATGATCGCGACGCGGTCGCCGCGTTCCAGGCCCTTCGCGGCCAGGTGGCCGGCGACGGAGTCGGAGAGTGCGTCGGTCTCGCGGTAGGTCAGCCGTCCGTCGAAGTAGGCGAGGGCGGGGTGCTCCGGTGCGCGGGCGACCGTGGCGCGGAAGGCGTGCAGCACCGTCTGCGGTGGCTGGACGGGCGCCAGCTGGGCGGCGCTGAGCTGGGCGAGCCAGGGCTTGGCGGCGTAAATCGATCCACTCATCGGCTCACTCGTCCGCTCAATCGTCGGCACGCTCATCGGCTCACTTGTCGGCTGACTCACTGGGCTGCCTCTTCCCACTTCTGCTGCAGGTGGTTCATGCCAGCCAGCCAGCGGTCGGGGTTCCCTGCGCGTGCCTGGTAATAACCGGCGACCTCACGGTGCGGCAGAATCAGGAAGCGGTCTGCCTCGATGCCGTCGAAGAGGGCATCGGCGACGTCCTCCGGTTCGATGGCGGTCGGCGCGAGCACCAGTTCGCCGGCCGAGCCGGCCGCGGTCAGCATGTCGGTGCGTACGCCCTGCGGGCAAATCGCGTGGACCTTGATGCCGCGGTGGCGGTAGGTGAGCGAGAGCCACTCGGCGAAGGCGAGCGCCCCGTGCTTGCTGACGCTGTACGGCGCCGCGCCGACCATGGTCAGCAGTCCGGCCGCCGAGACGGTGGAGACGAAGCGGCCGCTGCCGCGCTCCAGCCAGTCGGGCAGCAGCGCGCGGGCGGCCCTGACGTGGGCCATCACATTGACGTCCCAGGCCGCCGCCCAGACCGCCTCGTCCGCGAAGGCATCACCCGGCGAGGCGAGGCCCGCGTTGGCGCAGTACACGTCGACCCGGCCGCCGAGCGCCTCGCGCGCCTCGTCGACGATCACGGACGCGTCGCCCGCCACGGCGACGGCGCCGGTCTCGTCGGCCAGCGCCTTGATCTTCTGCCCGTCGAGGTCGTTGACGACGACGCGTGCGCCCTCCGCCGCGAATCTGCGGGCGAGAGCGGCTCCGATGCCACCTCCCGCACCGGTGACGACGACTCCCGCGTCCTGGAACTGGCTCATCTTTGAGGCCCGCCTCTCGCTGCCGACAACCCGAGCAGACTAACCAGTCGGTATGGAGCTGCGGAAGGGGTGGAAGGCCTCGAACCGCCGTGCGCGACTCGTTCCCGGCGGCCGGTCCGCGCGCTAGCGTGCGTGGCCATGACAGACAGTGCCGATCACGGAGGTAGTGGGATGAGCCTGTCCAGACGGGGACTGCTGGCCGCCACCGGGGCGGCGGGAGCGGCAGGAGCACTCGCCGCAGCCGCCACTCCCGCCACCGCACGGCCTGCCCGCACCCGCGTGCGTACCGGCTTCGACCGGCTGGCCGGCGACGGCTACGCACTCCTCCAGGGGCAGAAGGTCGGTGTCGTCACCAATCCGACCGGTATCACCCCGGAAGTCCGCCACATCGTGGACGTCATGCACGCCGACGACCGCGTGAACCTGGTCGCCGTCTTCGGCCCCGAGCACGGCTTCCGCGGCACCGCGCAGGCGGGCGGCTCGGAAGGGCGTTACGACGATCCGGCGACCGGACTGCCCGTCTACGACACGTACTTGAAGAGCGGGCAGCCGCTCGCCGACATCTTCAGGACGTCGGGAGTGGACACGGTCGTCTTCGACATCCAGGACGCGGGCGCACGCTTCTACACGTACATCTGGACGCTGTACGACTGCATGGTGGCCGCCGCGCTCGCGGGCAAACGTTTCGTCGTCCTCGACCGGCCGAACCCGGTGACCGGACGCGCCGCGCTCGGCCCGGTGCTCGACAAGGCCTTCGCGACCTTCGTCGGGCGCGAGCCGATCGCCCAGGCGCACGGGATGACGGTCTGCGAGCTGGCGCGGCTCTTCAACGGCGAGTTCCTGGCAAAGCCGGTGGAACTGGACGTGGTCAGGATGTCGGGCTGGCGGCGCGGTGACTTCTTCGACGCGACGGGCCTTCCGTGGGTGCCTCCGAGCCCCAACATGCCGACGCCCGACACCGCGCTCGTATACGCGGGCACCTGCCTGTTCGAGGGTACGAACCTGTCCGAGGGGCGCGGAACGACCCGGCCCTTCGAACTGCTCGGCGCAGACGGCATCGACCGCAGGTGGGCCGGGGCCGCGAACGCCGAGGGACTGGCCGGCGTGCACTTCCGCGAGGCCTACTTCGCGCCCACGTTCTCCAAGTTCCAGGGCAAGACCGTCGGCGGCGTACAGCTGCATGTGCACGACCGGGAGGCGTACGACCCGGTGCGCACCGGCATCGCGCTGCTCGTGACCGCGAAGAGGAGCTGGAGCGGCTTCGCCTGGCGGCCCGACAACTGGATCGACAAGCTGACGGGCAGCACGCGGGTCCGCACGATGATCGACGCGGGGGCGGGCACGGACGAGGTCGTGGGGGCCTGGGGCAGCGACCTCGCGGCTTTCAGGTCCGTACGCCGGGAGTATTTGGTTTACCGCTAACTGGTCCGACGTGGCGTATGGCCGACTCTCCGTTCCGGCGGGATGCTGTTTTCGCAGCACACGGCTCGGACCGGAGAGGTGCGCCATGGCGGATGTGGGTGTGAGGCCGTACCGGGAAATCACCTTCGACGCGGACGGGGATGTCGACGCGCGGCAGCGCGACCGGCTGGCGGAGCTCGATGTCACGGACCTGGTGATGTTCGCGCACGGCTGGAACAGCGACCGCTCGGTCGCCACCCGGCTGTACGACCGCTTCTACGCCCCCTTTCCAGGCCTGTTGGCGGACTCCCCGGGTGTACGACTGGGCTATGCGGGCATCGTGTGGCCGTCGATGCGCTTCACGGACGAGCCGATCCCGGACTTCGAGCCGCGGACCGCCGCCCCGGCCGGTGACCTCGGGCCCGGCCTCGACGAACGCACGCAGCAGTCGCTGGCCGAGCTCTTCCCCGGCCGCGAGGCGGTCGTGGAGCGGCTGGCGCAGCTGCTCGACGAGCAGCCGGAGGAGCGGGCCGCCTTCGACGAATTCGGCCTGCTGGTACGGAAGTTGATCGAAACGCCGACCGACCGGCCCGCCTCGCTGTACGGGTCCGACATGGAATCGGGCGACGCATCGCGGAACGAGCCGACGATGCTGTACGAAGACACCCTGACCGTGTGCCGCGACTTCACACAGGCGCTGGCCGAAACCGGCACGGAGCCGGGGCAGGAGCCGGAGCGGAGCCTCGCGCTGGGCGGTGGCCTGAAGAAGGTGTGGAACGGCGCCAAGGAGCTGCTGCGCCAGGCGACGTACTACGCGATGAAGCGGCGGGCGGGGACGGTGGGGCACTTGGGGCTCGGTCCGGTGCTCGGGCAACTCGCGCGGTCCTCGCCGTCGGTGCGGGTCCATCTCGTCGGGCACAGCCAGGGGGCGCGGCTGGTCGCGTTCGCGCTGCGCGGCCTGCCCGACGGCGTACGGAACGTGAAGTCCGTGACGCTGCTCCAAGGGGCCTTCTCCCACTACGCGTTCGCCGGCCGCCTTCCGCACTCGACGCGCAACGGCGGCGCGCTCCGCGACGCCCAGCAGCGGGTGGACGGCCCCGTGGTGGCCTGCTACTCGCACCATGACACGGCGCTCGGGGTGATCTATCCGCTGGCTTCGCGGCTGGCGCGCGATTCGACCGGGATGGTGAGTCTCGGCGCAGAGTGGGGAGCGATGGGTTTCGACGGAATCCAGGCCGTCCTGGACACCCCCGTGTTCACGCTGAATCAGGCGCTGCGGGACGGCATTCCTGGCTCGGGATGTGTGAATGTCGACGCGGCTTCGGTCGTACGGCGCGGGGGTCCGCCGTCCGGTGCGCACAGCGACATCTGCCATGAGGAGCTGGCGAGGGTGGTGCTGGCCGCGGGTCGGATCGGCGGCTGAACGCCCCCGGCGCCCGGGGGCGGTTGTGGTGGTGCGCGGTGGTGGCGGTGCGCGACTGGCGGAAAGCGAATGCGCGTCAACTCGCCAAAATCCCCATTGATGGGTTCGATTCGAATTTCGATGGAGCCGATCCGGGTAGGCGTACGTCCACTCTGTGACGCCGAAGTACCAGCGACGGAGGTGGCAGTGCAATGGCCGGTTTCCGGAGTCTTGCGAGACAGGTGCGCGATCCGCGGTGCGATCTGGCACTGCGGCGGTATTCGCTGCGCAAATGCCTGGAGAGGTTTGCCCCTTATGGACACCGGGCGACCTGGGACCACCTGTGCTCACGGCACAGGATCGAACCCGAGGACAGGGAGCCCGATCCGGCGCGGCTGGTGGCCGCGCTCGACGAACTGGAAGAGGCACGGGCCGTCTGGCTCGTGTACGAAGTGGAGTTCGCCAAGCGCCGCAAGCGCGAGAAGCACGACGGGCTGCGGCGCCCCGGCACCTTCGACGACTGGCACCGGCGCACGTGGGGAGGCTGCGGGATTGCCTGGTGCAACGATCCCTCGGTCCATCCGGCGGCGACGCTCGGCGACGTACTGCGCCGGCTGATCTCCGCCCTGGAGTCCGAGCCCGGCGCGGTGTGCCCGGTGTGCGCGGAGGTCAGGATCGTCTGGAAGCAGGAGCTGGCTCACGAGCCGTGGTCGGGACCGGTCTGCACGGGCTGCGGCATCCTTGTGCCGCAGCCCGTTCTGACGCCCGAGGCACTGGCGGAGTCCAAGAAGGCACGGCGCAGGGAACTGGCATCGGTGGCGTGAGCGATCGGTGGGTGAGCACACGGGGGCGCGGCGCGCAGTGTGCTGCCGCGCCCCCGCGTTGACCCCTTCGACCCCGTTGGCCCTGTTGGCCCCGTTGTCGACGCGTCGCCACCGCGTGCGCCCGCTCAGGTGGCCGACTGCTCGCAGTCCTGCGCGCTCTTGCGCTCGGGGAGCAGCCGGGATCCTGTCATGCGCTCGCCGAAGACGTCGTCCGGGTTGGACAGTACGCAGGTCTCCATGGACAGGCAGCCGCAGCCGATGCAGTCGGTGAGGTGGTCTCGAAGCCGGCCGAGCTGCTTGATCCGTTCGTCCAGTTCCGAGCGCCAGGCCTCGGAAAGCCTGGCCCAGTCCGCGCGGTTGGGCGTGCGCTCCTCGGGAAGTTCGGCCAGGGCGTTCCTGATGGTGGCGAGCGGGATGCCCACGCGCTGCGCCGCGCGGACGAAGGCGACCCGGCGCAGGGCGTCGCGGCCGAAGCGCCGCTGGTTGCCCGCGGTCCTGCGGCTGCTGATGAGGCCCTTGGACTCGTAGAAGTGAAGGGCGGACACGGCGGCGCCGCTGCGCGCGGACAGCTGGCCGACCGTGAGTTCATGGATCTTCTCTGGAATCTGCGGCACTCCTCGAACCCTACTGGGCCATCCGTTGACAGGAGCGGGCCTCCCAAGGATGCTGAGCAAGCGCTTAGACATCCGTTGAGAGGCAGGGGCAGGGACATGGCAGAGCCGAGGATCTTCACGTCCGCCGACGAGCTGCGCGCCGGGGTCGGCGAGCAGCTGGGGCACAGCGACTGGCTGGAGGTCGACCAGAAGCGGATCGACCTTTTCGCCGACGCGACCGGTGATCACCAGTGGATCCATGTGGACCCCGAGAAGGCGGCGGCCGGCCCGTTCGGGTCGACGATCGCGCACGGCTATCTGACGCTCTCGCTGCTGCCCGCGCTGGTCCCGCAGATCATGCGGGTCGAGGGCATGAAAATGGGCATCAACTACGGCGCCAACAAGGTACGTTTCCCGTCGCCCGTGCCGGTCGGCTCGCGGCTGCGCGCGACGGCCGTGCTCAAGGACGTCACGGACGCGGGCGGCGGCGTACAGGTGACCGCGGTCGTCACGGTGGAGCGCGAGGGCGGCGACAAGCCGGCGTGCGTGGCGGAGTCGGTGTCCCGCTACTACTTCTGAGCCCTACCGCTTCTGAGCACCAGCGCTTCTGAAGCTCTCGTGCTTCTGAAGCTCTACTTGCGCGTGCCCACCATGCGCAGGACGAGGTCGGCGTAGAGCTCGCCGACCTCGTCGGGCGTCCTGCGTCCCTTGGTGTCGAACCAGCGGGCCACGTCGATGCAGAGCGAGAGCACCGCGAGGGTGGTCCCGGGCACGTCGGGGACGTCGAACTCCCCCGCCTGCACGCCCTCGTTGATGATGCGGCGCACCGCGGCGTCGCTCTTGCGGCGCAGCTCGACGATCTCGGCACGGTGCTCGGCGTCGAGCGAGTCGAGTTCGTACTGGACCACGTGCGCGGTGGTGCGCCGTCCGGCGTGCCAGCGGACGAAGGAGCGTACGGCGTCGGCGAGCCGCTCGGCGGGGCTGCCGGGGCCGTTCGCGGCAGCCTCCAGGATCTCCAGGGCCTTGCCGTGGCCGATCCGGCTGATCCGGTGGAGCAGCTCTTCCTTCGTCTTGTAGTGGATGTAGAGCGCGGCCGGGCTCATCCCGGCGCGGCCCGCGATGTCGCGGGTGGTGGTCGCGTGGTAGCCGCGCTCGGCGAACGCCTCGACGGCGGCGACGAGCAGTCTCCTGGCCGCCTCAGGGGTGACCTCGTCCCACGGCATGTTCTCGCCGTCGGCCGTCTCCTCCGCCGTGGTCATCGTTCGCCCCTTCGTTTCCATCAGGACGAACACCATACCCCGACGGTGAGCAAGCGCTTAGAGAATGGTGCGGAGATTGGCCTGGAGAGCGTTCAGAGTTTCTGGAACGGGTCGTGCTCGGCGAGGAGCTTCTCCAGCCTGGCCTGGTCGACGCGGCTCACGATCTGCCCCGCCTCCTGCCGGTCCCTGATGACCTTGGCGAGCGTGAAGGCGGAGGTGACGAGGTAGAGGACGCCGATGGCCAGGAAGGCGCGCACCCAGGCGTCGGCTTCGAGGTAGAGGATCCCGAGGGTCACGGCGCCCAGGGCGATCGCGAAGGCGATGACGGCCTGTCCGTAGTACGCCGTCGTGTTCTGCTGCTTGACCGGTGTGTCGCTCATGAAGGACAGCATCGGCGGCGGCGAGGCGGGCGGCATCCGCTCACGTACTCACATGTCGTACTCAGAATGCCGAAACGCCGGTCAGGGCGCGGCCTATGAGCAGCTTCTGGATCTGGCTCGTGCCCTCGTAGAGCGTCATCACGCGCGCGTCGCGCAGCAGCTTGCCCACCGGGTACTCGTCGATGTAGCCGTAGCCGCCGAACACCTGGAGCGCGTTGTTCGCGGCCCGTACGGCGGCCTCGGAGGCGAAGAGCTTCGCCTTGGACGCCTCGGTCACGAACGGCTCGCCGCGCTCGATCAGGTCGGCGACGCGCCAGGTCAGCAGGCGGGCGGCGTCCACGTCCACCGCGATGTCGGTGATCAGCTCCTGGACGAGCTGGTGACGGGCGATGCTCCTGCCGAACTGTTCGCGCTCGGTCGCGTACGTCACGGCCGCGTCCAGGGCGGCCTGCGCGATGCCGACACAGCCCGCCGCTACGGACATACGCCCCTTGGCGAGGGCCGACATGGCGACGGAGAAGCCCTTGCCCTCGGGCGCCAGCATGGCGGAGGCGGGGATGCGTACGTCTTCGAGGACCAGTTCGGCGGTGGCCTGGCCGCGCAGGCCGAGCTTGCCGTGGATCTCACGGCGGGTCAGGCCGGGGGTGTCGGTGGGGACGAGGAAGGCGGATACGCCCTTGTGGCCCGGGGCGTCGGTGGAGCGGGCGAACAGCAGCACCACATCGGCCCAAGTGCCGTTGGTGATGAACATCTTGGAGCCGTTGACGACGTAATCGTCGCTGTCGCGAACCGCGCGGGTGGTGAGGTTGCCCGCGTCGGAGCCGGTGCCGGGCTCGGTGAGGCCGAAGCAGCCGACCAGTTCGCCGGAGGTGAGGCCGGGCAGCCACTGCCGCTTCTGCGCCTCGCTCCCCCAGGACGCGACGGTCTTGGCGACCAGACCGAGCGATACGGAGACAATGCCGCGCACCGAGGAGTCTCCGCGGCCGAGTTCCTCCGTGACGAGGCAGTACGCGAGGTGGTCGCCGCCGGAGCCGCCGTACTCCTCGGGGATCGTCAGTCCCAGGAAGCCGAGCGCTCCGAGCTTCTTCACGATGGCGCGGTCGACGCTCTCGGCCCGGTCCCACTCGGCGGCGTGCGGGGTGATCTCGCGGCCGACGAAGTCCCTGGCGAGCTGCCGTACCGCGGTCTGCTCCTCGCTGAGCTCCAGATTCATCCCGGCACCCCACTTTTCGATGAGTCTTTTTTCGATGAGGCTTTAATTAGCACTGCTAGTTTCTGACTGGCAGGCCCTACTATGAGCCGCATGGCCCGCCCGCGCAAGCCCCTCCTCAGCCGTGACCGCATCGTCCTGGCGGCCGGCGCGCTCGTGGACGCCGAGGGGCTGGAAGCGGTCTCCACGCGGCGGCTCGCGGCCGAGCTCGGGGTCAGCGGCCCCTCTCTCTACAACCACTTCCGCAACAAGGACGAGATCCTCGAAGCGGTCGCCGACGCCGTCCAAGCGAGGGTCGACCTGTCGATGTTCGACGAGTCGGACGGCCGGGACTGGCGCACCGCACTGCACGACTGGTCGGCCTCCTACCGCGCGGCGCTCACCGAGCACCCGAACATCGTCCCGGTCCTGGCCCGGGGCCCGGGCCGCCGCCCGGCGGGCCTGCGGGTCGCGGACGCGGTGTTCGGCGCGATGGTCGGGGCGGGGTGGCCGCCCGCCCAGGCGACGTACATCGGCGCGCTGATGCGGTACTTCATCACCGGCTCGGCGCTCGGTTCCTTCGCGAGCGGCTTCGTCGACGACGAGGCGGCGTACGACCCGGAGGACTATCCGCACCTCGGGCAGGCGCATCTGCTGGCCGAGCGCAGGCAGAAGGTCGACGAAGGGGCGTTCGAGACGGGGCTGAGGGCGCTGCTCGACGGTCTGGCGCTGCAGTACGAGGAGCACGGGCAGTACGAACAGCACGGGACGGTTCGGTCAGGGCCGAAGGGTCGCTGACGCATCCTGGGTGCATGGCGCACCCCTCGCACAACGACTCGCAGACCGGCTCGCAGATCGGCTCCTCCCCGGCCCGTCGCCTCGCGGCCCTCGCCACGCTCCTCGCCGACGAGACGCGGGCGTCCTTCTGTCTGGCCCTGCTCGACGGGCGGGCCTGGACGGCCGGCGAGCTCGCGCGGCACGCGCGGGTGGCGCCGTCGACCGCGAGCGAGCACCTCGGCAAGCTCGTCGCGGGCGGGCTGCTCACGGAGGAGCGCCAGGGCCGCCACCGGTACGTACGGCTCGCCGACGCGGCGATGGCGCACCTGGTGGAAGACCTCGCCGCGCACGCTGCCCCGTCGGCCGACGAACGCCCGCGCACGCTGCGTGCGGCGAGCGCGAGCAGCGCGATGGCACGCGGGCGTACGTGTTACGACCACCTCGCCGGGCGGATCGGCATCGTGATCACCGATGCGATGACCGAACGCGGCCTGCTGCGCCAGGACGCCGGCTTCGCGCTGACGGATGCGGGGCTGGGATGGTTCGGCGCGCTGGGCATCCCCCTGCAACGCACGGGCCGACGACCGCTGGTACGAGCGTGCCTGGACTGGACGGAACGCCGCCCGCACCTGGCCGGGGTCGCGGGGGCGGCGTTTTGCGGGCATGCGCTGGATGCGGGGTGGTGTGTACGGATCGGCTCGGAGCGGGCGGTGAAGGTGACGGCGGAGGGGGAACGGGCTCTGCGGGAGACGCTGGGGGTGGTGGAGTGGGGCGATTGATTTCCCCCACCCCACCCCACCCCACC
>NZ_JAGGPB010000058.1 GCF_018614055.1 Streptomyces sp. ISL-98
GGGGGGGGCTGCGGACTGTCCTGGTCCGGGTCGGCCCGTTGTTCGGTGACCAGTGCCTCGAAGAGGCTTCGGCCTTCGACCATGGCCTCCCGCATTTCCTCGGTACCGCTCTGGCCGCGGGCGGCCGTGTGCATGCTGCGGTAGCCGCGGACCTGGGCGGCGTGGTGGACAGAGAGGGCGGCGAACTGCTCCTCGAACTGTTCACCGGGGAAGCCCCGGTCCTTCGCCAGGTGTGCAAGGAGTGCGTCCGCCTCGGTGACTGCCTTTTGCGGCGAGTCGACGAACTGCTCTTGAACGCCGGCCCACTGAGCCGTGTACTGCGCGCGGGCCTCGGGTGACAGCGGTTGTTCCGTGAGGGAGCCGTGCTGCTTGACGCGCTTGCCGAGTTCCCGCTCGGCCGCCTTGGTGTCGCTATTGTGGTCGGCGACGGCATGGTCGTACTCGGGTCCGAAGCGGTGCTTCAGCCCGCGCCCGCCGCCGTCCCGGATGCGGCCACGTCCGACGACGAGGACGGCGACCGCCACGATGACGATCACGGCGATGATCACGATGGTGAGCATGGCTGCCTTCTCTGGCTCTCGGCTCTTAGGGTGCTCTGCTTCATTACCGTTCTCATCAATTCCTGTCGGCTGACTACGCGTTGGCCTGCCGGGTGGCGTCCACGCAACGGGGACACCACCCGGGGCGTTCGTGGTCAGCGCCTGAAAGCGTTCTTGGCCTTGTCACCGGATTGCTTCAGATTTCCGGAGACCCGGTCGGTCCTGCCTTCGCGCTGCAGTCGCCTGTTGCGGGTGGTCTGGCCGATACGTTCGGTGACCCGGCCCTTGAATGCCTGGGCCTTGTGCCTGATCGTCCGTCCGACGCTCATGGTTGTCCTCTGCTGGTTCGCTGGAATGGGCTCCCGCGCGTGATCGCCGTACAGGCCGCCGTTCCCGCGGGCGGGAGAGCGCCTGGTGTGGGCTATCCGTGACTGCGGCCGTACCGGCGGCCGCCACCGCCGCGCCCGCCGCTGCTGCGCCCGCGCATCGCGAAGCCGACGATCCAGACGACCAGGAGTACGGCGGCGACCCACCAAAGGGTCTGCATGGTGAAGCCGAACCCGAACATCACCAGGATCAGCAGAAGGAGAAGAATCCATAACATCGCCGGGCCTCCAGATCGCGGGAAGTTCCTGAGTTCCGCGGGGTCCGGGCGAAGCGGGAAGGTGGAATGCGTCGCCCGAGTGATCCGGAGTGGCATAGCCCTACGCCGTGCTGTCAGTCAACGCCCGACGACTTCTCTTGTCAACGCACTGTCGACACGGGGGAGTTCTGCGAGCTGGGCAGGGGCCGCTGGGACAAGAGGAGCCTCGGCGGGGGCTTCGATCGGCGCGGCCGGCGGCGCCGGCAGGACATGGTCCTCCCACCAGGACAAGCCCATCACGGTGGCGAGCAGGACGAAGGGGGTCGAAGCGGGAACGATCAGCGCGTACATGTGTATCGCCTGTCGGTGGATACGTGCGACATGGCGGGCAGCGGATGGACGGTGCCCGCATGGGGCGCATCGAGGCTGCGCCGGGATCGCGTAGCGACGGTGAGTGCGGGAACGGCCCGCTGGGGGCGGGACAGGGTCCGGCACTGATGCGCAAGGTGCGCCCCCGAAGGGGCGCGAGAGGTGTTCGACGCTGCCGGGGGCTCGGGCCGTACCGCACACGCTAGCCCTCGCCGCGCTTCCTGGACAGATGTCAAGTGGCCATCTGGTTCCGGCGGAAGACGCTGACGTGGGTCGCTATCCGCAACTTCGGGGGAGGGCTACGCTGTGCGTACAGGCCCTGGTCCCCGGCCGTGATGTTTTGTTCCGCTCCGGGGAGGCCCGCCGTGTTCGTTCTGCTTCTCTTCCTGATCGTGGTCTTGTTCGGCCTTGGCTTCATCAACCCCATCTGGTGGGTGGCCGCGGCTGTGTTGGTCTTCGGCGCCACCCGGCACGGCCGCGATCGCGGGGGAGGCTGGGTCCGTGGCGACGGTTCCGATCTCGGGGGCTACCGGGACTACGAGAACCGCCGGGATCGTCAGGACCGCTGGAGCCGTCGCTACAGCCGTCGGCACCGGGCGCGCTGGAGGCGCGAGGACCGTCGGGACCATGAACGCCGCGGGTGACCGAGGAAGTTGCCCGACATCCAGAGATTTCGGGGCGGCTTCAGCCACACCGGACGCACGGAAATCGTGGAGAGGCAGATGTCATGCATGGCACAACCATGCTCCCCAAGAATTGGTGGGATCTGGCGGCTGAGCCCTGGGCGGAGAATGCGACCGGTCAGGATGTCGTCGCACTGCGCGCCGAGAATGATCAGCTGCGGCGGGCACTGGCCGGCCGCATGGTCATCGACCAGGCCTGCGGCATGGTGATGGTCCTGGCCCCTTGCCGCCGTGGGCCGGCCAGGAACCTGCTGGTGGATATCTCGCGGCAGTGCAGCACCAAACTCCCGGAGGTGGCTGCAGCCGTGGTCGCCGCCTGGGAGGGTGAGCCGCTCTCGCGGCTGATGCAGCGGGCGCTGCGGCAGCTTCACGCGGAAGACCGGGGGTGCGACTCCCCACCGGCGGATGAGCCGTCCGGAAGGGGAAGGCCATGATTCACGCAGCCGACGTCCGGGAATGGCGCAACCGCGATGTCGTCGACACCGAGTCGCACAAGATCGGTGTCCTGGAGGCGGTGTATGTGGACACCACCACCGATGAGCCGGCCATGGCCACCGTACGGACCGGACTGCCCACCCGGCACCGGCTCGTCTTCGTCCCCCTTGAGGACGCGATCGCCGGGCCGGGCTATCTCAAGGTTGGCTATGTCAAGACGCTGGTGAAACAGGCCCCTTCGATCGGCACCGACGACGTGTTGCCCGCCGAGCAGGAAGAAGCAATCTTCAAGCACTACGGACTGGCCTACAAGCCGGGTGCGGCCGGAGAACGGCAACTGGCGCGCCGCTGACCGCCTGCGGACAGGATGTCTGCCCTGTGAGGTACGCACCATGCGCCAGCTGACCACGCCCCGCGAAGGACAGCGGCTGTTGACGGCCGTGGCTTCGGCGGAGGAAACGGCTCTACTGACAGAGGTCGTCGAACTACGCGCCAGAAATGAGCAGTTGGGCCGCGCGCTGGCGAGCCGTGCGGTGATCGACCAGGCGCGCGGCATGGTGATGGCCCTGGCACCGTGTTCCAGCGAGAGGGCGTGGGACCTGCTGGTGGACGTGTCGCAGCACTGCAACATCAAGCTCCGGGACGTGGCTGCGGCCCTGGTCGCCACGACGAAGGACGAGACGCTCCCGGAACCGATACAGCGGGAGCTGCGCCGGGCACTGCGGCGCCTCCATCTGGCAGACCAGCGGTGACGGCATGCGTGCCCAGCGGACGGCACCGGGAGCTGTGGGTTCAACTCTCCGGTGCCTTCGTCCAGGACGGCCGTCGGACGCCTCTGTTGTGTAGCCCACCTCGTGGAAATGAAACACCGGCCGCCCGCTTCCCTGACCGCTAAGCCGTTGAGCAGGCAGAACGCTCGAAGAGCGCCACCCCGCCGACGGCGTCACTGCGGCGGTGGCAGGTAGACAGTGAGGGCACGGACCGACTTGTCGAGGAGGAGGGTGTCGGCGGCCGGGCTCACCTCGCCGTCACGGGTGTAGTCCCCCTCCTCTCCCACGCCGTCGATGCGCAGCCGGGTCACGGTGGTGGCCTGGTAGACGCGGGAGCGCGCGAGGGTGCCGGTGAGGAAGGCCATGATGAGCCGGGTGCGGGCGAAGGGATGGCTGCCGTCGACGGCGCGGATGTCGAGGAGTCCGTCATTGAGGCTGCGGCGGTAGGAGGGGGCGAAGCCGGGTGGGTCGTAACGGCTGTTGCCGGCGAAGAGCAGCCACAGTCGGCGGTGCCGCCCGTCGATGGTGACCTTGCGGGGCGTGCCGTCGGCGAGGACGCGGAACAGGCCGACGGCGAGGGCGGGCCACTTGCCCAGGTGTGCCTCGCGGGCCTCCCGCGCCCGGACGAGTTCGGGGTAGACGCCGATGCTGAAGGTGTTCAGGAAGTACGTGCTGGAGTCACCGTCGGCACTGCCCTCGGTCGTGACACGGCCGAGATCCACGGCTCCACCGCAGCCCGCCTCCACGGCGTCGGCAGTGGCCTTCAGGGTCGCCAGTCCCAGGTCGGCGGCGAAGTGGTTGAGGGTGCCGCCGGGGAACACGGCCAGCGGCAGTCCGCTTTCGGTGGCCCTGACCGCTGCCGCGTTGACCGTCCCGTCACCGCCCACGACCCCGAGCGCGCCCCCGTGGGCGAGTACGTCCTTGGCCGCTCGGTCGAGCACCAGGTGCAGGTCGACGCCGCTCTCGCAGAGCCGAATGTCCGTCATCGGCAAGAGGATCCGCAGTTCGGCTTCGGCCGGCGTGTCGCCGCCCGCGTCGCTGTTGACGACCGCGATCAGTCCCAGGCCTGCGGGAAGCGCGGGGACCGGGACGTTCGGCCGGGCCGCGTCGGCCGGTTCGTCCACGTGCAGCGGCCACCAACGGCAGGTCGCCGCAGCGATACCGATCCCGAGTGCCACGCCCGCGAGGACATCACCGGTGGAGGGCGCGCCGGTGCGAGCGCGGAAGGCGGTGACGGCCGTAGCGAGGGGTAGGAGAACGGCCCCCAGCCGGGGCGACTCCAGCGTGGCGGCGGTGGTGAAAGCAGCGACGGCGGCCGCGTGCCCGGACGGCAACGCCCGGGTGGTGGGCCGAGGCAGAAGACGGTGGCTGGAAGCGATATTGACGGCGGCGGAGGCCAGGGCCAGGGAGCCGGTTGCGCGCAGTGCAGCACGGCGTGCGCCGCGATTGCCGGACAGACCCATGACGGCCGCGCCGGTCAGCCACGGCAGCATGGGGTGGGCAGAGGCGACGCGTGCGAAGAACCGTGCATCGAGCGCGCGGAGGTGTCTCATGCCGACTGCGTACCCGCGGCGATGCCGAACACGCGGCCACCCGCACTCACGAATCGGCCAACGGCCCGTGCCCCGTTGTTCGTTGACCATCAGGTTCCGGACCAGACATCGGTCGGGCCCTCTTGTCAGGCGAGTCGGCCGGGGCGTTCGGCGGGAACGACATATGGTGCGGGGCTTTGACCGGAAGGCATGCCAGGTCCAACGGCCTCGCTCCGACCGCGGCCTCACCGAGCAACCGCTGCAGCCCCGGGCCGAGTCCGCTACCGCGCCCTCCACGTTCTGTGCCCGCGCGTGCCCCCGACGGATTGCCGCAGATGGGCTGCAGAGACCCTGTTTGAAAGGGGGCGGTCCGGGAAGCAGTCCAGTGTGCTTCAGACCGGAGGCACGCCCGTGGAGCAGCTGTCCTGCTCCCCAGTGTGCTGCGGTCTGCCGGCTCCCACGGTGAGTGACGCCACCGATCAGGGAGACACGTGCCCGTGCAGGACGAACGCACGCAGAGTCGGCGAAGTGCCCACCCCTACCACGACGCGCCGGATACCGCCGCCGCGTTCCGCCGTATCGCCGCCCTGCCGGACGGCCCGGAGAGGTCCGCGCTGCGGCAGGAGGTGGTGTGCGCCTGGATGCCGATGGCCGTACGGCTCGCCCGGCGCTTCCGCCATCGCGGTGAGACTTTCGAGGACCTCGAGCAGGTCGCCCATCTGGGTCTGATCAAGGCGGTATCGCGTTTCGACCCGAGTCTCGGCACTGCCTTCCCAAGCTTTGCCATACCGACGATCCTCGGCGAGGTGAAGCGGCACTTCCGTGACGAGCTCTGGGGCGTCCATGTACCGCGGCGCGTGCAGGAGTTGAGCGCCCGGGTCCGTTCCGCCGGCAGTGAGTGCGCCTCGCTCAACGGCCGCGAACCCTCGGTCCACGAGATCGCCGCGCACAGCGGCCTGACCGAGGCCGAGGTACGGCTGGGCCAGAGGGCGCTGGCGAGCTTCACCGCCCGGTCCTCGGACACCGTGCCCAGCCGCTCCGAGGACAGTCACCCGCTGGCCGACACCCTCGGCGACGTGGAGCCCGGCTTCGACCGGGTGATCAACCGCGAGGCACTCCGCCCCCTGCTGCGGGCGCTGCCCGCACGAGAGCGGCAGATCCTCTACATGAGGTTCTTCTGCGAGATGACGCAGAACCGCATCGGCGAGCAGTTCGGTATCTCCCAGATGCATGTCTCCCGTCTGATCACCCGCACCTGTGCACGCCTGCGCGACCAGGTGATGGCGGACCGCGATCTGAGGAGGGCATCGTGACGACATCCCGGGTGCACGGGCGGCGCCGGACTGCCGGGCCCCGGACAAGGAACTCCGCGGAGAAGCAGACACTGACTGCAGCCGGGCGGGCAGGCTTTGCGGCACGTGGGGTGGTGTACGTCCTGATCGGTGTACTGGCCGTCCGGATCGCCCTCGGCAGCGGCGGCGAGTCGGCGGACCGCCAGGGTGCGCTGGCCCAGGTCGCGGCGCAGCCCTTCGGGAAGGCGATGCTGTGGGCGCTGGTCGTCGGCTTCGGCTGCATGGCGTTGTGGCGGGGCGCCCGCGCGCTTGGCAGGGGGCCCCGGCACAAGGCCGCCTCGCGAGTCCTTGACGGCGGGCGGGCGGTCTTCTACGCCGCCATCACGTCCACCACGCCGACCCGGGCGCCGCGTCGGGCCGCCTGTTCGGCGACCAGCGCCTGGATGCGGGCCGAGCGGCTGTCGGACCTCATCCGGGCCACCGCGTCCAGGCATCGTGGGCCAGGCCCTCCAGCCGCGCCGTGGTTCGTTCTCCGAGGGGGAATACCAGCGCACGGAACATGGTCGGGCCCGCCGGCCGCCACACCTCTCCGACGTCCAGCCATCCCCAGGAGCGGAGCGACGCGAGGGTCGGGTGATCGTCCGGATCCACCAAGGTGGCGCCGAGTGGCGCCTGGTGGCCGCTCAGCAGCCGCTCCTGCAAACGGCGGGCTACGTCCTGGTCCTGCGGGTGCGGCTGAACCAGGATGCTGGTGATCGTGAAGACGCCGCCGGACTCGGTGAGTTGCTCGATGCTCTGTGGCAGTGCTCCGTCGAACCCGAGCCACCAGAAGCCGTCGCTGGCCACCTGGAATCCGAAGGCGCACCCCACCAGGTGGTCCGTCTCCGCGATCACCATGGCGAATCCCGGCCGCCGGATGTCGCCAGTAAGACGGTTCAGGAAGTCCTGGCGGCTGCGGCTGCGGTACGCCTCAGCGGCGGGCGTCTCGCGGGAGTCGACGTACAGATCCGCCAGCTCCCCGCCCAGGCCCTGCGCCAGCCAGCGGTTCACGCGGCGCAACCGGACCGCGTCCATGGTGGACGACTCGCCTGCATGGGGCTTGTGCGGCTGCCCCTGCTCTGACTGGGCCGTCACCGCGCATCGCCCGAGAGGACAGGCACCAGCGGAACACGCCGGTGCGGCAGGGCTTGGGCTGTCGGGGCCAGGACGTCCCCGAGTGACGGTGGCAGATGCCCGAGCGGTAGGCCGACAAGCAGGAACCCGCAGCCGGTGAGGTCGAGGATCCGCCCCAGTGACGGTGGAGGGTTGTACAGCCGGAGGATCCCGCCGGCGTCCGTGGTCCGCTGCGCGGCGTAGAGGAAGGCGTTGAGGCCGCTGCAGTCGCAGAAGGTCACGGGGGTGAGGTCGACATCGACGATGCGGATGCCGTCGCTCAGGCATCGCGCCAGTGCCGCACGCACCAGCGGTGCCGATTCCAGGTCGATCTCACCGGCCAGGGTGATCAGTGCCCGTTTCCGTCGGTCATGACGGTAGATGGTGAGCTGTGGGAGGGGCATGACGCCTCGGTTCAGAAGACCATCCGGCAGCGAGATGGGAACGCCGGGAGTCCCGGCTCCTCTTGGCGCGCTGCTGGCAGGGGCGTACGTTCGGCGGAGGCGGAGCGACGGCCGGTCCGAGGGCCTGTGCAACAGGACAGAGGACCCGTCCGGTTCTCTCCAGGGATGCGTCAGGTGACGGACGGGAGGTCCGCTCCCCGCAGCCACCTGTGGCGTGAAACGACAAGCCGCCGGGGTCTGGGACGCTTGTACAGCAGCATAGTCCTGGCCCAGTGCGACAGACAGTCCGAAGCCGCCCCATCTCAGGATGTGGACGGTGTCGAAGCGTAGTGGCGCGCTCATATCCGGTGCCCTGCACGGTACTTGAGCCCGTAAAGGGAAGGCCGCTGCTCGCGTCGGACTGGGGTCCGGGTCTCTTGCAAGGGCTCAGGCAGGAGGATGTTGCGGCGGCCTCGGCCGTCGGTGTTGCCCGTGCACTGCAGTCGGTCTTCGCAGACCCGGCAGGCAGGTTTGGAGAACAGGACCGCCAGTCGCTCGTGCCTCCTTCCCGGCCGCGGTGAGTTTCTGGCTGCAGCGGGCCTCCGGGCCACAGGGCGAGACGATCTCTGTGCTCGGTCACGGGACCCAGGCGGTCTCCGGGGCTGGCCTACCGTTACTGCAGTGCGTGGACCGCTGCTGAGAACACCGGGGGCATCCGGGATGCTGCGGGGACGATGAGGCGGACGGTGCCAGGACGGTGGCTCGCGGCCAGCAGGGCCCCGGTCAGCAGTCGGTGGCGCCGGGTCAGCCGGATCCAGGCACGCTCGTAAGCGTCCGGTCGCCCGGCGGCCAGGCAGCGGACGGCGGCCCCGGCCGTCGCCAGCGCGAGGGCGATGCCCTCGCCGGTGAGGGCATCCAGGTAGCCAGCAGCGTCGCCGACGAGCAGGACACGGCCGGCGGTTCTGCGCCGCACCCGCTGCCGCAGTGGTCCGGCGCCGCGTACCTCCGTCGCGGCCGGGCCGCGCAGCGACGCGGTGAGGGCCGGGAAGGCGGCCAGGTGCTCGTCGTACCCGCGACGGCTGCGGCTGAGGACCGCGACGCCCACCAGGTCGTCGCCGACCGGTGTCACATAGGCTTCGCCGTGCCGGGACCAGTGCACCTCCACGAAGTCCGTCCACGGTTCGACGCGGTAGTGCCGGCGCAGTCCGTAGCGGCCGTGGGGGCGGCCCGGCAGTTCCAGCCCCAGGCCGCGGCGCACCGGGGAGTGCAGGCCGTCGGCGGCGATCAGCCAACGGGCCGTGGTCCCGGCGGCGGTGACCGTGTCCGCGTTCTGGTGTACCTCGCCGATCTTGCCCGGCAGCATGCGCACGCCGAGGTCGAGAGCGCGCTGGTGCAGTGCGGAGTGCAGCGTCGTACGGCGGATTCCCAGCCCGTTGCTGCCGCGGAAGGACGCTTCGGCGCGGGTGGTGCCGTCCACGTAGCGGATGCCGCGCAGTTCGCGGCCACTGGCCTCGACGCCCAGTGCCCGCAGCGCGGCAACGCCACTGGGCATGACGCCTTCTCCGCAGGCTTTGTCCACGGGCCCGGTCCGGGGCTCGACGACGACGGCCTCCAGGCCGACGAGCGCGGCGTGGATGGCGGCGGCCAGACCGGCCGGTCCACCGCCGGCCACCAGTACGTCGATCACGCCGGAGCGGTCGTGGTCGAGGTGGTCGCGGCGGCCAACGCCAGGTTCTCGCAGCGGATGCGCACGGTGAGCAGGGCGGCGTTGAGTACCGTGAACACGGCCGCGGTGACCCAGGCGGTGTGGACGAGTGGCAGGGCCACGCCCTCGGCGACGACGGCCACGTAGTTCGGGTGCCGCAGCCACCGCCAGCGGTAGGGGCCGCCGGTCACCAGCGGCAGGCCGGGTACGACGATCACCCGGGTGTTCCACCGGGGCCCCAGGGTGTGGATGCACCACCACCGCAGTGCCTGGGAGGCCGCCAGCACGGCCAGCATCGGCCAGGCCAGGGCGGATACGAAGGGGCGGTCGGCCAGCCACACCTCGGCCGGGCAGGCGATCAGCAGGCCGGTGTGGAGGGCGACCATGGCCGGGTAGTGGCCCTGCCCGGCGATGGTCGCGCCGCGGGCGGTGCTCCACAGCTCGTTGCGGCGGGCGACGACGAGTTCGGCGACGCGCTCGGCGGCGACGGCGGCCACCAGCAGTCCGTACCAGATCATGTGTCCCTATGTCCTTCGTGTCCTTCGATGGTCCGAACTACCAGCGCAGCAGGACGAGTTCGCACGCGAAGCCGGGCCCCATCGCCAGCAGCACACCCGGCGTGCCCGGCGGCGGGCGGCGTTGGGCCAGGGTGTCGCGCAGTACGTGGAGCACCGATGACGAGGACAGGTTGCCGACGTCAGCCAGATGGCGCCAGGTCACATCGAGTGCGTCGTCGGGCAGGTCGAGGGCCT
This sequence comes from Streptomyces sp. ISL-98, assembly GCF_018614055.1. GTDB lineage: Bacteria > Actinomycetota > Actinomycetes > Streptomycetales > Streptomycetaceae > Streptomyces > Streptomyces spiramyceticus. Next base: position 10,196 of record NZ_JAGGPB010000058.1, read on the forward strand.
CGGTGACGGCTTCCAGGACCTTGGGGCCGCCGGGGTGGCACACCCAGGCCGTCACGTCCTTCGGCTTGATCCCGTGGTCGCCGAGGAACCCCTCGACATCATCAGCGAGGTAACGGCGCACCACATCGGGGACCTTCGGGTCGAGGACGACCTGGAAGCCGGTGTTCTTGATGTCCCAGCCCATGACGCGCCCGGTGTCCGGGTACAGGTGGCTGCGGGTGTCCACGATCATCGGGCCGCCGGTGTTGGCGGGGCGGCCCACGCCGCACGCGACGACCGCGGCGGCGCCGTCGCCGAACAGCCCGGTGGCAACCAGGTTGGCCATGGAGGCGTCGTTGCGCTGGAAGGTGAGCGAGCACAGTTCGACCGACAGCAGCACCGCCACGTGGCCGGGTCGGCCCAGCAGGTAGTCGTGCATACGGGCCAGGCCGGCGGCGCCGCCGGCACAGCCCAGGCCGAACAGGGGCAGCCGCTTGACGTCCGGCCGCAGGCCGAGGCGGCCGACCAGCCGTGCGTCGATCGAGGGGATGGCGATACCGGTGACAGAAGTGAAGATCAGCAGATCCACGTCAGCCGCGGACAGACCGGCCGTGTGCAGAGCGCCCCGGACGGCCTTGGCGCCCAGGTCGGTGGCGGCGGCGATGAAGACGTCGTTGGCGGCGCCGAATCCGTCCAGTTCCCCGTACCGTTCGAGCGGCAGCGTCATGTGACGCGAGCCGACCTTCGCGCTGCGGTGCAGCCGGTCCAGGACCCGGCGGTCAGTGCCCTCGGGCAGGCAGGTGCGGGCCACCATGTCGGTGATCTCGGACTGGGTGCGACGGTGCGGTGCGAGGGCACCGTGAACGGCGGTGATCCGCGTCATATGGTTCCCGTCCGGTTACCAACTCGGGTGAGTTGCTCTGCACGTGTTCCCCGGAACAGGGCTTCGACACATGAATTGCCCGTCCGGCCGCTCCTCCCGGGGACGCGGTGCACCGGCCGGGTGGCGCCCGGGCGCCTACGATCGGCCGGGTGGGCACTCCCGAGCAGTCGACGACCGGCGGCCCCGAGGCGAGTTGGGCCGTCCGGGTGGGTGGCCTGGCCGGGTCGTGCCACCCCGGGCCTGTCGTGGCGGTCACCGCCCTGATGGCCGCGCTCGCCGTCACCGCCGGCCAGGGCGCAGCGCGCTGTGTGCTGACCGGCGCCGCCGTTCTGACCGGGCAGTTGTCCGTCGGCTGGTGCAACGACGCGTTCGACGCGCGCCGGGACATCGCCGCCGGCCGCCATGGCAAACCCGTCGTCGACGGCGCGGTCGGTGTAACGGAGGTGTGGGTGGCCGCGTATGCCGCGCTGGCGCTGTGCGTACCGCTCTCGCTCGCCTGTGGCCTGTGGGCAGGCGCCGTTCACCTGGCCGGAGTGGCGGCGGCGTGGGCGTACGACCTGCGGCTCAAGGCGACAGCATGGTCCTGGGCACCGTACGCGGTGGGCTTCGCCGCCCTTCCGGCGTTCGTCGCGCTGGGCCTGCCGGGGCACCCCTGGCCGGCCTGGTGGGTCGTCACCGCCGGGGCGCTGCTGGGAGTCGGCGCCCATCTGGGTGACGTACTGCCGGACATCCGCGGGGATCTGGCGACGGGCGTACGGGGATGGCCGCACCGGCTGGGCCCGGACGGCGCACGGCTGCTGCTGCCGGTGCCGCTGGTGGCCGCGTCCGCAGTTCTGGTGCTGGGGCCCGCCGGACCACCCGGCAGGTGGGGATTGGCAGTGCTTTTGGTGACCGCTCTGATCGCGACGGCGGGGACGGTGCTGGGACGCCGCTGGGAGTGGTTGGCGTTCGCGGCGGCGGTCGCGGTGGCGGTGGTGGACGTGGCGTTGCTGCTGCTGCGCGGCACCGGGATCGCCTGACCGCACCGCCTCAGACCGTACGAAACCCACAGACGGAAGCGGGAGTTGACCGATTCCCGCTGCGGTTGCCGTCAGTTCGCGAGTGCTGTCCTCGGTCGTGGCGACGGCGCGGCCGATGAAGCTGCCGTTTACCGCTCTGCCGGTCCACGCGCCAGTGATGACCGAGCGACGATGCCACCGGCCGTCCGCACCACGACCTGCTGGTGACGGCGGACTGCGATGTGTTGGAGGCCGGTCGCGGTGGTCAGACGATCAGGCCGTTGAGGGGTTCGGTGCCGTCGATAAACGTGCGGGCGAGGTCGGCCAGGCGGCGGTTGTGGGCGCGGGCGTAGGCGCGCAGTGCAGAGAAAGATGCTGATCCATCGCACGCACCTTTGTCTTGGGACTGTCTCCGCCGGGGAAGGGCGGGACGTGCTGTCAGGCGTCATCGTCGCGCTGATCCGGAGTCCGTGTCCGCAGGGAAGCGGAGGCGGCGGGCGATCACGGCGCCGGTGACCATGTCTCCGTCGTGCGGCTCGTCGGCCCCCGTACCGAGCAGGACCAAGGTTGCGATGTCGGCATGGGTCCGCCGCCCGCTCGGCCACCAGCCCCTGGGCCCGGGGCGACCGGCCATCAGTGGGATGGGCGAGGTTCCCGCGACCGAGCTGGTGCTGCGGCGCCTGCTGCCGCTGGCGAACCGCGGGCTGGAGTGGTTGGGCATGGACGCGGCCTGGCGGGAGCCGCTGCTGGGAATCATCGAGCAGCGGTGCGTCAGCGGTCGTAATGGCGCGGTGACCACCGGCGGGGGCGCGGCGGCAGGGCGGCCGGGAAGGCCCGGCGCAACAGCCGCCGGCCGCGCCGCCAGGCGAGGAACGGCGTATGTCTATTTGGCGTTTCGTCAAAGAGACGCTGACCAATTCACGGCCGCGGTGAGTGGCTGGATGCCGAATTCGCGCGCCCACCGCCGGCTCTCAAACGTCGAGCGGTCCGTGACCTTCCACCACGAACGCGTGATGCCATCAAGTCAGACGTCGTGGCTGGGGACATCACGCGTTCGGCTTGTCTGTCACCAGACCCGCCGGGGGCGAGCAGCCGTTGCTGCGCGATCGGCGGCCAGCGGACGGAAGAGCGCGGCAGCGCGCGCTAAGTTGAGTGACGGTCCTTGGTGCCTGCCATCAGGGCTCGCAGCCAGCGAGAGTGTGCACCTCCTTGCTCCCCACACAGCGCGGGATTCTCCGGTGCTGGTTCCGTGCTGACTTTGGAGGGGTACTGACGAGAAAACAGCAGGTCGTAGCTCTGATCGGATGAGTTGTCGTACCACTCGATCGTCGTGCCAATGAGGCTGGCGGCGACAATGCGCTTGAGGGAGCTGGGTGTTGGGGGAGCGGTTGCGGGGGCGGCCATGAACACCACTTCCGGACAGTTGGCGGGGACGTTTCCGTTTCGCCACACCGTAGAAGCGGGGCAGGTCGGCAGCCCATGTGGTGGGACAACACAGTTCCAGGGACGGCTGTGCCCGCAGCCACCATGACAGGCGCTTAGACGCTGCTCCGAGCACCGCATGGACGGCAAGCAGGCGCCTGTCGGAGTTGCGCGTTCAGGCACGTTTTGGTAATCCGGTGCTGACTCCCATGCTGGTTTGGTGCTGACCTGAAACCGCATGTCAGCACCCTGATCACCTCTCCCGCGCTGGTTTGGTGCTGACTACGCAGCGTTGAACTTCGACATTCGGTATGGATCGGGCGCCCGTTGCTTCCTGTGTCCGCAAACCTGTGGTCGGGGTCAAGCTGAACCTGCGTACTCGGCCCTCGATGGTGGAGCGGGTCACCGCCGCTCCCCGTTTTGTTCCGGCGGGGTACCAGGCAGGGTGAAGCCATAACCGCTTGTTGGCTAGGCTGACCGGCTGCGCGCTGCGGCTTCGGGCGGTCCCGGTCGCGCTCTGGTGACGTTTGCATCCATGCAATCGGGGACTGGTCGTCTGTTTCAGGGCCTCCCGGTGACTGACATACGGCGACGACGGGCTCACGGTCAGGGAGTGAGCCCGTCCAGTTCGCCGACTCGACCGGCAGCATGCTGGCTTGCCCTGATGCTCTGGCATTCGACCCGGTGAAAACCTTCGACGCCCCCCAGGCCAGGGCTGCCCAGCGACGCTGGAACGTATGCGTTGCTGGGCAACCAATGACGTGTCAGGCGGCAACAGTGCTAAAGGTCAGCCGGGCCGAGCACCGTCGCGGTTGCCTGTCCGGTCGTTGACCCTCGTCCGTCGAGTCGGCCGCCCCGGATGGGAGCGCCCCAACGCGGCATTGAACTTGTTGTCGATCTGGCTAACGATGTAGCAACCAGGCAATGGTGCCCGATGCGATGAGTGTCCCGATGCTGGCGGCCGCGCCTTGAAGGGCATGGAACGCGGCGATGCATACCAGGGCCTGTTGCGAAAGTGCTGGTCACAGCCATTCGTTGATGGCTGCGACCAGGACGGTGGCTTCGTAGCGAACGGCTAGTTTGGCGTATCTCGTGGCCACGGCCCGGTGCCTTTTCAGCCGGTTGATGCCGCACTCCACCGCGTGGCGCTCGCGGTAGTCGATCGTGTCGAACTTCGGCGGCCGGTCACCGCGGGAACCGTGCTTCTTACGGTTGCGGACTTGATCGGCCTTCTCCGGAATCGTGCAGCCGATGCCACGTCCGCGCAGATAGGCGCGGTTCGCCCGGGAGCCGTAGGCCTTGTCTGCCCGGACCTTGTCCGGCCTGGTGCGCGGTCTCCCCGGTCCCGTGCGGGGCACCCGGATGGCCTCCAGGACCGGCTGGAACTGCGGGCTGTCGTGCCGGTGACCTGCGGTGACAAGGAGCGAGAGCTGCTTCTGCCCCTGCTCGACGGCCAAGTGCCGCTTGGTGGTCAGCCCGCCGCGCGAGCGTCGGAGGCCGTGGTCGTCGGGCTCGGTGTCGACGCCGCCGGGAAGCTCCCTCTGTAGTGCCCCTTTTTACGCGCCTCGGCGGCGTGCTGGTGAGCCCGGGCGATGGCGGAGTCCACGCTGACATCCCACGTGATGAGGCCCTTCGCATCGGCCTCGGCCTGCAACTGCTCGAAGATCCGCTTCCAGGTGCCGTCGCGCTGCCTTCGCCGGAACAGGTGGTAGGCCCGGTCCCACGGCCCGTACCGTTCCGGAACGTCGCGCCAAGGCGCACTGGCTCTGGTCCGCCACCGTATGCCGTCGATCAACTGCCGACGCGTCAACGTCGGCGGCCGGCCCGGCTTCTTGCCCAGAGGCAGGAACGGCTCAAGCCGGGCCCAGGCTATTCGTCAGATCCGCACGCCTCACAACGCTTGATCATCCACGACCTTGATCGACTTTCGCTTGGGCCGGGCAGGCGGTCTTGGGGCGGATGTGCCGAAAGTCGCGGTGGACCCGGGCTGGAGTGAGCCTGTCCGGTGGGACGGGCCTTTCCCATGGGCGACGCAGGTCGGCTGCCAACGGGCGGGCGAGCCGCAGTTGGGTGCAGGTGGCGAGGATCAGCCAGGTCCAGCGGTCCGCCGCCTCTGGGGTGCGGACCTTCGGGCAGGTCCAGCCAAAGGTCTGCTTGAACAGGCGGAAGGTGTGCTCAATGTCGAAGCGCCGCAGCTATGCCTGCCAGAGGCGGTCGGTGTCTGCGGGGGTGGCGTCGGTGCCTGACCACCACAGCCAGACCGGCTTGGGGGTTGCTCCGCTGGGCAGGTGGTCGATGTCCAGGCGGATCACTGGTCCCTCGACGATGGGGAGAGTGCCGTCGGTTGCAGCCCAGGAGGAGCGGTGGGTCAGCTTGGGGTGGAGCCGGTTCCAGGAGCGTGCGGTGGCGGTGCCGTAGAGACGGGTGTCGGTGACGGTTTCGCCGTCCGGGGTGCCCCAGGTGTCGGGCTGGCCAAAGACGAACTCGCCTCCGTGCCGGGGCGGGCGGCCCTGGGCATGTGGCTGCCGGGGCGGGACGGCCCTGCGCAGGACTCGGTCCGATCGCATCCGGACCAGGACCTGTACCGGCAGGTCGTTGAGGAGGAATGCCAGGCGGGGTGCGTCGTATCCGGCGTCCGCAATGATGAGGATGTCCGGGTCGCCCGGCTGCCACTGCCCTGCCGTGATCAGTCGCTCCAGAAGATCACGCAGTTGCCCGGCAGTGACGGTGGCGGAGTCGTCCCCGGGTGCCAGGCGGACCGCGTCCAAGGGCGCGGTCCACGAGCTGCGGCCCGGCTCGAGCGCGCAGATGATCGAGTAGCGGTGGGCCTTCTCGACGCAGGCCGCGACCCCAGCTGCCGCGCTGCCGGTCAGCACCTGGATGAGATCGCCGCTTGGCTCGTGGCGGTCAAGGATCGAACAGCCTCCTTGCACGCACAGGTGCTGCAGAGCACGATCCGCGGCCCGGGCCCGAACTCCAACCGCGCCCTGCCGCCAGGTAGACGCATGATCTTGTGCACCAAATAGGCCCGGTCCAATCTCGCGGAGAGTCGCTCAATAGGATCGCTGGTGGTCATGACAAGAGCGTAGCCACGCTCGATCTCCCTCTGGACACGATCTGCGCCAACTTCGTTCCGCCGTCGAAGGTTTGGCACAGGGGCCTGGCAGCCACCGGACTCAGCACCCGAGCTTCGCGCGTGTTGGAGGACACGCGGCCTGGGTGATTGCCGGGGAGCGTCCGGAGGGAAGTGATTTTGGCGCCTGATCACCGAGAAGGGACACCTTATGACGCTTGTAGAGCCTTCCCCCATACCCCGGGCGGCGGGATCGCTCCCGCTGTTCGGCCACGCCTTCCGGCTCTTCCCCGACCCCCTCCCCTTCATTGCGTCGCTCCGTCGCGAGTACGGCCCGCTGGTGGAGATCACGCTCCAGCCGGGCACCAACACGCTGGTCGTCCAGGACCCCACCCTGATCCGCGCGATGCTCACCGACCCGATCGCCAGCACGCTCGACAAGGGACCCTTCTTCGACGAAATGCGCGAGTTGCTGGGCGACTCCGTGGTCACCGTCGCCGGGGACGAACACACCGCCAAGCGCCGCCAGATGTATCCGGCGTTCGCGCGCCCCGAGCTCGGCCGGTACGTCGACATCATGCGCACCGCGACTGAGGCCGAGCTCGAAGCCTGGGCGCCGGGCCAGCGCCTCGACGTACGGGAGACCATGATCCGCCTGTCGCTGGACATGCTCACCAAGACCGTCTTCTCCGACCGCCTCGCCCCCGCCACCTTCCGTCAGTTGCGCCAGAACATGGCACTGGTGATGGACAGCGTTGGCGTTCGCATCATGCTTCCGGGCTGGGCCAAGCGGCTGCCGCTCCCCGTCAACCGGCGCTTCGACAGGGCTCGTGCCGACATCCGGGCCACCATCTCCGCGGCCGTCACGGAACTGCGCGCCACCGGCCACGACACCGGCGACATGCTGTCCGTGCTAATGACCGTGCCTGACGAGCAGACCGGCCAACCGCCGACGGATGAGCAGATCTGCAACGAGGTCCTGACGCTCGCGTTGGCCGGGACAGAGAACACGGCCACGATTTTGGCCTGGGTGCTCTATGAGCTCGCCCGGCATCCCGACATCGAGGCTGACGTGCTGGACGAGCTGGGGAAGGTGCTCGGCGACCGGCCGGTGACCTTCGCGGACACCAGCCAGCTGCCACTCCTGGACCGGGTGATCAAAGAGGTGCTGAGGCTGCATGTCACGGGCTGGATCCTGACACGCCGCACCCTCACTGAGACCACGCTCGGGCAGTGGACACTGCCCGCCGGCACGAACCTCGCCTACTGCCAGCACGCCCTGCACCGCGATCCCGGCTTGTATCCCGATCCGCTGCGGTTCGATCCCGACCGCTGGCTGGACGGCACGCAGAAGCCCCCGCCGGGAGCTCTTCTGTCGTGGGGCGCGGGCAAGCACCGGTGCATCGGCGACCGGTTCGCGATGATGGAGCTGATCACGGGCCTGGCGACCATCCTGCGCCAGGTGCGCTTCACGCTGAAATCGGGGCAGACGGTGCGACCGGTGGCCCGGGCCACCGTCCGCCCCGGGAAGATGGTCATGACCGTGGAACCCCGTCAAACGGGCACCGCCGTCTAGCGCTTGCGCTCCCAGCCGTGGTGGGGAGCCGCGCGGGGTGCGTGCGGTCGAGTGGGGGCTGCCGCTCGACCGCCGCGGCGTACGATGCGACGTCGTGCGCGGCTCTTCCCCGGCCGGCTGCCCGGCCAGCCGATCTCTGCGAGGCGGATACGCGAACGGCTCCGCGACCCCGGGATCACCAGGGCCAGCCGTGTCTCTGCCCTTGACGAACTCCTGCGCGACATCCCGGCACCGGTCCTGGCTGACCTCATCGGGTGCAACCCGGCCTTCGCTGCCGAGCGGGCCTCCGGCCTTGCCACCGACTGGGCCACCTACGCGGCGCTGCGGCCCCGCATCCCTACGGCTCGCGGTTAAAATGCGAGCCAGCGACAGTCATGTCATCGTGACCGCGTGACTGCATACGTGATAGCCGAGGCCCAACATCCGGACACCCCGGAGGTATGCAGGTACCGAGAGTCGGCGCAGGCGTCCATCGCCCACTACGGCGGCCGGTATTTCATACGCGAGGCTCTTCCGGAGGCCCTCGAAGGCGACTGGGCCGACTCGAATCGCATGGTGGTCATCGAGTTCCCCAGCCTGGAGCAGGCAAAAGGCCGGTACACATCGCCGGAGTACGCGCAGGCCCGGGCAACGCGGTCCAATATCAACGGCCGTCGCATGATGTTCGTCGAGGGACGAGCCGGCCGCGCTTATGCTGCTTGGCGTGGTCATCTTCCTGGAAAGACGCGGAGGCGTACAGCATCGTCGGCAGCCTGATGGACGCACTGCCGTCGGGGAGCCAACTAATCTCTCCCACCCGGTCACGGATCAGGCGATGCCTGATGTGGACGCGGCAGTGGCGTTCTGAAACGAGCACGGCACCCCGAAGCTCACTCAGCGCGCTCCCGGCCAGATGGCTCGGTGCTTCGACGGCCTCGAGCTCATCGACCCCGGTGTGGTGTCGTGCATCCGGCGGCGTCCTGAGGCGGATGACACTGGCCCGCCCGATTAGGTGACCATGCTCGGCGGGGTCGCACGCAAGCTCTAAGGCCGTGCCCTACATGATGAGTTGGTCGTTGGGTTGGGTCATGTGGAGTGAGCGGTGGCGCTTTCACGCCGCAGTGTTTCCTGCTGGTTTGCCCGCGCCTCCTCCGGTTGTGCCGCTTCAACTCAGCCGCTTTCACTCATGTGTCACGCCTGGTAGGCAGCCAACAGCTAACTGGTCAGCGACTCCTCGCGCACTCACCCCTACTGACATGCTCTCCCGCCGGTCAGAACTGCCCCCCCGCCAATGGAGCGCAACCACCACCACTCATCGCACGGTGTGACGGTAGGGAGGATGGCCACGGGACTCTGGTAATGACTGTCTGTAGCGGTTGGCAGTGGTCCTGGCCAGGTACGGACGGGCAGGCATGGAGACGTATGGATGCCACCGAGGGCCGCGCCCGGGGAACGGTACTGGTTCGGTGCTGACTCGGACCGCTCAGATAGCGCGAAACCGCAGGTGGTAGCGCTCATGCGATGAGTTGTAGTACCACTCGATCGTCGTGCCAATGAGGCTGGCGGCGACAATGCGCTTGAGGGAGCTGGGTGTTGGGGGAGCGGTTGCGGGGGCGGCCATGAACACCACTTCCGGACAGTTGACGGGGACGTTCCGTGTCGCCACACCGTAGAAACACGCAGGTCAACGTCCCATGTGGCGGGACACCATAGTTCCGAGGGTGGCTGTGCCCGCGGCCACCATGACAGGCGCTTGGACGCTGCTCCGAGCACCGCGTGGAAGGCCAGCAGGTGGCCTGTCCTGAGTTGCGCGTTTCGGCTCGTTTTGGTGGCCCGGTGCTGACTCCCGTGGTGGTTTGGTGCTGACCTGAAACCGCATGTCAGCACCCCTGATCACCTCTGCTGACTTGGTGCTGACTACGCAGCGTTGAACTTCGACATTCGGCACGGATCGGGCGGGTGTCGGTGCTGCGCGCACATAGCCTGAGCCAAGCTGAACCTCTGACCGGGCCTTGGTGCGGAGCGGGGCTCCACCCCGTTTCCTCGCCGTCTAACGTGCGGACATGGGGTGGATGACATTGGCAAGCGCGGCAGTGGGTGCCGCTATTGCGACCGCATCCGCAGCCGTCCTCGACAGCAGAGCTGGCAGCTTGAGCGCCAGGACCGTACTGCGGCGGTGCGACCGGAGATCTATGGCGAGTACGTGAGCCGTCTGTCAGCCGCTCGGAATACCTTCCGAGGACTCGCGCGAAACAGGGAGCTTGCTCCCGCTGAGCGCGCCGTAGCGGCTCGCGAAGCCTTCGCTCCCTGACCCCGACGCGGGCGCGGTGATGTCACGTCGACAAGCCCCAGCAGAGGTCTCGGAGTGAAGATGCGGCAAGAGGCGGCTCCGTTAACGGGCTCTCCCCTGCAAGATCGGGGGCCTTGTTTCCTCAGGGAAGACGGCTGCGGCCTACCGCCCGCCAATATCTCAACTGAGTTGTGGTGGAACTTCGTCGGCCGCTCCCACGAGGAAATCGAGCAGGCCTGCAGGGACTGGATGGAGGGCACCCGCTTCGGCGAGGTCCATGGCTACGCCGACGACCGCCTCCCCGCTCCCGAACTCCCGCCGGTGGCGCTGAAAACGTACGCGTGCGGCCGCGGTTCGCGGGTCGTCAGCAGCAGCCGCCTTCCGTCGCGCCGGCGACGGCTTCGAGACGGCAAAAGCAGGACGCGTTGATCGGTACGTCCGCCATGGCGGAAGCGAGCTTCAGTTGCTGGGCCACGATCTGCGCTTCCGCGCTCTTGCCCAGGCGCAGGAGACACTCGTGGAATCCGTGCAGTGCCCATACGTTGCCGGGGTGTTGCGAAGGACGCGGCAGCGTGTCGTCGAGGCCCAGGTCCGCCCGGTAGACGGCCTCCGCCTCTTCCACACGTCCCTGTTCGAGAAGCAGGGCGCCGTACGCGTGCCGTGTGGGCTGCATCCATCCCCACGGCTCATCGTAGGGAAGGTTGTCGTCGAGTGTGATCGATCGCTCCAGTGCGGCGAAGGCGGTGTCGTGGTTCCCCTTGCGGTACTCCAGTTCGCCGTCGAGCATCTCCGACGCGATCGCGAGGATGTCGACGCAGGTGTTGTTGAACAGCATGCGTGACTCGGGTACGCGGGAGACGGCCTGACGGAACAGTTCGCGTTCGGTCTCCGTCTCGGGAATCCGGCCGGTCGCCGACAAGGCGACGCCGCGGGCGTAGTGGAGCATCGCCGTGGTCGCGCAGTACAGCTCGGGGTCGGCGGGCAGCGGCAGTTCCAGGATGTCGGTCCAGCGGCCGAAGCGGATGAGCACGTGTACCCGCATGGCGAGGAAACCCTCCAGCCAGTCGGCCATGGGCGGACTCTGCACCCTCAGCAGTTCCTCGGGGATGGAGGCTTCGAGCTGTGCGGCGGTCTCCAGGGCGGTCGCCGACTGACCGAGGAACATCGCACCGTAGATCTTGAAGTGGTAGTTGTGCGATCGGTACAGGGTGTAGAAGTTCATCGCGCCGGCCCGCGCGTAGTACTTCTCGTCGGCGGCGATCGCGGTGGTGTTGTCCGACACCACACGCCGGTAGTCCCCGCAGAGCACCTCCAGGTGGGTGGGCATGTGCTGCAGATGCCCGGCATCCGGTACGAGGCCACGGAGCCGGTCCGCGACGGGCAGGGCGGCCTCGGGGGTCGGGGACATCTCCATGAGGTGGATGTACATGTGCAGAAGGCCGGGGTGCGTCTTCCCGGGCCCGGTGCCGATCGCCCGATCGAGGACCGCCTTGGCCTCCAACGTGCGGGAGCCTGCCGCCGGCAGCCCGGTCGGCAGGTCCCACAGCTGCCATGGCGTGAGGTTCATCTGCGCGTCAGCATGGAGTGTGGCGACATCGAGGTCGTCGGGAGCGAGTTCGTACACGGCGCGCATCCTGTCGGCGTAGGGCTTGTTCCACACCGAGCAGTCCTCGACCGCCTCCGCCTGCGGATACCGGTACCGCAACGCCTGGATCAGGGCCTGCTCGACGGGAGTGGCGCCGGCCGCCTTCTCGTGGGCGCGTTCGACGGCCGCGTGGGTACGCTCGACGGTTCGGGCCAGGTCCTCGCCGTCGAAGAACTCCCAGGGCTTGTTGTAGTTCGGACCGAGGGCGTAGGCGATGCCCCAGTAGGCCATCGCGCAGTCCGGATCCGCCGCGGCGGCGGCTTCGAAGCAGGAGACCGCCTCCTCGTGGTGGAAGCCGTACGACCAGAGCAGCCCGCGGTCGAACCACATCTGGGCGGACGGGGAGGACGTCGTCACGGGGCGGGTGTGGGTGCCGAGGTCGTAGTAGTCCATCCGTCTCTCCTGAAGGTACGGTCCGGTCAGCCAGGTGGCGCGTACGAGCCGTTCGGCCCGGCCGGACATGTGGACGCGCCGCGACCGGCACGCACTGTCCCAACGTGGTGAGGGTCTCTGGGGACACCTGCGGCCGAGGGGTAGAACCGATGTCGCCCGGCCGGGAAACGCACGCGTGCGTGCGGGTTCCGCGGGTATGTGCCGCGGGGCGGTCCGGCGTCAGCCCGCCTGCTCAGGTAGGTGGCACCCAGGGGGGCGATCCCCGTCAGTCGATGCCCGCCCGCGCGCCGGCCACGGGGTAGGGGGACGAAGGTGCTGTTGTTCTCGTCGATCGCCGGCCGGCGGTCCGGGGGCGGTACGGCCCGCTGAGGGCAGTCGGTGCGTTCGCAGAGGCGGCAGCCCATGCCGATGGGCATGACGGAGGAAGCATTGTCGAGGTCCCTGTACGTACCGCCGCCGCTGCGTCACCGCATGGTGGAGGCGGGGCTTCTCGGCCGTAAGAGCGGTCGCGGGTGTGTAAGGCACGTGTGCGGGCCACTTGCCTGGGCTTGGTGCGCAAAGCCCCTGACCTGCGGGAACTCTCCTTTCAGGCCCTTTCAGGAGCTTTCTGATCTGTACCGCTCGAACTCCCCACAGGCTCCCCGGGGAGCCGGGGGAAACTCCCCACAGCGAACTCGCCCCCCGGGCCGGGTCCGTGCGATCCCGCCCCCGCCAGGGCGGGATCGGCACGCTCGCACTCGTCGACCAGGGCCACGCCGTGTCGATCGAGGTCGTCGAGCTGCGCGCACTCGTCGGCGACGTCGCCAACCAATTCGTGACCGGTTTCGCACCGCCGCGACTGGCCGCCGCGATCGACGCGGTGACGGGATCCGACGGCCTGATCGCCGTGACTCCAGTGTTCACGGCTTCCTACAGCGGGCTGTTCAAGTCCTTCTTCGACGTGATCGCCCCGGACGCTCTCACCGGGCAGCCGGTCCTGGTCGCGGCGACGGGCGGTACCGCTCGCCACTCCCTGGTCCTGGAGCACGCCCTGCGCCCACTCTTCGCCTATCTGCGCGCCGCCGTCGTCCCCACCGCGGTGTACGCGGCGTCCGAGGACTGGGGATCAGGGGGAGACGAGTACACCGACGGCCTGCCCGCGCGCGTCCGGCGGGCGGGCGGCGGACTGGCCGCACTCATGGCTGCCCGCCCGCCCCGGGCCGACCCCGAGGACGACGTCACCGCCCTCGAACGGCAACTCGCCGACCTGCGCTTCGACTGAGGCCGGGGGTCCGGACCTGGCGTTCATCGAGGCGCGGCTGGACTCGCTTGCCCGCGACGAGAGCGGGATCGTCCTCGTGGAATGACCTGCGGGCAGCGGCAAGTCCACGATCCTCGGGGAGGCGGCGACGGCGAAGCGGCGCGGGATACGGGTGTTCCAGGGGTGACCCCGACGAAGACGATGTCTTCGGGGTACAGCACCTCTTGAAAACGCTGCACGAGATCGGAGCGCACCAGAGGGCGGCCCAGCTCTCCCTCCTCGCCGCCGAACGATTGCGCGGCACCTCCCTGATCCGGATCGCCCAGCTCCTGGAAACCCTCCACTCCGTGGGCGCGGAACAGGCTGTGGCCCTGCTGGTCCAACGGGCGATGCCCGCCGACACAGCCGGGCAAAGTGCCTAGGCTTGGTCCGTGCCACCTTCCGGGTCGCCGGGAAGATGTCCCTGCCCTGTCCGACGACGAGACGTCCATGGCCGTCCGCTGCCCGAAGGAATAGTGCGACGAGCTGGTTCTCGCCGAGCCCGAGAAGGTCTCGTCGCCGTGCGGCGCGGGGAGCCGGCGATGGAGCACGTCGACCAGGCCGTTGACGTCGCGCTTCCAGAAGGCTCCGTTGTCAGGCACAGTTCAGGTGCGCTAGGCCCGGTCCTCGGGCGAGGGCGGGAGCGTGCCGCGTCCGCCGCCCGACGGCTTCAGTGGTTGGGTCGCCCCTGGAGTGGGATGCTTAACGTGGGGTTCGGTGCCGACGAGACTCGGGAGGGCCGAATGGGACGCGACGTCCCGGCGCTGGTGTTCACCCGTGACGACCGTCGCCAGTTCCGGAACAAGATGCACACATGCCTCGACGTGTTCGCGCGGATGCTGCGGGAGGCGCGGTTCGATTTCGAGCGGCCACAGGTCGGTCTGGAGATTGAACTGAACCTCGTGGACGCCGCTGCCGAGCCCGCCATGCGCAGCACGGACGTCCTGGAGGCGATCGCGGATCCCTCCTGGTCGAGCGAGCTGGGCCGGTTCAATCTGGAGATCGACATCGGCCCGCGGCAGCTCACCGCGGGGGGTCCCGACTCCTGGGAGCAGGAGATCCGGGACGCGCTCAACCACGCCGAGGAGAAGGCAGCCGCGATCGGCACGCATCTGCTCATGATCGGAATTCTGCCGACGCTGGAGCTGAAGGACGTCGGTCTCGCGTCGCTGTCCGAGAATCCGCGGTACCACTTGTTGAACGAGCAGATCTTCTCCGCGCGGGGCGAGGACCTGCTGATCTCGGTCGACGGGGTGGAGAAGCTGCGGACCTACGCGGACACGATCACGCCGGAGGCGGCATGTACCAGCACCCAGTTCCACCTGCAGGTCTCGCCGCATGAGTTTGCGGACTACTGGAACGCCGCGCAAGCCATCGCAGGGGTGCAGGTGGCCTTGGCAGCGAACTCTCCGTTCCTGTTCGCTAAGGAGCTGTGGCGTGAGACGCGTATTCCGCTGTTCGAGCAGGCCACCGACACCCGGCCGGACGAGATCAAGGTGCAAGGAGTGCGGCCCCGGGTGTGGTTCGGCGAGCGGTGGATCACCTCCGTCTTCGACCTCTTCGAGGAGAACGTACGGTACTTCCCGCCGCTGCTGCCGCTGTGCGACGACGAGGACCCGCAGGAGACGCTCGACCGCGGCAAATTCCCCGGACTGGCCGAGCTCACCCTGCACAACGGGACGATCTACCGCTGGAACCGCCCCGTCTACGCCGTCGTCGACGGTGTACCGCATCTGCGGGTGGAGAACCGGGTGCTGCCCGCAGGTCCCACGGTGTCCGACGTGCTGTCGAACGGTGCCTTCTACTACGGGTTGGTCCGCGCCCTGGTCGACGAGGACCGGCCCGTCTGGTCCCGGATGTCCTTCTCGGCCGCGGAGGACAATCTGCACGCCGCGGCGCGGCACGGAATCGACGCGCAGCTGTACTGGCCCGGGATGGGCGAGGTTCCCGTGACCGAGCTGGTGCTGCGGCGCCTGCTGCCGCTGGCGAACCGCGGGCTGGAGTGGTTGGGCATGGACGCGGCCTGGCGGGAGCCGCTGCTGGGAATCATCGAGCAGCGGTGCGTCAGCGGTCGTAATGGCGCGGTGTGGCAGTCGGAGATGTTCCACCACATCCACGACAGCGCCCACGAGGACCGACACCAGGCGCTGAGGCGGATGACCCTGCAGTACATCGACTACATGCATTTGAACGCCCCGGCTCACACCTGGCCGGTCGAGTGATTCCCGCTCCCGGAGCCTCGGCCGTGGCCACTACAGCGTGATCCGCTCGGGCTGCGGGCGTATGCTCTCCCGGCCAGAGTGTGAAAGATCGGCCCCTCAAGAGGCACGCGGACCCGAAACGGCCCACGCATGACCGGCCCGCGCTTGACGAAGGGCATAGAGGCACCCCCCTTTCTTTTTGCGCACGTCCGGTGCGATTCGGTCAGGGCGTGGGCGCGTCCAGCTTCGGAACACCCGGGGGGGTCTCGCCCGGCCCGTACCTCGGTGTGGGCGCGCCCTCTCAACCGGCAGGTCCTCGGGCTTGGGCACGCCACAGCTGCCGCTGCCTGCGGGGGTCTGATCGGTGGTGGCGCTCCGAGTGCCGCAACCGGACAGGACCATGCAGCCGAGCACGGCCACCAGCACACTCGTACTCACCTTCACCTGGAGCTGACAACTACCGGAAGAATCGAAGCTTTTGACTGCAACTAACACATTTTGTGTCAAGGTGTTCGAGCTGCCTGGGCTGCATGCGATGCCACCCAGCACCTCCCGTGCGCCAACGGTTTCGGCATGGGGTGCCTTGGCCTTGGGTGTCGGCCTTGCGGGTACCCGCGGACCTCTCGCGTGTTACTTGTCGGTAAGGAATGATGGCGGACAACCATCCACGCAACCGGGGGCTGAGGTAGCGGTGTCGACTTTCGAGGAACGGGCCACGGTGCACGCTTTCCGGGACGACGCCCTGGGGGAGCACGACGCCGTCGGTCTCGCCGAGGCGATCCGGCGGGGTGAGGTCGGCGCCGCCGAAGTCGCCCGGGATGCGGCAGAGCGGGTACGGGCGGTCGAGGCGCGGCTCAGCGCGGTCCAGGTGCACATTGATGCTCCGGCGCACGCTACCGGGGCGGGCAGTGCCTTCGCCGGGGTGCCGACCTTTGTCAAGGACAACACCGACTACCTGGGACTGCCCACCGGCCACGGCAGCGCAGCCTTCACTCCGAGGGCCGCGCGGCGGCATGCGCCGTTCGCCCGGCAGTTCCTGAGCAGCGGTGTCACGGTGCTGGGCAAGACCCGGCTGCCCGAGTTCGGGTTCAGTCCGACCACGGAGTGCGAGGGCGCCGAGCCTGTTCGCAACCCGTGGAACACGGGCTACTCGGCGGGTGGTTCGTCGGGCGGCAGCGCAGCGCTAGTCGCCGCCGGGGCGGTGCCGATCGCGCATGCCAACGACGGCGGTGGCTCGATCCGGATCCCCGCCGCCTGCTGCGGACTGGTCGGTCTCAAGCCGACCCGTGGCCGGGTCGTGGCGAATGCCCAGGGCCGTCAACTGCCGCTTGACATCGTGTCCGACGGCATCGTGAGCCGTTCCGTGCGGGACACCGCCGCATTCCTTGCCGCTGCCGAGACGTACTGGCGCAACCCCAAGCTGCCGCCCCTGGGCCTGGTCGAAGGCCCCTCGGGGAAGCGGTTGCGCATCGGCTTTCTGCTGGACTCGCCGAATGGTGTCCACTGCGACACCGCCACCCGGGCGGCCGTCACGGAGACCGTGGCGAAGCTCGAACGGCTGGGCCACACCGTGGAGCCGGTGGTGTTGGACATCGACCCCCGCTTCACCGAGGACTTCCTCACGTACTGGGGGCTGCTGTCGTTCCTCCTCGGCGTCACGGGCCGGACCCTCGGTGCGGATTTCGACCGGCGCCGCATGGACGGCCTCAGTCGGGGGCTGCGGGAGGCGTACTTGGAGAACTGGCGGCGCACTCCGGGAGTGCTGCGGAGGCTGAAGCGTACAAGGGAAACATACGCGGCGGCGTTCCGCGGGCTCGACCTCGTCCTTTCCCCCGTGCTCGCCCACACCACGCCACCGATCGGTCACCTCAGCCCGGCCGTTCCCTACCCGACACTGATCGAACGGATCCTCGCGTACGTCGCGTTCACACCGGTCAACAACGTCGTCGGTACACCGTCGATCTCGGTGCCCGCCACGAGTACGACGGAGGACGGGCTGCCCATCGGCGTCATGTTCTCCGGCCGCCCCGGCAGTGAACGGACGCTGCTGGAGGTCGCGTTCGCGCTGGAGGCGGACCGCCCTTTCCGGCGTATCCAGGACGTGTGACATTGCGGCTGTCCTCCGCGCCTCCCGCGGTTGCGACGGCCGCTCGCTCCTGGCCAGGAGGTCCTGGCGCCGTCCCCGCATGGAGGTGCGAGGCGCCCTCAGCCGACCGGGGCGGATCTGCGGATGGAGGTTTGCCGTGAGGGACTCACGGTCACGTACACGAGCAGTCGGCGCCGGCCCGGGCCTCGCGGTGGGAGCGAACTCGTCCTGCGGATCGGCGGCCGGGTTGAGCAACCGACCGACATCGAGCACTTCCTGACCTCTCGCTGGGGCATGCAGTGGTCGCGGCTACCGGGGCGGCCACCAGATTGTCTGGTCCGTCCAGGTGGGAGGCCCATGAGCAACGGCGACGTTGCTTTCCGCGCGGGCGGCGGTCTGGGGACAGTGCTGCGGGGCAGCGGCGGGTGGATCAAGCGCCGTTAGGCTTGGGGTTCATGGACTGCATGGCCTCCTTGGCCCGCTTCTCCATCTCCTCCGCGGGGACGTCCTCAATGTGCGAGGCGATGCTCCAGCGGTGGCCGAAAGGGTCTTCGAGCTGACCGGTGCGGTCGCCGTAGAACTCGTCCTTGACCGGCGACAGCTCCTTGGCGCCCCGGGCGAGGGCCTTGGCGAACACCGTGTCGACGTCCTCCATGTACACGTGCAGGGTGATCGGCGTGCCGCCGACCGCCTTCGGGGATCGGAATCCCATATCCGGGTACTCGTCCGCGAGCATGATGACCGCGTTGCCCAGCGCCAGCTCGGCGTGGCCGATCTTGCCGCCTGGGGCCGGCATCTTCATGCGCTCTTCCGCGCCGAGCACGGACACGTAGAAGTCGATCGCGGCTGCGGCTCCGTCGACACAGAGGTACGGCGTGACCCGCGGATATCCCTCGGGGATGGGCTGGACGGTCACGGTCTCCCGCCTTTCCGAACAGTGACGATCACCGCTGACCGCGGCCTTCGACCACTGGTATCCCGAAACCCCGGGCCACGCGCCGACGCCGCGCGGCGGCTGACCACGGGATGCCCCGAAGGGCGGCAGCTTCAGTGCCGGCCCATTCCTTCTGCAACGTGGCCGCCGCCGTTCTGCTGTCGCCGCGCAGACATGGGCCTGAGCCGGGGGACGGCGTGCCCACCATGGAGGCGGTGCCGGGGCCTCCGCACCGGCCTCGTCGAGGCCGCGGAGGGGAAGGTGTCGGGCCTGAAGCTGTTCCACACGACGAAAAGCGGCGTGACCGAGGTCATGCCGCGTCTTGCTGAGGTCGAGGCGGACGTGCAGAGCCTCGTCGAAGCGCGCGTGGAGACGCTGCGGGGCGTCACGTAGTTGTCGACGCCGGCCACGCTGGGTCGGGCGCGCTCGTAGCGCATGTGGGAACAGGCTGGGGTGAGTTGGCCGGGGAGTTCAGCGGCGCAGGCCGGTGGCGCGCCCGGGCGCCGTCGGTAGCAACAGCGCGGTACGCACATAAGGAGCTGGGCCCCTCCCGATCGGGAAGGGCCCAGCTCCTTGCGTTACGGTGGCTCAGACCCCGGCGTATGAGTGCTTGCCGCCGAAGAGGAAGTTCACGCCGTAGTAGTTGAACAGGTAGGCGGCGAAGGCGCACAGGGCGATGTAGGCGGCCTTGCGGCCCTTCCAGCCGGCCGTGGCGCGGGCGTGGAGGTAGCACGCGTATCCCACCCAGGTGATGAACGACCAGACCTCCTTGGGGTCCCAGCCCCAGTAGCGGCCCCAGGCGTCGCCCGCCCAGATCGCGCCCGCCACGATCGTGAACGTCCACAGGGGGAAGATCGCGGCGTTGATGCGGTAGGAGAAGCGGTCCAGGGTCGCCGAGGCGGGCAGCCGGGACAGGATGTCGTTGCCCGCGACCCGGGCCCACAGCATCAGACGGGCCCCGGCCGGGCCCTTCTTGTCGCGCAGGGCGAGGGCCAGGCCGCGCTCGGAGGCGGCGACGCGGCCGTCGGTGAGCCGTACCTCGTAACGGTCGCGGAAGAGGTAGACCAGCGCGGACAGCGCACCCAGATAGAGCGTCGCGCCGCAGAAGATGGCCGTGGAGACGTGGATCCACAGCCAGTACGAGTGCAGGGCCGGGACGAGCGGGGCGCTGTCGGTGTAGAGCCAGGTGACGGCGATACCCAGGTCGAGCAGGACGGTGGTGACCAGCGGCAGCCCGATCCAGCGCACGTTCTTCTTGGCGAAGAGCAGGGCGAGGTACACGCCGACGGCCACCGTCGCGAAGGTGGTGGAGAACTCGTACATGTTGCCCCACGGCGCCCGCATCACGGACAGCGCGCGGCTGACCACACCGCCGGCCGCGATGAGGAAGGCGAGCGTCGTCAGGGAGACGGCGATACGGCCGTACAGGTCGCCCTGCGAGTCGTCGCCGTGCGCGCCGGGGCCGTCGGCGATGTCGCGGGTCTCGGTCCGTGACCGCTCGATGACCTTCGGCCGGTCGAGCACCGCGGTGCCGCCGCCCTCGGCGGCCTGTGCCCGGGCCGTCGCCCCGGCCGCCCCGCGGCTCCCCTCCTCGGCCACCAGCGCGGCGGCCGTGCGCCCGACCTTGCTGCGGCTACCGAAAATCCATTCGGTGATGTGGGCGAGGAAGGCCAACGTGTAGACGGCCATTGCCGAATAGATCAGCACGTTACTGATATGCGCCAAGTTCTCGTTGGCGGCCAGATTCATTTCTTGACCCCTTTGGAGGATTCAGACTGCGGGCCGGGCACGCTCCGCACCCGTAGGGGAGCCTAGCCTCCACACTTGACGGGACGGCAGCCGGGGTCCTGCGCGCGATGCCGCATTGGCCGTCGCATTACGGGCAGTTGACCGGCAGGTGTGGCGGGTGCCTGGTCCGTGCCAACGCCCGGCGGAGAAAGGGGGGATGGGTGTGGCCGCCGCGTGCCGAGCCGCTTCAGGGCGCAGGTTGACGCTCAATCAGGCGGCGTGATTGAATCGATCAATGATTCGATCAAAAATCGAGCGAGATGTGTTGCGCGTACCTTAGCCGCGCACGCCGTGTTTCGCGGGGACCCGTCAGCGGGGGCCGGGTTCCCATTCTGTGAGTGACAAGTGATGTGCCGAGGCCCCGTTCTGTTTTTAAAGGGGGGAATTCGGCCGCTGTCGCCGAGTGCCACGATATGCACGCAGAAATCCACAGGGACGCAGAACTCCACGCGCTCGAGATGCACGGCTCTCTCGATTCACCCGTGATCGAGTCGATGAACTTCCTGAACGAGATCTCCCAGCGCTTCCCGGAGGCCCTCTCCATGGCCGCGGGCCGGCCGTACGAGGGATTCTTCGACACCGAGGACGTCCACCGTCACCTCCGCGTCTTCGAGGACCATCTGCGGTCCGTGCACGGCGGCGACGAGGCCCGCGTGCGCCGCACGATCCTGCAGTACGGGCGCACGAAGGGCATTATCCACGACCTGATCGCGAAGAACCTCTCCGTCGACGAGGACATCGACGTCGACCCGGAGAGCGTGGTCGTGACCGTCGGCTGCCAGGAGGCGCTCTTCCTCACGCTGCGCGCGCTGCGCAGGAGCGACAAGGACGTGCTGCTCGCCACGATGCCCTGCTACGTGGGCGCGACCGGGGCGGCCGAGCTGACGGACATGCGGGTGCTGCCCGTCCGGGAGAACGCCGAGGGCATCGACCTCAACGACCTGGTGCGGGTCGTCGAGGAGGCCAAGGCGGCGGGGCTGCGGCCGCGCGCCTGTTACGTGGTGGCGGACTTCGCCAACCCGTCGGGCGTCAGCCTCGGCGTCGACACCCGCGAGGCGCTGATCCGCCTGGCTGCGGAGCACGACTTCCTCATCCTGGAGGACAACCCGTACGGCCTGTTCCACGCCCCGGACAGCGAGCCGCTGCCCACGCTCAAGTCGCTCGACGGAGACCGGCGCCGCGTCGTCTACCTCGGCTCGTACGCCAAGACCGGACTGCCGGGCGCCCGCATCGGGTTCGTGGTGGCCGACCAGCGCGTGAGCCGGGCCGGCGCGGACGGCACCGTACTCCTCGCCGACGAGCTGGCGAAGATCAAGAGCATGCTCACGGTGAATACGTCACCGGTCGCCCAGGCCGTCATCGGCGGCAAGCTCGTGGCGAACGGCTACAGCCTGCGCGCGGCCAATGTCCGGGAGACGGAGCTGTACCAGGGCAACCTGCGGCACGTACTGAACGAACTGGCCCGCAATTTCCCGGAAGGCACGGGTCCGCGCGTGACTTGGAACACGCCCGGCGGCGGATTCTTCGTCGTCCTCACCGTTCCGTTTCCCGTCGACGACGCGCTCCTCGAAGACTCCGCCCGGCGCCACAAGGTCCTGTGGACGCCGATGCACCACTTCTACGGCGACGGAAAGCCGCGGCCCCAGATCCGTCTTTCCTTCAGCTACCTGTCACCGGAGGAAATCACGGCCGGTATCCACCGTCTCGCGACGTTCATTCGCGAGCAGTGTGCCGCCTGAATTCTCCGTCACGAACAACCATCATCATATTGAGAAGGAATGTCATGAGTCCCTTGGGTGATCTGCGCATCGATCACGTCGGTTTCGCGGTCGATGATCTCGCCGAGGCAACCAACTTCTTTGTGAACAACTACGGCCTGGGCGTGTACGCGAAGGCGGCAGGGCCCGACGCCACGGACGGCGCGGCACGGATGACCGCCGTCGGCCGCGAGGGCATACGCCTGCTGCTCACCGACGCGCAGGGCTCCGACCATCCGGCGGCCGCCTACGTCGAGCGCCACGGCGACGGCGTGTCGGACATCGCCCTGAGCACCGCGGATGCAGCGGCCGCCTACGCCGAGGCGGTGCGGCGCGGGGCCCGCCCGGTGGCCGAGCCGCGGGAGCACGACGGCATCGTCACCGCGACCATCGGCGCGTTCGGCGACGTCACGCACACCTTCGTGCAGCGCACCGCCGACCAGGAGGCCCTCGCGCTGCCCGGTCTGACGCCCGTGACCGGCCAGGAGCAGGCGGCCCCCGCCGCGACCGCGGTCGGGCTGCACACCATCGACCACTTCGCCGTCTGCCTGGAAGCCGGCCAACTCGACGCGACGGTCGCGTACTACGAGACCGTCCTAGACTTCGAGATGGTCTTCACCGAGCGCATCGTCGTCGGCGGCCAGGCCATGGACTCCAAGGTCGTGCAGAGCCGCTCCGGCGCGGTGACGCTGACCCTGATCGAGCCGGACACCTCCCGCGAGCCGGGCCAGATCGACAAGTTCATCAAGGTGCACGGGGGCGGCGGCGTCCAGCACATCGCCTTCGCCACCGACGACATCGTCCGCGACGTGAGCGGGCTCGGCGAAAACGGCCTGGCCTTCCTCACCACGCCGGGCGCGTACTACGAGCAGGTGCCCGAGCGGCTCGACCTGCAGCGCCACTCCGTCGACGCGCTGCGCGAGCTGAACATCCTGGTCGACGAGGACCAGGACGGCCAGCTCCTGCAGATCTTCACCAAGTCCGTCCACCCGCGCGGCACGCTGTTCTTCGAGGTCATCGAGCGGCTCGGCGCGCGGACCTTCGGCAGCGGCAACATCAAGGCCCTGTACAGCGCCGTCGAGCTGGAGATGGAGCGGGCGCGGCAGGAGGAAACGGGCGCATGACCGTGCCCGTGCACGAGGTGGACCGGCGGGCCGCCGCGGTGAGCGTCGCCGAGGTGGCGCGGCTCGCCGCGGACCGGCTCCCCGCGGACGTACGCGACTTCGTCGACGGCGGCAGCGGCGACGAGTCCACCCAGGCCGCCAACCGGGCCGCCCTCGACGCCGTCCGCCCGGTGCCGAGGGTGCTCGGCGGCTCGGGCGAGGCCGACACGTCCGGCACGCTGCTGCGCAGCACGGCCGAGCTGCCGCTCGCCGTGGCGCCGATGGCGTACCAGCGGCTGCTGCACCCGGACGGCGAGCTCGCCGCGGCGCGCGCCGCGCATGACACCGGGATCCCGTACATCATCAGCACGCTGAGCAGCTACCCGATCGAGGAGATCACCGCGGTCGGCGGGGTCTGCTGGTTCCAGCTGTACTGGATGCGCGACCGGGCCGTGGCCCTCGACCTGGTCCGCCGCGCGGAGATGGCCGGATGCGAGGCGCTGGTCGTCACCGTCGACGTGCCCCACATGGGCCGCAGGCTGCGTGATGTGCGCAACGGCTTCACGCTGCCGCACGACGTACGGGCCGCCAACCTCGGCCCGGCACCGGACACGGACGCGGCGGGGATCACGGCCGCACACACGCGGCAGTCCGGGGCGTCCGCCGTCGCCACGCACACCGCGCTCTCCTTCGACCCGGCGATCGGCTGGGACGACCTCGCCTGGCTGCGCGAACAGACCGCGCTGCCGCTGGTCCTGAAGGGCATCCTCGACCCACGGGATGCCGTCCGCGCCGTCGGCGTCGGCGCCGACGGAGTGATCGTCTCCAACCACGGAGGCCGGCAGTTCCCGGCCGCGCCGCCGAGCGTCACGGCGCTGACGGCGGTGCTCGACGAGGTCGGCGGGCGCTGCGCGGTTCTGTTCGACAGTGGTGTGCGCACCGGTGCGGACATCCTGCGCGCTCTGGCGCTCGGCGCCGACGGCGCGCTGTGCGGGCGGCCGGTGCTGTGGGGGCTCGCCGCGGACGGCGAGGACGGCGCGCGGCACGTACTGCGGCTGCTGCACACCGAGTTGAGGGAAGCGCTCCTGCTGTCGGGCTGTCCCGATCTCGCGGCCGCGCGCGCCCTCGACGTCGTACGTCTCTGACGCACCGCAAAAGAAACCGGAAAGGAAACCGGGAAAGGGAAGGGGGCGGCCGGACTCAGGTCCGGCCGCCCCCTTTCCGTACGGTGAGCGGGAGTTACACGTCGGCCAGCTGCGGGAACAGCGCCACGTCCGCCGCCGCCTTGAGGTAGTCGGCGCCCGCGGTGCCGCCGGTGCCCGGCACACGGCCGATGATCTTCATCGTGACGCCCCAGTGCGTGCGCTTCATGCCCCGCCAGCCCGCGTCCAGGGCCCGCATGGCCTCCTCCAGGCGCCGCGCGTCCGCGGTCGGCCAGCCGCCGACGCGCGTCAGGAACTGCTCCTGCAGGGTGGCGTCGAGGGCGAACAGCGGCCCCTTCTCCGGGGAGTGCGCCTCACCGGCACGCTTCGCGCTCACCGTCTCGACCAGCTGATAGGGCCGGGACTGGATGGCGCTCGCACCGTGGGTGTGGTCGCGTATCACCGCGAAGGACTCCGGCGGCATGGTGGTCAGGACCCGGTACAGCGGGGACGTCGCGCCCGCGAGGCGGGTGCCGGCCGTCTCCAGGAACGCCACCGCGTTGGCGGGGCGGTCCGTGCGGACCGCCTCGACGGCGAACGTCAGAGCCCTCGCCACCCGGGCGAACAGCCGCTCGAAGAGCTGGATGGAGCGGACGAACATCCGCTCGTCGTGGAGCGTCGTGACCGGGAGAAGCGCGACGTCCACCGCCCGCAGCAGCGCGTCCGGCGCCTGCGCACGGATGGCGTCGACAGCCTTGCGCGCGGCCGGCGCCGCCGCGTCGGACCCGCCCTCACCAAGCGCGGCCCGCACCTCGTCGAGCGGCGCGGTGTCCGCCAGGGCGAGCGGCGCGTACTCCGGGAGCCGGGCGAGGGCCTGCCACACCGCGGTGGTCCGGGACCGCTGCCGGTCGCTGTCCCGGGCCGCGGCGAGCGCGTCGCTCTCGCGCACCACCAGGTCGGCGAGGAGCACCGCCGTCAGCAGGTCGTCGGCGCGCTCCGTCGCCTCGGGGCTGCCGTCCGACTCCCACTCGGCGATGCGCAGGACGTCGTTGCCCGCATACGAGACGTAGCTCATCGGCCGGTCGGTGAAGGTCAGCGGCAGCCAGGTGTCGAACAGCCAGGTGTCCGGCGATGCCCAGGGCCGGGCGCGGCCCGCGCACTCGATGCCGAGCCGGGCCCCGCGCAGCAGGGCGACCAGCTCGGGCGCGGCCACCGCCTTGCCCACCTGCTGGTAGTAACCCACGACCTGTTCGTACGGAAAGCCGGCGAAGTCCGGCCGGCCGTCCCCGAGCACCTGGTGGGACCAGGCGGTCACGGCGTCGACCGCCGCGCGCAGCGCTTGTGCGCGGCTCGCCCGGGTGCCGTGTCCCAGGGCCGTGCCGCCGACGCCGATCTGCCCGTCCTCGCGCTGGTCGGCGGATCCCCCCACCGGCGTCTTCTTCGTCATGTTCACGCTCTCACCAATTCACCAGTCACTTGTCACCAGATCCCCGACGGCCGTGTCAAGCGTCGGCGCGGTGCGCACCCATGGCGTCGATCAGGCTCTTGGGGCGCATGTCCGTCCAGTTCTGCTCGATGTGGTCCAGGCACGCCTGCCGGGTGTCCTCGCCGAAGACGCGGTCCCAGCGGGCGGGCACCTCGACGAAGGACGGCCAGAGCGAGTGCTGGCCCTCCGCGTTGACCAGGACCAGATAGGTGCCGTTCTCGTCCTCGAAGGGGTTGGTAGCCATGGTGTTTCTCCTAGTTGCCGTTGTTCATACAGGTGTTGAGTACGGGCGCGATCACGTCGAGGGCCGCGGGTGTGGTCATCTCCAGGTGCGTGCAGTCCACTTCGAGCTCGTGGATCTCTCCCGTCACGTGGGCGTCCCACGCCTTGGCGGCGTAGGGGTGCGAGCCGCTCGCCCGCCCGGAACGGAAGGCCAGCACATCGCCGCGGAAGACGCCGGGCACGAACTGCTCGGCGATCCGCCGGTTGTTGGCGGCCACCCGGTGCAAGGCCTCGATGCCGTCCTCGCCGAGCCCGGCTAGCGGGCTGTCGTGCTCGCGCAGCAGCGCGGCGACCTCGGGCGTCGAGAGAGGACGGCGAGGGCCGGTCCCGGAGCCGCCGTCCCCGGCGGCGGCCGCGAGCACGGTGAGGATCTCCTGCAGCAGGTCTGCCTCCCCGCCCGCGTCCTGCGGGGCCTCCCAGGCCGAGGGGTACGAGTCGAGGAGCGCCAGGAGCTCCACGTCCGCGCCCTCGCTCTGCAGCCGGGTGGCGATCTCGTGCGCCACCAGACCGCCGAACGACCAGCCGACGAGCCGGTACGGGCCCTCCGGCTGGACCTCCCGGATCCGGTCCGCGTAGTCGGCGGCCATCTCGGGAAGGTCGGCCGCGCAGGCGTCGGCGGGGTTCAGGCCGCGCGCCTGCAGGGCGTACACGGTGGCGTCCGGGCCGAGCCGGGTGATGAGGCCCGTGTAGCACCAGCCGATCCCGACCACGGGGTGGATCAGGAAGTACGGGGCGCTGACGCCCGTACCGCTGTCGCCCTTACCGCCGCCGCCCCGCCCCTCGCGCAGCCGCAGTACGGGCGCGAACGGGTCGTCGTCCGCCCCGCCCTCGCCGCCGTCCTGGCGCAGCCGTCCGGCCAGGGCCGCGACGGTCGGAGCCTCGAAGACGCTGCGGATCGACGCGGCGGTGCCCAGCTCGGCGCGGATGCGGTTCACCAGGCGGGTGGCGAGCAGGGAGTGCCCGCCGAGTTCGAAGAAGTCGTCGTCGATGCCGACCTGCGTCACTCCGAGCACCTCGGCGAACAGCTCGCACAGCGCCGCCTCCCGTGCGGTGCGCGGCGCACGGCCGCCGGTGCCGCGCACGGCCGTGAGGTCGGGCGCGGGCAGGGCCTTGCGGTCCACCTTGCCGTTCGGGGTGAGCGGCAGCGCGGGCAGCGCGACGACGGTCGCGGGCACCATGTAGTCCGGCAGCTGCCCGCGCACGTGCGTGCGCAGCTCCTCTGGGTCGATGCCCTGTGCCGGGTCGGCGGGGACGGCATACGCGACGAGGCGTTTGACACCGTGGTCGCCGGGCTGGTCCTCGCGGACCGCGGCCACGCTCTGCGCGACCGAGGCGTGCCGGGTCAGGGCCGCCTCGATCTCGCCCAGCTCGATGCGGTACCCGCGGATCTTCACCTGGTGGTCGGTGCGGCTCAGGTACTCCAGCTCGCCGTCCGGGGTCCAGCGGGCCACGTCGCCCGTCCGGTACATGCGCGCGCCGGCCGGTCCGTGCGGATCGGCGACGAAACGGCCCGCGGTGAGCCCGGGCTGCGCCAAGTAGCCGCGGACGAGGCCCTCTCCGGCGAGGTAGAGCTCGCCGGAGACGCCGGGCGGCACGGGCCGCAGGGCGCCGTCGAGGACGTAGGCGCGGGTGTTGCGGATCGGCCGGCCGATGGAGGGGCCGCCCTGAGCGGAGCCTCCCTGCGAACTGCCCTTCTGCTCCTGCCCCTTGAGGACCGCTGCCGTCGACCACACCGTCGTCTCCGTGGGCCCGTAGAGGTTGGTGACCTCCGCGCCGGTACGCGTCATGCGGTCCGCGACGTCCGGCGGGAGCGCCTCGCCGCCGACCAGCATGCGCAGGCCCTCGGCGACTGCCGGCCGCTCGGTGAGCAGCGCGTGCCACAGCGTGGGCGTGGCCTGCATGATCGTCGAACCGCTGGCGCCGATCAGGTCTGCGAGGGCTGAGGGATCGACCACGGCGGCCCGGTCGGCCACCACGACGCTCGCCCCGTGGAGCAGCGGCAGATGCAGCTCCAGGGCGTGGATGTCGAAGGCGACCGTGGTCACCGCGAGCATCCGGTCCCCGGTGCCGAGCGGGAAACGCTCGCCCATCGCCGTATGGAAGTTGAGGAGGCTGCGGTGCGGCACCACCACGCCCTTGGGCGCCCCGGTGGAACCCGACGTGAAGATCACGTACGCCGGGTGGTCCGGCCGCAGCGGAGCCAGCCGCTCCTGGTCCGTGAGGTCCCGCCCGT
This sequence comes from Streptomyces sp. ISL-98, assembly GCF_018614055.1. GTDB lineage: Bacteria > Actinomycetota > Actinomycetes > Streptomycetales > Streptomycetaceae > Streptomyces > Streptomyces spiramyceticus. The sequence continues at coordinate 38,725 of NZ_JAGGPB010000058.1, forward strand.
CGTACCCGGTGATCTCCGCGCGGAACTCCGCGTCGTCCAAGCAGAGCGCGCTCGCTCCCTCGGGAAGCCGCGCGCTGCCCTGGCGGGTGGTGAGGACCGCTGCGGGACGAGCGCCCGCGAGGACGGCCGCGACCCGAGCGCGGGGGTGGCCGAGGTCCACCGGAAGGTAGGCGGCGCCCGCCTTCTGGACGGCGAGCAGCGCGACGACCAGCCGCGGCGAGCGCGGCACGGCCAGGGCGACCACGCTCTCCGGACCCACCCCGCGCGCGACCAGGGCGCGGGCGACGCGGTTCGCCTCGGCGTTCAGCTCCGCGTATGTGAGGCCGGCGCCGTCCTCCTGCCACAGCGCCAGGGCGTCCGGGGTGCGGCCCGCCTGCTCCTCGAAGAGGGCCGGCCAGCACCGCTCGGACGATTCGGCGGCGGTGTCGTTCCACTCGGTGAGCACGCGCCGCCGCTCGTCCGCGCCGAGCACGTCCACGCGGCCGGCCGGAAGGTCCGGGTCGGCCACCACGGAGCGCAGCACACGGCGCAGCCGGTCCGCCCAGCCGAGCACCGTCTCCCGGGTGAACAGGTCGGGCCGGTAGGTCAGGCGCAGCCGGATCGCCTCGCCCGGCAGGACAGTCAGCGTCAGCGGGTAGTGGGCGGCGCCGCTGCCCTCCGTACCGGCGATCTCCATGCCCCGGTAGGCGGGCGGCCCGTCGCCGGACGGGGCCGGGTAGTTCTCGAACACGTACAGCGTGTCGAAGAGTTCGCCGCCGACCCCGGCGAGCTGCTGGATCTCGCCGAGGCCGAAGTACTCGTGGGCCGCGAGGGCCGCGCGCTCCGTCTGGAGCCGCGCCATCATCGCCGTCACGGACTCGACTGGGTCCACCCGCAGCCGTACCGGAAGGGTGTTGGCGAACAGGCCGATCATCGACTCGACGCCGGGCAGGTCCGACGGGCGGCCGGAGACCGTCGCGCCGAAGACGACGTCGTCCGTGCCGGTGAGCGCGGCGAGGACCAGCGACCAGGCGCCCTGCACCACGGAGTTCAGGGTGAGCCCGCGGCGCCGCGCCAGGTCGGTGAGGTCCGCGGTGAGCTCCGCGCCCAGGCCGGTCTCGGTCTCCTCGGGCACCACGGTCTCCCGGCCCGCGCCGGCCGGGCCGAGCAGCGTGGGCTCCCGCAGGCCGTCGAGGTGGCGCCGCCAGGCGGCCTCGGCGTCCGCGCGGTCCCGCCCCGACAGCCAGTGCAGATAGTCGCGGTAGGGCCGGGGCGGCGGCAGGGTGTGGTCGCTGCCGTCGTGCGCGTACATGGTGAACAGCTCGTGCAGCACCAGCGGCACCGACCAGCCGTCGAGCAGGATGTGATGGCTCGTCAGGACGAAGCGGTACTCGCCAGGTGCGAGCCGGATGAGCAGGCAGCGGGCCAGCGGCGGCTTGCGCAGGTCGAAGCGGGTCGCCCGGTCGTCGGCGAGGGCGGCATCGAGCCGCTCCTGCCGCTCGCCGGGCGCCACCGGGGCGAGGTCGAGGAGGCGCCACGGCATCCGCACGCGGTCCGGCACCACCTGCACCGGCTCGCCGCCCTTGCGCTCGCGGAAGGCGCCGCGCAGATTGCCGTGCCGGGCGAGCAGCCCGTCGGCGGCGCGGCGCAGCGCCCCCGCGTCGAGCTCGCCGCGCAGGTCGAACACGAACTGCAGGTGGTAGACGTCGGCGCCCTGCTCGTCGTACTGCGCGTGGAACAGGAAGCCCTCCTGCAGCGCCGTCAGCGGCAGCACGTCCTCGATGCGTGCCTTGGCGCGCGTCATCCCTGATCCCCGTTCTCGACCGTGCGGTCGTCCGTGAAGGTGCCGAAGCCGTCGGCTCCGGCGAAGCCGTCCGCTTCGGCCGTGAGGTCGTCGAAGCCGTCGAATCCGGCGGTGTCCGCGGACTCGCCAAGGTCGTCGAAGTCGCCGAACTCGTCCTCGAACACGTCGATCTCGCCCTGGTCGAGTGCCACCAGGTCGAAGTCGGACGCTGTCGCGCCGCCCGCGTCGCCCCGCTCCACATGGCGGGCCATCACGGTCAGGGCCCGTACCCAGACATCCGCCATCGCGGCCACCTCGGCCTCCGTCAGGAGGCCGTCCGCCCAGGTCCACACGGCGCGCAACTCGGCGCCGTCCGCCGCCGCCCTGGCCACGGCGTTGACCGTGAGCGCGGTGCGCAGCGGCATCGCGCCCGGCGGCAGCCCCGCGCCGTCCCCGCCCGCCGCCTCGGGCGCCAGGCCCCAGTCGGCCGTACGACCCGGACCGTCGAAGCGGCCCAGATAGTTGAAGCCAATCTGGGGCGTCGGGAGCGCGGCGAGCTCGGACGCCGTGTCCGGGTTGAGGTAGCGCAGCAGACCGTGGCCGATGCCCTGGTCCGGCACGGCGCGCAGCTGCTCCTTGGCGCGCTTGAGCACGTCCCCGACGGCCGGTCCGGCCCGCCACAGGTCGTCCCAGTCCACCTTGCCCGGCTCGATCCGCACCGGGTGGACGCTGGTGAACCAGCCCACGGTGCGGGACAGGTCGAGCCCGGCCGCGAGCTCCTCGTGGCGGCCGTGGCCCTCGACCTCGACGAGTACCGGCTCGCCCTGCGGCCGGCCGCGGCCAGCCAGGGACGCGAGGGCCAGCGCGGTCAGCAGGACGTCGTTGACGCCCGCGTTGAAGGCGGCGGGCACCCGCGAGAGGACCGTGTCGGTGACCGGCGCGGGCAGCGAGACCGTCAGGGACCGCGCGGTGGCGGTGGTGTCCCGTGCGGGGTCGAGGGCCCGCGTGCCGAACGGCTGCTCGGGTCGGTCGTGCAGGCCCGTCCAGAAGGCCAGTTCGGCGGTGCGGGACGGCTTGCCCGCCTCCTCGGCGAGGCGGGTCGCCCAGCGCCGGAAGGACGTGCCGACCCGCTCCGGGTGCGGCGTGCGGCCCGCGGCGACGTCGCTCCACGCCGCGCCGAGGTCATGCATCAGGACCCGCCACGACACGCCGTCCACCGCGAGGTGGTGGAGCGCGAGCAGGAGGCGCCCGGAGGTCTCGTCGCCCGCGTCGAACCAGACCGCCTGGAACATCACGCCGTCCGCGGGGGAGACCCGCTCGTCCGCGGCGGCCGCCTCCTTGGCGAGCACGGAGCGGGCCGAGGCCTCGTCCATGTTCGTCAGGTCGACGCGGCGCAGGCAGCCGGCCGCGGACACCGCTCCGACGGGCCGCACCCGCAACCTCAACTCGCTTTCGGAGCCGCTGACTTCGAGGCGCAGCAGGTCGTGGTGGTCGACCAGCGCCTGCAGGGCCGCCGCGAGACCCGTCTCGGTCAGCGCGGCAGGCACCTGCAGCAGCACGGACTGCAGCAGACCGTCCAGGGTGCCGCCGCGCGCCAGCAGGTCGTGCACGACCGGGGTGAGCGGGACGTCGCCGGTGCCGTCGTCGGCGGGGACGTCCTCCGGCGCGGTGACCGTGCCCGCGGCGGCGGCCAGCTGGGCCAGCGTCCGGGCCTGGAACACGTCCTTGGGGGCGAGTTCGAGGCCCGCCGCGCGGGCCCGGCTGGCAAGCTGGATCGAGCCGATGCTGTCGCCGCCGAGCTCGAAGAAGTTGTCGTCGATGCCGACCTCGTCGACCCCGAGGACCTCGCCTGCCAGGCGGCACACGATCTCCTCGCGCTCGGTGCGCGGGGCGGTCTTGGCGGCCGACCGGAACACCGGGGCGGGCAGCTTGGCCCGGTCCAGCTTGCCGTTGGCGGTGAGCGGCAGCTCGTCGAGCGCCACGACCGCCGCGGGGACCATGTACTCGGGCAGCAAGTCGCCCATATAGGCGCGCAGTTGAGCCGGGTCGACGCCCTGTGCGGGGTCGGCGGGCACGGCGTACGCGACGAGGCGCTTGTCGCCGGGACGGTCCTCGCGGACCACGACGGCGCTCTGCGCGACCGAGGCGTGCCGGGTCAGGGCCGCCTCGATCTCCCCCGGTTCGATGCGGAAGCCGCGCACCTTGACCTGGTCGTCGGCGCGGCCGACGAACTCCAGGGCGCCGTCGTGCCGCCACCGCGCCAGGTCGCCGGTGCGGTACATGCGGGCGCCCGCGGGCCCGTACGGGTCGGCGACGAACCGCTCACCGGTCAGCGCGGCCCGGTCGAGATAGCCGCGCGCCAGGCCCGCGCCCGCGATGTACAGCTCACCGACGCCGCCGACCGGCACCGGGGCGAGGGCCGCGTCGAGCACGTACACACGGGTGTTGGCCATCGGGCGGCCGATCGGCAGCCGGTCGCCCAGCTCGTCCGCGGCCCCCACCAGGTGGGTGGTGGCGCACAGGGTGATCTCCGTCGGCCCGTACAGGTGCCGCACCACGACGTGCGGCGCGGCCCGCAGCACGCTCTCGACGGCCGCGACGGACACGACGTCACCACCGGTGAGGATCTCTTTGACGCCGTCGAGAGCGTCGCCGAGGTCGTCCGCGACGACCCGGAAGAGACCGGCCGTGAAGTGCACCCCGGTGATGCCCTCCGCGACGATCAGCCGCTTGAGCTCGGCGACATCCAGCTCGCCGGGCGGCGCGAGCACGACGCGCCCGCCCGCCAGAAGCGGTACCCACAGCTCGTAGTTGGAGATGTCGAAGGCGTACGGGGCGTGCATCAGGACCTGCTGATGGTGGCCGCCGTCGGCCCATGCCGGGTCGAGGGCCAGCTCGAGCAGGGAGCGATGGGTGATCGCGATGCCCTTGGGCTTCCCGGTCGACCCGGAAGTGTGCATGACGTAGGCGAGGCCCTCGGGCCGTCCCGGCACGGCGGGCGCGCTGTCGGCGGTCCCAGCGTCCTCGGCGAGGACGACCTCGGCGGCGTTCCCGGGCAGCCCACGCTCGCGCCAGGCGCGGTCGGTGACGAGGACCCGCGCGCCGGAGCCCGCGAGGACTTCCCGCATGCGCTCGTCCGGGTAGCTCTCGTGCAGCGGGGCGTACGCGGCACCCGCCTTGAGGATGCCGAGCAGGGCGACCACGAGGTCCGCGGACCGCTCCATCAGGACGGCGACGCGGTCCTCGGGGCGGACACCGAGCCCGGTCAGCCGGTGTGCGAGTCCGTTGGCACGCCGGTCGAGCTCGGCGTACGTCAGGTGCTGGTCCCCGAAGGTCACGGCGACCGCGTCGGGGCGGGTGCGCGCGAGCCGCTCGAAGGTGCCGTGCACCGTCGAGTCGAGCCCGGCGACGGCCACTTCGGTGGCGTTCCACTCCGTGAGGACCCGGTGCCGCTCGTCCGTCCCGAGGATGTCGATCCTGTCGACGGGCAGGTCCGGGTCGGCGAGCGCCGTGCGCAGCAGCCGTCGCAGCCGGGTGGCGATCAGCTCGGCGCTCTCGTGGTCGAAGAGGTCGGTGCTGTACTCGAGCATGCCCCGGATGCCGGAGGAGGCGCCCCGCTCGTCCGTGCGTTCCTGCAGGCTCAGCGACAGGTCGAACTTGGCGACGCCGATGTCGACCGGCTCCCCGCCGATCCGGAGGCCGGGCAGTTCGAGGTCGGCTTCGGGGGTGTTCTGGAAGGCCAGCAGTACTTGGAAGAGGGGGTGGCGGGCGCGGGAGCGGGTGGGGTTGGCGAGTTCGACGAGTCGTTCGAAGGGCACGTCTTGGTGGGCGTAGGCGTCGAGGTCGGTGGTCCGTACGCGGGTGACGAGTTCGCGGAAGGTGGGTTGTCCGGAGAGGTCGGTGCGCAGGACGAGGGTGTTGGTGAAGAAGCCGATGAGGTGGTCGAGGGCTTCGTCGGTGCGTCCGGCGATGGGGCTGCCGATGGGGATGTCGTCGCCGGCGCCGAGTCGGTTGAGGAGCGCGGCGAGCGCGGCCTGGACGACCATGAACACCGAGGACGAGGACCGGCGCGTGAACTCCCTTATCTGCTCGTGGAGTTCAACGTCCCAGTCCACGGCCACGCGCCCGCCGACATGGCTGGCGACCGCCGGGCGGGGCCGGTCGGTGGGCAGGTCGAGCTCTTCGGGCAGGCCCGCGAGGGCGTTCTGCCAGTAGTCGAGCTGTCGGTGGGCGAGGGTGCCCGACTCGTCCTCGTCGCCGAGGAGTTCACGCTGCCAGAGCGCGTAGTCGGCGTACTGGACGGGCAGCGGCTCCCAGCCGGGTGCCGCGCCGTCGAGGCGGGCTGCGTAGGCGGTGCTCAGGTCCTGGGCGAGCGGGCCCATCGACCAGCCGTCGGCCGCGATGTGGTGCAGCGATATCAGCAGCACGTGCTCGGCCTCGTCGACCGTGAACAGCACGGCGCGCAGCGGCAGTTCACGAGACAGGTCGAATCCCCCGCTCGCGGCCTCCTTCAGTAGACCCGGCAGCGCGCGCTCGCCGGTCCGTACGACGGACAGGTCGAACGCCGTGTCGGCGGGCGCCAGGACACGCTGCTCCACCTGCCCGTCGTGCTCGGGGAAGACGGTGCGCAGCGATTCGTGGCGGGCGAGGATGTCGCCGAGCGCGGACTGAAGGGCGTCGGTGTCGACGCTGCCCGTCAGACGCAGCACCACCGGCATGTTGTAGAGGGCGTCCGCGTCGTGCAGCTGGCTGAGCATCCACAGCCGGTGCTGGGCGAAGGAGAGCGGGAGTGGTGTGGGCCGGTCCCGCGGCTCCAGGACCGGGCGCGCGGACTTTGGGTCCGTGGACACGGCGGCGAGCCCGGCGACGGTGGGCGTGTCGAAGAGCGCGGCCAGGGGCAGCTCGACGCCGAGGGCCGTGCGTACGCGGCTGACCAGGCGGGTGGCGAGCAGGGAGTGGCCGCCGAGGTCGAAGAAGCTGTCGTCGATGCCGACCTTCTCGATGCCGAGGACCTCGGCGAACAGGCCGCACAGGACTTCTTCGCGCGGGCTGCGCGGAGCGCGCCCGGAGGCCACCTGGCCGTAGTCCGGCACGGGCAGCGCGTCGCGGTGCACCTTGCCGGTGGGGGAGAGCGGTATCGCGTCCAGAGCGACGACGGCCGCCGGAACCATGTACTCGGGCAGCAGGTCCGCGACGTGGGCCCGCAGCTCGGCCGGGTCGACACCCCGCGCGGCATCGGCCGGAACCACGTACGCGACGAGTCGCTTGTCGCCGGGGCGGTCCTCGCGGACGACGACGGCGGAGTGGGACACCGAGGGGTGCCGGTCGAGAACCGCGGCGATCTCGCCGGGTTCGATGCGGAAGCCGCGGACCTTGACCTGGTCGTCGGCGCGGCCCAGGTACTCCAGCTCGCCGTCGGCGTTCCAGCGGACGAGGTCGCCGGTGCGGTACATGCGCTCGCCGGGCCCGCCGAACGGGCAGGCCACGAAGCGCTCCGCGGTCAGACCCGGACGGCCCAGATAGCCGCGCGCGACACCGTCACCCGCGAGATACAGCTCGCCCATGACGCCGGCCGGGACCGGGCGCAGGCCCGAGCCGAGCACATAGGCACGGGTGCCCGTGACCGGACGGCCGATCGGGGCGGAGACCGCGCCCGTCAGCGGGCTGCTGAGCGTGGCGCACACGGTCGACTCGGTGGGGCCGTAGGCATTGAGCATCGTGCGGCCCGACGACCAGCGGGCGGTCACCTCCGGCGGGCACGCCTCACCACCGGTGATCAGACCGCGCAGCGTGGGCACGCTCTCCGGGTCCAGGGTGGCGACGAAGGCGGGCGGCAGCATCGCGTGCGTCACGCCCGTGTCGGCGATGAGCCGTACCACGGCGTCACCGATGACCTGCTCCGGGCGCGGCACCACGAGGGTCGCACCGGCCAGCAGGGTCATCACCAGTTCACCGGCCGACGCGTCGAAGCTGAGCGAGGCGAACTGCAGCACCCGCGCGTCGCCGTCCACGCCCAGGGCCTCCTGGTGGGACAGGGCGAGGCTCGCCAGGCCGCGGTGCGTGACCTGGACGCCCTTCGGGGTGCCGGTGGAGCCTGAGGTGTACACGACGTACGCGGGGTGGCCGACGCGCAGCGGGGACACCCGGTCCGCGTCGGTCAGGTCGGCGCCGGACAGGACGGCCGCCTCGCTGATCACGTCCGGGCCGTCGAGCCGCCAGCGGGGCACGGAATCCGGCACCCGGTCCCCGGCGCCGCCCACCGTCAGCAGCCCCAGGGGCGCGGCGTCCGCGCACATGTACGCGGCGCGCTCGGCCGGGTAGCCCGGGTCGACGTTCAGATAGGCCGCGCCCGCCTTCACCACGGCGAGGGCCGCGAGTACGAGGTCGGCCGAGCGCGGAAGGGCCAGCGCCACCACCGTGTCCGGGCGCACCCCGCGGCCGACCAGCCAGCGGGCCAGTCGGTTGGCGCGGGCGTTCAGCTCCGCGTAGCTCAGGGTCTCGCCGTCGTGCAGGACGGCGACCGCCTCGGGGGTACGGGCGACCTGGGCCTCGAACAGCGCGGACAGCGGCGCCGCTTCGGCGCGGGCGCCGTCGGCGGTGTTCCACGCGGTGAGGACCCGGTGCCGCTCGTCGTCGCCGAGCACGTCGATCCGGCTGACCGGGAGGTCCGGCTCCGCGACGACCGCGCGCAGCAGGTGCACCAGGCGGTGCGCGAGGACGGCCGCGGTGTCCGCCTCGAAGAGGTCGCCGTTGAACTCCAGGTCACCGTCCATGCCGCCGTCACCGGCCCGCTCCCGCAGGCTGAACACCAGGTCGAACTTGGCGACGTCGGTGGTGGCGGGCTCGGCCTCGATGGTGAGGCCGGGCAGTTCGAGGCCCGCCTCGGGGGTGTTCTGGAGGACCAGCATCACCTGGAAGAGGGGGTGCCGGGCGCGGGAGCGGGTGGGGTTGACGAGCTCCACGAGGCGCTCGAAGGGGGTGTCTTGATGGGCGTACGCGTCCAGGTCGGTGCCCCGGACCCGGCCGACCAGCTCGCGGAAGGTGGGCTGCCCGGAGACGTCGGTACGCAGCACAAGGGTGTTGGTGAAGAAGCCGATGAGGTGGTCGAGGGCCTCGTCGGTGCGTCCGGCGATGGGGCTGCCGATGGGGATGTCGTCACCCGCGCCGAGCCGGTTGAGGAGGGCGGCGAGAGCGGCCTGGACGACCATGAAGACGGAGGACGACGAACGGCGCGCGAACTCCGCTATCTGCTGGTGCAGTTCGGCGTCGATGCCGAACGGGACCATGCCGCCGTGGTGGCTCGCCGACGCCGGACGCGGGTGGTCCGTCGGCAGGTCGAGCTCTTCGGGCAGGGCGGCCAGGTGAGCGCGCCAGTACTCCAGCTGCTCGTGCGCGAGGGTGTCGGGCCGGTCCTCGTCGCCGAGGAGTTGGCGCTGCCACAGGGCGTAGTCGGCGTACTGGACGGGCAGGGGCTCCCAGCCGGGAGCCGTGCCGCCGAGTCGGGCCGCGTAGGCGGTGCCCAGGTCGCGGGCGAGCGGGCCCATCGACCAGCCGTCACCCGCGATGTGGTGCAGGACCACCGAAAGGACGTGCTCGCTGTCACTCCCGCTGACCGTGAACAGGGCTGCGCGCAGCGGCAGTTCGGACGACAGGTCGAAGCCCGCGGCCGCCTCCTGGCGCAGGGCCTGCCGCAGCTCGCCGTCGTCGGCGACCGCCACCGGCCGGACGGGCACGTATGCGGCGTCGCCCTCGAGGACCGACTGGCGTGCTTCGCCGTCGATTTCGGGGAAGACGGTGCGCAGGGATTCGTGGTGTCCTACGACGTCGTTGAGGGCGGCGCTCAGGGCGTCGCGGTCGAGGTCGCCGCGCAGGCGCAGGACCACGGGCATGTTGTAGAGCGCGCCTGAGCCTTCGAGGCGGTTGAGGAACCACAGCCGTCGCTGGGCGAAGGACAGCGGCACCGCCTCGGGGCGTTCCGGCCGGCGCACGAGGGCGGGGCGGACCGCCTCCGTCTCGGGGTGGGCGGCGGCGAGGCCCGCCACCGTCGGCGTGTCGAAGAGGGCGGCCAGGGGGAGCTCGGTGTCGAGGGTGGTGCGTACGCGGCTGACGAGGCGGGTGGCGAGCAGGGAGTGTCCGCCGAGGTCGAAGAAGCTGTCGTCTATGCCGACCTGGTCGACGCCGAGGACTTCGGCGAAGAGGCCGCACAGGACTTCTTCGCGCGGAGTGCGCGGGGCACGCCCGGCTTCCGCCGTGGTGAAGTCCGGGGCGGGCAGGGCGCGTCGGTCGAGCTTGCCGTTCGGGGTCAGCGGCAGGGCGTCCAGGGTGACGACGGCTGCCGGGACCATGTACTCGGGCAGCAAGTCACCCACGTAGGCGCGCAGTTCAGTCGCCTCGACTCCTTGCGCGGGGTCGGCCGGGACGACGTACCCGACGAGGCGCTTGTCGCCGGGGCGGTCTTCGCGGACGACGACGGCGGAGTGGTTGACGGAGGGGTGCCGGTCGAGGACGGCAGCGATCTCGCCGGGTTCGATGCGGAAGCCGCGGACCTTGACCTGGTCGTCGGCGCGGCCGAGGTATTCGAGTTCGCCGTCGTTGTTCCAGCGGACGAGGTCGCCGGTGCGGTACATGCGCTCGCCGGGCCCGCCGAACGGGCACGCCACGAACCGCTCGGCCGTCAGGCCCGCGCGGCCCAGGTAGCCGCGCGCGACACCGCTGCCCGCGACGTACAGCTCACCGGGCACACCGGCCGGGACCGGGCGGAGCCCCGAACCGAGCACGTAGAAGCGGGTGTTGGCGAGCGGACGGCCGATCGGCAGCGCGCCGGGGGCGAGTTCCTCGCCCGGGGCGACGCAGTGTTCGGCACAGCTGACGGTGGTCTCCGTCGGGCCGTACACATTGCGTACGGCGACCGACGGGTGCGCGCCGCGCCAGGAGCTCAGCGCCCCGGCGGTCAGGGCCTCACCGGCGAGCAGCAGGTCGCCGCTCGGCGACGCGTGCCCCGGCAGGGCCTCCAGGATCGGCAGATGGCTGGGGGTCGCCTTCAGCAGGGTCGGCGCGGTGGCGGGCAGGCCGTCGTCGTCGAGGCTGCCCACGGTCACGCGGCCGCCCACGGTCAGCGGCGTGAGCAGCGCCGTGACCGTCATGTCGAAGGAGACGGAGGAGTGCAGCAGCGCGGAGCCGGCCGCGCTCGGGTAGCTGCCGCCCGCCCACTCCAAGTAGTCGACGAGGTTGCGCTGTTCCACGACGACGCCCTTGGGCAGGCCGGTGGAGCCAGAGGTGTAGATGACGTACGCCGGGTGGTGCGGGCGCAGCGGTGCCGTCCGCCGCGCGTCGTCCGGGTCGCCGGCGACGGGTGCGACGGCGTCGGCGAAGAGCGGCGGCACGGCCGAGAACTCCTCGCGCCCCCGGACCGTGTCCTCGGTCGTCAGGAGCAGCGCGGGAGCGGCGTCGCGCAGCATGTACGCGATGCGGTCGGCCGGGTAGCCGGTGTCGACGGGGAGGTAGGCCGCCCCGGCCTTGAGGACGCCGAGCAGCGCGGCGAGCAGCAGCGGCGACGGCGGCAGGGCCACGGCCACCAGGTCCTCGGGACCCGCGCCGCGCGCCGTCACCTCCTGTGCCACGCCGTTGGCGAGCGCGTTCAGCTCCGCGTAACTCAGCCTCTCGGCGCCGTGCGCGACGGCGGTCGCGTCGGGCGTACGGGCGGCCTGGGCCTCGAACAACTCCGGCAGGGTCGTGTGGCGGACCTCGGCGGAGGTGGCGTTCCACTCGGTGAGGACCCGGTGCCGCTCGCCCTCGTCCAGGAGGTCGATCCGGCCGACCGGGGCGTCCGGGTCGGTGAGGAAGGCCCGCAGGACGCGTTCGAGGCGCGCGGCGAGCGCCGCGGCGGTGCCGTGGTCGAAGAGGTCGCCGTTGTACTCCAGGGTTCCGGCGATGCCGCCGGGCCCCTGATCGCCGTGGCGCTCCTGGACGTTGAAGGACAGGTCGAACTTGGCGACACCGGCGTCGGCGGGCTCGATCCCGAAGGAGAGGCCGGGCAGTTCGAGGTCGGCCTCGGGGGTGTTCTGGAAGGCCAGAAGGACCTGGAAGAGCGGGTGCCGGGCGCGGGAACGGGTGGGGTTGACGAGCTCGACGAGGCGCTCGAAGGGCACGTCCTGGTGGGCGTAGGCGTCCAGGTCGGTCGACCGTACGCGGGTGACCAGCTCGCGGAAGGTGGGCTGTCCGCTGACGTCGGTGCGCAGGACGAGGGTGTTGGTGAAGAAGCCGATGAGGTGGTCGAGGGCTTCGTCGGTGCGTCCGGCGATGGGGCTGCCGATGGGGATGTCGTCGCCCGCGCCGAGCCGGTTGAGGAGGGCGGCGAGGGCTGCCTGCACGACCATGAAGACCGAAGAGGATGACTCGCGCGCAAACTCGCTGATCCGCTGGTGCAGTTCGGCGTCCCAGTCGACGCCGACGCGCCCGCCGACGTGGCTGGCCACGGACGGACGGGGCCGGTCGGTGGGCAGGTCGAGCTCTTCGGGCAGCCCGGCGAGGGCGTTCTGCCAGTAGTCGAGCTGTGCGTGGGCCAGGGTGCCCGACGCGTCCTCGTCGCCGAGGAGCTGGCGCTGCCACAGGGCGTAGTCGGCGTACTGGACCGGCAGCGGCTCCCAGGCGGGTGCCGTGCCGTCGAGACGTGCCGTGTAGGCGGTGCCGAGGTCGCGGGCGAGCGGGCCCATCGACCAGCCGTCACCCGCGATGTGGTGCAGCAGCAGGGCGAGTACGTGCTCAGACTTGCCGAGCCGGAACAGGGCGGCGCGCAGCGGCAGTTCGGCCGAGAGGTCGAAGCCCTCGCGCGCGGCCGCCCGCAGCAGGCCGGGCAGCTCGCGCTCGTCGGTCTCGGTCACCGGCAGCGGTACGTCCCACGCGTCGAGGACCGACTGGCGTGCTTCGCCGTCGATTTCGGGGAAGACGGTGCGCAGGGATTCGTGGCGTCCTACGACGTCGTTGAGGGCGGCGCTCAGGGCGTCGTGGTCGAGGTCGCCGCGCAGGCGCAGGACGACGGGCATGTTGTAGAGCGCGCTTGAGCCTTCGAGGCGGTTGAGGAACCACAGGCGTCGCTGGGCGAAGGACAGCGGCACCGCCTCGGGCCGTTCCGGCCGGCGCACGAGGGCGGGGCGGGCCGCTTCCTCGGTCGCGAGGGCGGCGAGCCCGGCGACGGTGGGGGTCTCGAAGAGGGCCGCCAGGGGCAGTTCGATACCAAGGACGGTGCGGACGCGGCTGACGAGGCGGGTGGCGAGCAGGGAGTGCCCGCCGAGGTCGAAGAAGCTGTCGTCGATGCCGACCTGGTCGACGCCGAGGACTTCGGCGAAGAGGCCGCACAGGACTTCTTCGCGCGGGGTGCGCGGGGCACGCCCGGCTTCCGCCGTGGTGAAGTCCGGGGCGGGCAGGGCGCGTCGGTCGAGTTTGCCGTTCGGGGTCAGCGGCAGGGCGTCCAGGGTCACCAAGGCTGCCGGAATCATGTACTCGGGCAGCAACTCACCCGCGTAGGCACGGAGTTCAGCCGCGTCGACACCCTGTGCGGGGTCGGCCGGGACGACGTACCCGACAAGACGCTTGTCTCCGGGCCGGTCCTCACGCACGACCACCGCCGCCTGCGCCACCGCGTCCTGCGCGGTCAGCGCGGACTCGATCTCGCCGAGCTCCACGCGCAGACCGCGGATCTTGACCTGCTCGTCGGCGCGGCCCAGGTACTCCAGCTCGCCCGCGGCGTTCCGGCGTACCAGGTCGCCGGTGCGGTACATGCGCTCGCCGGGCTCGCCGAAGGGGCAGGCCACGAAGCGCTCGGCGGTCAGGCCCGCACGGCCCAGATAGCCGCGCGCGACACCGTCACCCGCCAGATAGAGCTCTCCCGCGACACCGGCAGGGACCGGGCGCAGCCACGCGTCGAGGACGTACGCACGCATGTTGGGGACGGGCGAGCCGATGGACGGCCGCGCGGTGCCGGACAGCGGCCCGCTCAGCGTGGCACACACCGTGATCTCGGTGGGGCCGTACGCGTTGAGCATCGTACGGCCCGCCGACCAGCGGGCCACCAGCTCACCGGACGACGCCTCGCCGCCCACGAGCAGCGTGCGGACCGAGGGCAGGTCGCCCGGCGCGAGGACGTCGAGCACGGACGGCGGAAGGAGCGTGTGCGTGATCCGCTGCTCCGCGGCCAGCTCCACCAAGGGAGCACCCGGGCGCAGTCGGTCCGCAGGGGCGAGCACCAGCGTGGCGCCGGAGAGCAGCGCCATGGACAGCTCCCAGAACGCCGCGTCGAAGCTGAACGAGGCGAACTGCAGCACCCGGTCACCGGGCGCGAGTTGCCACAGCTCTCGCGTCGCGAGGAGCCCGGCCACACCGGTGTGGGTGACGACGACGCCCTTGGGGCGGCCGGTGGAACCCGAGGTATAGATGACGTACGCGGGATGCGAGCGCAGCAGGGGGCCGCGGCGCTCGGCGTCGGTGACGTCGTGCGCGGGCAGCCCGGAGACGTCCGTGCTGCCCGGTGTCAGACAGGCGATGCCCGACGGCAGGCCTGCGGCCGACGCGTCCGTGGTGAGCGTCAGCGCGGGGGCGGCGTCGCCCAGCATGTACGCGATGCGGTCGGCTGGGTAGGCGGGGTCGACCGGCAGATAGGCGGCGCCCGCCTTGAGCACGGCGAGCACCGCGACCGGCAGCTCGGCCGAGCGCGGCAGCATCAGGGCCACGGTGTCCTCGGGGCCGATGCCGCGCCGGACGAGCAGCCGGGCCAGGCGGTTGGCGCGCTCGTTCAGCTCGCCGTACGTCAGGGTGGTGTCCTCGAAGACGACGGCGGGCGCTTCGGGGGCGAGGGCGGCCCGCTCCTCGAACAGCTCGGGGATCGTCCGGGCGGGCAGGTCCGCGCGGGTGTCGTTCACACCGGCGGTCAGCTGGCTGTGCTCGGCCGCCGTCAGCAGGTCGAGGTCGCCGATGCGCTGCTCCGGCGCGGCCGCGGCGGCGGTCAGGAGCCGAAGGAGCCGGGACATCAGCCGCTCGACGGTGTCCTCGTCGAACAGGTCGGTGCTGAACTCGACGAAGCCCTCGAGCCCGGCGGGGGAGCCGTCGGCGTCCCGCGTCTCCGTCAGGCTCAGGGACAGGTCGAACTTGGAGCCGCCGGGGTGGACGCCGTGGTGGGCGACGTCCAGGCCGGGCAGCGCCATCCCGGACGCCGGGGTGTTCTGCAGCGCGAGCAGGATCTGCACCAGCGGCTGGCGGCCCGCGACCCGGGCCGGGTTGAGGACCTCGACGAGGCGCTCGAACGGCAGGTCCTGGTGGGCGTAGGCCGCCAGGTCGGCGGCGCGGACGCGGTCCACGAGCTCACCGAAGCCGGGGTTGCCCGAGGTGTCGGTGCGCAGCACCAGCGTGTTGACGAAGAACCCGACGAGGTCGTCGAGCGCCTCGTCGGTGCGGCCCGCGACGGGGCTGCCGACGGGGATGTCCGTGCCCGCGCCGAGGCGGCTCAGGAGCGCGGCGAGGCCCGCCTGCAGCACCATGTGGAGGGTCGCGCGGCGGTCTCCCGCGAGCGCGACGAGGGCCCGGTGCAGACCGGCGTCGACGGAGACGGGCAGCGCGGCGCCCTCGTGCCCGGGGGTCGCGGGCCGCGGCCGGTCGGCGGGCAGCGCCAGCTCCTCGGGCAGGCCCGCGAGCGCGGTGCGCCAGAAGTCGAGCTGCTGCCGCGCCAGGGTGCCCGACTCGCTCTCGTCGCCGAGGAGTTGGCGCTGCCACAGGGCGTAGTCGGCGTACTGGACGGGCAGCGGCTTCCAGGCGGGTGCCGTGCCGTCGAGGCGGGCCGCGTAGGCGTCGCCCAGGTCCTTGGCGAGCGGCGCCATGGACCACTCGTCACCGGCGATGTGGTGCATGACGAGCGCCAGGACGTGCTCGCGCGCGCCGAGCGAGAACAGCGTGGCCCGCACCGGTATCTCGCGGGACAGGTCGAAGTCGGCCCGCGCGGCCGCGTCGAGGAGCCCGGTCAGCGCCCGCTCGTTGGTCTCGGTCACCGGCAGCGGCACGTCCCACGCGCCGAGCACCGACTGGTGTGCCTCGCCGTCGACTTCGGGGAAGACGGTGCGCAGGGACTCGTGGCGTCCCACGACGTCGTTGAGGGCGGCGCGCAGGGCGTCGTGGTCGAGGTCGCCGCGCAGCCGCAGCGCGAGCGGCATGTTGTACGCCGAGCCGACGCCGCCTGCCTGGCGCAGGAACCACAGCCGCTGCTGGGCGAAGGACAGCGGCAGCACGTCGGGCCGGTCCATCGGCACCAGGGCCGGGCGCACGGCCGCCGTCTCGCCGAGGCTCCCGGCGAGCCCGGCGACGGTCGGCGACTCGAAGAGCCGCACCAGGTGGAACTCGGCACCGAGCGCGGCACGGACCCGCACGGCGAGCCGGGTGGCCAGCAGCGAATGGCCGCCCAGGTCGAAGAAGTTGTCGTCGATGCCGACCTGTTCCACGCCGAGGACCTCGGCGAACAGCCGGCACAGGGTCTCCTCGCGCGCGTCGCGCGGTGCGCGGCCGCTGCCGCCGTCGAACCGGGGCGCGGGCAGGGCGCGCCGGTCCAGCTTGCCGTTGACGGTGAGCGGCAGCGCGTCCAGGGCCACCACGGCGGCCGGGACCATGTACGAGGGCAGGGCCTCGCTCGCATACGCCCGCAGCGCGGCCGTGTCGAGGGCGGTGCCGCGCGGCACCGCGTAGGCCACGAGCCGCTTGTCGCCGGGCCGGTCCTCGCGGACGACGACCGCGACCTCGGCCACCTCCGGGTGGCGGTCGAGCACGGCCTCGATCTCGCCGAGCTCGATGCGGAAGCCGCGGATCTTCACCTGCTGGTCGGCGCGGCCCTCGTAGGAGAGCAGGCCGTCGGCCGTCCAGCGGGCCAGGTCGCCGGTGCGGTACATGCGCTCGCCGGGCCCGCCGAAGGGGCAGGCCACGAAGCGCTCGGAGGTCAGGCCCGAGCGGCCCAGATAGCCGCGGGCCAGACCGCCCCCCGCCACGTACAGCTCGCCGACGGCACCGGGCGGCACCGGGCACAGCCGGTCGTCCAGGACGTAGGCGCGCAGGTCGGGCAGGGCGGGGCCGACGGTGCTGCCGCTGTCGGCGGCGGCGCCCTCACGGGTCAGGGCCTGCTGGGTGACGTGCACGGTCGTCTCGGTGATGCCGTACATGTTGACGAGCGTCGGGGCGTCGGCAGCGTTATCGGGGTGTCGCTCGTACCACTCGGCGAGCCGTCCCGGCACCAGCGCCTCGCCGCCGAACACGACATGGCGCAGGGCGAGTTCGGTGCCGGGGCGCCGCTGGTCCGCCTGGATGAGCTGGTAGAACGCCGACGGGGTCTGGTTGAGGACGGTGACGCGCTGGTCGGCGAGGAGGTCGAGGAACGCCTCGGGGGAGCGGGACACGGCATGCGGCACGACGACGAGGCGGCCGCCGTACAGCAGGGCGCCCCACAGCTCCCACACCGAGAAGTCGAAGGCGTACGAGTGGAACAGCGTCCACACGTCGTCGGACCCGAAGCCGTACTGCTCCTCGGTGGCGGAGAACAGCCGGGTGACGTTGCGGTGGGTGACCACCACACCCTTCGGCCGGCCCGTCGAACCCGACGTGAAGATCACGTACGCGGGGTGGTCGGCGCACAGCGGGGCGGACCGGTCGGTGTCGGTGGGGTCGTGCGCGGGCTCCTGTCCGAGGTCGTGCACGGAGTCGATGCCGTCGAGGACGAACACCGGCAGCGCCTCGTCGAGGACGGTCTCGCGGCGGGCGGCCGGCGCGTCCGGGTCGACGGGCAGATAGCCGGCGCCGCTCTTGAGGACGGCGAGGACGGCGACGACCAGCTCGACGGAGCGGGGCAGCACCAGGCCGACCAGGCTCTCGGGCCCGGCGCCGCGGCCGATGAGGCGGTGTGCGAGCCGGTTGGCCCACGCGTTGAGCTCCGCGTAGGTGAGCTTGGTGTCCTCGTACACCACGGCCACGGCGTCGGGGGTGCGCCGGGCGCGGTCCTCGAACCACGCGGGAAGCGTGCCCGCGTCGAGATCGGCCGCGGTGCCGTTCCACTCGGTCAGGACGCGGTCGCGCTCCTGCGGGTCCATGACGTCGACGGTGCCGATGGCACGGTCGGGCTCGGCGGTCAGCGCCCGCAGATAGGCGATGAAGCGGCGCCCGTGGTCGGAGATGTCCTGCTCGCCGTACGCGGCGGTGTTGCCCGCGATGCGCACCCCGATGCCGTTCTCGCCGCTGCCGCCCTCGAAGACGATCACCATGTCGTCGACGGGACCGCTGGGCATGCCGTGCGCCGCGCCCGTGCACGGGCCGAACCGCAGACCCTCCTCCAGTGGAAGGAAGTTGACGGAGGGTCCGAACATCCGGCGGGAGAAACCGCCGAGGCCGAGGTCCTTGCGCAGGTCCTCACCGCGGTAGCGCTGGTGGCGCAGGAGCCCCCGCATCTCCTGGCCGACATGGCGCTGCAGCTCGGCGAAGGACATGGCGGGGTCCACGGCCACACGCAGCGGCAGCACGTTGGAGGCCATGCCCGGCGTGGCCTTGGTGACCGGGGTCAGGCGGCCGGTGACGGGGAAGCCGAGCACGACGTCGTCGGTGCGGGTGAAGTGGCGCAGATACGCCGTGGCGGCGGCGGTCAGGGTGACCTGCCAGGTCGACCGGGCCTGCCGGGCGAGCCGCTTGATCTCCGCGAAGTAGTCGGCCTCCAGCCGGCCTTCGTACCGGGGGGACTCGCCCCACAGGCCGGTGGCGCGGTCGGGGAGGTTGAGGATCTCGGAGTCGTCACCGAAGCGGTCGAGCCAGTAGTCGCGGTCCCGGCCGCTCCGCTCGCTCTCCGTGTACTTCACATGCTCGTCGGTGAATTCGGCGAGCGAGGAGAAAGGACTCGCGGAAACTCCGTCGCCCTCTTCTCCCGACATGAGTTCCGTGTAGCAGTCGGCTACGCGCTGGACGAGGAGACTGAATCCAAAGGCGTCGCAGATGATGTGGTGCACTCGCGTGTACCAGTAGTAGCGGTCCGGGGCGATCCGGAACAGCATCTGTACGAACAGCGGTCCGTTGCGCAGGTCGAAGGGCCGGTCGAGGTCCTCCTGCATCGCCGCGAGAGCCGCCGCATGCGGATCGTCCTGCGCGGACACGTCGACGAAGGGCAGCGGCCAGTCGCGCTCGGCGCGCACCGACTGACACGGCACTCCGCCCGTCTCGCCGAAGGTGACGTGGAGGGCCTCGGCCTCGTCGACGGCCTGTCGCAGAGCCTTCTCGAACATCCCCTGATCGAACGGCCCGTGAATCTCCACGTAGCCATTGATGTTGTACAGGAGGCTGTTCGGAGCCAGTTCCTGAGCAAACCAGACGCGCTGCTGCGCCGCCGACAACGCGTGACCGGCGGAATGCGTACCCTCGAACACCCTGAGAATCCCCCACGGATAATCGGGGGCAGGTGAAAAACTCTCGCCTCTGGCCCCCCAGCGCGGCGGGGACATACTGCGCCCCGCGCGCACTTTCCAAAGTCGAACAAGATCATGTTACATCCGGCTTGAGGCGGCCAAGCACAGGTCAAGTCCGGCTCGACTTCGGGCACTACGCTCCGTCATGTTGCCTTTCTCATATGGCATCTGGGCGTGACAGCGCCTATAGGCGCCAGCCCCCCCGCATGGGGTGAGCAGCAGTTCTTCTCGCCGACTCCAAACGCGTCGATTGCTGAAGTTTGCCGACGCGACGTTGCCGCGTAACGAAGAGGGCAGGGTCGATCGGGCGGCTGCGGAGATCATCACCGCGCACCCCGGTGCACGGCCCGACGTGCGTCAAGTCGACCTGGCGGACCTGGACTCGGTCCGCGCCTTCGCCGAAAGGCTGCATGCCGACCACGCACGCCGGACGTGCTCGTCAACATCGCCGGCGTCATGGACCCGCCCCGCACACTCAGCCCGCAGGGCCACGAAGTGCAGTTCGCCGCCAACCACCTCGGCCACTTCGCGCTCACCGGCCTGCTGCTCGACTAGCTGGAGTCCGGTGACGACTCCCGTGTCGTCACGGTGAGTTCGCCCAACCACCGGCAGGCGGACCTCTTCTTCGACGACCTCTCCGGTGAGCGCTCGTACGCGCCCACGGCGTACTACAACCAGTCGAAGCTGGCCAACGCCGTCTTCGGCTGGGAGCTCCACCAGCGGCTGACCGCGGCAGGCAACCGGGTGCGCAGCGTGCTCGGCATCCCGGCTACACCGCGACCAACGTCCAGACGAGCTCGCCGGTCGGGACGGTGAAGTTCCTGCTCGGCCGCCTTCTCCTGCCGCTCGCCCAGTCCCCGGACCGGGGAGCGCTGCCCCAGCTGTACGCGGCCACCGCCCCGGACGTGGCGGGCGGGGAATTCTACGGCCCCGACGGCATGGCCGAGCTGCGGGGCGCGCCGAAGAGGGTGGAGCTGGCCCCGAGGGCCGCCGACGCCCCGTCAGGGCTGGTGCGTGGCTGAGAACTCGCCTACCGACTGGGGCGCGACCACGACACCGGCAAGGGGTCGTGCGCCTGGCAGGACGGGCTGATCGAAGAAGTCACGACCGCCCGCAAGGCCCCTCACCATGACGCCGGGGCGTTCCTGTTCGCCCGGGCCGCACGGCGGCATCCGGTGCTGACGCCGTTCGGCGGCGTCATCGAGGGACACCACACCGGCTTGTCCGCCTGGTCGGAACTCAGGGTCCGACTGAAGGGCCTGATGCTCGACTCCGGAGAGGTGGATGAGGCGATCAGCCGCGTCGCCGAGGTCATGTCGGAGATCTTGGACGGAACCTGCCCAGCCGCCCCGGACTGGCTCGACCCGCGTAACAAGGCCAGCGTGGAGATGCTGGTCCGCATGACCTACTCGCCCGTGGTCGACGCCGACCGGCTCGACACCGCCGCACACTTCAAACCCGGTACACGTCCCCGGCCGGACATGAGCATGGCGGAGTTGTGGGATCTTCGAACCAAGAGACGGCCTCCAACCGCAGGTGATCTACAACCGGTGCGGCATCGCCGCAGCATCCCGCCGCTTCGGCAAAGGTCTGGCAGACCCAGACGATCTAGGCAAACTGCGCTCCCACTACCAGCACCGCTACCGCCTCCAAGCCGGACGCTCCTCCACCGACCCCAACGGAGCCACCGGAGAAGCCATCGAAGCACTACGAGAGAAGCTGGACTACCCGGAAGTCGCCCGCAGAATGCGGATGCGATGACCCGGGTCTGGAAGCAGGCTCTAATGGCCCAGTCGTGCGTGCGCAGCCGATTCGGACAATCGCCCGTGTCCGAGACACGGCACATGCTCAACTCGTGCGCCAAGGAGATGCTTGTCAACGACGCAGGTCTGCTGGGTCCACATGACAACACCTCGTGCCAGCGACGTCGGCCTTATGCACCAAGTGTGTGCACCGGTTGCCTG
The DNA here is from genome assembly GCF_018614055.1 of Streptomyces sp. ISL-98. Lineage (GTDB taxonomy): Bacteria > Actinomycetota > Actinomycetes > Streptomycetales > Streptomycetaceae > Streptomyces > Streptomyces spiramyceticus. The sequence continues at coordinate 59,916 of NZ_JAGGPB010000058.1, forward strand.
CTGGCCGGCTGTTCCTGGTGACGGTCTGGGGCGGCTGAGGTAAGTTTGTGCGGCTGGCTTGGTTTCGTGCTGACTCCGACGGTCGGAATCATGGGAAACCGCAGGTCCTAACCTCGATCGAATGAGTTGTCGTACCACTCGATCGTCGTGCCAATGAGGCTGGCGACGACAATGCGCTTGAGAGAGCTGGGTGTTGGGGGAGCGGTTGCGGGGGCGGCCATGAACACCACTTCCGGACAGTTGGCGGGGACGTTTCCGTTTCGCCACACCGCAGAAACGGGGCAGGTCGGCAGCCCATGTGGTGGGACAACACAGTTCCGGGGACGGCTGCGCGCGGCCACCATGAGGGGGGTCGGGCAGTGTGCGCCGGGGGTGCGGGGCGGCATAGCTCACGTGCCCGCAGAACCGATAAACGACTTGGCCGAAATCATCCATATGCGACAACGCTGCCACCCGTTTGCCGCGCACCCTGGTTAATACCCGTGCCGTTGGACCGAATATGACCAACGCAAACATGACTGTCACGCATGCGCGCCGCCCGATCGGTTCCAGGAGTGCTGTCACTACCTCCGCCGTCCGGATGGGTGAGTGGGTTTTCACACCGGCCCCTGTTGACTTCGTGCATGAAGCGAACGCAACCTTGCACCATGAAGATCGGAGTATTGATCTTCAGTACTCGTCCTCGGTCCTTGAAGACTTCCTGCGGGAAATGGGAAATATTGAGGCCGAGTTCGTCTCCTTGGCGAGCGCCGCGGAAGCATCCGACGTGCATGGCGATCAGCAGACGGGGCAGCGCTTTCATGCATGAGGCGCGCGGCCGCCACAGCCGCATCGACCCGCCGTCCCGCTCAGGCCCTGCTCCTGCCTGGACGCAGCCGGTGAACGGCTATCCCCATGGGGGAATGGGGGATCAGTCCTTTCCCCCGCTCGACCCGCTGGAGGTCCCCTGGGACCCGGCAGAGGAACTCGCCCACCTCCTGCAGGAGGCCATCGAGACCGACACGAGCGCCGTTCCCGCGCCCGCTGTCACCGGTGAACCTCCTGTCGCCGCAGCCGACGACGACCCTCTGGCAGGCCTCACACAGATCACGGCAGAACTGCCGACCGTGCGTTCCCCACCCTCGCGCCGTCGCCGAGCCCCATCGCGCCGACGCGGGGCCGGCGCACTGCAGACGGCCAGTTTCTTCCTCGCCGCGCTCGCCGCCGTCGTCGTCTCCATGGTGTGCGTCTTCGGCGGCATCGTTACGTACGACCCGCTGCGCAACCTCGCCGAGTACCGCACCTCCGGCTATGCGGTCGGGTGGTGGCCCCTGCTCGTCTACGGGCCCTGGATGGTCGCGTCCCTGTCCATCCTGCGCGCCGCCCTCCACCAGCGCCGCGCAGTGCATTCCTGGGCCGTCGTGCTGCTCTTCTCCACCGTCTCCATGTTCCTGTGTGTCTCCCAGGCCCCTCGGACCCTGGTCGACGTGGCAGCGGCCGCGCTTCCCTCGCTCGCCGCTCTCGCCTGCTTCCAACAACTCGTCCGACAGATCACCCTCACCCGGCCGCCCCGCCAAGCGGCCCCCCGCCACCGGAGCCCCGCGTCCTCGCCACAGCGCCCCGCCGGTCCGAAACGGACATCGGCATAGCGCCCGCCGACCGCCCTGTGATCACTTCCTGTGCTTGTGCCCGTCGGTCCCGCCGGGCACACACTGGAAAGGTGAGAGGGAGACGTCATGGATCACGCCGGCCGTGATCACAGCGCTCAACCGGCCGGTGGTGCCTCCTGGGGCACCGCCGCGCAGGCGACGGCGCACTGCCTGACCGGCTGCGCGTTCGGCGAGATCCTGGGCATGGTCATCGGCACCGCCCTGCGCTGGGGCAATGCGCCCACCATGGTGCTGGCGATCGCGCTGGCGTTTGTCTTCGGCTACTCCTTCACCCTGTACGCGGTGCGCAAGGCGGGCCTCGGCCTGAAGGCCGCCGTCCGCACCGCTCTGGCTGCCGACACCGTCTCGATCGCCGTGATGGAGCTGGTGGACAATCTGGTCATCGCCTTCACCCCCGGCGCGATGGATGCCCACCTGTCGGACGGGCTGTTCTGGGGTGCGCTGCTGGGCGGCTTCGCCGTCGCCTTCGTAATCACCACGCCGCTGAACAAGTGGATGATCGGGCGCGGCAAGGGCCACGCCGTCGTCCACGCCCACCACTGACGCCAGTGGCTGAATTGCGAGGGTGACTGCAACAGCGGCCGGGTGTCCGCGTGGTGCATGCGACCGGGGCGGTGGGGAGCCGCCCGGACGAGCCGTTAGGATCACGGCATGGTCACGGCCTGGTCGTCTTCCCGCATGTCGCGGGCCCGCTCGTCGGCGGGTCCGCTGCGCGTGCTGTGGGTGGCGCTGGCGCTGTTCGCCTTCGTGTACGCGCACGGCGTGAGCACCGAAGGCGTCACCGGCCATCTCGGCGTCGGCACGCCCACGCACGCAGCGGCCGCTGTGCACGGCCATACGGTCCAGGACGAGCCGGTGGACCACCACGGTGGCGGTCATGGCCCGTCACATCCCGCTGAGGAATGCGTGCCGGGGCAACCGCAGCAGACGCCCGCTCTGGATGCCCCCGGCGTCTGTGCCCTCATCGAGGAAGACACCGCTGCGTCGCAGCTGCCTCCGCTGGTCGCCTTCGGCGACGTAGCGGCGGCCAAGCAACTGCCGAGCACGTCGATAAGAGCCACAGTTCTGCAGATCTAGGGTCCGGCGACTCTTCGTCGGCCCTCGACGCCCTCCCGTCTGACGCAACTCCGGGACAGCCCAACCGCGGCTGTGGGCGTGATGCGGCCGGCCGCTGCTGCTGACACTGCCCACCCCGCCCGCCGTTCGACGCGCCTCGTCGCGTGCGACGGCAGCTTGCGGAGGAACTGTGCCGCCCTCGCCACCCCGTGTTTGCCCACCTCCTAGTGACTCACCTGTGCAGTTCCGGCTGCTCGCTCTGCTCCTGAGCGGCCTGCTGCTGATCGTGCTCGACTGTGCGCTGCTGCTGCACGAGCCCGGCCACGCACACAGCTCGGTCCGTACGGTCTCCGGCGCCCAACACGCCGTCGAGCCGGTGCCGCATGCTTCGGCGCCGGCCGACTCCTCCTGCTCACGGGCCGGTTGGGACCGGGAACTGGCCGGACGGCAGCAAGTGCGTACACCGGTGTTCGTTGCGGCTGCGCCCGAAGCGTCGGCGACCCGCACGGTGGCACCTCCTGGGAGTGTGCGGCCCGCGTCGGGAGAGGCCCGAAGATCCACGCCCGGCCGCTTCACGCTGTGCGCCCTGTGCCGGTGGCGGACGTAGGCCATGCCCTGCGACGACCTTCGAGCCACCGCACTGCCGCGATCAGCACCCGACGCGCCATTCACAGAATGATGAGAGCCGACTGATGCACTCTCCGAACACCACCCACCTCACCAGGGCCGGCGGCCACGCCGCTCTGTCCCAACTGGTCGGAAACACCCCCCTCCTGCACGTCAGCGAGCCCTTCGCTCCCGCAGGACGGGGATTCTGGGCCAAGCTGGAAGGCTTCAACCCCGGCGGCATAAAGGACCGCCCCGGCCTGCACATGGTCGAACGCGCCCGAGCCCGCGGCGATCTGAAGCCCGGAGCGCGGATCATCGAGTCCACCAGTGGCACCCTGGGCCTCGGCCTCGCCCTCGCGGGCATGGTCTACGGCCACCCGGTCACCCTGGTCACCGACCCGGGCCTGGAGATGTCCATGACCCGCCTGCTGACCGCCTACGGCGCCCAGGTCAACGTCGTCTCCGAACCCCACCCCACCGGCGGCTGGCAGCAGGCCCGACGCGACCGCGTCACCCAGCTGATGCGCCAACATGGCGACTCCTGGTGCCCGGACCAGTACAACAACCCCGACAACACCACCGCCTACACCCCGCTCGCCCTGGAACTCGCCACCGAACTCGCCCACATCGACGTCCTGGTGTGCAGTGTCGGCACCGGAGGCCACTCGGCGGGCGTCTCGCGGGTCCTGCAGCAGCTCTATCCCGGTCTGAAGCTCGTGGGCGTGGACACCGTCGGATCGACGATCTTCGGCCAGTCCGCCCGGCCCCGTCTGATGCGCGGACTCGGATCGAGCATCTACCCGCGCAACGTCGCGTACGACAACTTCTCCGAGGTCCACTGGGTCGCCCCGGCCGAAGCGGTATGGGCCTGCAGGCAGTTGGCCACCTCCCACTACGCCACCGGCGGCTGGAGCGTCGGCGCGGTCGCCCTGGTCGCGGGATGGCTCGCCCGTACCCTGCCCGAGGACACCCGGATCGCGGCGATCTTCCCCGACGGGCCACAGCGTTACCTGGGCACGGTGTACGACGACGACTACTGCGCCGCCCACGGCCTGCTCGACTCCCCGCCCGCGCCCGAACCCGAGGTGATCGGCCGACTGAACGAGAAGGAAGTCACCCGCTGGACCCGGTGCACCAGAGTGGTCGACCCGCTCGCCCTCGCCGCCGAGGAGACGCAGGTCGAGGCCGATGCGGAGGAGGACCGGTGAAGAGCACCATCGCGCAGGTCCGCACGTACGAGCGCAGCGTCCAGCTGTTGATGGTGAATCAGTTCACCATCAACCTCGGCTTCTACATGCTCATGCCGTACCTGGCCACCCACCTGGCCGGGCCTCTCGGCCTGGCCGGATGGCTCGTCGGCCTCATTCTCGGGGTCCGCAACTTCAGCCAGCAGGGCATGTTTCTGGTCGGTGGAACACTTGCCGACCGGCTCGGCTACAAGCCAATGATCATCGCGGGCATGGTGCTGCGCATCGTCGGCTTCGCGACCCTCGGGCTCGTCGACTCCGTCCCCGCGCTGATCGCCGCCTCTGCGGCGACGGGCCTGGCCGGCGCCCTGTTCAATCCGGCCACCCGGGCCTACCTCGCCGCGGATGCGGGGGAGCGGCGAGTCGAGGCGTTCGCGTTGTTCAACGTCTTCTACCAGGCGGGCATCCTGCTCGGCCCGCTGGTGGGGATGGTCCTGACCGGTATCGACTTCCGCATTACGTGCCTGACGGCGGCCGCCATCTTCGCGGTGCTCAGCATCGTGCAGATCCGAGCCTTGCCCGCGCGTCGAGCCGACGATGCGTTGGTCCGGGCGGACGGCCGCCGGGAGAGTGTCCTGGCGCAGTGGCGGAGCATTCTGGCCAACCGGCCCTTCCTGCTGTTCTCGGTCGCCATGATCGGCTCGTACGTGATGTCCTTCCAGGTCTATCTCGCGCTGCCGCTGGAGGTGCGCCGCCTGGGCGGCGAGGGCGAGTTCGGTACGGCAGCGGTGGCGGTGCTGTTCGCCGTCTCGGGACTCACCACCATCCTCGGCCAGACCAGGGTGACCGCCTGGTGCAAGGCCCGCATGGAGCCCGGGCAGGCGCTCGTCCGGGGTCTGCTGACCATGGGAGTCGCCTTCGTACCCCTGCTGCTGGCCACCGCCGTGCCCGTACCGGACGACGGCATCGGGCTGTGGCTGCTCGCGGCGGTGCCGCCCGCCCTGTCCGCGCTGCTGCTGGCCCTGGGCACGATGATCGCCTACCCGTTCGAGATGGACACCATCGTCCGTCTCTCCGGTGACCGCCTGGTCGCCACCCACTACGGCCTGTACAACACCATCTGCGGCGTCGGCATCACGCTGGGGAACCTCCTCACCGGTGCCGCACTGGACGCGGCCCGCAACGCCGGAGTGTCCGCCCTGCCGTGGATCGCCTTGCTGCTGCTGGGCTTTGCCTGTGCCGCCGCCCTGTACGGGCTGCACCGCGCCGGCCGCCTCGCAGCTCCGGCGCCCGCCGCCCAGCCCGACCCCGCCACGGCCTGACCCGACGTGCGAGGGAGGGCGGTCACCACCGCCCTCCCTCGCACCGGTGGCGCCCAGATCTGATGGTCTGTCTGCCGCATGAACGTGAAGCAGCCTGTCATGCCTAGGATGATCGCGGCTCCACCACCCTGGAGAACCAAGGGAGTTGGGAATCGACACATCCATGTGCTGATTTCCGACTTGCACCTGCCGGACCCCCATAGGCGCACAGCTGCATTCTCGCGTCCCCCCTGCGCCGCTGCCCTCGTCCCGCTCCACCTCACCCCCGTTCATGAGGATTTGATGACACAACACATACCGGAGGCGGTGGTCTGGTGCCTTGGTGCCGGTGTGCCCGCAGGCCTGGTCCTGTTGGTACGCCAACGCCGGCTCACCGCCGCTCTGCGCCGGCGCCTGGCGGCGTCGGAAGCCGGCCTGCGCGCTCGTGACGAGGAGGCCCAGCACCTGGTCGAGGCCCGTCTCTCCGCGCTGTCGGACGCTCATCACCAGGCCGTACCCGTGCCCGGCCTGCTCGACGAGCGACTGGCCGGAACGGCCTACGGACAGAGCCTGCAGCAGGTCCAGGACCTGTTCACCCAGGCAGTCGACACGGCACGGGCCCGAGCCGATCAGTCGGCGAGAGCAACGCTCAAGGCAGCGATGCGCGCACTCCAGGCCCTGGCGAACGAGCAGCAGTTGTCCATCTCGGACATGCAGGACCGGCACGACAGTCCCGATGTGCTCCAGGACCTGTTGGAGATCGACCACGCGAATGCGCAGTTCGGCCGCAGGGCGCAGGCGATCGCCGTTCTCTGCGGCTCGTGGCCGGGTCGGCAGCGGGTTGCCTCGCCGCTGATCGACGTCGTACGCGGCGCCACGTCGCGGATCCGCGACTACCGGCGCGTCACGATCCACTCGCGCGTCGACATGGACGTCGTGAGCCGCGCGGTGGAGCCCGTGGTCCTCGCGGTCGCCGAGCTGCTGGACAACGCGGCGCGGCACTCGCAGCCCAACACCACGGTCGAGGTGAGCGTCCAGCCCGCGCACAACGGCATCAGTGTGGTCATCGACGATGCCGGAGTCGGCATGGACGCGCGCGAGACCGAGGAGGCGGGCCGACGCCTGTCGGGCCGTGAAGACATCGACATCAACCGGCTCGGTGACCCGCCGCAGTTCGGCTTCGCCACCGTTGGTGTGCTCGCCGCCCGGTACGGGTTCACCGTCTCGGTCGACACCCGGTCTCCCTACGGGGGAGTGCGCGCCGTGCTGTTCCTCCCCCACGCACTCCTCAATCGCGCACACGCGGCCGGATCAGGCACTGCCCCAGCCCCAACCCCTGCCCCTGCCTCTGTGTCCGTTCCGGCCGCCGCCCCGGAGGCCGGCCTCACGTCCGACGCCCCGCAGGCCCGGCCGAGTCCTGCGGAGCCCGGTCCGGCAGCTCCACCGTCCCCTGAGCAGGCGCGTTCTCCCATGACCGCCACCTCCGCGACCGCTCCGGCGTCCACAGTGGGCGGCCTCCCCAAGCGCCGCCGCCGCTCCGCCCAGGACGACGCAACGGGCCACCAGGCACCCGCCACACCGCACGGCGCCGGTTCGTCTCCGGTCCGCCCGGCCTCCGAGACCGCCTCCCGCATGGGTGCGTTCGCTCGCGGCACCCGCTCCGGGCGCGCCGCCTCGCAAGACGACGAAGGGAATCCGCAGGAATGAACGACCATATGGCCAACGAACTGGGCTGGATGCTCGACGAGGTCCTCAAGGTCCCGGAAGCTCGCCATGCGATCCTGCTTTCCGCGGACGGCATGCTCCGGGCGCATTCCAAGGGCATCGCGCGCGACGAGGCAGAACGGCAGGCCGCCGCACTGTCCGGCCTCCAGTCGATCAGCCGCAGCACCGCCGAGTTCTGCGCCGACGAGTCCTCCCCCTGGCAGCAGACTCTGGTCGAATTCGTCGACGGGTACGTCTTCCTGGTCGCCGCCGGCGCGGGCGCCTATCTGGCGGTCTCCGCCACCCAGAACGTGGACATGGAGGCGGTCACGTACGGCATGCACAAGCTCGTCGACCGCCTGGGCAAGGAGCTGACCAGCCCGCCCCGGCAGGACTCGGCACCGGCCCGGCCAGGCACCAGCCGTCCGGCATGACCTCACCCCACCGGCGTGAACGGGGCCTCGTACGCCCCTATGTCGTGACGGACGGCCGTTCCCATCCCACGCGCAACACCCTCGACCTGGTGACGCTCGTGACGGCAGTGGGCAACCGGCCACTCACCGGGCTCAGCCCGGAGAAGCGCCGTGTCATGGAGCTGTGCCGGGGCGGAGCGCTGTCGGTCGCCGAAGTGGCAGGCCACCTGACGCTGGCCATGAGCGTCACCAAGGTCCTGCTCAGCGACCTGATCGACAGCGGCCACATCACCCCCCGGCCCCCCGTACCCAAGGCCCAGCTCCCCGACGGCCGACTTCTCCAGGAGGTGCTCGATGGACTCCGCTCCAGGCTCTGACCAGGTCTATCTCTCCGACACGGTCAGGACCGCGGTCAAAATCCTCATCGTGGGTCACTTCGCGGTGGGCAAGACCACGTTCGTCGGCACGCTGTCCGAGATCCGGCCGCTGCGTACCGAGGAAACGATGACGCAGGCCAGTGAGCAGACCGACGACCTGGCGGGCAGCCCGGACAAGACCACGACCACCGTCGCCATGGACTTCGGCCGCCTCACGCTCAGCGATCGACTGGTCCTGTACCTGTTCGGCGCTCCCGGGCAGAAGCGTTTCACCACGCTCTGGAAAGACATGCTGAACGGCGCTCTGGGCGCACTGGTGCTGGCGGACACCCGGCGACTCGACCAGTCCTTCGACATCATGGGCCTGCTGGAAGAGCACGGCATGCCGTACGCGGTCGCCGTCAACCAGTTCGACGGTGCACCCGTCTTCCCCGAAGCGGAAATACGCGAAGCCCTCGACCTGCTCCCCGAAACCCCCCTCGTCACGTGCGACGCACGGAGCCCAGGGTCCTCCACCGAGGCGCTGATCTCACTTGTCGAGTACCTCCAGACCCGCACCTCTCAGGAGCAGTGATGACCACTCCCCAGCCCGAGCCGGGCACAGCACCACCACCCGGCTGCCCGGCACACGCAGGCCGCACGTCACTGTACGGACCGGGGTTCGCCGCCGACCCGGCCGCGACCTACGCACACCTGCGTACGTACGGCTCCGTCGCGCCGGTGGAGATCGCCCCCGGCGTCCACGCATCGCTCGTCACGGGCTATGAGACCGCCCTGGAGGTGCTGCGCAGCCCGGAGCGGTTCTCCAAGGACCCGCGCAGATGGCGTGCCCTCGCCGACGGGACGGTGCCCGCGGACAGCCCTGTCGTTCCGATGATGATGTACCGGCCGAACGCCCTGTGGACAGACGGCGACGAGCATGCGCGGCTGCGCGGCGCGATCACCGACAGCCTGAGCCGCGTGGACCCGAACGCGCTGCGCGGCTATGTCGAGCACAGCGCCGACACCCTCATCGACCGGTTCGGCCCCGAGGGGCGGGCCGATCTTCTCGCCGAGTACGGCGCGATCCTGCCGCTGCTCGTCTTCAAACAGCTCTTCGGCTGCCCGCCGGACATCGGGGACAAGCTGGTCGAGGGCATGTCGGGAATCTTCGACGCCAATGCCGACTCCGAGAAAGCGAACGCGGTTCTCACCGAGGGCGTCGCCGAGCTGGTCGCCCTCAAGCGGAGCCGGCCCGGAGCGGATGTGACGTCCTGGCTGATGGCCCATCCCGCGCAGCTCACCGACGAGGAGATGATGCATCAGCTCGTACTCCTCATGGGCGCGGGCACCGAACCCCAGCAGAACCTCATCTGCAACGGCCTGCGACTGCTGCTGTCCGACGACCGGTTCGGCGGCGACCTGGCCGGCGGCAGCATGCCCGTCGAGGACGCGCTCGACGAGGTGCTGTGGGCCGACCCGCCGATGGCGAACTACGCCATCCACTACCCCCTCCACGACCTGGAACTCGACGGAACCCCGCTGCGTGAGGGCGAGCCGATCCTGGTCAGCCTCGCCGCCGCGAACACCGACCCCGCCCTGTCCGGCGACCGGCGCGGCGGCAACCGCGCGCACCTGGCATGGAGCGCCGGCGCGCACACCTGCCCGGCGAAGAGCCCTGCCCGGCTGATCGCCGCGGTCGCCGTGGAGAAACTCCTAGACCGGCTCCCGGATACCGAACTTGCGCTCGGGGCAGGCCGGTTGGAGTGGCGGCAGGGCCCCTTCCACCGGGCGCTGGCCGCCTTGCCTGTGCGTTTTCCCCCAATCACCGTGCCGGTCACCACGGACGAGCCCTCTGGAGCCAGCAGATGGAACACGAATCCCGCCCCGTCGTCATCGACACCTCCGGTGCAGACATCCACGGAGAGGGAGCCCGTATCCGGGAACGGGGACCGGCAGCGCTGGTGGAGCTCCCTGGCCAGGTGGTGGCGTGGGCAGTAAGTGACTACGCACTGCTCAAGGAACTGCTCACCGACCCTCGCGTGTCGAAGGACCCCCGTCGGCACTGGCCCGCGTGGATCAATGGGGAGATAACCCCGGAGTGGCCGCTGTTCACCTGGGTCGCCGTGACGAACATGTTCACCGCGTACGGCAGCGACCACAGGCGGCTGCGGAAGCTGGTCTCCACGGCGTTCACCGCGCGCGCCACCGAGGCTCTGCGCCCGCGTATCGAGCGTATGACCGCCGACCTGCTCGACAGCCTCGCCGCAACCCCTCAGGGGGAGGCGGTGGACCTGCGCGAGGAGTACTGCTACCCGATCCCCATCCAGGTGATCTGTGAGCTGTTCGGCGTCAGTGACGAGGGCACGCGCAAGGAACTGCGCCGTCTGGTGGACGGCATCTTCAACACCGCCGCCACCGCTGAGGAGGCCGCGGCCACCTTCCAGGACATCCACACCGTCCTGTCCGACCTCGTCGCCCTCAAGCGGCGAACACCGGGCGACGACATGACCAGCGTCCTGATCGCCGCCCGGGAGGAGGACGGCGAGCGGCTCACGGAAGCCGAGATGGTCGACACCCTGCTCCTGGTCATCAGCGCCGGTCACGAGACCACGGTCAACCTGCTCGACAACGCGGTCCACGCCCTGCTCACCCACCCGGACCAGCTCGAACTGGTCCGGACGGGCAAGGCCACCTGGAGCGACGTGATCGAGGAGGCGCTGCGCGTCCAGGCACCGGTGGCGAGCCTGCCCCTGCGTTACGCGGTGGAGGACATCGAGGCCGGGGGCGTGACCATCAAGAAGGGCGACGCGATCCTCGCCGCGTACGCCGCCGCCGGGCGCAACCCCGCGCTCCACGGCGAGGACGCGGACCGGTTCGACGTCACCCGGGTGAACAAGGAACACCTCGCGTTCGGACACGGCGTCCACTTCTGCCTCGGGGCACCGCTCGCCCGGATGGAAGCGGAGATCGCCCTGCCCGCCCTGTTCGCGCGCTTCCCCGGCCTGGCCATGGCCGCGCCGACGGAGGATCTGCTGCCCGTGGAGTCGTTCATCTCCAACGGCCACCGCAGCCTGCCGGTCCACCTGACCGGCGGGACACAGCCGGTCGGCTGACCCAGCCGGGGGAGGAGGGCCCGATGGAGCCGGGCCCTCCTCCCGCGCAGGGATCTGACGAGTGGTTGTCACCACGAGTGCGGTGAGGGCGATCAGGCTCCGCTCGCGGTCGCGAAGTGGGCGCACAGGGCGGCGCGTACGGCATCCGGGCGCTCGGCAGGGGCCAGGTGCGAGGCGTGGGCGAGCTCGGTGAGCGCGGCGCCCGGTACGGCGTCGGCCAGCTCCCGGGAATGAACGGGCGGGGTGGCCGGATCGTCGCGACCCGCGATCACCAGCGTCGGAGCGTTGATCGACGACAGCACATCGCGTACGTCGTACGTCGCCAGGGCGTCGCAACAGGCCGCGTACGCCTCCGCGTCGGTGCGCCGCAGGTCGTCCACCAGGCCGGGGACCGTGAAGCCGGGGGTGAACCAGCGCGCGGCAGCCGTCATGGCGACGGGGCCCGTACCCTCGCGCCGTACCAGCGCCGCCCGCTCGCGCCACGGCGTGGCGTCACCGAAATGCGCCGACGAGCAGACCACGGCGAGGCGGTCGATACGGTCGGGGCGGTGGGCGGCGAGCCACAGGCCGACGGCTCCGCCGAGGGACACTCCGGCGTACGAAAAGCGGTCGACGCCCAGCGAATCGGCGAGGTCGAGAACGAGTCCCGCGAGGTCGGCCACCGTAGCCCCGGGCCCTATCAGGTCGGCGGGCGAGCCGCCGTGGCCGGGCAGATCCCACCGTACGACCCGATGCGCGGCCGACAGGCCGGGTGCGACCGCGTCCCACAGGGCGGTGGAGGTGCCGAGGGACGGGCCGAGCACGAGCGGGGGAGCGGTGGCGGGTCCTTCGGCGAGGTGGTGCAGGAGGGAGGGCCGGGACGGCACTCTGTCGTTCATCGGCGCTCCAATGCGCGGTCGGTGAGAGCGGCGGCGGAGCCGGTGTAGCGGGCGGGGTCGGTGATTCCGGGAGGAAGGAGCCCTGCCACCTCCGGGACTTCGCCCAGGAGGTCAGCGAGGTTTCCGCCTTCAGCACGGGCCCGTTCGGCAGCGGCGGTGAGGAGCTCCTTCGCGCGGGCCCGGCCCAGACGGGCTCCGAGGAAGGCGGCCAGCCGATCCGAGACGATCAACCCGCCCGTGACATCGAGGTGTTCACGCATCACGTACGGGCGGACCCGCAGGCCCTCGGCCAGTTCGGCGGTGTCCCGGGCCGCCCCTCCGACGAGCCGCAGCAGGTCGCGCAGCGGCTCCCATTCGGCGTGCCAGGCGCCGGCCGGCCGCTCGTCCTCGGCCGCCATCGAGCCGTACAGCACGGAGGCGAGCGCGGGAGCCCGCCGTGCGGCCGCGGCGACGAGTGTGGCCCGTACCGGATTGGCTTTGTGCGGCATGGCGGAGGAGCCGCCGCCGTGGCCCTCGCTCACCTCGCCGATCTCGGTACGGGAGAGGGTGAGCACATCGACGGCCGCCTTGCCCAGGGCCCCCGCCGCGAAGGCGAGTGCCCCGGCGAGGTCGGCGACCGGAGTACGCAGGGTGTGCCAGGGCAGCAGCGGGTCCCTGAGCTCGGTCTCGTGCGCGTACGCGGTCATGAGCCGTGGCCCCACGTCCTCGCCGGTGTCCGCCCAGGCGCTGAAGGCCGCCAACGTGCCTGCCGCGCCGCCGAGCTGGGCGGGCAGGGACTCCCGCACGGCGGCGAGGCGGTCGCGCGCGTCGAGCAGCAGTGAGCGCCAGCCGGCCGCCTTCAGGCCGAATGTGGTCGGCACGGCGTGCTGGGTCAGAGTGCGCCCGGGCATCACCGTGTGGCGGTGTTCCCGGGCGAGCCTCTCCATCGCGCCGGAGGCCCGTTCGAGGTCGTCGAGGATCAGGGACAGCGTCCGCGAGGCGATCAGCATCGCCGCTGTGTCGAGGATGTCCTGGCTGGTGGCGCCCCTGTGGACGTACTCCGCCGCCTCCTTCGGCACGGCGGCGGTCAGGTCCCCGACCAGTGGGATCACCGGATTGCCGCCGGAGCGGGCGCGCAGAGCCAGGTCCCGTACGTCGAAACGGTCCGCGACCGCCGCCGAAGTCACCGCCCTGGCCGCGTCCTCGGGCGCGAGCCCGCACGCGGCCTGTGCGCGGGTGAGCGCCGCCTCGGCGTCGAGCATCGCCTGGAGGAAGGCGGTGTCGGAGGTGGCGGATTCGGCCGGGGCGCCCGCCCGGCCCGGGGCCAGCAGCCCGTGGTCGCTCGCGCAGTTCTTCGCGTACGTCATGGGAATCAGAACTCCAGGAATACCGTTTCGCCGTCGCCCTGCAGGCGGACGTCGAAACGGTACGTGCCGTGCGGTCCCGGGCGGGCGACGAGCGTGGCCCGCCGGTCCGGTGCGAGCGAGTCGAGGAGGCCGTCCCCGGCCGCGTCCTCCAGATAGGCGCGCGTGTAGAGGTGGTGCAGCAGACCCCTCGCGAAGACCGCGACACAGAGGTACGGGACACCGCCGGGCGCCAGCGTACGGATGGACCAGTGGCCGTCGGCGTCCGTCGGCACCCGGCCGAAACCGGTGTAGTCCACGCCATTGCGGCCTACGACCCGGCCGGTGACGGCGTCGTGGCGCAGCGACCCCGGCCTGCCGGTACGGGAGCCGTCCGGGGCGGGCTGCCAGGTCTCGACGAGGGCGTCCGGTACGGGGTTTCCGGCACCGTCGTACACGTACCCGTGCAGGGTGACGGTGTCGGGGTGGCCGACGGGGGCGACTTCGCCGCCGCCGGCGAAGGGCAGGGCGTAGCCGTAGAACGGGCCGACGGTCTGGGAGGGGGTGGGCGGCGTGGGCATCAGTGGCCTTCCTCGGTCCAGGTGGCGGACGGGCCGTCCAGGACGACGTCCCAGCGATATCCGAGCGACCGTTCGGGGACGGACAGTTCGTGGTCGTAGGCGGCCACCAGGCGCTCGCGGGCAGCTGTGTCGGTGACGGACTGCAGGACCGGGTCGTACGCGAAGAGCGGGTCGCCCGGGAAGTACATCTGGGTGACCAGACGCTGGGTGAAGGCGGTCCCGAAGAAGGAGAAGTGGATGTGGGCCGGGCGCCATGCGTTGAGATGGTTGCGCCACGGGTAGGCGCCGGGCTTGACGGTCGTGAAGCTGTAGCGGCCCTCGCCGTCGGTGAGGCAGCGCCCGAATCCGGTGAAGTTGGGGTCGAGAGGCGCCGGGTGCTGGTCGAGCTGGTGGGCGTACCTGCCGGAGGCGTTGGCCTGCCACAGCTCGACGAGCTGGCCGCGCACCGGCCGTCCGGTCCGGTCGAGGACGCGCCCGCAGACGGTGATCCGTTCCCCGAGCGGCTCGCCCAGGTGCTGCCGGGTCAGGTCGCGGTCCAGATCGGTGACATCGGTGACGCCGAAGGCAGGCCCGGACAGTTCGACGGCGTCGGGGTCGCGCACGGGTATCAGGGGCCGGTGTGGGTGGCGCAAGTGGCTGCTGCGGTACGGCGGGTAGTCGCGCGACGGGTGATGGCTGCCGCCGGTCGTCGAGGCCCGCACCTTGGCGATCTCGTCGTCGATGTCCCGCTGGCTCAGGCCGTCGGGCAGGGGCTCGGTGATCATCTCAGGGCTCCATGGAGGTGGGTCTGATTCATGCCGACTTGAGCGTGCGCAGAGCGGCGAGCTCGGTCCCGTTCGGCGGCTCCGTGACCCCTACCGTGCCGGCGCTCTTCAGCTCCCAGCCGGTGGCGGCCCGTACCTGCTCGACGGTGACGCCGGGGTGCAGCTCGGTGAGGACCAGCTCGGCGGTGGCGGGATCCGGACGCAGGATGCCGAGATCGGTGATGACCGCGACCGGCCCCTGTCCGGACATGCCGAGCCGGGCGCGGTCGCCGGGGCCGCTGCCGTGGCCGAGCGTGGTCACGAAGTCGATCTTCTCGACGAAGTTACGAGTGGAGTGGCGCAGCACCATCAGCACCTGGCCGCAGTTGGAGGCGATCTCGGGAGCCCCGCCGGCGCCGGGCAGCCTGCCCTCCGGCCTGCCGGGCCCGCGGTCGACGACGGTGGTGTTGATGTTCGCGAACCGGTCCACCTGCGCGGCGCCGAGGAAGCCGACGTCGATACGGCCGCCCTGCAGCCAGTAGTTGAACATCTCCACCACCGGCACCACCGCATCGGCGGTCTCGGCGAGTTCGCCGTCGCCGATGGACAGCGGCAGGCGGGTCGGCTTGGAGCCGATGGTGCCGGATTCGTACATGAGCACCAGCCCCGGATTGTGGGTGGTACGGGCGAGATTGGCGGCGGTGGACGGAAGCCCGATGCCGACGAAGCAGGTCCTGGCCCCGGCCAGCGCACGGGCGGCGTTGACCTCCATGAGCTCGTCGGGGGTGAAGTCGGCGCTCATCGGGCGTCCTCCGTGCCGGGCTCGTCGCGGAGCACGTTTTCCTTGATCCACTGCTGGAAGGTCCCGCGGTCGCGGGCGATCGGGTCCCATGCCTTGTAGAAGGCGTTGTCCCGTTCCGAGTACCCGGAGGCGTACGAGGGGTGGGCGCCGCCGGGCACCGGGGCGACGGCATCGATGACCCAGGTGGGCAGCACCACGCCGCCCGGCCGGGGTTCCAGCCGGTCGACGACCTCCTCGACGGTGACCAGGACCCGTTCGGCGGCCAGGGCGGCCTCCTTCTGCACTCCGGGCAGGCCCCACAACTGGACGTTGCCGTCCCGGTCGGCCTGCTGGGCGTGGATCACCGTCACATCCGGGTTGACGGCGGCGACCGCGGCCAACTCCTGTCCCGTGAAGGGGCAGACGACCGTCGACACCGTGTCCGTATGCTTCGGCAGATCGCTGCCGCGGTATCCGCGCAGGACGGCGAAGGGCAGCTTGGCCGCGCCCGCGGCGTAGCGGTTCGCCATGCCCGCGTGGCTGTGCTCGTCCAGTTCCAGGGGGCGCGGCCAGCCGTTCTCGGCGGCGTCCCGGAAGCGGTGCAGCGAGCCGACGCCCGGATTGCCGCCCCAGGAGAACACCAGCTTCTTCACCAGGCCGGCGCCGATCAGCTGGTCGTAGATCACGTCGGGGGTCATCCGTACCAGCGTGAGGTCGGTGATGCCCTGTCGGATGACCTCATGGGCAGCGGCGAACGGGATGAGGTGGGTGAAGCCCTCCATGGCGACGGTGTCCCCGTCGTGGATCAGCCCCGCCACCGCGTTCCGCAAGGTTTGGATCTCGGCCATCGCCCTTCCGTTCCCTCGAAGAATTAATCAGTGTACTGACTATTTGCTCGCAGGGAGGAACGTAACGAGGGCGGCGGATCCGGTCAATACCCTCAGTACACTGGCGCCCGAGCAAGCAGCACGTCGTACGAGAGGACGGTGCCGTGCCTGCGGTTGATCTGAGCAGCCACCCGGGACACCTGGCGAGGCGCCTGCAGCAGGCACACCATCTGCTGTGGAACGCGATGGTCTCCGAGGAGACCACCTCACCCCAGTTCGCCGTCCTCAACACCCTGGTCGCCGATCCCGGCCTGGACCAGCGCACGGTGGGGGAGCGGGTCGGTCTCGACCGCTCGACCATCGCCGAGGTGATCAGCAGGCTCGACCGGCGCGGCCTGCTGCACAAGGTGCGCGACCCCCGGGACGGCCGCCGGTTTCTGCTGCGCGTCACGGACGAAGGGCTGCGTACGCACCGAAAAGTCTCGTTGCGGGCGGCCAGGATGAACCAGGTCTTCCTCGCCCCGCTCGCACCGGAGGAGCAGACGGCCTTCCTCCAGCTGCTGCGCCGCGTCGCGGATGCGGCCGAGGAACTGCGCAGTCCCCGACCGGTGGACCGTGCCGCAACGGACAAAGACGGCGACTGGTAACAACGGCGACAGGTGACAACCACGGGCGGGCGCCGGACCGTTGCCGAAACCGTATCGGTTGGACTCCGATCCGGCCTCCGGTGTGCAACGCCCAAGGGGCCTATTACCACGCACTGATCGCCGAGACAACGTCTCTCTTTCCCGGCGTGGCTGGTTATGATCTGCATCCCTCACGTCCCCGAAGCCGGACCGGCCGTCCCCCCAGTCTTTCCCAGGCTTGCGCCGCGCCCGGCTGTTGGTCGTTTTCCGCTCTCCCCGCCCCGAGGACTGATGTCTCCCACAGAACCCGAAGGCCCACGAGATACGTCGAGAATTCGTCGGCGGCGTACCGTGCGCCTGCGCACCCTGCTCATCTGGCTCGCGGTCGTCCCCACCGTGGCGATGGGCGCCCAAGTCGTCGTGACCGCGGACCGC
Organism: Streptomyces sp. ISL-98; assembly: GCF_018614055.1. Lineage (GTDB taxonomy): Bacteria > Actinomycetota > Actinomycetes > Streptomycetales > Streptomycetaceae > Streptomyces > Streptomyces spiramyceticus. The sequence continues at coordinate 77,500 of NZ_JAGGPB010000058.1, forward strand.
TTGCTGGAACAGTCGGAGCACCTGCGCGCCGATGTGGCGGCCGGTGAGCGGGTCCGCGCCCCCGTGTACAAGCTCATGGTCGAGATGCAGGCCGAGCGGACGATGACGGCCGCGCGCAGGGCGGGCTCCTCGGTGCCCGCGGACGACCTGCGGAACCGTCGCGCGGCAACGGACCGGGCCGCGGCCGGGTTCCGCCGCGCGGTGAGCACCGGTCGGCCGGCGTCCGAGCGGTCGGACCGCCACCTCACTGAGCTGACGAACAGCCTTGACGACCTGGACGCCCACCGCGAGCGCGCTGATGCCCGGAGCGGCAGCGCCGACCGCACGATGCGCTACTACACAGGTGTCATCAGCCAGGTGATTCACGTCTACCAGGAAGAGTTCAACCACACCGAAGATGCCGAGCTCACTCAGGAGAGCCGGCTGGTCGCCACCATGTTCTCGGCGGCGGAGTTGGTGGCGCGCGAGGAGGCGATCCTCGCGTCCGGCGGGCCGTCCAGGAAACTGACGGACTCGAGGTTCGCCGAGTACGTCAACGCCGTCGGAGCCCACAGGTACCTTTACGAGGCGTCGATCGTGCCGTATCTGCCCGCCGAGGACAGAGAGGCCTACGAGGAGATCACCGGCTCCGGCGCGTGGCAGGCCAAGACCCGCATCGAGAACGCGGTGGTCGCCGAGCACGAAGACATTGACTCCGGCGTGGAGCTGCCCCTGGAGGCCGCCGGCTGGCGTACCGCGCACGACAAGTTGGGCGAGCGGCTGGGCATGCTCAATGCCGACCGTTCGCGAGGCGTGATCGAACGCGCCGACGCCAAGGCGGCGGAGCTGGAGGCGGAGGTCGCCCGGCTGATCGCGGGAAGCGTCGCGGCGCTGCTGGCCGTCACCGCAGTCGTCGTGTTCACCACGCGCTCGATGCTGCGCCGCCTGCGCGGTCTGCACGAGCGCACGGTGACCATCGCCGAGGAGACGCTGCCGGACGTCGTGGCACGACTCCAGCGCGGGCAGTCCGTCGACGCGGACATGCTGCCCAGCCCCACCGGGGATCAGGACGAGGTCGGTCGTATCAACGACGCTTTCGCCCGGGTTGTCGCCGTGTCCGTCGACGGGCACCGGGAGCTCGCGGACGAGCGTCACGGCTTCGGCATGTTCGCCTCGGGCATCGCCTCGCGCACCGGAAACCTGGTCAGCCGTCAGCTGAGCCTCACCGAGGACCTCCAGGACACCTTCGGCCACGACGAGGCGCTCCTCGCCCAGCTGATGCGATCCGACCAGCTGACGGTGGGCATGCGGCGCCAGATCGAGAACCTGCTGATCCTGTCCGGCGGCGAGATCCCGGACCCGCACACCGAGCCCATGCGCCTCGCCGACCTGCTGCGCGAAGCCGCCGCGGAAGTCGAGGACTTCCGGCGGATCGAGCGGCAGTCCCTGGACGAGATCAGCGTGGAACCGCGCGTGATCAGCCAGATCAGCCACCTCCTGGCCGAACTGCTCGACAACGCCACCCGGTTCTCCCCGCCGAGGTCGAAGGTCGTCATCCGCGCGGAGCTGGTGGCCGACGGTCTCTCGGTCGAGATCGAGGACCGCGGCCCGCGGGTCACTCCTGCGAGCTACGCGGAGATGAACCAGAGGCTGCACTCGGCCCCGCCGTACGCCGTCCTCGCGGAGAACGCGCACCGCCTGGGTCTCTTCGTGGTGGGTCACCTCGCCGACCAGCTGCCGGCCACGGTCACCCTGCGCCGCTCCGTCTACGGCGGGACATCGGCCGTGGTGATCATTCCTGGGGAGCTGCTCGTGCCGACCGAGCGGGAACCGGCGCGCGAGCCGGCGTCATCCGCCCGCGAGGCACAGCCCGTTCACGAACGCCCCAGCCCCGAACGCCCGAGCCCCGCCCCGCTCCGCCTCGACGAGCGCAAGCCCGTACTGGTCCCGCAGGTGAAGTCCGAGCTGCCGAGCCGCCGGACGCCCGACCGGCCGCAGGCCGCCGACCGTGCGATACGGTCCGTGGCGCCGCACGGCGGATCACGCCCGGCCCTCCCCGAGCGCGTCCCGCACACCCACATCGCCGAACAACTCCGCGAGCCACGCGCGGCGGAACCCGCTGTCAGTAAGGACGCGGCGACGCCCGAAGAGGTGGCAGACGCCTGGGCGGACTACGAGCAAGGAACCCAGAAAGTGGAACAAGAGCTCCGACAGGATCAGCCATGACGACGACATCGAACGACATGATTTTCAGCATCCTGGACAACAACCTGAGCAGGATCGCCGGCATTCAGGGCGCCGTGCTCCTGTCCAACGACGGCATCAAGCTCAGCGCCTACCTGCTCGAAGGACCGCAGGCAGAGCGCATCGCCGCCGCGTCCTCCGGAATCGCGGCCACGATGAAGGCGATATCCAGAGAGGTCGACGGCGGCCGGGTGATCCGCCAGCTGGTCGAGATGGACGACAGGTATCTCTGCATCGTCGGATGCGGGGAGGGCAGCACGCTCATCGTCGTCACCTCTCGCAAGGCGCGGCTCGGGGAGCTGGGCGGTGAGGCGGTGCGGACCGCTCAGGCGCTCGGCGAGTGGCTGGGCACACCGGAGCGCAACCTGGCTCCCCAGGCGCCGACGTCGTAATGGCGGACGATCCGCAGCACGGAGGCCGCCGCCGGACGCGGTTGTACGCCCTGACCGATGGGCGTACAACGGCTCCGCACACCGTCCTGTCCATGGACACCACGATCACGGCGGCGGTCGCCGAGGACGCCCTCGGCGGCCTGCCCAGCGAGTGGCAGGCCATCCTCTCCATGTGTCCGGCGCCGAACGGGCGGGCGGTCGCCGAGATCGCGGCCCGGATGCACATGCGCCTCACTCCGATGGCGGTCCTTCTCGGCGAACTCGCGGACCGGGGGCTGATCCACCACCGGGCGCCGTTGGCGGAGGCCGAGACCACCAATGTCCACCTGCTCATGAGAATCAGGGACAACCTTGCCCACATATGACACCCCTGCCCAGGAAGCGGCACCCGTCAAGATCCTTATCGCGGGTGGCTTCGGCGTCGGCAAGACGACCCTGGTGGAGACGGTTTCCGAGATCGAGCCGCTGCGTACGGAAGAGCGGCTGACGGCCGCGGGCGTCGGCGTCGACGACCTCGACGGCATCGAGTCCAAGACGGTGACCACCGTGGCGATGGACTTCGGCCGTATCACCCTCACCGACGCCGGAGTTGTCCTCTACCTGTTCGGTACGCCGGGGCAGGAGCGCTTCTGGTTCATGTGGGACGACCTGCTGAACGGGGCTTTCGGCGCGGTCGTGCTGGTCGACACCCGGCGTCTGGACCGCAGTTTCCCGGCCGTCGACTTCTTCGAGAGCCGCGGGCTTCCGTTCGTGGTCGGCGCGAACTGCTTCCACGGCGAACAGCCGTACACCGCCGAGGAGATCGGGGCGGCGCTGCATCTGCGCGACCCGAACACACCCATCCTGATGCTCGACGCCCGCTCCCGCGAGAACGTCCGCGACGCGCTGCTCTCGCTCCTCGACATGCTCATCGCCAAGGCCGGCTGACCGAGTTGACGCCGCACCGCGCCGCCTAGCCTTTCGCCCGAGACTATGCAGAATGGGCGAATTGCCTGCATGGATACTGATGTCTACATTCAGGGGTACTTGTGGGGCTCGGGATCCCCGCGCCAGTGATACCGGTCACATGGTGAGTGGTGTGCGGCAATTCGGCCGGAGCCAGTTCCCGTCTGTGGAAAGGAAGTTGATTTCCAATCAAGGACGGGGGCGTTCGGAATTCCCGGACCGGGGCCGCCGAGCAGATTGTCCGGACGAATTCGGGGCTTGTTCCGCCCGGCTGATTTCGCTTACGGTCACCGCAATCCGGGTGGACCGCCGAATCCTGCCGCCGTCCGGAAACCGCACCCACCCACGTACGGCAGGAGCGGGGGACCCAGGTAAGCGCCGATCCGGCATCCGGAACGGCTTGGGGTGAAGTCGCGCTCACCGCGGCCGGGCATCTCCAGCCCGAACCCGACAGCTCACCTCGCAGGCGACGGAGAGGAATTTGTCATGCCCGCAAAGGGTAAGCACCGTCGTCCCAAGACCAGTCCCCTCACTCGGGGCGTCGTCGCCGCAGGCACGGGTGGCGCCGTACTCGCTCTCCCGGTGATCGGCGCGGCGACGGCCCACGCCGCGGAAAAGGCGGCACCGGCCGCCAGCGTGCAGAAGGCCGTGGCACCGGCCACCGCTATTGCCGCGAAGGATGGCACTCCCAAGATCTATACCGTGATCGTGGGCGACTCTCTTTCCAAGGTCGCGGACAAGCATTCCGTGAGCGGCGGCTGGAAGAAGCTGTACGAGGACAACAAGAAAGCGGTGGGCGACGACCCGCGGCTGATTCATCCAGGCCTCAAGCTGACGATCGGCGAGAAGGCCGAAGCCCGCTCGGCAGACCGGGCCGACCGCTCCGAGCGGAAGAGCACGCCGCCCAGCAAGGCAGGCGCCGCCGCCGCGAAGCCCGCGACGTACACGAACGACCTGGACGGCTGGATCAAGGAGTCGCTGGCCGTCATGGCCAAGCACGGCATTCCGGGCACCTACGACGGCATCCACCGCAACATCATGCGCGAGTCCTCGGGCAACCCGCTGGCCATCAACAACTGGGACTCCAACGCTGTGGCCGGCACGCCGTCCAAGGGGCTCCTCCAGGTCATCGACCCCACGTTCCGGGCCTACCACGTGCCCGGTACGTCGCTGGACAGCTACGACCCGGTCGCCAACATCACCGCCGCGTGCAACTACGCCGCCGACCGGTACGGCTCGATCGACATGGTGAACGGCCCGTACTAACGGCCCGTACCCACGGCTCGTACTGACGGCCGATGTGACCCGTTCGAGCTACGACCGGACGGCGGCCCCGGCCGCCGTCCGGCGCCATACTTGCGGTCATGCGGGTGGCGTTGATGACAGCGGGTTCGCGCGGTGACGTAGCGCCGTACACCGGGCTCGCGCACGGCCTGGCGCAGGGCGGCCACGAGGTCACCCTGGTCACGCACGGCTGCTTCGCGCCGCTGGTGGAGGCGGCGGGGGTGGGTTTCCACCCGCTGCCTGTGGACCCGCGCGCGGAGCTCGCCTCCGTACGGGGCCGCGCCCTGCACCGCAGCGTCACCGGCGTGGGGAAGATGGCGCGGATGGTCGCCATGGCCCGGGCGCTGGTCGGGAGCATGACCGACGATCTGCTGCTGGCGGCCCGGCGCAGCGACGTGCTGCTGCTGTCCAGCTCACTGGGCCCGCTGGGCCACACCATCGCCGAAGGGCTCGCGCTGCCCAGCATGGGCGTCTACCTGCAGCCGCTGGCCGCGACTGGCGAATTCGCGCCGCCGGTGATCGGCACCCGGTCGTGCGGAAGCGCCGGAAACCGGCTGGCCGGACGTACGGTCAACGCTGCCGTGGACGGCATCTTCGCCGACACCACGCGTGCCCTGCGCGCCCGGCTCGGCCTCCCGCGAACCAGCACCCGCGCCGCCCGCCGCGCCCGCGAGCGCAGGCAGTGGCCGGTCCTTCACGGCTTCAGCCCCCTGGTGGTGCCCAGGCCCCGCGACTGGCGCCCCGGGCTGGACATCGCCGGCTACTGGTGGCCCCACGACCCGCCGGAGGCCCCGCTGCCGCCCCGGCTGCGCGAGTTTCTCGCCGCCGGACCGCCGCCGGTCTTCGTCGGTCTCGGCAGCGCCACCGTGCCCGACCCGGACCGTCTGAGTCAGGTGGTGGTACGCGCCCTGCGCGCCGCCGGGCTGCGCGGCGTCATCCAGCGCGGCTGGAGCGGGCTGCACGCCGACGCCCCGGACATGCTCACCGTCGACGAGGTCGCCCACTCCGCCCTGTTCCCCCGGATGGCCGCAGTGGTCCATCACGCCGGCGCCGGAACGACGGCCGCGGGCCTGCGAGCCGGCGTCCCCGCCGTGCCTGTCCCCGTCCAGTTCGACGCGGCGTTCTGGTCCGCCCGCCTCGTCGCCCTGGGCGTCGCCCCCGGAGCACTACCGCTGCGCAGACTCGACGCGCCCGGGCTGGCCGCCGCCCTGAGGCGGGCGACGAGCGAGCCGTCGTACCGCCGCCGCGCAGGTGATCTGGCCGCACGCATCCGCGAGGAAGACGGCGTGGGACCCGTACTGGCCGCCGTCAACCGGCTGGCCGCACAGACTTGAGTGTGGGCTTGTCAAGTTTGCTGCTGCGAGTTATATAGGTGTTGTCGCCATGTGCATCCCGCACAACCAGGAAAGGAGTGACCGATGATGCTCATGCGAACCGACCCCTTCCGCGAGTTCGACCGGCTGACACAGCAGCTGTTGGGCACAGCCACGAGTCCGAACGCCATGCCCATGGATGCGTTCCGGGCCGGTGACACCTTCGTCGTCGAACTGGATCTGCCCGGGGTGGACCCCGAGTCGATCGACCTGGACGTGGAGCGCAACGTGCTGACCGTGAAGGCCGAGCGTCGCTCCTCCGCGGGCGAAGGCGCGGAAGTCCTGATCGCCGAACGGCCGACCGGCTCCTTCAGCCGCCAGATGTTCCTCGGTGAGACCCTGGACACCGAGGGCATCGATGCCTCGTACGACGTGGGAGTGCTGCGCCTGACCATCCCGGTCGCCGAGCAGGCCAAGCCACGCAAGATCTCCATCTCCGGTAAGAAGGCCCGCCAGGAGATCAGCGCCTGAACCCGGCGGGGCGGGACCGGGCGCCGCAGTCCGGGGCCCGCCCCGAGCGGGCCGTCCCCGGCGGGCGGGCCGCACGGGAGACGAGCACGGCACGCACGACGAAAGAGCTGACATGGTGATCAAGTGGGACGCCTTCTTGGCTGCCGTCCAGGAGCGGGGCCAGTACGCCTCCCGGGAGGAAGCGGAGCGTGCCACCCGCGTGGTGATCGCCCTTCTGGGTGCCCACGTCGTGGGCCCGAGCGGTCCGAACTCGCCACACGGCTGCCGGGCTCGTGCGCGCTCCTGCTGCTCAATCCGCTGCCCGCCGCTGAGCCGCTCGGGCCGCAAAGGTTCGTGCGGGCGACAGCGGCGTGGATCGACGGGGCCACCGAGGAGACCGCGCAGTGGGACGTCAGCGCCGTCCTCAGCGTCGTCGCCGACGAGGCCGACGACGAACTGATGCGCCGCATCCTGCTTCAGCTCCCACCGGGTTACGACCTCCTCTTCGGCCGTCCCCAGCCCATCTGAGGCCCGCGCGTCCGGCCCGGGGGCGGCCAACCGGCCTCAAGTCTTCTTGCCCCGGCCGGACAGCGCGTCGCGCATCCGGTCCACGAGCCCGATCCCCGGAGCGAGAATCTTGTTGGCCGGCGGCGTGTCGGGGGCGCTGGGGTGCGGACGGGTCGGTGCCATCTTCTTCGCCTGCCGGACCTTGTCACCCAGGTCGTCCAGCATCTCCGGGGTGCAGGCGTCGCGCAGCCGGGGCAAGAGCTTGGTCTCCTCGTCCGTGACATGGTTCCTGATCTCCGACATGAGCCGGGTGATCAGGATGTCGAACTGAGGATCCTCCGCTTCGCAGCTCTCCAGTTCCTTCATGGTGCGCTCTGCGGCGGCGTGGTCCTGCAGCTCCCGGTCGGCGTGTGCCTCGCCGTCCGGAAGGTGCTTGCGGACCGCGGGGTACAGGTACGTCTCTTCGGCGACCGAGTGGCGGACCAGCTCCATGGTGACCCGGTCCGCGTACTCCTTCCGCCGGCTGTCGCCCGTCGGCAGCTCCTCGATGTTGACGAACAGCTCCTCCACTTCCCGGTGGTCCGCGGTCAACTCCGAGATGACGTCCTTGCCGTGCTGCATGGTGTGGCTCCTGTTCTGAAGGCCTGTCCGGCCGCCAGTGAAACTCGTCCACGGTGAGGCCCGGGGCATTGCGGCTCCCGAGGGCGCGGCGCGAACCCCCTGTGGGCCGAGCCACGTACCCGTCGTGACCTGCGCCATTTCTCCGGCGGAAGGCGAGCTGTAGCGTTCCGAGCCACTCTCCTCATGGATTCGGACGGCCCGGCAGTGTCCGCAGACCTCGCCCCGCTGATAGCGGCGACCGCTCAGTGGCTGACGCGCGCCTATCCGTCGGGCGGCGGGGCGATGGACGCCGCGCTCTGCGAGGCGCAGGCACGGCAGGCCGTGACGGTCGCCGCGTGGCTCCGGTATCCGACGTCGATGGACGCCGCCCTGGTCGCCGTGTCGGGGCCGGGGGGCTCCGGCAGGCTCGACTGGATCACCGGGGCGGACGCGACAGGCACCGAGGACCCCGACGGACACGCGTGGCGTACGTGGGTCGACGAGGTCGTGGTGAGCTGGGCGGCGTCCCTGCTCAGTGCCCCCGCCCTGGCCACGGCGGCGGTGACGGCACTCGCCGGGAGCGGGCACATGGACGGATCGCCGGTCGATTTCCGGCGTCTGGTCAGGCCCGGTGTACGGGACCGGGGCGCAGCCGCACTCCTGCGCCACCCGGATCTCCTCGCGCCCGTAGCCGAACTCCACAGCGCGCAGCTCCTCGCCCGCCTGAAACGAGAAGCGTCGGCATAGACGGGCCCATCCCCGGCCGCGATGGCCGTCGCCACCCACTGCTCTCACTCACCGTGAGCCACTCGGATGCCCTACCTTGCCGCGCCTGTCGCCTGCCCCTCACCGAAGCTGATCGCAGGTTCAACGGGCTCAGGCCGGAGGAGATCGAGATGGGTACCGCTTTCCCACACCGCTGGGAACACGCCGTCGTCACCGGCGGTGCGGGTTTCGTCGGCTCGCACCTGTGCACCGCACTGCTGGACGCCGGCACCGCTGTCACCTGCGTCGACGACTTCAGCACCGGCCGTCCCGAGAACATGTCCGAGCTGATCGACCGCCCCGGTTTCATACGGACGATGCGATGACCACGTACGACGAACAGCAGCCCACGGCCCCCGAGTACGCCGTGGTGATACCGACGCTGGGACGCCCCAGCCTCCGCGCGTGCCTGCTGGCGCTGTCCGAGGCCACCGGCCCGAAGCCTTCTCTGGTGGTCCTCGCCGACGACCGACCCGAAGCCGAGGAAACGCGGTTCCCGGCCGAAATTCCGGCGGCTCTGCAGCCCGTAACCACCGTCGTGCCCGGCGGCGCCCGGGGACCGGCCGCGGCGCGCAACACGGGCTGGCGGGCGGTCGGGTCAGTGCCGTGGATCGTCTTCCTCGACGACGATGTCGTGCCGGGCCCGACCTGGGCCGACGACCTCGCCCGCGACCTCACCGCCACGACGTACCGGACCGCCGCCGTCACCGCACGTATCTCGGTGCCACTCCCGGAGCACCGCCCGCCCACCGACTGGGAACGCAACACCGGCGGACTCGCCACCGCCCGGTGGATCACCGCCGACATGGCGTACCGCCGGGACGTGCTGGAAGCCGTCGGCGGCTTCGACGAACGGTTCCGTCGCGCCTTCCGCGAGGACGCGGATCTCGCGCTGCGGGTGCTGGCGGCGGGCTGGACGGTGAGCGCGGGGGCGCGCAACACCACCCACCCGGTCCGCCCGGCCGACCGCTGGATCTCCGTACGCCTCCAAAGGGGCAACGCCGACGACGTGTTGATGAACCGGCGGCACGGCAAGGACTGGTGGACCCGGGCGGACGCGCCACGGGGGCGCCTGCGCCACCACCTCGCGGTGACCGGCGCGGCGTTGACCGCCCTCACGTGTGCAGCACTCGGCAAGCCCCGAGCGGCCACAGCCGGCGCCGCCGTGTGGCTGGCGGGCACGGTCGAATTCGCCTGGGCGCGGATCGCGCCCGGCCCTCGGACGAGGGACGAGGTCGTCACCATGGCGCTCACCAGCGCGCTCATCCCCGCCGCCGCCACCTGGCACTGGCTGCGAGGCCACCTGAAGCACTGCCGAGCGCTGCCACTGGACACGCACGAGACCGCACCGCCACCGCGCGCCCCGCGAGAGCCGGTGCAGGAGCAGGTGTGGCCATGACCGGCTGGTCGGCGCCCTCACCACTGCGCCCGCCCTGCTGCCGGGGCCGGCCGCCTTCGCTCGCGTTCGCGGCGAGGATCGCCCGAGGATCGCCTCCGACGGGTTACGCCGGTCCGTCACGGGCACCCGGAAAGGGAGCGAGTGAACACCGACCGGACACGGTTGCAGGAGCAACTGGAGAGAGTCATGAACCAGCATGGGAAGAACAAGATCAGCCCCCTGCGGGACGACGAAATAAAGCGGGAGCTGCAGGGTGAGCTCATGGGCGGTCACTCGACGCGGTCGAAAGAGGAGCGCGAGTTCGAGCCGTCAGGCGAGGACCAGCCGTACGCGGACCGCTCGCCCCACACGCCTCTCACGGGTTCGACGCCGCCGGGGATGACTCCCGAAGACGTGCAGCTGCGTACCGAAATGGGCCGTCACCTGGGCCGCAGTCTCTATCCGGCCGACCGCGCGAAGGTCCTGGAAACGCTGCGGGAGAACAACGCGCCCGACCGGCTGGTCGAGACGGCGTCGCGGCTGCCGGACGACGGGACGTACGCCAGCGCCCAGGACATCCTGCGTGGCCTCGGGCGTGGTGGGGGCGGCAGTTGACGGGACAGGTGAGCCGAGGAGGCCCCGATGACTCAGCACGTACGCGAAGTCATGACCAGCACCCTCGTCACCGTGGGCACGCTCACGGCGGTCAGTGAAGTCGCGCACCGGATGCGCGAAGAGGACATCGGCGCCGTCCTGGTCACCGAGGGGGACGAGCTGCGCGGGCTGGTCACCGACCGGGACCTTGTGGTGCGGGTACTCGCCGAAGGGAAGGACCCGGGCGACACGACCGCGGCCGAGGCCTGCAGCCCCGACCTCGTCACCGTCACACCCGACGACGATGTTGACCACGCCATTCAGTTGATGCGTGAACATTCCCTGCGCCGGCTGCCTGTGGTGGAAGGCACCACAGCGGTGGGCATCGTTTCGCTGGGCGACCTGGCGATCGAGCTCGACCCCGATTCGGCGCTCGGGGACGTGAGCGCCGCAACGCCCAACAGGTAACCAGGTAACAGGGAATCGCCCGAACGGGTGGCGCATTGTCACGCGGGAGTGACGCTGTCGCAGCCGATGGCCCGTGCGCGTGCACACTGAACCCCGTTAACTCAGTGAGCGCCCCCGAAGCGGAGTTGCTGGGCCGAGCCCCCGGACACCACCGGGGGCTCCGGCTTGCCCACAGGCCGTTGTGCAGGCACTGGTCGGCACGGTTCGCTCGATTCGCCGGATTCAGGTGATGGGCTCCGGGGCGGGGACCGGCCCCGGCAACGGACCCGGCTGGGGCTGCGGCTCCGGTGGCGGAGTCGGCGCCGGCGGGTCCGGCTCGGGCTGGGGCGGAGCCGGGGGCACCGGATCGGGACCGCCCGGCGCCGGCACCGGACCGGGCACGGGTCCCGGCTGCGGCCCGGGACCCGGCGCGGGTGTGGGGCTGGGCGGGACGGGATCGTTCGGCGGTGTACCGGGCATGACGGCCTCCTGATGGCCTCCTTGAGGAAACGGCCTCCTCGCGGAATCCGTACTGCCGGGCGCGTGCCCGGCGGCGGCACCGGCAAACGGCGGCGACAGCGTGGGGCCGGCGATAGCGTGAGGCCATGGAACAGCGCATCAGTCTGATCACACTGGGTGTCGCCGACGTGGCACGTGCCAGGGCGTTCTACGAGAGCTTGGGCTGGCAGGGCCAAGAGGTCGAGGAGACCGTCTTCTTCCAGGCGGGCGGCCTCGCACTGGTCCTCTGGGGCCGTGACAAGCTCGCCCGCGACTGCGGCCTCGACGATGCGGGGACGGCGGCCGGCTTCGGCGGCATCGCTCTCGCCCACAACCTGCGCTCCCCGGCGGAGGTCGACGAACTCATCGCGACAGCGGAGCGCGCGGGCGCCACCGTCACCCGCCCCCCGGCCACGACGTTCTACGGCGGGTACGCGGGCGTCTTCACCGACCCCGACGGCCATGCCTGGGAGATCGCGCACAACCCGGGGTTCCGGCTCGCCGACGACGGATCGCTCGTCCTCCCGGATTTCAGCAACCTGTAAGTGGGCCCGTATCAGCCCCTCGACGGGCTTTCCGTCGACGGCAGCGCCTGCTCCGCCCAGATGGTCTTGCCCGTCGGTGTGTAGCGGGTCCCCCACTGCTGGGCCATCTGCGCGATGAGGAAAAGGCCCCGGCCGCCCTCGTCGTCCCCGCCGGCATGGCGAAGACGAGGCGAGGTGTGTCCGGTGTCGGAGACCTCGCAGATCAGGGTCCGGTCCCGGATGAGCCGCAGGTGGATCGGGCCGGAGGCGTAGCGGATGGCATTGGTGACGAGTTCGCTCACCACCAGTTCGGTGGTGAAGACCAGCTCGTCCAGGCCCCATTGGCCGACCTGTTCGGCCGCCGCGGCACGGGCGCTGCCGACCACCTCCGGGTCGGCGGCCAGCTCCCACACGCCCACCTGGTGGCGTCCCAGCATGCGCGTACGTACGAGCAGCAGCGCGGCGTCGTCGTCCACGCGACCGGGCAGCAGCCTCGCGACCACCCGGTCGCACAGCTCGTCCAGCGGGCGGTCGTGCTCGGCGAGGACGGAACGTAGCCCGTCGAGCTGGTCGTCGACGTCCCGGTCGCGGTCCCGGACCAGGCCGTCGGTGAACAGGGCGATGAGGCTGCCCTCCGGCAGTTTCAGTTCCGCCGTCTCGAAAGGCAGGCCGCCCAGGCCGAGCGGCGGGCCCGCCGGGAGGTCCGGGAAGGTGACGGAGCCGTCCGTGGGGTGGACGAACGCCGGGGGAGGGTGGCCGGCCCGCGCCATCCGGCACAGCCCGGACACCGGGTCGTACACGGCGTACAGGCAGGTCACCCCGAGTGCTTCGTCGTACGGCATTTCCTCGCCGTCGAGGCGTACCGCCTCGCGCTCATCGGGGGCCTGCGCGACGAGGTCGTCCAGGCGCGCGAGGAGCTCGTCGGGCGCGAGATCCAGCTGCGCGAGCACCCGTACGCTCGTCCGCAGGCGGCCCATGGTGGCGGCCGCGCGCAGACCGTGACCGACGACGTCGCCCACGACCAGCGCCACCCGGGTGCCGGACAGGGGGATGACGTCGAACCAGTCGCCGCCGACGCCGCCCTTGGTGTCCGCGGGCAGATAGCGGTACGCCAGCTCGACGGCGGTCAGCTCCGGCAGGTTCTGGGGCAGCAGGCTGTGCTGCAGCATGAGCGCAGCGGACCGCTCGCGGGTGTACCGGCGGGCGTTGTCGACGCACACCGCGGTGCGCGCGGCGAGCTCGTCCGCCATCGCCAGCTCACCGTCGTCGAACGGCTCCGGGTGGCGTTCCCACGTGAAGGTGACCACCCCGAGCGTCGCGCCCTCGGCGCGCAGGGGCACAGCCACCAACGCGCGCAGCGCCGACTGATCGCCGTCGCGTTCGGCGCCCGCCGGACGTTCCTGCACGGAGCGGCCCGAGGCCAGGCTGCGCGCCTGGGCCGAACCCGGGGGGTATGCGATGCGCTGCCGCCCCGCGGGCCGCGCCTCGTCGGCGCTCGCCGCCACGAATCCCGGCCCGCCCCACACGCGGACCGCCTGGCCTGCGGGCGCGGTCCCCGGCGTGGGCTGCTCCCCTTCCAGTACGGCCTCCAGGAGGTCGACCGTGACCGCGTCGGCGAACTCCGGGACGGCGACCTCGGAGAGCTCCTGCGCCGTACGGGCCATGTCCAGGGTCGTGCCCACGTGTCCGCCGGCCCGCACGAGGAGATCCAGCCGCTGCTGTGCGAGGTAGCGGTCGGTGATGTCCACCGTCTCCTCGCACACGCCGAGCGAGGTGCCCGAGGCGTCCTGCAGCCGGTAGTAGGAGCACGACCAGACATGGTCGTGCTCCGGGTCGACGGGCGGGCGGCCGACGTAATGGAGCTCGATGACAGCCTCGCCGGTGGCGAGCACCTGACGCATCGTCTCTTCCAGAGTCGCCGGATGCCGCGCCGACAGGACCTCCCCCTTCGTCACCATGTCGTCCGGGCCCACACCGAGATACTGCGAGGTGCCCATCTCCTGGTAGAGCGCAAAGTTGGTCCACACCACCCGCAGGTTCGTGTCGTAGATGGCGAGACCGACGGGGGACTGGGTGGCCAGCCCGCGCAGCATCGCCTGCATGGCTTCCCACTGCTCGGTCTCCTCCGCGTCGGCCACCGCGAGAAGCCGTGCGGGACCGGAGCCCGAGCCCGGCAGTGCGAGCACGGCGGTGGCCACGCGGACGATGCGGCCGTCCCGGTGACGCATACGCAGGACCCGGCGGTGGAAGTGCTCGGCCCCCGGCAGGTCTGCGGCACCGTCCACGACCAAGGCGTCGATCGGCCGCCCGATCACTTCCTGCGGCGCGTACCCCAGCAGCCCCTGCGCCGTGGGACTCCAGCCGACGACCGTGCCGTCGGCGTCCAGCACCGCCGTGGCCGCTCTGGAGACATCGAGCGGGCCACGGGAGCCGGCATCCTCGACCGTGTTTGTGCGTACCGCGCTCATGACACCTCCGTCCAGCGGGCCGCGAGCAGAAGCGCGATGTCGTCGGGCCGGTCGGTGGCCTGTCGTGCCTCTTTGATCAGGTGGTCCGCCGTGTCGGCGAGAGACGGCGAGCCGATCTGTCCGGACAGCGAGCCGCGCAGTCGTTCGATGCCGATGTCGATGTCGATCCCCGCCTCCTCCACCAGTCCGTCGGTGAACATCGCCAGAACAGCGCCCGGTTCGAGCCACAGCTCGGTGACCGGGTACGACGCCCCGACATCCACGCCGAGCACAACACCGCCGGGCAGGTCGAGCACCTCGGTCGAGCCGTCGGGGTGGCGCAGCAGGGGCTGGGGGTGCCCGGCCCGTGTGGCGTGTGCGACGCCGGACACCGGGTCGAGGACGATGTAGCAGCAGCTGGCGAACTGGCCCGGATCAAGGTCGATGAGCAGCCGGTTGGTGCCGGTCATCACCTCCTCGGGATCGTGCCCGCTGAGGGCGAACGCCCTTACCGCGCTGCGCAGTTGGCCCATGGTCGCGGCGGCCGAAACACCGTGTCCCTGTACGTCGCCGATGACCAGGGCCAGCCCCTCGTCCGTCTCGACGACGTCGTACCAGTCGCCTCCGACGTCCATGCCCTGGGTGCCGGGGAGGTACCGCCCGACGGTGTCGACGTTGCGGTGTACGGGCAGCCGGTGCGGCAGCAGCGCGCTCTGCAGGCCGCGGGCGAGGGCGGCCTCGGTGTCGTAGCGCTGGGCTCGCTGGAGGGCCTGCGCGATGAGTCCGGCGAGGGCGGTGAGGACCGTACGCTCCTCGGGGCTGAAACCGCGCGGCTGGTCGAAGCCGAGGATGCAGGAGCCCACGGGGCGGCCGGAGGCGATCAGCGGCAGGAAGGCCCTGGCGCCGACGTTGGCGTCCATGGGGATGCCGGGGTAGGCGGCGGCCAGGTGCTCCATCGACTCGAAGAAGATCGGGCGGCCGGAGGTGAGCGTCTCCACGCCGGGCAGCCGGGCGTCGAGCGCGACGCCGTCGAAGCGGTTGAGGAAGCCCTGCGGGAAACCCGTCTCCCAGGCCAGGTAGAGGTGTCGTTCGTTCAGCAGGTAGATCGCCAGCTGGCGACCGCCGAAGGCGGGCAGCAGTTCGTCCGTGACCACGGCGGACACCTGGCGTGCCGTAATGGCCTCTGTGAGCGCGATGGCAAGGGCGACCGGGCGGTACAGCGCGGCCGCCCGGTCGGCCGGGGATCCGAGTCCGACGCCGGGACTGACCAGGGACCCCGGTGCGTACGAGGGCTCCTCCGCCACGGAGAGGGTCCCGGTCACGCCGTCGTGGCCGGGATAGAGGGAAACCGACAGCCACTCCTTCGACGGACGCCGGGCCAGGAAGTGCACGGGCTCGTGGGAGAGCATCGCGGCCCGGTAGTGGTCCCCGTACGAGGGGTGCCCGAACCACGGCAGGGCCTCCCACAGAACGTGCCCGGCCAGCTCCGAGCGCGCGTGGCCGAGCAGGGTCTCCGCACTGTGGTTGATGTACGTGATCCGCCCGAGCCGGTCGAGCGAGAAGACGCCGCCGGGCAGCCGGTCGGTCGCCTCGGCCACGATCGGCCCGGTGCCGAGGTCCACCAGGAAACCGGTCAGGTGGCTCGCCGGAGCGTCGCCGTGCGGCTGCGCCCGGCGGCCCGAGAGTTCGAGCAGGTGCGGCCGGCCGTCCGGTCCCCGCAGCCGCATCCGGCGGGTCACCGCTCGCTCCGACTTCGCCGCCTCGCGGGCGACGGCCCACAGCCCGTACGCGTCCTCCGGGGCGAGCCGCGCAGCGAGTGCCTCGATGGTGCCGGGGAATTCCGCCGGGTCGGTGCCGAGGATCGCGCACAGCTCCTTGTCGGCCGTTACGGCACCGGTGTCGAGCGCCCAGTCGAAATTGCCGGTCCGCACCGGCGGCGTGGAGAGCGAGGGCAGCTGGACGCACGTGGGTTCGCCGTCCCACTCGACGGGCGTGCCGGCCTCGCCCAGTGCCGCGAAGGCGGCACCGAGCCGCCTCGCGATGTTGTGAATCCGGTGGCGGTCGGTGGGATCGACGGGCTGTCCCGGCGTGGCCGGCCGCAGTACCACCAGTACGCCGAACCTCTCGCGGCCGTGCACCACCGGCGCGTACAGCGAGCCGAACGGGAACGGCAGACCCGCCATGAGCTGGGGGAACCTGCGCATGGCCTCCTCGGCGTCGGCGAGCAGCACCGCCGTCCCCGAGCGATAGGCCTCGGCCACCGGGAACGGCCGGTTCACATGCATGCGCCACCAGGGCCGGAACAGCTCGCCGGGCAGCCCGGCGAGCACGGCGAGCCTCAGCAGCCCCGGCGTCCGGGAGCGCAAATAGACACCGCCGGCGTACCCGCCGACGGCCTCGACCGCGTTGACCGCCGTCTGGGCGAGCACCAGATCCAGTTCACCAGGAACTCGGCCGCTGCTCTTCGGTCTCCCGGGCAGCACCCCGATCTCGCCGAGCGGGGCGCGAGGGGCCGTGCCGTACCAGGTCACACTGCCAGGATGCTCCCCCGCTGCCGTGCCGCGCATCTTCGGGCACCGTGAAACCGCTCCCCAGCAGCCGCACGCCTACGGGTCAGAACTCCAGAGTGATGAAGCCGTCCTCCTCCTGCGCCGGCGCCGTCACGCTGTAACCGAACCTCGTCTTCAGATCGTCGACGTCCCACAGCTGTGCCCGCTCGCGGTAGTTGAAGACGATCTCCTTCTGCGGGCCGCCGTGCTTGAGGATCCGCGCCATGGCGATCTCGTTGGGATGCGCATGCCGTGCGCCGCTGGTGGAGATCAGATAGCGGTCGCAGTCGATCAGGTCGAGCAGGTCCTTCGAAATGTTGCGGTCGCTGCCGTGATGGGCGACCTTGAGCGCGTCCACGCGCAGCTTGCCGCCCTCTTCGAGCGCGCGTGGCCGTATCGACGACACCAGGCGGCGATCGTCCGCGTCACCTGTGAGGACGATGCGCCTGCCCTCGAACTCGAACAGCAGCCCTATGCTGCTCCGGTTCGGCTTGGACCTGTCCGGCTCGAACGGCGACGCGGCGAGCGCGTCGACGTCGACCGGTCCGAAGCTCTCGAAGCCCGGGACGTCCGGTATCGGATCCCTGCCCGGGATCAGGCCGTGCCTGGTGCACTCGGCCACCCAGTCCGGTGCCAGCTTCTCCAGCTGTGTGCGGTCGGGGGACAGCACATCCATGGTCGACCCGTCGTCGAACCAGTCGACCGGACGTCCGACTTCGATACTGCGGCCCGAGAAGGCGATGTTCCACGGAATCCTTTGTTCCATGAGGGCGGTGGTGAGTTTCTCACCGTCCTGGGCCCCGAATCCCTCCGCGTCGAGCAGCTGGTCGAAACCGTTGAACCACACGTCCCCGAACCGCACCGACCGCTGCGCGTCGTTGAGCAGAGCCAGCACACCGAGGATGTGGTCCTGGTCGACATGCGTGACGACGAGGACGTCGATCAGGCCGTCGAGGCCGGCGAGCGTGGACTTGATCCGCGGATACGTACCCGCGCGCCCACCGTCGATCAGCATCCGGCGGACGAACTCGCCGTCGCCGTACTCCAGAAGCAGACAGTCGCCGTCCTCGCCGGGCAGCATCCTGAGACGAATCATCGCGGCCTCCCGCGAAGGCTGACGATCACGAACGGCTCGCGCATGTCGACACGCCACGAGAGCCGCCGGGCCTGCTCGAGCCTCGACACGCACTCCGGGTCGTGCGGGAATTCGGACAGCCCGTCCACGAGCCAGCTCAAGCCGAGCGTGTAGAACGGCACGCCGCGGTCGTAGGCCTCGATCAGTCCGTCCCGCGCCTGCCGCAGGTCGGCGTCGGACGCCGCCCGGCGAAGCCGGCGCGTTGCCCGGAGCACCGACCCGTCACTCATCCAGTCGAACCAGTCCCGCAGATTCTCCAGCCAGGAGTCCCACTGCCTCGGCTCGTCCGTGAGGCCGGTTCCCACCAGGACGTACGCTCCGGCCGCCGCTGCGAGGGGGTTCTGGTTCTTGGCACGGAGCATCGACTCGACGTCGGTGAACAGCTTGGAGGCCGTGTCGAAAGCGCCACGGGACATGTAGGCCAGGGCCGCGCCCACGGCCGGATCGCGGACGGTCACCGCGACGGCACTGCCGGTCGGACTGTGGCGCGCGTTGACCAGGACCTCGATCCTCGCGGCGTCCCAGGGCGCGGGCAGCGTGACGAGGTGCGCGGCGCCGGCCATCTCGACGAGCAGGAACTGCCGGTTCCCGTGGGGCCCGCCCGGCGCGGCCACCGGCCCGTCCGCTCCGAAGCGGAACAGGTGGGAGGTGCCGTCGGTCGCGTCGGGCTCGGGGACGGCCTGCGGCGGCGCCTCCGCGATCAGGTCGGTGATCAGGTCCGCGAGCGGGGTGTCCGCCGCCTCGGTGACCAGCGCGTTCATGGCTTGGAACGACCAGCTCTTGGGCTTCGACCGGCCGATCCAGGTGGCCTTCGGCGGCCTGGCCCGGGGGAGCTCTGCGGTGTCGGCAGCGTGGTAGGCGCGCGAGGTCTCGATATTGCCCATCAGGTACTGCCATGAATGCGTTTCGTACGGCGAGTCCGACGCGTCGAGGGCCACGAGCGTTTCCTGGCCTTCCAGTGCCTCTACGTCCTCCATCAGCACAGCTCCGGACGGCAGAGTCGCCGACACGACGTAGCGCCCCGGTGCGACGTCGTACCGCTCCGGTGTGACCGAACTCCCGCACGGAATCAGGATGCTGCGTTTCGCCGCACCCGTGGCACCGGCCGGGTAGATGTCGCCGACGACCTTCGCGCCGTCGGCCAGATCGCCCTCGAAGGCCGGCAGGGTGACGCTCACGCCGAGAGTCGCGCTCATGGCTTGCCCAATTCTATGAGGCGGAACGGAGGGCGTGCCTCGATCGATCTGGCGCGCACGTCCTCGGCGCTGATCCTGGCCTCGACCTCGTAGTTCCCGAAGGTCAGCTCAAGAGACCATTCGCGGGTCGGGTCCTCCTCGTCGATTTCGGCCGCCGCGCGCCGCAGATCTGCGCGGCCCGGCTGCCGGCACGTGAATTCGGCGACCGCGTTGTCCTCGGACGGCAAGCAGCCGACGTACACCGGGACAATCGGCACGTCCGGCAGCTGATGAAGGTCGAAGACGGGCATCTCGCCGACGGTCGGCACCTGAACGCCCGATATCGCACCGGCGAATTGCGGCTTCTTCATGTAGTGGTCGATCGCCTCGTGAAGCCGGGATGTGATGACCCGCCAGCCGCTGCCGGTGTTCTCGCTGCCGGGGCCTCTGAGGCTCTTGAGCAGTGCGTCGGTGAACAGGCTGACCTGGCCGCGACGCGCGTGGGACCGCTCCCCGTCCAGTGTGGCGTAGTAAGGAATGTGCAGCCGTCTGACGAATTCCGCCGGGCGGTTCCCTGCCGCGAGCGGCACTTGGCCTGCGAAGCTGCCGAACTGCTCGATGAGTACGTCGGAATTCGCCCGGCACGCGTCCACGAAGAACACCTGCTGGGCGGCTCTGCATTTCTTGAGCCCGTTCATCAGCTGCCTGAAGTCGAATGCGCCGTTGAGCGGGTTGTCCTCGTCCGCGAAGACGTCGGCGGCGAGGAGGGTCATGTCGTCGCCCTGCGAGACACCGTGGCCGCAGAAGTAGAAGATCAGCCGGTTGTCGTCGTGGCTGTCGCCCCGGCGCTTCCACTCCTTGACCGCCTTGACGATGTTGTCGATGGTCGCCACCTCGACGCTGTGGGCCGTCGCCGACTTCGGATTCAGGAACGGGCCCGGCGCCGCCTCGCTCAGCAGCAGGGCGAGGCTGCCCAACGGCTTCTGCGGGTTGTCGTATTCGTCGAGGAGCCACGTCGCGAACGCGCGGGCCGAGAGGGGCGGAGAGGAGAGCTGCTTCATCCCGTCGGGGTTTGCGGCCGGTGCCTCGCCACCGGCGAGATGCGGATACTTTCCCACCCCGATGACCAGTGCGTGAGTGCAGGGAGGACCGACGCTCTCGTCCAGGTGGATCGCGAAACCGGCCATTGATCCTCCGCTTGCGCCACGAAACCGCGGGCACGACACTGCGGGCCCGGGCCGGCCCCTCGTACCAGCAGGCCAGTTGGGAGAATTACTTCTACTATATGAGTAATGCCGGGATCTTGGAGACTGTGATGGCAAAGAACATCGTCGTCTGCCTGGACGGGACCGGAAACCAGTTGAAAGCGAAGGGAAACACCAACGTAGTACGGCTCTACGAAATGCTGGATCTTCACGATCCGGCGCGGCAGATCGCCTATTACGACCCCGGTGTGGGCACCTTCTCGGCCGCCGGCGCGTGGTCACCCGTGAGCCGCCGGCTGTCGAAGCTGGCCGGGCTGGCCTTCGGCTCCGGCCTGAAGGTCAATCTCGGCGAGGTCTACACCTACCTGATGCAGCACTACGAGCCCGGCGACCGGCTCTTCGTGTTCGGCTTCAGCCGCGGTGCGTATACGGCCCGCGCGCTCGCGGGCCTGCTGAAGGCGACCGGACTGCTGCGCCCCGGCATGGAGAACCTCGTTCCGTACGCCATCTCCGTCTACGCCAAGAACAGGACGTGGAAGGAAGAGGACTGGGACCAACTGCACCGATTCGCCGGGGCGTTCAGTCACCCGGTGGGTGGGCGGACCGGCATCCCCGTCGACTACATGGGCGTATGGGACTCGGTGAAGGCCGCAGGAATCCTCCGCTGGAACCTGCGATGGCTCTACACCCGGCAGATCCCCAACGTGCGCCGCGTCCGCCACGCCGTGTCCATCGACGAGAAGCGCCGCCCGTACGGCGAGTATCTGGTCACCCCCCTGGTCACCCCGCCGACAAAGACGCCGCCACCGGTGATCGAAGAGGTGTGGTTCGCGGGAGTGCACTCCGACGTCGGCGGTACGTTCGACGACGACCCCAGGCTGCCCACCATCGCGCTCAAATGGATCGTGGACGGCGCGCTCGACGCCGGTCTCCTGCTCAAGCCCGAGGCATACCGGAAGATCCTGGCCGTCGACGCCGACCATGCCCTCGGAAAGGTTCACCGCATGGGCCTGATCTGGGCTCTGCTCACGTACCGGCGCCGGCGGCTCCCGCGGGATGCGAAGGTGCACGAGAGCGTCCGGTTCCGTCTCGCGAGCGACCCCGCGTACAGGGACCGGATCCCGGAGACCGCGGTCTGGGCGGACGAGGACTGGCTCACCGCACGCCTCGGTACGTAGGGCGGGCTAGGGGGTGTCCGGTCAGGCTCCGCAGTGGGGGAGGCCGCCGTTGAGGGTGACCATGTCCGCGAAGGCGGCCTGCACGTCCAGGGGCGCGGCGGCCGGAGTGCCGTACTCCTCGGCGTAGGCGCGGGCCAGATTTCCCACCAGGCGCTCGCTGTCGAGCAGTTGGGCGTACGGACCGGGGCCGGCGGCACGTGCCAGGTCCAGAGGGGCGACGCCGTCGGCGATACCCGTACGAGCGAGGTCTCGGACGTAACGCAGATAGTCCGCGTTCTTGTCGAGCAGTTCGGGTCCGCCCACCGGTCCGTGTCCGGGTACGACATGCAGCGGATCGAGGGCGCGCAGCCGGTCCAGCACCTGCAACGAGCCGGTCAGCGAACCCATGAGCACGAAAGGGGTCGCGCCGGAGAAGACCATGTCCCCGGCGAAGAGCACCCGTTGGCCGGGTAGCCAGACGACGGTGTCGCCCGCGGTGTGGCCCGGGCCGATGTGCAGCAACTCCACCCGCGTGCCGACGGCCGGCAGCGTCATCCGGTCCCGGAACGTCACACCGGGCAGGGTCGGTTTTATGCGGCCCCACTCCACCCCCGGCCACAGGCCGGTCAGGGCCAGGCCGTACTCCGCCATCTCCGCCGCTGCCCGCTCATGGGCCACGATCGTGGCGTTCTCCGCGAAGAGGTGGTTCCCGAAGGTGTGGTCGCCATGGCTGTGGGTGTTGACCAGAGTGCCGACGGGGCGTCGGCTGAGGCCGGAAACCGTCTCGTGCAGCATGCGGGCTCGCGCCTCGGTGGCGGCGGTGTCGATGAGGACGGTGCCTTCGCTTCCGACCACGATGCCCGCGTTGTTCAAGCACCAGCCGCCGTCCGGCTGCACATAGGCGTACACACCTTCAGCCACTTGCTCGACCCTGGGCGTGATGACATGCGCGTGCACAGAATTGGCCATGATCCGTCTGCTTCCTCTCGCTCGGCCGTATCTGACGAGCCTGTCCCAAGTCGCCACAGGATCAGTCAAGCCGGCAGGAAGGTTTCACCGTCTGCAATTAAGTACTGCATTAACGTTGGATTTACGTAGGCAGTCTCTGTCCGAAAGGACTTGGCATACGCTGGGACGGTGCGAGTCGGTAGATTCGTTACGGCGTCGGCGATTTCGCTTCCGACGGCCGCGCAAGATTACACGGGGGGCAGAATGAACATAGGGATTCTAGGTCCATTGGTCGTGCGATCGGGCGGGGGTGACGCCGCGCCCACGGCACCCAAGCCGCGGCAGCTGCTGGCGCTGCTCGCGGCCCGGGTGGACGAAGTGGTCTCCATGGACCTGCTGATCGACGAGTTGTGGGAGAACCGGCCACCGGCGAGCGCGGTGACGACCGTGCAGACGTACGTCGTGCAGCTGCGGCGGGCACTGGCCGGTGCGCTCCAGCTCAGCCCGGCGGAAGTCGCCGGCACCGTACTGCCGTTCACCGGCTGGGGATACCGCCTGGTGGCGGGCTCGGCGACGCATGACGCGCACGCGTTCCTGCGATGCGCCGAGTCGGGGCGCGAGGCGCTGAACAGCGGCGCGAACAACCAGGCGTCGGTGATGCTGCGGCAGGCACTGCGCATGTGGCGCGGCCCGGCATTCGCGGGCGTCCGGCTCGGACCGCACCTGCTGGCGCACCGCATAAATCTGGAGGAATACCGCCTGGTCACGGTCGAGCAGCGGGTGGAGGCAGACCTTCGGCTCGGGCATCATCACGAATTGATCGGTGAGCTGTCCGGGCTCGTCCTGCAGCATCCACTGCACGAGAACCTTCATGCTCTATTCATGACTTCGCTCTACCGGGCGGGCCGGCCGGCGCAAGCTCTCGGCGTTTTCCGGGATCTCAGGAAAAACCTGCGGGCCGAGCTGGGCATAGAACCATCATTGCGGATACGTAAACTGCAGCAGGCCGTCCTGGCGGCCGATCCGTCGCTGGAAGCGGAAAACCGGTCGAAGCTCTTTCGGCTGGATTTAGAGCTCCCGTCGGGACGCGCCCGCTGAATCAGGCCTTATTCGAGCCCGCGCCTTCCCGGCGCCCAGTGCGGCTTGACGAGGACCGACCGTCGTGGCCATCCGCGTTCTTTCACCAGCTGATCGCGGATGGCCTGACAGGTACGAGCCTCACCGGCCAGATAGGCGGCGCCGGGCTCGTCCGGCAGCTCCAGCGCGCGCACGGCCGCCACCAGCGACTCCGACGCGGCCGCGGACGCATTCCCCCGGTACTGCCACGCCAGTTCAGCCCCCCGCGGCAGCGGCAGCCGGTCCTGGGGCCCCGCCACTTCGACGGCCCCATGGACGCGCGCCTCGTCCGGGAGACCCCGCAGCATCGCGCCGATCGCCACCGACGCGGTCTCCTCCCCGGCGAACACGTGGTACGCGGCGGAGTCGACGGTGACGAACCGGCCCTCGGGTTTACGGAAGGCGACCTCGTCCCCGAGGCGGAGAGCCCCGGCCCACTGGGCACCGGGGCCGTCCCCGTGGTCGAGCACGCACAATTCCAGCCGCTCCCCGTCGTACGACCAGACCGAATAGGAGCGCAGCACATCGCGCAGCAGTCCGGCCCAGACGGGCGCCTGCGGATCCTTCACGTGGACGCGCACGTGCTGGCCGGGTGTCCAGCTCAGCCCCCGTACACCCGCGCCGCCGATGCGGATCAGACGCATGCGGGGCGTGGCCTGTTCAAGGTGCTCAACCAGTCCGCGTACGAAGAACAGATCCAGCAACGGGTCGAGGAGAACATCGGCCGGGCGGCGGCGGGTCGAGCTCGATTCGGGGGCCATCTGTATACCTTCCGGATGTCATCGACGGATCCGCATCGAGAATGGCCTCTTTGAGATGACGCACGCGCGACGAAGGATCCATTCCCAGCTCCTCGCGGAGAGCGGTCCGCAACGACTCGAAGGCGTCGAGGGCCTGAGCGGGCCGGCCGGCCCGGTAGAGCGAAATGATGAAGAGTGAACACAAGTTTTCGTGCAGCGGGTACCGCGCAACCAACCCGGACAGTTCGCCGATCAGTTCAATGTGGCGGCCCAGCCGGAGATCTGCCTCCAAGCGCTGCTCGATGACGCTGAGCCGGCTCTCCTCCAGACTGGTCCGGTGAGCCAGCAGGTGCGGCCCGATGCGGACGTCCGCGAGCGCCGGGCCGCGCCAGACCCGCAGCGCCCGGCGCAACAGCACGGACGCCCGTTCGTTCTCGCCGTTGAGCAGTGCGCGCCGGCCGAGTCTCGCGCAGTGGCTGAACTCATGGGTGTCGGCTTTTCCCGGTTCGACGGCCAGGCAGTACCCCCAACCGGCGAAGGGCAGCACGTCCCGGGCCACCTCGTCGGTGCTGGTCTTCAGAGTCCTGGCGAGCAACTGCCGTAACTGCACGATGTACGTCTGGACGGCCGTCAGCGCACTGCTCGGCGGATTGCTCTCCCACAGCTCGTCCACCAGGAGATCCACCGGTACCACCTGGCCCGCCCGCGCTGCCAGCAGGGCGAGCAGCTGTCTTGGTTTCGGCGCACTGGGCACAGCCGGCCCGCCGGCACACTGAACCGTCAAAGGGCCGAGAATTCCTATGTCCACTTCGCTCTCCTCGCTCAGTGGAACCCAAGGTCCCGCAGAA
Organism: Streptomyces sp. ISL-98; assembly: GCF_018614055.1. Classification (GTDB taxonomy): domain Bacteria; phylum Actinomycetota; class Actinomycetes; order Streptomycetales; family Streptomycetaceae; genus Streptomyces; species Streptomyces spiramyceticus. Next base: position 102,800 of record NZ_JAGGPB010000058.1, read on the forward strand.
TGGCCCGGGCGCCGGCGCGCGCTCCTCCGGTGACGCCGGAGCCCGGGTGTGTGGAGGGACCCACCAGGTAGAAGCCCTCCGCGGGCAGGCGGTATCCCATGTTGGGCATGGGCCGGTAGCCCATGAACTGGAAGAGCTGCGAACCGAAGTGCCCCGGATCGCCACTGGGCCACGACGCGTTGAACCGCTCGCCGTCCACCGGACTGTCGATCACCCTGGCGAGCACCTTGTCGCGGCTCATGTTCGTCGTGAGACCGCAGAAGGTGTCGAATACCCGGTCGAAGAGCTCTTCCTTGCGCTCGTCCCAGCTTCCCCGGTCGAGTTCGAGGGGTGCGTAACTCAGCAGGTAAAGAGTGTGCCGGCCGGCGGGCGCCCGCGTCGGGTCCCAGGCGCTCGCGACCGCGATGCTCGGGATGTTGCTGACCGGGACGCCGTACTTCAGACCGTCGAAGGTCTGCATCAACTCGGGCAGCGGGACCGCGATTTCCTGGAATCCGGCGCTGCCGACCTCGGGCCCCGCGGTGAACACCGGTGCTTCGCTGAGTGCCAGATGCCCGGTCAGCAGGGCGAAGCTGACCGGTTTGATGCGCTTCACCTTGCGTTCCCAGTCGGCCCCGAAGCGGTGATCGACCATCTCGGGAAGCTGCTTGATGTTCAGGTCGGCCACCACGGCCCGCCGGGCCTCGATGCGCTCACCCGACGCCAGTACGACTCCGGTGACCCGGTCCCCGGTGAAGAGGAACCGCTCGACCCGGGCCCCGGTCCGGATCGTTCCGCCGAGCCCTTCCAAGGCCCTGACCAGCGCTGTTGTCAGGGATCCGGAGCCGCCGACGGCATAGCCCAGACCGTACCGGTGAATGACCGGCACCATCATCAGCAGGAACGCGCCGGTGCCGCCCTCTTCCGGCGCCGCGAGGATCTCCGAGACCCACCGGGCGAGCGCCGCCCGGACCTTCGGGCTCTCGAACCACTCATTGACGACGTCCAGATAGCTCATCATGAGGATGCGGAGCAGCTCCTGGCCGACCTCGCTCTGGTCCAGCTGTCCGAAGAACTCGCCCAGTGGAGGCGGCGGTTCGAAGAGGCCGGCCATAAGCATGTCGAGCAGCTGATCGGCGAACCGGTGGAAGCGCAGATAACTCTCAGCGTCCCGGGGCGAGATCCTGGCGATCGTCTCCGCCGTCTTGTGCACGTCCCGGTAGAAGGCGATGTAGTCGCCGTCAGGGAACGTGACGGCGATGCTCGGGTCCGGATAGACGTACTGGAGGCCGTACTTGGACAGCAGGCCCAGTTCGTCGTCGCGGATCAGCGGATTGCCCTGGATGAAGATGTGCGCGATCGCGTGCAGATCGTGGTGGAATCCGGGCAGGGTCACTTCGCGGGTGATCACTCCGCCGCCGACATAGTCCTTGGCTTCCAGTACGAGGACGTCCAGGCCGGCCTTGGCCAGGTAGGCGGCGGCCGTCAGACCGTTGTGACCGCCGCCGACGACCACCACGTCATGCTGAGCCACGTCATGCTGCGCCATGGGACGTCCCGTCGCGTACGGTCTCGGGCGCCTGGGCGGCGCCGCTGCGATCACGCTGGAAACCGCCGTCGATGTCCCAGACCGACCCGGTCACATACCCGCTGACCGCGCTGTCCAGCAGGGTGACAACGGGCTTGGCTATCTCGTCCGCGGTGGCGATCCGCTTGATCAGATTCGTCGCGACCACCGCCTGCCGCAGACCCGGAATGTGCTGGGCCCCCACCTGCAGGCCGGGCGTCTCGGTGATGCCCGCGCACACCGCGTTGACCCGGATGTCCTGCGGCGCGAGCTCGATCGCCCAGGTGGGGACAAGGTAGTGCAGCGCCGCCTTGGTGGCCCCGTAAACGCCCATTCCGGCCGTGGGCAGGCGCCCGATGGACGACGAGATGACGACGGCGGAGGCATCCGGGCGGGCTGCCATCGCCGGTACGGCGGCCTGCATCATGGCGATGGTGGCGCGGAGATTGACCGCGATGACCCGGTCTGCCTCGCTCATGGGCTGCTCGGCGAGTGCTCCGGGGATCAGGATGCCGGCATTGCAGACCAGCAGATCCAGGCCACCGTGCAGGCCGACCGTGTGTTCCACGGCCCGCTCGGCCGTATCGGCCTCCGCCATGTCACCCGCGATCCAGGCGGCCGACGGGCCGAGCTTCCCGGCGGCGGCCGCCAGCGGCCCCTCGCGCCGGGCTGTCAGTACGACGTGTGCGCCTGCGGCCACCAGCGTTTCGGCGATGGCGTAACCGATTCCCTCACTCGCCCCGGTGACGAGTGCGACCTTTCCTGCCACTGTCATCTTCGGCAGTCCTCCTAAGAGTTGGCGGTTCTCGGATCCGGGTCGTTCACTGCCGGGGCCTGTGCGGCCGCGGCCTTGCGGCGACGGGAGGCCGCGGTGAGCAGCCTCCCGTCGCGGACGTTGAGGCTCAGGAGCGTGATGTTGGCAGCGCCGCCGACGAGTTCGATGCCCTGGACGACCGCGAACGCGGTACCGAAGTCGCGGTCGGCGGCCAGCGACTGGAGGATGACGGCGCAGGGCACGAGCACCGTGAGCCCGATCGCCGCGGCCCCCGCCATCCGGCGCTGTTTGCGCTGGATGAGGGGGGCGCGGCGACGCGCGCCGCTCAGGGAGCGGCCTGTGCCGCCGGTGATCGCCAGGCTCGGCACGAGCACGAACAGGGCGCCGACGACGACCGTTTTGACCAGCGCGACAGCATCGTCGTCGCCGAAAATCTCGACGACGACCGATGACGTGAAGAACAGCGAGATCAGCGTCAGTGCGAGGATTCCGGCGATGGCGTGTACGCGGGACTTCACGGTCTTCTCCTCATCGAGGTGCGGTTCACCGAGTGCGGTTCACCGAGGCGCGGTTCATCGAGGTGCGGTTCATCGAGGTGCGGTCGACTCCAGGTTTTCGATGACCCGCGTGATCGCGCTCAGGAGGGCGGTGACCTCCTGCGGGTCGAGCCCTCGCGTCGCCAGGTCGTTGACCTCGTGCGCGGCGGCGATCAGAGGCTCCTGGAGTTCACGGGCGCGGTCGCTGAGCAGCACCTGAGCCTGGCGCTTGTCGCGAGGGTCGGGAACGCGATGGACGAGTCCGTCCCGTTCCATCCGCTGGAGGGTGTACGCCATGGTGGGCTGTTCGATCTGTACGCGCTCGCACAGTTCCCGCTGCGTGAGGCCCTCCTGCTCGTAGAGCGCGAGCAGCTGGGCGAACTGGCCCGGGACGACCCCGTACGGCTCGGTCCGCATCCGCAGCGCGCGTTCGAGAAGGCGAGCCAGGTGGTTCACCTGGTATCCCAGTGATGTCTCCCGGGTCAGCTGTGCAGTTGACGGGATCGACAGTCCTTCAGGCCTGCTCGTCACGGCCACCTCCGAACGCGGCATTGTCCTGGAATCGATTAGCCCATAGCTTGCTATGTATGTCAATCGAGACGAGGCCGCCGCGCGCCGACGCCCGGATTCAGTCGCTCGGATTCAGCGCCCCGTGACGCCCAGCTGCTCGGCCATCCAGTCGCAGAACCGCGGGATGAAGTCCCCGAAGTAGTTCGTGGCGACATGGCGTTCACCGGGGTAGAGGATGAGTTCGGTCTTCCCCTCGGCCCACTCCAGCATCCGCTCACAGGCATCGAGCGGGATGATCGTGTCGAGCTCCCCGTGGATGGCGAGCAGCGGCATCTGCAGGGGCCGGATGTCCCGCAGGTTCAGCGACGTACGGGCGAGCTCGCCCATGGCGTCGTCGTCGGCCTGGCCGAAAACGAAGCGGAAGTCCTTCTTCACCATCGCGTTGACGTCGTCGTAGCTGTCGTGGTCGAAGCCGCCGGACAGGTTGACGCAGGCCCGGAAGCCGGGCACCGTCGCGGCGGCGCGCGCGGCGAGATAACCGCCGAAGCTCACCCCGAAGATCCCCATCCGGTCCTCGTCCACCTCAGGCCGCCGTACGACCTGCTCCATCACCGCGCCGACCACGCGCTCGAAGTCGACCGACATCGGAGTCCGGCCGATGTGCACGCCCTGTCCCGGGCCGTCGAAGACGACCGCGCCCATGCCGCGGGCGATGAACTCCCGGGCGAAGGCGTACAGTTCGACCTCTTTGGCCGAGTCGAGACCGTTGACGAGCACGACGCACGGCCACGGGCCATCCCCGCGCGGCAGCATGAGGTAGCCGGGGACGTCCAGGCCGTCGTGGGTGATGTCCAGCCGGTGCACCACCTCGTTGAGATTCGGGATGCCGCGCTCGAAGACCTCCGTGACGTGGTCCCGGCTCTCCCACTTGGCCTCGGCGTCGTCGAAGTAGAAGAACTCCGCGTAGTGGTGGCAGGCGGCGGCCTTGCGGTTCGCGGTGCGGGCGGTCTCCAGATGGCCCGCCGCGAGGGCCTCGGCCTCGCGGCCCTCGTAGTGCACCCCGAGCGCCGACCACCGCCGGTGCCAGTCGGCCCAGTCGTCGTGCGTACTCTCCTTGCGCAGGTCCTTGAGCACCATGGTGATGTCGCCCCAGTCCAGCCCGGCCAGGCCGAGCCGGCTGAAGAACAGTTCGCAGTTCTCGAAGGTCTCCGCCGACACCCCGTTGCCGCTGTTCCTCGGCCCCCAGGCGTCGCGCAGGCCGTCACGCGCGGCGGCCTCGTCCATCGCGAGGTCCCGGTCGGCCTCCAGCCACTCCTTGAGCATGGTCAGTACGTTCTCGGTCGTCCGGAACAGCACACCGGCGAGGCCCGCCGCGCTCTCCGCGCCGGAATCGCGGGGAACGAAGTCGTGCACGACGACCAGCCGGGCGCCGCCCTCGGCCGGCTCAATGGCCCAGCTGCCCTCCATCGAGGCGATGGCCGGCGGCAGGGTCACCATCGAGAAGTCGATACCGAGCTGCTCGGGACGGTACCGCCGGTGGGAGCGGACGGTGTTCTCGCCCAGCTCGTTGGAGACCACCATGTCCATCACCACCTCATGGGCGCCGACCTCGGTACGGCGGACCTCGCGGGTGGTGGGAAAGATGCTCGGCCAGCGCTCGATGTCGGTGCAGGAGCGCCAGAGGCGCTCGGCCGGAACTCCGATGACGACGGAGTTGACGACGGAACTCTTCTCTCCGGATGCCGTGTGCGTGTTCAAGGAGTCCTCACATCGCGTCGATGGTGCCGGTCTCGGAGCGGTAACGGGAGAGACGTTCTCAAGCCCGGCTCAAGCCCCGCTCAAGGACGGCTCGAAGACGGCTCAAGCCGACTCCACGCCAGGTCGGACGCCCTCCCGAAGCCGTCCGGGGGGACTTTTCGGCGTTCCTTGAGCCGTCCTTGAGGCGGGATCGCGACATTCTGCGGCAGCCGGCCCGGCCTGCGTGACGCCGACGGTAGCTCCACGTCCCACGAGGGACTCATCCACGAAAGGCAGCCGACATGTCAGCGACGGACTCAGCTGTGGGCGCCCAGCGCCGGGTGGTCATCACCGGCATAGGTGTCGTGGCGCCCGGAGGCACGGGCACCAAAGCGTTCTGGGACCTCATCACGTCGGGTCGCACCGCGACCGGACGCATCTCCTACTTCGACCCCGCGCCGTTCCGCTCCCAGGTGGCGGCCGAGTGCACCTTCGACCCCGCCCACCAGGGCCTGACGCCCCGCGAGATCCGCCGCATGGACCGGGCGGCCCAGTTCGCGGTGGTATCGGCCCGGGAAGCGGTGCAGGACAGCGGCCTCGACTTCGGCAGCCCCGACCCGGCACGGATCGGCGTGACCATCGGCAGCGCGGTCGGCGCCACGATGGGCCTCGAGGAGGAGTACGTCGTCCTGAGCGACAGCGGACGCAAGTGGCTCGTCGACAACTCCTACGGAGTGCCCCATCTGTACGGACACTTCGTGCCCAGCAGCATGGCCGCCGAGGTCGCCTGGGCCGTCGGCGCCGAAGGCCCCGCCGCCGTCGTATCGGCCGGCTGCACCTCCGGCATCGACTCGGTCGGCTACGCCCGCGAACTCATCGCCGAGGGCAGCGTCGACATCATGGTCGCCGGCGCCACCGACGCCCCGATCTCACCCATCGCGGTCGCCTGCTTCGACGCCATCAAGGCGACCACGCCCCGCAACGAGGACGCGGAACACGCCTCCCGGCCGTTCGACAAGAGCCGCAACGGCTTCGTACTCGGCGAAGGGGCCGCCGTCTTCGTCCTGGAGGAATACGGGCACGCACGCCGGCGCGGCGCCCACATCTACGCCGAGATCGCCGGCTTCGGGTCCCGCTGCAACGCCTTCCACATGACCGGACTGCGCCCGGACGGCCGCGAGATGGCCGTCGCCATCGACACCGCCCTGGCCGAGGCCCGGATGAACGCCGAGGACGTGTCGTACATCAACGCGCACGGCTCCGGCACCAAGCAGAACGACCGGCACGAGACCGCCGCCTTCAAGCGCAGTCTCGGGCACCACGCGTACGACGTGCCGGTCAGCTCGATCAAGTCGATGGTCGGCCACTCCCTCGGAGCGATCGGCTCCATCGAGATCGCGGCCTGTGCACTGGCCATCGAACACGGTGTGGTGCCACCCACCGCCAACCTGCACACGCCCGACCCCGAGTGCGACCTGGACTACGTACCCCTGGTGGCCCGCGAACAGCGCGTGGACACCGCCCTCACAGTTGGCAGCGGATTCGGCGGATTCCAGAGCGCCATGGTGCTGACCCGTCCCGAGGAGAGGACCGGGGCATGACCACGCGCACCGAGAACACAGTGGTGACGGGCCTCGGCGTGGTCGCGCCGAACGGCCTCGGCACCGAGGAGTTCTGGACGGCAACACTGAAGGGCATCAGCGGCATCGACCGCATCAGCCGCTACGACCCCAGTGGCTACCCCTCACCGCTCGCAGGCGAAGTCCTCGACTTCAACGCCTCCGACCACCTGTCGAACCGCATGCTCCCGCAGACCGACCGGATGACGCAGATGGCTCTGGCCGCCTCGGACTGGGCACTCGCGGATGCCGGTGTGGACCCGGCGGCGATGCCGGAGTTCGACATGGGCGTGGTGACCGCCAGCGCCTCCGGAGGGTTCGAGTTCGCCCAGAACGAGCTGCAGAAACTGTGGAGCAAGGGCCCCGAGTACGTAAGCGCCTACCAGTCGTTCGCCTGGTTCTACGCCGTCAACACCGGCCAGATCTCCATCCGGCACGGCATGCGCGGCCCCAGCGGAGTCCTGGTCACCGACCAGGCAGGCGGCCTGGACGCCCTCGCACACGGACGGCGCCACATACGCAAGGGCACCGGCCTGGTGGTGTCCGGCGGCGTGGACGCCTCCCTCAGCCCGTGGGGCCTGGTCTCGCAGATGACCACCGGACGCCTCACCCGCGTCACCGACCCGGAGCGCGCGTACGCACCCTTCGACGTCTCCGCTGACGGGCACGTACCCGGCGAGGGCGGGGCGCTCGTCGTCCTGGAAAGCGAGACCAGAGCCCGCGAACGCGGCGCACGCAGCTACGGCACGATCGCCGGCTACGGCGCCACCTTCGACCCCGCGCCCGACACCGGCCGCGAACCGGGCCTGCGCCGCGCCGTCGAACTGGCACTGGCCGACGCGGCGGCGGCCCCCTCGGACATCGACGTGGTCTTCGCGGACGCGGCCGGAGTGCGCGACCTCGACCGGGCCGAAGCCCACGCCCTGGCCGCCGTGTTCGGCCCCGAGGCCGTACCGGTCACCGCGCCCAAGACGATGACCGGCCGCCTGTACTCGGGTGCGGCGTCCCTCGATGTGGCGACGGCACTGCTCGCCATGCGGGACGGGATCGTACCGCCCACTCTGCACGTGCCGGAGCGCGCGGACGACTGCCCCGTCGACCTCGTCCGGGACACCGCGCGCGAAATGACCGTACGCACAGCACTGGTGGTCGCCCGCGGCCACGGCGGCTTCAACGCGGCCCTCGTACTGCGCGCACCCGACACCCACTGATCCGCCCGACGACGACCCGAGAGCGAGGACCTCACCATGGCAACACGTGAACTCACCCTGACCGACCTGACGCGCATTCTCCGGGAGGCCGCCGGAGAGGACGAGAGCGTCGACCTCGACGGCGACATCCTCGACACCCCGTTCGCCGAGCTCGGTTACGACTCCCTGGCCCTGCTCGAAGTCGCGGGCCGGATCGAGCGGGAGCTGGGCGCCAAACTCTCCGACGACGCCGTCGGCGAGGCCGAGACCCCGCGGCAGTTCCTGAAGCTGGCCAACGAGCCCGTACCCGCAGGCTCCTGAACACCGAAGGAAGAGGAGAGACATCATGGCGAACGACAGCGCCGGCGTGGCGGTCGTCACCGGCGGAACCAGCGGAATCGGCCTCGCCGTGACCGAGAGTCTCGCCCAGCGAGGCATGAAGGTCTTCATCTGCGCACGGCACGAGGAGGACCTGGCCGTCTGCATCAAGGACCTGCGCGAACGCGGACTCGACGTCGACGGGGCACGCTGCGACGTGCGCTCGCGCGACGAGGTGCGCGCCTTCATCGAGGCCGCCGTGCGCCGGTACGGAACGATCGACGCGCTGGTCAACAACGCCGGACGCAGCGGCGGCGGAGTCACCGCCGACCTCGACGACGAGACCTGGTACGACGTCATCGACACCAACCTCAACGGCGTATTCCTGATGACGCGCGAAGTGCTCACCACCGGCGGCATGAGGGACAAGCAGACCGGCCGGATCGTCAACATCGCCTCGACGGGCGGCAAGCAGGGCGTCGTCCTGGGAGCCCCCTACTCGGCGTCCAAGCACGGCGTCGTCGGATTCACCAAGGCGCTGGGCCTGGAGCTTGCGAAGACCGGGATCACCGTGAACGCCGTCTGCCCGGGCTATGTCGAGACGCCCATGGCACAGCAGGTGCGCACCAACTACGCCCGGATCTGGGACACCGACGAGCAGGCGGTGCTCGAACGGTTCGAGACCAAGATTCCGCTGGGCCGTTACTCCACCCCCGAGGAAGTGGCCGGGCTCGTCGGCTATCTGCTCTCGGACATCGCGGCCTCCATCACCGCACAGGCGCTCAACGTATGCGGCGGGCTCGGCAATTACTGACGCGAAGGACGTACGAACGATGAATGACGTACAGCACACCGTCACCGTGGCAGCCGCACCCCGGACCGTGTACGAGCTCCTCGCCGATACGGCGCTGTGGCCCGTGAACTTCCATCCCACGGTCCACGTGGAACAGCTCGGACAGGACGGATCGAGCGAACGCATCCGGATCTGGGCGGTGGCCGGCGACAAGGTCAAAGCCTGGACCTCGCGGCGGGAACTGGACCCCGGCAGCCTGCGCATCACCTTCCGGCAGGAAGTGTCCCAGCCGCCGGTCGCCGCGATGTCCGGCGCCTGGGTCATCAAGGCGCTCCCCGACGGCGGCACCGAGGTCGTCCTGGAGCACAGCTACCGCGCGGTCGAGGACGACCCCGAAGGCCTGGCATGGATCACCGAGGTCACCGACCGCAACAGCCGCTCCGAGCTCGCCAATCTCAAGGCTCTGGCGGAGCGGGCGGCGGACCAGGACGAGCTGCGGCTGACCTTCGAGGACACGGTGGTCGTGGACGGCGAGGTCAGTGATGTGTACGACTTCCTGTACCGGGCCCAGGAGTGGCCGGACCGGCTGCCGCACGTCGCCCGGATGGACCTCACGGAAGACGAGCAGGGTGTCCAGGTCATGGAGATGGACACCATCACCACCGACGGCGCCATGCACACGACCAAGTCGGTGCGGGTCTGCTTCACCGACGAACGCATCGTCTACAAGCAGGTCGTCGTGCCGATGCTGATGACGGCTCACACCGGCGAGTGGCGGGTGGCCGCCGTCCGCGGCGGCGTCGCGGTGACCTCCCAGCACACCGTGGCGATACGGCCCGAGGCCGTGGCGGGCATCCTCGGCGAGGCCGCCACGGTGGCCGATGCCCGGGAGTTCGCCCGTATCGCACTCAGCGGAAACAGCAGGATCACCCTGGAGCACGCCAAAGCGTACGCCGAGGACCGCTCGGCCCGTGCGAGGCTCTGAGCGGGCCGAGCGGGCCGGGATGGACGCCGCCGTCACCGTCCGGTGGTCGTACGCCGAAGGGTCGGCCCCCCGCGACCACGCCAGGGCGCTGCTGCGGAGCACCGCCGCAGAAGTGGCCGGGGTGTTCCCGGCCGACGTACGCATCGGCCGGGCGGCCTCGGGCGCCCCGGAGCTGTCCGGGGCGGCCGAGGGGCTCCTCGCGAGCGTCAGCCACACCCGGGGGCTGGTGGCGGTGGCGGTCTCCCGGCCGCGCGACGGCGTGTCCGGGGTCGGGGTGGACGTGGAGGCCGTGCGGCCGCTCGACGCGGACACCCTCGCCGAACGGTGGTTCACCCCGGACGAGGCGGCCTGGGTCCGGGCACTCCCGCCCGCGCTGCGTCCCGTCGGACTGCTGGATCTGTGGACGCGCAAGGAGTCCGTGGGCAAGGCCCTCGGGCTGGGGCTCGCCGGCGGCGGTCTGCGCCGTCCGGTCGGGGCCCCGCCGCCGGGCACACCGCCGGCGTCCGCCCGGCCGCTGAGCGCGCTGCCCGGGGCCCCGGAACTGTCGGGAGCCGTACTGCCGGGCCCTGCGGGATACGTGCTGGCGTGTGCCCTCCGGGGAGCCGGCACCCCTCCACCGACCGTCCATGTCACCGAAAGGAAGGCCACGCCATGCCTACCGTCGAACGGACATTGCACGAAAGGCTGATGGAGCTCGACGAGCTCAAGGAGTCTGCCCGGCAGGGGCCCGATCCGGCCGCCACCGAGCGTCAGCACGCCAAGGGCAAGCTGACGGCGCACGAGCGCATCCAACTGCTGCTCGACGAGGGTTCGTTCACCGAGGTCGAGGCACTTCGCAGGCACCGCGCCACCGGCTTCGGCCTGGAGCGCCGGCGCCCGCACTCGGACGGTGTGGTGACCGGCTGGGGCACCGTGTACGGGCGGACGGTCTTCGTGTACGCCCACGACTTCCGGATCTTCGGCGGCGCGCTGGGCGAGGCCCACGCCGAGAAGATCCACAAGCTGATGGACATGGCCGTGTCGGCAGGGGCGCCGCTCGTGTCGCTCAACGACGGAGCGGGCGCCCGTATCCAGGAGGGCGTCTCGGCGCTCGCCGGCTACGGAGGCATCTTCATGCGCAACACCCGCGCCTCCGGGGTGATCCCGCAGGTCTCGGTGATGCTCGGCCCGTGCGCGGGCGGTGCGGCGTACTCACCGGCGCTGACCGACTTCGTCTTCATGGTCCGCGGCAACGCACAGATGTTCATCACCGGTCCCGACGTGGTCCAGGCGGTCACCGGCGAAAAGGTCTCCCAGAACGGTCTGGGCGGCGCCGATGTGCACGCGGCCACCTCCGGTGTGGCGCACCTCGCGTACGACGACGAGGAGTCCTGCCTGGAGGACGTACGTTTCCTCCTCTCGCTCCTGCCCGGCAACAACCGTGAACTCCCGCCCGCCCAGCGGTGCGACGACCCGCCCGACCGGCGCACGGACGCACTGCTGGACCTGGTGCCTCCGGACCCCCAGCGCGCGTACGACATGCGGACGGTGATCGAGGAGATCGTCGACGACGGCGAGTTCTTCGAAGTGCATTCCGCCTGGGCGACGAACATCCTCTGCTCACTGGCCCGGCTGGACGGCCATGTGGTCGGCATCGTGGCCAACCAGCCGGCGTCGCTCGCCGGTGTGCTGGACATCGAGGCCTCCGAGAAGGCAGCCAGGTTCGTGCAGCTCTGCGACGCGTTCAACATCCCGCTGGTGACGCTCGTGGACGTGCCGGGCTTCCTGCCCGGGGTGGGCCAGGAGCACGGCGGAATCATCCGGCACGGCGCCAAGCTGCTGTACGCGTACTGCAATGCGACCGTGCCGCGCGTCCAGCTCATCCTGCGCAAGGCCTACGGCGGCGCGTACATCGTCATGGACTCCCGCTCCATCGGCGCCGACCTCTCGCTGGCCTGGCCGACGAACGAGATCGCGGTGATGGGCGCCGAGGGCGCGGCGAATGTCATCTTCCGCCGTGAGATCGCGGCCGCCGACGACCCCGACGCCGTACGGCAGCAGAAGATCAAGGAGTACCGGACCGAGCTGATGCACCCCTACTACGCGGCGGAACGGGGCCTGGTGGACGACATCATCGACCCGCGCGACACGAGGTCGGCGCTGATCCGTTCCCTGGCGATGCTGCGCGGCAAACACGCCGACCTGCCGGCGCGCAAGCACGGCAACCCTCCGATGTGACGGGCAGGCGACCATCGTGCGCAAGGTGCTCATCGCCAACCGTGGCGAAATCGCTGTCCGCGTTGCTCGGGCCTGCCGGGATGCCGGGATCGCGAGCGTAGCCGTCTACGCCGATCCGGACCGGGACGCTTTGCATGTCCGTGCCGCGGACGAGGCGTTCGCTCTGGGCGGTGACACCCCGGCCGCCAGCTATCTGGACATGGCCAAGGTGCTGCAGGCCGCCAAGGACTCGGGAGCGGACGCGGTTCATCCCGGGTACGGATTTCTCTCCGAGAACGCCGAGTTCGCCCAGGCAGTGCTGGACGCGGGTCTGACCTGGATCGGCCCGCCGCCGCAGGCCATCCGTGACCTGGGTGACAAGGTCGCCGCCCGGCACATCGCCCAGCGTGCCGGTGCCCCGCTGGTCGCAGGCACCCCCGACCCGGTCTCGGGGGCCGAGGAGGTCGTCGCGTTCGCCCGCGAGCACGGGCTGCCGATCGCGATCAAGGCGGCGTTCGGCGGCGGCGGGCGCGGCCTGAAGGTCGCCCGCACCCTCGAAGAGGTCCCCGAGCTCTACGACTCCGCCGTGCGTGAGGCGGTGGCCGCGTTCGGCCGCGGGGAGTGCTTCGTCGAGCGCTACCTCGACAAGCCCAGGCACGTGGAGACGCAGTGCCTGGCCGATGCCCACGGCAATGTCGTGGTCGTCTCCACCCGTGACTGCTCGCTGCAGCGCCGCCACCAGAAGCTGGTGGAAGAGGCACCGGCCCCGTTCCTGTCCCAGGCGCAGAACCAGGAGCTGTACGCCGCCTCGAAGGCGATCCTGCGCGAGGCCGGCTACGTCGGTGCGGGCACGGTCGAATTCCTCGTCGGCGTCGACGGCACGATCTCCTTCCTGGAGGTCAACACCCGCCTGCAGGTCGAGCACCCGGTCTCCGAAGAGGTCACCGGCATCGACCTGGTCCGCGAGATGTTCCGTATCGCCGACGGCGAGAAGCTCGGCTACGACGACCCCGCGGTGCGCGGGCACTCCATCGAGTTCCGCATCAACGGCGAGGACCCCGGCCGCGGCTTCCTGCCCGCCCCCGGTACCGTCACCGCCTTCGCACCGCCCTCCGGCCCCGGCGTCCGCCTCGACGCCGGCGTCGAAACCGGCAGCGTGATCGGCCCCGCCTGGGACTCCCTGCTGGCCAAGCTGATCGTCACCGGCGCCACCCGCGAACAGGCACTGCAGCGCGCCGCCCGCGCTCTGGCGGAGTTCAACGTCGAGGGCATGGCCACCGCCATCCCCTTCCACCGCGCCGTCGTCGCCGACCCCGCGTTCACCTCCGACCCCTTCACGGTCCACACCCGGTGGATCGAGACGGAATTCGTCAACACCATCCCGGCGTTCTCGGTGCCCGGTGCGGACACCGAGGAGGACGAGGCCGGTCGCGAGACGATCGTCGTCGAGGTCGGCGGCAAGCGGCTCGAGGTCTCGCTGCCCTCGTCGCTGGGGATGACGCTGGCCCGTACCGGCCTGGCCGCGGGTGCCAAGCCGAAGCGGCGTGCGGCGAAGAAGTCCGGCCCGGCCGCCTCCGGCGACACCCTCGCGTCCCCGATGCAGGGCACCATCGTCAAGGTCGCGGTCGAGGAGGGCCAGGAGGTCAAGGAGGGCGACCTCGTCGTCGTACTCGAGGCCATGAAGATGGAGCAGCCGCTGAACGCGCACCGCTCCGGCACCGTCAAGGGCCTGGCCGCCGAAGTCGGCGCCTCGGTCACCTCCGGCGCCACCATCTGCGAAATCAAGGACTGA
>NZ_JAGGPB010000005.1:0-136655 GCF_018614055.1 Streptomyces sp. ISL-98
GCGGGGGGGAGGGGGGGGGGGGGGGGGGGAGGGCGGACAAGCCCCGGGCCGGGACTAGCCCAAGTGCCGGTAGTGGCCCTTGAAGTACGTCAGAGGACCGCCGTCCGCGTTCGGCAGGCCCACTTCGAGCACCCGGCCGATCACCAGCGTGTGGTCCCCCGCCTCCACCCGCTTCTCGGTCCTGCACTCCACCACCGCGAGCGCCCCGCCGATCAGCGGAGCCCCGGAGACTGCGCCCCGCGTATAGGGGACGTCCTGGAAGAGCAGGCGGTCGCTGAGCCGGCCCTTCATCGCGAACCGTCCCGCGATCTGCCGCTGGTTCTCCGAGAGCAGCGAGACCGCCCACAGCGGCTGCTCGGCGAGCAGATCGTCCATGCGTGAGCCGTTTCTCACGCTCACCAGCACCAGCGGCGGGTCCAGCGACACCGACATGAAGGCCGTCGCCGTCATGCCGACGTCCTCACCGCTCGCACCGCTGTCCGGATCGTGTGCGGTCACCAGAGTGACGCCCGCGGTGAAACGGGACATCGCGGCGCGGAACTTCTCGTTGCTCACCCCCTCAGGATGGGGGATGGAGACAGGTGGCTGGGGGGAGGTCGTCTGGAACACACCCGGAACGCTATGCCCGGCCCTCTCGCCGCCGCATCGGGCGTTGGGACCAGGCTGGTCCTAGGACCGGTTTACGCGTCGCCGTGTGTCCGTATTTGCGTTCAAAAATCATCGGGAGCGCTCCACCCTCCTCACGCCACTCCCCTCCCCCTGATGTGACTTGACTCACAGAGCCGAGTAATTGCTGACCCTGTGTACCGGGTGGGCAGCTCGCTGTGATTCAGTGGCGTGATAGTGCAACAAAAGTACGGCGATGAGAATCCTGGAGTTGCTGTCGAGGTCTCGGGGAGAGCGAACAATGGAGGCCGAGTCGGAGCCGTACGTGCGCCTTGCGACGCTGCGGCAGCTGCACCAGGTGGTCGCGGACCTCAACACGGCCCGCAGCCTGGCTGACACCTTGCAGGCCGTGGCCGACGGAATCGTCGCCGGCCTCGGTTACGAGCTGGCCTGCGTAAACCTCGTACAGCCGGACGGTGACCTGGTCATAGCGGCCTTCGCCGGCAACTCCGCCGCCGAAGCCCTGATCATGGGCCGCGTCGGCTCCCGCGCCTCCTGGGAACGCCGGCTGTCCATGGGCGAGGTGTGGGGCGACCTGCGCTTCATCCCGCACACCGAGGGCTGGGTCCTCGTCGAGGACGACGTGCCCCAGTGGCACACCGAAGGCCCCGAACCGCGCTTCGCCGACGAGTGGCACCCGATGGACCGCCTCTACGCGCCCATGTACGCGTCCGGCGGCGGGCGCGAGCTCCTCGGCGTCATCTCCGTCGACCGCCCGCGCAACGGCAGGCACCCCGGCGCGTGGGGCCAGGAGGCGCTCCAGATGTACGCGTCCCAGGCGGCGATTGCGATCAGTAACGCCCGGCTCCGCGCAAACATGCAGCGCGCCCTGGTCCGTCTCGAACGTGAGCAGCAGGCCCTGCGCGCCAGCGAGGAGTCCTTCCGGCAGGCCTTCGAGTACGCCCCCAGCGGCATGGCCATCGCCGAGATGGGCGGCGACCAGCACGGCCGCCTGCTCCGTACCAACGACGCCCTGTGCCGGCTGCTCGGCCGCCCCGCCTCCGCGATGCGCCGCTACTCCTTCGCCGACCTCGTCCACCCAGAGGACATCGGCACGCTGCTGCGCACCTCCGCCGAGGGCGGCCGCGCCGAGCTGAGACTGGGGCGGCGCGACGGGACGTACGTCTGGGTGTCCCTGCGCAACTCCGTCGTCGCCGACACCACCGACGGCCCCCGTTTCCTCCTCACCCACGTCGAGGACATCGAGGAGCGCAAGCGGCACGAGTTGCACCTCGCCCACCGCGCCTCGCACGACGCACTCACCGGCCTGCCCAACAGCGCCGAGCTGCGCTCCCGCCTCAGCTCCCGGCTGTGCCGCCGCCCGCACTCCGTGCGCGCCACCGCCGTGGAGGCGCTGGACGCGGCGTACGAACCGGCCGCCCCCGGGACCGCCGTCCCCGAGCACGGCTTCGACTACGACCCGCACGCCGACGCGGGCTCCTACGACCACCACGTCCACATGGTCGCGCCCGCTGGAGGCGGCCCCGCCGGGGACGACGACGGCACGAAGGGGCTGGCCGTCCTCTTCTGCGACCTGGACGGCTTCAAGTCGATCAACGACCGCTTCGGACACCACACCGGCGACGCCGTCCTGATCGAGGTCGCCCGCCGTCTTACGACCTGTGTGCGCGACGGCGATACGGTCGCCCGCCTCGGGGGTGACGAATTCGTCGTCCTCGCGGACGGCCTCGGCAACGCGGACGCCGCCGACCTCGCCGTACGCCTGCGCAATGCCATCATTCCGCCGATCCGCGTCGACGGACGGGCGGTCCGCGTCGGTGCCAGCTTCGGCATCGGCTGGGCCAGCTGCGGCATGTCGGCGGACGAGGTATTGCAATCCGCCGACCAGCGGATGTACGTCGAGAAACGATCCCGTGCCAAGGTGCACAGGCGTGCGGGGTAGGGGGTGTCCGGTCGATCTCCGTGGGTGAAGGAGCGGGGCTTGGTGCGTGCAGCTGCAAGGCGGAGGAGGGAGGCGACGCGGAGCGTCGCCGACCGACGACAACGCCGTAGATGTGCGTGCCAAGCCCCGCGACGCCGCGGAGATCGACCGGACACCCCCTAGCACCGGACTCCGCTCGTCGTTCTGCTCATTACTGTGATCCGGACCAAACGTTCGACTTGCCCGTTCGGGGTAGGCTCGCCCGGTCGGCGACGGCTGGCGAACATGGTGAGGAGTGACCAGGGATGACTGCCGCGAACAACGGCACGAGCACGCCCGAGGACGACGATCCGTTCGGCTACCTCTACGAGGACGGCCAGGCGGCAGGCGCCACGCCGCCCCGCTCGGGCGGCTACGGCTACCCGGGTCCCGCCTCGCCCTCGCAGCCCGGCGTGCCGAGAACGTCGTACAACCAGGTGCGGACGGTCGGCGAGCGGCAGTACGGCCAGCCGCAGCAGCAGTACGCGCAGCAGGTCCCCCCGCAGCAGCAGTACCACCAGCCCAACGCCCACTACGCGGCCCCCGAAACCCGGCCCGGCGGTGCACCGACCCGCCAGGTCCCGGTGACGGGCGGAGGCGGAGGCGGCCGGAGCGGCGGACCCAACACCAAGGGCCTGCTGATCGGCGCCGTCGCGGTGGTCGCGGTCGTCGTCATAGGCATCGGCGTCGCGCTGATGACCAGCGAAAAGGACGACGACAAGGGCACGCAGGCGGGCGGAACGGGCGGCGGCGGTTCGTCGGCGGGCCAGACGGTCAAGCCGAGCGAGGACCCGACGGACAAGGCACAGGAGCCCGCGGAGCTGCCGAAGCAGGACGCGGCGCAGCTCCAGCTCTCCGGCGTCTCCACGGACACGACGATCCCCGGCGCGAAGTCGTCGAGCGGTGCGTACGTCCCGCTGAACACCCCGGGCGCCTCGGCGACCTGGAAGGTGAAGGTGCCGAAGGCGGGTGCGTACACGCTGTCGATCGACTACGGCGTACCCGGCAAGGACGCCAAGACGTCGCTGACGGTCAACGGGAAGCCGCACGGCACCGGCCTGAACATGAAGAACTTCGCCAACGCGGCGGAGGGTGCGTGGGACAAGGGCTGGACCAACACCTTCGCCTACATCAACCTCACCGAGGGCGAGAACACGGTCGTGATTTCGTGCGGCGACGGCGACCAGTGCGAGGCGAACCTCGACCGGCTGGAACTCATCGCCGGCCACAAGTGAGCTGACGGTTTTACGCCGCCGTCGCGTGCGCGGTGACTTCGACCCTGGACAGCAGGTCTTCGTACGTCCCCGGGTCGAACTCGCCCGCCGCAGGTGCCGCCACCGTCGCCGCCGAGAGTGCGACCGCTCTTGCGAGGCGCTGCGGCCAGGGGAGTTGTTCGACCAGGCCGGAGAGGATTCCGGCCACCGCCGAATCGCCCGCGCCTGTCGGGTTGCCCTTCATGCGGGTCGGCGGGGTCGCCTGCCACATTCCTTCGGCCGTCGCGGCGAGCATCCCGTCCGCGCCCAGCGAGGCGACCACGGTGTGCGCGCCTCGGCGGCGGGCGTCGTGGGTGGCGCGCAGGGGCTCGCGGGAGCCGGTGAGCTGGGCGAGTTCGTCGGCGTTGGGCTTGACGAGGTCGGGGCGGGCGGCGATGCCCCGGCGCAGGGGTTCGCCGCTGGTGTCGAGGAGTACGGGGACGCCGGCCGCTCGGGCGTGCCGGATGAGTTCGGCGTACGCCCCGACGTGGATGCCCGGGGGCAGGCTGCCGCAGAGGGCCACCGCTTCGGCGTCGCGGAGGAGCTTCCCGTACGAGGCGAGGAACGTGGCCCACTCCTCGGGGGTGACGGCCGGGCCCGGCTCGTTGAGCTGGGTGGTGTCGCCGGTCGTGTCGTCGACGACGGCGATGGTGCGGCGGGTGGTTCCGGCGACCGGGACGAGTGCGTCGACGGGGGCGAGGGGTGCGAGGAGGTCGCGGAGCACGGTGCCGGACGGGCCGCCCGCGAAGCCCGTCACTACCGTGTCGTGGCCCAGGGCCGCCAGTACGCGGGCGACGTTCAGGCCCTTGCCGCCGGGGCGTTCAGCGACGTCGGTGACGCGGTGCGAGGCGTGCGGGGTCAGGGCCGGGACGCGGTACGTGATGTCGAGTGCGGTGTTCAGCGTGACCGTCAGGATCACTCGAGGCCCCCGTCGGCGGTCGGTCGGCATCCGTAGAAAGCGTTTGCTGGCCTTCTCTTCGGGGTGATCATGCCAAAGAAAAGGCGGTTGGCCCAGGGCTCAGGGCCAACCGCCGTCCAAAATCAAGCCCCCTGGGGTTCAACCACCCATTCGCCCTTGCGCATCACGCCTTTCAGCGTGAACTCCGCGTCCAGCACCACCAGGTCCGCGTCCTTGCCGGGCTCCAGCGAGCCGACCCTGTCGTCGACGCCGAGCAGGCGGGCCGGATTGGCCGAGATGGAACGTACGACGTCCTCGACGGGCAGCCGGTCGATCGTCACCGCACGCTTGAAGGCCGTGTCGAGCGTGAGCGTGGACCCGGCGATCGAGCCGCCCTCCGCGAGGCGCGCGACCCCGTCCTTCACCTCCACCTCAAGGGGGCCGAGGAGATACGTGCCGTCGCCGAAGCCCGCCGCGTCCATCGCGTCCGTGATGAACGCGACCCTGGCCGCGCCCGCGCGGTGGTACGCCAGCTCCAGCGCGGCGGGGTGCAGATGCGTGCCGTCGTTGATCAGCTCGACCGTCACCCGCTCGTCTTCGAGCAGTGCGGCGATCGGGCCCGGGGTGCGGTGGCCGAGCGCCGGCATCGCGTTGTAGAGGTGGGTGGCGACGGTCGCGCCCGCTTCGATGGCCTCGACGGTCTGGTCGTACGTCGCGTCCGTGTGGCCGATCGCGGCGACGACACCGTGCTCGGCAAGCAGCCGTACGGACTCGATGCCGCCGGGCAGTTCGGTGGCGAGGGTGACCATTTTCGCCGTGCCGTGCGCCGCGTCGATCAGCTTGCGGACCTCCGCCGGGTCGGGGTCGCGCAGCAGGTCCTCGCTGTGCGCGCCCTTGCGGCAGGGCGAGATGAACGGGCCCTCGAAGTGGATGCCCGCCAGGTCGCCCTGCTCGACGAGCTCGGAGAGCAGCGCGGCCTGCCTGGCGAGTACGTCCATCTCGCCGGTCACCAGCGACCCGGTGATGGTCGTGGTGCCGTGCTCGCGGTGGGTGCGTACGCCTGTGAGTACGTCCTCGGCGGTCCCGGAGGTGAAGGACGCGCCGCCGCCGCCGTGTACGTGCATGTCGACGAAGCCGGGCACGATCCAGTGGCCGGAGAGGTCGAGCGCCGGGGCGTCGGCCGGTGCGGCGCCGGCGATGCGGCCGCCCTCGACGATGACCCGCCCGTTCTCGACGGTCCCGGTCGGCAGCACCACCCGGGCACCGGAGAGAACCTTGGTTGCAGCGCGTCCGGCCATCAGGCGGATACCTCCTGGGATTCCGTGGACTTCGTGGATGCCGTGGCGAGAAGATCCCAGGCGAGCAGCCCCGCGCCCAGGCATCCGGCGGTGTCCCCGAGGGCCGCCGGAACGATGTCGGGCAGTTTCTGGAACGTGACGCGTTCCGCGACGGCGGCCCTCAGTGGTGTGAACAAGGTTTCCCCCGCCTCGGCGAGACCGCCACCGATGATCAGAGTGCGGGGGTCCAGCAGGGTGAGCGCGGTGACGAGCCCGTCGGCGAGCGCGCCGACGGCCTCCCGCCACACGTCCTGGGCCCGCGCGTCCCCGGACTCGACGGCCTTGGCGCAGTCGGCGGCGTCGGCGTCCGGGTCGCCGGACGCGGCTGCCCAGGCGGCGGACACGGCGGAGGCGGAGGCGAGGCGTTCCAGGCAGCCGCGCTGGCCGCAGCCGCACGGGGGGCCGCCGGGGCGTACGACGATGTGCCCGATCTCGCCGGCGCACCCGTGGGCGCCGGCCTCGATCTTCCCGTCGATCCCGATGGCCCCGGCGATCCCGGTCCCCAGCGGTACGAACAGGAACCGGTCCGCGCCCCTGCCGGCGCCGATACGGCCCTCGGCGAGGCCGCCCGTACGGACGTCGTGGCCGAGGGCGACGGGCACGCCGTGCAGTCTGCGGCTCAGCAGATCGCGCATGGGTACGTCGCGCCAGCCGAGGTTGGCGGCGTAGACGGCGATGCCGTTCTCGGCGTCGACGATGCCGGGGACGGCGACGCCGGCGGCGGAGGCGCTCTCGCCGTACCGCTCCTCGCCGTACGCGCGGAGCTCGGCGGCGAAGCCGGCGATGGACTCGACGACGGCGTCGGGCCCCCGCTCACGGCCGGTTGCCCGGCGTGCCTCGTGCAGCAGTGCGCCGTCCGCCCCGACGAGCGCGGCCTTCATCCCGGTGCCGCCCACATCGAGGGCGATGACGTGTTTCACGGGAACAGTCTCGCGCGTCGACCCGCGAAAGGTCTAGTCCACTTCGCTCTTGTGTGGCGGAAGAGGGAACGGGACGGGGAACGGGAGGGGGAGGGAAGGTGTTGCGCAAGTGAGACTGGGGTGGTGTAGACCTCATGTGGGCAGTAGGTGAAAATTGCTGCTCGTAGACATGTCGGGCGTCACGGGGGTCGTCTGGGACAACGAATGAGGGTGGGAAAGAGCTGTGCACCGGCGCTTCTTGGGTTTGACCGCGACAGTGGCCGCACTGGGTATGACAGTGGCGCTGGCCGGATGCGGGAGCAGCGGCTCCGACGAGGGTGATGTCACCCTCACCTTCGTTGCGGCGGACTACGACCTGGAAGGCGGCGACAGCACCAAGCAGTACTGGGACGGCGTCGCCACCGCCTTCGAGTCCAAGAACAAGAACATCAAGGTCGACGTACAGGTCTACGACTGGAAAGACGTCGACCGCAAGGTCGCCGAGATGGTCGCGGCCGGCAAGGCCCCCGACATCGCCCAGATCGGCGCGTACGCCGACTACGCGGCCCAGGACAAGCTCTACTCGGCCGACAGTCTGCTCTCCATCCCCGTACAGGCCAATCTCCTCGCACCGCTCGCCGATGCGGGCGAGGTCAGCCGGGTGCAGTACGGCATCCCGTTCGTAGCGAGCACCCGGCTGCTGTTCTACAACGAGTCGCTCTTCACCCAGGCCGGCCTCAAGCCCCCCAAGACGTGGGCCGGCATCGAGAGCGCGGCCAGGACGCTCAAGCAGCGCGGCGTGAAGTACCCGTTCGCGCTGCCGCTGGGAGGCGAGGAGGCGCAGGCCGAGACCATGATGTGGATCCTCAGCGGCGGCGGCGGTTACACCGACACGGTCGGTACGTACACCATCGACTCCGAGCAGAACATCAAGACGTTCGACTGGCTGAAGAACAACCTCGTCGCCGAGAACCTCACGGGCCCCGTCGCCCCCGGCAAGCTCAACCGCAAGCCCGCCTTCACGGCCTTCGCCAAGGGCGAGGTCGGCATGCTCAACGGCCACCCCTCCCTCATGCAGCAGGCCGAGAAGAACGGCGTGAAGGTCGGCATGGTCCCGCTGCCCGGCCCCGACGGCAAGGCCAAGTCCGCGATGGGCGTGGCCGACTGGATGATGGGCTTCAAGCAGAACGGCCACCGCAAGGAGATCGGCGCGTTCCTCGACTTCGCCTACAGCGACGAGAACGTCCTCGAATTCGCGGATCAGTACGACCTGCTGCCGGTCACGGTCTCCGCCTCCGAGCGGATGGGCGAGGACCCCGCCAACAAGGACCTGTGGCCGTTCCTCGAGGCGCTGCCCGAGTCGACGCTCTACCCGGTGGGCAAGACGTCCTGGGCGAAGGTCAGCGAGAACATCAAGCTGCAGATCGGCGGGACGGTGGGGCCGAACGGCAACCCGGCGAGCACGCTGGGGGCGATCGGGCGCGAGGCCGCGGCGACGGAGAACGCGGACTAGCGCGGGTAGCGGACGTACACCGTCGGGACGTACGCCGTCCTGAAGTACTCCGTCCTAGACTGCCTGTATGCCTGACGACGACGCGCACGGTCCCGAGCTCTCCGACCGGGACCGTGCCGTTCTCGCCGTCGAGCGCCGGTCCTGGTCCGGCCCCGGCGCCAAGGAGCGTGCCGTACGCGAGCAGCTCGGCATCTCGCCGACCCGCTACTACCAGCTCCTCAACGCCCTCCTCGACGACCCGCGTGCACTCGCCCACGACCCCGTTACGGTCAACCGCCTCCGCCGCGTGCGAGAAGCCCGCCGCGAGCGTCGCTGACCCCCGTGCCGGGGGCGCCGTACGCCGGTAGTGTCTGGGCATGGGCAGTCAACCGCACCCCCTGCCGAGCGACTTCACGCCTGTCACGCAGGCCGGCCGCGACGGCCTCGCCGCGCTGCTGGCGGCGCCGGAACGGGCGGTCGTCGCACTCGACTTCGACGGCACGCTTGCCGAGATCGTCCCCGACCCCGAACAGTCCCGCGCCCACCCCGGCGCCGTTCCCGCTCTCGCCGCACTTGCCCCACGCGTCGGATCGGTCGCCGTGATCACGGGCCGCCCGGCGGGCGTCGCCGTCCGCTACGGCGGCTTCGCCGGAGTCCCCGGCCTCGAACACCTGGTCGTCCTGGGCCATTACGGCGCCGAGCGCTGGGACGCCGTGAGCGGCACGGTCCACGCCCCCGCCCCGCACCCCGGCGTACAGGCCGCGCGCGCCGAAGTTCCCGGCTTCCTCGACGGCATCGGTGCCTGGCGAGGCTCCTGGATAGAGGAGAAGGGCCAGGCCGTCGCCGTCCACACGCGCCGCGCCGCCGACCCGCAGGCGGCCTTCGAAGCGCTGCGCGCCCCACTGGCCGAACTGGCCGCCCGCCACGGCCTGATCGTCGAACCCGGCCGCCTGGTACTGGAGTTGCGCCCACCGGGCATGGACAAGGGCCTGGCGCTGGCGGAGTACGTACGGGAGGTCGACGCGGGGTGCGTTCTGTACGCGGGCGACGACCTCGGCGACATGGCGGCGTTCTCGGCAGTGGAGAAGCTGCGCACGGAGGGCGTGCCGGGGCTGCTGGTGTGCAGCGGCAGCGAGGTGCGGGAGCTCGCGGAGCGGGCGGATGTGGTGGTCGAGGGCCCGGTGGGAGTGGTCCGGCTGCTGGCGGCGCTGGCGTCGGGTTAGGGCGCGGGTGCGGTGCGCCGGTGCGGGTTGCCTGCGGCGCATTCCCCCACCCTTCCCCAAGCTCTCAACTTCGTTCGAGCAGGGGAGACCCACTCTTCCCGGCTGTGACATGTGCGGCTCCGCCGCGTGCGGGGGCAAGCCCCCAGACCCCCCGGACGCCCTTGGGGGTCCACCCGGACGAAGTCTGGGGGAGTGTCCTCAAACGCCGGGCAGGCTGAAATCCCCAGCCCGGCCGCGCAGATCCAGCCCCTGGGGGTCCCCCCTGGACGCAGTCCTTGGGGGAGCTTGAGGGGCGGAGCCCCTCGCGCGGCGGCAGCCGCAAAATGTCACAGCCGGCAAGGGGCGGGGCGGGGGCTAATCCGAAACCAGCGCGTTCAACTGGTCCAGGAACCACGCCGCCGGCGGCAGCGCCGTCGCCGCCGCGGCCAGCCGCTTCGTTCGTGCCGCCCGTTCCTCCGGCGCCATCGTCAGCGCCTCGTGCAGCGCCTCCGCCGTCGCCGTCACGTCGTACGGGTTGACGACGATCGCGTCGTCGCCGAGCTCCTCGTACGCCCCCGCCTCCCGCGACAGCACCAGCGCGCACCCCTCGTCGGAGACGACCGGCACCTCCTTCGCGACGAGGTTCATGCCGTCCCTGATCGGGTTGACCAGCGCCACATCGGCCATCCGGTACGCCGCCAGCGACCGGGCGAAATCGTCGTCCAGCTCCAGCAGCACCGGCTGCCAATCGGCCGTCCCGTACGCGGAGTTGATCTCCTCCGCCAGGGTCCGTACGGCCGCCGTGTAGTCGCGGTACACCGCCAGGTCCTGCCGCGACGGGTACGCGAAGGCGATGTGCACCACCTGCCCGCGCCACTCCGGCCGGTCCGCGAGCAGCTGCCGGTACGCGAGCAGTCCGCGCACGATGTTCTTGGAGAGTTCCGTACGGTCGACCCGGACGATCACCTTCCGCACCGCCCCGGTCCCGCCGCCCCCGACCCGCTCGCGCAGCCGCACCAGCCACTCGTCCACGTCCGCCCGACGCGCCCGCTCCCGCAGGAAGTCCCCGTCCGCGCCGAGCCCGTGCACCCCGACCGCCGTCCCGTCCAGGGCCCCGGCCCCCAGCACATCCACCGCGCACGCCGCGAAAGCGTCCGCCCAGCGCCGGGTCAGGAACGCCACCCTGTCCGCGCCCAGCAGCCCGCGCACCAGCTGACGTGCGATGTCGTCCGGGAGTAGGCGGAAGTAGTCCACGGGCGCCCACGGCGTGTGCGAGAAGTGGCCGATTCTGAGGTCGGGGCGCAGCTCGCGCAGCATGCCGGGCACCAGGCACAGGTGGTAGTCCTGCACCAGCACGGCCGCGCCCGGCGCCGCCTCCGCCGCCAGCGCCTCGGCGAAGGCGCGGTTGTATGTCTCGTACGCCGCCCACTGGCGCCGGAACTCCGCGTCGAAAACCGGCTCCAGCGGCGTCTGGTAAAGCAGGTGGTGGACGAACCACAGCACCGAGTTCGCGATGCCGTTGTAGGCGTCCGCGTGCACACCGGCGTCGATGTCGAGCATCCGTACGCCCGGCTCGCCGACCCCGCGCCGTACCGCCTCCCGGTCGCCGTCCCCGAGCGCCGCGCACACCCACAGCGACTCGGCGCCCTGGCCGATCGCCGACAGGCCCGAGACGAGGCCGCCCCCGCCGCGCCTGGCGGCCAGCGAGCCGTCCCCGGCGAGCGTGTACGTCACCGGGCCGCGGTTGGAAGCGACGAGAACCTGGGCAGCGTGCTCGGAGGAAACCTCGGAAACCATGTGGCGAACCTAGCCCTTCCTGTAACCCCTCAAACGTGCGTACGGCCGGACCTAGGGGGTGTCCGCCCCCTTCACGCCGCGCGGCGCTCCTCGTACTCCTCGATCTCGCGCATCGGCGGCCGCTCCTCCGTGTCCACCACATGCGTACGCGGAACGAACCCCTCGTCGCCCCGCTCGAACTGGGTCAGCGAAGGACGCACCAAGTGGCCGCGCGACAGGCGCAGTTGAGCCGTCCGGTATATCGCGGCGGCCATCCGGCCGAGTGCCTGGCCGTCCTGGTGACGGTGCTTGCGTACGCCGACATCGACCTGGGCCAGCGCGTCCAGGCCCACCGTGTGGAGCGAGTCGATCAGCAGGGCCAGCTCCACCCCGTAACCGACGGGGAAGGGCAGCCGCTCCAGGAGCGAGCGCCGCGCCGCGTACTCGCCGCCCAGGGGCTGGACGAACCCGGCCAGCTGCGGCCAGTGCAGATTGAGCAGCGGCCTGGCCACCAGCTCGGTCACCCGGCCGCCCTGACCTGCGGCCGCGCCGAGCGGGCGGTCGTACATCGCCTTCACGAACTGCACATCGGGGTCCGTGAGCAGCGGCCCGACGATGCCCGAGACGAACGAGGCGGAGAAGTCCTTCAGGTCCGCGTCGACGAAGCAGACGATGTCACCGGTCGTCACCAGGAGTGAGCGCCACAGCACCTCGCCCTTGCCGGGCGCGGCCGGAATGCGCGGCAGTATGTCGTCGCGGTGCACGACCCGCGCGCCCGCCGCCGCCGCCACCTCGGCCGTACGGTCCTTCGAGCCGGAGTCGACGACCACCAGCTCGTCGACGAGAGGTACGGCCTCCATCAGCTCGCGGCGTATCACCGTGACGATCTCGCCGACCGTCGCCTCCTCGTCGAGGGCCGGCAGCACGACACTGACGGTGGTGCCACGCCCAGCCTTGGCAGCGATCAGCCGGTCGAGCGGGCGGTCGGCCGCCGACCAGGACCGCCGCTCCAGCCAGCGCTCCACCTCTTCCAGCACGTGCCTCTCCCACTCCGTAAGATCCATCTCGCGGTGCGGACGACTATCTCAAGCGTCCGAGCCTTCGGTTACAGTCTTGAACAACGCGGATGACCGTCGCATGTCGGGGGTCGCCGCGGAACAAATGCATCGGGTCTCCAGCTCCGATGCCATAGCGCTCATCCAGAGGGACAGAGGGAACGGCCCGTTGAAGTCCCGGCAACCATCCCGCCGACCGCGAGGTAACGGTGGGGACGGTGCCAATTCCGTCTCACGGCGAAATGCGTCGTGGGGAAGATGAGGAGAAAGGGCCTCGCCACCATGGCTGTGCAGACTGCTGAAACTGATGCAAACGCTGACGCTAGCGCCACGAATTCCCTGCCCGTAGACCTGGGCCCCGCCACCGCGCTTTCCTGCCGCGAGTGCGGAGAAAAATTCGAACTCGGCCCGATCTTCGCCTGTTCTTCCTGCTTCGGTCCGCTCGAAGTCGCATACGACCTCCCGCTCGGCAACGCCGACGCGCTGCGCAAGCAGATCGAGGCCGGTCCGGACAACATCTGGCGTTACGCCCCGCTGCTTCCCGTCCCCGCCGACGTGGCCTCGAAGCCGAGCCTGAACCCCGGCTTCACCAAGCTGGTCAAGGCCGACAACCTCGCCCGTGAGCTGGGCGTCACCGGCGGCCTGTATGTCAAGGACGACTCCGGCAACCCGACGCACTCCTTCAAGGACCGTGTCGTCGCGATCGCCGTCGAGGCCGCCCGCGCGTTCGGTTTCACCACGCTCTCCTGCTCCTCCACCGGCAACCTGGCCGGCGCGGTCGGCGCCGCCGCCGCGCGGGCCGGTTTCCGTTCGTGTGTGTTCATCCCGCACGACCTGGAGCAGGGCAAGGTCGTCATGGCCTCCATCTACGGTGGCGAGCTGGTCGGCATCGAGGGCAACTACGACGACGTCAACCGCTTCTGCTCGGAGCTCATCGGCGACCCGCTGGGCGAGGGCTGGGGCTTCGTCAACGTCAACCTGCGCCCGTACTACGGCGAGGGCTCCAAGACCCTGGCGTACGAGATCTGCGAGCAGCTCGGCTGGCAGCTGCCGGACCAGATCGTCATCCCGATCGCCTCGGGCTCGCAGCTCACGAAGATCGACAAGGGCCTGAAGGAGCTCGTCGCGCTCGGCCTCGTCGAGGACAAGCCGTACAAGATCTTCGGCGCCCAGGCGGAGGGCTGCTCGCCGGTGTCGACGGCCTTCAAGGCCGGGCACGACGTCGTACGGCCGCAGAAGCCGAACACGATTGCCAAGTCGCTCGCGATCGGCAACCCGGCCGACGGCCCGTACGTCCTGGACATCGCCCGCCGCACGGGCGGAGCGGTCGA
Source organism: Streptomyces sp. ISL-98 (assembly GCF_018614055.1). Classification (GTDB taxonomy): domain Bacteria; phylum Actinomycetota; class Actinomycetes; order Streptomycetales; family Streptomycetaceae; genus Streptomyces; species Streptomyces spiramyceticus. The sequence continues at coordinate 13,831 of NZ_JAGGPB010000005.1, forward strand.
GGACGTCAACGACGAGCAGGTCGTGGACGCGATCAAGCTGCTCGCCGAGACCGAGGGCATCTTCGCGGAGACCGCGGGCGGCGTGACCGTCGGCGTGACGAAGAAGCTCATCGAAGCCGGGCTGCTGGACCCGACGCTCACCACCGTCGTGCTCAACACGGGCGACGGCCTGAAGACTCTTGAGGCGGTCGCCCCGACCACGGGCCAGTCCGCCGTCATCCGCCCCAACCTGGACTCTTTCCGAGAGGCTGGCCTCGCATGAGCGTCAACGTCCGCATCCCGACGATTCTCCGTACGTACACGAACAGCGCGGCCGAGGTGACGGCCGAGGGCGCGACCCTCGCCGAGGTCATCGCCGACCTGGAGAAGAACCACACGGGCATCGCGGCCCGCGTTCTGGACGACCAGGGCAAGCTGCGCCGCTTCGTGAATGTGTACGTCAACGACAACGACGTGCGCTTCGAGGAGGGGCTGGACACGCCCACTCCGGACGGCGCCGGCGTTTCGATCATTCCGGCCGTCGCAGGCGGCTGACCGACGCTTAAAGTCACTGCAATTGCCCTCTCCGCGATAGAAGCGGAGGGGGCAATTCTGCATGGTTGAGCGCGGTACAGTTGGGGCAGTCCCCTCCACTGCTTGTGCCCCACGCATATGAGAATGCGTCCGCGCACGTCAAGAAGCAGCCAAAGTCTGCGAGCCAATTGCCGCTCATGCGCGCTTTGTCCGGCCCGACTTGCCCTGGAATCCGGGGAATTCTTCGTATTCGCGCATTCCCCCGCGCCCAGAATTCTCGTCCGATTGACCTGTTGCAGAGGGCAGTTGGGCAGATACATTCAGCCGCGGTCGACGCGTTCCGGCGCACACCCTCTCCTGTCGGAGGGCTGGTTGGGGTGCAGGTCTGACCCGGGTCCGCGAAGTGCGGTCCTGTGCAAGGGCCAGTAATAGGGGAGTTAGGCATGGCTCAGGGCACCGTCAAGTGGTTCAACGCGGAGAAGGGGTACGGCTTCATCGCGGTCGACGGTGGTGCGGATGTTTTCGTCCACTACAGCGCGATCCAGATGGACGGGTACCGCACCCTTGAAGAGGGTCAGCGAGTCGAATTCGAGATCTCGCAGGGCCAGAAGGGTCCGCAGGCGGACATGGTCAAGCTCGCCGTCTGACTTTCGGCGCGGCGCGATCGGCCACCGACGCACTCACGTATGAAGGGCCTGTACCCGGTCGGGTACGGGCCCTTCATGCGTGCTGTGTACGTGCCCGTGTGCGTCGCCGGGCGTGCCCGCGTGCGTTGCCGGTGCGCGTGTCCCGCTGGGACGGCCTTGCGCCCGCCCGTCGCCCGACCACCACCCCTCATCGACACTCCTCCGGAGCGGCCTTGCACTCTCCGGGGTCGAGTGCTAATCATTGGCGTTAGCACTCTCCCAGTGAGAGTGACAGAAGGACTGGGTCGGCGAGGCCCGCAGGCCGGGTGGGGCAAGGAACCACGCAGGCACGCAGGCCGTCCGTCGCGGGCGCCACGCAGTCCGTCGCTATCCACCCCAGTCCGGGAGGACCACTTCACATGGCCAAGATCATCGCGTTCGACGAGGAGGCACGGCGCGGTCTCGAGCGCGGGATGAACCAGCTCGCCGACGCCGTCAAGGTCACCCTCGGCCCCAAGGGCCGCAACGTCGTCCTCGAGAAGAAGTGGGGCGCCCCCACGATCACCAACGATGGTGTTTCCATCGCCAAGGAGATCGAGCTCGAGGACCCGTACGAGAAGATCGGCGCCGAGCTGGTCAAGGAAGTCGCGAAGAAGACCGACGACGTAGCCGGTGACGGCACGACGACCGCGACTGTCCTCGCCCAGGCACTGGTCCGCGAGGGCCTGCGCAACGTCGCCGCCGGCGCCAACCCGATGGCCCTCAAGCGTGGCATCGAGAAGGCCGTCGAGGCCGTCTCCGCCGCTCTGCTGGAGCAGGCCAAGGACGTGGAGACCAAGGAGCAGATCGCTTCGACCGCCTCCATCTCCGCCGCCGACACCCAGATCGGCGAGCTCATCGCCGAGGCGATGGACAAGGTCGGCAAGGAAGGCGTCATCACCGTCGAGGAGTCGCAGACCTTCGGTCTGGAGCTTGAGCTCACCGAGGGCATGCGCTTCGACAAGGGCTACATCTCGGCGTACTTCGCCACCGACATGGAGCGTATGGAGTCGTCGCTCGACGACCCGTACATCCTGATCGTCAACTCCAAGATCTCCAACGTGAAGGACCTCCTTCCGCTGCTGGAGAAGGTCATGCAGTCGGGCAAGCCGCTGCTGATCATCGCGGAGGACGTCGAGGGCGAGGCGCTGTCCACGCTCGTCGTCAACAAGATCCGTGGCACCTTCAAGTCCGTCGCCGTCAAGGCTCCGGGCTTCGGTGACCGCCGCAAGGCCATGCTCGGCGACATCGCCATCCTCACCGGTGGCACCGTCATCTCCGAGGAGGTCGGCCTCAAGCTGGAGAACGCCGGTCTCGACCTGCTCGGCCGTGCGCGCAAGGTCGTCATCACCAAGGACGAGACCACGATCGTCGACGGCTCCGGTGAGAGCGACCAGGTCCAGGGTCGCGTCAACCAGATCCGTGCCGAGATCGAGAACTCGGACAGCGACTACGACCGCGAGAAGCTGCAGGAGCGCCTGGCGAAGCTCGCCGGCGGTGTTGCGGTCATCAAGGCCGGTGCCGCGACCGAGGTCGAGCTCAAGGAGCGCAAGCACCGCATCGAGGACGCCGTTCGCAACGCGAAGGCGGCCGTCGAAGAGGGCATTGTCGCCGGTGGTGGCGTGGCGCTGCTGCAGGCCACGGCCGTCTTCGAGAAGCTTGAGCTCCAGGGCGACGAGGCGACCGGCGCCAACGCCGTGAAGCTCGCGCTGGAGGCTCCGCTCAAGCAGATCGCCGTCAACGGTGGTCTCGAGGGTGGCGTCATCGTCGAGAAGGTGCGCAACCTGCCGCTCGGCCACGGCCTGAACGCCGCGACCGGCGAGTACGTCGACATGATCGCCGAGGGCATCATCGATCCGGCGAAGGTCACGCGCTCTGCCCTGCAGAACGCGGCCTCCATCGCGGCGCTGTTCCTCACCACTGAGGCCGTCATCGCGGACAAGCCGGAGAAGGCTGGCGCGGCTGCTCCGGGCGGCATGCCCGGCGGTGACATGGACTTCTGAGCCTCGGCTCGGTAGGCCCTGTTACGCGCGCGGTTACGCACAGAGTTACGCACGCAACCGAAGGCGGCACCCCCTCGCAGGGGTGCCGCCTTCGGGCGTTACCGGCGTATGCGGTACTCCGTACTGGTTACAGGACGCCGCTCTCGGAGATGGTGACCTTGGCGCTGGTGCGGCCGCTCTGCGAGCCGTAGCCCTCGATCTTCTTGACCAGCTTCATGCTGTCCTCGTCGGCGACCTCGCCGAACACCACGTGCTTGCCGTCCAGCCACGGGGTGGCGATGGTCGTGATGAAGAACTGCGAGCCGTTGGTGTTGCGGCCGGCGTTGGCCATCGAGAGCAGGCCCGGCTTGGTGTGCTTCAGCTGGAAGTTCTCGTCCGCGAACTTCTCGCCGTAGATGCTCTTGCCGCCCGTGCCGTCGCCGCGGGTGAAGTCGCCGCCCTGGAGCATGAACTCCGGGATGACCCGGTGGAAGGACGAGCCGGCGTAGCCGAAGCCCTTCTCGCCGGTGGCGAGGGCGCGGAAGTTCTCCGTGGTCTTGGGGACCACGTCGTCGTACAGGTTGAACGAGATCCGCCCAGCGGGCTTGTCGTTGATCGTGATGTCGAAGTAGACCTTGGTTGTCATGGTCCCCATCCTGACATCCCTGGCATTCGGGGGCGCGGCGCAGGCCCCGTTCAGTGGTCTCGGGTCTCGTAACTTGAGCCGGACGTGCAGGGGGCGCATTCCGGTTTCGCTACCGAAAGTATCCAGATAGGTGCGCAGAGTTATTGTGCGTGATCGTTTCTGCATGGTTCTCTCGTGGGCATGTCAACCTCGATGAGGCTTGCCCTCGCGGCTGCCATCACCGCTGTCCTGGCGGTCACAGGTCCCCTGTCCGCCTCCGCACAGTCCGCCGCACCGGCGGAGCGTTCCGATCCCGCTCCGCTCCGGCTCTCGGACAACCCCGTCCCCGGCCAGTACCTCGTCTCTCTCAAGCCCACGGCCGATGTCGCCGTGGCCGCGCGCAACGTGGACGTCACCCCCCTGTTCAGCTTCAAGAAGGTGATGCGGGGCTACGCCGCCAAGCTCACCGACGCTCAACTGGCCAAGGTCCGGGCCCTCCCGAACGTCGAGGCCGTGGAGCAGGACACCGAGGTCACCGCCATGGGACCCGCCGCGTCCTGGGGCCTGGACCGGATCGATCAGCGCTCCCTGCCGCTCGACGGCGAGTTCACCGCCAACGCGACCGGCGCCGGAGCCAACGCGTACATCCTCGACACCGGGATCGACTACCTCCACTCCGAGTTCGAAGGGCGTGCCAAGCCCGGATTCGACGCCATCGGGGATGGACGCTACGGGGCGGACTGCAATGGCCACGGCACGCACGTCGCAGGCACGGTCGGCGGTAAGACGTACGGCGTGGCGCGCAAGGCGAGTCTCATCAGCGTTCGGGTCCTCAACTGCGAGGGCAAGGGAACCTACTCCGGCATGGTCGCCGGGTTCGAATGGACAGCGACGCACGCCGCGTTGAACCCCACCAAGCCGGCCGTACTCAACGGTTCGCTCGGCGGGCCGAAGTCCGCCCTGGTCAACGCTGCCGCCACTGCCCTCTCCGAGAGCGGCGTCCTGCCGGTCGTCGCGGCGGGCAACGACGCGGTTGACGCCTGCAACGTCTCCCCGGCGTCTGCGGAGGGCGTGGTTACGGTCGGCGCGAGCAACCGCGACGACGAGCAGGCCTTCTTCTCCAACCACGGCGCATGCCTGGAGCTTTACGCCCCCGGCGTCGCCATCGTCTCGGCCAGGCTCGGCGGCGGCAGCGTCGCGCTGAACGGCACCTCCATGGCTTCGCCCCACGTCGCCGGGGCGGCACTGCTGTACGAGGCGACCCACCCGTGGGCGGACCCGGCGGAAACCGCGGTCTGGATCGACACCAACTCCACCGAGGACGTGCTGACCGGCGTCACCCCGGGCTCACCCAACCGCCTTCTGTTCACCGACGGCATCTGACACCACACCACGGCGCCTGCCCTCCACCCCAGTGCGGGGTGGAGGGCAGGCGGGCGCTGCCCCTCGGCATCGAGCTCGCTACGGCTTCTTTCCCGCACTGACCGGGGCGGCGGCGAGCGCGGCGCGCAGGTGGCCGTCGTTTTCCGCCAGGAGCTGTACGGCCGTCCGGCCGTCGACTCCGGCGAGGATCGCGAGGATCGCGGGCTTCACCTCGCCGTCCGTCGCGGTCAGCGCGGCCTCGATGTCTTCGTCCGACGCGCCCGTCGCCAGGGCGACGATGCGGCGTGAGCGGGCGCGCAGTTTCTCGTTGGAGGCCCGTACGTCGACCATCAGGTTTCCGTACGTCTTGCCGAGGCGGATCATCGTGATCGTCGAGATCATGTTGAGTACGAGCTTCTGGGCCGTGCCCGCCTTGAGGCGGGTGGAGCCGGTGAGGAGTTCCGGGCCTACGACGACTTCGATGCCGTGCTCGGCGGCGGATCCCAGCGCGCTGTCGGCGTTGCAGGACAGGCCGATGGTCAGCGCCCCGATGCTGCGGGCGTGTTCGACCGCGCCGATCGCGTACGGGGTGCGGCCCGAGGCCGAGATGCCGACGACCGTGTCGTGCGCCGTGAGGGCCAGCGCGTCCAGGTCCGCCGCCGCGAGTTCCTTGCTGTCCTCCGCGCCCTCGACGGCCTCGACCATCGCCGAAGGGCCGCCCGCGATCAGGCCCACGACCTCGGAGGGGTCGGTGTTGAAGGTGGGCGGGCACTCGCTCGCGTCCAGTACGCCGAGGCGGCCCGCCGTGCCCGCGCCCGCGTAGATCAGGCGGCCGCCGCGGGCCATGCGCCCGGCGGTGGCGTCGATCGCGGCGGCGATGCGCGGGAGCTGTGCGGCGACGGCTTCGGGGACGGTGCGGTCCTCGCCGTTCATGACGCGGGCGATGTCGAGCGTCGGCTGCTGGTCGATGTCGGCGAGTTCGGGACGGAACGCCTCGGTGGTGAGCGTGGCGAGCTCGGCGCGCAGTTCGGAGTACGTGGAGGTGGAGGAGGTGGAGGTCATGAGGAGCGGCTCTTTCGGGTGCTGGTCAGGCCAGGTCAGGGCACGTCAGCGGTTGCTGCTGCGGGGGCTGTGGCGGTGCGCGAGCGCCTCGTAGGAGGCGGCCAGCGCGGGGGCGGCCGTCTCGTACGTACGCTGCATGACACCTATGAACAGGCAGTCCACGACGAGCAGTTGACTGGTACGGGACGACATCGCGGCCGGGCGCAGTTCGCTCTCGCGGGCCGTCGAGGTGGTGAGGATGTGGTCCGCGTACTGCGACACCGCACCGTCCGGGCGGCCCGTGATCGCGACCGTCGTCGCCCCGTGGTCGAACGCGACCCGCAGCGGCTCGATCACGTCGCCCGTCGAACCGGAGTGCGTGATCGCGATGGCGACGTCGCCGGAGCGGAGCTGCACGGCGTTGGTGACGGCGAGGTGCGGGTCGGTGTGCGCGTGCGCGATCAGGCCGATGCGCAGCAGCTTCTGGGCGAGGTCCATGCCGACGAGGGAGGAGGCACCGACGCCGTAGATGTCGATACGGCGGGCGGTCGCGAGCGCGGTGACGGCCGCGCCCAGCTGCACGGTGTCGAGTCCGGCGGCGGTGTCGGCGAGGGTCTGCTGTTCGTCGTACGCGAGCTTGGTGACGACGTCCGCGATCGGGTCGTCGACCGCGATGTCGGCGGTCACGGCGGGGGCCCGGCCCGACTGCTGCTGGGCGGCGAGCCCGGCGAGCGCGAGGCGCAGGTCGCGGTAGCCGGGGTAGCCGAGGAGGCGGGCGGTGCGGACGACGGTGGCCTCGCTGGTGCCGGTGAGTTCGGCGAGACCGGTGACCGTGAGGGCTGCGCAGCCGGCGGGGTCGGCGGCCACGGCTTCGGCGACGCGCTGCATGGAGCGGGTCATGGAGGGGGCGAGGGTCCGTACCTTGGCTGCGAGAGCGGCGGGGGCGGGCGGGGCGCTGCCCGTACCGCCGGTGCCGGCATTGCCGCCGGAACCGCCGCTAAAAATTTCCTTCACTTTGTTGGTCACTAGTGAAAGATATTTTCAGCGCCCTTGAGCGTCAACCCCTCTCCTGGCCTCCCGGCCGCCGAGTGACAATGGCTTCATGGACCCCACGACCTCTGCCCTGGAACAGGCCTTGCACGCCGCCCGCGCGCTCGTCATGGCCGACCTGACGGCCCGCGAGGTGGCCGTGGCGGACGTCGTGTCGCTGGTCGAGGACGCGGTCGCGCACCGCCGTTGGTGGGTGGAGCAGTGGCCCGAGGGCGTGGAGTACGTCGTCGGTCTGGTCGCCCAGGACGTGCAGGACGCGCTCCTTGAGAGGTACGGGCGCTGGCCGCTCTGCCCGGTCTGCGTGGACTCGGACCCGCACGCTCTGGAGGTCGAACCGGAGCTGGGGCCCGACCCGCACTGGGTGTGCTCCAAGGCGGCTGTGATCGTCGCGCGCGTGGGTGCGCTGCAGTGACCCTGTACATCGACCCGCCGACGTGGCCGGGACACGGGCGGATGTGGTCGCACCTGGTCAGCGACGTGTCGTACGACGAGCTGCACGCCTTCGCGGCGTCGATCGGGGCGCCGGCGCGGGCGTTCGAGCGGGACCACTACGACATCCCGGAATCACGGTATGCGGATGCGGTGGCGGCGGGCGCGGTCGAGGTGGGCTCGAAGGAGCTCGTGCGGAGGCTTACGGAGGCGGGGCTACGGCGGCGTAAGGGGCGAGTGGGCTCAGACCGGGTGGGGAAAAGCTCAGACGCGTAGCAGATCGAGCTCCGTCGCCAGGTTCTGCCGCGCCCGCGCCTCCCATTCCGCCTGTCCGTGCGGCGTACGGAACAGCCTCGGGAGGTCGAGCAGCTGGCGCAGGACCGCCGCCCGGCCCTCGCGAAACGCCTCGTCGGGTACGAAGCCGTACTCCTCCCGTACCGAGGCCGCGTAGGCGGCGTACGCCTCCGGGCCCGCCGCCAGGATCGCCAGGTCCGCGTCGCAGAGGGCCTCGCCGTTGGTGTCGCCGGGCTCGGGGGCGTGCGTGACGGTGAGGCGGACCAGGCGGGCGACTTCGGCGGTGCGGGCGTCGTCGATGCCGAGTTCGGGGAGGGCGAGCTCGGCGAGGGCGGCGCTGCGCTCCTCGTTCTCGGAGCGGTCGGGGCGGTAGACCGCGTCGTGGAACCAGGCGGCGAGGCGGACCGCGGCCGGGTCTTCGGCGTGGGCGGCCAGGGTGTCGATGTGGTCCAGGACCGCGATCAGGTGGTCGGTGGTGTGGTACCGCCGCTGCGGCTCGGCCCAGCGGGCGAGGAGGTTCTCGGCGTAGGGCATCGGGTCCGGCTCGGGGATTCCGTCGCGGGCGGCGAGGACGGTGTGGTGCCAGCGGGTGCGGAGATCGGCGTGAGCGGCGCGGTGGTCGGGCATGGGCAGAGTCTAGGTCCTGTATACCCCCTGGGGGTAGCATCCGTTTCTGGGTGGTCAGGTCGTCACTGCTTGGATCTCCGGCGCCTCGACGAGGCTGCTCGGCAGACCGATGTATGCCGTGACCCCGCACGCCCCGTCCTGCCCCTGAGTGGGGCGCAGTTCGACCTGGGCGCCGAGTCGGGCAGCGAGAGTTCCGACGACGTAGTGGCCGAGGTAGCGGCTGGGGGCGATCAGGAAGGATTCCCGGCCCGCCAGGCGGGCGTTGGAGCGGGCCAGGTCCTCGGTGCTCATGCCGGTTCCGCGGTCGACGACCGCGATGCAGTACTCGCCGCCGTCGCGCCAGCCGTAGATCTCGACCGGGCGCGAGGGCGGCGAGAAGATCAGGGCGTTCTCGATGAGCTCGGCGAGCAGATGGGAGAGCTCGGCGACGGCCCGGCCGCGGATCCGGCCGTCCTGGACGTCGACGACGGCGACGCGCTGGTACTGCTCGACCTCGGCGATCGCCGACTGCACCACCTCGGACGCCGTCACCAGGCCCGCCCAGGTGCGCGGCGGTGACTCCTCCCCCGCGAGCACGAGCAGCGACTCCGCGTTGCGGCGCATCCGGGTGGCGAGGTGGTCGAGTTCGAAGAGCTCACCGAGGGCGTCCGGGTCGACCTCCTGGCTCTCCAGGGTGGTGATCAGGCCGAGCTGGCGGGAGAGAAGCACCTGGTTGCGGCGGCCGAGGCTGGCGAGCGACTCGGAGCTGTTGCGGCGCAGGACCGCCTGTTCGGACGCGAGGCCGATCGCGGTGTGCTCCACGTTGCGCAGAGCGGCGGCGAGCTGGATGAACTCCCGTGCGCCGTCGGGGGCTTCGCGGGTCGGCGCGGGAAGAAGCTCGTCGCCCGCCTCGGCCTCCTGGATCCGGGCGACGGCGGCCGGAAGTCCCGTGCGGGCCACCGCGTCCGCCTCATCGGCGAGCGCACCGAGCGGCCGGGTGATCGAGCGCGCGGAGAGCAGGGCGAGCGCGGTGGCCACCGCGAGGATCAGCACACCGAGGCCGATGAATCCGCCCAGTTCGGCGGTGGCCTCGTCGCCGAGCCGGTCCGCGTGGCTTCGTACGTCGGAGCCTGTCTGCCGCTGTACGCCGTGGAGTTTGTCGACGAGCGCGGTCATCGACGACCACCACTTGGCGGGCGCGACAGTGAGTTCGGAACCGTCGGCGCCGCCCTCTGCCTGCTTCTCGTAGCCGGTGGCGCGTCGGGCTTCGGGGGTGTCGAAGGCGGAGCTGAGTGCGGACTGCTGGGCAGGCGTGGCGAGTTCGGCGTACTGACGCAGGGAGGCAAGACGGTCCGCCCGCACCTCGGTGAAGTCGAGGAACTCACGGCCCTTGAAGCGCCCCGCCGCGAAAACCCCGTTGAGGGAGCCGCGCTCCAGGGCGACCGCCTCGGTGGCCCTGGCGAGAGCCTCCAAGGCGCCCAACGAATCGGCGAGGGCCCGGTCCCCACGGTCCGGTTCTGTCGCCGCGGCGCTGATCAGTGCGTCGATCGCCTCGGTGTACGCGGTCAGGGTCGTGCCGCGCCGGGCCGTCCCGTCGTCGACCTGACCGCGTAAGGAAGTCAGTGCCGTGACCGGGGTGAGTGCCTTGCGTACGGCGTTGCCGGTGTCCGCTCCGGCGTCGCCCGCCGAGAGCAGGGCGTCGAATTCGCTGCGGGCGCTGTCGGTGCGGGTGCGCTGGGCGTCGACGTCGTCGCGGTACTCGTCGGCGCCGCCGAGCAGGCCGTTGGTGAGGCCGCGCTCACGCTGCAGCTCGCGCACCAAATCCTGTGATTTCAGGACGAGTTCGACGCGCCCGGCGCTCTCCCGGGCGGCCGACCAGTCGGCCGCCCGGTCGGCGACCCCGAGGCCGGTCACGACCAGCAGCAGGCAGGTGGGGACGGCGAGCACGACGGCCACCCGTCCCCGGATCGTGCCCCAACCGGGCAGGGCGGGCAGGTGCGGCAGGCGGTGCCGTTGATTACGCGTCACACCCGACGACGGTACGAACCGGCATGACCGGCGCGGTTTCGCGGCGGTAAGAGGCGGGTTGCTCCCGGCTCACGGAGGGCCCGGGTCCCGCCGGGCACCGGATGCGACGGCGCCGTAACACTGCGGGACTTTCCCGCACCGCCGCCGCATCCGCCCGCCGGGCGGGCGCCGGAGCCATCACGCCGCCTTGAAGCCGCGCAGCCGCAGGGAGTTGCCGACGACGAAGACCGACGAGAACGCCATCGCCGCCCCCGCGATCATCGGGTTGAGCAGGCCGGATGCCGCGAGCGGCAGCGCCGCCACGTTGTAGGCGAAGGCCCAGAAGAGGTTCGACTTGATGGTGCCGAGCGTCTTGCGGGAGAGGCGGATCGCGTCGGCGGCGGCCAGCAGGTCGCCCCGTACGAGCGTCAGGTCGCCCGCCTCGATCGCGGCGTCCGTCCCCGTGCCCATGGCCAGGCCCAGGTCGGCCTGCGCGAGCGCCGCCGCGTCGTTGACGCCGTCGCCGACCATCGCGACGCTGCGGCCCTCCGCCTGGAGCTTCTTGACCACGTCGACCTTGTCCTGCGGCATGACCTCCGCGACGACCTCGTCGATGCCGACCTCGCGGGCCACCGACTGGGCGACGGCCTTGTTGTCGCCCGTCAGGAGGATCGGGGTGAGGCCCAGGGCGCGCAGCCTGCGTACCGCCTCCGCGCTGGTCTCCTTCACCGCGTCGGCGACCTCCAGGACCGCGCGCGCCTCGCCGTCCCAGGCCACCGCGATGGCTGTACGTCCGGCTGCTTCGGCCTCGGCCCTGGTGCGCTCCAGCTCGGCCGGCAGCTCCATCGCCCACTCCGTTAGCAGCTTCGAGCGCCCGACCAGGACGGCGTGCCCCTCGACGATGCCCTGGACACCGAGGCCCGGGACGTTCGCGAAGTCCTCGGGGGCGGGCAGGCCGCCCAGCTCGGCCGTGGCGCCGGCCGCCACCGCCCGGGCGACCGGGTGCTCGGACGCGTGCTCCAACGCACCTGCCAGGCGCAGGACTTCGGCGCGGTCCGTGCTGTCGGCGGTGTGGACGGCGAGCAGGGTCATACGGCCCGTGGTGACCGTGCCGGTCTTGTCGAGGACGATCGTGTCGGCCTTGCGGGTGTTCTCCAGGACTTCCGGGCCCTTGATCAGGATGCCGAGCTGCGCGCCACGGCCCGTACCGACCATGAGGGCGGTCGGAGTGGCCAGGCCCAGGGCGCACGGGCAGGCGATGATCAGTACGGCCACGGCGGCCGTGAAGGCGGCGGTCAGACCGGATCCGTTGCCGAGCCAGAAGCCGAGCGTGCCGAGCGCGAGGGTGATGACGACGGGCACGAAGACGGCGGAGATCTTGTCGGCGAGGCGCTGGGCGGCGGCCTTGCCGTTCTGGGCGTCCTCGACCAGCTTGGCCATCCTGGCCAGTTGGGTGTCGGCGCCGACCCGGGTGGCCTCGACGACCAGGCGGCCGCCGGCGTTCAGGGTCGCTCCGGTGACGGAGTCGCCGGGGCCGACCTCGACCGGGACGGACTCGCCGGTGAGCATGGCGGCGTCGACAGCGGAGGTGCCTTCGACGACCGTGCCGTCGGTGGCGATCTTTTCTCCCGGGCGTACGAGGAAATGGTCCCCGACCGCCAGGTCCGCGGTGGGGATGGTCTCCTCGCGGCCGTCCCGCACGACGGTGACACTCTTGGCGCCGAGTTCGAGGAGCGCCTTGAGGGCGGCGCCCGCCTTCCGCTTCGAGCGGGCCTCGAAGTAGCGCCCGGCCAGGATGAACGCGGTGACTCCGGCGGCGGCTTCGAGATAGATGTTCCCGGCGCCGTCGCTGCGCGAGATCGTCAGCTCGAAGGGGTGGGTCATGCCGGGCGTTCCGGCCGTCCCGAAGAACAGTGCCCAGAGGGACCAGAGGAACGCCGCCGATGTCCCGACCGAGATCAGCGTGTCCATGGTGGCCGCGCCGTGCTTGGCGTTGGTCCAGGCGGCGCGGTGGAAGGGCCAGGCGGCGTACGTGACGACGGGCGCGGCGAGGGTGAGGGACAGCCACTGCCAGTACTGGATCTGGAGCGCCGGGACCATCGCCATCGCGATGACGGGCACGGCGAGGAGGGTCGCGGCGATCAACCGCTGGCGGAGCGGCCGCAGTTCGTCGTGCGCGCTCTCCGTGTCCGACGGCCGCCCCTCCTGGGGCTCCGTGGGTGGCGGGGCGGGCTCCTTCGCGGTGTAGCCGGTGGCCTCCACGGTGGCGATCAGGTCCTGTACGGAGACGTCCTCGCCCCGGTAGCTGACCTTTGCCTTCTCGGTGGCGTAGTTGACGGTGGCTTCGACGCCGTCCATGCGGTTGAGCTTCTTCTCGATACGGGCGGCGCACGAGGCGCAGGTCATGCCTCCGATGGCCAGTTCGACCTCGGTGTGCGGTGTGGTGGTTGTGGTGGTGGGCATGTCTGCTCCTCGGCGGGGCGGTGGGCGGATGAAATACCCCTAGGGGGTATTTACCTCGGCTCATGTATACCCCCCGGGCCTATTTGATGCAAGGTGTTGAATCGGGTTGACGAGATACCCCCTGGGGGTATTGTCGTACGAGTCGGGTCGACCACGTGGGTCGTCGCCCCATCGCTCCGAGGAGACCGTCATGAACACCGGACTGAAGATCACCGCCTTCGCCGCCGCGCTCGCCGCCACCTTCGGCACGGCGTACGGAGTGGGAAAGGGCGTCGGCCCCGTCGTCGCGGACGAGCGCGAGGTCGCTTCGCCGCACGGCGAGCACGGTGGGGGCGGCGGGCATGGCGGGAAGGGTGAGCGCGGGGCGGCCGCCACCGCCCCCGGCGGGCTCCAGATCTCCGAGCGCGGCTACGCCCTCGATCTGGAGACTCCGCGTATCAAGGCCGGTGAACGTAGCGAGGTGCGCTTCTCCGTCCGGGACGGGAGCGGGCGCAAGGTCACCGCGTACCAGCGCGAGCACGGCAAGGAGCTGCACTTCATCGTCGCCTCGCGCGATCTCATCGCCTACCGGCACCTGCATCCGGTCCGCGCAGCCGACGGCACGTGGTCCGTCCCCGTCGAGCTGCCCAAGGCGGGTGGCTACCGCGCCTTCGCCGACTTCAGGCCCGCGGGGAAGGGCGCGGAGGGGGTGACGCTCGGCGCCGACCTCGCCGTCTCCGGCGAGTACGCGCCTGCCGCGCTGCCGCCGGTCGAGGCGACCGCCGAAGTCGACGGCTACGAGGTCACCCTCGCCGGCGGGCTGCGTCCCGGCGTGGCGCGCGAGCTCAGGCTGACCGTTGCCAAGGGTGGCAAGCCCGTCACCGACCTCCAGCCGTACCTCGGTGCGTACGGACACCTGGTCGCCCTGCGCTCCGGCGACCTCGCGTATCTGCACGTCCACCCGAACGACGGGGGGCCGGGGCCCGAGGTGTCCTTCACCGCTACTGCGCCCAGCTCCGGTGCGTACCGGCTGTTCCTCGACTTCCGGCACGAGGGCAAGGTCCGTACCGCGGCCTTCACTGTCTCTGTGGGTGGCCACGCGCACTGATGCGATGCGCTGATGCGCGGGGCCGGTTGTTGCCCGTAGGGTGACTATTGGACTAGACCTGTAGTAGTCGCCGCCCGAAGGAATGGGGTCACATGAGCAAGCGTGCAGTCCTGGAGGTGATCGCCCTCGACGCGGAGGACGCGATCGCCGCCCAGACCGGAGGGGCGGACCGGCTCGAACTGGTCACGGACATCGCGGCGGACGGTCTCACCCCGTCCCGTGAGACCTTCCGCCGGATCCGCGCCTCCGTGGACATCCCGCTGCGCGTGATGCTCAGGGTTGCCGACGCCAGCCTTACGAATGAACGCAGCGCGGCGGGAGATGTCGATGTGCTCGTACGGAAGGCGCGGGAGCTGCGGGGCGAGGGCGCGGAGGAGTTCGTGCTCGGCTTCCTGGACGCGGACGGCAGCCCGGATCTCGTCGCCGTAGAGCGGCTGGTCGCGGAACTGAACGGTTGCCACTGGACCTTCCACCGGGCGATCGACCGCGCCGCCGACCGCGACGCGCTGCGGAAGCAGCTCGCGGATCTGCCGGGGCTGGACACGTACCTCACGGCGGGCTCGGCGGACGGGGTCGACGACGGCATGACGACGCTTGTGGCGGAGGCGGCGCGCAAGGGTGAGCCCGGGTACGAACCGCAGATGCTGGTGGGCGGAGGCTTGCGCCTCGACCACCTGCCGCGCCTGCTTGCCGCCGGTATCGACGCGTTCCACATCGGCGGGGCGGCGCGGCCGGGGGGATGGTCGGCGGGGGTCGATGCGGGGGCAGTGCGGGAGTGGCGGGCGGTGCTGGACGCGGGGTAGGGGTTTCTTTCCCCACCCCGACCCTTCCCGAAGGACACGCCCGCCGCAGGCGCCCGCCTAGCCCAACTGAGTCGGCAGCGGTGCCGCGTGCAGCACCGTCAGGCCCGATACCGCGCGTGTCAGGGCGACGTACAGCCGGCGCAACCCGGTCCGTTCGTCCGGTTCGCCGTCGACGACCGCCGCCGGCTCGTCCAGCACCACGTAGTCGTACTCCAGCCCCTTGGCGAGCGATGCCGGGACCAGCGTCAGCCGGGACTCGGCGGTCGTCTCCTCGCCGGGCGCGAGGTACGGCATCCCCGCCGCGGCCAGGGCCTCGGCGAGTGCCGGGATGCGGGCGTCGGCCGCGATCAGGCCGATGGAGCCCTCGTGGGCGAGGGATTCCGCGCAGGCCGCCACCGCCGCCGCGTCCAGCGCCTCGGAGGTGGCGGCGGCGTCGCCGGGCGTAGCGTCGCGGCCCACTGCCCGGATCTCCAGCGACCCCGGTGACTCACGTACCGACCGCACCTCCGCCAGGCCCGGCGACATGTGCGGCAGCAGCCGCGACGCGTAGGCGATCACCTCGCGCGGTACGCGGAAGCCCGCCGTCAGTTCCTCCAGCAGCGCGTCCGGCTTGCCCAGGTGCGTCAGCGCGTCCGCCCAGCTCGCCGTCGCCCACGGCGTCGTGCCCTGCGCCAGGTCGCCCAGCACCGTCGCCGAACCCGTCGTACAGCGGCGGCCCACCGCGCGGTACTGCATGGGGGACAGGTCCTGCGCCTCGTCGAGGACCACATGGCCGAGGGAGTGCGTACGGGATACCAGGTCGGTCGCCTCGTCGATCAGCACCGCGTCCGCGGCCGACCACTTCGCGGACTTGACGCTCCGCGCGGGCTTGGCCCACAGGATCGTCTTCTGCTCGTCCCCCGTGAGGATGCCGTCCGCGTGCGCGGCCAGGAACTCCGCGTCCGCGAGCAGCCGCAGCACCAGCTTTGCGGGCTCGACGGGCGGCCAGACCGCCTTGACCACAGCCTTGACGGCCGCATTCCGGGCCACCGCGTCCTGCACCCGGTCGTCCGGCGCCTCCCCCGCCTGCTCCATCCGTACGAGAACGGCGTGCGCGATGCGCTGCGGAAGCGCCTCGCGGGCGGCGCCGTAACGGATGTCGCGGTCCAGCAACTCCTGGACCATTTCCTCCAGTTCGTACGCCGGTACGCGCCACCGCCGCGACCCGCGGACCACCACCAGCGGCTCGGCCGGCATCGTGACGTGCGAACGCAGTGCGCGGCGCAGCACCTCCGCCATGCGGGCGTCGCCCTTGACGACCGCGGCCGCCGCTTCGTCCTCGCCCCGTACCTCGACGTGCGCGACCAGGTCGTCGACCGTCGCCTGCTTGACCTCCAGCTCGCCGAGGGCGGGCAGGACCTGCTCGATGTAGTGCAGGAAGGACTTGTTCGGCCCGATGACGAGCGTGCCGGTGCGGGCAAGCCGCTCGCGGTGCGCGTAGAGGAGGTACGCGACGCGGTGCAGGCCGACGGCGGTCTTGCCGGTGCCGGGGCCGCCCTGCACACACACGGAACCGGTGAGGCCGGACCGTACGATCTCGTCCTGCTCGGGCTGGATCGTCGCGACGATGTCGCGCATCGGACCCACGCGCGGTCGCTCGATCTCGGCCTGGAGCAGCTTGCTGGTCTGCTCGGACTCCCGCGGATCGGTGAGGTGCTCGTCCTCGTACGCCGTGAGCTCTCCGCCCGTGTACCCGAAGCGGCGGCGCAGCCCGACGTCCATGGGGTCCTTCTTGGACGCCCGGTAGAAGGGCTGCGAGACGGGCGCGCGCCAGTCGATGACCATGGGGTCGCCGTCGGCGTTGTGGACGTGCCGCCGGCCGATGTAGAACTGCTCCCCCTCCGCGCCCTCCGCCCGGTCCGCGCCGACGCGCTGCAGGTAGTCGAGACGGCCGAAGAAGAGCGGGGTGTGGGCCAGATCGGCCAGCGCCTTGATGCGGTCCTCGATCTGCGCGGTGAGGACGACGGCGTTCACCCAGTTCGCGGTGACATCGCGGATGTCGAGGGACTGCACGTCCTCGCGCATGGCGCGGAGCGCGGCGCGCGAGGAGGTGAGGTGGTCGCGCTCACGGGCCAGTGGGTCGGTCGAGGGGGCGGATCTGGGGTCAGGGGTGTGCGCGGGCACGGTGTTGCCTCCGGCTGTACGCGGGCGATCACGGGGGTGGCTGCCGGCCGGTTTCCGTCCGGGCGGCGGCGCTCCACAGGGGGAGGCGGGGAGACCGGGGATTGTAGTTGCGCGGATGTGGCGCGGGCGAATGGTTTTTGTGGGGGGAGTACGGGCGCGAGTACGGGCGCCCGGTCCGCCTCGGGGAGGGACTCAGGGTTGGTGTCACCCCCCAGACATAGGCGGGTGGCGCGGAAGTTCAGACCGTGGGCCGATGTGCAGGGAATGTCCGAAATCCATCATGGAGACATGAGTTCAGCAACCTTCGCCCCAGGCCCGTCCGTCCACCGCACCCGGCCCCTCGGGGCGACCGCCCTCGGCGCCGGTCACCCCGTCCACGTCATCGGCTCCGCGCTGCGCGCCGTCAGGGTTTTCACGGGCGCGGCGTTCAGCGTGGCCGTCCTCGGGGAGTACCGGGAGTACGGGGAGGAAGCGGGCGTAAAGCTCCGTTGACGTCCGTTTGAGGTCCCGTTCTGATGCGCGGCGTGTCGATCCACTAGGGTCGCGGCCGTGGAAAACCGGAGCGCGACCCCTCGTTCACTGATCGCCTCGGGCATTTTGCTCGCCGTATCGCTGGCCGCGCTGGCCTCGCTCTGCCTGGTCCAGCACATCCCCATGGCCGACACGCTCGTCTACCGGGCGGAAGGTGCGGCCGTCGCCAACGGCACCGATCTGTACGGCTTCACCGTCACCGAGTGGAAGCTGCCCGCCACCTATCCGCCGTTCGCCGCGATCCTCTTCGTGCCGACGACCTGGCTGCCCCTCGGCGCCCTCAAGGTCGCCTTCGCCGTGGGCAACGCGGCGCTCCTCGCCCTGCTGGTGCACCTCTCCTGCCGGTTCGCCGGGATCCCCGCCGGGCGCGCCCGGCCCGCTCTCGTCCTCGCGGGCACCGCCGTCGGCCTCTGGCTCGAACCCGTCTTCCAGACGATCCTTTTCGGACAGATCAACCTGGCTCTGGTCTGCCTCGTCCTGTGGGACCTCTCCCGCAGGGACGACGCCGTCGGCAAGGGCTTCGCTGTCGGCATCGCGGCCGGCATCAAGATCACACCGGCCATCTTCATCGTCTACCTGCTGATCACCGGCCGCGTACGGGCCGGCCTCACCGCACTCGCCTCCCTCGTCGGCACGGTGCTGCTCGGCGCGCTCGTACTCCCGCACGCCAGCATCGACTTCTGGACCCGGCGGATCTTCGAGACCGGGCGGGTCGGCAAGGCGTGGATCGTCGACAACCAGTCGCTGCAGGGCCTCTTCGCGCGCGTACTGCACGATGCGGAGCCCGGGCTCATGTGGATGGTGCCTGCGGCGCTGGTCGGCCTCGCCGGGCTCTGGGTGGCACGCCGCTCCGGCCCGGTGTGGGGCGTACTGGTCACCGCGCTCACCGCGCTGCTGGTCTCGCCGATCAGCTGGTCCCACCACTGGGTGTGGTGCGTGCCGGTGGTGGCGGTGCTGATCGCGGAGAAGCGGGTGCGGCTTGCGGCGGTGGTGGGCGTGGCCTTCGCGGCGCGCACCATGTGGCTGCTGCCGCACGAGGGCGATCTCGACCTGCGGTTTGCGTGGTGGCAGCAGGCGCTGGCTTCGCCTTATCCGCTGCTGGGGGTGGGGCTGGTGGCGTGGGTGGCGATGCGGGGCCGTGCGGGAGATGACGGGCCTCGTGTGGAACTGCCGGGGCCGCGTGGTGAGTACGTGGCGGGTGTCGCGGGGCGGTCGCGGCGGGGGTGAGTGGCGGCGTTCCCGGATTGATGAGCATCCGTACTCAGGACTCCGCAGCCACGGCGCGCTTGAGTGGGCCTATGACGACGAACGACGCGATCACGACCGACGCCCCGGCCGCCGCGCCCACGCCCGCCGCCCCCTCCGTCCGGTCCGCGAAGGACGTCCGTGTGGCGGCGGGCATCGGACTTGTGCTGCTGGTGGCCGACCTGGTGCTGTGCCTGGTGCTCACGCTGGCCGACGCCATGCAGGGCAAGGGGATCGGCGGCCCGCTCATCGACGCCGGTTTCGCGGTGCTCTACCCGGCGGGGGTCGCGGGCCTGGCTGCCCTTTTCGCGCCGAAGAGCTGGCTCGTAAAGGCGCAGTACGTTCTGCTGGTCCTGGCGCCTCTGCTCATCCTTCTCGACGGCAGCTCCTAGCGGCTGCTGCCCGGACCTTCTGGGCGGAGCAGCGCTACGCCATCAGCTCGTCCGCGTCCACGATCCGGTACGCGTAACCCTGTTCCGCCAGGAACCGCTGGCGGTGGGCCGCGAAGTCCTGGTCGATCGTGTCGCGTGCGACCACCGAGTAGAAGTGCGCCTTGTGCCCGTCCGCCTTCGGGCGCAGCACGCGGCCGAGGCGCTGCGCCTCCTCCTGCCGGGAGCCGAACGTGCCCGACACCTGGATGGCGACCGTCGCCTCCGGCAGGTCGATCGAGAAGTTCGCGACCTTCGACACGACCAGCACACTGATCTCGCCCTGCCGGAATGCCTCGAAGAGCTTCTCGCGCTGCGCGTTGGACGTCTCGCCCTTGATGACCGGCGCGTCCAGGTGCTCGCCCAGCTCGTCCAGCTGGTCGATGTACTGGCCGATGACCAGGATCTGCTGGCCCGCGAACCTCCGTACCAGCGCCTCCGTCACCTTCCGCTTGGTCGCGGTCGTCGCGCAGAAGCGGTACTTCTCCTCCGTCTCGGCCGTCGCGTAGGCGAGACGCTCGCTGTCGGTCAGGTTGACCCGGACCTCCACACAGTCCGCCGGGGCGATGTAACCCTGCGCCTCGATCTCCTTCCAGGGCGCGTCGAAACGCTTCGGCCCGATCAGCGAGAAGACGTCCGACTCGCGGCCGTCCTCGCGCACGAGCGTCGCCGTGAGCCCCAGCCGGCGCCGCGCCTGGAGGTCCGCGGTGAACTTGAAGACGGGTGCGGGCAGCAGGTGCACCTCGTCGTACACGATCAGGCCCCAGTCACGGGAGTCGAAGAGCTCCAGGTGCGGGTAGATGCCCTTCCGCTTCGTCGTCAGGACCTGGTACGTCGCGATGGTGACGGGGCGGATTTCCTTCCGCGTACCGCTGTACTCACCGATCTCCTCCTCGGTCAGCGACGTCCGCTTCACCAGCTCGTGCTTCCACTGGCGCGCGGAGACCGTATTCGTGACGAGGATCAGGGTGGTCGCCTTGGCCTGGGCCATCGCGCCCGCGCCGACCAGCGTCTTGCCCGCGCCGCAGGGGAGGACCACGACGCCGGAGCCGCCGTGCCAGAAGCCCTCGACGGCCTGCTTCTGGTACGGGCGCAGTGCCCAGCCGTTCTCCGCGAGCTCGATCGCGTGCGCCTCGCCGTCGACGTAACCCGCGAGGTCCTCCGCGGGCCAGCCCAACTTGAGCAGCGTCTGCTTGATCTGGCCGCGCTCCGAGGGGTGGACGGCGACCGTGTCCGCGTCGATACGGGCCCCGACCAGCGGCTGGACCTTCTTCGAGCGGAGGATCTCTTCCAGTACGGGGCGGTCCGTGGACGTCAGGACGAGACCGTGTACGGGGTGCTTGGAGAGGGTGAGGCGGCCGTAGCGGGCCATCGTCTCGGCGACGTCGACCAGCAGCGCGTGCGGGACGGGGTAGCGGGAGAACTCGACGAGGGCGTCGACGACCTGCTCGGCGTCGTGACCGGCGGCCCGCGCGTTCCACAGGCCGAGCGGCGTCACCCGGTAGGTGTGGATGTGCTCGGGGGCGCGCTCCAGCTCGGCGAAGGGCGCGATGGCACGGCGGCAGGCGTCGGCCCTGTCGTGATCGACTTCCAGGAGCAGGGTCTTGTCGCTCTGGACGATGAGGGGTCCGTTCACGCGTGCTTCGGCCCTTTCTGCGGAATGTCGGCTCGTACGGCCAAACGTCCAGTGTGCCGTACTGAGCGCGATACAGGTCGTGGCCCGTACGGATCCCGTGCGGATCACCTGCGGATACGGTTCTGCTCACAACGACCCGGGAGCCTCGTGACCATCCGCATCCGCACCGCAGCCTTGCCCTTCGCGCTGCTCACCCTGACCCTCGCGGGCTGCGGTCTCGGCGACAACACCCGTAAGTGCACGCTGATCGGCGGCGTGCCCGGGATCAGCGTCAGCTACGAACCGGGCGCCGAAGCGAAGGATCCCGGGCCCGTCGTCCTGCGCCTGTGCGCCGACGGGCGGTGCGAGGAGCGGGCTCAGGGTGCCGGGGAGGCCTTCGCCACGATGCGGGTGCTGGTGCCCGATGACGTACGGGACAAGGAGCTGGACGTGCGGTTCAAGGTCACCACGGTCGAGGGCGGCCGCGTGGTCATGGACGACAGCGCGAAGGTCCGGATGACCGAGCACTGGCCCAACGGCAAGGCGTGCGACAAGGAGGGGACCTGGCAGGCGTCGCTGACGGCGGCGCCCGGCACCGGTCTCGTCGCCCGCTGAGGCCGCCCACCGAGGCCGCCCGCTGAGGTCACTCGCTGAGGTCACTCGCTGAGGTCGCCCGCCGAGCCGGCCCTCTCAGGCCGTCCAGACGTACGGCTTCGGCGCGGCGTCCCACGCGGCGGACCACAGGCGGACGTCCTCCTCCACGGCGGGTACGGACCCCAGCCGCAGCGTCGGCCACGGCGAGTCCGCGGGCGTGAAGTGCGGGTGGAAGCGGGGGTGTGCCAGCAGCCAGGTCTTTACGGTCGGCGACCGGTGGGTGGCGTAGTTGTCGCAGACCACGTGGACCTGGAGGTCCTCGGGGACGTCCCCGTCGACCCTGGACAGGAACCTGCGGAACTCGACCGCCCGGTGCCTGCGGTGCAGCGAGCCGAGGACCTCGCCCGTGGTCGCGTCCAGTGCGCTGAGGAGCGCGGCGGCCTCGGCCGGGGGTGCGGTGTGCGACGGCTTTTCGGCCGTGCACAGGGCCACGGCCCGCTCGGGCGGGGCCAGATACAGCCCTACGACGTCATACACCTCGTCCGGGTCGAACGGCTCGGCGAACGGCCCCGGCGGTGCGGGACGGTGCGCCGCCTTGTCGGCCGGTACGTCGGGGACGAAGGGCACGTCGGGGCCGGCCAGCCCGTCCAGCCGGTCCTCCACGAACCGGCTGCGCCACTTCGCCGCGGTCTCGTAGGAGATCCCCAGCCGGTTCGCCACGACACCCGGCGTCACGGGGTGGCCGTCGTCGCCCGGGCGGGTCGAGGCCAGCACGATCTGGGCGCGCAGGGCCATGTCCTTGGCTTCGTGGGACTGGGCGGTCCTGCGCCGCCGGACCCAGCTCTCCAGCGTCCTGCGCTCTTCGTCGGTCACGTCGAGCGGTTCGAGCCTTCGTCCCGGACGCTTCATTCCTCAACGGTACGGCGGTTTACCGTCTGACGGTCTTAGGGCGTGTCCCGCGGCCCAGGCATGATCCGCCGGACACGTCCTACGTCCTACGGACTGTCGGCCAGCTCCGCGACGCCCGTGATGCGGTGCAGCGGGTACGTCCGTACCTCGTCGGCCGTGTGGTCGTACGCCGTTACGAAACCGCCCTCGACACGCACCGGCGCGATCACGCGCTGGCTGGCCGCGCCTTCCGCGTTGACGTACCCGATCCAGACGGCCGAGCCGGTGAGGGCCGCTGCCTGGACGGTGGCGAGGGTCTCGGCGGAGGTGGTGCGGGGCAGTTGCCCGGGGGACTTCGCGTGCCCCGCGGACCGGTCTGCCGGAGCGTCCTTGTGTACCGCGGTCGACGCCATGTCCCCGGCCCGGATCGCGCGCAACGCAGCGCCCAGCAGTGTGTCGTCCGGCGTCGGCGGCCCCTCCGGGACCGGGGCGGGCGCGGTGCGGGGCGGCGTGCGGTAGGCGTCGGTCCGGGTGATCAGTACGTCTCCGGCCGCGGACTCGGCGGCGGGCGCGAAGCCCATCCCGCGCAGGCCTTCGAGGAGCGTCGCCGGGTCGGTCTGCGCGGCCAGCACCGTGGGGGCGAGGCGTCGCAGGCCCAGCGGCTGCGACCGCTTGTCGGCGAGGATCTCGCCCAGCATCGCGTCGTCGTCGCAGCGCACATAGGCGGAAGCGGCGCCGACCCTGAGGTGGCCGTGTTTCCGGGCGACGTCGTCGATGAGGTAGCTCAGCGGCTGCGGTACGGGCGTGCGGCTGTGGGCGGCGAGGAAGGTGTGGAGGTCGGAGGCGGCGTGCCCGGCGTCGAGTGCGCGGCGTACGGAGGCGGGCGTGAAGCGGTACACGGTCGCCCCGCCCTTCGACTCGACGTCGGCCAGGACGCCCAGCGTGTCGGCGAGCGGGCGCTGGAGCGGGCCGGGTGCCACGGCGGTGAGGTCGGCCTGGAGGAGTACGTGGTCGAGGGGCTCGGGGATGAGCGGTGCGAGCAGTACGGCGGCGCGCACGGCGGACGCGGCGGCCTCGGCGTCACTCGGCCGGGCCGCGCCCGCCCGGCCCGTCTCGGCCCGGTCGGCAGCCGCCCGGCCCGCACCCGCCCGGCCCGTCTCGGCCCGGTCGGCAGCCGCCCGGCCCGCACCCGCCCGGCCCGCACCCAGCAGTGCGCGGCCGTGGGCGGAGAGTGCGCCGCGGCCTGTGACGCCGAGGAGTTCGGCCTCGTTCAGGGTCCACAGGGCGATACGGGAGCGCAGGTCACCGCCGCCGCCGTCGGGAGCGGAAGCGGCGGCGCCGCGCAGCGGGCGCTCCCAGCGCAGCCGGGCCAGCACGTTCTCCGGGGCGGGCGCGGCGCCCTCGGGGAGTTCGGCGAGGAGGTCGAGGACGCGGCGGCGTACCTCGGGGGCCGCCGAGCGGTCGAGGTCGGGGCCGAGGGTGGAAAGGGCGCGGCCCTTGGCGTCCTGGCCTCCGATGAGGCCCGCCGTCCGGGTGGCGTTGAGCCAGGCGGTGGCGAGGCGGGCCCAGCGGTCCTGCGGCGCGAGGCCGAGCCAGTCGTCGTACGCGGGCGTGGCGGCGTACCGCTCGGAGGGCTCGCCGTCCGGCGCCAACAGCCCTGCCGCATAAGCCAGTTCAACCCAGAAGGCGGCGGTGGGCTCCGGCAGGTCGAGGGCGGTGGCCGTCCGCTTGAGGTCGCGGACGCTCAGGCCGCCGGAGCGCATGACGGCCGGGCCGCCCTCGTTCCAGTCCTTGAGCAGCTCCTCGATGGTGGACAGTGCCATGTACGCCTGGCCCGCGGCCGTACGGTCCACAACCTGGGGACTGTATTCAGCGGCGGGCGTGACGGCGGGCGGCACGGGCTCCGGCGTGCGGTGCGCGCGCCCGGCGCGCAGATGCAGGGCCGCCTCGCGCGGCAGCACGACCGTACGCAGGCTCGTGGGCAGCAGGAGGCCGCGGTCGCGCAGCCAGCGCACGGGCCGCGTGGGGTCGGCGGTCACCTCGCCGTACGGCGGCCCCCACACCAGCCGCTCCAGCACCATCAGGGCCTCGGGCGGCGCCGTGTCGAGCAGCGCCGACATGCGGGCGCGGTCGGTGAACAGCGAGGTCAGCGCGGCGCCGGCGGACACAGGATCGTGCGTGGTGGGCAGCCCGGCAGCGGCCAGGATCTCCTGCCACCGCCCCGGCGACATCCCGGCGGTCGCCTCGGCGACTGTCGGGCCGAGGCCGGTGGGGGACGGGTGCCCGGGGGAGGGGGCGAGCAGCTCGCGAGCGGTACGCACCAGCCGCAGCCGGTCGTTGCCGCCCCACAGCAGCGCCTGCTCGCGCAGGGTGGCGACGGCCCCGGGCAGCGCGGCCTCGATCGCCCGGTCGCCGTCGTCGCCGGTCATCAGCGAGCGCAGCGCCTCGTACAGAGCCGGGTCGGGCGCCACCGCGAGGGCCTCGGCGGTCTGGAGCGTGAACCGGTCCAGGTGCTCCAGGGCCCGCACGACGGAGGCGCGGGTCGCCGCACGGGTGGCGAGCTGCGAGAGGTCGCTCGGGACGGGCGAGAGCAGGTCGGGGCGGGCGCGCAGCAGCGCGGCCAGCGACGCGTCGTCGCGGGTGCGCAGGGCTTCCGCGAGCGTGCGTGGTGGCGTTGCGCCTGATCCTTCGGACACGTGCGCCTCCTGGTTGCGCTCGCCGGTCCCCATCCGCCCCACGGTAGCCGGTGTGGCGCTACCGTCGGTGCAGGCAGTCGCAGGGCGGCCGCAGGGCAGCCGGAGGGCGAGGGGACGGACCGTCGAGTGGGGATCGAGAGCGATCAGCTCGTCTACGACTATCTGAGCCGGGTCGGAGACCTGGCTCAGCAGCACCAGCTGCCCTCGGCGGCCCGGATGCGGCTGGTGTCGGCGCTGCGCGAGGAGATCGACCGTCAGCGCGCGAAGCCGGGCCCGGACAGCCCGGCCGCTGTACGCCGCATCCTGGGCAGGATCGGTTCTCCGGCCGAGCTGGTGCAGGCGGCGTCGGGCGGGTCGCTGCCGGGGCTTGCGGAGCGGGCGGGGCGGTCGGCCGTACTGCCGGGGCAGCGCGACAAGTCGGCGGAGCCGAAGGGGCGTTCGCTCCGGATTCCGCGCCCGCGCACCCGCGACAAGGCCTTCGAGTCGCCCCGCGAGCCCGTCGCCGAGTCCTCCCACGCCGCGTCCCCGCCGCACCTCGCGGGCACGGACGAACTCGGCCCGCAGGGCAGCGAACCCGACTGGTGGCGCGTGGAGCCGGGGCCTTTCGGCATGGGCGCGACAGTGCCCGGTTTCGTCGGCGGGGTCGAGATCCCCGAAATACTGAAGCCCCCGCCGTCCACGGAGCCCACCAAGGCGGAGGCGGAGACAGCGGAGGCGGAGGCGGAGGCGGAAGCCGAGGCGGTCGAGAAGGCGGCCGACGACGCCCCGCGCCGGTGGCGTCCGAGGCTCCGGCGCCGTACGGCCACAGAAACCGAGCCGGAACCGGCGCCGACTGCCGCATCACGCCCGCCCCCCAACCTCGTCCTGCTGCTCGCCGCCGCGCTGCTCGTCGGCGGCGCCGTATTCCGCAACTGGCTCGCGCTGGGCGGCGGCTGGCTCCTTGCGTACGCCTCCCAGCGCATCAGCCGCGCCCAGGCGAAGTGGGCGGTGCTCGGCCTGCCGGGGCTGGTCGCGACGGGCGGCGTCGTCTGGCTGTGGGGCCGGACGGACGGGCGCTGGGGAGAGCCGATAGCGCAGGGCGCGATGGGCGAGGCGGTCTCGGGCATGTGGCCCGAGGTCGTACAGGCGGCGGCCGTCGCCTCCGCGCTGTACCTGGTGTGGCGGGCGCGGAGGCGCTGACAGCCGTCCGATTCCGTCAGCTGTCAGCCGTCTGCCTCTTGCTGCTTCCTGCTACTTCTTGGTCAGGAAGCCCTGCATCTCGTCCAGGATCTTGTCTGCGGCGGTGTAGCCGATGCCCTGGATCCACAGCTCGTCGTCGACCGTGAAGACCTTGCCGTTCTTGACGGCGGACATGTTCTTCCACAGGCCGCTGCCGGTGGTCTGCGTCTCCTTGGCCTTCTTCGGGTCGCCGTACGTCGACTGGAAGATGACGTCCGTGTCCGCGAGGTCGATCTTCTCGGGGCTCAGGTCGTACGAGAATCCGTCCTTGGCCTTCTTGCTGATGGCCGGGCGGCCCACGCCCACGTCGGCGAGGAGGGTGGCGATGTAGCTCTGGTCGCCGTACAGCCGGATGTCGGAGCCCTCCATGAAGCGGATGACGTTGACCTCGGTCTCCTTGGCCTTCGCCGGACCGCCGACCGCGTCGGTGACCTTCTTGGCGTGCGCCTGGTAGTCGGCGACGACCTTCTCGGCCTCGGCCTTCTTGCCGAGGGCGTCGGCGTGCGTCCGGAAGTTCTCCTTCCAGGGGTAGCCGGTGGTCTCCGTCATCACGGTCGGAGCGATCTTCTTCAGCTCGGCGTACTTGTCGCCGTGCCGGATCTTGCTGGTGAGGATCACGTCGGGCCGGAGGGCGGCGATGGCTTCCATGTTGGGGTTCATCATCTCGCCGACGTCCTTGATGCCCGCGACCTTGTCCTTGGGCAGGTAGCTCAGGAAGCCCGAGGAAGCCTCGACGTGGGTGGACCCGACCGGCTTCACGCCGAGGGTGATCGCGGAGTCCAGCTCGGCGGTGTCGAGTACGACGACACGCTTGGGGTGCTCCGCGACCTTCACGTCCCCCATGGCGGTCTTGACGGTACGGGTCTTGCCCCCCTTGGCGCCGTCGTCGGACGAGGACGACGAACCGCAGGCGGAGAGCGCGAGGGCGGCGGCCACGGCGAGCGAGCCGACGGCGAGGCCACGGCGGCGGAGGGTACCGGTCGTCATGAGGTGGGTGCCTTTCGCAGGGGTTGGGCGCTGGGAGAATCGCCGTCCTCGGCGGGGACGGCGTCGGCAGGTTCGCCGGAGTCGGTCACGTCGGCCGCGCCGGATTCGGCCGACGCCGGGCGCCACGGCATACCCGGAATCACCAGAGGCGAACCGGTCACGGGGTCCGGGATCACTGTCGAAGCGAGGCCGAAGACCTCCCGTACGAGCTCCGCCGTGACGATGTCCTTCGGGTGGCCCTCAGCGACTGTGCGGCCGTCCTTCATCGCGACGAGGTGGTCGGCGTACCGGGCCGCCTGGTTGAGGTCGTGGAGGACGGCGACGACGGTGCGACCGCGGTCATGGTTGAGCCGGCGCACCAGGTCCAGCACCTCCACCTGGTGGGAGATGTCGAGGTACGTCGTCGGCTCGTCCAGCAGCAGCAGATCCGTCTCCTGCGCGAGCGCCATCGCGATCCATACGCGCTGCCGCTGCCCGCCGGACAGCGCGTCGACCGGCCGCTCGGCGAGCGCGGTGACGTCCGTACGTTCCATGGCGTCGGTCACGGCGCGCTCGTCCTCGTCCGACCACTGCTGCCACCAGTGCTGGTGCGGCTGGCGGCCGCGCGCGACGAGGTCGGCGACGGTGATCGCCTCGGGCGCGACGGGGGTCTGCGGCAGCAGTCCGATCGACTGCGCGATCTTCTTGGTCGGGGTCTTCGCGAGCTCGGCGCCGTCGAGCAGTACGGCGCCGCTCTTCGGCTTGAGCAGCCGCCCCAGCGCACGCAGGGTGGTGGACTTTCCGCACGCGTTCGGCCCGACGATGACGGTCACCTGCCCGTCGGGCACGGCCAGTTCGAGCTCGTGCACGACCGTATGGTCCTCGTAGGCGAGCGTCAGCTCGCGAGCGGTGAGCCTGCTCACGCCTTGCCTCCAGTACGGCCCTTGACGATGAGCCAGATCAGGTACGGGGCGCCGACCGCCGCCGTCAGGACGCCCACCGGCAGTTCGGTGGGCGAGAGGAGCTTGCGGGCCAGCAGATCCGCCAGCACCACGATCACCGCGCCCATCAGCGCCGAACACAGCAGCGGGATCTGCGCGGTACGGGTCATGCGGCGGGCGATCTGCGGTGCGAGCAGCGCCACGAAGTCGACGGGCCCGGCCGTCCCCGTCGCGACGGACGCGAGCACGACCCCGGTGAGGACGAGCCCGAGCCGCACCCGCCCCAGCCGTACGCCCAGCGCGGTCGCGGTGTCGTCGTCCATCGACACGGCGCGCTGGGCGCGGGCGGCCCACAGCACGGCGGGCAGCAGGACCAGCAGCACAAGACCGAGGGGCCCGGCCTCGTCCCAGCCCCGCCCGTTGAGCGAGCCGGTCATCCAGATCTGGGCCTGCTGGGCTACGAGGTAGTCGCCCTTGGTCAGGAACAGATGCGTAATGGACCGCAGAGCGATCGCGAACCCGATCCCGATGAGCACGAAGCGCGTGGCGTGCAGCCCGCCCCGCCAGGCGAAGGCGTACACGAGGGCGGCGGCCAGGATCCCGCCCGCGACGGACAGGTACGGCAGCACGGTGTACGACGTGACGCCGAAGGTCATCGCCCCGACGGTGAGCGCGCCCGCGCCGTGGCTGATGCCGATGATGTCGGGGCTGGCCAGCGGATTGCGCGCGACGGTCTGGATGAGCGCCCCGGCCACACCGAACGCGGCGCCGACGAGCAGCCCGACGACCATGCGGGGCAGCCGCAGCGTCCCCACAACCAGTTCGTCGGCCGACGGCTGCCCGAGGACGACCTTGACCACCTCGGCGGGCGCCACGTTGCTCTCGCCGACGGAGAGGTACGCGACACAGACCGACGCCAGTACGAGACCGAGCACCCCGGCAACGACAGCGGCCCGCCGGTGCAGCAGGAACCGCCCCCGCCCGACCCGCAGAACCGTGTACCCGGCAGGCCGGATTCCGGCCCGCACCGGAGCGGGCCCGACGACAACAGCGCTGCTCGTGCTCACGCCGGTACCGCCTTTCGTCGTACCAGGGCGACCAGGAACGGCACGCCGATCAGCGCCGTCATCACGCCCGCCGGAACCTCGCTCGGCGGGAAGATCACCCGGCCCACCACGTCCGAGACCAGCAGCATCACCGGCCCGATCAGCGCCGCCATCGGCAGCACCCACCGGTGATCGCTGCCCACGACCGCCCGGGCGATGTGGGGCACCGCGAGGCCCACGAAGGCGATCGGGCCCGCCGCCGCGACCCCCGCGCCGGTCAGGATCGTCGCGCCCACGCCGCCCACGATCCGTACCGTCGCGACGTTCTGGCCGAGCCCCTTCGCCACGTCCTCGCCGAGCGCCAGCGCATCGAGGCCGCGCGCCACCGACAGCACCAGCACCAGCCCCACCGCCAGGAACGGCCAGATCTGCCCCACGACTTCGGCATCGCGCCCGGCCACCGACCCGACCTGCCAGAAGCGGAACTCGTCGAGCGCCGCCGCCTTCGTCGTCAGGATCGCCATCGTCACGGAGGCGAGCAGTGCGTTGATCGCGGCGCCGCCCAGCGCGAGTTTGACCGGCGTGGCGCCGCCCCGCCCGCTCGCTGCGATCGCGTACACCGCGACCGACGCGACCGCCGCGCCTGCGAACGCGAACCACACGTACCCGGTCAGCGAGTGGATCCCGGCGAACGCGATCGCGAGGACGACCCCGACCGACGCGCCCTGGCTGATCCCGAGGATCCCCGGGTCGGCGATCGGATTGCGGGTGATGCCCTGCAGCACGGCTCCGGCGAGCGCCAGCGCGACGCCGACCATCAGGCCGATGAGCGTGCGCGGCACCCGCATGGTGCGTACGACCTCGGCGGCGTCACTGTGGCCGCCGTGGAGGAGTACGTCGAAGACTTCCGAGGGCGCGATGGACCGGGCACCGACCGCGAGGCTCAGCAGGACGGAGAGCAGGAGAGCCGCGACGGCCGCCGTCGTCCAGCCGATGCGGCGGGTCACCAGGGTGCGTCTGGGGTGGCTGGCGGCGGCTCGCATCTGACCCAATCGGGAAGTTGGTAAGGCTTGGCTAAGTGTACGGGTGGGGTGTTGGGGCGGGCCGGGGCCGGAGGCGCTCGTCGGCATACTGCGCATCGGCACAATGGCCGTCATGGCTACGTACCCGCTGACGGTCGGTTTCGACCTGGACATGACGCTGATCGACTCCAGGCCCGGCATCAGGGCCGCGTATCAGGCGCTTTCCGCCGAGACCGGGACATACATCGACGCCGACCTGGCGGTCACCCGGCTCGGCCCGCCCCTGGAGCTGGAGTTGGCGCACTGGTTCCCCGCCGCCCATATCCAGGAGATGGGCGACCGCTACCGCGCGATCTACCCGGAGTACGCCATCACGCCGTCCCCCGCCATGACGGGCGCGCGCGAAGCCGTCGCGGCGGTACGGGCGGTCGGCGGCCGGGCCGTCGTCGTCACCGCGAAGCACGAGCGGAACGCCAAGCTCCACCTCGCGCACCTCGGCATCGAGCCGGACGCGGTCATCGGCCGGCTCTGGGCGGAGGCCAAGGCGGAGGCTCTGCGCGAGCACGGCGCGTCGGTGTACGTCGGCGACCACACCGGGGACGTCCGCGGGGCGCGGGCGGCGGACGCGTTTTCCGTCGCCGTACCCACCGGTCCCTGCGGCGCGGACGCACTGCGCGAGGCCGGCGCGGACGTGGTCCTGGCCGACCTCACCGCGTTCCCGGCCTGGCTGAACGCCTACTGCGCGGAACGCGCCTGACGCCGCTGCGCGGCGATCGACCGGAGAACCCCGGCGGCGGCGATCACGAAGCCGGCGCCCATCAGCATGCACACGGCGTACGCGACTGAGGGGAACGGCTCGGTACCGAGGAACAGCGGGGCGACCGTGACCAGTGTGGCCACCGCGCCGACGAAGAAGACGACGGCACCGACGCGAACCAGTCGGTCCCCGGCCCCGGCCTGGGTTGATTGGGTTTCAGTACTCACCCGGCCAGGGTAGTTCCCTGCCCGGAGGAACCACCCGGTGCCGTCTTGTCACCAGCCCCTGGACCATTAGCCTTGGTGGTGGCGGGTCCTACGACCCGCTGCAGTGCTATCCAGAGCCGTTTTCCACTTCAACAACGACGAGTACGAGGACGAGGACAGACGTGCCTACCGGCAAGGTCAAGTGGTTCAACAGCGAGAAGGGCTTCGGCTTTCTCTCCCGCGACGACGGCGGCGACGTCTTCGTTCACTCGTCGGTGCTCCCTGCCGGAGTCGACGCCCTGAAGCCCGGCCAGCGTGTCGAGTTCGGCGTCGTAGCAGGTCAACGCGGTGACCAGGCGCTGACGGTGACGATCCTCGACCCGACCCCGTCGGTGGCGGCCGCGCAGCGGCGCAAACCGGACGAACTGGCCTCGATCGTGCAGGACCTGACTACGTTGCTGGAGAGCATTACGCCGGTGCTGGAGCGCGGGCGTTACCCGGACAAGGCGGCGGGCAAGAAGATCGCGGGCCTGCTGCGTGCGGTGGCGGACCAACTGGACGTGTAGGTGGGACTTTCCCGTAACTGGGCTGAGCCCCAGTTACGGGGAAATCACGCGAACGTCAGCGCATCCGGGCCCAACGCCGGAACCAGGCCCTCCGCCGCCGCTCGCGTGAGCAACCCCCGTACCGCCGCGTATCCGTCCACACCCAGATCCGCCGTGAACTCATTCACGTACAGCCCAATGTGCTGATCCGCCACCGCCGGATTCATCTCCTGCGCGTGCTCCAGCACGTACGGCCGCGACGTCTGCGGGTCGTCCCACGCCATCAGCACCGACGTCCGCGCCGCCGCCGCGATTTCGTGCAGCCGCTCCGTGCCCAGCGAGCGCTTGGCGATGATCGCGCCCAGCGGGATCGGCAGGCCGGTCGTCAGTTCCCAGTGCTCGCCCATGTCGGCGAGGCAGTGCAGCCCGTAATCCTGATAGGTGAAGCGCGCCTCGTGGATGACGAGCCCCGCGTCGACCTTGCCGTCGCGCACCGCCGGCATGATCTCGTGGAACGGCATGACGACGACCTCGCCGACCCCGCCCGGCAGAACATCCGCGGTCCACAGCCGGAACAGCAGATACGCCGTCGAGCGTTCGCTCGGCACGGCGACGGTCTTCCCCGTCAGATCGATACCGGCCTCCCGCGTCAAGCTGTGCTTATTCACAAGCACCAGTGGGCCGCAGCCACGCCCCAGCGCCCCGCCGCAGGGCAGCAGCGCGTACTCCTCAAGGACCCACGGCAGCACGGCGTACGACACCTTGAGCACGTCGAATTCCCCGCGCTCCGCCATCCCGTTGGTGATGTCGATGTCCGCGAACGTCACATCGAGCTCGGGCGCGCCCGGCACCCGGCCGTGCGCCCACGCGTCGAAGACGAAGGTGTCGTTCGGGCAAGGCGAATAGGCGATCCGCAACCTGTCAGTCATGTCATTCCCAACCTTCGAGTACGGGCGCGAGCTTCCCGAATGCCGCGCTGAGCGCATCCAGTGCCTCGCCGATGCGCCAGGCCGCCCGGTCGCGGGGCCCCACCGCGTTGGACACGGCGCGGATCTCCAGCACCGGCACGCCGTGCAGCGCGGCCGCCTCGGCGACGCCGAAGCCCTCCATCGCCTCGGCGGCGGCCTGCGGATGGCGGGCGCGCAGTTCGTCGGCCCGGGCGGCGGAACCGGTCACGGTGGAGACGGTCAGCACGGTGCCGGTCACCGCGCCGGTGGCGTCCGCGACGGCCCGTACGAGAGCGGCGGGCGGCCGGTGCTCCACGGTGCCGAAGCCGAGGGCGGTCACCGGGACGTAGCCGTCGGGCGTCTCGGCGCCCAGATCGGCGGCGACGATCGCGTCGGCGACGACCACGGACTCGGGCGGGGCGACGAGCCGGAACCCGCCGCCGATCCCGGCCGAGATCACCAGGCCGTACGGGCGAGTGGCCAGCGCGGTCGCGGCTCCTGCGGCGGCGGCCGCAGGGCCCACTCCGGCAGCGATGACATCGGCCGCGAAACCGGGGCCGAACGCGCGCGTGACCGCGTCCCGCTCGGCGGGTACCGCGGTCACGACGAGAACACGCATCAGGTGTTCCTCCTGGTCAGGAGGGTGGTCAGGAGGTCTTCTCCAGCTTGAAGTGCCAGATGCCGGTGAGCTTCTTGCCCTTGGTCTCGACGATGCTGACCTGCGCCTCGTCGGGGCTCGGCGTGCCCGGCACCTGCTGTTGCTGGGCGGCGAAGAAGGCGCTGCCCGGGATGGAGCGGTACGACTTCTTGTACGGCTCCTGCTCGGCCTGCTGGCCGTTGATGAAGAGCGTCCAGCCCTCGTCGGCGATCTCGGGGTCGACGCCGAAGCGGACCTTGTCGTCCATGGAGACCTTGATGGTCTTTTCGGCCTTCTTGTTCAGGCAGCCCTGGAGCAGGGATTCCTTGATCGCGGAGCCGTCGTTGTAGCACGAGGCCTCGGTGTGCACCGAGTCCTTGCCGACCGTCACGGTCGCGAGCGGCGTCGGCTTGTCGCCGCAGGCGGACAGGACGAGGAGCCCGGCCGACACGGCGCCGATGACAGCGGTGGTGCGGCGGGCCTTACCAGAGAGGAGCGCAACGGTCATGGGGCGAAGGCTATCGCCCGACGCACCTCACGCCACGCGGGGGTGCGGCGTGCCGCGCCGGGCAGCGTGCAGGAGGCCCCGTACGGACAGCGCCGCGCCCGTCGCGAGAAGGCCCGCGGCGACGGCCATGCCGAGCGAGCCGTTGAGCGGCAGAGCGATTCCGATGGCTCCGCCCGCCACCCACGCCATTTGGAGCAGCGTCTCCGACCTGGCGAACGCGGACGTCCGTACCTGCTCGGGCACGTCCCGCTGGATCAGCGCGTCCAGGGACAGCTTGGCCAGCGCCTGGGCCAGGCCGGCGGTCGCGCCGAGCACCGCCACCATCAGCCCGCCGAAGAGCACCGCCGCGCCGATGGCCACGCACAGCGTCAGCCCCAGCACCGTCGCGATGATCTTCTCGGGGCCGCGGGACTTGAGCCACGCCCCCACGGCCGTACCGAGGGCGTTGCCCACCCCCGCCGCAACGGCGACGATCCCCAGCGACACGGCGGCGCTCTGCCCGCCGAGCGGGTCCTCGCGCAGCAGGAACGCCAGGAAGAAGATCAGGAAGCCGGACAGGCAGCGCAGCGCCGCATTGGCCTGGAGGCCGTGCAGTACGGAAGGCCCGACGGTCCGCAGGCCGGGCTTGCGGTGCTGCAGGTGGCCGTGCTCCAGACCGTGCTCCAGCAGCATGGCCTTCCGCTCGCCCTTCGCGGAGTCGACCTTGTGCGGCAGCGTGAACGCCAGGAACCCGCCGACGGTGAACAGCGCGGACGCCCCGTACAGCGGCCACTGAGGCCCGATCGCCTGCAGCCCAGCCCCTACCGGAGCGGCCAGGCCCGTCGCCAGCAGACCGGCCAGCGTCACCCGCGAGTTCGCCTTTACGAGGGAGAAATTGGGCGGGAGGAGCCGTGGGACGACGGCGCTGCGTACGACTCCGTACGCCTTCGACGACACCAGTACGCCCAGCGCCGCCGGATACAGCTCCAGATCGCCCGTCGCCACCGCGCCGGACATCGCGACCGCCAGCATCGCGCGGGCCAGCATCGCGCCCGCCATGGCCGCCCGGCGGCCGTGCGGGATGCGGTCGAACAGCGGGCCGATCACCGGGGCGAGGAGGGTGAAGGGGGCCATGGTGACCGCGAGATAGAGCGCTACGCGGCCGCGTGCCTCGTCCGTGGGGACGGAGAAGAAGACCGTGGAGGCGAGCGCGACGGTGATCATCATGTCGCCGGCGCCGTTCACGGCGTGCAGCTCGATCAGCTTGCCGAGACCGGACTCGCCCGCTCCGTGGGCGTGGGTGGCGCGGCGGATGCCCTTGGCCGTACCGGTGAACGGCATGTGCAGGGCGCGGCCGACCGCACGGCCCGCTCTGCGGAGTGGACCGGATCCGTCGGACGGCTTTTCGGCAACCACGTCGTCATAGTGCCCCACGCCCCCCGGAAGCGAACCGGAAACGGGGCCCGGCGGGGCCGGTCGGCGAGTCGTTTTTCCGTACGTCCGGCGTTCGTCCTCTTCGCCGGGGCATTCCGGTCGCTCTCGATCTTTCAGCGCACTTTCCGCCCGCTTTCCCTGCTTTACGGGGCCTCACGCGGGCTTGCGCGCCCCTTCCTCACGTCCGAAGTCCGGCAAAGGAGGCGTGCAGGTGGGCCCGGGGCGGCAGAGGGGGTAGCGTGCGTAGCGCGCCACCGGCGGTTGTCCTCGGCCGCGCGCCTCTCCGTCATCCCGCAGAATGGGTGACAGAAAGTGCGCCCGAGACCGAGACAGGTCGGGCGCGGACGTCGACGCGGCCCTCCGGTCCGCTCCGCCCGCAGCTCGCACCTCGTATCTCGTACTCGTACGGGCATCCGTTGGCGCACCCGTGAGACGGCGTAGGAGAGAAGCGAGACCTGTGAGTGCTGCGACGACGCGAAGCCGAACCCCTGACCGCCTGTGCGCCGAGGCGGTAGACCTTGCCCGCGAGGCGGCCGAGGAGGCCGCCTTCCCCGGGGTGGTCGGCGAGCATGTCTCCCTCTTTGCGGAGGGTGACCGGGTCGTCACACACCTTTTCGAGTGCAAGGAACCCGGTTACCGGGGCTGGCGCTGGGCGGTGACGGTCGCCCGCGCGTCGCGGGCCAAGCTGGTCACCGTCGACGAGACGGTTCTGCTGCCGGGACCCGATTCGCTGCTGGCGCCCGAATGGGTGCCGTGGAGCGAGCGGTTGCGCCCCGGCGACATGGGGCCGGGCGACCTCCTCCCCACCGAGGCGGACGATCTGCGCCTGGAGCCCGGCTACACGGGCGAGGACGCCCCGCCGCCGGACTCCGCGGTCTCGGAGGAGATGGCCGACCTCGTCGAGGCGGAGGACGCGGAAGTCACGGACGGCCCGCCGGCCGCGCTGCCGCTGGTGCCATCGCGCGGCTCGATCGCGGCGGTCGCCGAAGAGCTGGGGATGCGGCGTGCGCGGGTCCTGTCGCGGTACGGGCTGCACATCGCGGCCGACCGCTGGGACGAGTCGTACGGCGCGAAGACCCCCATGGCGCAGGCTGCGCCCGCCACATGCGTCACGTGCGCCTTCCTGGTGCCGTTGGCGGGGTCGCTGCGGCAGGCGTTCGGTGTGTGCGCCAACGAATTCTCGCCCGCGGACGGGCATGTGGTGTCCCTGGCGTACGGCTGCGGGGGCCACTCCGAGGCCGCGGTCATGCCGAAGCCGCTGCGGCCGGCGCCGCCGGTGCTGGATTCGATGGGGACGGACGCGTTTCCGCTGCGTCCGGATCCGGAAGGCGGCTCGGTGCCGACGACGACGGACGAGCCGACGGAGGAACTCGGCCACTCCTGAGACGGTGGCCTGACGGCCTCTGGGCGGTGCGGTGCAGGTTGCCTGCGGCGCTCTCCCCTCCCCGCCCGTCGCCCAGCGGAGCTGCCCGATCAGGGCGTTTTTTGTCGGGGTGGGGCGCTTGCGTGGCTGAAATCGGGCAGGGGCTGGGAGAGGGAAGTCGCGAGTCGCGGACGTCCGGTCCGGCCTGGCGTCGAGCATCCATCGGCGCGCGGTACGTTCGGGCCGCACATCGTGACAGAGCAGAGCGGAGACAAGCGTGAGCGTCAGGGCGACCGACGAGGCCGATCCGTTCGGGACAGCGCGGCTGCGGCGTGGGGTGCTCGACGCGTGGACCGCGAGCTCCGCCCGCTTCCGTGAGGACGCCAACGCCGAGGAGGACCTCGCCCTCGGCGGCTACCGCGACCGCCTCGTCGTGGAGCTGGCGCAGAACGCCGCCGACGCCGCCGCCCGCGCCGGCGTGACCGGCCGGCTCCGGCTCACCCTGCACGCGGCCACCGCCGACGCCCCCGCCGTCCTCGCCGCGGCCAACACCGGCGCCCCCCTCGACGCCGCCGGCGTCGAA
Organism: Streptomyces sp. ISL-98; assembly: GCF_018614055.1. Classification (GTDB taxonomy): domain Bacteria; phylum Actinomycetota; class Actinomycetes; order Streptomycetales; family Streptomycetaceae; genus Streptomyces; species Streptomyces spiramyceticus. The sequence continues at coordinate 51,070 of NZ_JAGGPB010000005.1, forward strand.
TCGCTCAGCACCCTGCGCGCCTCCGCCAAGCGCGAGGACACGGACAGCGCGGTCGGCCGCTTCGGCGTCGGGTTCGCCGCCGTGCTGGCGGTCAGCGACGAGCCCGCCGTCCTCGGCCTGCACGGCGGCGTCCGCTGGTCCCTGGCCGAAGCCCGGGGCCTGGCGGAGCACGCCGCCCAGGTCGCGCAGAGCGGCGGGCTCGCCGACGAGCTGCGCCGCCGCGACGGGCACGTACCCCTGCTCCGGCTGCCGCTGCCCGCCGAGGGCACCGCGCCCAACGGGTACGACACCGTCGTCGTCCTCCCGCTGCGCGACGGCGGCGCCGTCGACCTCGTCCAGCACCTCCTCGACGGCATCGACGACGCCCTGCTGCTGACCCTGCCGGGCCTGACCGAGGTCGTCGTCGAAACGCCCGACGCCGCACGGATCTTGACCCGGACCGTGCACGAGGACTACGTGCACATCGACGACACCGCCCGCGGCACCACCCGCTGGCGCACCGTCACCCACACGGGCAACCTCAAGCCCGCACTCCTCGCCGACCGCCCCGTCGAGGAGCGCCTGCGCCCCCACTGGGCGGTCACCTGGGCCGTCCCCGTGGACACGGAAGGCGCACCGCAGCAGCCCCGCACGGCTCCCGTCGTGCACGCGCCCACGCCGACCGACGAACCCCTCGGCGTACCCGCCCTGTTGATCGCGTCGCTGCCGCTGGACACCACCCGCCGCCACCCGGCGCCGGGCCCGCTGACCGATTTCCTCGTGCAGCGCGCGGCCGATGCGTACGCCGAACTGCTCGGCGACTGGGAGCCCGTTTCCACCGCCACCGTCGACCTCGTCCCCGGCCCGCTCGGCAAGAGCGAGCTGGACGGGGCGCTGCGCCGCGCGATCACCGACCGGCTGCCGCGCGTCGCGTTCCTCGCCCCCGCCGCGCCGTCCGAGGAGCTCACCGCCCTGCGCCCGTTCGAGGCGGAGGTCGTGGAGGGCGCGGGCGCCGACACGGTGCGCGTCATGGCCGAGGTTCTGCCGACGCTGCTGCCCGCAGGGCTGGAGCGCCGCGCCGAGCTGCGCACCCTCGGCGTGGGCCGGCTGCCGCTGGGCGACGCCATCGAGCGCCTCGCGGGCGCCGAGCGCGACCCCGCCTGGTGGCACCGGCTCTACGAGTCGCTGGCCGGCGTGGACCCGGACCGCCTGTCAGGGCTGCCCGTGCCGCTCGCCAGTGGCCGTACGGCAATCGGCCCCCGGCAGGTGCTGCTGCCGCTCGCGGAGGACGGCGGCGACCCGGCCCAGCTCGCCCGCCTCGGCCTGAAGGTGGCCCACCCCGACGCCGCCCACCCCCTCCTCGAAAAGCTCGGCGCGCTGCCCGCCACCCCGCGCGCCGTGCTGACCACCCCGCAGGTGCGGCTCGCGGTCGCCGCCTCGATGGACGACGGCGGGATGTGGGACGAGGACGCGCCGGACGCCGAGGAGCTGGCGGAAACGGTTCTGGCGCTCGTGCGGGACGCCGAGCTCTCGCCGGGCGACGAGCCCTGGCTGGGCGCGCTCGCCCTCCCCGACGAGGACGGCGAGCTCTCGCCCGCCGGTGAACTCGTCCTGCCCCACAGCCCGTTCGCGCACATCATGCGCCAGGACGAGCTCGCGCTGTGCGACGCGGATCTGGCCGCCCGCTGGGGCGAGCAGCCGCTCACCGCCTGCGGTGTCCTGGCCAACTTCGCGCTCGTACGGACGACGGACGTCGTACTCGACCCCGACGAACTGGAGCCGCGCGAGGGCGACTTCGCCGAGCCCGACGACGTCGGCCTGCTGGACGCCGTGGACGTGTGGTGCGAGGACATCCTCGACCAGCTGCCGGAAACGCCCGTGCCGCCGGTCGCCACCGAGATCGTCGCCGTACGCGACCTGGACCTGGTCGACGACGACGCCTGGCCGCAGGCCCTCGCGCTGCTCGCCCAGCCGCCGCTGCGGGACGCGCTGACCCAGCCCGTGCGCGTGCTGCTGCCGGACGGCACGACGCAGTCCGTACGCCCGTACACCGCATGGTGGCTGCGCGACCACCCCGTCCTCGACGGGCGCCGCCCCGCGGGCCTCAGGTCGGCGGGCGGCGATCCGCTGCTCGACGGGCTGTACGCGTCCGTGGACGCGACCGGATTCGAGGACGAGCAGGTCCTGCGGGCCCTGGGCGTACGGACCTCAGTGGCCGCACTCCTCGACGAGCCGGGCGGCGCGGCCGAGCTCCTGGGCCGCCTCGCGGACCCCGGCCGCACGGTCAGCGCACGTCAACTGCACGGCTTGTACGGCGCTTTGGCGTTCCTCGACCCCGACCAGGTGACCCTCCCCGACGAGCTGCGCGCGGTCGTGGACGGCGAGGTACGGGTCGTCGACGCCTCGGACGCGGTGATCGCCGACGCCCCCGACCTGCTGCCGCTCACGGCGGGCCTGCCGCTGCTGCCGGTGGCCCCCTCCAGGGCCGGCTTCCTTGCGGAGCTCTTCCAGGTGCGCCGCCTGAGCGAGTCGGCCGAGGCGGCGGTGACGTCGGAGGGCGTGGAGCGGGAGGTTCCGGAAGCGGTACGCGTCCTGCTCGGCGCCGAAACCCCCGACACGTACATCGAACACGAAGAGCTCCTCGCGGGCGGCGTCGAACTCGACTGGCGCCGCACCCCCGACGGCGTGGTCCACGCGGCCACCCTGGAGGGTGTGGCGGCGGGTCTTGCCTGGTCGGCGGGCCAGTGGCCGCGCCGCTTCGAGGTGGCGGCGCTGATCGAAGGCCCGTCGCGGACGGAAGAATTGGCACGGGACCGCTGGTTCGACTGATTTCTTGTTTACGAAATCTCTGCAGTCTCCTTACACTTCGTTCGACACTCAAAGATCCCGCCGGGGGAAACGCGGCGGGCTCGCATTCATGTGGGGACGTACATACATGCGCATTCGTGCCACTGTGGCTGCCGTTTCGGGCGCCCTGGCTCTGTCCGCTCTCGCCGTCCCGGCCGCTCAGGCCGACGAGCGCCCGGACTTCCGCAGCTCGCCCTTCGTGGCAGCCGCGCAGCAGGACGAGGTTGTCGGGGACACCCAGATCACGAAGGTCGTCGTCAACGGCGGCAAGGGCATCGTGGTCGGCACCACCGCCGCGAAGACGTTCACGATCGCCGTCACGGCCACCGACCCGTCCGGCATCGCGGGCAGTGACCAGTTCCTCTGGCACGGCACCTCCTTCAACGAGACCGGGATCGACGGCGCGCTCACCCCGGAGCAGGAAGACGCGGACTGCGTCAAGGTCAACGCCACGACCTCCACCTGCACCGTGAGCGTGACGGTCGACCCCCAGATCGACCTCTACAAGAACGCCCTGGCCGGCACCTGGAAGGTGTGGGCGCTCACCCGCGCCAATGACGGTGACTACGTGTCCAAGGAAGTGGCCGGCACCGGTCTCGTCCAGCGCGCCTCGAAGCTGACGGCCAACGCGTCCCCCGAGCCGGTCGTGAAGGGCAAGCCCGTCACGATCACGGGCAAGCTGTCCCGCGCCAACTGGGAGACGTCCACCTACGCGGGCTACACCGCCCAGCCGGTGAAGCTTCAGTTCCGCAAGGCCGGCACCACCACGTACAGCACCCTCAAGACGGTGAACACGAACAGCACCGGCAACCTGTCGACCACCTCCACCGCCGTCTCGGACGGCTACTGGCGCTGGAGCTTCGCGGGTACGTCCACCACCCCCGCGGTCTCCGCGGCCGGTGACTACCTCGACGTGCGCTAAGCACTGACACAGGCACTGAGCCCCCGTCCGCGGGGGCAGCGCGGCGGCCGCCCGGAGCCACACCGGCTCAAGGCGGCCGCCGTCGCATTTCGCTCAACACACCAAGGTTTCCGCCGGGGGGAGACGCGGCGTGGGACCGATCGCATCAATCGTGGGGAAATTCATGCGCATTCGCACCACTGTGGCCGCCGTTTCCGGCGCCCTGGCTCTGTCCGCTCTCGCCGTCCCGGCCGCCCAGGCGGACGGTGGCCACGGTGACACCGCCATTACCGAGGTCGTCGTCAACGGCGGCAAGAACGTCGTGGTCGGCACCACCGAGGTCAGGACGTTCACCGTCACGGTCACCGCTGCGGACGATTCCGGGATCATCGGGGCCGACCTCACCCTGAACGGCCCGGGCTTCGGCTCGCTGGAGCCCACCGATGTCGACTGCGTGGACAACACCTGCACCGGCACCTTCTCGGTCGACCCCCGCGTCGACCTGGCGTACTCCAACGAGAAGGCCGGCACTTGGTACGTCGACGCCTGGGTCGATGCGGCCGACGGTGACTACGTCTGGAAGCAGAAGTCCGCTTCCTTCAAGCTCCAGCGCCAGTCCACGCTGTCGGCCAACGCCTCCCCGGAGCCGGTCGTGAGGGGCAACACCATCACGGTCACGGGCAAGCTGGCCCGCGCCAACTGGGAGACGTACAAGTACGCGGGCTACACCGGCCAGCCGGTGAAGCTCCAGTTCCGCAAGGCCGGGACCACCACGTACACCACCCTCAAGACGGTGACGTCGAACGGCACCGGCGACCTGAAGTCGACCGTCACCGCCGCGTCCGACGGCTACTGGCGCTACGCGTTCTCGGGTACGACCACCACCCCCGCGATCACCGCGAGCGGTGACTACGTCGACGTGCGCTGAGCACCGGAAGCAGGACTCCCGCTACGCGGGGAAGCGGCGGCCGACCCAGCGCCACACCAGCTCCAGGGCGGCCGCCGCCACCGCCGCCACCCCCACCGCCGTCCACGGCAGCATCGTGCCCATCAGCCTCAGCGCGAAGAAGTCCTGCAGCCACGGCACGACGAGCACGAGCACGAAGCAGAGGCTCATCACGGCCACCAGGCCGACACGCCACCAGGTGTACGGGCGGGCGATGATCGCCAGGACCCAGAGGGACACCAGGAAGAGCGTGAGCGTCGCCACGCTCGTCTCGGAGGACAGGGCGTCCGGGCCCGTGTAGTGCGACCGGGCCAGCAGGTACGTACAGAAGGTCGCGGATGCGGCGATGATGCCGCTCGGGATCGAGTACCGCATCACCCTGCGTACGAAGTGCGGCTGGGCACGCTCCTTGTTGGGCGCCAGCGCCAGGAAGAACGCCGGGACACCGATCGTCAGCGTGGACAGCAGCGTCAAGTGGCGTGGCAGGAACGGGTACTCGACCTGCGAGCAGACCACCAGAATGGCCAGCAGCACGGAGTACACCGTCTTCGTGAGGAAGAGGGTGGCGACCCGGGTGATGTTGCCGATGACCCGGCGGCCCTCGGCGACCACCGACGGCAGCGTCGCGAAGCTGTTGTTGAGCAGGACGATCTGCGCCACGGCCCGCGTCGCCTCCGACCCCGAGCCCATCGCGACGCCGATGTCCGCGTCCTTGAGCGCGAGTACGTCGTTGACGCCGTCGCCCGTCATCGCGACCGTATGGCCCTTCGACTGGAGCGCCGCGACCATTTCGCGCTTCTGATGCGGGGTGACCCGCCCGAAGACCGCGCCCTCGTCCATCGCGTCCGCCATCTCGGCCCGGTCGGAGGGCAGGGTGCGGGCGTCGACGGTGGCGGTGGCGCCCGGCATGTCGAGCTTGGCCGCCACCGCGCCGACCGACACCGCGTTGTCGCCGGAGAGGACCTTCGTGGCGACGTTCTGGTCGGCGAAGTACTGGAGGGTGTCGGCGGCATCGGGACGCAGCCGCTGTTCGAGGACGACCAGGGCGGTGGCGCTGGAGCCGTCCGTGATCTGCGGGTCGTCCAGGTCCTTGCAGATACGGGTGAGCAGCAGGACGCGCAGGCCCTGCCGGTTGAACAGGTCGATCTCGTCGAGGTACGGATCACCGTGCGGCAGCAGCACATCGGGCGCCCCGAGCAGCCAGCTGCTGCTGCGGCCTCCGCCCTCGCTGAAGCTGGCGCCGCTGTACTTGCGGGCGGAGGAGAAGGGCAGCGCCTCGGTGCAGTGCCAGGAGGCGCCGTCCGGGTAGGCCTCCTTGATTGCCAGGAGGCTGGCGTTGGGCCGCGGGTCGGACTCGCCCAGCGCGCCGAGCACGGTGCGTACGTACGCGTCGTCGGCTCCCGAGGCGTTCAGCAGCCGCACCTCGGTGACGTCCATGCCGCCCTCGGTGAGCGTGCCCGTCTTGTCCAGGCACACCACGTCGACCCGCGCGAGGCCCTCGATCGCGGGCAGCTCCTGCACGAGGCACTGCCTGCGGCCGAGCCGGATCACGCCGACCGCGAAGGCCACCGAGGTCAGCAGCACAAGGCCCTCGGGGATCATCGGGACGATGCCGCCGACGGTGCGCGCCACCGAGTTCCTGAAGTCGGTGTCCTTGACGACCAGCTGGCTGATGATGAGGCCGATCGCCGTCGGGACCATGAGCCAGGTCACGAACTTGAGGATCTGGTTGATGCCGCTGCGCAGCTCGGAGTGGACGAGCGTGAAGCGCGACGCCTCCTCGGCGAGCTGGGTGGCGTACGCCTCGCGGCCGACCTTGGTCGCGGTGAACGCGCCGCCGCCCGCGACGACGAAGCTGCCGGACATGACCTGGTCGCCGGGCTGTTTGAGCACCGGGTCGGCCTCGCCGGTGAGGAGCGACTCGTCGATCTCCAGGCTGTCGGTCTCGACGACCTCGCCGTCGACGACGGCCTTGTCGCCGGGGCCCAGCTCGACCAGGTCGCCGAGGACGATCTCGGAGGTGGACACCTCGGCGGACGTCCCGTTGCGGCGGACCTTCGGTTTGGCCTCGCCGATGACGGCGAGTCCGTCGAGGGTCTTCTTGGCGCGCAGTTCCTGGACGATGCCGATGCCGGTGTTGGCGACGATCACGAAGCCGAATAGGCCGTCCTGGATCGGTGCGACGAAGAGCATGATCACCCAGAGGACGCCGATGATGGCGTTGAAGCGGGTGAGGACGTTGGACCTGATGATCTCGGTGGTGGAGCGCGAACTGCGCACCGGTACGTCGTTGACCTCGCCGCGCGCCACCCGCTCGGCGACCTCGGCCGTAGTGAGCCCGGGGACTCTGCGGGCGGTCGGCGGCAATGACATGGGGTGTACGGGATCGAGCTCGGAGCCCGCGTCGATCTCTGCCCGCTGAGTCATGTTTTCGACGGTACGGCGAGATGTGCTGGTTTACCCGTCGAGTGACCCGGACTCAGGGTTCGACTCGGCCGCTTCGGCCGCCTCCGCCTGCGCGCGCTTGATCGCCGACTCGCGCCCGCGCACGTACCAAATACCGATCAGGCCGAGTCCGGCGCCAGCCAGGCAGGTCCATACCCACCACGCCCAGCCGCGGTCGTCGAACCAGCCGTAGAAGGGGAGCTGCACCAGGAAGAGGACGAACCACAGGATCGTGCCGCCGACGATGGTGGCGACCACGGGCCCCTCAAGGGGCTCGGGTGCCTCGTGTTTGGGGGTCCACTTCGCCATGCGGTCAGTCTAGGTGGCGGCGGGCGGGGTCTACGCGCGGAGATGGACGCCCTCTCGTTCATGTGTTCATACTGAAACGGTTTGGCCTTGGCCCGTTTTCTTCGTATGAATCACCAATGAGGACCGCATGAGCACGTCGGCCCCCACCCCCGTGGCCACCGCCCCGAAGCCCGCCCCCCAGGGAACATCCGGACCGCTGGACCGCTTCTTCAGGATCTCCGAGCGGGGTTCCACCGTCGGCCGTGAGATCCGCGGCGGTCTCGCCACCTTCTTCGCGATGGCCTACATCATCGTGCTGAACCCGATCATCCTGGGCAGCGCGAAGGACATGTACGGTCACCAGCTCGACGGCGGCCAGCTGGTCACCGCCACCGTGCTGACCGCGGCGTTCTCCACGCTGCTGATGGGCGTCATCGGCAATGTGCCGATCGCGCTGGCCGCCGGCCTCGGCGTCAACACCGTCGTCGCGCTCCAGCTCGCGCCCCGCATGAGCTGGCCCGACGCGATGGGCATGGTCGTCCTGGCCGGGTTCGTCGTGATGCTGCTCGTCGCGACCGGCCTGCGCGAGCGCGTGATGAGCGCGGTGCCGCTCAGCCTGCGCAAGGGCATCGCCATCGGCATCGGCCTCTTCATCATGCTGATCGGCCTGGTGGACTCCGGTTTCGTCTCCCGGATCCCGGACGCCGCGCAGACCACCGTCCCGCTCCAGCTCGGCGGCGACGGCCACCTCAACGGCTGGCCGGTCCTGGTCTTCGTGCTCGGCGTACTGCTCACGCTCGCGCTGATCGTCCGCAAGGTGCCGGGCGCGATCCTCGTCTCGATCGTCGTGATGACCGTCGTCGCGCTGGTCATCAACGCGGTCGCGGACATCCCGGCCGGCGGATGGGGTCTGACGACGCCCGAGTGGCCCGGCAACCCGGTGGCCTCGCCCGACTTCGGCCTGGTCGGCCAGGTCAGCCTGTTCGGCGGGTTCGAGAAGGTCGGCCTGTTGACCGGTGTCCTCTTCGTCTTCACCGTGCTGCTGTCCTGCTTCTTCGATGCGATGGGGACGATCCTCGGCGTCAGCGACGAGGCCAAGCTGCTGGACGAGAAGGGCAGCTTGCCCGGCGTCAACAAGGTCCTGTTCGTCGACGGCATCGCGGTCGCCGCGGGCGGCGGCACCTCCAGCTCCGCCACCACCTGCTTCGTGGAGTCCACCGCCGGTGTCGGCGAGGGCGCCCGTACGGGCCTCGCGAACATGGTCACCGGTGGCCTCTTCGCCGTCGGCCTCTTCCTGACCCCGCTGGTCACGATGGTGCCTTCGCAGGCCGCCACCCCGGCGCTGCTCGCGGTGGGTTTCCTGATCCTGTCGGGCTCGGTCAAGGACATCGACTGGAGTGATCACACGCTCGCGATTCCGGCGTTCCTGACGATGGTGATGATGCCGTTCACGTACTCGATCACGAATGGCATCGGCATCGGCTTCGTCAGCTTCTGTGTGCTGAGGCTGGCGGCCGGGCGGGGACGCGAGGTGCCGGTGGCGATGTACGCGGTGTCGGCGGTCTTCGCCTTCTACTACCTGATGCCGGCCCTGAACCTCACGTAAGGCCGTAGAACTTCTCTGTTTCGTCGACCGCCGTCTTGAAGCGTTCGTCGAAGTCGTCGCGAATGAGCGTCCGGACCACATAGTCCTGGACGCTCATTCCGCGTTTGGCGGCATGGTCCCGGAGACGGTCGAACAGCTCACCGTCTATCCGCAGGCTGAGCACTGTCGATCCCATGAACAACAGGGTCGCCGGAGTGGGCCCGCCGACGCGTCACTTTCCGGAGCCGGCTCACTCGTACGGGTGAGATGTAACGGGGAGGGATATCCGGCTGGTCTTTAGTGTGGGTAATGAGTTAAGCTAACTACATGCCTGACCTGTCGCACGACGGCAACGCTGCCGCCGTGAACTCCCTGCGCTCCGCCGTCATGCGGCTGGGCCGACGCCTGAAGCATCAGCGCGTCGACGAATCGCTGAGCCCGACCGAGATGTCGGTCCTCGGCACCCTCGCCCGATGCGGTTCCGCCACCCCCGGTGAGCTGGCCCGCAAGGAGCATGTGCAGCCGCCCTCGATGACCCGCATCGTGGCGCTGCTCGAAGCCAAGGGGCTGGTCAGGCTGGAGCCGCACCCCGACGACCGCCGGCAGAAGGTGGTCAGCCAGACCGAAACCGCCGAGGCGATGCTCGAAGAGAGCCGCCGCAAGCGCAACGCCTGGCTGGCCGGACTCGCCGAAGGCCTGGACGAGGACGAGTGGGCGAAGCTGCGTGCCGCCGCCCCGGTCCTGGAGAAGCTCGCACACCTCTGACCCAGCAACCCGCGCGCCGCCGAGGAGGCGAACCTTTTTGAGTACGGGACCCGGAGCAGACTCCGCACCCGCACCGACCGCACCTACTTCCATGTTCAGCTCGCTCAAGATCCGTAACTACCGGCTCTTCGCAAGCGGGCAAGTCGTTTCCAACACCGGCACCTGGATGCAGCGCATCGCCCAGGACTGGCTGGTCCTTTCCCTCACCGGATCGGCCTCCGCCGTCGGCATCACCATCGCGCTGCAATTCCTGCCGATGCTGCTCTTCGGTCTGTACGGCGGCGTGCTCGCCGACCGGCTGCGCAAGCGGCCCCTGCTGCTCACCACTCAGTCCGCGATGGGCCTCACCGGCCTGGCGCTGGCCGCCCTCACCCTGACCGGACACGTCGAGGTCTGGCACGTCTACGCCACCGCGTTCCTCACCGGACTCGTCACCGTCGTCGACAACCCGGCCCGGCAGGCCTTCGTCGTCGAGATGGTCGGCCCCAAGGACCTCCAGAACGCGGTCAGCCTCAACTCCGCCAACTTCCAGTCCGCACGCCTCGTCGGCCCCGCCGTCGCCGGTCTGCTGATCACGGCCGTCGGCAGCGGCTACGCGTTCCTGTTCAACGGCCTCTCCTTCGTCGCGCCCGTTCTCGGGCTGCTGATGATGCGTACGTCCGAGCTCCACAAGGTCGAGCGCGCGCCGCGCGGCAAGGGCCAGCTGCGGGAAGGCCTGAAGTACGTCTCCGCGCACCCCGAGCTGATCTGGCCCATCGTGCTCGTCGGCTTCATCGGCACCTTCGGCTTCAACTTCCCGATCTGGCTCTCCGCCTTCGTCGACGACGTCTTCCAGGGCGGCCCCGGCATGTACGGCTGGCTCAACACCCTGATGGCCGCCGGATCACTGGCGGGCGCCCTGCTCGCCGCCCGTCGCGGCACGTCGAGGCTGCGCCTGCTGGTGGGCGCGGCGGTGGCCTTCGGAATCCTGGAGATCGTGGCCTCTGCTGCACCGTCCTTCTGGATCTTCGCGGCGCTGCTGGTGCCGATCGGGATGTTCGGCCTGACGGTCAATGTCACGGCGAATTCCAGCGTGCAGATGGCCACGGACCCCGCCATGCGCGGCCGGGTGATGAGCCTGTTCATGATGGTCTTCACGGGCGGTACGCCGCTGGGCGCCCCGCTCTTCGGCTGGATCACCGACACGTACGGCGCCCGGATCGGCTTCGCCGCGGGCGGCGTCATCTCCGCCCTGGCAGCCCTCACCGTGGGCCTGGTACTGGCCCGCCTCGGCGGCCTGCGCCTGAAGGTCGACATGCGCCGCGGCCACCAGCACGTGCGCTTCGTACCGCGCGAACAACTCGCAACGGCAGCATGACGGGCGGCGGCCACAGATGATCAGCGCGTACCGGAAACTGGTCGCATGAGACTCTTCGCCGCCGTCCTTCCGCCCGATCCGGCCATAGACGAACTCGGCCTCGCCGTAGACCGGCTGCACGCCCTGCCCGGCGCGGACGAACTGCGCTGGACCGGGCGGCCCGGATGGCACTTCACCCTCGCCTTCATGGGCGAGGTCGACGAGGACCTCCTGCCCGATCTGACGCGGCGGCTCGGGCGGGCCGCCGCCCGCCAGGACTCCTTCCCGCTGCGCCTCCACGCCGGCGGCCGCTTCGGGCAGCGGGCGCTGTGGGTCGGGGCCGCCGGTGGGATCGACGACATGCGGCGCCTCGCGGAGAGGGCGGACGCGGCGGCCCGGCGGGCCGGGGTGGCGATGGAGGAGCACCGGGCGTACAAGGCGCACCTGACCATCGCCCGCACCCGGCCGGGCACCTCCACGGACCTGCGGCCGTACGTCGACGCGCTCGCCTGCTTCGAGGGCGCGGCGTGGACGGTGGGGGAGCTCGCGCTCGTACGCAGCAACCTGCCGGGCGGCGGCGTACTCGGCAAAAAGCCCCGCTACGAGACGGTCGCCTCCTGGCCGCTGGGGCACTGACACAGGCCGCAGTCCCGGCCGGTTACGCTCGACACGTGAATCCTAAAATCCGAAACCAGATCATGGCCGGTGTACTCGTGCTGATGTTTGCAGTCGTCGCCGTGGCGGCCGCGGTCGGCGGCTGACCGACCGACCGCAGCCGTCAGAACCAACGGGCGACTACCAGGCGAAGGCCTCCGGAGACGGGCCGGGCCCCGGGAAGATCTCGTCCAGCGAACTCAGCACCTCCTCCGCCAGCTCCAGCTCGACCGCGCGCAACGCCGACGCCAGCTGGTCCGCCGTGCGCGGCCCGACGATCGGCCCCGTCACACCGGGCCGGGTCAGCAGCCAGGCCAGCGCCACTTCGCCCGGCGCGAGCCCGTGCTTGTCGAGCAGGTCCTCGTACGCCTGCACCTGCTCCCGCACCTCGGTGCGGGCCAGCGCCGCCGCCGACCGCCCGGCCTGCGAGCGCGCCGCCCCGCCCTCGCGCTCCTTGCGGAGTACGCCGCCGAGCAGCCCGCCGTGCAGCGGCGACCACGGGACCACCCCGAGGCCGTACTCGCGCGCCGCCGGGATGACCTCCATCTCCGCGCGGCGCTCGGCCAGGTTGTACAGACACTGCTCGCTGACCAGGCCGTACGACCCGAGCCGCCGCGCCGTCTCATTGGCGCGGGCGATGTGCCAGCCCGCGAAGTTCGACGACCCGGCGTAGAGGATCTTGCCCTGCTGGATCAGGACGTCGACGGCCTGCCAGATCTCCTCGAACGGTGTGTGCCGGTCGACGTGGTGGAACTGGTAGATGTCGATGTAGTCGGTCTTCAGCCGCTTGAGGCTGGCGTCGACCGACCGCCGGATGTTGAGGGCGGAGAGCCGGTCGTGGTTGGGCCACGGAGGCGTGTCGTCCAGCGACATGTTGGCGTACACCTTGGTGGCGAGGACCGTCTTGTCCCGACGGCCGCCGCCCTGCGCGAACCAGGAGCCGATGATCTCCTCGGTACGCCCCTTGTTGGCGCCCCATCCGTAGGCGTTGGCGGTGTCGAAGTAGTTGACGCCCGCGCCCAGGGCGGCGTCCATGATCGTGTGGCTGTCGGCCTCGTCGGTCTGTGGCCCGAAGTTCATCGTCCCGAGAACGAGCCGGCTGACTTTGAGTCCCGTGCGTCCGAGCTGCGTGTACTTCATGGGAAACAAGCCAACGCCTTCGAGCGCGCTCGAAGCAAGTGACATGGCTGGCTCGCACTGCCCCGCACGGGAGTTGACTTTCGTCAGGGGCGCTCGGGGGGTGGCATTGCCTACCGTCGGCCCATGGTCATTCGACGACGTACCGCAGCCGCCATACTCGCGCTCAGCCTGTCTCTGCCGATCGTGCCGATCGCTTCGGCAGGGACGGCGTTGGCAGACGCCCCCGGCCCGGCCGCCTCCGCCGCAGTCACCCAGCAGCTCGAACTGCCGCGCCCCACCGGCCCGTACGCCACCGGCCGCCAGACCCTGCACCTCGTCGACACAAGCCGGCGCGACCCGTGGGTGCCGTCGGCCGGGGCGCGGGAGCTGATGGTCTCGATGTACTACCCGGCCCGCCCCCGGACCGGCGGGAACGTCGCGCCGTACATGACGACGGAAGAGGCCCGGCTGCTGCTGGAGAGCCAGGGGTACGGGGGTGTCTTCCCGCCCGAGCTGCTCAGCGGCACCCGCGCGACCGCGCGTACGGACGCCCGTCCCGTGCCGGGCAGGCATCCGCTGGTCGTGCTGTCGCCCGGGTTCTCGGTGCACCGCGCCACTCTCACGCTCCTCAGCGAGGAGCTGGCCGCGCGCGGTTACGTCGTGGCCCTGATCGACCACGCCTACGAGTCGGTCGGCACGGCCTTCCCCGGCGGGCGCACGCTCACCTGCGTCGCATGCGACACCATCAACGCGCTGCCCAAGGGGGAGAAGAGCAAGGCGGCCCTGGCCGGCGTCGCCAACGGGCGGGCGGCCGACGTCTCCTTCGTCCTCGACCGGCTGACCGGCCGTCAACCCGCCTGGAAGAACGCCGGAATCATCGACCGCAAGCGGATCGGGATGGCCGGGCACTCCATCGGCGGCAACAGCGCCGCCCGCGCCATGGCGTCCGACAGCCGGATACGGGCGGGGGTGAACATGGACGGCACCTTCTTCGCCCCCGTGCCGGCCGACGGCCTCGACGGCCGTCCGTTCATGATGCTCGGCACCGATGCGGGCCACCGCCCCGACAGCAAGGACACGAGCTGGGGCGAGGGATGGGAGCGCCTGGACGGGTGGAAGCGGTGGCTGACCGTGGCCGGTTCCGGTCACTTCACCTTCATTGATTTCCCGGTCCTGGGCGCGCAGTTGGGCCTGTCCCACCCCGACGCTCCGCTGTCCGGCCAGCGGTCGGGCGAGATCACCCGGGACTACGTCGGCGCGTTCTTCGACCAGCACCTGCGCGGGATGCGGCAGCCGCTGCTGGACGGTCCCACGCCAGCCAATCCGGAGGTCAATTTCCAGTTCCGGCGCTGACGCGGCAGCCGTCGCCGGAGTACGGCCCGCCCACGCCCCACGCCACGTACATCGCGTCGGCGAAAGCCGCCGCCAGTTTGTGCTCGCCCGTGGGGCCGGGGTGGGTGCCGTCGTACGTGTCCTGGTGGATGTCGTACGTCGCGTGGGGCGAGACCAGGAGCAGGGGCGAGGCGGCGGTGTCGAGGTTGGCCACCGCCTTCGCCAGCAGCTCGTTGAAGCGGTCGCACTCGGCGGCGAAGGGGGCGTCCGACTCGGCCCTGACGTTGGGTATGACCGGGTGGATCGCGATGCGGACGCGAGGGTTGGCGGCGCGGGCCTCGGCAATGAAGAGTTCGGCGTTGTCGGCGGTCTGCGCCGAGTCCGTGTAGAAGCCGAGGTCAATCAGGCCGAGGGAGACGAGGAGCGTGTCCGCCCGTGTCGAGGCCACCGTCTCCCGGATCAGCGGGGCCATGTGCAGCCAGCCCTCGCCCCAGCCCGCCAGGTGACGGCGGGCGTGCTCGGGGAAGGCCGGGTCGCCGTAGTCGCAGGAGACCGGGGCGTCCGCGAAGGTGTCGTACAACTCGGTACGGGGGCCGGTGATCCCGAACGGGCCGCCGAAGGACGCCGACAGGTGCTGCCACATGCGGTAGCGCCAGGTGAAGTCGCCGGCGCGCCCGATGGTCATGGAATCGCCGACGAACAAGAAGCGCATTGCGTCATCATCCCGGATCGGTGCGGTGCTCAACCACGTGATGATGAACACTTGGGCCATGCGTTCGCTCTCGTACGTCGTCGCCCCCGGTGCCGCCGCCCTTGTCCTGCTCGCGGCCGGTACGGCCGTCGCCGACGACGGCTTCACGATCAAGGACCGGCGGATCACCGAATCCAGCGGGCTCGCCGCCAGCCGCACCCACCCGGGCATCTACTGGACGCACAACGACAGCGACGACGGGGCGTACATCTACGCCGTGGACTCCAGGACCGGCGAGACGGTGGCGACCCTCACCATGCGCGGGGTCGGGGCGCCGCGCGACGTGGAGGGGATCTCGATCGGGGCCGACGGGAATATGTACGTCGGCGACATCGGCGACAACCTCGACGGGAGCTGGAGCCATGTGTGGATCTACCGCTTCCCCGAGCCGAAGAAGCTGGCGGACAGGGCCGTCGACGCGACGCAGTTCACCGTCAAGTACGCCGACGGGGCGCGCAACGCCGAGGCGCTGATGGTGCATCCGAAAACCGGCCGGGTCTACATAGCCAGCAAGAACGAGGACGGCGGCGGGCTGTACGAAGGGCCCGCGCAGTTGTCGGCGCGCGGCACGAATGTCTTCCGGCGGATCGACGACGTGCCGTGGGTGACGGACGGGGCGTTCTCGCCGGACGGGGAGGAGCTGACGCTGCGTTCGTACTTCAGCGCCCGTGCGTACGCCTGGAAGGGCGGGAGGCTGGGGGCGGACCGGCGGGTGCGGGCTCCTCTCATGGGGCAGGCCGAGTCGGTGACGTACACGGCCGACGGATCGGCGCTGATGTTCGGCTCGGAGGGGGCGGGCAGCAGTGTCGCGAAGGTGGACGTGGAGGGGAAGGGACAGGGCGGTGACGAGCCCGGGGGGAAGTCGCCCTCCGAGTCGGGGGGCGGTTCGCCGGGTGCCGACGACGGAGACGGCGGAGGCGACGGCGGCGGCAAGGTCACGCTGGGGCTGGTCGTCCTTGGGGGAGCGGTTGTCGTGTTCGCCGGCCTGAAACGGCTGTTGCGGCGTTCGTAACGGACGGTGACGTTTCGAGATGCGAGAGTAACCGGGCCCTGGTTCGCTGAATGTGCCCGCTCTCCCTAGCGTCAAGGAGTGACGATGAGCGTTGCAGGCGAAACTGGCGGCCGGTCGCAGCAGATGCGCGAGAAGGCCAGGCAGCTGAACGAGGCCGCGGACCGCGCGACCGACCCCCAGGAGCGTCAGAAGCTCCAGGAGAAGGCTCGCCGCCTCATGGAGCAGAGCCAGCAGGAGCGCCCGATGGGCACGCAGGAGCAGTTCCCGCCTGAGTAACCCCACCTGGGTAACCCCACCTGGTAGGCGATGGCCCCCCGTACCGCGCAGGCGGACCGGGGGCCATCGGCCGTTACAGGGCCCTGGCTACAGACGGAACGGCGGAGTTTCGGCCGTGGCTTGTGCACTGTGGAGAAGGGCCCCGCCCTACCCCCGCCCCTAGCCTCACCCGAACCGGTAACCGGATCAGGAAACCGGAACCGGTACGGCACGAACGAGGGGCGGCAATCGTGAACTGGCTCATCCACGACTACCGCGAGAGCGATCTCGCGGCAGTGGTCCACCTGATCGACACCACGGCCGAGCTCGGGCAGGAGTCCGTCTTCTCGCTCGCCGAATGCATCGGAGCGCTCACCTCGCGCCAGCCCGCCGTCGTCGCCGTCCACCAGGGCGTCCCCATCGGTACGGCGCTGGGGTGCGTGGCCGGTGAGCGCGGCTGGGTGATGCGTATCGCCATCTCGTCGGCCTGGCGCGGCCGGGGCCTGGCGAGCGCCCTCCTGATGGAGCTGGAGCGACGGCTCGTCGCCGCGCGGGTGGGCCGTATCGCCTACGTCCTGCCCGAGGAGGACCTGCTCGGCGAAGGACTGCTCAACGCGGGCTACACGCGGCAGCCCGCCGTGGCGTACTTCGAGAAGGTCGAGCCGCTCCACGGCCCCGCCGCCAGCCTCCTGGAGGACCTCGGCGGACGCTTCCTGCCGAACGACCTGTGGGCCAAGGTCGCCGGCATGGAGGCGGAGAAGGACCTGATCGAGCGGCGCGTCGTACTGCCGCTGGCGGAGCCGGAGCGGGCCGCCAGGCACGGGGTCAGGCCGCCGCGGGCCGTCGCCCTGTTCGGCCCGCCCGGAACGGGCAAGACGACATTCGCCCGGGGCATCGCCTCCAAGCTGGGCTGGCCGTTCGTGGAGCTGCTGCCCTCCCGGCTGGCGGACGAGGGGAACCTCGCCGCGGCACTGCGCAGCGCGTTCGCCCGGATCGCGGAGCTGGAGCGGGTCCTTGTCTTCATCGACGAGGTCGAGGAGATCGCTCCGGTACGCACCGAGCCCGCGCAGCCCGGCGGGATGCACGGGGTGACCAATGAGCTGCTCAAGCTCATACCGGGCTTCCGGGAGCGGGACGAGCGTCTGCTGGTGTGCGCGACCAACTCCGTCCGGTCGCTCGATCCGGCGTTCCTGCGCCCCGGCAGGTTCGACTACGTGATCCCGATCGGCACCCCGGACGCGGCGGCGCGGGCCGCGATCTGGTCGCGGTACACCGAGGGCCGGGCGGACGTGGATGTGGCGGTCCTGGTGGAAGCCACGGAACTGTTCACCCCGGCCGACATCGAGCACGCGGCCCGTATCGCAGCGCAGTGCGCTTTCGAGCGGGACCTGGAGGAGGCCGGGGCGTCGTCCGGGCCTGCGGCCGGGCTCAGGGATCAGCGGGAGCTCGGCGCGACCACCAAGGACTACCTGGCGGCCGTCGCCCAGTGCCGGCCGACGGTGACGCCGGCCATGATCGATCAGTTCGGCGCGGACATCACCGCCCACGCCCGGTTCTGAGCGGATCGGCCATCGGTGTCAAAATGGGATGAACCGTGAAGGCTCGGGGATGCCCTCGTAGGAGGCCACGATGGTGGCAGCGTCGCAGAGCGTAGAAGCCCCTCCGCACAGGGACCTGTGGCCCGGGATCGCCGGGATCGTGTCCGCAGGGCTTCTGATTGCCGGACATGTGCTGTGGATGCGTACGCCCGACACCGAGGGGCGGGACGCGATCCAGGACGTCGTGACCTTCTATGCGAAGGACAGCAACCAGGGCCTGGCGGAAGCGGCGGCGCTGATGCTGCTCGCGTCGAGCCTGCTGTTCATGTTCTTCCTGGTCGCGCTGGCCCGTCTGGCGGGCAACCGTTCGCACCTCGTGCTGGTGGGCGGAACGGTGTTCGCCGTGTTGATCATGGTCGCGGCGATCGCCGGAAACATGTACGCGATCACGGCCACCCATTCCGACGTGTTCCTCGTAGGCCCGGGGACGGCGCTCATCGCGATCCTGCTGCTGGACGTGTCGTACGGCGCGCTCATCGGGGCGATGGCCGGTGCGGCGGTGCTGCTGTTCGCGCTCTGGCGCGTGTCGCGCGATTCGCACGCCGTCTCCGGCGTGCCGGGGTGGCTCGGCTGGTTCGGGTTCGTGGTCGCGATCCTGTCGCTGACAGGGCCGTTCGGTGCATGGGTCACGCCGCTGCTGATGGCGCTGTGGATGCTGGCGGCGGGCGTGGTGCTGATCATCAAGGCGCGGGAGAGGGAAGAGGCCGAGGCGCAGGCGGCTCCTGCTTGACGCAGCTCTCGCACCGCTCGGCCCCGGGTCCCGTGCGCGGGGCTTTCGCCCCTCACGCCGGTGGGGCCCCGGCATCCCAATGCCGGGGCCCCACCGAACGCAACCTGCCGAGCAGCAACCGCTAAAGCTTCTCGATCACGTAATCGACGCACGCTGTCAGCGCCTCGACATCCGCCGGATCGATCGCCGGGAACATCGCGATCCGCAACTGGTTGCGACCCAGCTTCCGGTACGGCTCCGTGTCGACAATGCCATTCGCGCGCAGCACCTTCGCGATGGCCGAAGCGTCGATCTCGTCCGCGAAGTCGATCGTGCCGATGACCTGCGACCGCTTCGCCGGGTCCGTGACGAACGGAGTTGCGTACGAAGCCTTGTCGGCCCACGTGTACAGACGGCGCGAAGAGTCCGCAGTGCGGGCCGTCGACCACTCCAGGCCGCCCTGGCCGTTGATCCACTCCAGCTGCTCGTTGAGCAGGAAGAGCGTCGAGAGCGCCGGGGTGTTGTACGTCTGGTTCTTGAGGGAGTTGTCGATCGCCGTCGGCAGCGAGAAGAACTCCGGGACGTGGCGGCCGGAACCGTGGATCCGGGCCGCGCGCTCCAGGGCCGCCGGGGAGAACACCGCGAGCCACAGGCCGCCGTCGGAGGCGAAGGACTTCTGCGGGGCGAAGTAGTAGACGTCGGTCTCGGTGATGTCGACCGGCAGGCCGCCCGCACCGGACGTCGCGTCGACGAGGACCAGCGAGCCCTCGTCCGCGCCCGCGACGCGCTTGATCGGGGCCGCGACACCGGTCGAGGTCTCGTTGTGGGTGTAGGCGTAGACGTCCACACCCGCCTCCGCGACCGGGTCCGGGTGCGTGCCCGGGTCGGAGGAGATGACGCTCGGGTCGGCCAGCCAGGGCGCGAGCTTCGCGGCCTTGGCGAACTTCGACGAGAACTCGCCGAAGGTCAGGTGCTGGGACTTCGACTCGATCAGGCCGTGGGTCGCGATGTCCCAGAAGGCGGTGGAGCCGCCGTTGCCCAGGATCACCTCGTAACCCTCGGGAAGGGAGAAGAGGTTGCGTACGCCGTCACGCACCGAGCCGACCAGGTTCTTGACCGGGGCCTGGCGGTGGGACGTGCCGAGGAGGGATGTGCCGGTCGCGGCCAGGGCGTCCAGCGCCTCCGTACGCACTTTGGAGGGGCCCGCGCCGAAACGGCCGTCGGCGGGCTTCATGTCAGCGGGAATCTGGATCTCAGCCACGAGCCGGAGCGTAGCGGGTCGGGAGAGGTGCCGGAGACGTGTGTCCGCCGGATGAGACGTGCGCTCCGGCGGGTGAGACGGCCGGATACGAGGTGAGGCGAAGGCCCCGGGGGCATCCTGTAGTGCATGGCTGAAAAGCGGGACGACACGGCAGCTCTGGCACGTGAGCTGAACCAGGCCGTACGCGGAGAGGTCGCCTTCGACGCCGCGGCCCGCGCCCTCATGACCATGGACGCCTCCAACTACCGGCGCGTCCCGCTCGGCGTCGTCGCACCGCGCGACGCCGACGACGTGGCCGCCGCCCTCGCCGTCTGCCGGGCGCACGGGGTGCCTGTCGTGCCGCGCGGAGGCGGGACGTCGATCGCGGGACAGGCGACAGGTACGGGCGTCGTCCTCGACTTCACCCGCCACATGCGGACCATCGTTGACCTGGACCCGGCGTCCCGAACCGCCGTGGTCCAGCCGGGTGTCGTCCTCGACGACCTGCGGGCGGCGGCCGGTGCGCACGGCCTGACCTTCGGTCCCGACCCGTCCACGCACAGCCGCTGCACGCTCGGCGGAATGATCGGCAACAACTCGTGCGGTTCGCACTCGGTCGCCTGGGGAACGACCGCCGACAATGTCCGCCGCCTGTCGGTCGTCAGTTACGGAGGCGATCTCCTGCATCTGAGGGAGGGGTGGGAAGGGGCGCCCGAAGGACTGCGCACCCTGGTGGACAGCAACCTCGCCCTCCTGCGCACCGGATTCCCCGAACTGCCCCGCCGTATCTCCGGATACGCCATGGACGCCCTGCTCCCCGAGAAGGGCGTCGACCTGGCCCGCGCGTTCTGCGGCAGCGAAGGCACCCTCGGCGTGCTGACCGAGGCGACCGTACGGCTGGTGGAAGCGCCCCGTGCACGGGCGCTGGCCGTGCTCGGTTACGCCGGTGAGAGCGCCGCCGCCGAAGCCGCGCCCACCCTCCTCCCGTACGGGCCGCTGACCGTCGAAGGCATGGCCGAGGACCTGGTGCCCGCCCAGGAGCGGGCGCTGCTGCCGCGCGGCACCGCCTGGCTCTTCGTGGAGATGGGCGGAGACTCGCCGGCCGAAGCCCGCTCTCACGCCGAACAGTTGGTCAAGGCGGCCCAGGCACTGGACGGCGCGGTCGTCACCGACGCGGCGGGACAGCGCGCCCTGTGGCGCATCCGCGAGGACGCCAGCGGCACGGCGACACGGATGCCCGACGGGAGCGAGGCGTGGCCGGGGTGGGAGGACTGCGCCGTACCGCCCGCCCGGCTGGGCCCCTACCTGCGCGACTTCAGGGCCCTGCTCGCCGAGCACGGCCTGCGCGGTACGCCGTACGGCCACTTCGGCGACGGCTGTATCCACGTCCGTATCGACTTCGACCTGCTCAGCGAAATCGGCGTACGGCGGTTCCGGAACTTCTCGCAGGAGCAGGCGGAACTCGTCGTCGCGCACGGCGGATCGCTCTCCGGCGAACACGGCGACGGCCAGGCGCGCGCCGAGCTGCTGCCCAAGATGTACGGCGACGAGCTCGTCGCCCTCTTCGGCCGCTTCAAGGACGTGTGGGACCCGGCCGGCGGCATGAACCCGGGCATGCTGGCCCGCCCCGCCCGGCTGGACGAGAACCTCCGCTTCGCCGTCCTCCCCAAGAAGCCCGTCGACGTCGTCTTCGGCTACCCCCACGACGACGGCGACTTCTCGGCCGCCGTACGCCGCTGCGTGGGCGTGGCCAAGTGCCGCACCGAATCGGCGGCCGGTCCCGGCGTCATGTGCCCCTCCTTCCGCGCCACGGGCGACGAACAGCACTCCACGCGCGGCCGGGCCCGCCTGCTGCACGAAATGCTCGCGGGCGAAGTCGTCACCGACGGTTGGAGGTCGGAGGAGGTACGGGGCGCCCTGGACCTGTGCCTGTCCTGCAAGGGGTGCAGGACCGACTGTCCGGTCGGCGTCGACATGGCGACGTACAAGGCGGAATTCCTGCACCACCACTACAAGGGGCGGTTGCGCCCCGCCGCCCACTACGCCATGGGATGGCTGCCCCTGTGGCTGCGCGCGGCGGCCCCCTTCGCCCGCGTACTGGGCCCCGCCGCCCGGGTACGGCCGCTCGCCGCCGTCGCCAAGCGCCTGGGCGGCATCGCGCCGGAACGGGACCTGCCGAGCCCGGCGCCCAGGACGCTCAGGGCCTGGTGGCGCGCCCGGAACAGGAGCCGGGACGGTGGCGGCGGTGTGCCGGCCGGTTCGACGACCGTCGTCCTGTGGCCCGACACCTTCACCAACCACCTCTCTCCGGACGTCGGCCGGGCCGCCGTGCGCGTGCTCGAAGCGGCCGGGCTGCGGGTCGCGATGCCCCCGCAGCAGCTGTGCTGCGGGCTGACGTACGTGTCGACCGGACAGCTCGACCGGGCCCGCGCCGTCATGCGCCGCACCCTGGACGGCATGGAACGGGCCGCCGGACTGCCCCTCGTGGTCCTGGAGCCGAGCTGCGCGGCCGCGCTCAAGGCCGACCTCCCCGAGCTGCTCCCCGACGACCCGAGGGCCGCCGCCCTCGCCCGGTCCGTACGGACCTTCGCCCAGGTCCTTGAGGAGTACGCCCCGCACTGGCAGCCGCCGAGGATCGACCGCCCCGTGGCCGGCCAGACGCACTGCCACCAGCACGCGATCCTCGGCGACGGCGCGGAACAGCGCCTGCGCGAGCGCGCGGGCCTTACGGGTGGCCTGAGCGGCGGCTGCTGCGGCCTGGCCGGGAACTTCGGCTTCGAGCGCGGCCACTACGACGTGTCGGTGGCCTGCGCGGAGGAGCAGCTGCTGCCGTCGGTACGGGAGGCGGCGGAGGGGACGGAGCTCCTGGCGGACGGTTTTTCGTGCCGTACGCAGCTGGAGCAGCTGGCGGGACGGCGGGCCAGGCACCTGGCGGAGGTGCTGGCGGAGGCGCTGGAAGACGGGCCGATGGAGGGGCCGGAAGCGGAGCGCTGGTAATGGGTGTGGACGGGTGACGGTCCTGTTCCCCTTAACGTGGACGTATGGACCAGCCCACCTCTGCCGCCCCAGCCCGCACCACCGCCCCCGAGATACCGGGGGCTGCCGCACCCGCGCCCGCCCGTACGGCGGGCATCGGTGCCCGGCTCGGGCCGGTCGCGATGGTGGTGGCGGGGGGCCTTTCCGTGCAGTTCGGGTCGGCTGTCGCCGTCACGCTGATGCCCCGCACGGGCGCGGCGGGCGTCGTCGCCGTACGGCTCGCCGTCGCGGCCGTGATCCTGCTCGTCGTGTGCCGCCCCCGGGTGCGCGGTTACGCCCGCGCCGACTGGGGCACCATCGGCGCCTTCGGGCTCGCGATGGCCGGCATGAACGGCCTCTTTTACCAGTCGCTGGACCGGCTCCCGCTGGGCGTCGCCGTGACCCTGGAGGTGCTCGGTCCGCTCGCCCTCTCGGTGTTCGCGTCCCGGCGCGCTATGAGCGTCGTATGGGCCGCGCTGGCCCTGGGCGGGGTCGCGCTGCTCAGTGGCGGCGGCTTCGACCGGCTGGATCCGGTCGGCGCCGCCTACGCGCTCGGGGCGGGCGGTTGCTGGGCGGCGTACATCCTCTTCAGCGCGCGGACCGGGCGCCGGTTCCCGCAGGCGGACGGGCTGGCGCTCGCGATGGCGGTGGCGGCGGTGCTGAGCCTGCCGCTCGGGCTCGCCGAGTCGGGCACGAAGCTGTTCGAGCCGATGACGCTGGCCCTGGGAGCGGCGGTCGCCCTGCTGTCGTCCGTGCTGCCCTACACGCTGGAGCTGCTGGCGCTGCGCCGGCTGCCTGCCGCGACGTTCGCCGTACTGATGAGCCTGGAACCGGCCATCGCGGCCGTCGCCGGCTTCCTGGTCCTGAGCCAGGCCCTCTCGACGACCGACGCGCTGGCGATCGCGCTGGTCATCGGCGCGAGCATGGGCGCGGTGCGGAGCCAGTCGCGTCAGCGGCGGCGCAAGCCCCTCCAATAAGGCGCAAGCCCCTCCAACAAACAGCCGCAAGCGCTGAAATAAACAATGCAAGCACGCTTGCTTGTTTCTCGGAGGGCTGCCATGCTCCCGGACACACCGCCCTACCCCGAGGGGAGCGCAACGTGTCCGATCCGGCAGCCGTGCTCGACGATCTCCGTGCGGAAGGGGACGAACTCGACCAGCTGGTCGGGGGCTTGAGCGACAAGCAGTGGTCGCTCGCCACACCCGCGCCGCGCTGGACAGTCGCCCACCAGATCGCGCACCTCGCCTGGACGGACACGGCGGCGCTGCTGTCCGTCACCGACCCCGAGGCCTTCGCGGCGGAGACGGACAAGGCGCTGGCCGCGCCCGAGCGCTTCGTCGACGAAGGCGCCGAATCGGGGGCGGAGCTGCCGGTCGACGAACTGCTGGCGTGGTGGCGCGACGGGCGCGAGCAGCTGCAGCGCGCACTGCGGGCGGCACCGGCCGGGGCGCGTTTCCCCTGGTACGGGCCGCCGATGAGCGCCGCCTCGATGGCCACAGGGCGGCTGATGGAGACCTGGGCGCACGGGCAGGACATCGCCGACGCGGTGGGCGTACGACGCGAACCGACGGCGCGGCTGCGGCACGTGGCGCGCATCGGGGTGCGGGCGCGCGGCTACGCGTTCTTTGTGCGGGGGCTCGCGGTGCCGGAGGAGGAGTTCCGGGTCGAGCTGGTCGCACCGTCCGCGCCAATGGGGTCTCCCCTGTTCGAGCGAAGCCGAGAACTTGGGGAAGGGTCGGACGGTGCGTCGGGCGGTTCAGACGGTGCGGGAGTCTGGGCGTACGGCCCTGAGGACGCCCCGCAGCGCGTCACCGGCCCCGCGCTCGACTTCTGCCTGCTGGTGACCCAGCGGGCGCACCGCGACGATCTGGCGGTACGGGCGGAGGGCCCCGACGCGGACCGGTGGCTGGACATCGCGCAGGCCTTCGCGGGACCGGCGGGCGCGGGGCGAGCGCCTCGGCGTACCCGGCACAAGGAGGCCTGAGGGTGCTCCGCATCGGGAACGCGTCCGGCTTCTACGGCGACCGGTTCGACGCGATGAGGGAAATGCTCACCGGTGGCGAACTCGACGTACTGACCGGTGATTACCTCGCCGAGCTGACCATGCTCATCCTCGGCCGGGACCGGCTGAAGGACCCCCGGCTCGGCTACGCCAAGACGTTTCTGCGGCAGCTGGAGGAGAACCTCGGGCTCGCGCACGAACGGGGCGTGAAGATCGTCGCCAACGCGGGCGGGCTCAACCCGGCCGGACTGGCCGAAGCCGTACGGGAGTTGGCGGACCGGGTCGGCGTGCCGGTGCGGGTCGCGCATGTCGAGGGCGACAGCCTGCCGCTGCCCGAAGGCGCGCTGACCGCCAATGCGTATCTGGGCGGCGCCGGAATCGCCGAGTGTCTGAGGGCGGGCGCGGACGTGGTGGTGACGGGGCGCGTCACGGACGCGGCGCTGGTCGGCGGGCCGGCGGCGTGGCGGTACGGGTGGGTGCCGGAGGACCCGGGCGCCTACGACCGACTTGCCGGGGCGGTGGTCGCCGGGCACGTGCTGGAGTGCGGGACGCAGGCCACCGGCGGCAACTACTCCTTCTTCGGCGAGCACGATGTGCGGCGCCCCGGCTTTCCGGTGGCGGAGGTCTACGCGGACGGCACATCCGTAATCACCAAACACGACGGTACGGGCGGCGTCGTGGACGTCGGCACGGTGACGGCGCAGCTGCTGTACGAGACCGGGGGCGCCCGTTACGCGGGCCCCGACGTCACGGCCCGGCTCGACACCGTACGGCTGACACAGGACGGGCCCGACCGGGTGCGGATCTCCGGCGTACGGGGCGAGGCGCCGCCGCCGACCCTCAAGGTCGGGCTGAACCGGATCGGCGGGTGGCGCAACGAGGTCGTGTTCGTACTCACCGGCCTCGACGTGGAAGCCAAGGCGCGGCTGGTGCGCGAGCAACTGGACGACGCCTTCGGCAAGCGCCGGCCGGCGGAGGTGCGGTGGGAACTCGCCCGCACGGAGGGGCTGTACGCAGACACAGCCACGGAGGAGAGCGCGAGCGCGCTGCTGCGGCTGGTCGTACGGGACCCGGATCCGGCGGCGGTGGGGCGGGCGGTGAGCAGCGCGGCGATCGAGCTGGCGCTCGGCAGCTACCCCGGCTTCCACGTGACGGCGCCGCCGGGCAAGGGGGCGCCCTACGGGGTGTTCGAGGCGCAGTACGTGGACGCGGCGGAGGTGGCGCACGTCGCGGTGCTGCCGGGCGGGGCGCGGGTGGAGGTGCGGCACCCGGTGTGTACGCAGGCACTTGAGCCGGTGGAGGAGCCCCCTGCGCCACCGAGGGCCCCCGCCGGGCCCACGCGCAGGGCGCCGCTGGGGCTGGTCGCGGGCGCTCGCAGCGGGGACAAGGGCGGGGACGCGAACGTCGGGGTGTGGGTCAGGTCGGACGAGGCGTGGGCGTGGCTGGCGCACGAGCTGACGGTGGACCGCTTCCGCGAACTGCTCCCGGAGACGGCCGGGTTGCCGGTGACGAGGCATGCGCTGCCGAACCTGCGGGCGCTGAACTTCGTGGTGACGGGCCTGCTGGGCGAGGGGGCGGCCGCGCAGTCCCGTTTCGACCCGCAGGCGAAGGCGGTGGGGGAGTGGCTGCGGTCGCGGTGGGTGGATGTGCCGGTGGGGTTGCTGTGAGGGTTTCCCCACCCCTTCCCCAAGCTCTCAACTTCGTTCGAGCAGGGGAGACCCCACTCGTCCCGGCTGCGACATTTGCGGCTCCGCGGCGTGAGGGGCAAGCCCCCAGGCCCCCCGGATTACCAGCCTCTCCGGCGTTTGAGGAGCGGGGGCTGGGGCGGAGCCCCTCGCGCGGCGGCAGCCGCGAAATGTCACAGCGGGAAGGGGCGGGTAGGGGAAACGCGCCGCAGGCAACCCGCACGCACAGCACCCCGGCCGGCCACGTTCACAACCAGGAGGGGATCGCGTGACCGTACTGCCCTCGGCCCTCGACACACAGGGCCCCGAATACGCCGCCAACCGCACCGCCATGCAAGCCAAGCTGACCGAGCTCCACACCGAGCACGCCAAAGCCCTCGCCGGTGGCGGCCCGAAATACGTCGACCGCCACCGCAAACGCGGCAAACTCCTCGCCCGCGAGCGCATCGAGCTGCTCGTCGACCCCGACACCCCGTTCCTGGAGCTCTCGCCGCTCGCAGCGTGGGGCAGCGACTACCCCGTCGGCGCATCCATCGTCACCGGCATCGGCGTCGTGGAAGGCGTCGAGTGCCTCATCACCGCCAACGACCCGACCGTACGCGGCGGAGCCTCCAACCCCTGGACCCTCAAAAAAGCACTGCGGGCCAACGAAATCGCGTACGCCAACCGCCTCCCCTGCATCAGCCTCGTAGAGTCCGGCGGCGCCGATCTGCCTTCCCAGAAGGAGATCTTCATCCCCGGCGGTGCCCTCTTCCGCGACATCACCCGGCTCTCCGCCGCCGGCATCCCGACCATCGCGGTCGTCTTCGGCAACTCGACGGCGGGTGGGGCGTACGTCCCCGGAATGTCCGACCACACCGTCATGATCAAGGAGCGCTCGAAGGTCTTCCTCGGCGGCCCTCCGCTCGTGAAGATGGCCACCGGCGAAGAGAGCGACGACGAATCGCTCGGCGGCGCCGACATGCATGCCCGCACCTCCGGCCTCGCCGACTACTTCGCCCTCGACGAGCCGGACGCCCTGCGCCAGGCCCGCCGCATCGTCGCCCGCCTCAACTGGCGCAAAGCACAAGCCGATCCGGGCCCGGGCGAGGCGCAGCCGCCCAAGTACGACCAGGACGAACTCCTCGGCATCGTGCCCGGCGACCTCAAAGCCCCCTTCGACCCCCGCGAGGTCGTCGCCCGTATCGTCGACGGCTCGGACTTCGACGAATTCAAGCCGCTCTACGGACCGAGCCTCGTCACGGGATGGGCCCGGCTCCACGGCTACCCCGTCGGCATCCTCGCCAATGCCCAGGGCGTGCTGTTCTCCGCCGAGTCGCAGAAGGCCGCGCAGTTCATCCAGCTGGCCAACCAGCGCGACGTACCGCTCCTCTTCCTCCACAACACCACCGGCTACATGGTCGGCAAGGAGTACGAGCAGGGTGGCATCATCAAGCACGGCGCCATGATGATCAACGCGGTGTCCAATTCCCGGGTCCCGCACCTGTCCGTCCTGATGGGCGCCTCGTACGGAGCCGGTCACTACGGCATGTGCGGCCGGGCGTACGACCCGCGCTTCCTCTTCGCCTGGCCGAGCGCCAAGTCCGCCGTCATGGGCCCGCAGCAGCTCGCTGGCGTCCTGTCGATCGTCGCCCGGGCGTCGGCCGCCGCGAAGGGGCAGCCGTATGACGACGAGGCCGACGCCGGGCTGCGCGCCATGGTGGAGCAGCAGATCGAGTCCGAATCGCTCCCCATGTTCCTGTCCGGGCGGCTGTACGACGACGGGGTCATAGACCCGCGCGACACCCGCACCGTCCTCGGCCTCTGCCTGTCGGCCATCCATACCGCGCCCGTCGAAGGAGCCCGCAGCGGCTTCGGAATCTTCCGGATGTGAGGGGAGCGATGGGAGTGATGGGAGCGATGGATGTGAAGGGAGTGAAGATGATCGACTCAGTCCTGGTCGCCAACCGTGGCGAGATCGCCTGCCGCGTCTTCCGCACGTGCCGTGAGCTGGGCATCGAAACGGTCGCCGTCCACTCCGACGCCGATACGGACGCCCTGCACGTACGCGAGGCGGACGCCGCCGTACGAGTCCCCGGCGCGGCCCCCGCCGACACGTACCTGCGCGGCGACCTGATCGTGAAGGCCGCGCTCGCGGCTGGCGCGGACGCCGTCCACCCCGGGTACGGCTTCCTGTCCGAGAACGCCGACTTCGCGCGCGCCGTCCTCGACGCCGGTCTGGTGTGGATCGGGCCGCCGCCCGAGGCCGTCGAGGCCATGGCGTCCAAGACCCGCGCCAAGGGACTGATGGCGGCGGCGGGCGTACCGCTGCTCGCCCCGCTGACGGAGGTCACCGAGGCCGACCTCCCCGTGCTGGTGAAGGCGGCGGCGGGCGGGGGCGGCCGCGGTATGCGCGTCGTACGTGAAATCGGCGCCCTCCGCGCCGAGCTGGAAGCTGCCCGCGCCGAGGCCGCGAGCGCCTTCGGCGACGGCGAGGTCTTCATCGAGCCGTACGTCGAACGAGGCCGCCACGTCGAGGTCCAGGTCATGGCCGACGACCACGGCACCGTATGGGCACTCGGCACCCGCGACTGCTCCCTCCAGCGCCGCCATCAGAAGGTCATCGAGGAGGCCCCCGCTCCGGGTCTCCCCGACGCCCTGCGGCACGAACTCCACGACGCCGCCACCGCGGCCGCCCGCGCGGTCGGCTACCGGGGCGCGGGCACGGTCGAGTTCCTCGTCTCCGCCGAAGGGCGGGCGTACTTCCTGGAAATGAACACCCGCCTCCAGGTCGAACACCCCGTCACGGAGGCGGTCTTCGGCCTCGACCTGGTCGCCCTGCAGCTCCGTGTCGCCGAGGGCGAGCGCCTCGACCCCGAGCCGCCGGCGCCCAGCGGCCACGCCGTCGAGGCCCGGCTGTACGCGGAGGACCCGGCCAGGGACTGGCAGCCCCAGACGGGACTGCTGCGCCGGCTGGACGTCCCGGGCAGCGTCCGGCTCGACACCGGGTACGCCGACGGAGACCGCATCGGCGTCCACTACGACCCCATGGTCGCCAAGATCGTCGCCCACGCCCCCACCCGCGCCGAAGCGGTCCGCAAGCTGGCGCACGCCCTGCGGCGGGCCCGGATCCACGGCCCCGTCACCAACCGTGAGCTGCTCGTACGTTCCCTCCGACACCCGGAGTTCGCGGACGCCCGTATCGACACCGGCTTCTACGACCGCCACCTCGGCGAACTCACCGCCCCGGCCCCTGCCGACGGCGAACGCCTCGCAGCCACAGCCGCCGCCCTCGCAGACGCCGCCCGTCGCAGCGGCCGCTTCGGGGGCTTCCGGAACGTCCCCTCGCAGCCGCAGACCAAGGCGTACGGGGATCACGAGGTCCGCTACCGCGCCACCCGCGAGGGGTTCGCCGTCGAAGACGCCCCGGGCGTACGGGTCATCAGCGCGACGCCCACCCGGGTCACCCTCGAAACCGACGGCGTCGTACGGCACTTCGACGTCACTGCACACCCCGGCCAGGTGTACGTCGACGGCGCCGACGGGACGTACACCCTCACCCCCCGGCCGCTCTTCCCCGACCCCGCCACCCGCACCGCACCCGGCTCGCTCCTCGCGCCCATGCCCGGCACCGTCGTCCGCATCGCCGAAGGGCTCGCGCCCGGCGACCGGGTCGAGGCGGGGCAGGCCCTCGTCTGGCTGGAGGCCATGAAGATGGAGCACCGCATCACCGCTCCCGCCTCCGGCACGCTCACCGCACTCCACGCCGCCGTCGGCCGCCAGGTCGAGGTCGGTGCCCTGCTCGCTGTCGTAGAAGAGGCACAGGAGGCCCAGAAATGAGCACGGAAATGAGCTCAGAAACGACGTACACGGACCCGACAGAGCACCACCAGGCACTGCGCGACGCCGTCGCCGCCCTCGGCCGGCGCCACGGACGCGGATTCGAACCGCAGGAGCTGTGGTCGGAAGCCGCCAAGCTCGGCTACCTCGGGGTGAACCTGCCCGAGGAGTACGGCGGCGGAGGCGGCGGCATGGCCGAACTCTCCCTCGTACTCGAAGAGCTGGGCGCCGCGGGCTGTCCCCTCCTCATGATGGTCGTCTCACCCGCGATCTGCGGCACCGTGATAGCCCGCTTCGGCACGGAGGAGCAGAAGCGGCAGTGGCTGCCCGGCCTCGCCGACGGCACCATCACGATGGCCTTCGGCATCACGGAACCGGACGCGGGATCCAACTCCCACCGCATCACCACCACGGCCCGCAAAGCCGATGACGGCTGGGTCCTCAACGGCCGCAAGGTCTTCATCTCCGGCGTCGACATCGCCGACGCGACGCTCATCGTCGGCCGCACCGAGGACGCCAGGACCGGCAGCCTCAAACCCTGCCTCTTCATCGTCCCGCGCGACGCCGAAGGCTTCCGGCGCTCGCAGATCGACATGGAACTCCAGGCGGCGGAGAAGCAGTTCGAGCTCGTCATCGACGATGTACGGCTGCCCTCGTCCGCCCTCGTCGGCGACGAGGACGCGGGTCTCCTCCAGCTCTTCGCCGGTCTCAATCCCGAGCGCATCATGACCGCCGCGTTCGCCATCGGCATGGGCCGCTACGCCCTCGCCAGGGCCGTCGAGTACGCCAAGACCCGCCAGGTGTGGAAGTCCCCCATCGGCGCCCACCAGGCCATCGCCCACCCCCTCGCCCAGGCCCATATCGAGCTCGAACTGGCTCGCCTGATGATGCAGAAGGCGGCCCGGTTGTACGACGCGGGGGACGACGTCGGCGCGGGCGAGGCGGCGAACATGGCGAAGTACGCCGCTGCCGAGGCCTGCGTCAAGGCGGTCGACCAGGCGGTGCACACACTGGGCGGCAACGGCCTCACCCGCGAGTACGGCCTGGCCTCGCTCATCACGGCGGCACGGGTGGCGCGTATCGCACCGGTAAGCCGCGAAATGATCCTGAATTACGTTTCCCACCAGTCTTTGGGCCTGCCGAAGTCGTACTAGGGCGGAGCCCCCACGCGGCGGCAGCCGCAAAATGTCACAGCGGGAAGGGGCGGGAAGGGGCGAGGCGGGGAAGGAAAAACACCGCCGTCACTCCACGCCCCACCCACCCATTACTGCGCGCCGGAGGGGACCGTCACCGTGTTCCAGAGCGAGTTCGCACCCATAGAGCCCGTCGAACTGCCCATCCACGAAGCCGTACTCGGCCACGCCGCCCAGTACGGCGACACCCCCGCCCTGATCGACGGAACGAACGGCACCACCGTCACGTACCGCCAACTCGACCTCCACCACCGCCGTATCGCCGCTGGCCTGGCCCACGCTGGGCTACGGCAGGGCGACGTGCTCGCCCTGCACAGCCCCAACACCATCGCCTTCCCGGCCGCCTTCTTCGGCGCCACTCGCGCCGGTGCCTCCGTCACCACCGTCCATCCGCTCTCCACAGCGGAGGAGTTCGCCAAACAGCTCCGCGACTCCTCCGCCCGCTGGATCGTCACGATCTCGCCGCTCCTCTCCGTGGCCCGCAGGGCAGCGGAAATGGTCGGCGGGATCGAGGAGATCTTCGTCTGCGACCGAGACCCGGCGGAAGCGCACCGTTCGCTCCTCGACATGCTCGCCTCGACCGACGCGCCGGACCCGCAGATCACCATCGACCCGGCCGAGGACACAGCCGCCCTCCCGTACTCCTCCGGCACCACCGGCGTCCCCAAGGGCGTGATGCTCACGCACCGCAGCATCGCCACCAACCTGGCGCAGCTGTACCCCTTCATCCCCGTGGGCCCCGGCGACCGCATCCTCGCCGTACTGCCCTTCTTCCACATCTACGGCCTCACGGCTCTCATGAACGCGCCCCTGCGCGGCGGCGCGACCGTCGTCGTACTGCCGCGCTTCGAACTCGACCAGTTCCTCGCGGCCGTCGAGAAGCACCGCATCACCGGCCTGTACGTCGCCCCGCCGATCGTCCTGGCCCTCGCGAAGCACCCCGCCGTAGCGAATTACGACCTGTCGTCCCTCGACTACATCGTCAGCGCCGCCGCCCCGCTCGACGCTCAGCTCGCGCAGGCCTGTTCGCGCCGCCTGGGCCTGCCGCCCGTCCTCCAGGCGTACGGCATGACGGAACTGTCCCCCGGCACACATGTCGTCCCCGTCGGCGCTCGGAATCCGCCCCCAGGAGCCGTCGGAAAGCTGCTCCCCAGCACCGAAATGCGCATCCTCTCCCTCGACGACCCCACCAAGGAGCTCGGCGTGGGAGAGGAGGGCGAAGTCGCCGTCCGGGGCCCGCAGGTGATGAAGGGCTACCTGGGCCGCCCCGACGCGACCGCCGCGATGATCGACGACGAGGGGTGGGTGCACACGGGCGACATCGGCCGCACCGACGCCGACGGCTGGCTGTTCGTCGTCGACCGAGTCAAGGAACTCATCAAGTACAAGGGCTTCCAGGTGGCACCGGCCGAACTGGAAGCCCTCCTCCTCACCCACGAGGCCGTCGCCGACGCGGCCGTCATCGGCGTGTACGACGAGGACGGCAACGAAGTACCCAAGGCGTACGTCGTCCGGCAGCCGTCGGCGCAGCTCACCGAGGACGACGTGATGGCGTACGTCGCCCAGCGCGTCGCCCCGTACAAAAAGGTCCGCCGCGTCGAATTCGTCGACGGCGTGCCGAGGGCGGCCTCCGGCAAGATCCTCAGGCGCGAACTGCGCGAAAGGGAGCGTGCATGACTCCGCCGCAGCTGATCCGTTCCGCCCATGAACGCGGCATCACCACCCTCACCCTGGACTCGCCGGCGAACCGCAACGCGCTCTCCGCGCAGCTCGTCGGCGAGCTCGGCGACGCCCTCTCTTCGTGCGCGAAGGACCCCGCTGTACGGGCCGTTCTGCTGACCCATACAGGGGGCACATTCTGCGCGGGCGCTGACCTCAGGTCGCCGCCCGACCCGGGGGCCTTCGTCGGCCTCATGCGGGCCGTGGTCGAACTGCCCAAACCGGTGGTGGCACGGGTGACCGGGCACGTACGCGCAGGGGGCCTCGGGCTCCTCGGCGCGTGCGACATCTCGGCGGCCGGGCCGGGCGCGAGCTTCGCCTTCACGGAGTCCCACCTCGGCCTGGCCCCCGCCGTCATCTCCATGCCACTGCTGCCCCGCCTCGACCCGCGCGGCGCCACCCGCTACTACCTCACAGGGGAACGCTTCGACGCGGCCGAGGCGGTACGGATCGGGCTGCTGACAGCCGCAGGGGACGATGTGGACGACACACTCACCCCCGTACTGGACGGGCTGCGCAGAGCCTCACCGCAAGGGCTGGCGGAGTCCAAGCGCCTCGTCACGGCTAGGGTGCTGGATGCCTTCGACCGCTACGCACAGGACCTGGTCGAGCGGTCCGCGTCACTCTTCGCCTCGGCGGAGGCACGCGAAGGCATGACGGCATTCCTCGAACGACGGGACCCCGCATGGGTGTGGTGACTTCTCCGAAGGAACCCAAGCAGGACCGCAGCCGGGCCACCCGGCAGCGGCTGCTCGAAGCCGCCGTGTCCTGCCTGGCCGAGCGCGGCTGGGCAGGGTCCACGGTGTCCGTCGTCGCGGAACGCGCAGGCGTCTCGCGCGGCGCCGCCCAACACCACTTCCCGACCCGTGAAGACCTGTTCACGGCGGCCGTCGAGTACGTCGCCGAGGAACGCTCGCACGCCCTGCGCAACCTCCCCGTACAGAACCGGACCGCCGTCGTCACCGCCCTCGTCGACCTCTACACCGGCCCGCTCTTCCGCGCCGCCCTCCACTTGTGGGTCGCCGCCTCCAACGAGGAGCAGCTCCGCCACCGCGTCACGGAACTGGAGGCCCGCGTCGGACGTGAGTCGCACCGGATCGCGGTGGAACTGCTCGGCGCGGACGAGTCCGTTCCCGGCGTACGCGAAACGGTCCAGGGCTTCCTCGACATGGCACGCGGCCTGGGCCTCGCCACCCTCCTCACCGACGACGCGGCACGCCGCAAGAGGGTGGTGGCGCAGTGGGCGACACTCCTGGACGACGCGCTCACGACCCGGTGAACGGCCGGAGCCGCAGGAGCAGCCGAACGGCGCCGCACCCTCCACGCGGGTGTGCGGCGCCGTTTCGGGTACGGACTTTCGCGTACGGGCTTTCGTTTACGGGATAAGCGCGTGCGGGATCAGCGCGCGATGTCGTCGAAGCCCGTGACCTCGCGCGGGCTGCGTGACGCGGGACCGACGTAGCGCGCGGAGGGCCGCACCAGGCGCCCCGTCCGCTTCTGCTCCAGGATGTGGGCACTCCACCCGGCCGTGCGCGCGCACGTGAACATCGACGTGAACATGTGGGCCGGGACCTCCGCGAAGTCCAGGACGATCGCCGCCCAGAACTCCACGTTCGTCGCCAGCACCCGGTCGGGACGCCGCGAGTGCAGCTCCTCCAGAGCCGCCTTCTCCAGCGCCTCGGCGACCTCGAAGCGCGGCGCCGCGAGCTCCTTCGCCGTACGCCGCAGAACCCGCGCGCGCGGGTCCTCGGCCCGGTACACGCGGTGACCGAAGCCCATCAGGCGCTCGCCCTTGTCCAGGGCTTGCTTCACGTACGCCGTCGCGTCACCCGTGCGCTCGATCTCCTCGATCATCCCGAGCACACGGGACGGAGCACCACCGTGCAGCGGCCCCGACATGGCACCGACCGCGCCCGAC
This sequence comes from Streptomyces sp. ISL-98, assembly GCF_018614055.1. Lineage (GTDB taxonomy): Bacteria > Actinomycetota > Actinomycetes > Streptomycetales > Streptomycetaceae > Streptomyces > Streptomyces spiramyceticus. The sequence goes on from NZ_JAGGPB010000005.1 coordinate 86,183, forward strand.
AGGGCGGCCGCGACATCGGCGCCGGTGGACGCGATGACCCGGGCAGTGAAGGTGGAGGCATTCATGCCGTGCTCGGCGGCCGACGTCCAGTAGGCGTCGACGGCCTTGACGTGCTTGGGGTCGGGCTCCCCGCGCCAGCGCTTCATGAAGCGCTCGACGACGGTGTCCGCCTTGTCGATCTCCCGCTGCGGGACCATCGGCAGGCCCTGCCCGCGCGCCGACTGGGCGACGTACGACAGCGCCATCACGGCAGCACGGGCCAGGTCGTCACGCGCCGTCTGCTCGTCGATGTCGAGCAGCGGTTTCAGGCCCCAGACGGGGGCGAGCATCGCCAGCGCGGACTGCACGTCGACGCGGATGTCACCGGAGTGGACCGGGATCGGGAACGGCTCGGCGGGCGGCAGGCCGGGATTGAACGCACCGTCGACCAGCAGGCCCCACACGTTCCCGAAGGACACGTGCCCGACGAGGTCTTCGATGTCGACCCCCCGGTAACGGAGAGCACCGCCCTCCTTGTCCGGTTCTGCGATCTCCGTTTCGAACGCGACGACTCCTTCGAGTCCGGGTACGAAGTCGGACATCAGGCGGCTCCTCATGATGTGTGCGACAAGCGGCTTATGACCAAATGTCAGGTCTAGAACGGCTCTGGGTGTCAGGCGCCGGCGTCAGATTGTCAGGTGCCGGCGGTCACCCCGGTGATGCCCCGCGCGGCCGGTGGTCACCCAACCTCTGCGGGAGCAGGCACGATATCCCCTGCTGTATGGAGGCCACAGTGGCCTACGGGGAGATTTTGGCGGGTTCCGCCTATGCGGGGAAGCGTGATTACCGGCACACTGCTCCATTTCCCGCGCGGAGGATTGACGGCACCGGGTGCCGGGCAGACTGAGGCACTGCGGCAGGATGGCACCTGTGCCGAACCGAGATTTCGATCCCGCCGCCATGCGTGAGCACTACCGCAGCGAAGCCCTCAGCGAGGCGAAGCTCGCGGCCGAGCCCATGGGCCAGTTCGACCACTGGTTCAAGGAAGTCGCCCGCGGCGGTCTCCACGAGCCGAACGCGATGATCGTCTCCACGGCGACCCCCGAAGGCCGCCCCTCGTCGCGCACGGTCCTGCTGAAGCAGTACGACGGCCGGGGCTTCGTGTTCTTCACGAACTACGCCTCCCGCAAGGGCCGCGAAATCGAAGCCAATCCGTACGTCTCGCTGCTCTTCCCGTGGCACCAGATCGCCCGCCAGGTGATCGTCACCGGCAGGGCCGCCCGTATCGGCCGCGACGAAACGGCAGCCTATTTCCGCACCCGCCCGCACGGCTCGCAACTGGGCGCGTGGGCGAGTGCACAGTCCTCGGTGATCGCATCCCGCGAGGAACTGCTGGCCCGCTACGAGGAACTCGCCGCCCGATATCCGGAAACCGAACGGGTTCCCGTGCCGCCGGACTGGGGCGGATACCGCGTAGCACCAGAAATGGTGGAATTCTGGCAGGGCCACGAAAACCGCCTGCACGACCGCCTGCGGTACGTGGCGGAGGGCAGCACGTGGCGGGTGGAGCGGCTCTGCCCGTAGGGCGCGGGGCCGGCGCCCCTGGGAACGCAGAAACCCGCGGGCTCTGGTTCCTCCTTGCGGAGGAGCCGGCCGGACTTACCGGCGAGCCCGCGGGTCGGTGACTGCTTGGGATTGGGCCGGCAGCGCCGGCACCGCACTGAGTGCGACAGCAGGCAGTCAGCCCGCAGCCACCTCACGAGTCCGGAAAGAAATCACTTCCCGATCACCTCCTTTCGGTGTGAGCCACACACTAGGAGCCGTTCCGACGCCGCTCAACCGAATTTCGGCAAACTCGAATTTCCCTGAACGGTGTGTGTGCTGCGTCACGTTCCAGTTGAATGATCCTCACTTCAAGTTCAGTGCAGTGCAGCACAGGTGAACACCTGCAGGGGGTGCCAGGTGAGTGCTTCCCGGATTGGCGAGACCACCGATGCGTTCGGTCCCGACGAGCCAGGACCCGGTTCGGACGATCTTCTTGCCGCGCTTCTCGACGGCATGGACGCCGCGCTCTGCGCCTTCGACGCGGACGGGGTGATCACCCACTGGAACCGCGAGGCCGAGCGGATTCTCGGCTGGACGGCCGACGAAGCCGTCGGGCGGGCCGGGTTCGCAGGCTGGGCGGCGCGGGCTGCGGACGCGGACGAGGTGCAGGGTCGGCTGATGTCGGCGATGCATGCGCTGGGGCGCCAGGTGCACGAGTTCGCGTTACTGAGGAAGGACGGCGGGCGTGTTCTCGTACGGACCCAGTCGGCGGGGGTCAGGGGCGCCGAGGGCAGGCCGGCTGGGGTGTACTGCGCGTTCAGCGAAGTGCATGCGCAGATCGATCTGGAACGGGCGATCGCGCTGAGCGAGGCGCTCTTCGAGGACGCGTCCTGGGGGGTCGTGCTCGTGGATGTCGACCTGCGCCCCACCGTCGTCAACGCCCACGCGGCGCGTGCGCTGGGCGCGGGGCGTACGTCGCTGCTGGGCCGCCCCCTGGGGGAGCTCGTCGTCCAGGGCGTGGAGGAACTGGAGGGCGCCCTCCAGCACGTGCTGGCAGAAGGGGCGCCGCCCGCCCCCGCCGAGCTGTGGGTGACGCTGCGTACGGCCGAGGGCGGCAGGAAGGGCGAGCGGCGGCGGTGCTGGCGCAGCGGATTCCTGCGGCTGGCTTCGCCGCTGGCGGAGGAGCCTGTGCCGCTGGGGGTCGGCTGGCTGTTCCAGGACATCACCGAGGTGAAGCTGGCCCAGCAGGAGGCGGCGCAGCTGCGCTTCCGCGGCAATCAGCTGCACCGGGCCGGGCGGGCGGCGGCGGAGTGCGAGGACCCGATGGAGGCGGCGAGGTCGTACCTGGACTTCGCGCTCGCGGGCTTCGCCGACCATGCGCTGATCGACCTGACCGTGGGGGAGCATCCGACCCGCCTGGTACGGGTGGCGGCCACGCCGTCGGGCGGCGCACCGGGCCCGTGCCTGCCGGTGAACGACACAGCGGGCCTCCCCGTCCGCTACACCCAGGGCCACCCCGCGCTCCAGTGCCTGGACCGCAACGGATCGGTACGGGCGAGCGCAGGGGGAGAGGGGCCGGCGCAGGAGGACTGGGCGACGCAACGCCAGTGGCCCCAGGACACGGTGCACGCCCTGTGCACGGTGCTGCGCAGCCGGGGCCGGACGCTGGGCGTGGCGACGTTCCTGCGGGGGCCGACGCGGGCGGCGTTCGAGCGGGCGGACGCGGCGTACGCGGAGAGCATGGCGGTAAGGGTGGCGGCGGCGATCGATCTTGCCCAGTGCGTGTCGCCTTGACGCAGGTGGCTGCGACGCGCCTGGGGCGCGGTGGGGTGCGGGCGCCCGCGGCGGGCTTGTTCCCCCGCCCCCTTCCCGCTTCGACATTTTGCGGGCTTCCGCCGAGTGGGGGCTCCGCCCCAGGCCCCGCTCCTCGGCACACCAGCCCGTTGGGGGTCCCCCCTGGACGAAGTCCTTGGGGGAGTTTGAGGACATGCCCGAAGGGCGTCCGGGGGTCTGGGGGCTTGCCCCCAGTTTGGGGAAGGGGCGGGCCTCGGCCTGTCGATCGTGGCGTCGATCGCCCGTGCGTACGACGCGGAGGCGACGGCGGAGGCGAATGAGGGGGGCGGGCTTACGGTGTGGGTGCGATTCCGGGTGACGGGCTGATGCGGTGCGGGCGGCCGTGCCCGCACCGCACCCCATTAGTGCCGGAAGAAGATCCGGTCCCCGTACTCCGTCATCACACGCCCGTTCCACTCGTGGCCCCCGTCGACATTCCCCGACCGGAGCAACGGCGGCTCGATGCCCCGCTCCGCCAGCTCCCCCGCCGCCGTAGCCATGACCGCCTGCATCAGCGCGCTCGTGACGACCGTGGACGCCGGGGCGAACGGTGCCTCGATTCCCTCTGCCGTGAGCTCCGCGTCGCCCACCGCGATCTTGCTGTCGAGCACGATGTCGCAGTGGTCCTTGAGGTACGTGCCCGACTTGTGCCGGGCCTTCGTCTCCCTCGCGTACGCCACCGACGTCACGCCGATGACCTTCAGGCCGAGCGCCCGCGCGTTCATCGCCATCTCCACCGGCAGCGCGTTGCGCCCGGACAGCGAGATGATCACGAGTACGTCGCCGGGCCTGGCGGGGCTGCTGTCCAGCACGGCACCTGCGAGCCCGTCGACACGCTCAAGGGCGGAGCCCAGTGTGGCCGGCATGACGTCAACGCCGACGACGCCGGGCACGGCGAGCAGGTTCATCAGGGCCAGGCCGCCGGCCCGGTAGACGACGTCCTGGGCGGCGAGCGAGGAGTGGCCCGCGCCGAAGGCGAAGAGCCGGCCGCCCGCCTCCACGGTGTCGGCGATCGCGGCCCCGGCGGCCACGATGCCGTCGGCCTCCTCGTCGCGCACGCGCTGCAGCAGACCGATCGCGGCGTCGAAGAACTGACCTGCCAGTTTGCTCTCGCTCATCGCGGAGGAGCCCCTTCCAGCGGTACGTCGGTGCGCTCACGTTGCGGTCTGGACCAGTGCGCTGTCAATACGGCTTCACACTGGCGCGGCACGGTTGTCAGCGCTATGCGTCAGAATTGGGTCAGGGCCAGCGCACGAGTAATCGAGGGGCACGTATGTCCGGACTGATCGACACAACGGAGATGTATCTCCGCACCATCCTCGAGCTCGAGGAAGAAGGCGTGGTCCCCATGCGCGCCCGTATCGCCGAGCGGCTCGACCAGAGTGGACCGACGGTGAGTCAGACCGTGGCGCGCATGGAGCGCGACGGCCTCGTGACGGTCGCGGGCGACCGTCACCTGGAGCTCACCGGCGAGGGCCGGATGCTGGCGACGCGCGTGATGCGCAAGCACCGGCTCGCCGAGTGCCTGCTCGTCGACGTGATCGGCCTGGAGTGGGAGCAGGTCCATGCGGAGGCCTGCCGCTGGGAGCATGTGATGAGCGAGGCGGTGGAGAGGCGCGTCCTCGAGCTGCTGCGTCACCCGACGGAGTCTCCGTACGGGAATCCGATCCCGGGCCTGGAGGAGCTGGGGGAGAAGGCGGAGGCCGACCCCTTCCTGGACGACAGCATGGTCAGTCTGAACGACCTGGCGCCGGGACCTGAGGGCAAGACCGTGGTCGTACGCCGGATCGGGGAGCCGATCCAGACGGACGCCCAGCTGATGTACACGCTGCGCAGGGCGGGCGTGCAGCCCGGCTCGGTGGTGAGCGTGACGGAGTCGCCCGGTGGTGTCCTCGTCGGCAGCAGCGGCGAGGCCGCGGAGCTCGACGCCGAGGTGGCGTCGCACGTCTTCGTCGCCAAGCGCTGACACCGGGCGCCGGGACGCGAGCGACGAAGCGCGAACAGGGGGACGCACGCAGCGCAGCGCGATCACTGTGGCATCAACGCCCTCCGGTCCCAAGGCAGTTGGGGCCGGACGGCGCTGATTCCGGCGATACGCCGGAATCCCAGCGACCGGGCGGATCGCGTGCCAGGCTGTGACCGAGGCACATGACGTGAGGACCGCCGACCGGCTCTGCCGGTACGGTCGGGGAGGGGGCAGGGGATGCGCCCGTCGCGCAGGCACCGGTTAGGTGCGGCTCGTGTTCGTGCGATTTGTGCTGCTCACGCTGCGCGCGGTGCCCCCGCTGTCCGCGTCGGTCATTCGGTGCATTCGGCCGGGGATGGCTCCGGCGCCCTGAGGCGCCGGAGCCTGTCCTCCCCTGTGCTGACCCGGAGCCCCGAGCTCTCAGGGTCAATCCCCTCGGACCGTCTTCCCCGAGCGGCCCGCCTCCCGCTGAAGATCTCCCCTCGGCAGCGGGCGTCAATCCTTGATGGTGGTCACTCGAACGAGGGGTCTTGCGCGCGGGAACCGTGTTTTCGAATACGGGTTCGATAGTCTGGCGGGGCTCAACCACTCATGGATGGACCACCCGGGGGATGAAGGGGGTGCCAGGAATATGGTGCGGCGCATCGACGTGACCGGAGCCGGGGGCGTACGCCTCGCGGCCTGGGAGTTCGCGGACCCTCCCAAGGGAAGCGGCGAGACGGACCCCGCCCCAGGAGTCTTACTGCTCCATGGACTGATGGGCCGCGCCTCGCACTGGGCGGGCACCGCCCGCTGGATCTCCGAGCGCCATCGCGCCGTCGCCCTCGACCAGCGCGGTCACGGCCGCAGTGACAAGCCGGCCGAAGGCCCGTACACCCGCGATGCGTACGTCGCCGATGCCGAAGCCGCGGTGGAACAGCTGGGGCTCGCGCCCGTCACCCTCGTCGGCCACTCCATGGGCGCGCTCACGGCCTGGCAACTCGCCGCCAAGCGCCCCGACCTCGTGCGCGCGGTCGTCATCTGCGACATGCGGGCCACCGCGCTCGGCGCGGCATCGCAGCGCGAGTGGGACGACTGGTTCCGGTCCTGGCCCGTCCCGTTCGCCACGCTGGCCGACGTCCGCAAGTGGTTCGGCGAGGACGACCCGTGGGTGGAGCGTCCGAGCCCCGCCCGGGGCGATTTCTTTGCCGAGGTCATGGCCGAACGGGCCGACGGCTGGCGCCCGGTCTTCTCCCGGCGCCAGATGCTCACGTCCCGCGAGACCTGGGTGTACGACGCGCACTGGGAGGAGTTGGCGCTGGTCCAGTGCCCCACCCTGGTGGTCCGTGGCCTCGACGGCGAACTGGGGCGCGCGGAGGCGCAGGAGATGGTCCGGGTGCTGCCGCGCGGGCAGTACGCGGAAGTGGTGGATGCGGGGCACCTTGTGCATTACGACCAGCCGGAGGGGTGGCGGGCGGCGATCGAGCCGTTCCTGGAGGAGAACGCGGAGGAGCGCGTCGCTCCGTGACCCCGAACCGGGGCTTCGCCCCAGACCCCGCTCCTGCGGGGATCTTCAGCCCGTCCGGCGTTTGAGGACACTCCCCCAGACTTCGTCCGGGGGTCTGGGGGCTTGCCCTCAGTTTCGGGAAAGGGGCGGGTAGGGGAACAGCGCCGCAGGCAGCCCGCACCGCACTGGCACGCGCACCGCAGCGCCACGCGCACCGCACGCGGCACCTCACCCCTTGCTGACCGCCGTAAGGATCTCCGGCAGCCGCGCCGCCGTCTGCGGCGCCGCCCAGCGCAGGCCCGCCCACGTCAGCAGCACCCCGTACGCCGCCCCCAGCGGCAGCACCAGCCACAACCAGCCCTGCTCGCCCGCCCCATGGAGCCAGACCGTCAGCGTGATCAGCGGCGCGCACATCAGGGCCGCCGCGATCATGCCGCCCAGGATGGAGATCCAGGCGAGGCCGGCCTGTCCCGGGGCGACGTTCTTGAGGCCGCTGTCCTGCGGGATCGAGTACGGAAAGCGGGCCGAAGCCACAGCGCCCGTCGCCAGCATCGCCCCCAGCAGGGCGAACGACAGCCCGAGCGCCTCGGGGAGCGCCCGCCAGTCGCCCACGAGCGCCGCCGTGACCACAGTGACCAGCGTCGAGTACGGGAGGGTGATCACCAGCAGCGCCAGCGCCCGCGCCCGCAGTTCGGCGTACGCGTCCCGCGTCGTGGAGATCGTCATCGCGACCATCCAGAACGCGGAGGTGTCCTGGCCGAACTGGTTGTACATCAGGATGCCGAGCAGCCCGGCCGCAAAGCACGCGAAGTAGATCGTGCCCGTGCCCTGCAGCGCGTTGAAGACCGGCACGATTGCGCCGATGGCCAGCGAAGTCACCCACGCCGACTTGGTCTTGGGGTCTCGCCACACATAGCGCAGACTGCGCTGGATCACCGTGCCCGTACGCCCCTCCGGCAGGAACCGCGCGCCGAGCCCCGCCGACGACTCCTTGCCGGAGGACTCCTTGCGGGACGGCGCCGAGGCGGCCGCCAGCGTCGAGCCGTCCGGGGACGTCATCAGCTTGACCAGACTGCGCTCCCAGACCCACAGCAGCGCAGCCAGCGCCGCCGCGGCAAGCAGCAGCTGCGCCGCGCCGCGGACGTACGCCCCTTCGCTCACCGCGTCCACCGCGCCGATCGCCGACGCCGGCGGCACCCAGCTCAGGACGTCCGCCACCGGGTCGAGCTTCGCGAGCCCGCGCCCGGTGCTCAGCCGCTGGGCGCCGAAGTTCACCACCTGGATGCCGACCGCGATCAACAGGCCGCTCAGTACTGCCAGATCGCGCCCCTTGCGGCTGGTCAGCAAGCGGACGTTGGCCGCGGCGACCGCCCGCGCCAGCGCCACGCACACCAGCAGCGTCAGCCCCACGGCGAGCACACCGACGGCAGTGGCCGCCGCCCCGTGCGCCACGGAGATCACCGAACCCAGCGCCAGGCAGAGCGTGAACAGCGGCCCGATCCCGACGAGCGAAGCCGTCAGCAGCGCCCGGATCAGCGGCCGGGGCCGCAACGGCAGCATCACCAGCCGGGTCGGATCGAGCGTCTCGTCGCCGCTCGGGAAGAACAGCGGCATCACGGCCCAGCCCAGCCCCAGCACGGCCGTCAGCAGCACCACGACCGTCGTCGCGTGCTCGCTGCCGCGCAGCGCGATCAGACCGATCAGCTGGAGCGCCGCGAAGAGCAGCGCGATCAGACCGGACGCGATGTACGCGGCCTTGCGGCCGGACGACTGCCGCAGCCCATTGCGCAGCAGCGACAGCTTGAGCCGTACGAAGACGGAGGTGATCCCGGACGCGGGCTGAGATGCCGTCACCGGGCGCCGCCGCCCAGCCAGTCCAGGTTCTCCGCGGGCCCGCGCCCGTTCGCGCCGACCAGTTCGAGGAAGGCGCTCTGGAGGGACGGCGCGTCGCCCCGTACATCCGCGAGCGTCCCCTGCGCGCGGATACGGCCCGCCGCCATCACCGCGACCCAGTCGCACAGCGACTCGACGAGCTCCATCACATGGCTGGAGAAGACGACGGTCGCGCCCGACGCCGTGTACCGCTCCAGGACACCCCTGATCGTCTGCGCGGACACCGGGTCGACGCCCTCGAACGGCTCGTCCAGAAAGAGGACTTCGGGATTGTGCAGCAGGGCGGCGGCGAGGCCGATCTTCTTGCGCATGCCGGTCGAGTAGTCCACGACCAGCTTGTGCTGCGCCCCGGCCAGGTCCAGTACGTCGAGGAGCTGGGTCGCCCGCTTGTCGACCTCGTCGCCGGGCAGCCCCCTCAGCCGCCCGGAGTACGCGAGGAGTTCACGCCCCGACAACCGCTCGAAGAGCCGCAGCCCCTCGGGCAGTACGCCGATCCGCGCTTTGACGGCGACCGGGTCCTGCCATACGTCGTGACCGCCGACCACCGCGGTCCCCGCATCGGGGCGGAGCAGCCCCGTAACCATCGACAGCGTGGTCGTCTTGCCCGCGCCGTTCGGCCCGACCAGGCCGATGAACTTGCCCGCGGGCAGCGCCAGATCGATTCCCGCGACGGCGACCTGCTCACCGAAGCGCTTCCACAGGCCCTCAACACGTACGGCGGCGGGCGGCGCATTCCGCGCTCCGCCCGCCTCTTCTGCTCCCACTGCCTGGTCCGGCATGTCGCACAGCCTCCCGGTGTCCCCGTCCTACGGGGGACACCCTACGGTCGGCGTGTGCGCGCCGTGGCTGCCTCGCGCCCACAGGCGTAGGCCAGCGGACAGATCAGTTCTTCGGCGTCGGGAAGCCACCTGTTCGCGGGCGTGGGGCGGCGTGCCCACTGCACCGCGCCCATCCCGCCGAGCCGGGTCGGCGGCGCCGCGACATAGTCGCCCTCGCCGCGCGTGATCAGGTCGATCGCGGTCGGTGTCCAGCCCAGCTTCCGTACCAGATCAGGGACCTTGACGCCGGCGCCGGGCAGTACGAAGAACAGCATCCTGCGGTCGGGCGTGCAGGTCACAGGGCCGAGTGTCAGATCCATGCGCTCCATGCGGGCCAGCGCCAGGAACCCTGCCGACTCGGGCACTTCAAGGGCGTCGAACGTGCGGCCCGTCGGCAGCAGAATCGACGCCCTCGGCTGTTTCGACCACAGCCGGCGCGCCGCGGTGGCGCTGCCTGTCGCCTGCGTCGCCCAGTCCGCGCGGGCGGGGTGCGCGCCGGGCGAGGCACAGGAGGGGACGCCGCACGAGCAGTTCTCGACGCCCTCGGCAGCCTCCAGCCAGGTGCCGGGGAACACGTCCCAGTGCCGTTCTTCCGCGTACCGCACAGCGCTGTCCGTCAGTTGATCGCCGCGCTGCTTGGGAATCTGGGCGGCGTCCGTGACTGCGATGGTCTCTTCCACGCAGAGCTCAACTCCAGGCATCACCTTGGGTTACGGGCGTGTGGTGCCCTCGGAGAGGAACATCGATCCTGCACACGGGGCGCACCGGTGCATGGGTGGGGGCGCGCGGGGGGCCGGGCGGCGGCGGGCGGGTAGCCACATGTGTGGAAGCCAGGGAATGCCGGTCATAAGACTGTCAATGCCCTGTCTTCCGGCATGTTCGGCATTCTCTGCATATCTGCCGGGCAGTGATAAATGATCAGTCCACGCGTTGATCACTGCGGCACCAGGGGGTAGTCAATGGCAGCCAGGCCTCTCATCGCCCGTCAGCCGAACGAACGGTTGCAGGCGCTCATTCAGGAAGCCGGGTGCTCCAACGCGGGGCTGGCCCGTCGCGTCAATATGTGCGGCGCCGAACACGGGCTGGACCTGCGGTACGACAAGACGTCGGTGGCCCGCTGGCTGCGCGGACAGCAGCCGCGCGGGCGCGCTCCCGGCATCATCGCGGAAGCGATCGGGCGCAAACTCGGGCGTACGGTCACGATCGACGAGATCGGCATGGCCAACGGCAAGAACCTGACTTCCGGGATCGGGCTCCAGTTCTCGCCGACCGTCCTCGGCGCGATCGAGCAGGTCTGTGAGCTGTGGCGCAGTGACGTGGGGCGCCGCGATTTCCTTTCGGGGTCCACGGTCGCCGCGTCGGCGCTCGTCGAGCCGAGCCGCGACTGGCTCATCACGGGTGCGGACTCCCAGGTGGCCAGGACCGCGGGCGGCGGGCGGGTCGGCGCGTCCGACGTGGAGGCGGTACGGGCGACGACGGACGCCCTGGTGGACCTCGACCACCGCTTCGGCAGCGGGCACGTACGGCCGATCGTCGTCCACTACCTCAACAGCGTCGTGTCCGGGCTGCTGTCCGGCTCGTACCGCGAATCGGTCGGCCGGGACCTTTTCGCGGCGGTCGCGCGGCTGACGGAGCTCGCGGGCTACATGGCCGTCGACACGGGGCAGCCGGGGCTCGCCCAGCGCTACTACATCCAGGCCCTGCGGCTCGCGCAGGCGGCGGGCGACCGCGGCTACGGCGGGTACGTACTGGCCGCGTCCATGAGCCACCTGGCGGCCCAGCTCGGCAATCCGCGCGAGATCGCGCAGCTGGCGCGGGCCGCGCAGGAGGGGGCGCGGGGACAGGTGACCCCCCGGGCGGAGGCCATGTTCTGGGCGGCGGAGGCGCGCGGGCATGCGCTGATGGGCGACGCGCGGGCGTGCAACGCGGTGGCGGGGCGGGCGCTGGGGGCGCTGGAGCGTTCGGAGGCCGACACGGGCGACGACCCTGCGTGGATCGCGCACTTCGACCACGCCTACCTCGCCGACGAGCTGGCGCACTGCCACCGCGACCTCGGCCAGGGCGAGGCTGCGGCGCGTCGCGCCCAGGACGCCCTCGACGGTCACCCGGAAACGCGGGCGCGGCGCCGGGCGATCGGCCTGGTCCTGCTGGCCACGGCCCAGGTGCAGCAGCGCGAGGTCGAGCAGGCCTGCCACACGGGGACGCGCGCGGTGGAACTGCTGGGCAGGCTGCGGTCGAACCGGGGCGCGGAATATCTGGACGACTTCCAGCAGCGGCTCGACCCGTACCGGGACGAGCCGGTGGTGCGGGAATTCGGGGCACGGATGGAGATCCAGGCGGCGTAGGGGGGGCGACGCGGGAGCTGGAGGTGGCAGGGCTTTAACAGCGTCATGGGCGTGGATCTTGTTACCGGGGCGCCGGGTGCGTGTGTGGGGACTGTGGGTGCGTGGCAGAGGGGTGTTGTCACCCGGTAGCGTGAACCGACGGTTCCGTAGGTCCACATGTAGATCCACACGTAGGAGTCCCGGTGACGCAGAGCGGACAGGGTGACGACTCGCAGCTTCCCGCTGCGCGACCGCCCGCGCACGAAGGTGTCGTGCTGCCCGCAGATGGCAGTGGACCCTGGATACCCGGGACGTCCGAGGAGCAGGTGGCTCCGGCGGGCGGCCGGCCGTGGGGCGATCCGTGGGGCCCTCAGGCGGCGTCACAGCAGCAGGCGCAGCAGCAGTACGGAGCCCCGCCGGTGCAGCCGCCGCAGCAATACGGTGCGCAGCCGCCGCAAGCAGCGCAGCAGTACGGCAGCCAGCCTCAGCCTGGGGCGCAGCCGCAGTACGGTGCCCAGCCGGGGGCGCAGCCGCCGCACGGAGCGCAGTCGCCGCAGCAGTACGGCGCGCAGCCCGGGGGGCAGCAGCCGCAGCAGTACGGCGGGCAGCCGGGGGCGCCGCTGCCGCCGCAGGGCGTGCAGCCTCAGCCCGGCGTGCAGCCTCAGCCCGGCGTGCAGCCTCAGCCCGGCGTGCAGCCTCAGCCCGGCGTGCAGCCTCAGCCCGGCGTGCAGCCTCAGCCCGGCGTGCAGCCTCAGCCCGGCGCGCAGCCTCAGCCTGGCGCCCAGCAGCAGCAGCAGCAGCCGCAGCCGCCGCAGCAATACGGTGCGCAGCCGCCGCAAGCAGCGCAGCAGTACGGCAGCCAGCCGCAGCCCGGGACTCAGCCGCAGCAGTACGGTGCCCAGCCGGGGGCGCAGCCGCCGCACGGAGCGCAGTCGCCGCAGCAGTACGGTGCCCAGCCGCTGCCGCAGCACTCGGCGCCGCAGCCCGGGTCGTCCTTGCCCGTGCCGCACCAGCAGCACCGGGAGCCGTTGCCCGGTGCGCAGCCGTTGCCGCAGGAGGCCGGTCCGGGAGCGTCGGGGGGCGAGGCGGATGCCACTCAGTACATCCCCTACGTACCGCCGACCGGGCCCGGCGCCCTGCCTCCCGAAAACCCCGCGGAATCAACGCAGTTCCTGGGCCGGTCCCAGTCGGCCCCGGCTCCCGGCCCGGCTCCCGCCGACGCGGACGCCACCCAGTACCTGCCGCCCGTGCCGAACGCCCCGCAACCGCCCCCCGGCGCCCCGTACGGCATCCGGCCCGGCGCTCCGGAGGACCGCACGCCGCCCGCCGAGTTCGACAGCCTCTTCCGGGCCGACGCCGACCCGCAGACGCCGGACTCCACCCAGCAGATGCCGCGCTTCAGCCCGCAGCCGCCGCCCCAGCAGCCCCAGGGACGCGCCGCGCGCCGTAACGCCCCCGACGCCTACGGCGTACCGGACGCGCACGCCGACACCGCCGCTCCGCGCCGCACGTCGTCGCGCGTGCCGCTGATCGCCGCCGTCGTCATCGGCTGCTCCCTGCTCGGCCTCGGTGCCGGAGCGCTGCTCAGCGGGGGCGACGACAAGGACAACGACAAGACCCCCGTCGCAGCGGCGAGTTCGCCCGCCGGCGACAACTCGCCGCAGGCCGCCGACGACCCGGCAGAGCCGCAGGCCGAATCGCTCGACGCGCTGCTCGCAGACAGCAACAACAGCCGCGACTCCGTGATCAAGGCGGTCCAGGCTATCGGGGCCTGCAAGAACCTGTCCGAGGCGGCCGGCGACCTGCGCGCCGCCGCCAAGCAGCGCAACGGCCTGGTGACCAGGCTCGAAGGCCTGACCATCGACAAGCTGCCGAAGCACGAGCAGCTGTCGGCCTCGCTCACGACCGCGTGGAAGGCGTCGGCCGCGGCCGACAACCACTACGCGGCCTGGGCAGACCAGGTGGCGGGCAAGAGGGGCTGCAAGAAGGGCCACGCGCGGTCGACGCCGCAGCAGCAGGCGGGCAACCGTGAGAGCGGCAAGGCGTCGGCGGCGAAGAAGGAGGCGGTCGGGTTGTGGAACGCGATCGCCAAGCAGCACGGGCTGACGGAGCGCGTCCCGACGCAGCTCTGACGGGTCGGGCGGCGGCGGCCGGCGTCGCCGGCCGCCCCATGCCGGGCCGGAGGATTCAGCCCGCTGACGGCGCCCGTACGAGCGTTTCGCCGACGTTGACGAAGCCCTTCTTCACGGACACCAGCCGTCCCTTCCGTACCACCTGGAACGTCACGTCCCTGTTGACGATGCGCGGGAAGTCACGTGCCGCCAGCATGTCCTCCAGGCGCCAGCTGAGCGTCGGTGTGAGGCCGCCCGTCTCCACGCCCGCGTCGTCGTTCAGCGCGCGGAAGACGTCGGACGCCGTAATCCCGCCCTTGCCGTCCCCGCCGCCCTCGGCGACCGACTTGAGCGTCTCGTTCAGCACGGTGTACGCGATCCACGTCGTCTGCACCCCGGGGTCCGCCGGGTCGATCCGGTTGTCTGCGAACGCGTGCTCGCGGATGACCTTGCGCATCGGGTCCCAGCGCGAGTCGCTCGCCACCGGGTACCAGCCTGTGACGTACGCGCCTTCGAAGGGCCCGTTCTTGCCGCCCGTACGGTCGAGGAGCGGCTGCCCCACGCTGCCCAGGACCGACGCGACGCCGACGTCGTTGACGACCTCGCTCTCCAGCCGCCGGAACGAGTCGAAGAACGTCTCCGTACGGTCGCCGAGCACCGACGTGACGCAGCCCTTCCCGGTGCCGAACGCATTGAACGCGCCCGCGCTCTTGAGCGCCTCGCGTGCCTGCACCGTGTAGTCGCCCGCGTCCTCCGGCGCCCGGATGTCGGCGGCCGGCTTGCGGGAGCCCGCCGTGAGACCGGAGCCGAGGAGTGCGGGCATGTCGTCGCCGGCGACGGTGTCGGGGCGTACGAGAGAGACACGGTCGCAGTCGCGGGCGAGCTGCCTGCCGTTGCCGGCGAGGAGCGCCGCCTGACCGCCGTTGACGGGGTACGAGAGCGGGCTCGTGAACTCCTCGTCAGAGACGCCGTAGCCACCGATGTACGGGATGCCGGCGGTCTCCAGGGGGGCCATGAAGGCCCGGCCGTGCTGGCTGTACGAGCCGACCACCGCGATCGCGTTCTGCCGGACGGCCTGCCTGGCGCAGTTGGCGGCGCCGACCGTCGTGTTGTGCTCGTTGCAGGTGACGACCCGGAGCTCGTGGCCGGAGAGGCCGCCGTTCGCGTTGACCCAGCGGGCGTAGGCCTTGGCCATGGCGGGCATGCCCGGCATGTTCGTGGCCTGGGTGCCTTCGGGCGCCCAGGTCATTACGGTCACGGGCTCCCTGGAGCCCCCCGAGCCCCCAGGGATCAGCCCGCAACCGGCCAGCAACGACGCCCCCACCGCCGTTGCTGTGCAGGCGGCGAATAACGTCGCGGCCCTGGTAAGGCGTGGGCGGTGGGAGGAAGGGCTTCGCCGTCCGGTCATGTGCAAGCACGCTTCCGCCCCACGGGTAACGGCGGAGTGAGCATGTCCCAACGATGAGTGACATCGAGGTGAATTACGGGGGGCTCTACGTCCGCTCGATCCGGGAACGTACGATCTGCAACCGTGCAAGGTTCGGTTAACTCTTCCCGTCGCGGCCGTCGCTCCCCCACCATGGGCGGCATGCCGCTCAATGACATGCCGTGGTGGCGCTGGCGCACGAACGTGCGATCGGCGCTGCACATGCTCTCCGACCCCGTCTTCCAGCAGGAGTGCTGGCTGGCCGGTCTCGAGGGCTACGGGGACGTGACAGACGCTGTGTACCGCCTGGTCGAGGACACCTGGCTGGACAACTGGTCGGCCGAGAAGTACGTCGGCACGATCTTCCGGGACTCCCAGGAGGCGTCGCTCGTCGACGTCGCCGTCCTGCGGGTGCTGCGGATCATGCACCAGGTGGGGGCGGACGCGCCCGTATCGGCGTACCTGGAGCACCATGCCTGGCCGGAGGCGGTACGGGCGGCCCGCGAGGCGCACGTACGGCTGGCGGTGAACGACGGGGACGACCCGGACACGGTGCCGCGCACGCTGGACGTCATCCGCATCCTGACCAGCTCCCCCTGACCGGTGCCGGGTATGAAATCCTCGGGGGCATGAGCGTCGCGCAGCCCGTCCCCCCAGCAGACCAGTACGTCCTCACCCTGTCCTGCCCGGACAAGCAGGGCATCGTCCATGCCGTGTCGAGTTACCTCTTCATGACCGGCTGCAACATCATGGACAGCCAGCAGTTCGGCGACCGCGACACCGGACTCTTCTTCATGCGGGTCCACTTCTCGGCGGACACGCCGGTGACGGTCGAGAAGCTGCGGGCGAGTTTTGCGGCGATCGGTGATTCGTTCCGGATGGACTGGCAGATCCACCGCCCGCAGGAGCGGATGCGGATCGTGCTGATGGTCTCGAAGTTCGGGCACTGCCTGAACGACCTGCTCTTCCGGTCGCGCAGCGGCGCCCTGCCGGTGGAGATCGCGGCGGTCGTCTCGAACCACACGGACTTCGCGGAGCTGGTCGGCTCGTACGACGTCCCCTTCCACCACATTCCGGTGACACGCGACAACAAGCCGGAGGCGGAGGCGCAGCTGCTGGAGCTGGTGCGCTCCGAGAACGTCGAGCTGGTCGTGCTCGCCCGCTACATGCAGGTTCTTTCGGACGACCTGTGCAAGCAGCTGAGTGGCCGGATCATCAACATCCACCACTCCTTCCTGCCGAGCTTCAAGGGTGCGAAGCCGTACCATCAGGCGCATGCGCGCGGTGTGAAGCTCATCGGCGCGACCGCGCACTATGTGACGGCGGACCTCGACGAGGGCCCGATCATCGAGCAGGAGGTCGAGCGGGTGGGCCACGACGTGACGCCGGAGCAGCTGGTGGCGATCGGGCGGGACGTGGAGTGCCAGGCGCTGGCGCGGGCGGTGAAGTGGCACAGCGAGCACCGCGTGCTGCTGAACGGGCGCCGGACGGTGGTGTTCGCGTAGCACGCGAGTGCCTGTGGCGAAGCCTTCCGGCGGGGCCTTCCCCTACCGGCCCCCTACATCCGGCTCAGTGACGCCGCTGCGAACAGCACGTCCCTGATCGCCTCGCGATCGCCCGTCTGGCCCGCCGCCGCGTCCTCCGGCGGCACATGCCCGGACGCCAGCTGGCAGAACTCGACCCCGTCCAGCGCCACATGCGCCACCTCGTGGTCGCGCGAGCCGACCGCCGCGGGCGAGTCCAGTGCGATGTACCAGTCGCCGCCGCCCGCGCCCTCGATCTCCAGGTGCAGGGACCGGCCGGGCGAGCCCGCCGTCACCAGGCCCCGCGCGGGCGCCGCGAGGCCGGCCCTGCGGCGGGCCGCGAGCGTTGCGGGGATCATCCGGGCCGCCAGGTCGATCATGCGGTTCAGGTGCCCGGCGGCCGGCGGTTCGTACGGATAGTCCACCGCGTCCGCGATGTCTCCCGCGTGCACCCAGCACTCGAAGGCCCGGTCGAGCAGCGCGTCGCGCAGGGGCAGCGCGAAGTCGCCGTACGAGACCGACAGTTCGGCCACTCCGCGGCCCGCGAACGAGACCGTGCGGACCAGTGCGTGGCTCTGCTCGCGCCACGGCTCACGGACCGTGCGGGTCGGCGGGAAGTGGGAGCCTCGCCAGTACGCCTCGGTGCGCTCGGCCGGGGTGGCGGGGGCGTCCGCGCCAATGGGGTCTCCCCTGTTCGAGCGAAGCCGAGAACCTGGGGAAGGGTCGTCGAGGCCGAGGGCGGTCGCGACGAGGCCGTCGACGGTCATGAGGTGCCCGATGACCCCGGCGACAGTCGTCTTGCGGTTCGTTGCCCTCGTGCCCGCGAACCACCTGAGGCGCACCGGAGCGTGCCACTCCGAGTCGCCGATGTCCCGCAGCAGCGCGTCGAGGCGTGCCGTCTCCGCGTCGTACGGTGTGGCCCAGCCGGGGACGGGTATGCGCGCGGGTCTGCGGCCGAGGCAGCCGTCGAGCACGCGGTTGCGCAGCAGCGGGTCGAGGTCCAGGCTGCGCTCGGTGTGGAGCAGGCCGACGGCGTCCCGCAGGCGCAGGGCCTCGTCGGCGCACGGCGCGCAGGCGGTGAGGTGCTCCTCGACGGCCGCTGTCTCCTCGGGCGCGCACGCGGAGAGCGCCCACGCGCCCAGCAGCGACTTCAGCACCTTGTGAGTGCGCGGAGGGGGTGGCGGTACGGGCGCCGGGGGTGCGGGGTCCAGCACTTCGCGGTCGTCCGGCGCCGCTCTCGGCCACGGTATGCGCGGGGCCTGGTCCCCCGGCCGGTCGCGCCCGTCGGAGCCGATCGAGCCGCCGGAGCCGTCGGCTCGATCGGCTCCACTGGCTTCGTGGGCCGCGCCGGCCTCTTCGGCCCTGTCGGCTGCGTCGTCGGGGCGGCCGGGCTCGTGGAGCCCGCTCATCGTGGCAGCCCCTGCTGCCCGGTATGCCCAAATCCATACATTCCGGACGGAAATGCCGCACCCTCGGCCGCCGCCTCCGGACGCCCCGGGTTCGCCGTGGACAGCAGCTGCAGCCCCAGCCGCAGCCTCCTGCGCGCCTCGTCCTCCGTGACGCCCAGGTCGGCCGCCGTCTGCCGGTAGTCCCTGCGCTGGAAGTACGCGAGCTCCAGCGCGGCCCGCAGCGGCGCGGGCATCGATGTCACGATGTAATCCGCGCGGGCCGCTGCCGAGGCCCTGCGCACCTTCAGCTCCAGCTCCTCCGCGCTGCCTTCGCCACCGTTCATCAGCGCCGCGGCCTCGGTCTGCCGCAGCCGGTGCACCGCCTGCCGGTGTGTGAGCCCGGCCACCCAGGACCTCATCGAGCCCTGCTTGGGGTCGTACGCGTCCGGGTTCTCCCATACGTAACCGAACACTTCGCGCGTGATCTGGTCGGCGGCCGCGTCGTTGTCGAGCACCCGATGGGCGAGGCTGTGCACCAGCGAAGCGAACTTGTCGTACAACTCCCCGAGCGCCGCCGCCTCCCCGCGTGCGAGCCGCTGCTGCATCCTGCGGTCCCAGCGGGGTGGTGTGTCCTTCGCCATGCGGCCCCCAGCCCTGTGCGCGTGCCTGTCTCTGTGCTCGTGCCCGTACTCACCGTATGTCTGTCGCCACTTCCTTCGAATGTAGTGCGAGCCGCTGACAACGCACGCTCCTTTACGGTAAGTGCGCGTTGGTCCGGTCCGGGATGATAATGCTCCGCAAGTTCCGCCGGGACGGTTGTGTTTCGTGGGAGGACGGCGGGGGCAGCCGCGAGATGGAAGGACAACTTCCGCATCAGCAGAACGAAAGGTCCCACGCGTGACGCTGAAGGTGATGGAGGCCGAGCACAACGCCTGGGCCGTGCTGCACGTATCCGGAGAACTGGATCTGGTGACCTCGCCCGCGGTCCGCCAGCACGTCCACAACGCCGTCGCGGACGGCCGCCACCGCGTGGTGCTCGACCTGTCGAACGTTCTCTTCTGCGATTCCAGCGGCGTCGGCGTCCTGATAGCCGCCCGCCGCCTGATGCGTTCGTGCGGCGGAGATCTCCGGCTGATCCTGCCCGCCCGCGGCGCCGTCGAAGGCTCCCACGTCAACCGCGTGCTCGCCGCCCTCGGCGTACGCCGCCTCTTCGAGGTCTATCCCGATGTGCCCACCGCCGCCGACGACGGGAGTCAGTCCCTCTCCGCCTGAGAATGCCCCGGTCCGGCCCTCGACGTCGTACCCTCCGCACATGGACAGCGCAGAGTACGAGCGCAAGACAGCGGCGCGCTTCGCAACTTTCGATCAGGACGGCAACGGCTACATCGACCGCGAGGACTTCAGTGCCGCGGCCGCGGCACTGCTGGCCGAGTTCGGTACGACAGCCCGTTCCGACAAGGGACAGGCGCTCTACAGCGGGGCGGAGGCCTTCTGGCAGGGCATGGCGGGCATCGCCGACGTGGACGGTGACCAGCGGGTCAACCGCGAGGAGTTCGTCACCGGGGCGGTGAAGCGGCTGCGCGACAATCCGCAGCGGTTCGCCGAGATCGCACGGCCGTTCCTGCACGCGGTCATCGCGATCGCGGCGGAGGACGACGGGACGGGGGTCACTCCCCGGGCTGCGGAGCGTGTGTTGCGGGTGTTGGGGGTGGGTGCGGACGTGGCTGGTGAGGTTGCGATCGCGCTCGATGCGGATGGGGACGGGCTGATCGGCGAGGACGAGATCCTTGCGGCTTTCGCCCTGTATTACACGACGGCGGAGCCGGACCTTCCCGGCGCGTAGCCGGCGCCTGTGGGGTGCGGGGCGCCTGCGGCGGGCAGCGCCGCAGGCAGTCCCGCGCCCTACCCACCCGAATACCGCTCCCGAAGCCGGTATTTCAGCACCTTCCGCAGCGTCTCGTTGCGCGGCAGTGCGTCCACCACCTCCAGCTGCTCCGGCAGCTTGTGCACCGAAAGCCCTCCCGCCCTCAGGTGTGCGGTGACCCCCTCCAGGGTCAAGGCCGCCGCCCCCTCCGGCTGTTCGACGACCGCGCACACCCGCTCCCCGCGCGCCGGGTCCGGCAGCCCGATGACCGCCGCGTCGGCAATGTCCGGGTGCTGGTGCAGCAGGTCCTCGATCTCCTTGGCCGAGATGTTCTCGCCCTTGCGGATGATGATGTCCTTCAGCCGCCCGGTCAGCACCAGATGGCCGCTCGCGGTGAGGTGCCCGACGTCGCCCGTGATCAGGAAGCCGTCCCGGTCGAACGCGGCCTCGGTCTGCGAAGGCTCCAGGTAGCCCCGGCAGACGGCCTCGCCGCGCAGCCGCACTTCCCCGTCCGTGCCGGCCGGCAGCGGCTTCCCGGCCTCGTCGGTGATGCGTATCTCCATGGCCTCGGGCGGCCGGCCTTCCGTGGTCGCGAGGTTCTCCGGGGTGTCGTCGGGTGCGCCCATCGTGATCATCGGGACCTCGGTCATGCCGTACCCGTGCGTCAGCAGGCAGCCCAGTTCGCGGACGACCGCATGGTAGATCTCCGGCGGTTTGGGCGCCCCGCCGCCCGCGAGCAGGCGCAGGGTGGGGATGATTTTGCGCGACGGGTCCTTGCGCTGCTCGGTCAGGAACATCGAGTAGAAGGCTGTGGATCCGCCCGCCACCGTCACGCCGTGCCTGCGGTAGCTCTCCAGCGCGCCGGGCAGCGCGAACTGTTCGAAGAGGACGGCCGGGAAGCCGTAGAGCAGCAGCATGACGAGATAGTCCGGGCCGCCGATGTGGGCGTACGGGAACGCGATCGAGCCGATGTCGTCGGAGGCCGGCTGCAGCGCGTGCGCCAGGCACGAGCCGCCCGCGATCAGCGAACGGTCGGTGTGGAGCACGCCCTTGGGGTCGGAGGTCGTCCCCGATGTCCAGTAGATCCACCGGACCGCTGTGCCGTCGGATGGTGGTGGGGGCAGTACGGACGGGTCGCCGTCCGGCAGGCTGTCGTACGCCTCGAAAACGCCCCGCGCACGGAGTCGGTGAGCCATCCCGGTGTGGTCGAATCCGCGCCACTCGCCCGGTACGGCGAAGAACTCCGCCTTCGACTCGCGCAGCGCGAAGCCGACTTCGCGCTCCCGGTAGAACGGGATGACCGGCGACTGTACGGCCCCGAGCCTGGCCAGGGCGACCGACAGGAGCACCGTCTCGATCCTGGTGGGCAGCTGCCAGGCGACGACGCCGCCGGGGCGCACGCCCTGCCCGCAGAGCCCCGCCGCGACACGCTCGGCACGGTCCCTGAGCTCGCCGAACGTGAGGGTGCGGTCGTCCTGGAGGAGGACCGGCCGGTCCGGGGTGAGAGCGGCGCGGCGGTCGACGAGCTCCCAGAAGGTACGGGAGGCGCCCAGTGCGTGTGCGGTGTCGGTCACGGCAGTCTCCTGGTCCCTCGTAGCTGACGGACAGTCAGATCACGCCGAGAGCGTAGGGCCGTGCGCCTTGTCGGTCCAGGGGTGCGGGGCTAGCCTGATTTCTGACGGGTCATCAGATACGCGCATCGCGCAGCCGGAGGGACACGCCCATGGAACTGCCCCGGATTGTCAGCGTCGACGACCATGTGATCGAACCGGCGCACCTCTTCGAGACCTGGCTTCCGGCGAAGTACCGCGACCGCGGCCCGCAGCCGCTGACCGCCGGCATCGGCGAGCTCGCGTACGTAGCGGGCAAATACCAGATCACGATGGACCCGGACGGGCCGCCGGCCGACTGGTGGATCTACGAGGACCTCAAGTTCCCGTACAAGCGCAACATCGCCGCCGTCGGCTTCGACCGCGACGACATGACCCTCGAAGGCATCACCCGGGCCGAGATGCGGCGCGGCTGCTGGGACCCCAAGGCCAGGCTGGCCGACATGGACCTCAACCATGTCGAGGCGTCCCTCTGCTTCCCCACCTTCCCGCGCTTCTGCGGCCAGACGTTCGCCGAAGCGCAGGACAAAGAAGTGGCAGTCGCGTGTGTCCGCGCGTACAACGACTGGATGGTCGAGGAGTGGTGCGGCGACAGCGGCGGCCGGCTGATCCCGCTGTGCATCATCCCGCTGTGGGACATCGGGCTGGCCGTCGCCGAGATCAAGCGGAACGCGGCGCGCGGGGTCAGGGCCGTGACCTTCTCCGAGATCCCCACCTACCTCGGCCTTCCGTCCATCCACTCCGGCCACTGGGACCCGTTCTTCGCGATCTGCGAGGAGACCGGGACGGTCGTGAACATGCACATCGGGTCGTCGTCCCAGATGCCCGCCGCGTCCCCCGACGCCCCGCCCGCCGTCCAGGCGTCGCTCAGCTTCAACAACGCCATGGCCTCGATGATGGACTTCCTCTTCAGCGGCGTACTGGTGAAGTTCCCGCGCCTGAAACTGGCCTACAGCGAGGGTCAGATGGGCTGGATTCCTTACGCCCTGGAGCGCGCCGACGACGTGTGGGAGGAGCACCGGGCCTGGGGCGGGGTCAGGGACCTGATCCCCGAGCCCCCGTCGACGTACTACTACCGGCAGATGTTCTGCTGCTTCTTCCGCGACAAGCACGGCATCGCGTCGCTGGACGTCGTCGGCCGCGACAACGCCACCTTCGAGACCGACTACCCGCACGTCGACTCGACGTTCCCGCACACCAAGGACGTCGCCCTCGACCACGTCAAGGGCCTCGACGACGAGACGGTCTACAAGCTGATGCGCGGCAACGCGATCCGCATGCTCGGGCTCGACCTGGACCGCGACCGCTGATGGACCTCACCTGGACCGAGGAGGAAGAGGACTTCAGAGCCCGCCTGAGGGCGTGGCTCGGCGTAGCGCTCCCCAAACTGCCCGCCAAGCCCGACCCGATGGACTGGCCGGGGCGGCGCGCGTACGACACGACGTGGCAGCGGATGCTGTACGACGCCGGGTACGCGGGGCTGCACTGGCCAGTCGACGCCGGCGGCCGGGGCGCCACGCCCACCCAGCACCTGATCTTCCTGGAGGAGACGGAACGCGCCGGGGCCCCGTACGTCGGCGCGAACTTCGTCGGGCTGCTGCACGCGGGCCCCACGATCGCAGCCGAGGGGACGGCCGCGCAGCGCGCCAGATGGCTGCCGCCCGTGCTGCGCGGCGACGAGGTCTGGTGCCAGGGCTTCAGCGAGCCGGACGCGGGCTCGGACCTCGCCTCGCTCCGTACGAGGGCGGTCCGCGACGGCGACCACTATGTGGTCAGCGGATCCAAGATCTGGACCTCGCACGCGGAGGTCGCCGACTGGTGCGAGCTTCTCGTCCGTACGGATCCGGCGGCGCCCAAGCACCGCGGGATCTCGTGGCTCGCCATGCCGATGGACGCGCCCGGGGTCACGGTGCGGCCGCTGCGCACCCTCGCGGGATCGGCCGAGTTCGCGGAGGTGTTCCTCGACGAGGTACGCGTCCCGGTCGCCAACCGCGTCGGCGACGAGAACGACGGCTGGCGCGTCACCATGGTCACCCTCTCCTTCGAACGCGGCACCGCCTTCGTCGGCGAGGTCGTCGCCTGCCGCCGCACCCTCGGCGAACTCGCCGCGGCGGCACGGGCGAACGGCCGCTGGGACGACCAGGAACTGCGCCGCAGGCTGGGGCGGCTGAACGCCGAATTCACGGCCCTGTGGCGGCTCACCCAGTGGAACGTCAGCGAAGCACAGCAGACCGGAGGCGTCCCGGGGACCGGCGGCTCGGTCTTCAAGCTGCGCTACTCGCACGCCCGCCAGGAGCTGTACGACGCGGCGGCCGCCGTACTGGGACCCGAGTCCCTGGACCTGTCCCACGACTGGACCCTGGACCGCCTGTCGTCCCTCTCGTACACCATCGCCGCCGGTACGTCCCAGATCCAGCAGAACATCGTCGCCGAGCGCATCCTCGGCCTGCCGAAGGGGCGTTGATGGACTTCCGGCCGACGGACGACCAGCGGGCATTGCAGGCAGGCGTGCGGGATCTCCTGGAGGGCCGCTTCGGGCGGGAGCGGCTGCGCGCCGCCGTCGACGGGCCGGGTCTGGGCCCTGGCCTCGACCGGGCCCTGTGGCGGGAACTGGGAGACGCCGGGTTCTTCGCGCTGCGGCTGCCGGAGGAGGACGGCGGGGTGGGCCTCGGCCTGCCCGAGGCGGTCCTGGTCTTCGAGGAGGCGGGCCGCGCGCTGCTGCCCGGCCCCCTGGTGGCCACGCACCTCGCGGCCGGCACGGTGGCCGGGGCCGCCACCGGCGAAACCGTCGTGACGATGGTGGACGGCGGGCTGGTGGAGTGGCTGGACGCCGCCGACCGGGTGCTGGGGGATGCGGCGGGAGCCGTGCCCGTACGCTCCGTGGACCCGCTGACGCCGCTGCACCGCGTACCGGGCGTTGCCCGGACGGCTCCGCACCCCGAGGCGATCCTGCTGACCGCCGCCGAACAGCTCGGCAGCGCCGTCCGTACCACCGACGCGGCGGTCCAGTACGCGCGCGAACGCGAGCAGTTCGGCCGCCCCATCGGCGTCTTCCAGGCGGTCAAGCAGCTGTGCGCGCAGATGCTGGTACGGGCGGAGCTCGCCCGCAGCGCCGTCTACGCGGCCGCCGTCACCGCCGACCCGGTGGAGATCGCCGGGGCCAAGCTGCTCGCCGACGACGCGGCGGTCCGTAACGCGCGCGACTGCCTCCAGGTCCACGGCGGCATGGGCTTCACCTGGGAGGCCGACGTCCACCTCCACCTGAAGCGGGCCTGGGTGCGCGCCGAACGGTGGCAGACGGCGGGGGCGGCGGCGGAGGTACTGGCGGGGGCGCTGTGAGCTCTGTGCTTTGTGGTGCCTTGCTGCGCCCTGTGCTTCTTACCTGCGAGTGATCGGACGGTCACGCGATGCTGCGACTCACGAACGACTACCGTGCGTCGATATCGGGTTGTGTCCTTTGCGTGACTCGTCACGGGCCGGAGTCGGGGGTGCCCTCCGGTACTCTCCGTGGGATGCGAGTGGTTGTGATGCGCAGCTGTCCCGGTGTCGCCAGTGCGGTGACTGCCGGGTCCGGAATGTGCGCCGTTCGCGTAGTGCGAAGGCGCCGTGTGCGCCCTTGTTCGACTACCCGCAGCGTGCGTCGCACAGTATGCACCACGCGTACTCCTTCGCGCTGGAATATGCCTGAAGCGCTTGTTGCGGTGACTGTACGTCAACCATGCTGTCCCACAAGGGAATCACGTTCCGTGACCCTGTGGAGACGCGAGGCGATGTGTCCGCCGGTTCGGATGGTGTGAGCGGTGCAGGTGCTTCAGGTGCAGTTGGAGGTAGGGGCCGATCCTGCCGAGGTGGGGCGGGCCCGGAGGTGGGCGCGCTCGCGGCTCGCCGGCTCGGGGATAAGGGTCGACGAGCCGCTGGCCGAGACCTTGATCCTGCTCATCTCGGAGCTGGTCACCAATGCCGTGGTGCATACAGGCTGTCCGGCCGTCCTGCGCATGCTCTTCGGTACGGCCGACGACGGCACGGTGCGGGTCGAGGTCGCCGACGCCAGCGCCCGCCCGCCGAAGCCGCGCCATGCGGAGGGTGAAGACACCAACGGGCGTGGCCTCGAACTCGTCGACGGGCTGGCCGACCGGTGGGGCTGGCAGTCGGAAGGTGCTGGAAAGCGCATCTGGTGCGAGGTGGACCGGGGGGCGCCCGTGGTGGCGCCGGGGGCGTATGAGGCGCCTGGGCGTGAGCCGTCGTGCGCTGTCACAAATAGTGCGTAACGCGTAAATTGCCGACTGGGTGTTGACGGTTCATGGCGGTCTGATGACCCTTGGGTGAAGCGATTCGCTGCGAGGGGACGCCGAGGACCCTGCCTTGGCGAGTGCGGATCGCTGTTCGGCGTCAGGGCGTACGCCGGAACCGGGTGGCGGCGGCCGTGCCGTGCTCGGGGCGCGCAGAGCGTGTCGCCACCCGGTGTTCATCCGTGTTCATGCGGTACCGCTTCAGAGGATCGCCACGGGCGCGACCGGGGTTCCTGTGCCGCCGACGAACGGCTCCGGCATCGCAGAGAGCAGGAAGGCGTACCGCCCCTCTTCCGCACAGGCTGTGGACAACTCCTCCAGGTTCCAGTTCTGCCCCTGGAGCATGCCCATCTCGACCAGATCGAGGGCGTGCACGGGCAGCCACAGGTTCTCGATCTCCGGCGGGAAGATCTCGAAGGTGAGCGTGTCGTTCGCGACCGCGGCGACGTCGCGGGCGTGGAACCACTCGGGCGTACGGACGGAAAGCCCCGGTGACGGGTAGCCGTAGGCGTGCTTGTCGCCGCTCAGGTAGACCTGGATCTGCCCGGTCCGTACGAGAACGATGTCGCCGCCCCGGACGGTCGTACCCGCCAACTCCTCGGCGGCTTCGAGGTCTTCGGGCGTCACGGCATGGTCCCCGGGCAGCCGGTCCACTCCTTTCGCGCGCGCCACGTCGAGCAGCACACCGCGCGAGACGACATGCCCGGCCTTGTCGATGCCGCTGAAACGGGCCCGGGTGTGGGGCGTGATGGAGTCGGCGGGGCGGCCGTTGTAGATCTTCCCGGAGTGCGACGCGTGGGTGAGGGCGTCCCAGTGAGTGGCCGCCTGGAGTCCCATGGTCACGGCGTCGTCGCTGGTGGCGACCGTGCCGGGGCCGAAGAGCTCCTGGTTGATCTGGACCATGGTGTGGAGCGGGTTGACGCGGCCGGGGATCAGTCCGACCTGCACGCCGTCCTCCTGGAGGGGGAGCGCGAGGGGTATCCGGCGGCCGGTGCGGACGGTGGCGGCTGCGGTGCGTACGACCTCGTCGGTGATGAGGTTGAGGGTGCCGATCTCGTCGTCGGCGCCCCAACGGCCCCAGTTGTTCACGCGCTTGGCTATGTCGTGGAACTCGGCCGGCAGTGACATGGGGCCTCCTCGGGTCTTGTGCTCGGGTGTCCGCCTGCCCATAAAATCTAACGGTCCGTCAGAAACCGCGGGAAGGGGCCGGACGTGGGGAACTTCTTGGCAGGCAAGGCCGTCGCCGTGACAGGCGCCGGGCGTGGCATCGGGCGGGCGGTGGCTCTGGCCTGCGCGGCCGAGGGCGCGAGGGTCGTGGTCAACGACTACGGCGTCTCGATGGAGGGCTCGGAGCCGACGAGCGAGGTCGCGGAGTCGGTGGTGAAGGAGATCGAGGCGGCGGGCGGCGAGGCGGTCGCCGTCGCCGACGACATCTCGACGATGGAGGGCGGGCAGCGGATCGTCGACGTGGCGCTGGCGCGGTACGGGCGGATCGACGGGGTGGTGTGCGTAGCCGGGATCCTGCGCGAACGGATGCTGTTCAACATGGCGGAGGAGGAGTGGGACCCCGTCATCGCCACGCACCTCAAGGGCACGTTCACGGTGTTCCGGGCGGCGTCGGCGGTGATGCGGAAGCAGGGCGGCGGGACGCTGATCGGCTTTACGAGCGGCAACCATCAGGGCAGCGTCGCCCAGGCCAACTACAGCGCGGCGAAGGGCGGGATCATCTCCCTGGTCCGGAGCGCTGCGCTGGGCCTCCACAAGTACGGGGTCACGGCGAACGCGGTGGCTCCGGTCGCCCGTACGCGGATGTCGGCCAACGTGCCGATGGAGCTGAAGGAGATCGGCGAGCCGGAGGATGTGGCGGCGCTGGTCGTGTACCTGCTCTCCGAGCGGGCCAGGGAAGAGAAGATCACCGGCCAGGTCTATACGATCGCCGGCCCGAAGATCGCGGTCTGGGCACAGCCGAGGGAACTGCGCGCGGGGTACGCGGAGGGCGGCCCCTGGACCCCGGAACGCATTGCGGACTTCCTGCCGGGGACGGTGGGCTCGGACCCGATGCCGATGCTGGCGCAGCTGGAGGGGATGGCGGAGGCGGCGGCCAAGCGGGCGCGGCCGAATGGGTGACGTGGGGTGGTGAACGCGCCGCAGGCAGCCGCACATTCGCAGCGCAACGCCAAGAACTGGAGCACCGCACCGTGGACTTCACCTTCGGCCCCGACGACGACGCGTTCCGGGCCGACGCCCGCGCATGGCTCACCGCACACCTCGACCGCACCCCCACGCCCCGCGCCTGGGAGCAGGAGCTCGGGGCCGGTGGGTGGATCGGGATCGGGTGGGAGGACGGCGGGGCGTACGGCAGCCGGCGAGCCACTCTCACCCAGCAGGTCGTCTGGGCCGAGGAGTACGCCCGCCTCCGCGCCCCCGCCCGCCTCGGGCACATCGGCGAAAACCTCCTCGCCCCGACCCTGATCGCCTACGGCACCGAGGAGCAGCGGGCGCGGTTCCTGCCCGGGATCGCACGGGGCGAGGAGCTGTGGTGCCAGGGGTACAGCGAGCCGGGCGCCGGGTCGGACCTGGCCGGGGTGCGGACCGCTGCCGTGAAGGACAAAAGCGCCTACCGCGTCACCGGGCAGAAGATCTGGACCTCCCTTGCCCAGGACGCCGACTGGTGCTTCGTGCTGGCCAGGACCGAACCCGGATCGCAGCGCCACCACGGGTTGTCGTTCTTGCTGGTGGCGATGGACCAGCCGGGGCGTATCGAGGTGCGGCCGATCCGGCAGATGTCGGGGACCAGCGAGTTCAACGAGGTGTTCTTCGACGGGGCCGAGGCCCGGGAACTGGTCGGTGGCGAGGGTGACGGCTGGCGCGTAGCCATGGGACTCCTCGCGCTGGAGCGCGGCGTGTCCACGCTCGTGCAGCAGATCGGGTTCGCGGAGGAGCTGAAGGCAGTGGTGCGGCTTGCCGTCGCGAGCGGCGGCGCCGACGACCCCGTCCTTCGCGCACGACTCGTCCGGCTGTGGGCCGAGCTGCACGCCATGCGGGCCAATGCCCTGCGCACGCTCGGGAATTCGGGCGCCGACTCCGGCGCCCCCAGCGTCGCCAAGCTCCTCTGGGGCGGCTGGCACCAGCGCCTCGGCGAGCTCGCCGTGCAGGTGCGCGGCGCTGCGGCGGCCGTCGGGCCGTACGACTGGGAGGCGGAGCGCCCGTACGAACTCGACTCCTTCCAGCGGCTCTTCCTCTTCACCCGGGCCGACACCATCTACGGCGGCTCCGACGAAATCCAGCGGAACATCATCGCCGAGCGCGTGCTCGGCCTACCGAGGGAGCCCAGATGAACCAGATGAGGGGCGTCGTGTTCGACGGGCGGCAGGTCCAGGTCTTCGACGATCTGGAGATACGGGACCCCGGGCCGGGGGAGGTGCTGGTGGCCATCGGGGCCGCAGGGCTGTGCCACAGCGACCTCTCGGTCGTGGACGGGACCATTCCGTTCCCTGTCCCCGTGGTGCTCGGGCACGAAGGCGCCGGCGTGGTCGAGGCCGTCGGCGCGGGCGTGACACATGTGGCCCCCGGGGACCACGTGGCGCTGTCGACCATCGCCAACTGCGGGACGTGCGCCGAGTGCGGACGCGGCCGGCCCACCATGTGCCGCAAAGCGATCGGAATGCCGGGGCAGCCCTTCTCGCGGAAGGGCGAGCCGCTGTTCCAGTTCGCGTCCAACTCGTCCTTCGCCGAACGCACGATCGTGAAGGGAGTCCAGGCCGTCAGGATTCCCCACGACATTCCGCTGACCTCGGCCGCACTCATCGGCTGCGGCGTGGTCACGGGCGTGGGCGCGGTGCTGAACCGGGCCAAGGTCGACCGGGGGGACACCGTCGTCGTCATCGGGACGGGTGGAATCGGGCTGAATGTGATCCAGGGCGCCCGCATCGCAGGGGCGCTGACGATCGTCGCCGTCGACTCCAACCCGGCGAAGGAGGCCGTGGCCCGGCAGTTCGGCGCCACCCACTTCCTCGAATCGGCCGAGACCGACGCCGTGAAGGAGGTCCTGCCGCACGGCGCCGACCACGCCTTCGAGTGCGTCGGCAAGACTGCGCTCATCCGGCAGGCGATCGACGTGCTCGACCGGCACGGACAGGCAGTGCTGCTCGGCGTACCGGCGGCCACGGCCGAGGCGTCTTTCCTGGTCTCGTCGATGTACCTCGACAAGTCCATCCTCGGCTGCCGGTACGGGTCTTCGCGCCCCCAGCGCGACATCGCGCTGTACGCCGAGCTCTACCGGGAGGGCCGCCTGCTGCTGGACGAGCTGGTGACCGAGACGTACCCCGTCGAGGACTTCGCGAAGGCGGCGGACGACGCGCAGCACGGGCGGGTGGCGCGCGGGGTGCTGACCTTCTGAAGGCCGCCCCCGCAACCGCCTGCCGCAGCCGCCGCGGGCGACGCGACTAATCGGTTGGCCAGCCACTTTCCCCGCGTTACGGTCGTGCGCATGTCCTATCGCGAGCTGGCCACACGCCCCGTCCTGACGTGGTCTCTTGTCGCGATCGGGGCCAGATCGCCGGTCTCCATGGCACCGTTCGCGATCGTCTTCCTCGTACGCGAGCGCCCCGGCGGCTACGCCCTCGGGGCGGCCCTCGCCGCCGTGTACGTCGTCGGCGAGGTCGTCGGCGCGCTGGCGCTCGGGCCGCGCCTCAAGGCCGAACGGGCACGGCCGCAGCTGGCGGCCGGATTCTTCGTGGGGGCCGTCGCCTTCGGCGCGCTGGGAGTGTTCCAGCACGGGCATCCGGTACTGCTCGGGGCGTTCGCGGCGCTCGCCGGAGCCGCGCCGGGGGCCGCGCCCGGCGGCACGCGGGCGCTGTTGCTGTCGCTCGTGCCGAAGAACGCGGCCGCGCAGGCGATGAGTTACGAGACGATGCTGACGTACGGCATCTGGGCGGCCACCCCCGCCCTCGCCGCCGGGCTCGCGCTCGGCGTGAACCCCGCCGCTCCGATGCTGCTCGCCGCCGTCCTCATGGCGGCGGGTGCGGGCGGGCTGTGGGGCCTGCCCGCCGGGTGGCAGACGGAGGCGGACGACGAGGGCGACGGCGACGGCAAGGGTGATGGCAAGGGCGGCGGCAAGGCGTCCACCTTCCGGGCGCTCGCCCTCGCCTGGCCCGTGTACATCACCGCCTCGGCCGCCATGGGGCTGCTCGCCCTCGCCGACCTCGTCCTGCCCGCACTGCTGGAGCAGCGGCACCACCCGGTGGGCTGGGCCGGTCCGCTGCTCGCCGGATACTCGGTGGCGGCCGCCGCCGGAGCCTTCTTGTACGGGCTGCGCAGCTGGCCCGGCCGGGTCCGGACGCAGTCGCTGGTGCTGCTGCTCGGGGTGACCGGTTGCGTGGCGCTGGTGGCCGTAGTGCCCGCGCTTATCGGGATCGGCGTGGCTCTGCTGACCGCTGGGCTCTTCATGTCCGGCGTACAGGTCACTCGTACCCTCAGCCTCAGGGACGCCCTGCCCGAGCGGCTCCTGGCCACCGGGTTCTCCCTGATGTACGCGGCGGCCGCCGTCGGTTACGCGACGAGCGCGACGCTCTCGGGGGCACTTCTCGCGGTGGCATCGCCGACCGTCGCGATCCTGGCGGGGGTCGGGCTCACCCTGCTGCTGACGCTGGTCAGCGTGCTGGCGGAGTGGCGACGGCGGCCGGCGACCTCGGTCGCTGAGTCAACTTCCGGCCGTGGCACGGAAAGGGCGCCGGTAGACGGTCGGCGGGACGCCGAGAGCCGCCTGTAGGTGCTGGCGCAGCGACGTCGCCGTACCGAAACCGGCGTCGCGCGCGATCCGGTCGATCGACAGGTCGCTGGATTCGAGCAGGTACCGGGCGCGTTCGACCCGCTGCTGGTTGAGCCACTGGCCGGGGCTGATGCCGACCTCCTCGCGGAAGCGCCGCGTGAAGGTCCGTACGGACATGGACTCCTGCTCCGCCATGTCGCGCAGCTGGATCGGCTCGTGCAGCCTGCGGCTGCTGCCGCCATCAGTGGGTGAAGCGCCCGAATTTCCCCCGGTGGAAGAGCAGCGGAGCCGCGTCCTCGTCCTCCACCCCGCCCAGCGCCTCTACCTTCCCCACCACGATGAGGTGGTCGCCGCCCGTGTGCACGGCCTGGATGCGGCAGTCGATCCAGGCCGGTACGGAGGCGAGCCGAGGCGACCCGGTCACGGGAGCCGCGTCGTACGAGACCCCCGCGAACTTGTCCGCCCCGCTGACCGCGAAACCCATGCACAACGGGCCCTGGTCCTCGCCGAGCACGTTGACGCAGAAGACTCCGGCGCGGGCGATGTGCGGCCAGGTCGTCGACGTACGGGCGATCATGAACGTGACCAGGGGCGGGTCGAGGGAGAGCGACGCGAAGGACTGGCACGCGAAGCCCACCGGGGCGTCCCGGCCGTCCGCGCCGGGCGCGGTGACGACGGTGACCCCGCTCGCGAAGTGGCCGAGTACGGCACGGAATTCGCCGGGATCGACGGGCAGGCTCCCCCAGCCTTCGGCCGGGGGGACCCCCATCTCGCTTCGCTCGTCGTCACCGACGGCCCGGAGATGCGGGCGTCGGGGCATTGTTTCGACGTGCTGCTCGGCGGCCGTTGAGGCGCCGACCGACCTGAGGTATCGGACGGCGGTTGCTGCCATCCCTGCGTGTCCCATCACGCCACCCATTGAAGCTGACGACCCGTCAGATGGGAAGGGCGGTGCGGCACCTCTGGCTCGCTACAGCCCGCGGTACTTGGGTGTGCGCCGCTCGACGAAGCTCGCCACGCCCTCGTTCGCGTCCGTGGTCGTCATGTTGATCTCCTGGGCGGTCGCCTCGGCGGCGAAGGCGGTGGTGCGGTCGGAGTCGAGGGAGGCGTTGACGAGCTGCTTGGTGAGGGCCAGGGCACGGGTGGGCCCTTGCGCCAGCCGCTCGCTCCACTCGCGGGCGACCTTTGCCAGCTCGCCGTCGGGGACGACCCGGTTGACGAGCCCGAGCCGCTGCGCGTCCGCCGCGGGGAGAGAGTCCCCGAAGAACATCAGCTCTTTGGCGCGCTGAGGGCCGATGAGGCGCGGCAGCAGGTACGCGCCGCCTCCGTCCGGGACCAGGCCGCGGCGTACGAAGACTTCGATGAACTTGGCGGATTCCGCGGCCAGTACGAGGTCGCAGGCGAAGGCTAGGTGCGCGCCTATGCCGGCGGCGGTGCCGTTGACAGCGGCGATCACGGGCTTCTCGCAGTCGAGGACGGCCGCGACGAGGCGCTGCGCGCCGAGCCGGATGGTCCGGGCTACGTCCCCGGCGACACGCTCCCCGCGCCCGGCCGGGGCGCCCCGGAGATCGGCCCCGGCGCAGAACCCTTTGCCGGTGGCGGTGATGACGACGGCGCGGACGCCGGGGTCGGCGGAGGCGTCCGCGAGGAGCGCGATGATGCGCTCGCGTTGGGCCCAGGTGACGGCGTTCATGGCGTCGGGACGGTTGAGGGTGATCCATGCGACGGCGTTGTCGGTGGAGTGGAGTACGTCGTCGTTGTGTTGCGGTGAGTCGGTCATGGGGTGCGTGCTCCTGTTCGGGTGGTTGGTGTGTGCGGGTTTGCCTGCGGCGCTGTTCCCCTCCCCGCCCCTTTCCCGAAGCTGGGGGCAAGCCCCCAGACCCCCGGGGAGGGCTGATTTTTCAGCCGTCCAGAGGCCGGGGTCTGCGGCGGAGCCCCCCACGCGGCGGCAGCCCGCAAAATGTCACAGCGGGAAGGGGCGGGGAGGGGGAAGCGCCGCAGGCAACCCGCACCCGCACCGCACCGCACCGCGCACCCGCACCCCCGAGCGCGCCCCCGCCCACCTCACCGGCAAACCGCCAGCGCATCCAGCGCCACCGCCCCCTGCCCCCGCCGCAGCACCATCAGCGGGTTGATGTCCAACTCCGCCAGCACATCGCCGAGCTCCAGCGCCATCCGCTGCACCCGCAGCACCACCTCCACCAGCGCGTCCACATCCGCGGCCGGCGCCCCCCTCACGCCCTCCAGCAGCGCATGGCCCCGCAGCTCGCCCAGCATTGAGCGTGCGTCGGCCTCGCCGAAGGGCGGTACCCGTACCGAAGCGTCGCGCAGGACCTCCACCAGTACGCCGCCCAGCCCCACCGTCACCGTCGGCCCGAACAGGGCGTCCTGCGTCACACCCACCACCATCTCGACGCCCCGCTCCACCATCTGGCAGACCAGCACACCGTCCAGGTCGACGCCCTCGTACTTGGCGATGTCCGTCAGCTCGCGGTACGCGTCGCGGATCTGGCTGGCGGAGGTCAGGCCGATCTTCACCAGGCCCAGCTCGCTCTTGTGCGCGAGCTGCGCCCCGGACGCCTTCATCACCACCGGGTAGCCGACGAGACCGGCCGCCCGGACGGCAGCCGCAGCGCTGGTGACCAGTTGTTCTCGCGGCACCCTTATCCCGTACGCCCGGAGCAGCTGCTTCGCCGCGTGCTCGCTGAGCTGCCGGCCGGGGCGCATCAGCGCCTGTGCCTTGCGGAAGGAGGGGGAAGGGGTGCGTGGGGCCTCGTCGAAGGGGGAGCGGTACGAGGCCGTGAAGCGGTGGTGGTCCAGGTAGGCCCGTACCGCCGAGATGCAGTTGCCGAATGTACGGAACGTGGCGACCCGGGACGACCCGAGCAGCGTCTCGCGGTACGCCGCCTCCGTGCCGACCGGCGACCCCCACACCACGCACACCAGCTTCTCGGTCGCCTCCGCCGCGTCCACCAGGTCTTGCGCCAGCCGGTCGCTCATCGGCGGGAAGGGGCCGGTGATCGGGCAGATCAGCACTCCGACGGCGGGGTCGGCCAGGATCGCGTCGATGATCTTCCGTCCGCGCCAGTCGCCCACGGGGTGTCCGCCGTTGTCGACGGGGTTCCCCACCTCCAGGTAGTCGGGTATCCACTCGTGCAGCTCGGCCTGCTTCGCCGCGCTCAGCCTCGGAAGGTTCAGCCCCGCCGCCGTGGCCAGGTCCGAGAAGTGCGCGCCGGTGCCGCCCGAGATCGAGTAGACGACGACGCCGTCGGCCACGGGCTTGCGTGCCCGCGCCAACAGGGCCGCCGTGTCCTGGAGTTCGTCGAGCCCGTCCACGCGGATCACCCCGAACTGCCGCATCGCCGCGTCCACCACCTGGTCCGCCCCGGTCAGCTTGCCGGTGTGCGACGCGGCCATCCGGGCGCCCGCCTCCGTACGTCCCACCTTGACCGCGACGACCGGCACTCCGGCCTGCGCCGCCCGGTCGGCGGCCAGCAGGAAGGAGCGGCCGTCCTTGAGGCCCTCGACGTAGCAGGCGATCGCTCCGACTTCCGGCTGCTGGGCGAAGTACGAGATGAAGTCGGCGCTCTCCAGGTCGGCCTCGTTGCCGGTGGGCGCCCAGTGGGAGAGGCGTACGCCCAGCTCCTGGAGGGCGTAGACGGGGCGGCCCTGGTGGCCGGACTGGGTGATGAGCGCGATGGCCGGACCGTCGAGGTCGTCGCGGAAGTCCTGGAAGGCGTTGAGGTTGGTGTTCGGCCCGAGCAGCCGTACGCCCGACCGCTCCACCGCCCCCGCCAGCCGCGCCTGCGCGGCCGCGCCCTCCTCGCCGGTCTCCGCGAAGCCGGACGCGAAGGCGACCGCGAACTTGACCTTCGCCTCGGCGAGTTCCTCGATCACGGGGACCGGATCGCCGACGAGCAGGACGGCCAGGTCGACCTGCTCCGGCAGCTCCCCTACGGAGGGGTGGCACGGCAGGCCGAAGACGGTCGTACGGGTGGGGTGGACGGGATACAGCCGGGCGCCGACCCGCTCGGCCCAGGCGATCAGCTGCCGGGTGATCCCGGCGTTGGGCCTGCCGTCGGCGTCGGACGCGCCGACGACGGCCACGGACTCGGGACGGAAGAACCGGTCGAGGTCGGGGACGGCGGCATGCAGCGCCCGTCCGCTGACATCCAGGTCTCCGGCTGCGGTGGCGTCGGCGGTCGCCGTGTCGTGGACGGCGGCGTGCGGCTGCTCCCCGCAGGCCACAACGCGGGCGCGGAGATCGGTGGTGAGGGTGCCGTGGGTAGATCCAAGCATCGTTTCAGCCCGCTCCTGCTCGTCGGCCAAGTAACTGACGCATAGTCAGATTACTTAACTGACGGCTCGTCAGGAATACTCCGGCGGGCAAAGCCTGGAGCCGGGCGCGGAATCCGCACCCGGCTCCTGAGTCCTACCCGCCTCGAAGCCTCGTCAGCCGTCGAGATCCGGGAGGTCGTCGAGGGCGTCGAGATCGGGCAGATCGAGCGCGCTCAGGCGCTCCGGGTCGGCGAGGATGTGGATCTCGGCGATCCTCCCGTTCCGGACGGTGAAGCCCATGACCGAGAACGGCTTGCCCTCCGGCGCCGTGACGAGCCCGGGCGTTCCATTGACGAGCACCGGCCGCGCGTACGGGGAAAACCGCGAGAACATGAGTGCCTGCCCGGCAACCGCCCGCGCACCGACGAGGTGCCGGGATACGCCCGCAGACCCCGCACCCGCCCCGGTGTCAGCCCGGAGCACCACATCCGGGTCGAGTACGGCGAGCAGCGCGTCGAAGTCCCCGCCGCGCGAGGCGGCGAGGAAGGCGTCGACGGCCTCGCGCTGCCGGGCGAGGTCGGTTTCGGGAGCCGGCCCAGCTCCCTGCACCCGCCGTCGTGCGCGGCTGGCGAGCTGCCGCGTCGCGGCCGGGGTGCGGTCCACGACGAGAGCGATGTCGTCGAAGGGCACGGCGAACATGTCGTGCAGTACGAACGCGAGGCGCTCGGCGGGAGGCAGCGTTTCGAGCACCACGAGCAGCGCGAGGCCCACGGAGTCGGCCAGCAGCGCCTGGTGCTCGGGGTCGACGCCGTCGGCGCGGCTGACGACGGGGTCGGGCACGCGTACGTACTCGTGCTCGGTCGCGTCCAGGGAGTCCTCGCGGCGCGAGGCCCGGGAACGCAGCATGTCGAGGCATACCCGCCCGACGACGGTGGTCAGCCATCCGCCGAGGTTTACGACGTCGCCGGTGTCGGAGCGGCTGAGCCGGATCCACGCCTCCTGGACGGCGTCGTCGGCCTCGCTGAGCGAGCCGAGCATGCGGTAGGCCACGGCCCGTAACTGCGGGCGGCTCTCCTCGAATCGCTTCGCCAGAAATTCGTGGTCGTCCATCGGTCACATTCCTCCGTCGCGCTCCGTCAGAGCAGTAACGAACAAAAAACCTGAAGGAGATCATCATCATGCAGGAACTGCACGCACTCCAGGCACGGATGAACAACCCCGCGGTCGTCATTCCCGAGGCCATGCCGGCCATCCTCAACGTTCTCAAGGCCACGAGGAAGGGCGGTGTGCCGGAGTCGACGCTGGAGCTGGTGCACCTGCGCGCGAGCCAGATCAACGGCTGCGGAGTGTGCGTCGACGGGGGCGTGAAGAGCGCCAAGAAGGCGGGCGAGACGGACGAGCGCCTCCACGCGGTCGCCGCCTGGCGCGAGGCCCCCTACTTCACCGACGCGGAGCGCGCGGCGCTGGCCCTGACGGAGGCCGCAACCCGCCTGGCCGACACGTCGGACCCGGTCCCGGACGCGATCTGGGACGAGGCCGCCGACCACTACGACGAGAAGCAACTGGCGGCGCTGGTCCTCATGGTCGGCGTAACGAACCTCTTCAACCGTCTGAACGCGACGACGCGGCAGATAGCGGGCGCGGGCTGGTAGGCGGGCGGCACGCGCTCGGGGGCGGGCGCCCGGCTGTCAGCGGGGCGCCGCCGCCCGGGCCGCTTTCGCGATCTTCTTCGCGTCGATGGCGAGTTCGCGGAACATGCCGCTGATCGGGTTCGTGAACCCGGTGAAGTACAGGCCGGGTGCCTGCGCGGGAGTGCGTGCCCCGTGCACCACCGGCCGGCCGCGGTCGTCCAGCACGCCGAGGTGGCCCACCAGGCCGTCCAGCGCCCGCCGGTAGCCCGTCGCCGCCACCACCGCCTGGGGGGAGATGCGGGTCCCGTCGGACAGGGTGACCTTGTCGTCCTCGAAGGACGAGACCGCCGCCACCGGTTCCACCGTGCCGCGCTTCACCGCATCGATCAGGCCGACGTCCTGCACCGGGATCGCACCGTCCTTGACCCGGGAGTAGAGGCCGGTGGCGGGGCGCGGCAGGCCCCGTTCCGAGAGGTCGGGGACCGACAGGCGGCACACCAGGTCGCCCGCCCGGTCCACCAGGCGTACCGGAAGGCGGCGTACGAGAATGCCGGTCGCCTGCGCGGGCCAGCCGGCCGTCGAGCGGCGCACGATGTGCGGCACGGTGCGTACCGCGAGCCGCACCCGTGCCGCGCCGCCCTCCACCAGGTCCACGGCGATCTCCGCGCCCGTGTTGCCGGTGCCGACGACGAGGACGTCCTTGCCTTCGTAGGGGCGGGGGTTGCGGTACTGGCTCGCGTGGGCGAGTTCGCCGGTGTACGTGTCCCGGCCCGGCCAGTCGGGGACGTACGGCGTGTGGTTGTAGCCGGTGGCGACCACGACCGCCGACCCCGTCAGCTCCCGCCCGCCGGTGGCGTGCAGCACCCAGCCGGTGCCGCCGGGCGCGGGCTCGATGCGGGAGACCTCGACCCCGGTGACGATCTCCAGCTCGTGGAACTCGGCGTACTTCTCCAGGTAGCGGATGACGTCGTCCCGCG
This sequence comes from Streptomyces sp. ISL-98, assembly GCF_018614055.1. GTDB lineage: Bacteria > Actinomycetota > Actinomycetes > Streptomycetales > Streptomycetaceae > Streptomyces > Streptomyces spiramyceticus. Next base: position 124,894 of record NZ_JAGGPB010000005.1, read on the forward strand.
CCACCCAACGCCCGAACGCGCGAGGTATCGGAAGCCCCGGGAGCGCGGAGAGGCGGCGGGTGGTGTGCAGGCGGAGGCGGTCGTAGTGCCCGCGCCAGGAGGCGGCCACGGAGGGGGACTTCTCCAGTACGACGGCTCGTATGCCCTGCTCGCGCAGCGCCGCGGCGGCGGCGAGTCCGCCCGGCCCGGCGCCGATGACGTACACGGGGCGGTCGTTGGTGGTGATGTCCATGAATGCTGAGCGTAACGGTGTCGTCACTTGATGGGTCTCGGTCAAGAGGGGAATGGGTTACAGATTGATCACGCGCGCACACCTCTTGCGCACAAGCTGTCTCATCGGGTCAACTGACGTACCGTCAGATTGTTTCGGTGGAGGGTGGGTGGACCGGAATGCAGACCGTCTGGCTCGGCGGCGCCGAGTGGCTCGCCGTGCTGCGCATCGGCCTCGGCCTGTGGTGGCTGGAGAGCTGGCGGCACAAGGACAAGAAGGGCTGGTTCGAGCGTGGCACAGGCATAGCCTGGGCGCAGAACGTCGCGGCCAAGCACCGGTGGGCCACGGTCAGGACCGGCTTCGACCGCGTCGTCGCGCCCCGCCCCAAGGCGATGGCGTACGTCGTCGTGTACGCCGAACTGGCCCTCGGCCTCGGCCTGGTCGTCGGCTTCCTCACGCCCGTGGCGCTCGTCGGCGGTCTGCTCCTCAACCTCCTCTACCTGGTGCTGATGATCCACGACTGGGCCGAGCAGGGTCAGAACGCGATGATGGCGCTGATCTCGCTCGTCGCGCTGTTCGCCATGTCCTGGCAGACGTGGTCCGTCGACCATGCGATCGGACTCTTCTGATGAGCGGGACGAGTGGCGCGGCGACCCCCGGCATCGACGCCTTCACCCGCCCGTACTGGGAAGCCGCTGCACAGGGCCGCCTCCTCGTGCGCCGCTGCGGCGCGTGCGGCGAGGCCCACCACTACCCGCGGGAGTTCTGCCCGCGCTGCTGGAGCGACGACGTCGAGTGGGAGCAGGCCACCGGCCGCGCCACGCTCTACACCTGGTCGGTGGTCCACCGGAATGACCTCCCGCCTTTCGGCGCGCGTACGCCCTACACGGCCGCGGTCGTCGATCTCGCGGAGGGGCCACGCATGATGACGGAGATCGTGGACTGCGCGGAGGGGGAACTCCGGATCGGGATGGAGCTGGAGGTCGCGTTCCGGGAGGGGGGCGATGCGGTGGAGACGGACGGGTGCGCCGTCCCTGTCTTCCGGCCCGCGGCCTCATGAACAGGTGCGGCGCGAGGCCGACGAGTTGTTCAATGGCTGAATGATCAAAGAGATAGCCCCCGCCGACCTGCGCGGTCACGGGCTTCGCCTGCGCACCTGGCAGCCCGATGACGTCGGCCCACTGCTCCGCGGAGTCCGCGACCCCGAGTACCGGCGCTGGAACACCCACCACGCGCCCATTCTCGACGAGGCCGCCGCAGCAGCGCTGCTGCGCGACCGCGCGGACGGCTGGCAGCGTGGGGATGCGGCCTCGTACTGCGTGACCGACGAGACCACCGGCGCCGTCCTCGGCCATGTCGGTCTCACCGCCGTCCTCCCCGCCCTGCGCACCGCCCGCGTCGGCTACTGGATCCTCCCCGAAGCCCGCGGCCGCGGTGTCGCGGGGCACGCCCTGGAGCTCGTCAGCCGCTGGGCCTTCGACGACATCGGGCTGCACCGCATCGAACTCGGCCATGCCGTCGGCCACGAGGCGTCCTGCCGCATCGCGCTGCGTCACGCGTACGTGTACGAAGGCACCCTGCGCGGGGCCATGCCCGAGGCGTGGGGCTCGGGCACCTTCCAGGACATGCACCTCCACGCGCGGCTCGCCACGGACTGCGCCTGAGCCGGAGCAGCCCCGCACGCTCGGGCGCCACGGGCACGCCCTAGGGCGTGCCCGGCGGATCATGCCTGGGCCGCGGGGTCTGGCACGCCCATCTGCGGCGTTGTCGTCACTCTTCCCCAAGCTCTCGGCTTCGCTCGAGCAGGGGAGACCCCAATCGCTCCGCGTCGACTCCCTCCTCCGCCTTGCAGCTGCACGCACCAGACCCCGCTCACCAGCACCAAGAACACGCCGCACCCTGAAGCCGGCCTGATCCGCCGGGCACGCCCTAAGGCCAGAGCAGCTCCCGCACCCACGCCTCGCCCTCCCGGCGGTAGCGCAGGCGGACATGGCGGCGGCGCTCGTCGCCCTGGAAGAATTCGACCTCCGCCGGTTCTACGACGTACAGCGTCCAGGTCGGTACGTCGGCGTCGGGCTCCGCCTGCGCCCGCTCCCACGCCGCCTCCGACGCCCGCACCAACTCCTCGTACTCCGGGAGGATTTCGCTCTGCCTGCCGACCAGCGCGGAGGCGAGCGCGCCCGTCGACCGGGCGTGCAGGTCGGCCCGGCTCTCGGCCGGTGTCCCGGTCGTCACCCGGCCCCTGACCCGCACCTGCCGGCCCTGCGCCGGCCAGTAGAAGCCGAGCGCTGCGTGCGCGTGCGCGGCGAGGTGGCGGCCCTTCGCGCTGGTGGTGTGCGAGGCGAAGTGCCAGCCGTGCTCGTCGGCGTCGTGAAGCATCAGCGTCCGTACGTCGGGCAGCCCGTCCTCGTCCACGGTCGCCAGGCTCATGGTGTGCGGCTCGGTCTGGCCGGCCGCGACGGCCTCCTCGAACCACTGGTGGAACAGGGGGAGGGGGGCGTGCGGTGCGGTGGCCGGGTCGAAGGCGGGCAGCTTCGTGTCCCATACGCGCTGGGAGCGGAGCAGGTCCTGGAAGTGGTGGGCGTGCATGTGGTGATCGGTCATCGGACCATCCCACACCATGTGTGAGTGTTCCCGGCTTCACACCATGAGCATGAGTCAGTTGTTCCGGCCCAGCACCACCGTCCCCGACGAGCAGAACCAGCCGCCCGTCCCCGACGCCACCGCCAGCTCCGGCAGCCGGCCGCCCGCCTTGCGGACCTGGCCTTCGCCCGCCTCGCCCCTCAGCTGCCGTACCGCCTCGACCAGTAGGAACAGCCCGCGCATCCCGGGATGGCAGGCGGACAGGCCCCCGCCGTCGGTGTTCACCGGCAGCTCGCCGTCCCGCAGCAGGCGGCCCTTCTCGACGTACGACCCGCCCTCCCCCTTCGCGCAGAAGCCGAGGTCCTCCAGCGTCACCAGGGTCATGTAGGTGAAGGCGTCGTAGATCTCGGCGAGGTCGATGTCGGCCGGGCGTACGCCGGCCCGCTCGAAGGCGAGGCGCCCCGAGACGGCGGCGGGGGAGACCGTGAAGTCCTCCCACTCGGACATGGTGGTGTGCGAGACCGCTGTCCCGGCGCCGAGCACCCACACCGGAGCCTTGGCCGAATCCGGTACGTATTCCTCCGCGACCATCAGGACCGCGCAGCCGCCGTCGCTGCGGATGCAGCAGTGCAGCTTGGTGAAGGGGTCGGCGATCAGCGGGCCGGACAGGACCTCGTCGACGGTGATCGGGTCGCGGTACATCGCGTCCGGGTTGGTGGCGGCGTTCGCCCTGGCCTGGACGGCGACTTGGGCGAGCTGCTCCAGCGTGGTGCCGTACTCGTGCATGTGGCGGCGGGCGGCCATCGCGTACTTGGATACGAGCGTGTGCCCGTACGGCACCTCGAACTGGAGCGGGCCGCGGGCCCCGAAGGAGAGGTTCGAGGTGCGGCGCCGGGCCTTGATGTCGGCGCGGGCGGTCGATCCGTACACCAGCAGTACGGCATTGGCGTGCCCGGCGGCGATGGCGTCGGCGGCGTGCGCGGCCATGACCTCCCAGGTGGAGCCGCCGACGGAGGTGGAATCGACCCAGGTGGGGCGCAGCCCGAGGTACTCGGCGACCTCGACCGGGGCGAGAGTGCCGAGGCCGGCGGAGGCGAAGCCGTCGATGAGGCGGCGGTCGAGGCCGGAATCGGCGAGGGCACGGCGGGCGGCCTGGGCATGGAGGGCGTGGGGAGTGGCCTCGTCGACGCGACCGGTGTCGGAGAGGGATATGCCGACTATGGCTACCTTGCGGTGGGGGCGAGGTCGGGGTGTGGGCATGAATCTGACGGTACATCAGATGTGGAGTCGGTGGTGGCTGGGGAAAGGAGCTCGCCCCCCTGTGCATCCCAGCCCCCTGCCCCTAACATGACGCCCCGTCAGATACAGATGGAGGGGAGCTCCATGGACGCCGCCTTCACCGCGGAACAGGACGAAATCCGCCGCACCCTGCGCGAACTGCTCGCCAAACGCTGCGGCCCCGACGAAGTCAAGGCGGCCGCAGCCACCACCACCGGCCACGACCCCGCACTCTGGCAGCAGCTCGCCCAAGAGCTCGGCCTCCCGGGCCTCGCGCTCCCCGCCGCTCACGGCGGCGTCGGCTGCACCACCGCCGAACTCGCCCTCGCCTGCGAGGAGACGGGCCGCGCCCTGCTTCCCTCCCCCCTCCTCGGTACGGCCGTACTCGCCGCCCCCCTCATCGCCGACCTCGGCACGGACGCTCAGCGCGCCGACCTCCTCCCGCGCCTCGCCAGGGGCGCCCTGACCGCCACCCTTGCCGTACCCGGCGGCAGCCTCTCCACCGCGCTCGCGCTGACCGGCGACAACGCGGGCGGGGAGTGGGCCGGGGGCGGCCGCGCCGGGGGCGTGCAGGCGCGGCGGGTGGACGGGGATGGCCGGGTGGACGGTGGGTGGCGGTTGTACGGGGAAGCGGGGCAGGTGCTCGACGGGCACAGCGCCGGTCTGCTCCTGGTCGCCGCGCACACGGGCGGCTTCGCCCGCAGCCGGACGCTGCTGTTCCTCGTACGGGCCGACTCGCCGGGGTTCGTGCGCGTACGGCAGACCGCCCTGGACGAGACCCGCCCGCAGGGGCGGATCCAACTGCGCGACGTCGGCGGTGAGTTGCTGGGTGACAGTGACGCTGCCGACGTGCCCGGCGCGCTGGCCGCCGTCGGGCGTACCGCCGCCACGGTCCTCGCCGCCGAGGCGGTCGGAGCGGCCTCGCAGGCGTTGGAACGTACCGTCGACTACGTCAAGGCCCGCGAGCAGTTCGGGCGCGCGATCGGCTCCTTCCAGGCGGTCAAGCACCGGCTGGCCGACCTGTACGTACAGGTGCAGGCGGCCCGCTCGGCGGCGTACTACGCGGCCTCGGACCCCACCACAGGCGGCCTCGCACTCGCGCAGGCTCTCGAAGCGCTGCGCAGCACCGCGGGCGAGGCCATTCAGTTGCACGGCGGGATCGGCTTCACCTGGGAGCACGACGCGCATCTGTACTTCAAGCGGGCGGCGGCCGACGAGCTGCTGTTCGGCCCCGTCCACCGGCTGCGCGACCGCGCGGCGGAGCTCGCGGGCCTCTTCGGTCCGCCGGAGGAACGAGAGGCGGTGGCGGGCTGATGCCGCCAGGAACCCGGCTGATCCAGAAGGTGTCGTCGACCCGCACCTTCGCGAAGATCGCCCCGCATTTCATCCCGGCCATGGACCGCGCGGTCCACCGCCTGACCAGGGGAAAGGTGATGCTGAGCGCCCAGATGCTGCCCGGCGTGATCCTCACCGCGAAGGGCGCCAAGAGCGGCCTTCCCCGCACTACGCCGCTGGCGTGCATGCCGGAGGGGGACGGCGAAGGCGCCGGCACCTGGATTCTGATCGGCAGCAACTTCGGCCGTCCGGGGCACCCCGCGTGGACGGCCAACCTTCTGGCGCACCCTGACGTCGGCATCAGCTGGCGGGGGAAGGACATTCAGGTCAGGGCGCGGGTGCTGGAGGGCGAGGAGCGGGAGGCGGTGTGGCAGGCGGTGCTGAAGTTCTGGCCGCCGTACGCGACGTATCAGACGAGGGTGGACCGGCAGATCCGGCTCTTCCGGCTGGAGCGCCGCTGAGGCAAGTGGGGGAATGCCGCAGCGGCGGACCGAATCACGGTCCGCCGCTGCGTAGACAGGACTTTGAGCTGAAGGCTCTGGAGACTGCGGATCGGAGACCGCAGATCGGAGGCTGTAGGCGGGGCGGGCGGGAAGCGACGCGTATCTACTTCGTCGGCTTCTTTCCGGTGATACCCAAGTGCACCAACAGAGCGAGATTGGGCCTGAGTTCGGCCTGCTTCACACCCCAGGTCTGGAAACCCTTCTGGTGCGAGGCCACCGCCGCCAGCATCGCGACCAGCGAGCCGGCCATCGCCGCCGGGCTCACGTCCTTGTCGACCTTGCCCTTGGACTGGAGGTCCTTCACCGACTCCGTAAGGGAGTTGGTGACGGAGTTCAGGATCTTCATGCGGATCTTGTAGAACCGTTTGTCGCCCTCCGCGGCGCCCAGATCGACCACCCGGAGGATCGCATCGTTTTTGCGCCAGAAGTCGAGGAAACCCTCGACAAGTTCCTCGGACGTCGCCCAGCCCGCCTTGCCGACCCAGGAGCGGCCGGAGACGAGCTCCGTCAACCCGGCGCCCTCCTTTGCCATTTCCTCGGCGATTTCGAGGACGGCACCTTCGACGTCGGGGAAGTACTGGTAGAACGTCGCTGGTGAAGTCCCCGCTTTCCGGGCCACGTCGATGACTTTGACGTCCCGGTAGGGCGAGGAGCTGAGCATCTCGCTGAGGCAGTCGAGCAGCTTCTGCCGCGTCGCTTGGCCGCGTCGTCCGGCCACGCGGCCGTCGACGGTGCGTACTTGTCCTGTCATGCCGTCAGCTTACCGAGGGGTGATCGGAGCGCGATTCGGCCGACTGCAAATGGGGAACCGGCCAGCAGTGCCGCGAGCGTACGTCGCGTGCACGTCGTCCGTGCGTCGTCCCGTATCGAGCACCGCGCCGGCCCTGCATCCACCCCCTGACCCGAATAGTCTTATCAACAGCCTGTGGACAACTTTGGTGGACAACCCAAGCATCCCAAGGTGCAATGCGCCGATGTGCGACCATATGTTCGAGTCTCTCCTCTGCGTGCCAGGTGGCAGCCCGTTACTTTGAGTGTGACGGGCACCACATCGCCTCGCACACGCAAGGAAGGACCGGACCCATGGCCGGACTCGAATTCGCAGAAGGCACCCCGTGCTGGGTCGAGGTGGCGCTCGCCGACCTCGAAGCGGGCATGCGCTTCTACGGCGAGCTGTTCGGCTGGACCTACGCGGACCCGGGCTTCACCGGGCGGAGCCTCTTCGTGTACGCCGTCAGCGACGGCAAAAAGGTCGCCGCCCTCGCGCCGAAGCTCGACGGCCGTATGCCCACCGCCTGGGGCGTCTACTTCGCCACCGACAATGCCGCCGCCCTCGCCCGAAAGGTCAAGGATGCAGGCGGCCAGATGGTGACGGACCCCGTGCCCGTACCCCCGCTCGGAACGATGGCCGTGGCCGCCGATCCCGGCGGCGCCGTCTTCGGGCTCTGGCAGGCGGGCACACACGCCGGTTTCGAGAAGCGCGACGAGCCGGGATCCTTCTGCTGGACCGAGGTCTACTCGCGCCGGAAGGAACTGACCGACCCCTTCTACGAGACGGTTTTCGGCTTCCAGGGCTTCGATCTGGAAGAAACAGGCCAGGACTTCAGAACCTGGTCCCCGGCAGGCGCCGACGTGGGACCCGACACGGCCATCGGTGGCCGCAGTGTCATAGGGGACGTCTTCCCGGCCGAGATGCCGGACCACTTCATGATCTATTTCGTCGTCGAGGACTGCGACGAGGCCGCTGCGACGGCCGTCGCCCAGGGCGGCCGCATCCAGGCAGAGCCCTTCGACACCCCGTACGGACGGATTGCGGTGCTCACCGACAATCAGGGCGCTACCTTCGCCGTACTCGCAGAGCCGGAAGAGACCGTCGCATAACCTTCACATCAGTGAAGAAAAGGCGCATTCCGTACCTGCGTGACGTGTCCGAATCCGGGTGAGACACCCCGGTCCGCCCCCGGGTTCGCCACCACCGCCTCGGACAGGAAGAATCAGGGTGCGCACCCCTGGGTGGTGCCCGGTGGTGAGACGCTGCATGGGGCTGTGTTCGGAGCCTCGTACGGGGAGGTGGCAGGCAAGTGGTGGAGCAGCTGACGCAGCACGACCCGCGACGGATCGGCCCGTTCGAGGTGCTGGGACGGCTCGGGGCCGGCGGCATGGGGCTGGTCTATCTCGCGCGGTCGGCGTCGGGCCGGCGGGTGGCGATCAAGACGGTACGGACCGAGCTCGCCGAGGACCAGCTGTTCCGCGTCCGCTTCACGCGTGAGGTGGAGGCGGCGAGGGCGGTCAGCGGTTTCTACACGGCTGCGGTCGTGGACGCCGATCCGCGGGCCGCTGTGCCGTGGCTGGCCACCGCGTACGTGCCTGCTCCCTCGCTCGAAGAGATAGTGAATGAATGCGGGCCGATGCCGGCCCAGGCGGTGCGCTGGCTGGCCGCCGGCATCGCCGAGGCGCTCCAGTCCATCCACGGGGCGGGTCTGGTCCACCGCGACCTCAAGCCGTCGAACGTCCTGGTGGTGGAGGACGGGCCCCGCGTCATCGACTTCGGTATCGCCTCCGGGGTGTCCAACACCCGGCTGACCATGACCAACGTCGCTGTCGGCACCCCTGCCTACATGTCGCCCGAGCAGGCGCGCGACTCGCGCAGCGTGACGGGCGCTTCCGACATCTTCTCGCTCGGGTCGACCCTGGTCTTCGCGGCGACCGGGCATGCGCCGTTCCACGGTGCGAACCCGGTCGAGACGGTCTTCATGCTGTTGCGCGAGGGCCCCGACGTCGAGGGCCTGCCCGACGAGCTGCGGCCGCTGATCGAGTCGTGCATGCAGATGGAGGCCGTGCTGCGGCCCAGCCCGGCTGATCTCCAGGCGCAGCTCTCGCCGCACCTCTTCGCCTCGGGACAGGACGACAGCGGCACCGCGTCCGCGTGGCTGCCCGAACGGGCGACCGCGATGATCGAGCAGCGGCGGGGCGGCCGCGCCGTCCCGGCGAGTACGCCGAGTGCGCGCAATACGCCCCCGCCCCGCGCGCACGCCACACCGCCGCGCCCGCAGGGCCCGCCGCCCGCGGCGCACCTCCAGCCCGCGCAGGCCGCACACCCGGCCCACGCAGCTCACGCCCCGCAGGGGGCGCACGCCGCCCCGGGGGCGCACGCCGCGCCGGCTCCGCAGCATGCCGTACGGCTGCCCGGGTCAAAGGTGCCCATCGGGCCGGGGCCGCGCGTGGGCGAAACCCGCGCCGGTGCGGCCCCCGTGCAGGGCGAGAACGCCACTGGATGGATCAGGCCGCCGGCCGGGGTGAACGGTGCGGAAGCGGTCACCGGCATCGTGGCCTCGCCCGCACCCTCGTCCCCGCCCTCCCCCACCTCCTCCTCCGCGCCGCCGGCGGTGCCGCAGCCCGGGCCCTCGGCCGACGGAGCGGGGCCATCCGGGGGATGGCGGCCGTGGCGGTTCCGTATGTCCAACGACGTGTGGGGGACCCCGGCCGTCGCCGGCGACCTCGTCTATGTCACCTCCTTCGAGGTGCACGCCCTCGATGTGGCCAGCGGGCGGCGCCAGTTCAAGACACGTGACGTCGCCTGGGCGATGGCCGTCGCGGGCGGACGTATCCACGCATCCGACGGCCCCACGCTGTACGCCCTCGACGCGGCGGACGGCGCCGAGCGGTGGCGGCTGCAGACCGACGCCTGGGTGTACTCGCTCAAGGCCGACCGCGGCACCGTGGTGACCGGCACGCGAGGCGGCGGCGTCCAGGCATGGGAGGCTTCCAACGGCCAGAAGCTGTGGGAACTGACCGGCGCCCAGACCGACTTCGAGACACCGGAGGCCGGTCCCGCCGTACACGACGACACGGTGTACGTATGGCAGAACGCGCGGCTGCGCGCGCTCGACTCCCGTACGGGCACGGAGCGTTGGTCGTACCCGATCGGCGACGCGGCGGCCTGTGGCGGAGTGCCGGTGCGGGTCACGCCCGCGCCGGACGGCTACGTCTACGTCTCCGCGGGCACCCGCGTCCTCGCCATCGACATCGTCAGCGGCCATGTGCGCTGGCACTTCGAGGCGCCCGCGGTCTTCCTGTGCCCGCCCGCGTTCGCGCCGGGCCCCGCCGTCACGGGCGGCGGCGTCTACCTCGCCGACTACCTCGGCACGGTGTACGCCCTCGACGCCTCCACCGGCAAGGACCGCTGGCGTATCGCCACCGAGTCCCGCAAGTCCATCGAGCCGGTTCTCGTCGCGGCAGGCAACATCCACGTCGGCAGCGGCAGCGCTCTCTACACCCTGGACGCGGTCACCGGCACCCCGAAGTGGCGCTTCGCGGCGGGCGGCGAGGTCATCGGCACCCCCGTGGTCTCCGACGGCCGTGTCCACTTCGGCTCGGCCGACCACTGCCTCTACACGCTGGACGCGAGCGGCGGCCAACTGCGCTGGAAGCTCGCCACGGGCGGCGAGATCACGGGGTCGCCGGTCGCCCAGGGCGGGGTGGTGTACGCGTGCAGCAAGGACCGCTGTGTGTACGCCCTGGACGCGGTGAAGGGCACGGCGACGGGCCGCCCGTCGGGTGCTCACGCCTGAACGGGAGCCTCCCTGTCCGACCTGTCCGACTGCTGCTGTTGACCGCGGCCGCGCATCACGGCCGCGGCGAGCAGCAGCAGTACGCCGCCGCCGAGCGCGTTCGCGACGCCGAGGTCCAGCCCCGTCCCGTCACTCTTGACGCTGACGCTGTCCACCACCTGGCCCAGGCGGACCGTCCACAGGACGGTGAAGGCGATCACGACGACCCCCGCCAGGGCAACGGCCGCCCGGGACCGCAGCAGCAAACCGACGAGCGCGAGCCCGGCCGCAATTGCAAACGGCAACAGAATCGACCCCGCGAGCCCGGGCTCGCTGTCCGTGATGCCGCCGAACAGGTCCTGGACGCGGTAGTCGCGACCGGAACGGCCGTCGTACCAGGCACGGAACGGGCTCAGAACGGCAGCGGCCGCCCCAAGAAGCCCAAGCACGCACCCGAGCACAGTGCGGAACAATGTCGTCCTCCTCCGAATGAGCTTGCGACACCCGCCGCAGACGCCGACGCTACGCCCACCGGGCGCTCCATGTCAGGTGCTTCTTCGCTGTAGTTAAGACGACGCGCGATTTCCGGTCATGTCCCGCGCGCACGCGTTTTGCAGGTGAGTCCGGCGCCCCACTAGGGTGACGTGCGCTCGTCAATCGGGCGCTGAATTTCTCTGATTTCTCTGATTTCAACGGGGGTTGAAGCGTGAAGCTTCGCCATGTCCGCGCTGTAGCCGTCTTTGGTATCGCAGTCTTCGCGTTGACCGGAGCACGTGGTTCCAGCGGCGGTGGCTGCGACAACAGCAGCGGCAGCAGCAGTAGCAGCAGTAGCAGCAGCACGGGTGGTTCGAGCTACGGCGACGACACCACGTCGGGCGGCTCCACGTCGGGCGGCTCCACGTCGGGCGGCTCCACCACCACGACCGGCGGCACCACCGGCTCCACCAGCTCGGGCACCACCACCGGCTCCGTCTCGGGCACGGGCAGCAACAACAAGGCCATCAGGGACGTACGGATCGACTCCTGCGAGTACGACCCCTCCCGAGGCATCGTCGCCGCCATCAGCGTCACCAACAGCAGCACGTCCGAGAACTACACGTACACGTTCACGGTGTCGTTCACCGACCCGAGCGGTACGAGCATCGGGGAGCGCAACCCCACCATCCCCATGGTGCTCCCCGGCAGGACGGACAAGCTGGACGTCGCCACGCCGTACACACCCCAGGACGGCGCGACCTCCGGCGGCAAGTGCACCCTCTCCAAGGTGCAGCGCGTCATCTCCTGACGCCGCCCTAGCGCGTG
>NZ_JAGGPB010000005.1:136698-386201 GCF_018614055.1 Streptomyces sp. ISL-98
CGCCCTAGCGCGTGCGGAATTCCGGTCGGCGGGCGGTGAAGAGGGCCGCCTGCCGCTCCGGCGGCAGATTCCCGAGCGCAACGAGGTTCGGTGCCTGCGCCAGAGCCTGGCTGCGGGCACCCTCCTTCGCCGCCCACACCGCACGTACCGTCCCCTGCACCGCCTCCGTCGGGTACGACGCGATCACCTCCGCGCACCGCACCGCCGCCTTCAGCTCATCGCCCGGTTCCGCCACTTCGGACACGAGGCCCGTCTCGTACGCCCGCCGTGCCGACACCCGTTCCGCCGTGCCCATCAGCGTCATCCGGGCCACTTCCCCGAACGGCATCCGCTGCGCCATGTAGATCGCCTCGTACGCGCTGACCATCCCGTACGTCGTATGCGGGTCGAAGAAGACCGCGTCCTCGGCGGCGACGATGAATTCGGCCTCTCCCAGCAGATAGAACGCGCCGCCGCACGCCATTCCCCGCACCGCCGCGATCACCGGTTTCCACAGGTCGTTAGCCTTCGGCCCGATGGCGATCAGCGGATCGTCGACCGAGTACGGCGACGACGGCTGAGGCACGTCCACGCCACGGTCGATGCCGGTGCAGAAGGCCTTCTCGCCCGCACCCGTCACGACCACCGCCCGCACGCTGTCGTCGAACCGGAAGTCACGCCAGGCGGCGGACAGTCGACCGGCCATGTCCAGGTCGACGGCATTGTGCTTGTGCGCCCGGTCGAGAGTGACGACCGCGACGCCGCTCTCCTTGTCCCGCTCGACACGGATGCTCACGACCGCTCCAGCAGCCAGCGCGGCACCGTCACGCCCCCCGCGCCCGCGGCGAAGACGGCGTGCACCTTCGCTCCGATGCGCAGTCGGGCGGGGTCGACCGAGTCGAGCGCCGCGTCCGCCCCGGTCACCACGTTCCCCACCAGCCGGATGCGCGGGGCGTCGGCGAGCTCGACGACGACCGCGTTGTACGGCGCCTGGGCGGCGTAAGCGGGCAGGAGTGGCGGGTGGGGCAGGACGTACGACCAGATCCGCCCCTTCCCGCTCATCCGACGCCACTCGCTGTCGAAGGACCGGCAGTGCGGGCAGCAGGGCCGGGGCGGAAAGCGCAGCTCGCCGCAGGCGGGGGAGGCGCAGGCCTGGATACGGAGTTCGCCCCGGGCGGCGTACTCCCAGAAGGGCGCCCCGTCGTCGTCGGTCACGGGCGTCAAGAGGCTGTCTGTCATGTTCAGCTCCTCAGCAGCAGGGCGGACGTCGGTACGCCCTCACCAGCGGTGACCAGGCACGTGCCGGCGTCCGGCACCTGCGCGGTGCTGGTGCCGCGCAGTTGCTTGACGCCCTCGGTGATGAGGTTGAAGCCGTGTACGTACGCCTCGCTCAGCCCACCGCCCCCGGTGTTGATCGGCAGCCGCCCGCCGCTCTCCAGTGCGCCGCCTTCGGTGAAGGCGGCGCCTTCACCGCGCCCGCAGAAGCCGTAGCCCTCCAGGGAGAGGGGGATGAGGGGGGTGAAGGCGTCGTAGATCTGCGCGACGTCGACGTCGTCCGGGCCGAAGTCGGCCTGCTTCCAGAGCTGGCGGGCAGCGGTCCAGGCGGGGCCGGTCAGCGGGTCGTCGTTCCAGTAATTGACCATGCCGTGGTGCTGGGCGGGCAGGCCCTGGGCGACGGAGTGGACGTACACGGGCTTCTGGCGGCAGTCGCGGGCGCGCTCGGCGGAGACGATGACGCAGGCCAGCGCGCCGTCCGTCTCCAGGCAGTTGTCGAAGAGGCAGAGCGGCTCGCTGATCCAGCGCGAGGTCATATACATGTCGCGGGTGAGAGGGCGCTCGTACATGATCGCGGCGGGGTTCTGATTGGCGCGATTCCGGCAGGCGAGGGCCACATTGAAGAGGTGATCGCGGGTGGCGCCGTACTCGTGCATGTATCTGCGCGCGAGCATCCCGATCTCGTCGGCGGGCCGCAGGAGCCCGAAGGGGCGGGTCCACTGGGCGGGGGTGGGGAGCTGGACGGCGGTGTTCTTCCAGGGCCGGGGCCCCGATCCCCGCTTGCGCGATCGCCAGGCGACGCCCACGCTCGCCTGTCCGGTGGCGATGGCGGAGGCGAGGTGGGCGACGGTGGCGCAGGAACCGCCGCCGCCGTATCCGACCTTGCTGAAGAAGGTCACGTCGCCGGCACCGATGGTCTTCGCGACCTCGACCTCGTCCGTCTCCTCCATCGTGTACGAGGCGAGACCGTCGACCTCGGACGGGTCGATCCCGGCGTCGTCGAGCGCGGCGAGGATGGCCCTGCAGGCCAACGCCTTCTCCGACTCGGGGAGTTGTCTGGCGAAGGGGGTCTGTCCTGTGCCGACTATCGCCGTCGCATCTTTGAGCGTCGCCACGCCGGGCACCTCCGCGATCGTCGCGTCCCATGACTACTGACAGCGCGTCAGGCTACAGCTAATCTGACGGTTAGTCAGCTATTGGTGGGAGGCTTGCTATGGGTGGTGACGGGGACGTCGAATGGGACAGCATCCCGGAGCTGGTACGGAGTGCCGCCGAACGGTACGGCGAGCGGGAGGCCGTGGTCGAGGGCCGCACCCGTATCTCGTACGCCGAACTGGGCGACCGCGTCGAACGGGCGGCAGCGGCCTGCATGGCCTCCGGAGTCGAGCCCGGTGACCGCGTCGCGATCTGGGCCCCGAACACCCTGGACTGGATCGTCTCGGCGCTGGGCGCGGTGACGGCGGGGGCGGTGCTGGTGCCGCTGAACACCCGCTTCAAGGGGACGGAGGCGGCGTACGTCCTCTCCCGCTGCCGGGCGAAACTCCTCTTCATCACCGGCACGTTCCTGGGTACGTCGTACGTGGCGTCCCTCCGTCGTGCGGACGTCGACCTGCCGCATCTGGAGCAGGTGGTGGTGCTGGCGGACGCGGCGCCCGACGAGTACCGCACCTGGAAGGACTTCCTGGCGTCCGGCGAGGAGGTGTCCCCGGCGGAGGTACGGGCAAGGGCGGCAGGGGTGGCAGGTTCCTCCCCCTCGGACATCATCTTCACCTCGGGAACGACGGGCCGCCCCAAGGGCGCGGTGATCACCCACGCGCAGACACTGCGCGGCTACGACATCTGGTCCGAGCTGGCCGGTCTGCGCGAGGGCGACCGCTACCTGATCGTGAACCCCTTCTTCCACACTTTCGGCTACAAAGCCGGGATCATCGCCTGCCTGATGCGCGGCGCGACGATGATCCCGCAACCGGTCTTCAACGTGGACACGGTCCTGGCGAACATCGCCGCCGAACGCATCTCGGTCCTCCCAGGCCCGCCCACCCTCCACCAGTCCCTCCTGGACCACCCGTCCCGCGACACCCACGACCTCTCGGCGCTCCGGTTGGTGGTGACAGGCGCGGCGGTGGTCCCGCTCCAGCTCGTAGAACGCCTCCGCTCGGAACTCCACATCTCCACGGTCCTGACGGCGTACGGCCTCTCCGAAGCCTCCGGCATCGTGACGATGTGCCGCCGCGGAGACCCGCCGGAGACGATCGCGACCACATCGGGCCGGGCGATCCCCGGCACGGAGGTCCGCGTACTGGCAGATCCGGGCTCCCCCGGGGAGGTCCTGGTGCGCGGCTTCAACGTCATGTCGGGCTACTTCGAGGACCCGGAGGAGACGGCGAACGCGATCACACCGGACGGCTGGCTGCGTACGGGCGACGTAGGCGTACTCGACGCGTCCGGGAACCTCCGCATCACCGACCGCATCAAGGACATGTTCATAGTCGGCGGCTTCAACGCCTACCCGGCAGAAATAGAACAGCTCCTGGGCCTGCACCCGGACATCGCCGACGTGGCGGTAGTAGGCATCCCGGACCCGCGCCTGGGCGAAACAGGCAAGGCCTACGCGGTCCGCCGCCCCGGCTCGACGCTGACGGCGGACGACCTGATCGCGTGGTCGCGCCGGGAGATGGCGAACTACAAGGTGCCGAGAGAGGTCGAATTCGTACCGGAATTGCCGCGCAATGCGAGCGGCAAGGTCCTGAAGAGGGAACTGCGGGCGCGCTGCCACTGAAGTGGCGTGACCGCAAGAGCCCGGACATGCGGCGGCCGCGGTGGCTCCCCCTCCGCGCCACCGCGGCCGTTCCCCGTCAGGAAGGTCTACTTGGGCAGCGGGCTCGACGCGTGGCTGTCCATGGTCTTGATCTCTTCACCGGACGCGTGGCTGTCCTGCGTGGTGAGGTCACCGCCGGACGCGTGGCTGTCCTGCGTGGTGAGGTCACCGCCCGAGGCGTGGCTGTCCAGCGGCTTGATGTCGCCTGTCGTCGTCTTCTTCTTCTTGGCGTCGCTCATCTTCGTCTCCCGTTGAGTCGATCTGTGCTTCAGGTCGGCGATGCCCGCCCGGCGGTTCCCCCGTGGATCGCCGGGCGGGCATGTCAGGGCCGTTCACCTTAGTGGGGCGGCCTCATCGTCGATCCGTCTGCCCCCCGACGCGACGGCTCGATGGGATAAGAGTGCCGTCCGGCGATAAACGAACGATGAACGCCGAGCCAGGCGCCGTCAGGCTGCTGCTACGGGATGGAGAAGCCCGCGTACCTCGTCGGCCTCGGCCGATCCCAACTGCTCGTAGATGGCGAGTGCTTCACTCCAGCAGGCCCTGGCCCGGTCCGGCTGGCCCAGCGCGCTCAACGCCCGGCCCAGCACGGTGAGCACCGTGCCGCGGCGCCACTCGCCGCCGATGCCGCGCAGCGCGATCGCCTGCTCCGCATGGGCAGCGGCCAGTGTGTAGCGCCTGGCTGCGAGATGTACTTCTGCCAGGCGGAAGTGCGTAACGCCCTCCCACAGGGGCTGGCGGTTCTCGTGGAAGATGCCCAGTGCCTGGGTGACCTGTTCGAGCGCCTCGGTGAGCCGCCCCGCCTGGGTCAGCGCGAGGCCGAGCGCGTAGCGCCCGTTCGCGAGGCGGAGCGCGAGACCCAGGGCGTCATAGATCTCGATGCCCTGCTCGGCGAGCTCCACAGCGCTGGCTGTGCGGGACAGCGCCAGGTGGATCCGGGAGAGATTGCACAGGGCGCTTGCCTCTCCGGGCCGGTTGTCGTCGGCGCGAAAGGCGTCGATGGCCGTCTGGAGGTAGGCCTCACCCTCGGCGTGCTGGTTGCGGTAGATGGCGAGGATGCCGCGCTCGTTGGGGGCGTTGCCGCTCGTCCACGGATCCTGGGCGGCGAGTCCGAGTGCCATGGCATGGTGCGCCTCGTCGTCGGCCTCCTCGAACCGCCCGGCTGTGCTGTGCACCTGCGTGAGCGTGGTGCGCGCACGTCCTTCGGCGCGGGCGTCCCCCGCGGTCGCCGCCGCATCGCGCAGGGCGATGGCCGCGGTCTCGTAGCGGCGTGAATTCGCCCCGGATTCCGCGAGGTCCTTGGCGGCGATGAGAAGGTCGACCGCTCGTCGCAGCGTCTGCTTCCCCAGGGACTGCTGTACGCACGCCAGCAGGCAGTCCGCCTCCGCGTACAGCCAGTCGAGTGCCTGAGAGCGGTCGGTGAACTCGAGGCCCGCGTACTGAGTGTGCTCGAGGTGGTCGACCGTCCGGTCGCCCGGCCGCTCCAGTGCGTACACCCGCGCCGCCGTCGCCAGATAGAAGTCCAGCAGCCGCGACAGGGCCATCTCCCGCTCCTGCGGCGGCTGTTCGTCCCGTTCCGCGCATGCACGCGCGTAGAGGCGTACGAGGTCGTGGTAGCGGTAGCGGCCCGGCGCCGCCGATTCCAGGAGGGACGTGTCCACCAGGGACTCGAGCAAGTCCTCCGTGTCCTGGAGGGGCTTGTCCAGTACGGCCGCTGCCGCCGCCAGCGAGATGTCCGGGCCGTCCGCCAGGCCCAGCAGGCGGAAGGCGCGGGCCTGGGCGGGCTCGAGCTGGCCGTAGCCCAGCTCGAAGGTGGCCTTGACCGCGAGGTCGCCGGCCTGGAGTTCGTCGAGGCGGCGGCGCTCGTCCGCGAGCTTCGCCGCCAGTACGGAGACGGTCCAGGTGCGGCGGGCCGCCAGGCGGGCCGCCGCGATGCGGATGGCCAGGGGGAGGAAGCCGCACGCGCCCACGACGTCGAGGGCCGCCTCGCGTTCGGAGGCCACGCGCTCGGCTCCCACTATTTTCGTGAAGAGCTGGAGGGCCTCGTCCGGTGACATGACGTCGAGGTCGATCAGGTGCGCCCCGGCCAGGTCCACCATCCGCGCCCGGCTCGTCACCAGCGCTGCGCAGCCCGTCGTGCCGGGGAGCAGGGGGCGGATCTGCGAGGCGTCGCGGGCGTTGTCCAGGAGGACGAGGATGCGGCGGCCGTCGAGGGTCGAACGGTAGAGCGCGGCGCGTTCGTCCAGGGTGTCGGGGATCGACGTGTCCGCGGTGCCCAGGGCGCGCAGGAACGCGCCCAGGACCGTCTCGGGCTCCGCCGCGCGCGAGCCCGCGCCCTGGAGGTCCACGTACAACTGGCCGTCCGGGAAGTGCGGCCGCGCCGCGTGCGCGACGTGCACGGCCAGCGTGGTTTTGCCCACGCCGCCGATGCCGGCCAGGGCCGAGACCGCCATGACGCTGGATTCCGCCGCGGCGAGGCGGTCGCTCAGCTCGCGCACGAAGGACGCACGGCCTGTGAAGTCCGGGACGGTGGCAGGGAGTTGGGCGGGGCGCATGAGGGTCGGGGCGGCCGACGGCGCCGGTTCCACCGGGCGGGCCAGGTCCGCGTCCGCCTCCAGGATGCGCTGCTGGAGGGCCGAGAGCTCCGGGCGCGGGTCGACGCCGAGCTCGTCCGCCAGCAGGCGGCGCGTATCGGCGTACACCGCGAGCGCTTCCGCCTGCCGGCCGCTTCGGTACAGGGCGAGCATCAACAGCTCGCGGAGGCGTTCGCGCAGGGGGTGCGCCGCCGTCAGGGCCGTCAGTTCGGAGATCGCCTCCGCGTGGCAGCCGACCTCCAGGTCCAGGTCGAGGCGGGTCTCTGTGAGCTGGAGCCGCCACTCGTCGAGCCGGGCGCGCTGGGTCTCGGCGTACGGGCCCGGGACCGAGGCGAGAGGTTCGCCGTCCCACAGGCCGAGCGCCTTGTTGATCAGGGTGCGGGCCTGGCAGCGGTCGCCGTTGCTGCGGGACTTCTCGGCGTCGGCGGCGAGTTCCTGGGCGACGGCGAGGTCGAGCGTGTCCGCGCCCGCCCGTATCGCGTACCCGCCGGACTCGCTGACCAGTACACCCGGGTCCAGTGCCTTGCGGAGCCTGGAGGCGTACGTCCGGATCGCGGCCAGTGCCTGCGACGGCGGTTCCTCGCCCCAGATCGCGTCGATCAGCTCGGAGGCGGTTGCGGTGCGGCCGTCGCGGAGCAGGAGGGCGGCCAGCAGGGCGCGCTGCTGCGGCGATCCGGTGTTCAGCGACTCGCCGCCGCGCCAGGCCCGCACGGGACCCAGCACGCTGAAGCGCACGGTGTCCCGAGGTACGTCGTCCATCGCACTCCCCCTGCCGTTACCGCCCGGTCGCCAGGGTCAGTTTGCCTTGTCCATGCCGGATGCGTCAGCACAGGAAGGTTCCTACCCGGTTCCAACTCACTACCTACTAGCTGACGGATCGTCAGATCAGCGCTACCGTGAATCGCATGGAGACCTTCCCGAAGATCATCTCGGTGGACGACCACACGGTTGAGCCCCCCAACGTCTGGCGGGACCGGCTCCCGTCCCGGTTCAAGGACTCGGGCCCGCGCATCGTTCGCGCCCCTTTGAAGGAAATGACCTTCATGGGTGGCAAGTTCGCCCCGGTGATGGGCGCGCAGGGCGACGAGGGGCCGGTCGGCGACTGGTGGGTGTACGAGGACCTGCACCGGCCGCTCACCCGGCTCGACACGGCCGTCGGCTACGACAGGGACGAGATCAGGCTCGAAGTCATCACGTACGAGCAGATGCGGCCGGGATCGTTCTCCGTGCCGGAGCGGCTGGCCGACATGGACGTGAACCACGTCCAGTCGGCGCTGTGCTTCCCGACCTTCCCGCGCTTCTGCGGCCAGACCTTCACCGAGGCCAAGGACCGCGAACTCGGACTGCTCGGCGTCCGGGCGTACAACGACTGGATGGTGGAGGAGTGGTGCGGCCCCGAGGCGCACGGCCGCCTGATCCCGCTCACGCTGATCCCGCTGTGGGACGCGGAGCTCGCGGCGGCGGAGGTCCGCAGGAACGCGGCGCGCGGCGTGCGCGCGGTCGCGTTCTCGGAGATACCCCCACGTCTCGGGCTCCCGTCCATCCACACCGACGAGTGGGACCCGTTCCTGAGGGCGTGCGACGAGACGGGCACGGTGATCGCCATGCACATCGGGTCGAGCAGCAAGATGCCGTCGACGTCGGCGGACGCTCCACCGGCTGTGGGCTCCACGATCACCTTCGCCAACTGCTGCTTCTCGATGGTGGACTGGCTGATGAGCGGCAAGTTCGAGCGCTTCCCGAACCTGAAGATCATGTACGCGGAGGGTCAGATCGGCTGGATCCCGTACATCCTGGAGCGCGCGGACGTGGTGTGGGAGGAGAACCGCGGCTGGGGCGGGGTGGCGGACAAGGTCTTGCGGCCACCGTCCGAGCTCTTCGCCGGGCATGTGTACGGATGCTTCTTCGACGACGCGTTCGGGCTGAAGAATCTGGACGCGATCGGGGTCGGGAACGTCCTGTACGAGACGGACTATCCGCACTCGGACTCGACCTGGCCGAGGTCCAGGGAGGTCGGCGAGCAGCAGATGGGCCACCTGGACGCGGACGTGGTGGACCGGATCGTGCGCGGCAATGCGATCGATCTGCTGGGGCTGACGGCGGACGGCCTCTGGGCGGGGTAGCCGGTCCCGGCCGACGCCGCCGTTCGCCTTTCGTGCCCATCCGATCACTGTGCGTGTCAGGAGCCATGGCCGGGTCGCCCAGGGCCATCGGCGGGCGCACGATGGTGGGAGGAGCGCTCCGGCACCCGGGGCAGGGCCCGCGGCCCTGTCACCCATGCCGAAGCCATGAGCCGACGAAACAACCGGACCGGAGGTGGCGGGCGATGACCACATTCATGGACGTCCACAACGACATGAAGGGCATCACGGCCGAGCAGCTGTCGGCGGCACACCGGGCAGACCTGGCGATCGAGGCTGAGGAAGGAGTGCACTTCGAGCGGGCGTGGGCCGACCCCGAAGCAGGAGTCGTGTACTGCCTCTCCGACGCGCCCTCCGCGGACGCGGTGCAGCGCATACACGAGCGAACCGGCCACCCGGCCAGCGAGATCCACCCAGTGCCGCTTTCCGTCTAGTAGTTGCCGCGGTCGCGCAGGGTGTACCCGCCGTCGACGACCTTCGCGTCGGCGGAGGGTGCCATGCACTTGGTGAGCAGCGGCTCGCCCTTCTTGGTGGCCCCGGAGAGCCCGATGCGGGCCTCGCCCTTCTTCGGGACGAGGAAGCTCACGCCCATGCGGGTGTGCGGGGCCAGCATGGTGAGCCAGGGGTGGCCGGGGCTGGTGCGGACCAGGCGGCCGGTGACGGTGGCGGTGGGGCCGCCGGTGGTGAGGCAGTCGACCTTGAATTCGCCCCAGTAGAGCTTGCCGTCCTGGGCGTGCGAGATACGGAACGTGCCCGAGGAGCGCTGCGGGATGCTGCTCGCGGTGTACGTGGAGCGGGCGTCGACGGACACCCGTACCTCCTGGTTCGCGACGGGGTAGTCCATGCGCGCGTCGCCCTTGAGTGAGGAGGTGGTGACGGTCTCCGGCGAGGGCGGCGAGGACGGGGCGGGCGCCGCGACGGCGACGGGCGCGGCGACGGCCGCCACGAGAGCGAGGAGGGCGGTGGCGCGCAGGGTCCTGTTCAACATGCGGGGCTCCGATCGGGGGGCGTTGGGATACCCCCCGATCGTCGTCAACGCCCGTGCCCCTGGGCATCGTTCGCAGGCAGGGTCCGTCTCCGCCGCACGGCGGAGACGGAGGTCCACCGCAGCAACGTAGGCGCTCCGCGGGGAAGTGCGGTGATTCGCTGCGGGCCGTCCGTGGCTGGTCGCGCAATTCCCGGCGCTCCTTACCGGACACCCCCTAGTTCTGCTCGGCCCGTTCCGTCTGCCGAGGCCGCCCCGTCGCGGCCGCGTACACGCCGATCACCCAGAGCGCCGTGGCCACGACAGCGGCCGAGGTGCTGGACGACGTATGCAGCGACCAGGCCCATGGCTCGGGGGTGTTGTCGCTGCGCACGCCCAGGAGCAGCGTGGGCCCGAACACGCCGAGCGGCAGCAGCCAGGCGAGGCCGCTGCCGAAGAGGCGGGCGCTGATCATGCTGAGCCCGAGATAGCCAACGACGTTGCGGGCGGCCGAACCGAACACCTCCCCCGTGGCACCGGCGATCAGCGGCAGCGCGCTCAGGCCCAGGGCCAGGGCCAGCAACACCACCAGGTACACGCCCCGATGGCGGCTCATCGGCTGGGCCGACGTCTGCTCCAGGTCAGCCATGGGCGAGAACAGTGTGGTGGCGAGGATCACCGCGTGGGCGAGCGGTACGACTTCGGCCACCGGCACGCTGAAGTCGACCAGATACCGGAACTCGGGCACCGCCACACGCTGCCCCGCGAAGGCGGTCGCCGCCAGTGCGACGAGCAGGGCGACCCCGGAGGCCCGGGGCAGGCCCCGGCAGCGTACGAAGGCGATGACGGCGCTCAGTCGGGGATCTCGCAGGAGGCTCACCCGGCGATTCTCGACGGGGTCAGCCGGGGCGCTCGGCGCGGGGGGCACCGGGTTCACCGAGGAAGCTCGGGGACGGGCCTGCAGGCGCGGATGTCGTTGGCCGCCCGTTCGATCCAGACGTCTTGCTTCGCGCGCGGGGCGCTGGTGATCCGGTCGAGGGCGCGGCCGAACCTCTCGCCGTAGTGCTCGCTGGGTGCGCCGATGCGGGCACGGACAACGGCTTCGAAGAGGAACGTGTCGGGGTAGCCGCCGGTCGCTTCGAGTAGATGGGGTTGGCAGTCCGGCGACGTGGGCTGCGGCAGGGCCGCCGAGAACATGGCGTCGGTCAGATCGGCCTGGCTCTCCGCGGGCGACATCATGGACAGCTCGGCGGTGTCACCTGCCGGGCGCTTGAGGCCGCTCGCGTAGAAGCCGCGGTTGAGGCCGGCCAGGGAGCCGAGCCCGGAGTCGACGGTCTTCACTGCGGCACGGGCCTGCGGCAGCAGATGCCGGTCCTCGGGCCAGAGGCATACCTTGGTGTGGCCGCTGCTGGCGCAGAGCGGGTGCGCGGGCTGTTCCTTGCGCACTGCCCAGTACGAGTCGGGCACCGGCGTGCGGAACGCCACGAGCGTGCCGCCCGCGACCAGCGCCGCCACCGTGAGCGCCCCGAGGGTCAGGGGCCGGGGTGGGAGTGCGGCACGGCGCCACAGCGCGGGCAGCGCGGTCAGCACCAGGCCGGACGCCAGACACCAGGCGAAGGCGATCAGCATGCGGGTCGTGTTCGGCTCGAATTCCGAGCTCCAGAACTCGTCTATCGCCGGGAACAGCTTGTCGAGGGGAGTGTCCGGGACGAACGCGACGAAGACGAAGAGGCCGTACCAGAAGATCCCGGCGAAGGGCGCAACCACACGCGACGGCAGCGCCGAGCCGATGGCGACCCCGACGGCGATCTCCAGGCTCATCATCCCCGCGCCGAGCAGCAGCGGTGTCCACGCGGGCTCACTGACCTCACTGACCGCCGAGGTGCGCGAGAACGCGATGGCGATGAACACGGCGTACGCGATCAGGGCCCACAGCCAGGCCGCGAGCCACAGCAGGAGCGCCTGCGGCCACCCGTTCCTGGCGGAGGTGTCGGCCCAGCCCCGGGTGCGGTGGCGGAAGGCGCGGCCCGCTCCCCAGGCGCCCGCGGCGCTCATTACGGAACCCATGACGATCACCGAGAAGAGTTGGACCTGAAGGCTGGTCTGATTCCACCAGCCGATCCAGTCGCTGTCGCCGGGGCTCTCGGCGGTGAAGGAGTAGACGCCGACGACGCCCATGAGAGCGGCGGCCCACTTGGCCTCGCCCCGCCGCATCTCGGTCAGCAGGACGCGCATCAGGTCGCCACCGCTTCCGTTCCGGCCAGATGCAGATATCCGGCTTCCACGGCCCCGCCGTCAACTTCCATGTCTGTCAGGTCAGATGAACCGGAGCCTTCGGAGGACGCGTCCCTGCCCGGCAGAGCGCACAGCTCGGTCACCGTCCCCGTGAAGCGGACCGTCCCTTCGAGCAGGACGGCGACCCGGTCGCACACGTGCGCCACGTCCTCGGCCAGATGCGTGCTCATCACGACTGCGCACCGGTCGCCCAACTCCTGGATCAGGCCCCGGAATCCGACCCGCTGAGCCGGATCGAGACCAACCGTCGGCTCGTCGAGAAGCACCAGGGAGGGTTCGTTGACCATGGCCTGGGCAATGCCGACGCGACGCAGCATGCCGCCGGACAGGGCGCCCATCCTGCGGTCGGCGTGCTTCTCCATCTGCACCAGGCGCAACGCTTCGCGGGCCCGTTCGCGCCGCTGGGCCGCGGGCACCTTGCGCAGCCACGCCGCGTACTCGGTGAACTCCAAGGCGGTGAAGCGGGGATAAAACCCGAAGGATTGCGGAAGCACCCCGATCCGCTGCCTGAGACGCTGCACGCGCGCCCGTCCCGACGCATCCTCTCCCAGGAGGGCGACCGCGCCGGACTTTGGTCTGCGCGCCGTGCTCAGCAGGGACAACAGGGTACTTTTCCCTGCTCCGTTGGGCCCGAGCAGGCCGGTGACCCCGGAGGGAAATTCAAGGGAGACGTCGTCGAGGGCGGTCGTCGATCCGTACCGGACAGTGACGCCCGCGACCGCCGCGACCGGCTGAGAGCCGGTCGCGGCGGCGCTGTGAAGAGAGGTCACGTGATTCCTGATTCCTGAATCAATTCTGGGCGTTCACGTAACCATAGGCCCGGCTGCCGGGTATGCTGGCCCAGGTGGCCTTGGTGTAGTACTTGCCACTGGTGCTGGTGCCCTTGTACGCACCGCAGCCGTATCCCTGCCTGTAGCTGCGGGACGTGCTGGCGATCTGAGGGTCAGGACGGAAGCTCCTGTCCTGGTAGATGTACGCGCTGAACGTCCTGGTGTCGTTCACCGGGACGTCGCCGCACGCCTTGGCGTGACCGCTGCGCTTGCCCTTCCAGCGGTCACCGTCCTCCTTGCTGCCCGAGGTGGAGACAGCGAACGGAAGCCGGCTTCCGCTGATCTCCGCCGCGACCGCGCTCACTGCGGGTACTCCGATGGCGATGGCCGTCAGCGTCCCCACGACCGCAAGTTTGCGCTTCCCCATCAAGCTCTTGCGCATGAATCCCCCTGAAAACAGGCTTACTTGGTCGTCCATCAGGCTACGAAAGAGGCTTGAGGGTTACAGGTCAATTGTTCGATTGTGTCGGTGATCACCGTTGCTGCGACACGCTTGCAGGTGCTTGACGTGCGGCCTACTTCGTCACACTTGGCGGTGTAGCCGCCTGAGCCTGTAGCGACGACGTTTTGGAGTACTCCGACGTTGCCGCCATCCCCGCCGTCGGGCCGGAATCGGGGCCGCGTCCGCCGGGCGCCCGACGATCGGGAGGTCCGCCGCGTCGATGGCTCGCTTGATGCGCCGGCGCAGCTCGCGTTCCACGGACAGGGACTTGCCGGGCATTGTCTTGGCCGAGATGCGGATCACTGTCGAGTCCAGCAGCACGCTGTCCAGGCCCATGACCTCGATCGGGCCCCGTAGGAGCTCGGACGCTGTTGGTTAATTCGGGGCCTCGCGTGGCGAACAGCCCGCCGTCCTCGACGCGTGCGGCAGTATCTCCTCGCCACGGCACTGGGCAAGATCCGGGAATTTCAGCGCGCCGCCGCCGGAGTGGACAGCACGGCAGCCCGTGAGTGCGGCGAGCGCATCCGCGAAACCGTCCGAGGGGGCACCACATGACGAAGAAGCGAACCATCACAGTCGAGCGCATGGATGGGCAAGCCGCCGAGCACGCCCAAGACGCGTTCAGGCTGGTCTACGCCGAAGCGTTCGCAGAACCGCCGTACAACGAGACCGAGGACGACGTCACGGCCACGTTCCGGCGCTTCCGCTCCCAGGCCCGCAAAGCCACGTTCCGCGCCGTCCTGGCCCGTACTGAGGACAATGAGCCAGTCGGCATTGCCTACGGATACCCGCTCAGCGCCGACACAGGATGGTGGGACCAACTCACCAATCCCGTGCCGGACGACATGCGGCGCGAGGACGGGCACCGCAGTTTCGGGCTCATGGAACTTGCCGTGCGCGAGTCGTGGCGCGGACAGGGCATCGCTCGCCGACTGCACGACATGCTGCTCGACGGCATCGATGGCGAGCGCGTGCTGCTCAACGTCCACCCGGACAACAAGGCGGCGTCGGCCGCGTACCGGGCGTGGGGGTACCGCAAGGTTGGCGAGGCGCGGCCGTGGGAGGGTGCGGCCCTTCATGATGTGATGCTGCTCGATCTGCGGTGAAGTCTCTCGGCGGTCGGAGCGGACGCAGGGCCGTTGAGAGAGCGATCGCCCGAGGGCGCCACGAGGCCGACGCTCCCGCGCGCCGAGAGGGCTGCAACCGGTGCCCGACCGGGGGCCGGACAGCCTCCGGGATGAGTGGTGCGCGGGCCGACCCGGCCCCGGCCTCTTGTCTGATGGTCCGTCAGGAACGACGATGGCCACCTTGGTCAGTGACGGTCCATCAGATGGGGTGGCCTTATCGTGATGTACGGGATGCAGCTCCCGGTCCAGTCGCAGAGCACCATCTACGCCGAGCCGTGGGAGGCCGAGGCCGGTCCCGAGGATCTTGCCGAGGTTGCCCGCACCGCCGACCGCTCCGGCTTCGCCTATGTCGCGAGCTGCGACCACGTCGCGATCCCGCGCCGTCTCGCCGACGCGATGAGCACCGTCTGGTACGACCCCGTCGCCACCCTCTCCTTCCTCGCCGGCGTCACCGAGCGCGTCCTGCTGCTCAGTCATGTCGCCGTGGTCGGCCTGCGGCATCCGCTCGTCTCCGCCAAGCAGTACGCCACGCTCGATCACCTCAGCGGCGGCCGGCTGGTTCTCGGGGTCGGGGCCGGGCATGTGCGGGAGGAGTTCGAGGCGCTCGGGGCGGACTTCGCGGGGCGCGGCGGCGTACTCGACGAGACGATCGACGCGCTCAGGGCGGCGCTCGGGCCGGACGAGTACCCCGAGTTCGCGGGGGAGCGGTACGCGTTCAGCGGGCTCGGGCAGAGGCCGCGCCCGGCGCAGGCGCGGGTGCCGGTGTGGGTGGGCGGGTCGTCGCCCGCCGCCGTGCGCAGGGCGGCGGTGCGGGGTGACGGCTGGCTGCCGCAGGGCGATCCGCGCGACCGGTTGCCCGCCCAGATCGCCAGGTTGAAGGCGATTCGCGAGGCCGCGGGGGTCGAGGCGCCCATCACCGTCGGCGCCATCACCGAGCCGTTGTACGTCGGCGACGCGCCCTGGGACGTCGGGCGCCGCACCGTCACCGGGAAGCCGGAGGCGGTCGCCGAGTCGCTGCGCGCTTACGGCGCGATGGGTGTGCAGCAGATCCAGGTGCGGTTCCGGAGCCGGAGCCGTACCGAACTGACCGACCAGATGGCGGCGTTCGCCTCTGAAGTAGCTCCGTATCTGTACTGAGAACCGAGAAGGGGACCTGGCATGGGGAAGCTGGACGGGCGCGTCGTCGTCATCACGGGCGCGGCGCGCGGGCAGGGCGAGCAGGAGGCGCGGCTCTTCGTGGCCGAGGGCGCGAAGGTGGTGCTGGGCGATGTGCTGGACGACCAGGGCGAGGCGCTCGCCAAGGAGCTGGGGGAGGGCGTCGCGACGTACGTCCATCTCGATGTGAGCCAGCAGGCGGACTGGGCTGCTGCCGTGGCCCACGCCAAATCGACCTTCGGGAAGATCGACGGGCTCGTCAACAATGCGGGGATTCTGAGGTTCAACGAGCTGGTGAGCACGCCGCTGGAGGAGTTCCAGCAGGTGGTGCAGGTCAACCAGGTCGGCGCGTTCCTGGGGATCAAGAACGTCGCGCCCGAGATCGAGGCGGCGGGCGGCGGCACGATCGTCAACACCGCGTCGTACACGGCCCTGACGGGCATGGCCTTTGTGGGTGCGTACGCCGCCACCAAGCACGCGATTCTCGGGCTGACGCGGGTCGCGGCCGTGGAGCTGGCGGGGAAGAAGATCCGGGTCAATGCGGTGTGCCCGGGGGCCGTGGACACGCCGATGACCAATCCGGCGGCGATGGATCCCACCGCCGATCCGGTGGAGTCCAAGGCCGCCGTGGACGAGCTCTACCGGAAGCTCGTGCCGATGGGGCGGATCGGTCAGCCGGAGGAGGTGGCGGCGCTGGCGCTGTTCCTGACCGGCGACGACTCGTCGTACATCACCGGGCAGCCGTTCGTCATAGACGGGGGCTGGCTGGCGGGGGTCAGTCTGTTCTGACAGGGCATCAGGTATCGGAGCTTCAGGTATTGACGGTCCGTGCGGGCGGTGGAACAGTCGTCCACATCAAGAACTGACGATGCGTCAGATCGGATATCCCGAAGGAGAAGTACCTTGGAATTCGGGCTGTTTGTGCAGGGGTACGTGCCTGCCGCGCGTGCCAAGGCCGACCCCGAGGCGGAGCACAAGGCTCTGATCGAGGAGACCGAGTACGTCATCCAGGCGGACAAGTCCGGCTTCAAGTACGCCTGGGCCTCCGAGCACCACTTCCTGGAGGAGTACTCCCACCTCTCCGCGAACGACGTCTTCCTCGGGTATCTCGCGCACGCCACGGAGCGGATCCATCTGGGCTCGGGCATCTTCAATCCGCTGGCGCCGGTGAACCACCCGGTGAAGGTCGCGGAGAAGGTCGCGATGCTGGATCATCTGTCGGAGGGACGCTTCGAGTTCGGGTCGGGGCGCGGGGCCGGCAGCCACGAGATCCTCGGCTTCATGCCGGGGATCACGGACATGAACCACACCAAGGAGATCTGGGAAGAGACGATCTCCGAGTTCCCCAAGATGTGGCTCCAGGACGAGTACGTCGGCTTCCAGGGCAAGCACTGGTCCCTGCCGCCGAGGAAGATCCTGCCGAAGCCGTACGGGAAGTCGCACCCGGCGATGTGGTACGCCGCCGGGTCCCCGTCGTCGTACGCCATGGCGGGGAAGAAGGGCCTCGGGGTGCTGGGCTTCAGCGTCCAGAAGGTCTCGGACATGGAGTGGGTCGTCGAGTCGTACAAGAACGCGGTGAAGGAGGCGGAGCCGATCGGGGGCTTCGTCAACGACAACGTGATGGTGACGTCGACGGCGATCTGTGCGGAGACGCACGAGAAGGCGGTCGAGATCGCGGTGAGCGGCGGGCTGAATTACTTGCAGTCGCTGCTCTTCCGGTACCACGACACGTTTCCCCGGCCGGAGGGGATTCCGGAGTGGCCGGAGCTGCTGCCGGAGTACTCGGCGGAGATCATCGAGCTGCTCATCGCGGAGGAGCTGATGATCTGCGGTGATCCGGACGAGGTGTTCCGGCAGTGCAAGCGGTGGGAGCAGGCGGGGGCGGATCAGTTGAGCTTCGGGTTGCCGATCGGGGTGTCGCCCGAGGACACGAAGACGACGATCCGGCTCATCGGTGAGCATGTGATCCCGAAGATCGACACGGATCCGGTGCACCGGACGACGAGGTTCCGCGGAGCGGCGGGCGCGTAGCGGGCGGTGCGGGGTGCGGGGTGCGGGTGCGGGTGCGCGGTGCTGTGCGGGTTGCCTGCGGCGCAGTTCCCCTCCCCGCCCCTTTCCCGAAACTGGGGGCAAGCCCCCAGGCCCCGGACCCCCAAGGGCGTCCGGGGGCCGCAAATGTCACAGCCGGGAAGGGGCGGGGTAGGGAAGACGCCCCGCGCAGCGGCACCCGCCCGCACGGCGCTCCGCCCGCACCCACCCCAGTGCACGTACACCCACTCCCACCCACCCCGAAGGGACCGCCATGCTCGACCACCTCATCCGCGGAGCCACCGTCGTGGATGGCACCGGTGCCCCCGCGTACACCGCCGATGTAGGGATACGTGACGGGCGTATCGCCGTCGTCGCTGCGTCCGGCGGCGTCACCGAGGACGCCAGGACCAGCGAGGACGCCACCGGTCTCGTCCTCGCCCCCGGATTCGTCGACCCTCACACGCACTACGACGCCCAGCTCTTCTGGGACCCGTACGCCACCCCCTCCCTCAACCACGGCGTCACCACCGTCGCCGGCGGTAACTGCGGCTTCACCCTCGCCCCGCTCCACCCGGACCGCCCCGAGGACGCCGACTACACGCGCCGCATGATGTCCAAGGTCGAGGGCATGTCCCTGGTCGCACTCGAAGAGGGCGCTCCCTGGAACTGGTACACCTTCGGGGAGTACCTCGACGCCCTCGACGGACGCATCGCCGTCAACGCGGGCTTCATGGTGGGCCACTGCGCCCTTCGCCGCCATGTCATGGGCCCGGACGCGGTCGGCGGGCAGCCCACCGAGCAGCAGATGAATGACATGCTGCGGCTCCTCCACGACGCCATGGACGCCGGCGCGTGGGGCCTGTCGACCACCCAGTCGTCCACCCACTCCGACGGCGACGGAAAGCCCGTCGCCTCCCGGCACGCCGCGCCCGCCGAACTGATCGCCCTCTCCCGGGCCGTCGGCGAACACGAAGGCACCCAGCTGGAGGCGATCGTCGCGGGCTGCCTCGACCAGTTCGCGGACGAGGAGATCGACCTGTTCGTCGACATGACAGCGACCGCGGGCCGACCCCTCAACTGGAACGTCCTGACCATCGACGCCGCCGTACCCGAACGCGTACCCCGCCAGCTGGAGGCGAGCGAGCGCGCCCGCCGGGCCGGCGGCCGCATCGTCGCCCTGACGATGCCGATCCTCACCCCCATGAACATGTCCCTCGGCACCTTCTGCGCGCTGAATCTCATCCCCGGGTGGGGCGACATCCTCGGCCTGCCCGCGGCCGAGCGCATAGAGAAGCTCCGCGACGCGGACGTACGGGCCGAGATGCTGCGCCGCGCCGACAGCAAGGAGGCCGGGGTCTTCCGCCGCCTCGCGAACTTCGAGCGGTACGTCATCGGCGACACCTATTCCGAGGCGAACGCGGGCCTGAGCGGACGCGTCGTGCGCGACATCGCCGCCGAACGCGGCCAGGACCCCTTCCACTGCCTCGTCGAGATCTGCGCCGCCGACGACCTCCGTACCGTCCTGTGGCCGATGCCGTCCGACAACGACCCGGCGAGCTGGGCACTGCGGCAGCAGACCTGGGAGCACGAGGACGTCCTGCTGGGCGGCTCCGACGCCGGGGCCCACCTGGACCGGATGTGCGGGGCGCCGTACACGACCCGCTTCATCGGCGACTGCCTGCGCGGGCGCAAGCTCGTGCCGCTGGAGCAGGCCGTGAAGATGCTGACGGACGACCCGGCCCAGCTGTTCGGGCTGCGCGAGCGGGGCCGTATAGAGGAGGGCTTCCACGCGGACCTGGTCCTCTTCGACCCCGAGCGGATAGCGGCCGGGCCCGCCACTCTCGTGCACGACCTGCCCGGCGACAGCCCGCGCCTGGACTCGAAGGCCATCGGCGTGGTGTCCGTACGCGTCAACGGCGTCGAGACAATACGCGACGACGTGGTCACGGGGGCGGTGCCCGGCACGGTGCTGCGCTCGGGCCGGGACACGCGGACGGTGGCCACCAAGTGAGCCGGTCCCAGCACGGCGAGCGGCTGTTCATCGGCGGCGAGTGGACCGAGCCGGACGGCGGCCACTACGAGGTGATCAACCCGGCCACGGAGGAGATCGTCGGCCTCGCCCCCGAGGCGAGCCGCCGGCAGGTGTACGCCGCCGCCTCCGCCGCCAGGGACGCCTTCCCGGCCTGGTCCCGTACGAAGCCCGAGGAGCGGGCCGCGATCCTCGACCGCGCCGCCGACATCATGCAGCGCGACGCCGAACCCAACGCGCTCCTCGCCCGGGCCGAGACCGGTGCCACGACCGGCACCGCACGCGCCATGCAGGTCGCGGTGGGCGCTGCCCGCTTCCGGCGGTACGCGCGCGGCGCCCTGGAGCCGGTCGAGACCGGGCTGCCGCCGCAGATCAACGAGGCCGGGCCGATGGGGAAGGCGGGGGTCTTCGGGGCGCTCGCCGTGCGCCAGCCGGTCGGGGTCGTCACCTGCATCACCTCGTACAACAACCCCTGGGCCAACGCGGCGGGCAAGGTCGCGCCCGCGCTGGCCATGGGCAACACGGTCGTCGTGAAGCCCGCCCCGC
This sequence comes from Streptomyces sp. ISL-98, assembly GCF_018614055.1. GTDB lineage: Bacteria > Actinomycetota > Actinomycetes > Streptomycetales > Streptomycetaceae > Streptomyces > Streptomyces spiramyceticus. The sequence goes on from NZ_JAGGPB010000005.1 coordinate 156,925, forward strand.
AGGACCCCCTCTCGGTACACCGGATGGCGGCGGCCCTGGAGGAGGCGGGCGTACCGCGCGGCGTCGTGAACGTCGTGACCGGGTCCGCGCCCGCCGTCGGCGAGGCCGCCGTCGACTCGCCGGATGTCGACATGGTCAGCTTCACCGGGAGTACGTCCGTCGGGCAGCACATCGCGGAAGTGTGCGGGCGGGGTATGAAGCGTCAGCTCATGGAGCTGGGCGGAAAGGGCGCGGCGATCGTCTTCGACGACGCCGACCTCGACTCGGCGGTCAAGGGCATCGGGACGACGTACGCCTTCTACAGCGGACAGATCTGCACCGCCCCGACGCGCGTCCTCGCCCAGCGCGGCATCTACGACGAGCTCGTCGGGAAGCTGACCGGCTACCTCGCCTTCATGAAGGTCGGCGACCCCGCCGCCCCCGGCACGGTCGTCGGCCCGGTGATCTCCGCGGCCCACCGCGACCGCATCGAGTCGTACATCGAGCTCGGGAAGAAGGAGGGCGCCCGGCTGGTCGCGGGCGGCGAGCGTCCTTCGTACGACAGGGGCTTCTACGTCGCCCCGGCGCTCCTCGCGGACTGTACGAACGACATGCGCATCGTCCGCGAGGAGATCTTCGGCCCGGTCGTGGTCGTCGTCCCCTTCGACGAGGACGAGGAATCCATCGCGCTCGCCAACGACAGCGACTACGGCCTCATCGACTACGTCTGGTCGGGGGACGTCGCGAAAGCGTTCCGGGTGGCGCGGCAACTGCGGGCGGGCGGGGTCGGGTTGAACACCGTCGGGCGCAATATGGAGGCGCCGTTCGGGGGCTTCAAGAAGAGCGGTGTGGGGCGCGATGTCGGGTCGTACGCGCTGCACGCGTACAGCGAGACGCAGGCGATCGTCTGGACCGGATGAGCACCGGATGACGACCGGACGAAGACCGGACGAGGCCTCCGGAAAGATGTATGGGAAACTTTTCAATCGGACAAAAAGGACAGTGTTGCGGTTTCCGCACATCGGAAAGTGCGCGGGAGGACCTGGCAATGATCGCCTCTTGGTCGCCGGTGACCTTCAATCCTCAACCAATAGGGCGGAGGATCCCGCGGATTACAAGGATCTTTAGAGCGGAGTAATGAGCTCCGGATGTGGAAAGCGCAGCCGTTAACGTCCCGTTTATGACTCAGGTGGACACACGGCCCCAGGCCGGAGACACGGTAAGCGGCGCCTCCTCGGTGGAGGGCGGCGTACGCAAGAAGGGGCTCGGCGGCAATTCCGTCGGGCTGATGGGCAACGCCGTCATCGGCATCTCCACCGTTGCACCCGTTTACTGCCTTACGGCCACACTGGGCCCCACCGTCAGCGAGGTCGGGTTGCAGATGCCCGCGATCTTCCTCGCCGGGTTCCTTCCGATGCTGCTGGTGGCCTTCGCGTACCGCGAGCTGAACAAGGCCATACCCGACTGCGGCACCTCCTTCACCTGGTCGGTCAAGGCCTTCGGCCCCCGCGTCGGCTGGATGTGCGGCTGGGGCCTGCTCGTCGCCACCGTCGTGGTGCTCTCCAACCTCGCCGGCGTCGCGACCTCCTTCTTCTACCTGCTCCTCGGTGAGGTGAGCGGCAACCCCGGCCTTGCCGCACTGGACGACAACAAGGTCGCCCACATCCTCACCACGCTGGTCTTCATCGCCGTCGCCACGGCGATCAGCTACCGCGGCATCACCGCCACCAAGTGGGTCCAGTACGCCCTGGTCGGCCTCCAGCTCGCCGTACTCGCGATGTTCGTCTACATGGCGCTCACCAAGTCCGACGAGGTCGCGGGCTCCATCGACTTCTCCCTGTCGTGGATGAACCCCTTCGCGGTCGAGTCCTTCGCCGCCTTCACCGCGGGCCTGTCCCTCTCGATCTTCATCTACTGGGGCTGGGACGCCTGCCTGTCGATCAACGAGGAGAGCACCGGCAGCGCCAAGACGCCCGGCCGCGCCGCGATGCTCGCCATGGTCGTGATCGTCGTTTCGTACCTGATGGTCGCCATCGCCGCGCAGATGTACGCCGGCGTCGGCGAGAAGGGCACCGGCCTCGGCAACCCGGACACCGCGGACAACGTCTTCGACGTCCTCGCCGAGCCGATCATGGGCTCGGGATTCGCCGTCCTGCTCTACGTCGCCGTCCTCGCCTCCGCCGCCGCGAGCCTGCAGACCACCTTCATCCCGGTGGCGCGCACCGCCCTGGCGATGAGCACGTACCAGGCCATGCCGGCCTCCTTCGCCAAGGTCCACCCGCGCTTCAAGACCCCGGGCCGTGCCACGGTCGTCGCGGGCATCGCCACCGGCGTCTTCTACGCGGGGATGACCCTGCTCAGCGAGAACGTCCTGGTCGACACGATCTACGCGCTGGGCCTCATGATCTGCTTCTACTACGCGATCACTGCCTTCGCCTGCGTCTGGTACTTCCGCAAGGAAATGCGCAAGTCGGTGCGCGAGCTGTTCGTCAAGGGCGTCTTCCCCGGCATCGGCGCGCTGATGCTCACCGCAGTCTTCGGCCAGACGCTGTACGACATGTGGGACCCGGCATACGGCAGCGGCAGCTCGCTCTTCGGCATCGGCTCGGTCTTCGTGATCGGCGTCGGCCTGCTGCTGCTCGGCGCGGTGCTGATGTTCGCGATGCAGCTCCGCAGCCCGGAGTTCTTCCGGGGCAAGGTGCTGACGACGGACACCCCGGCGCTGGTGGTCGAGGACTGAGTCCACCTCGACGGCCGACGCGGATGCGTCGAAGGCCGGGGGAGCCGAATGCGGCTCCCCCGGCCTTCTGCCGTGCGGGGCACGGCTTGGGCAAAGGGGCGTGGGGCAGGATCGCCGCATGAACAGCCGACCCAACTCCCCTACGCCCTCCCACTTTCCTTCCCCCTTTCCTCCTCCCGGTTCGCTCCGGCTCGAAGGGCAGGGCCTTCAACTACGAGAGTGGGACGAAAGCGACGACGTACCGGCTCTGGTCAAGCTCTACGACGACCCGCAGATCAGCCGCTGGACCCCCGTACCCTCGCCGTTCGACGCCGAGGCCGCCGGCCTGTACCTCGCGGCGGCGAGTGGCGCCCGGGCGGAAGACCGCCGGATCCAGCTCGCCATCACCACCGACGGGATGCAGCCGCAGGGCGAGATCCTCCTCTTCCGCAGCGACGTCGACGCCAGGGACATCGAACTGGCCTACGGCATCGGACCGCAGTTCCGCCGCCAGGGCCTGGCGACCAGAGCGGTCAGGCTCGCCACGGACTACGCCCTGCGCCAACTGGCCCCCAGGCGCGTACTCCTGCGCATAGAGGCAGCCAACGTGGCGAGCGAGGCGGTCGCGAAGGCGGCAGACTTCCGCCTCACGGGCGACGAACCGGTCTTGCGGGACACCAGGGGGCGGCAGGTGTCACTGCGTACGTGGGCCCACGACGCAGAATGACCTCGAATCGGATCGACGCGACAATTCCGCCGCACATTGGCCAAAAGCCGACCGGCACGCAACGCCGACACCAACCCGCCCGTCCTACCGCATGCACCTGGGGCGTGTCCGGCGGATCAGGCCGGCTTCAGGGTGCGGCACCGTTTTCGGTGCTGGTGAGGCCCCGCAGCCCAGGCATGATCCGCCGGACACGCCCTGAACCTGTACTCAGCTCTTATCGGAGGTAAGTCATGCGACGGTTGACGACAGCAGCCGCAGCGCTCGCGCTGGCGGGCGCCGGCCTGGCGGGCACGGCCGGGGTGGCCGGCGCCGCGCCCGGCCCGGTGGGCAAGGCCGCCTCGGCCGCCACCTGCTCGACCGTCTGGGGCAGCGGCACCAAGTCGGCCACGGACTCGGACTCCAAGCCGCTCACGAACATCAAGACCAGCCAGAACCCCTGCTACGACCGCATGGTCTTCGACATCAGCGGTGCGACGGGCAAGCTCGGCTACCACGTCGGTTACGTCGACACGTTCCATCAGGACGGCTCCGGCGAGCAGATACCGGTCAACGGCGGCGCCATCCTGCAGGTCTACGTGTCCGCGCCGAGCTACGACCCGGCGACGATGAAGCAGACCTACGCCGGGAAGGCGGGGAAGTCGCTGCCGGGCGTGAACGTCACCGGTTACAAGACGTTCAAGGACACCAGGTTCGGCGCCAGCTTCGAGGGCCAGACCCAGGTCGGCGTGGGCGTTCGCGCCAGGCTGCCGTTCCGGGTGCTCCAGTCCGGCGACAAGCTGATCGTGGACGTCGCGCACACCTGGTGACCCCGGTAGTACGCCAGGGGTGACTGCTGGTGCTTCGGCGCGGCGTGAGGGCGTCGAGCACGCACAGCCGTGCGGCTCGGCGTCAGTCGCCGGCTGACCCGGCGCGCACAGCCAGCCGGTCGAGGACTCGGCGGCCCGCTCTCTCCACACCCACCGGGATCAGCGCCGCTCGCCCCGGGACGCGTACGCCGCCGGTGAAGGCGACGCGCGTGTGGCCGTCGGGGGTTGGGGTTGCTGCCATGCCGAACAGGACGAAGCGGCTCTGGAGCCAGATCCAGCCGGGGCGGCGTACGCCCTCGAAGCGGGCTACGGGGCCGAAGCGGCTTCGGGCTGTCGCTTTGACGCGGTCGCCGTCGATGGCCGTGACCTTCAGGCGGCGCATGTCGGGTACCAGGCGGGCCAGTTCACCGTCCAGGTCGGCCAGCAGTGGCCAGACCGTGGCGTAGGGGGCGTCGATTTCGCGTTCGGATACGCGGGCGCCGCCTACGCCTGCTGCCAGCGCGTACAGGCGCCGCACCGGGTCCAGATCGGGCGGGGTCGGCCAGTTGACGGTCATGACGACCACGCCTTTCGGAAGGAGTCCCTGGCCCGGTGCAGGCGCGACTTGACCGTGCCCACGCGCAGGCCCAGCAGTTCGGCCGCGGACTGTTCGTCGAAGCCCTCGATGTCGCGGAGGACGAGTACCGCCCGGTGTTCCGGCGAGAGGCGTTCCAGTACGTCGCCGATGTCCGCCGCGAGCTGCGGATCGCCGCGTCCGGGGAGCGTCGACAGGTCGGCCGGTACCGCGCGGGCCGACCTGCGGGCCACCCGTACCGCCTCGCGGCAGGCGATCGCCCGTACCCAGCCGTACAGCGCCTCCGGATCGCGGAGCGAGCGCAGGCCGCGGAAGACGGCGACCAGGGTCTCCTGCGCCGCGTCCGGGCCGTCCGCCAGGGCGATCGGGGTGCAGATGCGGCCGACGTACGGGGCCAGGGAGTCCAGGAGGTCGTTCATCGCGAGGGTGTCGCCTCGCTGGGCGGCGCGCACGAGACGCTGTACGTCGTCACTCAACTCCGCTCCCTTGCCAGGCCAATCGCTGCTGCCGCCATTGCCAGGCACAGTGGTGTGTACAGCGCCAGGTTGAGCCAGTAGAACGTGTCGCCCGCGCCGGGGTCGAGCCCGGCCTCCACCCCGCACGCCCACGCCACGCCGACCAGCCCGCGCAGCGCCGTACCGCACGCGACGGCGACCGTCCCGAGCTGGAGCAGGCGTCCGTAGCGGTGTGATCTGCCCAGCCGGGCCCGGGCGGTGACCAGGGCGGCGGCGGTGAACAGCAGCGCCGCCAACGGGAGGACCACGGGCGGGGTGAACGGCACTTCGGCGCCCAGTACGGCGTACGAGAGGGACCTCGTGTCCGAGGCCGGCCACGTACTGCCGGTGGCCCAGAAGAGGTGCAGCAGTCCGTCCGTGGCCAGGACCGCCGCCACGGCGGTGGCAGGTGCGGTGGCGGACGTCGTGGTGTGCGTCTTCATTCCGGGCTCCTCGCCTCTGTGGGTGCTTCAACCCACAGAGGCGCCGGATTCGTGATTCGTTCCGGCGAGTTTCGGGACGTCGTCCCAGCAGCCGGACAGGGAGCACACCGGAGGCCTGGCCACCAGCGGCCGGCTGATTCAGCCCCCCAGGAACACCGGGTTCGTCAGCGCCGCCAGTGCACCCGGCAGCCCCGGCACCGTCGGGGCGTGGCGGACCTCCGCCCGTACGTACGTCGCGTACTGGGGCGTCGTACTCCACTCCACCGTGCCCGCGCCGGACGCCGGGAGCGTGGCGGTGTGCAGGGTGCCCTGGTCGGTGACGAAGTGGGCCGTGCAGCCGGGGGCGCCGGTGACCTCCAGGCGGACCGTGACCGGGGTGTCGGCGTCGACGGGCAGGCGGTCGCCGATGCCGGCGTGGCGGCCGCGGCCGCCCGAGGCGCCGAAGGTGAGGGAGACCGAGGACGACTCGGCGATGTACGAGTGGCCGGCGCGGATGCCCGCCAGGATCGCTTCGCGGGTCAGGTCGTGGGCCAGGACCACCGTCTGCGGCATGCCGACGAGCTGGGGCTCGCGGTGGGCGTCGCTGTTGCCGATGGCCGGGGTCCAGCCACGGCCGCTGGTCAGGGTGTTGTCCCAGGAGGCGAGGGCGACCTCGTCCTCCGGGGTGTACGGGCCGTTCCACACCTCCACCGCGTCCGCCTCGCCGAAGCCGAACTTCCAGTTGCAGCCGATGCAGGTGGCGTGCGGGTGGGCCGGGACGACCAGGCCGCCCGCGCGGCGGATCTCGCGGGCGTAGTGCCCGAAGCGGTTGTCGCGGGCGCGGTAGCGCCAGTCGACGAAGGTGCCCGGATCGGTGGCGACGGCGACGACGTGGCCGTTGCGGGTGGTGACTTCCTCGCCGGTGAGGATGAGCAGTTCGCCGTCGGGGTGGGGGCCCCACAAGCCCTGCCAGGCGCTGTGGGAGGAGTGGGTGTTGTGCTCGCTGATGTTGATGAAATCGAGCCCGGCGGCGCGGGCGGCGGCGGCGATCTCGGCGGGTGTGCGCCGGCCGTCGGAGTACACCGAGTGGAGGTGGCAGTCGCCCCGGTACCAGGCACGGCCACGCCCCTTGGCCCGCTCGGGCGGGTAGACGGCGGCCGGGGTCTTGCCGGAGGGCCCGAAGCGGAGGGTGATGGTCACGGTGTACGGGAGGCCTTGCGGGGCGGTGGTGTACGGGCCCAGGGCGATGTTCCAGGTGCCTGCGCGCACCGGCCCCGGGATGTAGCCGGGCGTCGCGGCGTCGGCGCGGATGAAGAACTCCTTGCGGGCCCCGCCCGACCAGCCACGGAAACCCCGGCCGCCCAGGTCCGTACCGCGCTCGTCGAAGATGCCGATGTCGAGGGCGTTGCCCTGGGTTCCGGCGGGCACGGGCGGTTTCTCGTACGTGTACGAGACGGCGATCTCGCGCACCCCGCGCGGCACTTCGACCGGCAGGTAGACATAGTCGGGCGACCCCGGCGGCAGTGTGCCGCGTACGGTCCGGGTCTCCTCACCGCTGCCCGGGGGGTCGGCGCTCGCGAAGCTCACGCCGCCCAAGGTAAGGGCGGTGGCGGCCCCCGTCACGAACAGTCCGCGTCTGCCGATCGATCCGGTTGATCCCGTTAAACCAGTCACTACGAGGTCTTGCCGCGACGCGACTTGGCCATCAACAGGAAGATCACGGCGAGCAGCACGACGATGACGAGAACCAGCCCGATGATCAGCCCCGCCGACAGACCGCCCTTGGACTTCTTCTTTTTCTTGCCCTTGCGGCTCTTGCCGGCGGTCGTCTCCGACGTGTCGGACTTCTGCGTCGCGGACCAGGCAGTGGGCGCGGCAGCACCCTGCTGCTCCGTGACGACGGCGGGCGCGGTGCGGGCCGGCGCGGCGACGGCAGTGGCGGTGGCCGCCGGTGCGCCGAGAAGCGCTCCGACGAGCAGGATGGTGGTGGCGGTACGCACGGTTCTTCCTCCCCGGGGGTGGCCGAGGCACTCGGCTTCCGGCACCGTACGACATACGTTTGACGGCCACCAGGCGCACCACGAGATGTACACCGGACGCTCCACTGGATGACGCGGAAGGTCACAACACATGCGGATTGCCACCACGATCTTTCTCACCGACGAGACGATCACGCCCGTACGGCTCGCACGCGAGCTGGAGCAGCGGGGATTCGCCGGTCTGTACCTCCCCGAGCACACTCACATCCCCGTCTCCCGCGAGTCGCCCTTCCCCGCGGGCGGTGAACTCCCGCGCGAGTACGGCCGTACGCTCGACCCCTTCGTCGCCCTCGGCCAGGCCGCCGCCGTCACCGAGCGGCTCGCCCTCGGCACCGGCATCACGCTGGTCGCCCAGCACGACCCGATCGACCTCGCCAAGCAGGTCGCCACCCTCGACCACCTCTCCGGCGGCCGCCTCACCCTCGGCGTCGGCTTCGGCTGGAACGCCGAGGAGGCCGCCGACCACGGCGTTCAATGGCGTACGAGGCGCGAGCTCGCCCGGGAGCGGATGGCGCTGATGCGGGCACTGTGGGCGGAGGAACCGACGGCGTACGACGGTGAGTTCGGGGCGGTCAGGGCGAGCCACGCGTACCCGAAGCCGGTACAGAAGCCGCGTGGCCCGGTCGTCGGCCCCCGCACGCTGGTCGGCGGGGCGGCGGGCCCCAAGCTCTTCGCGCACGTCGCGGAGTACGCGGACGGCTGGCTGCCGATCGGCGGGCGCGGCCTGACGGAGTCGCTGCCGGTGCTGCGCGAGGTGTGGGAGGCGGCGGGCCGCGATCCCGACGGCCTCCAGGTCGTGCCGTACGCCGTCGTCCCGAACGCGGGCAAGCTGGCGCACTACGCGGAACTGGGGGTGCGGGAGGTGGTGCTGCAACTGCCGCCCGCCGGTGAGGCGGAAGTGCTGCGGGTCCTGGACAAGTACGCGGCGTTTCTCTGAGGAGGAGGCGCCCCGCCCCCTGTGCCCGGAGGCCGGGCGCCGCTACCTTTGCCAGTGGCATGGCATTGGCATGTACAGCGTCCGGCCGCAGGGCCGCACCTCGGGGGAGAGGCTACGCACGTGCAGAAAAGCCCATTGAGCATCGTCGCGATCGTTTTCGGTGTGGTCGCACTCTTCTTCTGTCCGCCGCTCTTCGGCATCCTCGGTCTCGTCTTCGGCGGAATCGCCAAGTCCAAGGACGAACCGCTCGCGGTCACAGCCCTGATCGTCGCCGGAGCCGGCCTGGTCCTCGGCATGCTTCTCGGCGTCGTCGTCTTCAGCTCGATGTCCGCGCCCTGACCGGACCTTGACCGGACGGGACCTTGACCGGTCCGGCCCCTTGACCGGACGCCCCTTGACCGGTCCGGCACCTTTGACCGCTCCTGACCGGTTCCCTGTCGGTGGCCGCTCGTATGCTCGTGGAATGACGACGAGCGCACCGCAGGGACCCACCGCCAACGCCATGCGGCGCGCGCTCAGGCGTGCGCGGGACGGGGTGGCTCTCGACACCACCGAGGCCGCCGTGCTCCTCCAGGCCCGAGGCGAGGACCTCCAGGACCTCGCCGCTTCCGCCGCGCGGGTGCGGGACGCGGGGCTGGAGGCCGCCGGGCGGCCCGGGGTCATCACGTACTCGAAGAGCGTGTTCGTCCCGCTCACCCGGCTGTGCCGGGACAAGTGCCACTACTGCACCTTCGCGACCGTGCCCGGCAAGCTGCGCCGCGCCGGGCACGGGATGTTCATGTCGCCGGACGAGGTCCTGGACATCGCGCGTCGCGGCGCCGAACTGGGCTGCAAGGAAGCGCTGATCACTCTCGGCGACAAGCCCGAGGACCGGTGGCCCGAGGCGCGGGAGTGGCTGGAGGCCGAGGGGTACGACGACACCGTCGCGTACGTACGGGCGATGGCGATCCGCATCCTGGAGGAGACCGGGCTGCTGCCGCACCTGAACCCCGGCGTCATGTCCTGGACCGACTTCCAGCGCCTCAAGCCCGTGGCGCCCTCCATGGGCATGATGCTGGAGACGACCGCGACCCGGCTGTGGAGCGAGCCGGGCGGGCCGCACTACGGTTCGCCCGACAAGGAGCCGGCCGTGCGGCTGCGGGTGCTGGAGGACGCGGGGCGCTCGTCCGTGCCGTTCACCAGCGGGCTGCTCATCGGGATCGGGGAGACGTACGAGGAGCGCGCCGAGTCGCTGTTCGCGCTGAGGAAGGTGGCGCGCGCCTACCACGGCATCCAGGAGCTCATCATCCAGAACTTCCGCGCCAAGCCGGACACGGCGATGCGCGGCATGCCGGACGCGGAACTGGACGACCTGGTCGCCACGGTCGCCGTCGCCCGGCACATCATGGGCCCGTCGGGCAATCTGCAGGCCCCGCCGAACCTCGTCGACGGGGAGTACGCGCGGCTGATCGGCGCGGGCATCGACGACTGGGGCGGCGTATCGCCGGTCACGATCGACCATGTGAACCCCGAGAAGCCGTGGCCGCAGATCGAGGCCCTGGCCGAGCAGTCGGCGGCAGCCGGGTTCCGGCTGGAGGAACGGCTCTGCGTCTACCCGGAGTTCGTACAGCGCGGCGAGCCCTGGCTCGACCCGCGTCTGCTGCCGCACGTGCGCGCGCTGGCCGACCCGGAGACGGGCCTCGCGAACCCCGGCGCTCCCGTGCGCGGCCTGCCGTGGCAGGAACCCGACGAGGGCTTCACGTCCACCGGCCGCACCGATCTGCACCGCACCATCGACACCGAGGGCCGCACTGCCGACCGGCGTGACGACTTCGACGAGGTGTACGGCGACTGGGGCGCGCTGCGCGAGGCCGCGGCGCCCGGCATGGTGCCGTCACGTATCGACGGCGACGTGAAGGCCGCCCTCACGCAGGCCGCTGACGACCCGACGAAGCTCACCGACGACGAGGCGCTCGCCCTGCTGCACGCGGATGGTCCGGCGCTGGACGCCCTCACCCGTATCGCCGACGAGCTGCGGCGCGACGTGGTCGGCGACGACGTCACGTACATCGTCACGCGCAACATCAACTTCACCAACGTCTGCTACACCGGCTGCCGTTTCTGCGCCTTCGCCCAGCGCCGTACCGACGCCGACGCCTACACGCTGTCCCTGGACCAGGTCGCCGACCGGGCCCAGCAGGCGTGGGAGGTCGGCGCGGTCGAGGTGTGCATGCAGGGCGGTATCCACCCCGACCTGCCCGGCACGGCGTACTTCGACATCGCGCGCGCCGTGAAGGAACGCGTCCCGGGGATGCATGTGCACGCCTTCTCCCCGATGGAGGTCGTCAACGGTGCCACCCGCACCGGAATGTCGATCCGCGAGTGGCTGACGGCGGCGAAGGAGGCCGGGCTCGGGTCGATTCCGGGGACGGCCGCCGAAATCCTCGACGACGAGGTGCGCTGGGTCCTGACCAAGGGCAAGCTGCCGACCGCGACCTGGATCGAGGTCGTGAAGACCGCGCACGAGCTGGGCATCAGGTCCTCGTCGACCATGATGTACGGGCATGTGGACCAGCCGCGCCACTGGCTCGGCCACCTGCGCACCCTGGCAGGCATCCAGCAAGAGACGGGCGGCTTCACGGAGTTCGTGACGCTGCCCTTCATCCACACCAACGCGCCTGTCTACCTGGCCGGGATCGCCAGGCCCGGACCGACGGACCGCGACAACCGGGCCGTCACGGCCATGGCCCGCCTTCTCCTCCACCCTCACATCACCAACATTCAGACCAGCTGGGTCAAACTGGGCGCGGACGGTGCCGCCGAAATGCTGCGCTCCGGCGCCAATGACCTCGGCGGGACGCTGATGGAGGAGACCATCTCCCGGATGGCGGGCTCCAGTTACGGCTCGTACCGCTCCGTCCAGGATCTGATCGCGATCGCGGGCGCTGCCGGGCGGCCCTCGAAGCCGCGCACGACCCTGTACGGCGACGTACCGGAGGAGCGGCAGCAGGCAGCCCTCGCGTCGGACGGACATCTTCCGGAGTTGCTGCCGGTGCTGGAGTGAAGCGGCATTAGTAACGCGTAATGATTGCCGGAATCCGGCAATGCTTTCTGTCAGAGCTGCATGAGACCATCCCTTTGTTCAAGGGATCGGTGTACACGGGGGAGGGCGAGCGGGATGACTGTTTTTCTCGGTCTCGGCATTGCGGGGATCGTGCTGCTGGCTCTTTCGTTGATCTTCGACGGAATCCTTGAAGGGCTCTTCGGCGGAGTCCTCGACGGCCTCTTCGACGGACTGCTCTCGCTGCCCGTTGTCGCCGGATTCCTCTCGATGTTCGGCTTCGGCGGCGCCATCATGCTGGGTGCCACCGGCCTCGGCGGCGCGGCCGCCACGGGAGTCGGGCTGGCGGCGGGTGTCGCCGCGGGCTGGCTCGCATGGAAGTTCAGCCGCGCGCTGATGCGCGACCAGACCGACGCCACTCCGCGCGGCACCGACCTGGTCGGCACCTCCGGATCGGTCGTTACGGCCATTCCCGCCGACGGTTACGGCGAGGTGCTGCTGCGCCTCGCCGGGCAGCCGGTGAAGCTGGCGGCGAAGAGCGCCGTGCCGGTTGCGCGGGGCGCCGAGATCTGGGTGGAGGCATCGCTGTCGAGCACGTCGGTCGCGGTGCGCCCCGTCGAACGCTGACCAGCGCTTTCCTCATCATTACGTCACTACTTGCTACGGGGATTTCCTCATGAGTCCAGTCATCGTCGCTGTCGTGGGAGTCGTCGTACTCCTCGTACTGCTCGCACTCGTAGTGATCACTCGCTACAAAGTCGCGGGCCCCAGCGAGGCATTCATCATCACCGGCCGCCGCGGCAAGAGGTCCACGGACCCGGTCACCGGACAGATCTCCACCGACAACAGCGGCCAGAAGGTCGTCGTCGGCGGCGGCGTCTTCGTCGTGCCGTTCGTACAGCAGAAGTTCACGCTCGACCTCTCCAGCCGGCACATCCCGATCGCCGTACGCGGCGCGGTCACACTGCGCGGTGTGAAGGCCAACCTCGAAGGCGTCGCGATCGTCAAGGTCGGCGGCAGCGAGGACGCGATCAGGGCCGCCGCCCAGCGTTTCCTCCAGCAGCAGGACGGCATCGTCGGCTTCACCCAGGAAGTCCTGTCGGGCGCGCTGCGCGCCATCGTCGGCCGCATGTCGGTCGAGGACATCATCCGTGACCGTGCCGCGTTCGCGGGCCAGGTCGCGGAGGAGGCCGAGGCGAGCCTGTCGGGCCAGGGCCTGATCCTGGACGCCTTCCAGATCCAGGACATCACCACCGAAGGCTCCTACCTGGAGGACCTGGGCCGGCCCGAGGCCGCCCGTGCCCGCCAGGAGGCCGACATCGCCGAGGCCATCGCCAAGCAGGCCTCGGAGCAGGCGCGGCTGAAGGCGGCCGAGGAAATCGCCATCGCCGAGCGGACGTTCTACCTCAAGCAGGCCGAGATCCGCGTCGAGACGGAGGCTGCGTCCGCCAAGGCCAACGCCGCCGGTCCGCTCGCCGACGCCGCCCGCCAGCAGGAGGTTCTCGCCGAGCAGGAGAAGGTCGCCGAGCGCCAGGCCGCCCTGACCGACCGCGAGCTCGACACGAAGGTCCGCAAGCCGGCCGACGCGGCGCGGTACCAGGCGGAGCAGGAGGCGGAGGCGCGGCGTATCGCGCAGGTCAAGGAGGCCGAGGCGGACGCCGAGCGCTCCCGTCTCACCGGTGAGGGCGAGAAGCTGCACCGCGCGGCACTGGCCGAGGCGGTACGCATAGAGGGCGAGGCGAACGCCGCCGCCATTGCCGCGAAGGGTGCGGCGGAGGCCGAGGCGATGCGCAAGAAGGCGGACGCGTTCGCGCAGTACGGCGACGCGGCGGTGCTCCAGATGCTGGTCGAGGTGCTGCCGCAGGTGGTGGCCAAGGCGTCGGAGCCGCTGAGCGCGATCGACAAGATGACGGTGATCTCGACGGACGGTGCGAGTCAGCTGGCGCGGACGGTGACCGACAACGTCGCCCAGGGCGTGGAGCTGCTGACGTCCACGACGGGCGTGGACGTCGCGGAGCTGCTGAAGAGCATCACGCAGCGAGGCGTGAAGACGGCCCCGGAGCCGGCCGACGCGAACGGCCAGATCCCGATCACGGACTGACCCGAGCCGCGGGACCGCTCCGGACGCCGTTCGAGGACACGGGTCCGGGGCGGAGCTCCGCGCGGCGGCAGCCGCACGTGTCACAGCCGGGAAGGGGCGGGGTGGGGAACAAGCCACCGCCCCGAGCTCCGTCACCCGCCCCATCCGAACACCCCCTCCCCTTCGATTACAGTGCTGCGCCAGACGCCGATCGAACGCCGGTCGCACCGGGAAGGGCAGCAGTGGTGAGCGCACCAGTCACATCCGTTTGGGGTCGTGCCGAACAGCAGGACTTCCGCTCCCGGGTACGCGGCTGCCTCCTCGGCGGCGCGGTCGGCGACGCCCTCGGCGCGGGCGTCGCCGCCCTCACCCTGGACGAGATACGCGCAGCCCACGGCGCCGACGCCCTCACCGACCTCGCCCCCGCCTACGGCAGACGCGGCGCCATAACCGCCGGCACCCAGCTGACCCTCTTCACCGTCGACGGCCTCATACGGGCCCAGGTACGCCGCGACACAGGCGCCTGGCACCCGCCCACCGACGTACACCGCGCGCATCTGCGCTGGGCCGCGACCCAGAGCGACTGGGGCCCCGACGAGCGCCGCAAGGACAACGGCTGGCTCGCCCGCGAGGAGTGGCTCTACGCCCGCCGCGCCCCGTCCCGCGAGTGCCTCACCGGCCTCGCCGACGAAACCATGGGCACCCTCGACAGGCCGAGGAACCCCACCGCCCGCGACTCCGGCGCCCTCACCCGCTCCGCACCCTTCGGCCTCCTCGTCGGCTGGGAGCCACAGCTCGTCTTCCAGCTCGCCGTCGAATGCGCCGCCCAGACCCACGGCCACCCCACCACGTACCTCTCGGCAGGCGCATTCGCCGTCGTCGTCCACGGCCTGGCGCGCGGCGAGACCCTCGACGGTTCCGTGCAGCGGGCCCTGGCCCAGCTCGCCGCTCGCCCCGGCCACCAGCCGGTGACGGACGCCCTCAAGCAGGCCCTCGGCTCCGTACGCCAGGGCATCCCGAGCCCCGCCAGGGTCGAATCCCTGGGCGGTGGCCGTACCGCCGAGGAGGTGCTCGCGGTCGCCGTCTACTGCGCACTCGTCGGCGAGGACATCCGCCACGCCCTGTGCCTCGCCGTGAACCACAGCGGTGCCTCGGACGCGACCGGCGCCCTGTGCGGCGGCCTGCTCGGCGCCCTCCACGGCGAGACCGCGCTGCCGCCGGGCTGGCTGGCGGAGCTCGAAGGGCGCAGCACGGTCCTCGAACTCGCCGACGACTTCGCGATGGAGATGACCCAGGGCCCGGCCCTGCACGGTCCGGCCGTCAACGCGCCCGGCTGGCTGGCCCGCTATCCGAGGGCGTGACGGCGACCGTCGCATCACCCGGCGCCGCCGGAACAGGCACACCCGCCGCACCGCCCGAAGGCTCGTCGCCGTCCGAGTCGTCGTCCGAATTGATCCGCGCCAGCACCGCATCCCGCTCCGGCGTGTCCTCCGGCTTGATGAAGCCGACCAGGATGTACAGCACCAGCGACACGGCCAGCGGCACCGACACCTGGTACTGCGTCGCGACCCCCTCCATCCCGTAGTTCACCACCCAGAAGGCGAAGAGCCCGCACGCCCAGGAGACCAGCGCCGCCGTCGGCCCGGACTTACGGAAGCGGGGCAGCAGGCCGAGCATGAACGGGATCGCGATGGGCCCCATCAGACCCGCGACCCACTTGATGACGACCGTGATGATGTCCTTGAACGCCGGCGAGTTGACCTGGGTCGCGATCGCCATCGACAGCGCGAGGAACGCCACGGTCGACAGCCGGGCGGCCACCAGGCCGGCCTTCTGCGACCAGCCGCGCGCCTTCGCCGACAGGGCGGGCGCGATGTCGCGGGTGAAGACGGCGGCGATGGCATTGGCGTCCGAGGAGCACATGGCCATGGTGTGCGAGAAGAAGCCGACGATGACCAGGCCCAGCAGGCCGTGCGGCAGCAGTTGTTCGGTCATCAGGGCGTACGAGTCGGACGCGTCCGGCTTCTGCGCGTCGACCAGCAGCGGGGCGCACCACATGGGGAAGAAGAGCACCAGTGGCCACACCAGCCACAGGGCCGCGGACAGGCGGGCCGAGCGGGTGGCTTCGCGGGCGGTCGCCGTGGCCATGTAGCGCTGGGCCTGGTTCCACATGCCGCCGGAGTACTCGAAGGTCTTGATGAAGAGATAGGCCAGCAGGAACATCATGGTGAAGTCGCCGGTCAGCGGGTCGCTGTGGTGCTCGGGCAGCTTGTCCCACACGGTCCACACCGCGCTGAATCCGCCGAGCTCGCCCATCACCGCGATCAGCATCGCGAGACCGGCGAAGAGCTGGATGATGAACTGCCCCAGCTCGGTGAGGGCATCGGCCCACAGCCCGCCGACCGTGCAGTAGATACCGGTGATGATGCCGGTGATCAGGATGCCCTGGTTGAGCGAGATGCTGGTGAAGACGGTCAGCAGGGTCGCGATCGCCGCCCACTTGGCGCCCACGTCCACGATCTTCAGCAGGACGCCGGACCACGCGAGTGCCTGCTGGGTGGGCATGTTGTAGCGGCTCTTGAGGTACTCCAGCGGCGAGGCGACATGCAGTTTGGACCTGAGCCGGTTGAGCCGGGGCGCGAAGAGGCTGGATCCGATCGCGATGCCGATCGCGATGGGGAAGGACCACGTCACGAACGACGTGACGCCGTACTTGTACGCGATTCCCGCGTAGCCGGTGAACATGACCGCGCTGTAGCCGGACATGTGGTGCGAGATGCCGGACAGCCACCAGGGCATCTTCCCGCCGGCGGTGAAGAAGTCGCTGACGTTGTCCACGCGTTTGTGGGACCAGATGCCGATCGCGACCATCACGCCGAAGTAGCCGATGAGCACGACCCAGTCGAGACTGTTCATGTGCCCCCTCCAGGGGTCTGGTCCGCCTTGTGAACGCCGTTCATGGTGTGGTCAGTTGAGCGGCCGCGGCAACGCATCGAGAGGTCAAGAGCAAGTAAAATCGTTCTGCTTGGTGATCTGAGTTCAGGAATATGAACAACTGTGGGGCGCAAAAAGGGCCGCACGGGGAGGGTTCGCCCGTGCGGCCCGAGGTGACGAGAACGTACGACTCCGGCTGCTAACGCATGAGTTCACCGGCGTTGACGAGCAACGACTGGCCGGTGATCGCTCGCGCCCGGTCGGAGGCCAGGAACGCCGCCGCCTCCGCGACATCCCCGTCCGTGGCCAGCTCCGGCAGCGCCATCCGCCCGGTGAGCCGGTCCAGTACCTCGGCCTCCGGCACGCCCTCGGTGTGCGCGGTGAACCGTACGTACGCCTGGACCGGCGGCCCCCACATCCACCCCGGCAGCACCGTGTTGACCCGTATCCGGTGGGGGCCGAGCTCGCGCGCCATCGAGTACATCGCCGAGGTCAGCGCGCCCTTCGACGCCGCGTACGCCGCCTGCTGGACCTGCGAGGGCGCGGCCACCGCCGACTGCGTACCGATGATGACCACCGATCCGCCCCGCTCCTTCAGGCCGGGCAGGCAAGCACGGGTCATCCGCAGCGTGCCGAGCAGGTTTACGTCGATGACGCCGTGCCAGGTCTCGAAATCGGCGTCCTCAAGGCCGCCGAAGTAGCTGTCCCAGGCGGCGACATGGATGACCCCGTCGATCCGCCCGAACCGCTCGACCGCGAGCGCCGCCAGCGCCTCGCACTGCGCCTCGTCGGAGATGTCGGTGGCCAGGTGGGCGGTGTGCGCACCCGAGGGGTCGATCTCGGCGGCGGCCTTGGCGAGGTTCGCCGCGGTGCGCGCGCCGAGGACCGCGTTGCCCCCGTCCCGTACGACGGTCGCGGCGATCCGGTGGCCGAGCCCGGCGCCGACCCCCGACACGATGACGGTCTTCCCCTGAAGCAACATGCTCGCCTCCGGCCTCTGGCAGTTTGTCTGACGGCCCGTCAGAGTAGGGGCGTCCGGCACCGGAAGGAAGGGATCGGGGAACGGTATGAGCGAGCAGACGCGCAGTGAGGCGTACGCGGAACTGGCCTCCACAGGTCCGTACGGGGTCCGTCCCGGCCATGCCCTGATCACCATGGTCGAGCCCCATCCCGGCCACGAGTACGCGTACAACCGCTGGTACGAGGACGACCACTACATCGCCGGTGCGATGGCCATGCCCTGGATGTACGCGGGGCGCCGCTGGGTGGCGACGCGCGAGCTTCAGCTCCTGCGCCACCCGGAGAAGTCCGCCGTCGCCCGGCCCGTCACGGCCGGCTGCTACCTCTCCACGTACTGGGTCACCGAGGGTCGCTACGACGAGCACATGAAGTGGACCGTCGGGATCAACAAGCGGCTCAATCGCGACGGCCGCGTCTACCGGGACCGTACGCACGTCTTCACGGCCTTCCAGGACCACGAGGCGACGGTCTACCGCGACGGCGCGGCGGGCCCGCGCGACTACCACGCCCTCGACCACCCGTACCAGGGGCTGGTATTGGAGGTGATCGACGCGGAAGGGCCGGAGCAGCGCGCCGAGTTGCTGGAGTGGCTGCGCTCGACGTATCTGCCGAAGCGGCTGGCAGGCTCCCGCGCTGCGATGGTCACGGTCTTCCGGCCGACACCGCTGCCGGGCGACCGGATGACGTACGTGAAGCAGGTCGAGGGGGTCGACACCCGGCTGACGCTGCTCTGGTTCCTGGAGGCCGACCCGCGCGAGGCGTGGGAGGAGCGGTTCGGCGGCCTGGACGGGGAGGTGGCCGCTTCGGGGCTCGGGCGGGTGGAGCTGGTGGCGCCGTTCATTCCGACAGTGCCGGGGACCGACCGGTACGTGGACGAACTGCGCTGAGGCGCCGGTCGCCGACGAGTACGGATGTGTACGTGTGCGTACGGACGAGTACGCCAGAGCCCTCTCGGCCAGGACGGCGAACCGGTCGAGAGGGCTCACTTCGGTCGTGCCGTGTACGGACGGGCGGTCAGCTGAGGCTGAAAGTCCCCTGGCCGACTCCGCCCACGAACGCGCTCCAAGAACCGGGGGCGAAGGTGATCGAAGGGCCCTCGGGGGCCTTCGAGTCCCGTACCGCGATGGCGTGCATGACGGGGGACTTGACCTCTACACATGCGCCGTTGCCCCCGGAGTACGAGGACTTCGTCCAGGTGTCCGTAGCGCCCTGAAGAATTGCCATGTTCACTCCGATGTAGCTGGTGAGGTGTGACTGACGCCAACGTTCTTGATGGCGTGAGCGACGCTACTCGCCAACTTCTCGGCGTGAACCGGTCGTTCACCCGACCGGATGGCATATTCCGGAGCGCCTTCCGCTTCGCGGCGGCGACGGTGTACCGTACCGGCGCCTGTCAGCGGGCGTACTCCTTGGCGATGTCCGCGATGAACTGCCGCGAGGCCTCGACATTCAGCGCCTGGGCGCGCAGATGCTCGTACATCACGCTGTACTTCTGGACGTCGTTCGCCTTCTCCAGATACAGGTCGCTCGTCACCCCCTCGATGTAGACCACGCTGGAGTCCGAGGCGTCCGGGAACTCCAGGACCGCGTAATGGCCGCTGATGCCGGGGTGCGCGCCCATTTCGAAGGGCAGTATCTGGACGGTCACGTGGGGCAGTTGCGACTGCTCCACCAGGTGCTCCAGCTGTTCCCGCATCAGCTGCTTGTCGCCGACCAGGCGGCGCAGCGCGGCCTCGTCGATGACGGCCCACAGGCGCAGGGGATTCTCGGCCGCGAGGATTCGTTCCTGCCGGCGCAGTCTCACCTTCACGCGTTTCTCGACGTCGGTGGGGCCGGTCTCGGGCAGTGCGCCGGTGATGAGTGCCTCGGCGTACTGCGGGGTCTGGAGCAGGCCCGGGACGATCTGGGGGTCGTAGACGCGCAATGAGGCGGCGTCCGTCTCCAGGCCGATGTAGACGCTGTACGGGATGTCGCCGAAGGCGTGCCACCAGCCCTGCTGGCGGGAGTCCTTGGCCATCTGCATGAGCGAGTCGACGATGCGGTGGTCCTCGACCTCGTACACACCGCACAGGTCGCGTACGTCGCGCTGGCTGATCGAGCGGCGGCCGTTTTCGAGGCGGCTGATTTTTGACTGGGAGACCAGCAGGCGCTCCGCCACCTCCTCGGCCGTCATGCCCTTGAGCTCGCGGAGCCGGCGGAGCTCCTGGCCCAAACGGCGGCGCCTGACGGTGGGGTTGACGTTGGACGGCACGGGAACTGCACCTCCGGCTGATGCGTTGTGCGTATGTACGGCTGTTCGGCCAGCACGCTCTACTGCTCAGCAGACTGCCACCATGTGCCTGGCCGCGCTGGAGAATGGCCACACGCGGTGCCGACGCGAACGCGCGGGGTGGTGGTCCGGCCCTCGTCCAGGACGGCTGGTCCACTACCCCGCGCGCTTTGGTGCGGCTCCCGAACCGGGTCTTTGGGGACGTCGGTGCGGCGCTGGTCGTACTGCTCTTGCTCTTGCTGCCGGATGGTGCGGCTCAGTGCGCTGCGACGCGGGCCATGCCGTCGCGGCGTGACTGTGCCTGATGCTGCGGCTGCATCGGTACGGACGGCTGAGGCCGGCCACCCGGTGCCTGTGCACGGCGTGGCTGTGCGGCCACACCGTTCTGGACGTCCATCACGGCGTGCGCCACGAGACCGCCCATGGGGTCGTGCCTGATCAGATCCCTGAGACGGGAGCGCGATGAACGCCCCTCGTTGCCGGGGTAGAGGTGCTTGCCGAGCCCCACTGCGTGAGCGAGCGCGGCGAGCGCCGCGGTCCGCGGGTCCGGCGGTACGCCGGTGCGGATCGCACTGTCCAGCCGGGACCTGATTTCCCTGCTGATCGCCGTTTCCGTCGCCTGGTAGCGAGTTGTCGGCAGTACCCCGCACATCTGACCCGCCACGGCATGGACCATGCCGCATCGTTCCAGATGCGAAAGGTACGTCTGGCGGAGCCCCAGCCGGGGCCCGCCGATCCAGTGGACAGCCCGGACCGGGCTGCCGCGCCTGCGCAGCAGTTCCAGTGCGGAGTCCAATGTCGGATCTCCTGTCGGCCGTGCCATCACCACGGCGATACGATCCCCGTCTGGGGCTATCCGTCCTGCCAGAGCCAGCTCCACTAGCTGTGCCCCGGCCAGGCCGAGGTCGAGCGACTGCGGCTGCGCTGTGGTACCCGTGGTCGGGTCCAGAGCGAGCAGCAGAAGCTCCTCCGGAATCGTTCTGCGGCTCCTGCCCATCCATGCCTCCCCGCGTGGATGAATGACAGGGTGACCCCTCTCACATTCATCTGTCGAGAGCGCCTGGGTGCTTCGTACGGGAACCGGCAGGTATGTCGTTCTCGTCTAGCGAGGAGGCCGGGGTCTCAGACAGGACACTGGTACATGGTTCGGACATCGGACTTCGGACTGATGGACAGCGGGCGTAAGCGCGGGCGCGTATGAAGGAGGCATCGGTGGCGGGCGAGTCCCCCGACAAGTCGGAGCAGCGGAAGTCGTCGGGGGAGACGACTCCGGGCGAACGCGACCCGAGGCTCGCCGTCTTCCGGGAATCGGCCGCGAGGCCGAACCAGGACGACGGCGCTGCCCTCGATGCGGGTCACGTGGACCAGCCGACGGCAATCTTCAAGATGCCCACGAAAACCCCGCCTGAGGAGCCCACGAAGCCCTCTGTGGCCCCCGAGGGCGATGCGCGCCTCCGGGCGGCGGTGGCGGCATGGGTGGCGACCTCGGACGGCGACACGCCGGACGCGGACGAATCGGGCGCTGCGTCTGCCGGCGCGGCCTCCGACGACGCGGCTGCCGGTACGGCCCCCGACGGCGACGCCGGTACGGCGCCTGCCCGGGCTTCGGCCGACGCGGCTGCGAACGAAGCCGGCGAGGCCTCTGCCGACGCGGCTGCCGGTGCCGACTCCGACGGCGACGAGCCGTCGGCGGACGCCACGGACTCCGCCCACGCTCCGGCTGCGAGCGCAGACGCCGACGCTTCCGCGACCGATGGGGCCGCCGCTGATGGCGACGAGCCGTCGGCGGACGAGAGCGCCCCGGACGCGGGTGCGGCTGCTCGCAGTGACGAACTTTCGCCGGATACGGACACCCCGGACGAGTCCGACGCACAGGCGTCCGGAGCCGAGGATGTCCGGTCCGGTGCCAGCGACGACGCCCCCAGCGCGGCCGACAGCGCTGCGGCCGTGTCGCAGTCCGATGTGGATGTGTCCAGCGCCAAGGACGGCAGGGCCGCGAGCGAGCCCGACGCATCCGACGCTGACGCGGTCCCGGGGTCCGAAGACGGCTCCGGTGACGGCGCGACCGCAGGTGCCGCGGCTGGGTCGCGGGCGGATGCGGACGTGTCTGGCGCGGATGCGGAATCGGAGTCCGAAGGTGGCTCCGGTAGTGGCGCTGAGGCTGGGGCGAGCGCGGCTCGTGCCGAGGGCGGGCGGGTTGCCGCCGGCCGCGGTGAGTCTGCGGCTGACGACGACGTCCCTCGCGGGGGCGGCGCACCCGGCGGCCCTGTGGCCAGGGCGCAGGAGGACGCGGAAGCGTCCGAGGCCGAGGATGGTTCGGGCCGTACCGCCTTGGGCGGCGACGCCGAGGCGGAATCCGCGTCCGAGGGTGGCTCCGGTGCCGGTGCCGTCGGCGGTCCTGCGGCCGACGCGCAGGCGGACGTGGAAGTGGCCGAGGCCGAGGACGGTTCGGGCCGTACCGGCGAGGCGGAATCCGCCGCCGACGGTGGCTCCGGTGGTGGGGCGGCCGGCGGGCAGGGCGACGCCGGTGGTGCCGGGGGTGGCGTGGATCAAGCCACTGCCGTCTTCAAGGCCGTCCGGCCGCGTGCGGCCATCGACCAGCCGACCACCGCGCTCAAGAGCGTCGGCCCGCCCAAGGCTCCGAAGCCCGCGCCGAAGCCCGCTCCGGAGTCCGCCGCCGAGCGGACCAGCAAGTTCGTGCCGCTCATCAAGCCGGACGACGTACGGCCGCCGGCCCGGAAGCCGGAGAGTCCGCAGTCGCCGCAGGGGGCGGGCAAGCCTGCCGCACCCGCACCCGGCGCCCTTCCCGAGGCCGAGCGGACCCGGCAGCAGCCCTTGCCGCCGCTGCCTCCGCTCGATCTGCTCGCCGAGCTGACGAACACCCCGCCCCCGCCGGAAACCCCCGTGCGGAACGCCCTGCGGCGGGTCAAGATCTGGACGCCGCTGGTTCTGCTGCTGGTGATCGTCTTTGCGGTCGTACAGTTCCTGCGGCCGCTCCCCGCGCCCGCGCTCGCGCTGACCGCGAAGGCGACGTACACCTTCGAGGGCGGCGCGCTCGACATGCCGTGGCCCGAGGAGGGCCAGTCGGCCGTCGAGGTCCAGGGCGTCGGAAGCATCGGTACGCACGGGGCGCAGAAGGCCGCGCCGATCGCCAGTGTGACGAAGGCGATGACGGCGTACGTGATCCTCAAGGAGCACCCGCTCAAGGGTGACGACAACGGCCCGAAGATCACGGTCGACGAGCAGGCCGAGAAGGAGTCCAAGGCCGCCGACGAGTCGACCGCCGCGATCAAGGAGGGGCAGGAGTTCACCGAGCGGCAGATGCTTCAGCTGCTCATGATCCCGTCCGGCAACAACGCGGCGCGGCTCCTCGCCCGCTGGGACGCCGATTCCGAGGCCGAGTTCGTCAAGAAGATGAACGACGCGGCCAAGGACCTCGGCATGAAGAACACGACGTACACCGACCCGAGCGGCCTCGACGCCACCACGGTGAGCACCGCGACCGACCAGCTCAAGCTGGCCAAGGCGGTCATGGAGAACGACGTGTTCCAGGAGATCGTCAACACGCCCGAGATCGAGATCCCGGGCATCGACGGCAAGATCTACAACAACAACAAGATCCTTCTGGAGCCGGGCGTGAGCGGCGTCAAGACCGGTTCCTCCACGCCCGCCGGCGGCAATCTCCTGTGGTCCGCCGACACCATCGTCGACGGCAAGAAGCGGCGGATCGTGGGCGCCGTGATGGGTCAGCAGACCGGCACGACGCTCGACTCCAAGCTGCAGCTCGCGATCACCAACAGCCTCAAGCTGATCCAGGCCGCCCAGCGGGACGTCACGTCGGCCACCGTCGTGAAGAAGGGCGACGTGGTGGGTTACGTCGACGACGGGCTCGGCGGGCAGACGCCGGTCGTCGCGACGAAGAACCTCAACGCGGTCGGCTGGCCCGGCCTGAAGGTGGAGCTGGCGATCTCCGACAGCGGCAAGCCGCTGCCGCACGCGGCGAAGGCGGGCACCGAGGTCGGCCAGGTGACCGTCGGCACTGGGCCCGGCCAGGTCAAGGCGCCGGTCGCGCTGCAGAAGGACCTCGTCGAGCCGGGCTTCAGCGAGAAGCTGGCGCGCGTGGGGTGACGAAAGCCCGATGAGCAAGGTGCTGCCGCCGGATGCGAGAACCGGCGGCAGTACCCGTTCCAGGAGTAATGGATACGGGCTTCGTGCGGGCTGTCGCCTTTGCCTGAGTGAATCGTTTCGCCGACGCCTGCGCGAGGCGCCCCGAACTCGGCGCAGAGCGCGCAACGTTCGCTCTCGTACGCTTGCCCGTTAGTGTGGAGCGCCCGGCGCGGCGCTCCGTGACGTGTGCACATATCTGCCCCCCTCACAGGGAGTCCGCCATAAGTACCACGCTGAAGGTTTCGCCGGCCGTCGACGCCGAACGCCCTGCGTGGAAGTCGCGGACCACAGCTGCGCTGGTCCCACTGACGGTGACGCTCCTGTTCGGGCTGTGGGGCATCCGCAGGCAGGGCAGTGTCTGGCGGGACGAAGTCGTGACGTACGACATGGCGCACCGCACCCTGCCCGAGCTGTGGCACACGCTCCAGAACTTCGACGCCGTGCACGGCCTGTACTACCTCTTCATGCACGGCCTGTTCGCCGTCTTCGGCGGGGACGTGATCACCCTGCGGCTCCCGTCCGTACTGGCAACGGCCGCGGCCGCCGCCGGCATCGGGCTGCTCGGCCACCGGTTCGCGGGGGAGCGCGCGGGCGTGTTCGCCGGGCTGGTCTTCCCGCTGATACCCGCCGTGCAGCAGTACGCGCAGGAGGGCCGCTCGTACGCGCTGGTGTGCGCGATCGTCACCTGGGCCACCTACCTACTGGTGTGCGCCGCGACCCGGCCCACCAGAGGGCTCTGGGTCGCCTACACGGCGGCCGCGCTGACTGCCTGTCTGCTCCACGAGTTCGCCGTACTGATGCTGACGGCGCACGGCGCGACCATGCTGCTCTCCGAGGTGCCGCGCCCGGTCAAGCGGGCCTGGACCGTGGCCGCCGTCTGCGTCGTCGCCGGGCTCGCGCCGCTCGCCGTCTTCAGCATGGGGCAGTCGGAGCAGATCCGCTGGATCATGTGGCCCGACCCCGTACAGCTGCTGAGCTTTGTGGCTCTGGCCGTGGTGGGGCTGTGGTGCGCGCGCACCACCCCGGTGCGTACGAGCGGGCCGATCCGGCTGCGGACGCTCGCCGTTCCGATGCTGATCCTGCCCACGGTCTTCCTCCTGCTGGCCTCCCAGCTCAAGCCGATGTTCGTGGACCGCTATGTCCTCTATTACGTCATAGGGTTCGCGCTGCTGACGGGCGCGGCGCTGGACCGGGCGGTCCGGTCGCACAGCGGGCGGTGGGCGTGGGCATGGTGCCTGGCGCTGGCGGCGGTCCTGGTGCCCGTACTTGCCGTGGGCGCGCATCTGCGGAGCCCGGAAAGCCGCGTGGACGACGCCACCGCCGTGACGCAGGCGGTGCGGGAAGCGGCGGAGCCCGGCGACGGTCTGCTCTTCACGCCGTCAAGGCGGCGCGTATGGACCCTCGCCCAGCCGGCGGCGTACAGGGACTACCGCGACCTGGCCCTGACCCGGGCGGTGGACACCTCCGCCTCGCTGTACGGCGAGGAGATCCCGGCGGCGCAGATACGCGCACGCATGCTGGCCTCCGACCGCATCGTCGTACTCGGCGATCCCGAGGGGGATCCGGTCGACACGACCGAGCAGGAGGTCATGAAGCGCACGACGCTGCGGGAGCACTTCGAGGAGTGCAGCAGCAAGGAGGTCACCGGGGCGCGGATCACGGTCTACGCGCGCCCCGGTCACTGCTCGGCCGGTTGAAAGTCACCCCGTCAGCAGCCGCAGCAGATGCGCGCACGCATCGGCCTCACTGAGATGCCGCAGACCGACGTGGTATGCGCCCCGCTCGTACACGCCGGTCTCCCACCCACCGGCCGGATCCTCCCGAAGGAAGACGAAGTCCGGGGGAGTGGGAGCCGGTTCGTGCACGCCCGCGATCCGGTAGTAGCCGTCGGGGACGCCGGCGGCCAGCAGTGCGGCCCGGAGGCGGATTCGTTCCATCCCTGATCTTCGCAGGGAATCACGGCCTTCAGGCCGGGAGGGAATGCGATCTTTGGCCTGCTCTGACCCGTTAGGTTAGAGCAGGCGTTTCTGCTGCTCGATGTACTGGCGGACGATAGACAGCGGTGCGCCACCGCAGGACCCTGCGAAGTAGGACGGCGACCAGAAACGGCCGTGGATGGTGGCGCGGTTGGTGCGGTCGGTGAACTCCTGCCGCAAGTAACGGGAAGAGACACCCTTCAAGCTGTTGACCAGCTTGGACAGAGCAACCTTCGGCGGATAGTGCACCAGCAGGTGCACGTGACCCTCTTCGCCGTTGAACTCCTTGAGTTCCGCCTCGAAGTCCTGGCAGACGTTCCGCATGATCTCTTCGCAGCGCGTCAGCATCTCGTCGTTGAACACACCTCGCCGGTACTTGGTGACGAACACCAAGTGCACGTGCAGGTTGTAGATGACGTGGTTTCCACGACGGATGTCGGGATCGGGTTCCCAGCGTGGTGACATACACCAAGGGTAGTATGATCGAGTGAACTCGACCGGACGGGGGTGGGCTGGATGATCCGTGCGTACAAGTTCCTCATGCGGCCCACCGTCCGGCAGGGCCAGGCGCTCGGCGAGATGCTGCGGGATCACTGCTCGCTCTACAACGGGGCGTTGCAGGAACGCCGGGATGCTTACCGGCATACCTCGAAGACCACCGTCCGGTACGGGATGCAGTCGGCGCAGTTGAAAGACATCCGGGCTTTCGACCGGGAGCGCCAGGGGCGTTGGTCGTTCTCGTCCCAGCAGGCCACGCTGCGCCGATTGGACAAGGCGTTCACGGCGTTCTTCCGCCGGATCAAGTCCGGGGAGACGCCCGGGTATCCGCGCTTTCGTGGGGTGAACTGGTTCGACACGGTCGACTTCCCCAAGGACGGCGACGGCTGCCGGTGGGACTCCACCCCGCACGACCCTGTCACCCGCGTGCGCCTGCAAGGTGTCGGACATGTCAAGGTCAACCAGCACCGGCCCGTAGTGGGCAAGGTCAAGACGATCAGCGTCAAGCGTGAGGGCCGGAAGTGGTTCGTCGTGCTGACCGCCGAGCAGGAGCAGCCCGAGCCGCTGCCCGCGACCGGCAGCGTGGTCGGCATCGACCTGGGCATAGTGAACTTCCTCGCCGACTCCAATGGCGCCTTTGTGGAGAATCCGCGTCATGGCCGCCGCGCTGCCGCAAGGCTCGAAGCCGCGCAGCAGGCACTGTCCCGGTTCCCGCGCCGCAAGGCGAAGGACCGCACCGCCAACCACCAGCGGGCCGTGGATAAGGTCGCCGAGCTGCACGGCAAGGTGCGCCGCCAGAGGCTCGACCACGCGCACAAGACCGCTCTCGGTCTGGTCCGCGCACACGACTTCATCGCGCACGAAGACCTCAAGATCCGCAACATGAGCAAGGCCCCCGCGCCGAAACCGGACCCCGACCAGCCGGGCACCTTCCTGCCCAATGGGGGAGCCGCCAAGACGGGGCTGAACCGCTCGATAGCCGATGCCGGTTGGGGGGTGTTCCTGACGATCCTGCGCGCCAAGGCTGAAAGCGCCGGACGGGAAGTGATCGCCGTGGACCCCCGCAACACTTCACGCACCTGCCCAGAATGCGGGCACACAGCGAAGGAGAACCGGCCCACACAGGAGAAGTTCCACTGCCAGTCATGCGGCCACACCGCGCACGCTGACACAGTCGGGGCACTCAACGTCCTACGGGCCGGGCTGGTCCGTCGCGAAGCCCAACCGGCATAGCGAGAAGCCCCGCCCTTTAGGGCGGGGAGGAGTCACGGTCCTTCCGCGTTCTTACTTCGTCACTACCGGCGCCAGGTACCCGTGGTCGAGCAGCCACTTCACACTGAGCCGCTGCCCCTGCCCCGGGTCGAGGAAGGCCGGGTCGAGCTTGACCTGCTGCCCACGGCCGGGCTGCTCGAACCAGGGGGCGATGCTGCCCTGCCACACCGTGAAGGGCTTGGTGACGCGGTAGAGGTGGTAGTCGCAGGGGAACGCGGCGTCACGGGTGTTGAGGTTCTGCGGGGGCAGCGCCCTCTTCGCGTACGGGTCCCCGGCCGGCGCGAGGTACGAGCCGAACTCGGAGCCGAACCGGTCCAGTTCCTGCCCCTCCTCCAGTTCCTCGCGGTGCTTGTCCACCTCCCCGTTGACCTGGTCGAAACCGTCGTTCGGCGGATACTTCCAGCCACCGGAGTCCGCCGGGCCCTCCCAGTACTTCTTCAGGAACGCGTCCGGCGACAGCGCACCCGTCCGTTGGTACCCCTTGACCAGCGGCCCCACCGGCTTCTCCCACTTCCTCGGCAGCCGCTCGGGCCCCAGCCGCGCGTCCCCCTGGAACTGGCCGGTGCACGGCGCGGGCCGCAGCTTGCGGGCCTCGTCCGCCACGGCGAGCGGCGCGGCGGACGCGACTGGACCTGTCGCGATCACGGCGACGGCACCAAGTGCGGCCAGGACAGTGCGCATTCGATTCACCCGAGGTCTCCTCACAAGCCAACGACCGGTCAACCTCACGGAAGTTATCCGTACGGTCGCGGAAAGTGAACAGAGCCGCGCCGGGGGAAGGCTCCACCGGGGCAGGGCCTAGAGGCGCTTCGCGCTGCGCAGGGTGCTTGCGTAGTAACCGTTGCCGTCCAGGCGGGAGGTGCCGCCCTTGTCGCCGATGGTCGGGCCGTTGACCTCTTCGCGGCTCGACACGAAGATCTTGTGGCCGTCGGTGTCGTGGCCCATGTAGATGCCGACGTGGTCGATGCGGTCCTTGGTGCGCCCGTCGAGCTTGAAGAAGACCAGGTCGCCGGGCTGGAGTACGTCGATGGACTTCGGGCGGGACTCCGGGCCCACACCCTCCAGTTCGATGACGTCGGCGCCGAGATCGGAGCGGGCCATGCCGTTGGCGGTGCGCGGCAGGCCGTCGCCGAGTTTGTCGGTGGCCATCAGCGGGAAGCGCGCGCGGTAGCCGAGGACGGTACGGATGAAGCCGGAGCAGTCCATGGAACGGGCGCGTATCGCTTCGGGCTGTGCGGTGGTGCCGTTGCGGAAGGTGTACGGGATACCGAGGTAGTCGTAGAAGTCGGACTCCTCCAGGCGGTAGTCGTTGCCCGGGGTGCCCTTGGGGTTGATCGGGCCGAAGTTGGCGTCACCGGCGTACGCGATGCCCTCGGAGTCCTTCTTCACGGGCGCCTGGTCGACGTACTGGAAGGCGATGGCGAAGAGGTCGTCCTCCTTGCTGCCGAAGAACTCCTTGAACCAGTCCTTGAACCACTGCTCCCGCTCGGCGCCCTTGCGCCACGGCTCCGGCATCAGCCGCACCCAGTCCTCGGTGACCACCCGGGACTTGGTGCTCGCGGGCTCGGTGAAGGAACGGCTGGGGCCGGTGAGAGTGGCGGTGCGGGCGCCGTCGGTGAAGGTGGCCAGAATCTCGCCGTTCTCGCCGCGCAGGAGGGTGCGCGCCGGGCTCTTCAGCCGTTCCCAGGTCTGCTTGCCGGACAGCCCGGAGCCCGAGGACTTCAGTGCCGGTGTGTCGGTGACGGCCTGAATGGCCGGGGCCTTGGCCTGCTCCTCCTTGCGGAGCTCCACGGTGAGGTACGCGCTGGCGGCGAGCAGGGCGATCACGGTGGCGGCGTGCAGCGCCTGGCGGGGGCCGCGCTTGGTCTTGGCACTCATGAGGTCAGCTCCGGGTGGGACGGGTCGACGGTCAGACGGTCGGCAGCGCGCCGAGCAGGATTCCGGCGGTGAGGACGACGTACGCCATGAGCGTCACCGAGCCGGTGGCGAGCAGGGTCGCGCCCTTGGGCTGGCGGACGAGCTGGTAGGCGATCAGGCCGGGGACGATGAAGCCGAGCGTCTGGTTGGTGTACATCAGCGGGAATTCCATCGACAGGACGATCATCAACGTCGCCTGGAAGAGGACACCGGTGAGGACGACGGCGGAGAACAGCCGCTTTCCGTAAAGGATCACCACACGCTGGACGGCGAGGGTGGCGACGTACGTCAGGACGGTGACGCCGACGACCATGGCCGCGCGCTGGAGATCCTCGACGAGGGTCAGGGCGAGCCAGCCCGGGGTGATCATGCCGCCGGGGGAAAGATTGGTCGTCAGGTAGCAGACCAGCGAGAACATCAGGCCCAGCGCGATGCCGATCGCGGCGATCTCGGGCGTGAGGACGGACGGGATCAACGGGGTTCTCCTGGGTTCTGCTGCTGCGCCGGTTTCACCGGCCGGGCCGGCTCGAACATTCCGCGCTGGGGCCGTGACGAGGGGGCTGCGGGTGGTGCGGGGGGTGCTGGGTGTGCGTGATGGCCGGACGCGTCGCCGTCGCCGAAACGCTGCGGCGGCACGGGCTTCGGCTGTACAGCCTTCTGCGGTGCGGGCCTCTGCGGTGCGGGCTTCCGCTGTACGGGCTTCTGCCGGGTGGGCTGCGGCGGTTCGGACTGGTACAGGACGGGCCGCGGAGGCGCGGGTTCGTTGGGGGTGGGGTGCTGCGTCGTCGGCTCGTAGCCGGCGGGCTGCCGGGGCGCGGGCTCGTCCAGGGACGGCTGTTGAGGCGCGACCTCGGTCGGGGCCGGGCGTTGCGGCGTGGGCTCGTACGGGGTCGGGCGCTGCTGGTAGCGCGTCTCGTACGCCTCCGGGTAGGGCTGGTACGGGTCGATGTACGGCTTGTACTGCTGGAGGGCGAGCGTCTCGTCGTCCCGGACAGCGGATGCGGCGGGAGCAGCAGGCTGCGAAGCCGACTCCGCGTCCGTCTGCGCTGCGACCGGCCCGCGCGCACGGGGCGGGGCGGAAGCCGTGGCAGGTGTCGCCTCGGCCGGGGTCTCGTCCGCCGGGAGTTCGGCGAGGTGCTCCAGCAGTACTTCGCCCTGCCCGTGGATGTTGCCGATCGCCACCAGCGACGAGTCCGGGCCGAGCTCACCGAGCAGCCGGCCCATGAACTCCTCCGGTGCACGCCGGTCACCGCCGAGGTCGACCGCGCGGTCCCGCCATTCCGCGGGGATCGCGTCGATCGCGCTCCTCGCCGGGTGGCCGATCACGAACACCTTCTCCGGCTGGAGGTCCGGGATGATCGCGCCCATCTGGCCGTTGCGCTCGACGCGGTCGGGACGGCAGTTGATGACGACGTTCAGCGGGCGGCTGATGGCGTCCAGGTCGAGCAGCTGATTGATGTTCATCAGCGTCGACTCGGGGTCGTTCGCCGCGAAGACATTCGCGAACCGCAGCCGCTTGCCGTCGTGGGTGGCGTACCGCTCGACGGAGAGCACACCCGGGTCCGGCGGGGCGTCGTACATGCCGCGCAGCGCCGTCTCGCGCTCCACACCCAGGAGTCCGGCGACGGTCAGCGCGATCGCGACGTTCTCCTTGAAGGTGAACCAGCTGAAGCCGCGCAGCTCCTCGTCGGTGACGGTCTCCGGATCGGCGTAGATGAGCCGGCAGTCGCGGGCGTCCGCCTCCTCCTGGAGGATGTGGAAGCGGTCCTGTTCGGCGGTGACGCAGATGCCGCCCTCCGGCATGGAGCGGGACAGCGAGCGCGCCACGTCGTCGAGGGTCGGTCCCATCTCGGCCAGGTGGTCCTCGCGGACGTTGCACAGCACGCCGATGGTGGACCGGATCAGCTTGGACTGGTTGATCTCCTGGAGTGCGGGCATGACGGCCATGCACTCGATGACCAGGGCGTCCGGGCTGTACGACGCCGCGCGCCGCACAATGCCTATCTGCTCCACCACATTGGCGATCCCGAACTTGCGGTAGACGGGCTCCTCGGTGGCGTCCGGGTGGATGAACCGGGCCGCGGTGCCGGTGGTCTTGGCGACCGTGACGAGGTCACCGCCGCGCAACGCGCCCGCGCACAGCCGGGTGATGGAGCTCTTGCCGCGGATGCCGTTGACCAGGACCCGGGTGGGGATCCGCTCCAGGTTGGTGAAGTGGCGGCGCTGTTCGACGATGCCGGCGACCAGCAGTACGCCGCAGCACACCATCAGAACGGTGTAGAGGAAGAGCACGCCGATCAGTTCCTTCCGGCGACGGTGGTGGCGGTGGCGGCGGCTGGTGCGCCGTCCCGCTTGCGCTGTTCCTGGAGCTGCTGCCGCAGGAGTTCCAGACTGCGGATGACCGCTCCCACCTCGTCGTGGTGGCGCGGATACAGAACGGTGCGGCGGTCTCCGTCGGCGAGCGCCTCGGACTGCCGGGCCAGCTCACGCAGCGGCCGTACGACCACGATGTGCAGCCAGCCCAGGCAGGCGGCGGCAGCGGTGACACCGAGCAGGCCGGCCAGGACTGTGCGGTTCTGGAGGCTGTACTCGGGGATGGCCAGGCCGGAAGCGGGCTGCCAGCTGACGACGGTCCAGCCGAGGGACTTCGCGGCGCCGCCGCCGACGAACGGTGCGGCCGCGGCGAGTTGTACGCCGTCACCGCCGCTGTCGCGGTAGAGGACACCGTTGGCGCGGGCGCTCATGCCGACCTTCTGGTTGCTGCCCGCGACGAAGGAGTCCAGCCGTTCGTCGGGGAGCTTGTCGAAGGCCTGGTAGCCGGTGTTGCCGCCGATGATCTGGCGCTTGTCGTCGACGACCCGGACCTGGCCGAGGCCGGGTCGCTTGAGCAGCGAGTTGATGAAGTCGATACGGAACTCGCCGACCACGGTCGCTCCGTCGCGGCCCGGGATCTCGGCGTACCCGGCGATGACCGGTTCCTTGCCCGAGTCGTTGAGGAGGCTGAGCTGCTCGCCCTCGGGGCGCTTGCCGGACTCCGGCCGCGGCTCTTCGCCCGCACTGGTGACGACCTTGCCGTCGGCGGACAGGACGTAGAGCGACTCGTAGCGCCGGTGCTCGGTGCGGGTGCGCTCGAGAACCGTCCGCATATCGTCGGGCGAGGTGCGGTCGCCGATGAGGGCCGCCACGGACACCAGGTCGGCGTGGCCCTCGTTGAGCGCGCGCCGGACCCGGTCGGTGAGGGTCTCGGTGCGTTCGCGCTGGTCGTTGACCATCTGCTCGGGTACGACGGCGGTGGAGTCGGCGCGGTTGAGGAGCAGCAGCATCGGCGCGGACCAGGCGAGCAGCAGCACGCCGCAGACGGCGATGAGCCCCCGGCTGCCGAACCGGCCGCGCTTACGGGGCCGTTCGGCGGCGGTGCTGTCGGCCGGCTCGCCGAGGAGCTGGCGGCGTACGCGCTCCAGCGAGTGTCCGATCCGGGCGGCCTCGCCGTGCGACGGCGTGGTCACGGGCCGGGTCAGGTCGCCGCGCGTCAGGCGGCGGCTTTCCAGGAAGAGCCGGATCAGGGGGCGTTGGACCGTACCGAGGAGCAGGGCCACGGCCAGGGCGCCGATCACCAGCAGTGCGCCGGCGGCGAGGAGACCGAAGAGCGGGCCCGCGGAGCGGGTGGGGTCCTCGGCCACTTCGACCATGGCGACGACGGTGAGGCCGAGGCTGGTGGCGACGGTGCTCTCGCCGGCCTCGGGGCCGGCGAGCGTCGCGTACCCGGCGACGGCACGGTCGCCCTGGAACTCGGTGCCGTACAGACTCCCGCTGACGCCGAGGAAACCTCCGGAACCGGGCTCCTTGGACTTGAGCGGGTGCTGGGTCGCCTTGTGGGCGGCGGTCTTCGCGAAGGACTTGAGCTGCTTGCTGGATCGCTTCACGACGCCACGCTGGAACTCGCTCTTGGCCTGCTCGGGCTCCTGGATGCCGTCGCTGCTGAGGATGTGGCCCTCGCTGTCGACGACGGCGATGGCGCGGAACTGGCCGAGCGCGATGCCGGGGAAGCGGAGGCTGTTGGAGGCGATCAGCAGCTGCTGGGGCTTGCCCTCCCAGGACAGCAACGCGAAGGAGAGCAGCCGGGTCTCGCCGTTCTGCAGGCGGACCATGCGCGGGCTGAGCCCGTCCTTCTCGCGGAGCTTGCTGGTGTCGACCGCGGTGACCGGCACGTTCTCTCCGCGCGCGGCGAGCAGCTTGCCGGACTTGATCTCCAGGACGGCGGTGCCCGTCCACTTCTGGTAGACGCTGCCGATCTTGTCGAGTACGGCGTCGGGCGAGACCGGGTCCGAGGCGCTGAAGAGGCCGGCGGTCCGGTTGAGGTCCGTGACGCTTTCGTCGATCGAGGCGCGCAGCGCGACAGCGCCGTCCTCGGCGAAGTGCTGCTGGGACGTCAGCACGGCTTTGGGCACGAGGTCCTGGTCCGCCTTGCCCAGGCCCAGGGCGGTGATTCCCGCCAAGGAGAGCAGCAGGGCCGAGAGGACCGCGATGGGTGGGCGGATGCCACCCAGGAGCGACATGTCGGCCCGGCGTCGGACCTTGTGCCGCCGCGTCGCGGGCGAAGCGGCCATGAGTGTTCACCTTCAGATTCTGGGCAACAGCGGGTACGGGTGGAGCGGGTGTTCCGAGCGGGTGTTCCGGGGCGTGGGCGTGACGCAGGCGCAAGCCAAACCGGTGCGTCATGACTCGCGAAGGGGTGTGAAGGGTTGTACGAAACGCGGGCCGTGTGACGTGCCTAACGTTTGGTCGCCCTCGCTGGTGCGATCTTCAGCCTGGCAGATCCTGGAGCGGCTTCAGGCCGTCCTTCGAGGCTCCCCGGTTGAGCATGGTGCCCTGGGTGCGCTCGAACGCGAGGCGGTAGCGGGCCCGTTCCTGGTCGGACAGCTGCTTGTTGTCGCGCAGCGCCTCGGCGACATTCACGAGGCGGTGGTCCTTCACGCCGGGCGTCTCCCCGGCGCTGTCCGGTTCCGTACCCGTGCCGGCCGCCCCGGCCGGCCCGGCTGACTCGTCGGCGTCCGGCGGAATGGTGACGAGCGTCGGCACGTAGCGCGCCTGTACGTCCCAGCCGTCGCCCTTCTTCCGGAACTCGAACCAGCCGATGATGCCTTCCTCGGTGAGACCGCTGGGCACCTCGTGGCGGGCCAGCTGGTTGCCGAGGCCGTACGCGACCCAGGTGCCGTCGATCTTCTCCATCGGCTGGACCACATGCGCGTGGTGGCCGATCACCAGATCGATGCCGGTCTCCTCGGCGAGCCTGCGGGCCAGCTTCAGCTGCGGAGTGCCCGGATCCGGGTGGTGCTCACGGCCCCAGTGGATGCTCAGGATCACCACTTCGGCCCCGGCCGCGCGGGCGGCCTTCTCCGCTGCGGCGATCTTGTCGAAGGAAGTCCTGTTGGCGAGCCACGGCTTGTCCGCGGGCACTTCGCGGCCGTTGAAGCCCAAGGTGTACGAAAGCTGCGCGACCTTGACGCCCTTCACGTCGAGGATCAGCGGCTTCACGCTCTCCTCGCGGGTGCGGGCGGAACCGGTGTGCTTGAGGCCGGCCGCGTCGAGCGCGTCCAGCGTGCGCCGTACTCCGGCCGGGCCGTGGTCGAGGCTGTGGTTCGAGGCGGTCGAGCAGGTGTCGTAACCGACGTTCTTGATCGTGGTGGTGATCTGCGGCGGAACGAGGAAGTCCGGGAAGCTCTGGAACGGCCCCTGCGGCTTGCCCACGACCGGTTCGAAGTGACAGATCCCCAGGTCGGCCTTGCTGATGACGGGCTTGATCCCGGCCATCGTCCGGTCGAAGTCGATGCCCTTGCCGCCGGTGTCCGTGCTGCCCGCGTCCTTGGCGTCCTTGCGTGCCTGCTCCGTGAGCTGCGGGTGGATCAGGATGTCGCCCGCCGCGGCGACGGTGAACGCCGGAGCGCCGTCCGCCTCGCCGGCGCTGTCCGAGTCCAGGAGTCCGCAGCCTGCCGCCGTCGTTGCCAGAAGGGCAAGGGCGGCAGCGCGGGCTATGCGGGGCAAGTAGGGATGTCTTGTCACGATGGTATTTTCGCCGCCCTATGACACGGATCCCGACCGCAAAGCTAACGATTCTGGTAACTCTGCTGGTCACAGCGGTAGCTGTGGCGGTTGTCACGATGAACTCTTCCTCAGGAAAGGGCGACTGGGGTGAACGGGATGATTCGCCTCAATCCCGCGTGAAGGGGATTGATCTGGAACGCCGGATCAATGGATTCGCCACCGATGTCGTCGCGGACTCCGGCTTCCGCCCGCCGAGCCGTGTGGAGCGGCGCACCGTCGCCCGGGGCGTCGGGCTGCTCGTCGAAGGACGGCGCGCGGAGGCCGCACGCAAGCTCGCCGAAGTCGATTTCGGCATACGTACGCTCACGGACCGGGCGAGCGGGCGCCGGTACGCCGAGATCGCCGACGCGGCGGGGGAGGCGAACCGGGGCTGGGGGCGCGTGTACGTCGGCCTCGGAGCCCCGGTGCGCTGGTCGGTGCAGGTCCCGCACCCCGTCGCCGACACCGGGAGCGAGCGGCTGGGGTCCGCTGTGCTGACGGGGCCGCGCGGCGGCGTGCTCGTGCTGGCGGGTGCGCATCGTGCGGCGGGGCGGGGCGACGCGGCCGATGTCGCGCACCGCCGCGACACGGTCTTCCACGCGGTGTGCGACGAGCTGGCGGAGCGAGGGCTGCCCGGAGTGCAGCTGCACGGATTCGCGGACAGTACCGAACCGGACTACGACGTGATCGTCTCCACGGGTGCGGGGAAGAGCGCCGAGGGCCGCGAGAGCGGACGCCGCTTGGCGAGGGCACTGGGCGCCCGGGACTTCGAGGTGTGCCGGGCGTGGGCACGCCACTGCGTCCTCGAAGGCCGCACGAACCAGCAGGGGCGGGGGGCGGCGGACCTGGGGGTGCCGTTCTTGCACGTGGAGTTCAGCCGGTCGGTACGGGACGACGGGGAGAGGAGCGGGAGGGTGGTAGCGGCGGTGCGGAGTGCGGTGGCGGGGTGGGTGCGGTGAGGGTTGCCTGCGGCGCTGTTCTCCTACCCGCCCCCCGCCGGCGCCGCGCACACCGACGGCACGCGCCCCGCCCCCCGCTCCCTCTGCCGCGTCGCCTCGTACTCCAGCTGATCCAGCAGCCCGTCCAGGAGTTTCACGTCCCCCGGCGCCGTGAGGAATTCCAGTACCGCCCGGTAAAACGCCCCCCGCACCCCCGCCGGCATCACATCCGACGCATCCAGGCACAGCCGCCTCGCGCCCGTCAGCGCACGGTCGACCGCGCGGTTGGCCCAGGCATCCCCGTACGGCCCCACCGACACAGGGAAGAAGGGCCGGTTGCGTTCGGCGACGTTGCCCGCCCACGACGCGCGCGCCGCCTCCCCCGTGAGGAACGTGAGCAACTCCCGCGCAGCCCCGCTGTCGCGGAACATCGCCGCCATGTCACCGGCCACCTCGTACGCGCCCCGCCCGTTCCCCTTCCCCAGCTCCCCGACCGCCTCCGCACTCGGCGTGAAGCGGACGTCGTCGCCGTACAGCCGCCGGGCGAAGCTGCCCTGGTGCTCACGCACGCACTCACCCTTCCGCTTCAGCAGGCCCTTGCCGTCGTTGCCCTCGAAGCCGTTGCGCAGGGCAGCCGCCGCCCCGGCCCGGCCGCCGTCGGCGGTGATGATGCGCCCCCACGTCTCCCATGCGTCGCGTACCTCCTTGCTCTCCCAGGAAATCTCGCCCGTCACCCACTGCTCGTACTTCGCGTGGCCGGACCGCTGGAGCAGGATGTCCTCGATCCAGTCGGTGCCCGGCCAGCCGGACGTCGCGCCGGAGCCCATGCCGAGGCACCACGCGCCCTTCCCGGCCGCCTTGCCCGGGTAGTGCCAGACCACGCTCTTGAGGTCGACCTTGACCGGCGTCCAGTACGTGTTCTTGCGGCCGTCCACGGTCAGTTCGGGCGCCCAGGGCGCCGGCGAGCGTTCGCGTATCGCCTCCGGGAGGGGGATCAGCTCGCCGTCGTGCGCGTACTCGGTGAGTTCGCCGACGCTGTTCAGTACGGCGATGTCGGGCGGCGACCCGGCCTGCACCTGGGCGAGCAGGGTTTCGCGCAGGGAAGTGGTGCCCTGGTAGTCGACGTCCACGCCCTTCTTGCGGAACTCGTCCAGCACCTTCTCGAAGCTCTCCTCCTCGTCACCGGTCCACGGCCCCAGCACGCTCACACTCGGCTTCGGCTCCTCCGCGCAGCCCGAGGCCGACAGTCCGAGACCGGCCAGCAGGCACAGGGCGACGACCGTACGGACAACACCCGCGGTGCGTTTCATCGGCGTACGCCACCCCTCGTGCGCGGGACGGCGTACTCGGCCAGGTGCGACTGGAGCGTCCACGCGATGACTCCCCCGATCAGCAGGCCCGCCGGCGGAATGAACGCCGTGACCCGGGCCCACGCCTCGGCGTCCCTCTCCCACACGGCCTCGGCCATCCTCGCCTCGACCCCGTCGATCGTGTCCTGCCGGGACAGCGCCGGGGCCGCCGCCTTCCCGGCAGGCTCCAGCAGCCCGACGACGTCCTGCACCGCCGCCTGGCACGCATGCGCCTGCCACGTTCCGAAGGCGAGCACCGGCACCGCGGCCAGCAGCAGCGTCACCGCCGCCAGCGGGATGCTCAGCCGCAGCCGGAAGCGCCGCCGCAGGAAGACCTGCGTGCCCACCAGCCGTACGCCGAGCAGCAGGCAGGCGGCTGTCGCGGCCGGCCAGGCCAGCAGCGGCGCTGTGCCCCAGTCCTCGTGCCGGTCGAGCGCGGTGCTCTGCCTCTTCTGCAGCTCGGTGATCCGTTCGAGTACGCCGGACTTGTCGGCGTACATCATCGTCTTCGCGTACGAGAGATTGGCGCGGCTCAACTCCGGCTTGCCGTACTGCTTCCAGGCCCCGTCGATCCGGTTCGCGTACCCGTCGACGAGCCCGGACACGATGCGCAGCGTCTGCCGGTCGCCCCGGTCCAGGGCGCCGGTGCGCTGCGCCCGGTCGAGGCTCTGTCTCGCTTCGGTGAGCAGGCTGCCGTACTCCTCGCCGAGGCTGAGAATGTCGGGCCGGTCCCGGTTCTTCGTGAGGTAGACGATGTGCTCCTCCGCCGTCGCGTGGGCCTGCCGGAGCAGGGTGTGCGCCCTGGCCAGTTCGACGACGGCGGGGCCCGTACGGTCGCGGATCGCGGCGGTGTCGCGGTGCACGACGTCGTACGCGCCGAAGAGCGCCGCGCCGCCGATCGCGGTGAGGGCGATCAGCCACAGGAGCTGACGGCGCAGGTAGTCGACGGTGCTGATGCCGTTGTCGCCCGTGGCGGAGCGCCAGAAATGGCGTAATACGCCGCTCACTTGGGGCTCCTCGGGGGTGGCAGCATCGTGCTGTGCGCCCGCAGGACCATCGCCGAGTTGATGTCGAGAGGCCTGATGTCGGGGCGTACCTCCACCTCGCCCGTCTCCGCGTCGATGATGCGCACGACGTCGCCGAGGCGCTGCAGCATGGGCTCGTTGCCCATGGCGTGGGCGCGGCGCACGGCCTCGCCCCACGCGGCGAGCGCGCGCGGCACATCGCCCGCGCGGTGGGCGGCGCGGCCCTCTTCGAGGCCGCGCACGAGGGCGTCGTGGTGGGCGTAGTGCGCCACCTTGGGGTCGTACTGGCTGTAGAGGTCGTGATGGCGCGTCCAGCGGACCAGTACGGGTCTGGCGGGCGGGAGACGGGGATGCGGGGCCTCCGCGTCCGGTTCCTGGACCACCTTCAGGTCGGCCAGCCACAGCGCCCGGTCGACCGGCTCCTGCGGCGTACGGGCGGCGGCCACGCACACCAGGTACTCCCGGGTCTCCTCGCCCCACGGCGGCGTACGGAATTCCAGGCACCGTTCCCCCGCCGCCACCGCCTCCCGCAGGAGGTTGCGGCGCGTGGGGTGGACCTGCTGGACGGTCAGCGGGGCGCTGCCGGGGCGGTGGGTGAGGCGCAGGCGCAGACCGGTGAGGGTGCGGGCGGCCGACTCGGCGGTTACGGCGCGGAACT
Source organism: Streptomyces sp. ISL-98 (assembly GCF_018614055.1). Classification (GTDB taxonomy): domain Bacteria; phylum Actinomycetota; class Actinomycetes; order Streptomycetales; family Streptomycetaceae; genus Streptomyces; species Streptomyces spiramyceticus. The sequence continues at coordinate 196,846 of NZ_JAGGPB010000005.1, forward strand.
CGCCGGGGAGTGCGTCGAGGTCGCGTACGGCGTCGGCGCGGCCGTTCAGGCTGTCGGCGACCAGTTGCAGTTCGTCGGGGTCCCAGTCCTCGCCGATGCCACGGGTGTCGCAGGTGAATACGCCTGCGCAGGCGGCCAGTTCGGCTTCGAGCGCGTTGCGCTCCTCGTGCTCGTTGCGGCCGTCGCTGAGGAGCAGGGCGTGCCGGACCGCGGCCCCGGGCCGCCGGCCGAGCGGCTCGTGGCCGAACAGCTCGCGGGCGAGCGCGAGCCAGCTGCCGATGGCGGTGCCGCCGCTGGGGACGAGGCGGGCGACGGCCTCCAGGGCCTCCTCGCGGGTGGTGGCGTCGGCGCGGGCGAGGGACTGCGACTGCGCGGGATAGACGAGCTCGGCGGTGTGGCGTCCGGCGACGATCGCGAAGTACGTGCCGTCGGGCAGCACACGTACCGCTTCCGCCGCCGCGTCCTGGGCGGCCCAGAGCTTGTCGCGCGGGTAGCCCATCGACGCGGAGCAGTCGAGGAGCAGGACCTCGGCCCTGGCGGGCGACGCGGGGGCGGGCGCTCCCGGCCCGCCCGGCCCCAGGGCCGTCACGGTCACCACGGCGCACATGCGCGTCCCGCCCTCGGCGCCGCGCTCGGCGGAGACGTAGGGCTGCTGGCTCACTTCGAGGGTGACGGCTCCCAAGGTTGCTCCTGCGCTCCCTCCCGTGTCCCCTCCTGCGCCTGCCCTTGCTCCCGCGCTTGGTCCGGCGCTTGCTCCTGCGCTTGAGGGGCCTTCCACGCGTCCCGCATCTTCTGCGCCGCTCCGAGCCATGTGTGCTCCTTGTGTGTCCACCGCAGTGGCCGAATCCCGTTCGCCAGATCGAGCAGCGCGTGCGCCCGCGCGTCACCGGCCTGTTCGGAGAGGGACCGGTACGACTCCTCCAGGCGCCTGCGCAGCCGGTTCTCGGTGAGGTGCTCGTCCTGTATCCGTTCGCTGAGCTGTGCCAGCCGCCGCTCTGCCCGCCCCTGCGCGCCGCCCGGCCCTGACGCGCAGACCCAGTCGAGGACGACTTCCCGGATGTGCGTCTCCAGCCGCAGAATGGCATGACGGTCCGTCAGGCCTTCCTCTTCGCCCAGCCGCACGACCTGGGCGAGCGCGGCGACGATGGATTCCAGCGGCGGCGGCGCACCGCGCGGCGGCCGCCGGCCCGCCAGGATCCGTACGATCGCCGTCCGCGCGGCCGTGCGGTGCCGCGAGTCCTTCGGTACGTGCTCCAGGATGGCCAGCGCCTTGTCGCGCTCCTCCCGGGCGAGATGGATCCGGGCAAGACCGAAGGCGGCGCTGCCCATGGAGTGGTTGCGCAGCCACACCGCCTCGTAGAAGAGCCTGGCGCGGTCGGGCCGGCCGAGCCGTTCGTGGCAGTAGCCGAGGGCGAGTTTGGGGGCGTACTCGCCGGGAAGCGCGTCGTAGACGGTGTCGAACTCCTTCCGCGCGTCGGCAATCCGGTCGTCGGCGAGGTGCAGCAGGCCCGCATGCCAGTTGATGCGCCAGTCGTGTTCGGCCATGGTGCCGAGGAGGTCGCGGGCGCGGCCGAGCTCGGCGCGGGCGTCGTCCCGGTGGCCGGAGCTTCCTCCTGTGGCCCGGCGGGCGAGGTCCAGGTGCAGGCGGCAGCGCAGCAAGTGGAGCTCGGCGGAGGGCGGCCAGTCCGCGAGGAGTTGCTGCAGGGCGGGAGCGTCGTACGAAATCCGGCTCAGGGAGGCCGCGTTGGGGTCGTCCGGGTCCGTCTTGGGGACCGGCAGGCCCGCCGCCACGTCGTCGGGGGCAGGGCGCGCGGCGTTGAGCGGTAGGCGGTGGATGCCGTACGCCCAGCAGTCCAGGGCGGGGGCCTGGCCGAGGCCGCCGTCGAGGGCTGCCGACGCCGGTTCGAAGAGGCGGGACGGCTCGAAGGTCTCCGTGCCGAGCCGGAGGGACCGTAACTCCCGGATCACGCCCCGCAGTTGCAGCGACATCTCGGCAGCCGTCGCGAACCGCTTTCTGGGCTCGTCGGCGGTCGCCCGCGCCAGCGCCCGGCGAAGCGACTCCGCGCCGAGCCCGGGGGCGGGGTGGCGGGCGGCGTCGGACAGTTCCTGGAGGGTCTTGCCGACGCTGTAGAGGTCGGACTGGGGGTACGCCCGGCCGTCCCGCTCGACCTCGGGGCCCTTGTAGTGGTCGGTGTACGGGCCGGGGGCACCGAACTCCCGTACGCCGCCCACGTCGATGATCTTGATGCCGTCGCCGCAGTGCATGACGTTGTCCGGCTTCATGTCGCCGTACACCTTGCGCTCGTGCATGTGCAGATAGCCGAGGGCGTCGAGAATCCGGATCCCGTAACTGACGACGAACTCGTGCACCCGCATCCCGGCGAACGGCTCCTCGTCGCGCGCGATGCGCTCCGCGATCTGGTGCAGCGCCATCCCGCCGGCGAACTCCATCACGATGTAGTCGGTGCCGGACGGGCGGTGCGTCGCGTAGTTGATGACCCGGATGATGTCCTTGTGGTTGAGGTCGGTGAGGTGCCGCCGCTCGCGCAGCGCGACCTCGCGGGCCACCTCGCTGTGCGGATTGCGCAGGCCCTTGAGCGCCACCGGGCGGTTGTGGAGCTGGGTGTCCTTGGCGAGATAGACCCAGCCGAGGCCGCCGTGGGCGATGGGCCCGATCACCTGGTACTGGTCGGCGAGCACGTCGTCGCCGGTCAGCTGGGGCTGGAGCGCGTACGGCGTACCGCAGGAACAGCGGCCCTCGGCCGTGACGCCGCCGATGAGCTCGGTGCAGTCGGGGTTGCCGCAGCGCATGACGTGGGAGGCGGGCCGGTCCTGGACGGGCTCGACGAGGAGGGCGGGGTCGGGGACGTCGACGAGGGGCAGGTCCATGAGGCGGTCGCCGCCGGAGGACACGTCGAACTGCTGGGGGCGGGAGCGCCCCCCTTGCTGCCCCTTTCCACCCTTCCCTCCGCTCGTCTTCTCCGTGGCTACGTCGTCGTCGACGGGCAGGCCGGTGAGATCGCAGAACCCGGTCTCGGTGACCTGCCCGGTGCACCCGGGGTGCGGACACGCCCTCATGGCTTCCCCTCCGTCTCCCCTTGACCGAGCTGACCGAGCTGATCGAGTTGACCCAGTTGATCGAGCTGGCCGGCCTGATCGAGCGCCTTTCTGGCCGCCCGTACGAAGCGCTCGACCGCCGCCTCCGCCACCGCCGGATCGCACGGTCCGCCGGTCAGCAGCCGCTGCGCCTCGTGGTGCAGCGAGGCGGCCGCCTCGGCGAGGCCGTGGTCGGCGAGGCGTGCCTGGTGGCCGTCGAGGAGGCCGCGCAGCCCCTGGTGACGGGCGAGGCGCCGGGTCAGGAGCCGGTGACTGTCCTCCGCCTCCAACAGGGCGGTTTCCACGGTCCTTTCGACGTACGACAGCTTCGCGAGGTAGCCCGCCGTGCCCCGCCCCGGATCGGCCTCCAGCCGCACCGCCTTGAGCTCCAGGTCCTGCGCGTAGTGCGGGGGCGGCGGCAGCGGGGAGACGATGGACGCCGCGCGCCGTCGGAGGTCCCGTACGCGTTCCTCCGTCTGGGCGAGAGCGCCGATGCGGCGGCCGATCCGATCCAGCCAGCGCTCGGCACGCCCCTGGTCGAGGAGGAGCTCGTACGTGCGGCGCAGGGCGGGGGAGTCGAGGCGGCGGAAGACGAGCAGCAGCCGCCCCCCGCGCCGCACCAGCGTGTGCAGCAACTCCACGGTCTCCAGCTGCTGAACGGCCTCGTCCACCCCGCGTGCCACGGCGGTCAGCGGCAGGGCGTCGGCCGCGATGCGTGCGGGCATCGGCCGGGGTCCCGGCCCGTCCAGGCCCATGCCCTCGGCGATCTCCTGGGCGACCTGGGCGCGGGTCTTGCCGCTGACGTCGACGGCCAGGTCGAGGCTGCCGGCGCGCGGCACGCCGCTGGGCCTGTCGCGGCCGGGCGTGGCGGTGGAGGTACGGGGGGACTGCTCGCGGTCGGCGAGGGTGAGTGTGGTGCGCAGTGTGAGCGCGGCGTCGTGGTCCTCTTCCCGTACGAAAGTGATCTCGACGTCGGCCATGTCGTCCTCGCCCGCGAGCCACCGCGTGAGCCAGCGGGCGAAACCCCGGTCGGGGGCCGGGGCGGTGGGGTCGGCGGTGAAGGCGGCCGGGACCGGGGGCCGGCCGCTGACGCAGCGCTCGCGCACGAGGTCGAGGTGCTTGACGACGGTCCCGGTCGGGATCATGTAGCCGTGCCGGTAATGCGCGCCCTCGCGCTCGGAGTCGAGCTTGCTGACGACGATCCCGATGACGCGGCCGGTGCGGTTGTCGACGACTCCGGCGCCGCTGAAGCGCCGCATGAGGGTGTCGGCCTCGGTGGCCGGATCGATCTGCACCCATTCGTCGCCGGGCCCTCCCGGCCCCTTGATGAGCGCTTCGGCCCACTTGCCGCCCGTGATGCCGGACGGGTACCCGGCGAAGTGGACGCGGCGATTCCAGATGGTCGGCAGCCGGTGGAGGGCGGCGTGCGTGGCGACGGGCGGCGGCCCGTCCAGCCGAAGCAGCGCGAGATCACCGCTGTGGTCGTCGGCGCGGGGCACCCAGTGGCCGGGCACGACGGTCGCGCGCAGCCCGCTCTCGCCCCCGCCGATTCCGGGAAACTCGACGGTCACGGCCGGCCAGTGGCCGTCGGTCCCGGCGATACGGATGACGTGGGCGCAGGTCAGCACCAGTCCGTCGCCGAGTAGAACGCCTGCCCCGAGGACCTGCGCGCGGCGGTCGGCAGTGCGCAGCCGGACGCGCCAAGTCTCTTGATCAGTACGGAAGTTGGTCTCTTTGATCGACGCCCCCATGCTGTACCAGCATAGTCGCGGGGGGTGACAATGGGGCCTCGGCGGCAGCGGGGGGATGTGAGCACGATGGACACGAACGACGAGTTGCAGGGCGCGGGTCTGGCCGACGCGATCGGTCAGGTGCGGGCCGAACTGGAGGAGGCTCAGCGCCGGGGCAGGGAGAGCGGCCTGCGTTTCAGGGTGGGAAAGGTGAACCTTGAATTCGCGGTCCAGATCCGGCGCGAGACGAGCGGCAAGGGCGGCCTGCGGATCGGCGTGGTGACGGCGGACCTGGGTGCGACGAGGACGAAGGACACGACGCACCGCATCACGGTGGAGCTGGAACCGCGGGAACGTGACGGGGGCGGCCCGGTGGATGTGGGGGGCGACGACTCGGAGGAGGACTGAGTCCGAGACGAGGACTGACTCCGGGACAAGGTCAATCCCGCGCATTCTCTGTTCCGGAATGACGGCCTCATGCATAGTGGGTCCCCTTGACTGCCGGTGGCTGCTGCTGGTGTGGCTGCTGGCCGACTGTTCAGCGTGATCCATGAGTACGGTGCGAGAAGGTCTCCATGGTGTGCGAGGGATGCGGTGGCGGACGCAGGGGTGCGCTGCCGGGCATGGTCTGTCCCGGCTGTGGGGTGGGCGCGGGTGACGGCCGGTTGGCGAGCGGGGCCTGGATAGCCCGCGAAACACTGGCCGGCCGCCTGTCCACCCTTTCGCGCGGCAGAAAGGCCCTGGTGGCGACGGGAGTTGTCGCCGCCCTGACCGTTCTGGTCACGGCGGCCACCCTGCTGGCCGCCTCAGGCGGAGGCGGTGAGGGCGGCGGAGGCGGTGGCGGTACGAGCGGAACTGCGGGCAACCCCGACGACATAGCCCGCGGGGTGCCGACCAGGATTGGCCCGACGGACCCGATCGGCGACACGACGCCACCGTCGGACAGCGCGAGCATCCCCGCCGCCACATCCCGGCCCCCGCAGAAATCCAGGAAGCCGAAGCCGAAGGCGCCTCCCAAGCCGCCCCCACCCGCGCGGCACCCGTCGTACACCGCATGGGCGGGACCGGGCTGCAGCTCCGGCCACTACCGGGAGTTCGGCCGCTTCGAGAACGGCGACGCCGGCTGGTACACCGTGAACTCCGGCGGCTACACAGGCACTTCGTGCGACGGCCGGTTCACCGCAGTCCCCATGTCCGGCGCCCCCGACAGGGACCGGGGCAACACCGCGACCTGGTCCTGGACGGTCGGCGACGGCTTCGAGCAGTGCGCGCTGGCCGTGTACGTACCGGACAGCGGCCGCGACCTCGACGTGGCGGGCAACCCGACCTTCTACCGGGTGCTCGCCGACGCCGACGACAACGAGTCGTCGTACGCGGCCTTCGGTGTACGCCAGACCGTCCACCGGGGCAGCCTGGTTTCCGTCGGCAGCTACGACGTCAAGGGCGACGCCTTTGCGGTGCAACTGATCGACCGGGGCCGCGACTGGGGCGACGAGGACCTGGTCGGCGCACACCACGCAGCGGCCCAGATGAAAATCAGCTGCCGTACGTAAACCTTCGCGCGCCCCTCCCCTTTTACGCTCCCCTTCGCCCCCTCAGAACCCCGCCGAGCCGTCGATCCCCTCCCGCACCAGGTCCGCGTGGCCGTTGTGGCGGGCGTACTCCTCGATCATGTGCACAAAGATCCAGCGCAGGTTCATCTCCTGCCCGCCGAACAGCACGGTGTCGGTCAGCGCCCGCCCGGCACATATCTCACGGCCACGAGCGATCTCGTCCCGCCAGATGCTGAGCGCCTCGTCGATACCCCGCCCGTCGACCAGCTCGAACCCGCCGTCGGCGCCGTTGGGGCCATCGGTACCGTCGGCGCTTTCCCCCTTGCCGTACACCGCAGGAACGTCCATCCCGGCGAACACCCGCTGGAACCAGTTCCGTTCGACCTCGGCCATGTGCTGCACGAGCCCGAGCAGCGTCAACGACGAGGGCGCGGCCGACGCCTCCCGTATCCGCCGGTCGTCCAGGCCCTCGCACTTGAGGGCGAGCGTGGCACGGTGAAAGTCGAGCCAGCTCTCCAGCGTGGTGCGTTCGTCCGCGTTCATGGGCGGGATGGGTCGTCCGTCAGGTGTGCTGCTCATGCATTACAGACTGCCACCCACCACTGACAAAACCGCCACAGCGAACAGCGCGCCCCCAGACAGACGGGGACGCGCTGTTCGTCGCCGCGATGCGGCTGAGCGGGCTCAGTTGGCGAAGCGGTCGCCGAAGTACGTCAGGCCGGAGGGGCCACCGAGGGACGTGGAGCCGAAGGTCGTCGAACCGGTGGCGGTGATACCGCTCGTGCTGGCCTTGAAGAGCCAGACCGAGCCCGCGCCACTGTTCTCGGCGAAGGCACCGGCGGTCAGCTCGGCGCGGCCGTCGGCGTTGCTGTCCGTGAGGTGTACGGAGGCGCCGAACTGGTCGTGGGACTCGGCTCCGCCGGGCACCCCCTCCGTGTCCTGCGAGAAGCTCTTGGAGCCGGTGCCGGTCAGGCCCGTGGCCGATCCGCGCAGCACGGTGACGGTGCCGGCCGCCGTCCTGCCACCGAAGGACTCGGACGACGCGCCGACCGCGACATCGGCGTAGCCGTCGCGGTTGGTGTCGCCCGCGGACAGGCTCCACCCGAAGCGGTCGCCCCGCTCTGCGGCGCCGGGGACGCCGGCGGTGTCCTGGGTGATACGAACCGGGGTGCGGGTGGACAGCCCGGTGGCGCTGCCGTACGTCACGGTGACGGCGCCGCCGAGGCCGCCGTTCGGCTCGTCGGTGGACTTCTCCATGAAGTTGCCGGTGACGATGTCGCCGTAACCGTCCTTGTTGACGTCGCCGATGGCCGCCGCGTAACCGCCCGCGAGCTTGCCGGACGCCTTGAGGCCGGTCGCGTCGCCCTTGTAGAGGACGCTGCGGGTGATGTGCCCGTCGCCGCTCTGCTGCTGGCCCATCACCACGAGGTCGGTGGCGCCGTCGCCGGTGACGTTCCCTGCGACGATCCTGTCCGCGTTGATGCCGGTCTGGCTGGACGTGTCGATGCCGACGAGGGCCGCCGCCGCGCCGGTGCGCGAGACGGGCCCCTTGAAGATGTTCAGCCCGGGGCCTGCCATGTTGACGGCGGCGAGGTCGGTCTTGCCGTCCCCGTCGAAGTCACCGGCGGCGACGTCCCAGCCGAGTTCGTACCGGTTCTCGGGCAGCGGCGACGAAATGTCGGTGCCGGACGTGAGACCGGTAGCGCCGCCCCACACGACGGTGAGGGCGCCGGAGTCGCCGGTGCTGCCGATCTGCTCGCCGTGTACGCCGACGACGAGGTCGGTGTAGCCGTCGCCGTCGAGGTCACCGGCGGTGATGCGGTCCCCGAAGTAGTCGCCGGATTCCGGAACTCCGGGAATCCCGGCGGTGGCCTGACTGATGAGGGTGCGCTTGGACTTGTCGAGGCCGCTGCTGGTGCCGTAGACGACGGCGACGTACCCGGCACCGGACTTGCCGTCGACCTTGGCGATGGGCGCGGCTATCGCGAGGTCGCGGTAGCCGTCGCCGTTGAAGTCGCCCTGCAGCCCGGAGGGCGCGGCGGCGGCACTGCCCGCTCCGACGACGAGCAGACCGCCGGTGAGGGCGGCCGCGGCGGAGGTGGCGAGGGTGATACGGAGGCGCTTGCGCATGCGGGTCTTCTTCTCCTGCGACATGCCGGATGCCGGTGGGGCATCCGAAATCGGTGGGTCGAATCGACCGTGTTTGGGGGAGCTCGTCCTCGTACGCACGTGTCATTCGGTGCAGAGAGGACCACTGGAGGGGCGCAAGGGTTGTACGGCGGCCGGTGAGTTCACGGCCGAACAGGCCGACGCCGGGTCGCCACGAACGCGACCCGGCGCCACTGCAAGGCTGCTACCGCAACTTGCGACTGCGACTGCTACTGCACGTCGACTACTGCACGTCGACGAAGTCACCGGCGGCCGAGACGGCCGGGGTGGTCGAAGTACCGGCGAAACTCCAGCGCCAGTAGCCGTCCGTGGACGCGGTGACCGTGGTGCTCAGGGCACCTGTGCTGGAGGTGTTCACCGTCTTGACGGTGCTGTACGTGGTGGTGCCCGCCTTCCGGAACTGGAGCTTGACCGGCTGTGCGGTGTAGCCGGCGTAAGCGAGAGTGTCCCAATTCGCCCTGCTCAGCTTGCCGGTGACCGTCAGCGTCTTGCCCGCGGCCACCGGCTCGGGCCCCGCGTTGGCGGTCAGCTTGGAGAGCCGCTGGATGCGGGTGGTCGTGTAGGCGTACCTCTCGGTCCGGCTGTCGTCGTTGGCCCACGCCTGGACACCGACCTTCCAGGTCCCGGCGTGGGCGTTGGTGAGCCACCAGTCCGGTTCGAAGGTGAAGGTCTTAGAGCAGGTGGAGGTGGTGGCGCTGGAGGCTATGCAGTCGGCAGGCGTCGTGTCCTCGTTCGGCGTGACGTAGTCGTCGGCGCTGTAGGGGTCTGAGCCGTCCGGGCCGCGCCACAGGTAGAAGTCCGCGTCCCAGATGCCCGACGGGTCGGTGGCCGTCAGCGACACGGTGATCGTCTTGTCACTGACGCCGACCACGACGTTCTTGCCGCCGTTGACGGAGACGTTGCTGATCTGGATGTCGCCGACGGTCTCGTCCGCGTACGCGGCAGGGGCGGTGAATCCGCCCAGCGCGGTGACAGCGGCGAGCACAGCGAAGGTTGCGCGCTTGCGCATGAATCTCCCCACAAAGGTGCAGGTGCGCCCGCCGGATGCACGACACGGCGGGCGAATGAGCGGCTAACTGTAAACAGTCGAACCGATCATCACAACGGCCGCTCGATCGCCGCTTCGACCCATGTTCCAGGCGGCCGTCGGCCGAAAGGATCGGCTCTGGGTATGCCAAAAGCCCCCAACCAAGATCGGCTGGAGGCCTTCACGACTGGTGCCCCCGGCAGGATTGGAACCTTAGACACCCGCTTCAGGAGTTCGATCGGACCGTCTTTACCCGGTCGAACAGCCGCACTCGCTGCGCGTCAGACTGCGGGGTGTCAGCGCTCCACACCTGGACTGCGTACGAGCCACGATTCCCCACCCCTGGTCTCGGCTGTCGTGCGGACCAGTCCAGGGTTACGAGGCGCATGCCGTCGCGGACGGCACACCGCTCCGCGAACCGGTGCGCGGCGGCCCAAGGCTGTTGCTCGGGGCGCACGCTTTCCAAGGCCTGTTGGTGGGCTATTGGGCTGCGTGTAGAGGCGTTCACCTACTGCGCCGATGATGACCACTGGGCCTCTGGAGCGCTGTGGGTTCTCACCGCTGTTGACGGTAGTTGTCCGACCTCCTCGCGGGTGTGGCGCGAGGGCGGCGAGCGGCCATTTGGAACTCGGATGCGGACATCGGCGAACAAGGGGTGTCCATACCCGCATCGTCGAAGGAACGACATGAATCTCAGAGGCGACCTGTGACCGCCTCGCCGGACGTCGGGATGGTTCGTTCCGATGTAACGGACGGAACAGCCGACTCCGATGCCTCGGTCATCGAGCGGTCCTGGAACGACCCGGACGCGTTCGCCGTACTGTTCGACCGCTACGCCGATGACATTCACCGGTACACGGCCCGGCGGCTGGGCACCGAGGCGGCCGACGATCTGATGGCCGACACATTCGTCATCGCCTTTCAGCGGCGCCTGCGCTACGACCTGTCGAGGCCGCAGGCCCTGCCCTGGCTGTACGGGATCGTCACCAACCTCATCGGACGGCACAGACGGGCCGAGGCCCGTCGCCTGCGGGCGCTGTCGCGTGTCGCCGTCACAGCTCCGGCCGAGGGGCGCGGTGCGAGTGACGCGATGGCGGACCGGGTGGTGGCCCGGGTCGGCGCCGAGAACACCCGGCGCAGCCTGGCAGCGGCCCTCGCGGGGCTGTCCGCCCGCAACAGGGACGTCCTGCTGTTGATCGCCTGGGGCGATCTCGACTACGCGGAGGCCGCAGAGGCCCTGGGCATACCGATGGGCACCGTGCGCTCACGGCTGCACCGCGCCCGGAACGCGTTGCGAGAAGCGCTGGGCGGTTCGGATCCCACAACCATTCGAGAGGACCTGGAGGAACCCGATCGTGGATGACCTCATGCGCGTGCGGCAGATGGAGACCGGCACGCCGCCGCTGACCCACGAAGCCCGCTCCGCCGCCCGCCTCCGGTTGCGGAGCGCCATCTCCGAGGAGACCCGTCCGCACCGTTCTGCCGCTCTGTCCCGGCGATTGGTGTTGCGGGTGGCGGTTGCCGCAACGGTTGCCGCGGTGGCGGGAACCGCTGTCGTCGCCACGAGAGGCGGCGAGGACCGGGACGCGTCTCGGATGACCACGCTCAGCGCGGCGCAGGTGCTGCACCGGGCCGCGGACAGGTCCCGGTCCGACAGCGCCGGGCTGCCGATCCCACGCGACGACCAGTACCTCTACACCAGGACGTACATCACGCAAAAACCCCTTGAGGGCGGTAAGACCAAGACGTGGACGGACGAGAGCTGGCTGTCGGTGGACGGCTCCAAGCCCTCGAAGCGCCAGGAACACGGCAAAATCCGCAACGACCCCCCTCGGAGCAAGCACGATTGGGTGTGGCCGCCCACCGCGTACGCGGATCTCAAGAAGCTGCCGACCGACCCGGACGAGCTCCTCGACCTCTTCAGGCATGGCTCCAAGAGCACGCCGGAGAACGACGCGTCCGCGTTCTTCGAAGCCTGCCTGCTGATGAAGGCGCCGCGGGTCATGCCTCCCGGGCTGCAGGCCGCCGCGTTCGAGGCACTCGCGAAGATCCCCGGCGTCAGGCTGGACCACAACCAGGTGGACGCCCTCGGCCGACACGGGATCGCAATCTCCCATCCCAAAGCCTCCTTCACGTTCGTGTTCGACCGTGAAACCTACGACTACCTCGGGCTGCGCACGAAAGGCAGCGGCCTCAAACGCGTCAAGGGAGGGTTGGAGCTGGACGGCTGGTACTTCGAGATGAGGAGTCTGGACGAACTGGGTGTGGTCGACCGGATCGGCCAGCGCCCTCAGAGCTGACAACCGAGTGAAGCGTGCGTGGCCCGAAGCTCCTGGCCCGTGACTCCCTGACGCGCCCGTCGGCCGGTATCCGGGCGGCGTGCTGCTCGGAACGCTCACGGCCAACGGCCACGGCCACGGCGTTCGGCTATTCGTGGCCGACGCCCTCCTACGACCCGGACGCCCGGATCTGCCGCCGCGATGGCGCTCCTGACCCGGACCCGCCGCCGGGGCGACTCGCAGTCGAAAGCTCTGGACCCGTTCCGCCGCCAGTACGCACGAACGCCTGCACCCCCCCTGTTCTCCCTTCGGGGAGGGCAGGGGGCCTCTTTCGTGTTTCTAGATCACCGAACTACGGTGCGCACCCCCGGCACTTCGCCGGACTACCGAGGAGGGGAACCCTCATGGCCCGCACGCTGCGGATGCTCGGCACCAACTCGAAGACCGGAGAGTGCCCCACGCTGTACGAGGACGTCGAGAGTGGGGAGATCCTGGTGCAGGGCTACACCGTCACGGACCCCGGCGTGCTCGCGCAGATGGCGAACCCGCTTGAGGGCGAGTCGCTCGTCGTCGATCGCGCCCTGCTCGTCAACTTCGCGCCGAAGGAGTGACGTGGCAGCCGTCCCGGCTCACCAGATCCTCGACTACTTCAGGGAGGGATTCGAGCACACCGCATGGCGGTTGGAGACCCGCCAGGGCTACGCCGCCGACCAGGGCACCGACGAGTACCGGCAGTTCCTCGCAGGCGTCGACCCGCCACGTGATGTGGACGGCCCCTGGTTCGTCAACGCTCGGGAGCAGACGCAACAGGGCAAGCGGATCGAGCGCGTACGCCTCGTCGATGAGCCCGCGACGGACAACCAGCGCTACCTGCTGGCCACCACGCCGGACAACCTGGCCGCAGGCGAGGACATCCGGTACATGCACCGATCGGGGGCGGAGCGGCTCGGCCTGCCGGACTTCGACTTCTGGCTGTTCGACTCCCGCTTCTTGGCCCGCTTCAACTGGTCCGACGCCACCCGCCGCATGGAGCTGACCACCGACGCCGAGCAGGTACTCGCCGCGTGCCAGGCCCGCGATGCGGCGTGGCACTACGCAACTCGTTACGAGGAGTTCGTGGCGCAGGTACGTTCCGGTGTGTGAGCACTGACTTCCAGCAGGCCAGGATCGCCCTCGGTGCGCGGCTGCGCGAGCTGCGCACCGAGGCCGGGCTCACTGTCCGGGGCCTGGCCGCCGAGTGCGGATGGGCGCCGTCGAAGATCTCGAAGCTGGAGAACGGCAAGCAGACCGCGACGCCCGCGGACGTCGAAGCGTGGGCGGCGGGCGTCGGCCGGCCCGAGTCCGCTGCCGAGCTGAAAGGGCGCCTCGCCGGGCTGGAATCCACGTACCGTTCTTGGCGGCGCCAGCTGGCCGGCGGGCACCGTGGCGTGCAAGACGCGCTCGGCGCGCAGCACGAGAGGACTCGCGTGTTCAGGGGCTTCACCGCATCCGTCGTCCCAGGCGTCTTCCAGACGCCGGAATACGCGCGCAGTGTGCTGTCCCGGTACGCGGAGTTGCACGGGGCGGCGCGGGACGTAGAAGCAGGCGTCACGTCGCGGCTGCGCCGCCAAGAAGGGCTGTACGTACACGGCAAGAAGTACCGGGTGTTGATGGGTGAGTCGGCTCTGCATGCCCGGATCTGCTCTTCTTCCGTTCTCGCCGACCAGCTGGACCGGCTGATGTCCGTCAATGGCCTGTCCACTGTGGAGCTCGGCATCATCCCGCTCAGCGCGGATGTACGAATTGCGGCGGGCGATGACTTCTGGATCCATGACGACCGGCTCGTCATCGCCGAGTCGTGGCATGCGGAAATGTGGCTGGACTCACCGGAGGACGTCGCCCTGTACTCAAAGGTCTGGGCCGCCCTCGATGCGGGTGCCGTCCGCTGTAGGACGGCACATCAGGTCATCGCCCGCGCTCGGGCTGCTCTCATCCGTTCCTGAGCAACATCAGGAAACACCGCAAGCCTTATGAGAAACACGGAGAAACACGCCCGATCCTGAGAAACACGCCGTCCTAGCGTCGTCCTCATGACGACACGAACCCGCCCCTCGGGGGCCACCGAAGCGGGAACGCCCGGCACCTGGTGTCACTGGCATGAGGGGCCGTCGATGACCGCCGTCCTCATCGACGCTGTCGAGGCGACGTCCGGATCGGGCTACGGCCGGTACGCATGCGCGCCGTGCCGTCAACAGCGTCACCTCACCCCGGCCGCGGAGCAAGTGACGGCGCGGCGGCCATAGTGACGAGTTGGAAGCAGAGGCGCGTACACATCCCGGGGCTCTGTTGGGTCCCCAAGCCGGGCACCCCGATGCGCTGCACCCTCAGCGTCGGCCACAGTGGCGACCACTTCCGCGCCTACTCCCGCGAGGCATGGCCGAAGCGCGCGGGTGAGACGCAGTGACCGCGCCCGCAGACCCCCGGAGCGACCCGGCGATCGCTGGGGAATGCCGTATTGACGAGCACTCGTTCTGCCACGGCAACTACGACGTGAAGGCCGGCGGTGTGGTGGCGGTTCAGTTCCGCTGCGCGTGCAGCTGCCACCGGATACGTCGTCGCTGACTGCCCCTGCCGGCGGATGTCCCTGGGGCGTAGGTCGGGGTATCGAGTCCCGCCCGCTACCGGGCCTACGGCGAACCGGTGGCGGGCGGGATTACTGCCGTACGAGGTCGCTGGAGCGGCCGCCCCACTGATTCCTGCCCTGGCGAGTCGCTCGTACGGGTGGCCGGAACGGGTCAGCGCAACGCACAACTGGCCGTAGCACCACGCTGGCGGAATGCGCGCCCAAGGAGTCCAGTCAGTGCAGCAGCCGCCCTACTGCCCCCACTGCCCCACTCACCCCGCGCTGTGGAAAGACACGACCACGACACGTCCAGGCGCTGACGACCAATGGCGCTGGTACTGCACCGGATGCACGAGGCGGTGGGAGCCCACCCCCGAGCAGAAGGTGAAGTTCACCTATGGGGCACCGGCAAGACCACACCGTGCCGTGCGGCTCGACTCCCGGATGCCCCGCTAGTAAGACCACCGTGTACGTCTACGTCTACGCCTACGACGACCACGGCAACGTCGTATCGCAGCAGTCGTACCCGTGCGGTGTCTGCGGGAGGCAGTAGCACGGGACCGCTCTCTACATCTTGAGGAGCTCGGCGAGCGGTACGCCGATCGCGCCGACAACGAGGATCAGGCTGTCGACTTAGGGCGACGAGTGACCCAACTCGATGCGTCCGTACACCATCCGGTCGATGCTCGTGCGCTCACAGATGTCCTGATTGTGGCTGGACGGGTATGCACTGGACCTCTCCCTCTGGCTCACAGGTCACGGCTTTATCTGCGGGCTGATCTGCCCGGGCATTCGTGATCGGTTAGGGGATTTTTAGGAGACGGGCTCCGGTTGCGAGACCGTAGGGACCCTGTAGTGGGGTGCAGGCAAAGTGCGGCGGCAGTAGAAAGGCCCAGGTCGGCAGGTTAGCTGACCTGGGCCTTTACTGATCCCACTGCTGGTGCATCGTGTGCCCCCGGCAGGATTCGAACCTGCGACACCCGCTTTAGGAGAGCGGTGCTCTATCCCCTGAGCTACGGAGGCCGGGGCTTGCGCCCGACTGACCCCTGACAGGGTAGCGGATGCGTGATCCGTAGATCGCCCCAGTTGTCAGGCGACCGCCATCGCGGGGAGCGGAGCCCAGCGGGCCGGGACGTTGCGCATCACCAGGGTGCAGTCCAGGGTCGCGGTTCCCGGGGGGAAGAGGGTCGGGTCGTCGAAGTAGGAGGACTTGGCGGCGTGGGCGTGGCCTGGTTCTACGTGCCAGGCGTTGGTGTGCAGTTCCATGCCGTCCAGGTGGGTGCCCGTGCTGGTCGGGGAGAAGCCTTTCGAGCCCGTACGGAAGAAGGCCGATGCTTCCTCCAGGGTGTCGAAGAGCTTGCTGCCCCTCAGGTCGTCCGTGACCTTGACCGTTACGTCCGCCTTTGCGGAACCGTCCCGGGTGGCGAAAGCGACGCGCACTTCGTCCGGGGATTCGTGTACCTCGAAGTCGGCGCGGCCGTGTTCGCCGGGGAAGATGCGGCCGCCCGCCCAGGCACTGATCCGGGAAGCCGTGTCGCGCCGCAGGATGTAGACACCCGTTTCGACCGTGCCGCCGGGGCCGTCCCATTCGACCGCGATGCGGTGTGCGGCGTTTTCGCTGCGCAGGCCGCGGTCCGTCGGTGCCCAGGTGGGGCGGAGGTCGCCCAGGCGCAGCAGGCACATGCCGGCTACGGCGTAACCGCGGACCAGTTGGGGGCGGAGTGGGGCGGGGAGGAGGGCCGTCGCCGTGGCCGGGTCGATTCGGTAGTTCACCAGCAGTCGGCGTTCTACGACGCTGGACATCTGGGTCCGGGGCGTCCGGGGCTGCCTCATGGTGTCCTGCCTTCCTCGGCGGCGGGCCGCCATTTCGTGTGGCGCAGCACGATCTGTTCGGGGCATACGGCGCTGAGGAACCGTCCGACACTCGTCGCCAGCCGGTCTTCCGCCAGCGTGTAGAGGATGCGGTTGCTGTCGCGTCGCTCGGTGACCAGGCCCGCGCCCTTCAGGACGCCCAGGTGGCGCGAGATCGACGGCGCGCTGATCGCGAACCTGCTCGCGATCTCACCGGCCGCCAGCTCGCCGCCCCTGAGGTCCTCCAGGATCTGGCGCCTTGTCGGGTCCGCGAGTGCCCGGAAGGCACCCGCCTCGTCGTCGTTGCTCACTCCCATGGGGTTATGTTTAGCACATTAGCTAAATGGCTAATTGGGTGGGTCTTGACGAGGTCCCGGCGTGCGCATACCGTCGCCGCGGATTTGAGCGAGCGCTTAGCCTGCGTTTTGGCGAGGGTGAGTGCCTGGGGAGGGGTTGCCGTGCCGCACGCCGAGAGCCGTGCCGTCGACCGGCTGACCGCGCCCGGTGCGCCCTTCGCCGTCGAAGACGGTGTGTACGCCGCCGGGCCACGGACGCTGCGCGAGTTCGTCGAGGTCACCTGGGCCTACGGCGAGCGGCCCTTCCTCGTCGCCGACAGCCGCAGCTACACCTACGGCGAGTTCTTCGCCGCCGCCTGCGCCCTCGCCCGTCGGCTCGTCGACGAGAAGGGGACCTACCGCCTGCGGCCCGGCGATCGCGCCGTCGTCGCCATGCGCAATCACCCCGAGTGGCATATCGCCTTCTGGGCCGCCCAGTTGGCAGGGCTCGTCGCCGTACCCCTCAACGCCTGGTGGACCGAGGACGAGTTCACGTACGCCCTCGACGACTGCCGGCCCGGCGTCCTCCTCGTGGACGGTGAGCGGGTCGCGCGAGTGCGGGGATGGGCCCGGCGGGAAGGCGTGCCCGGGATCGTCTTTCACGGGGCGGCCGAGGACGGGTTCGAGTCGTACGACGACCTGCCCGCCGCCGACCCCGCCCTCGGGCCACCCGACGTCGACGTACGGCCCGAGGACGACGCCACCATCATCTATACGTCCGGTACCACCGGGCGGCCCAAGGGCGCCGTCGCCACGCATCTCGCCCAGGCCGGGGCCGCGATGAACCCGAGGTTCTACGCCGCCGCCTCCGCCCTCGGGCGGGGGGCCATTCCGGGGCAGGGGCCCGCGCCCGTGTCGCTGACCACCTTCCCCTTCTTCCACGTCGCCGCCTTCACCTCCTTCTACGCCGTCATGTCGGCCGGCGGCACCCTCGTGATGATGCGCAAGTGGGACGCCCGGCGCGCGCTGGAGCTGATCCGCGAGCACCGCGTCACCCACTACGGCGGAGTCCCCACCACCGCCCTCCAGTTGCTGGACGCGGCGGAGGCCGCGGGCGACCGGCTCGAAACGCTCACCATGCTCAACACCGGCGGAGCCGCCGCCCCGCCCGGCCTCGTCGCACGGCTCACCGCCGCGTACGGCGAGCGCATCGAGCCGCGCAACGGCTACGGGCTGACCGAGACCAGCGGCGGAGTGCTGGCCAACTTCGGCGCGGCGTACCGCGCGGACCCGCACAGCGCCGGGTTTCCCACTCCGGTGACCGAGATTCGGATCGCACGGTCCTGCGGCGGCGAGCAGGCGGCCGGCGAGGAGGAGGCCGTCGGCGGCGAGGAGGCGGCCGACGGCGAGGTCGGCGAGCTGTGGCTGCGCGGGCAGTCCCTCGTGCGCGGGTACTGGCGGGACGAGAAGGCGACCGCCGAAGCCTTCACCGCCGACGGGTGGTTCAGGACCGGGGACCTCGCGACCGTCCACAACGGGCGCGTCACAGTCGTCGACCGCATCAAGGACATGGTCGTCCGGGGCGGCGAGAACGTCTACTGCGTCGAAGTGGAGAACGTGCTGCACAGCCATCCCGCCGTGCTCGACGCCGCCGTGCTCGGCGTTCCGCATCCCCTCCTCGGGGAGGAAGTCGCGGCCGTCGTGCAGTTGAGGGCGGGCGCTGTGGCTGGCGTGGAGGAGCTTCGGGCGTACGTCGGGAAGCGGCTCGCCGCGTTCAAGGTGCCTGCCCATGTGCTCGTACGGGACGAGCCCCTGCCGCGCAATGCCACCGGAAAGGTGCTCAAGAGGGAGCTGCGGGAATCTCTGGGCGGGCAAGTGGCCCTGGGCGGGCAAGTCGTCACTGGCGCGTGATGCGGACCCGGTAATTGCCGCCCGCGTCCTCTTCCATCACCGATATACGGACTCCGTACTGCCGGTCCTTGAACGTCTGGCCCTCGTCGTACGGCGCGTCCGACAGTTCCGCGTGCACATTGGGCCGCTGTGTGCACCCGCCGCTGTCCCCTTCGCTGTCCGCGACAGTGATGGGGCCCTGCCCGGTGTCGACGTCCGCGTCGACGCGGTAGATCAGTACCCCCGGCTTGCAGACCGCCTCGTCGTTGCCGGCCTGCGTGCGCACCTCCACCGCGTAACCCGTCTTCGCCGTGAGCGGTATGAACGCCAGCTTCGGGCCGACGTCCGGCGAGGCGAGCGGCGCCAGGACGTATTCGGTGGTGCCCGGCTCGGACGCACAGTGGACCTGGGTGCTGTCCAGCCAGCCGAGCTTCCACTTGTGCCAGCCCAGCAGATCGTTGTTGGCCCCCCAGTCCTCGGACATGATGTCCCAGTGCCCGACCGACCCGCCGCCGTCCACCGTGTAGAGGTCCGGCAGGCCGAAGACATGGCCGTTCTCGTGCGGCAGCACCCGGAAGCCCGTCTCGTCGTACGAACCCGATCCGTCGTCCTGACGGCTGTAGACGAACGACGTGTTGGAGAGCGGGACGCCGTCGGCCGGCGGCGCGTCGTCGTTGCCGGAGAAGGTGACGGACAGAACGGTGTCCAGCGCCGAAGGCCCGGCATTGGGCGTGACGAGGATGTTGACCAGGTCGTACGCCGCGAAATCCACCCGGGCGTCGGCCGCGCTGATGATGTCGGCGACGAGACTGCGGTAGCCCGGTTCGTACGGTGAGCCGCGCTCGATCCCGTACGCCGCGAACGGCAGCGGCATCCGCAGCCAGTCGGTGAACGGCACGGCGGGCCGGTAGCGCAGACGGCCGTACGAGCTCGTCTCGAACCACTTCGGCGTCTGCGGGAAGAACTCCCTGAACCGGTCCAGCGCCGGGCCCTCGCCCTCCGCGTCCGGGAAGTCGATCATGAGGGTGAGTGCGCGGATGTCGCCCGTGGAGCGTGAGAACCCCGGCGGTGTCGGGATGCCTTCCGACATCTGTACGCCCAGGGTGCCCGCCAGTCGGCAGGGCCCCGCCGCGGCCTCACTGGCGAGGGCCGATGCCCGGTCGGCGGCGGCCGACGGGCCGGACGATGCCCTGCTTCCGTCGAGCGTCGGGGAATCGTCCGAGGTCACGGACGTAAGAGCCAGGCCGGTGAGGACGGCGGCGCCTACGACGTGGCGGGGTCTGCGTATCCGGGGGCGGGTCTGCTGCATAGAACGCCTTCGGGGTCCGCGGCAGCCGGCCGTCCCTGACTGCCCTCGTTCGAACACCCTGTGTCGGCGGGTGCGCGGGCGCTCGCTGGGTGGGCCGATCGTGGGTTTCCTGCCCGCCCAGGTTGTGATCCGGGTCACATGTGGTACTTGCGGAAATAACCGGGGACGAGGTCCCCGTTTACGCCTGTGTCCGACGAACCGGGGACTGCATCCCCGGTTATGAGAGAGGGAGCGCCGTGACCACCGACACCTGCAACCCGACCGCACAGCGCCGCGCACCGCGCCCGCGGGCCGATGCTCTGCGCAACCGGGAGCGGATTGTCACGGCCGCGCGCGAGATGTTCGTCGAGTTCGGCCCCGACGTGCCGCTCGACGAGATCGCCCGCCGTGCGGGCGTCGGCAACGCGACGCTCTACCGGCACTTCCCGGACCGGGCCGAACTGATCCACCACGTGGTCGTCTCCGTCATGTCCCGCACCACGGACCAGGCGCAGACCGCGGCCACCGAGGAGGCCGACCCGTTCGACGCGCTGCGCCGCTTCGTCCACGCGGCCGCCGACGAACGGATCGGGGCGCTGTGCCCGATGCTCTCGGAAGGCTTCGACAAGGATCACCCGGAGCTGCTGGCCGAGCGTGACCGCCTCGAACAGGCCGTGGAAGGCCTCATGGCGCGTGCGCGGCAGGCGGGACGGCTCCGTGACGACGTGGCTGTCGGCGACCTGATGGTCGCCCTCTCCCAGCTCACCCGACCACTGCCGGGCAGCGCGTGCCTGAACTTCGACCAGTTCGTGCACCGGCATCTGCAGCTTTTCCTCGATGGCCTGGAGACGCCGGCGCGCTCCGTTCTCCCCGGCTCTCCCGCGACCTTGGAGGACCTGCGCCGGGAGTCGTAACTCCTGCTTATCCCTGCTGACTCCTTCTGACTCCCGCCCCTGACCACGCGGTTACGCCCGTTTTCGCCTCTTCGCACCCTTAGGTGGCCACACCCATGCCAAAAACAGCCGACACTCTCATACCGGGCCCCCTGGCCCCGGATCCCAGCCGCTGGAAAGCGCTGGTCTTCATCGCGCTCGCCCAGCTGATGGTGGTGCTGGACGCGACGATCGTGAACATCGCCCTGCCGTCGGCGCAGCGCGACCTCGGCATCTCCGACGCCAACCGCCAGTGGGTCATCACCGCGTACGCCCTGGCCTTCGGCGGCCTGCTGCTCTTCGGCGGCCGCATCGCCGACCTGTGGGGCCGCAAGCGCACCTTCGTCGTCGGCCTCCTCGGCTTCGCCGCGGCCTCCGCGCTCGGCGGCGCCGCCACCAACGAGGCCATGATGCTGGGCTCGCGCGCCCTCCAGGGCGCCTTCGGTGCGCTGCTCGCGCCGGCCGCGCTCTCGCTGCTCGCGGTGATGTTCACCGACGTGAAGGAGCGGGCCAAGGCCTTCGGCATCTACGGCGCGATCGCGGGCGGCGGTGGCGCGGTCGGCCTGATCCTGGGTGGCTTCCTCACCGAGTACCTGAACTGGCGCTGGACGTTCTTCGTCAACATCCCCTTCGCCGTCGTCGCCGCGGCCGGCGCGTACTTCGTCATCCGTGAGCCGGCCGGCGGTCGCAACCGCTCGCCGCTGGACATCCCTGGCGTGGTGCTCTCCACCCTGGGTCTGGTCTCGCTGGTGTACGGCTTCACGCGCGCCGAGTCGGACGGCTGGGCGTCGGGTGCGACAGTCGGCCTGTTCGTGGCCTCGGCCGTGCTGCTGGCCGCCTTCGTGGCCGTCGAGTCGAAGGTCAAGCACCCGCTGCTGCCGCTGCGCGTCCTGACCGAGCGCAACCGCGGCGGTGTGTACCTGTCGCTGGGCCTCGCCGTCATCTCGATGTTCGGGCTCTTCCTCTTCCTGACGTACTACCTCCAGATCGTGAAGGGCTTCTCGCCGGTCAAGACCGGCTTCGCCTTCCTGCCGATGATCGCGGGCATGATCACGGGCTCGACCCAGATCGGCGCCCGCCTGATGACGCGGGTACCGCCCCGCCTCCTGATGGGCCCCGGCTTCCTGGTCGCGGCGCTCGGCATGCTGCTGCTGACGCAGCTGGAGGTCGGTTCGTCGTACGCTGGGCTGATCCTGCCCGCGCAGCTGCTGCTGGGTCTCGGCATGGGTACGGCCTTCATGCCGGCCATGTCCCTGTCGACACACGGCATCGAGCCGCGCGACGCGGGCGTGGCATCGGCCATGGTCAACACGTCGCAGCAGGTGGGCGGCGCCATCGGTACGGCGCTGCTGAACACCATCGCGGCAAGCGCCACCACGGCATACGTCGCCTCGCACGCGGCCGGCGCCACCAACGAGCAACTGCTCCGGGCGCAGGCCATGGTGCACGGCTACGCGAGCGCCATCTGGTGGGCGGTCGGCATCCTGGTCGTCTCGGCGGTGATCGCTCTGACGCTGATCAACACGGGTCGTCCGGGCGCGACGACGGTCGCGTCGGGCGGCGGTGAGGGCGCCGCGGAGGACGAGCTGAAGATCCCCGCCGTCGCACACTGAGGCCTCTGGCCTGCCCTGCCTCCTGCCCTGGTTTTCGCCTCAGCGGAGCCAGGGCAGGTCTGCGTCCGTGGTCTTCGGCTGGAGGCCGTCGGCGACGACCCTCATGATCTCGCCGAGCTGCCCGACCTGTTCCGGGGTCAGCCGGTCGAACATCGCCTGCCGGACGGTCTCGACATGCCCCGGCGCGGTCTGCTTCAGGACCTCGAAGCCGTCGTCCGTGAGTACGGCGTTCTGCCCTCGCCGGTCGTCCGCGCAGTCCTCGCGGCGCACCCAGCCGTTGCGTTCGAGGCGGGCGACGGCGTGCGAGAGCCGGGAGCGGGTGATCTTCGCGGTGATGGCGAGTTCGGTCATCCGGAGCCGCCGGCCCGGCGCCTGGGCGAGCTGCACGAGCAGGCCGTAATAGACGTGCGGCATCCCGGCGTCACGCTGCAACTGGCGGTCGAGGTGGTCCTCCAGGAGTGTGGTGGCCTGGAGGTATGCACGCCAGGTGCGCTGTTCCTCTTCGCTGAGCCAGCGTGGTGCCGTCGTCATACATCCACTCTACGACCCCATCCTTGAAACTTGAACTAAGTGGAGTTAGGGTCGGGAGCAGAGAACAACTTGAATCTTCAAGGAAGGATGTGGTCGTCGTGGAGCGCATGCCCGCCCTCTACCTGAGCCATGGCGCCCCGCCGCTGGCCGACGACCCGGTCTGGCCCGGCCAGCTCGCCGACTGGTCGGCCGGGCTGCCGCGTCCCCGGGCGATCCTGATGGTCTCCGCCCACTGGGAGGAGGCCCCGCTCGCACTCGGCGCGACCGAAACCGTGCCGCTGGTGTACGACTTCTGGGGCTTCCCTGAGCACTACTACCGGGTGACGTACGCCGCGCCAGGCGCCCCCGAACTGGCCGAATCCGTACGGAAGTTGCTGCGCGGCGCCGGTGTGCCCGTACAGGACATCCCGGACCGGGGGCTCGACCACGGGGCGTACGTCCCGCTGGTCGAGATGTTCCCGGCGGCCGACATCCCCGTACTCCAGATCTCCATGCCCACGCTCGACCCGCAGAAGCTGATGGACATCGGGCGCAAGCTAGCGCCGCTGCGCGACGAGGGCGTACTGGTCGTCGGCAGCGGCTTCTTCACCCACAACCTGGCCGCACTGCGCCACCAGGGCGGTGGAGTGCCCGGCTGGTCGGCGGAGTTCGACGCGTGGGGGCGCGAGGCGCTGACGGCGGCGGACGTGGACGCGCTGCTCGACTTCGAGCACAAGTCCCCGGCCGGCCGCCTCGCCCACCCGCGCACCGAGCACTTCGCGCCGCTGTTCGTGACGCTGGGGGCGTCCGAGGGCGAGCTGGAGACGCAGCGCCATGTGATCGACGGCTTCTGGATGGGGCTGGCGAAGCGGTCCGTGCAGTTCGGCTGAGCCGCCGTTGAAGGGCTCAGGTTTTTAGGGCTCAGGGCTCGGGTCAGTGGCTCGCTTCGCTCGGCTCGATGCTGCCGGGTCCGGTGTACGGAACGGGTGCCTCCGGGGCGTAACCGGTACGCGCGTGACGCGGCGGCGGGGTCCGGGCGGGGCGTAACGGGCTGCGGACCTACGACCGGGCGGGGCCGGGCTCGGCCCTTTCGGCGTCCGGTGCCAGGTCCCGGGGCCGAGGCACGTCTCGTACGCCGAGGTCCTTCTCGTACCACGCCACGTCCCAGTAGCGGCCGAACTTCCGGCCCACCTCGTGGTGCGTGCCGGTGTGGCGGAAGCCGAAGCGGGTATGGAGGCGGACGGACGCTTCGTTGGGCTGGGTGACACCGGCGTAGGCGCGGTGGAGGTCCTCCTTCTCCAGGGCTCCGAAGAGGGCCTCGTAGAGGAGCGAGCCGATGCCGCGGCCTCCCGCGTCGGGCGCGCAGTAGACGCTGACCTCCACGGAGGTGGCGTACGCGGCCTTCGGACGGAAGGGGCCGCTCGTCGCGTAACCCAGAATCCGGGCGGAACGGACATCGCGAGCAACCAGAAGGCGGTGCGGGCCGTCTTCAGGGTGAGAGTGCAGCCACGGGCGGCGCTGCTCGGGCGTGAAGGCGGCTGTGTCAAAGGTGATCGCCGTCTCGCGCACGTAGTGGTTGTAGATGTCCGTGAGGGCGCTGAGGTCGGCCTCCGTGCCCGGCCTGACCTGCACCTCTGAGTGTTCGTGCGGCATCCGTCTCCCCTCGGCGGCGGACAGGGTACTGCAAGATCACGAAAATGAATGCACGGCGTGGGAATTCTGTCCGGATTCCAGTCGTTGTTTCCATCGGAGGCAGGGCACCCGAAGGGCGTCAGGCAGCCACCCAATCGCGACCTACATACGCAAGGGAGCACGCATGGCAACCCGTGCCGTCGCCCGGAGTCAGACCCCCACCAGAGGGTCCGGCGGGGTACGCAGCGTTCGCGCCGCAGGCGGGGAGATCGCCGACCGCGACCTGGTCGGCATGTACCTCGACGAGATCGCACGGACGCCGCTGCTCGATGCCGCCAAGGAAGTTCACCTTTCGCAGACCATCGAGGCAGGCGTCTACGCGCAGCAGATCCTCGACAAAGAGGTGGAGAGCGAGGCGGGCGGCGCTTCACGCGAGGAACTGGAAGCGCTGGTCGCCGAGGGCGAGCGCGCCAAGGACCTGTTCATCCGGTCCAACCTCCGCCTTGTCGTCGCCGTCGCGCGCCGTTATCCGCGCAGCGGCCTGCCCCTCCTCGACCTGATCCAGGAGGGGAACGCGGGCCTGGTGCGCGCCGTCGAGAAGTTCGACTATGCCAAGGGCTTCAAGTTCTCGACGTACGCGACCTGGTGGATCCGGCAGGCCATCACCCGGTCCATAGCCGACCAGTCCCGCACCATCCGGCTCCCTGTCCACCTGGTGGAGGAGCTCGGCCGGATCCGGCGCGTGCAGCGAGAGTTCAACCGTGAGCACGGGCGCGAGCCCGAGCATGCGGAGATCGCCGCCGAGCTGGATGCCAAGCCTGCACGCGTCAGCGACGTGCTCGACTGGGCGCGCGACCCGGTCTCGCTCAATATGCCGGTCGACGACGCGGGCGAGACACAGTTCGGCGACCTGCTGGAGGACACTTCGGCGGTTTCGCCCGAGCAGTCGGTGCTTTCGCTGCTGCGCAGCGAGGAGCTCGAAGGTCTCATAGGGCAGCTCGACGAGCGCACGGCCTCGATCATCCGTATGCGGTACGGCATCGAGGACGGCCGTGAGCGGACGCTGACCGAAGTGGGCAGGGAGCACGGACTGACGCGCGAGCGGATCCGGCAGATCGAGAAGCACGCGCTGGTGGAGCTGAAGCGCATGGCTCGCGACACGGGCTTCGAGGCGGCGGCGTAAGCAGGGGCGCCAAGGTCCGCATCGAGGTACGTGTCTTCCCAGGGATGAACCCCGGCGCATCCCCGGCGCCGGGGTTCCCCGCACCAACCGCGCCCGTGTCCCCCTCTTAGTGGTCCGGCGTACCGTCAGGTCGGGCGACCGCCCGGTTGATCCTGCCGCCCAGCTCGGTGAGGTACGCGACCAGCTCCTGCGGCTGCGACACCGTGAACTCGCAGTCCACCAGCGCGAGTCGGAGCGCCAGCCACTCCACCGAGTCGGTGGACCCGACGTCGAGTCGGCAGCTGTTCTCGTCGACGGGCTCAGGCGTACCCAGCGAGCGCGGCAGCCGGGCCGCCACAAAAGCGGCGGGAGCATCGAACGCCGCCACGACGCGGTACTCCGCCACGGCCCGGTACTCCGACTGGAACCTCTGCAGCGACTGCTTGATGAAGTCGGCGGCGTTCCCGGTCGGCAGCCCGCGCGGCGTGAAGCGCGCCCCCGTGGCGAACGGCTCGCTGACCCGGTCCACGCGGAACGTCCGCCAGGCGTCCCGGTCCAGGTCGTACGCGACCAGGTACCACCGTCTGCCCGTGCTCACCAGGCGGTGCGGCTCGACCAGCCGCTTGCTCGCGGAGCCGTCCCCCGCCCGGTAGGCGAAGCGCAGCCGCTCCTGCCCGGTGGCCGCGCCCGCCATCACGGTGAGCGTATGCGGGTCGATGGACGCGCCGTCGCCGCTGGTCAGCGGGATCGTGGCGGCCTGGAGGGTGGAGACCTGGTGCCGCAGCCGGGACGGCAGCACCTGCTCCAGCTTCGCCAGCGCCCGTACGGACGCCTCCTCGATGCCCTCGACCGCGTGCCCGGCGCCGGCCCGCAGCCCGACGGCGATGGCGACGGCCTCCTCGTCGTCGAGGACCAGCGGCGGCATTGCCTTGCCCGCCACGAGCCGGTAGCCGCCGTCCGCGCCCAGCGTCGCCTGCACGGGATAGCCGAGCTCGCGCAGCCGGTCGATGTCGCGCCGTACGGTGCGGCGGCTGACCCGCAGGCGCTCGGCGAGCTCACTGCCCGGCCATTCGCGGGGCGTCTGGAGGAGCGACAGCAGTTGCAGCAGCCTTGCCGGGGTGTCTGTCGTCATGTCTTCCAGGATGCCGGTTAATTAGGACGAGATCTGTCCTACAAACCGCCTACGGTCGCTCCCATGACTTCCACACCACTGCCGTCCGAGCAGACCGACGAGGCCGGTGCGCCCGACCGCCGCCGGTGGTTCGCGCTCGCCATCGTGATGACCGCGGCCTTCATGGACCTGGTCGACGTCACGATCGTGAACATAGCCATCCCCAGCATCCAGGAGCACCTGGGCGCCACCTTCAGCTCGATCCAGTGGATCACCGCGGGGTATGCCCTGGCGTTCGCAGCCGGGCTGATCACGGGCGGCAGGCTCGGTGACATCTACGGCCGCAAGCGGCTCTTCCTCGTCGGCATCGGCGGCTTCACGCTGGCCTCCGCGCTCTGCGGATTCGCCGCGAACCCGGAGATGCTCGTCGCCTCCCGCATTCTCCAGGGCGCGATGGCAGCGCTGATGGTCCCGCAGGTCCTGTCGATCGTCCACGCCACCTTCCCCGCGCACGAGCGCGGCAAGGTCTTCGGCCTCTTCGGCGCGATCGTCGGCCTCGGCGCGGTGTCGGGCCCCATGCTCGGCGCGCTGCTCACCGAGTGGAACCTGTTCGGCCTGGAATGGCGGCCCATCTTCCTCATCAACCTGCCGGTCGGCATCGCGGGCCTGATCCTCGGCAGCCGCTTCATCAGCGAGTCCAAGGCCCCGAAGGCGCTGCGCCTCGACCTGATCGGCGTCCTGCTCGTGACGCTCGGCCTGCTCATGCTGATCTACCCGCTCACGCGCGGCGAGGAGCTGGACTGGCCGCTGTGGGGCCACCTCTCGATGGCCGGCAGCCTGGCCGTCTTCGCGCTCTTCGTCGTATTCGAGCGCTACAAGACCCGCAAGGACGGCTCGCCCCTCGTCGAGCTCTCCCTGTTCAAGGTGAAGAGCTTCGCCGCCGGTATCGCGGTGCAGCTGACCTTCGGTGTGTCCCTCGGCATCTTCTTCCTGGTCTGGACGCTGTACATGCAGATCGGGCTCGGCTGGAGTGCGCTGCGCGCGGGCACGACGGGCATCCCGTTCTCCATCGCCGTGTCGCTGGCGGCAGGTCTTTCCGTACAGAAGCTCGTCCCGCGCTTCGGCCGGAAGGTCCTCCAGACGGGCGCGCTGACGATGGCGGCCGGTCTGCTGCTCTACATCTGGGAGGCCGACCGGTACGGCACGGCCATCCAGTCCTGGCAGATGGCGCTGCCGCTCGTGGTGATGGGGCTCGGCATGGGCCTGATCGTGGCGCCGCTGACGGACGCGGTGCTGTCCGAGGTGCCGCGCGAGCACTCCGGCTCGGCGTCCGGCCTGATCAACACGATGACGCAGATGGGCAACGCGCTCGGGCTCGGCCTGGTCTCGGTCGTCTTCTTCGGAGTCATCGACGACAAGCTCGCGCCGGAGGCGGTGGGCGTCGCCTTCGTGGACGCGTTCCAGAACGCGCTGTGGTGGGCGACGGCGGTGCTGGTGGTCATCTTCTGCCTGATGTTCGCGCTGCCGGCCCGGCCGCGGGTGGGGATGGAAGGCGCGGACGAGCCCGCTGCCGATGCTCCGGTGGTCAAGGAGCCGGTGCTCACGCCGTGACCGGTGCCTGACTGCTCGCGCCGGCGGCGCCCGTTTGCCTCATCAGGCACGGGCGCCGTCGCCCTTTTTGCGCCCGGCTATGCCCGTTTCGATGCCCGAATCTGTTTAGACCAAGAATTCGGACCGTACCCTTCTTGCAAAACCACAGGTTCGGGCATTGAACGGATGTAAACCCACATGTACGCACCGGAGCGTCAGCAGGAGATCCTCCGCCTCGCACGCGAGAGCGGGCGGGTGGACGTGCTCTCCCTCGCCGAGACCTTCCAGGTCACCGCCGAGACCATCCGCCGCGATCTCAAGGCCCTTGACCGCGCCGGGCTCGTCCGCCGGGTGCACGGCGGCGCCATCCCGGCAGGCAGCCTCGACTTCGAGCCCGACCTCGCCGAGCGCGAGTCCAGCGCCGCCGACGAGAAGGACCGCATCGCGCGTGCGGCCCTCGCCGAACTGCCCGCCCAGGGCAGCGTCGTCCTCGACGCGGGTTCGACCATCGGGCGGCTGGCCGCCGACGTGCCCCTGGAGTCCGGGCTGACCGTCGTCACCCATGCGCTGCCGGTCGCCGCCCGCCTGGCCGACCACCCCGGCATCGACCTGCACCTGGTCGGAGGCCGCGTCCGGCACCGTACGCGGGCCGCCGTCGATGCGTGGGCATTGCGGGCGTACGGCGAGATCCGCGCCGACGTCGCCTTCATCGCGACCAACGGGTTCGCGCTCGACAGCGGGCTCACCACCCCCGACCTCGCCGAGGCCGCCGTGAAGCGGGCCGTCGTCGCGGCCGCCCGCCGGGTGGTGCTGCTGGCCGACTCCGCCAAGTACGGGCAGGAACACTTCGCCCGCTTCGGCGACCTCACCGACGTCGACCTGCTCATCACCGACACCGGCCTCAGCCCGGAAGACGCCGCCGCCATCGAGGCCGCCGGCACGGAGGTCGTACGCGCATGATCCTCACCGTCACGCCCAACCCGAGCCTGGACCGTACGTACGAGGTCCCCGCTCTCGACCACGGCGAGGTCCTGCGTGCCACCGCCGACCGGATGGACCCGGGCGGCAAGGGAGTCAACGTCTCGCGCGCCGTCGCCGCCGCCGGGCACCGCACCGTCGCCGTCATGCCGCTCGGCGGGGCTCCGGGTGCGCTCGTCGCCCAACTCCTGGGCGCGTAGGGCATCGAGGTCGCGCCGGTGCCGGTCGTGGGCGACACCCGCTCCAACAGGCAGCCCTCGATCAGCTCCCTTGAGAGCTTCTCGCGGCAGCACGCACCTTCCGGATCAACTGCAGCACGACTTCCGTATGCGCTGCCCGAATCGCGGCCAGCGTAAGGGGCCGTGATCACTCGCCCCAAAGCAGCTCCAGCCCAAAGCCGCCACCGACCGCGTGACGAAGTGCGGGTAGATCGACAGCGCAGGCCGGCAATACGGTGCCCCCATGAACCACAACCGAAAGGGCAATGCCGCGTAGGCGCCCGGCCGAAGTGCGGGATGACATTCCCGTACGCATCAGCAGCCGTCGCCCTCGCTACCCAGTCATCGACCGTCTACCGGGAGGGTGCGAGGCCCACATCCGCAGGCTTGAACGCACCCGCTACTGGCCAGGCGCAACAGCCGAAGCGTTCTGGCACTGGGCCGCTTTGGCGCACGGTCCATTGAGGCGCATGGCGGACCCGTACACCGCGTCCCGGTGCGGCATCCCTGAGTGCGGGTGCGATCCAGGGCTCTTTCGCGATCACCTCGAAGAGATGCTGCATGCGTTGCCGAAGAAGTCGGCCCAGGAGCTGCGCAAGCTCGTCTGGGCTCTCGACAGCAAGATCCTGACCCGAGCGAAGGTTGTCCGTGCCGACTCTCCTGGCACCCCGTGGTGGCGAGATCAGCTCTAGCGATCCGACATCAACGGCTGACACCAACAGGTGCGAACGAGAGGGGTTGCGCCTGAACACGAAAAGCTAACCAGCCAGACGAAACGGTTGGGTCACCTGGAGCAGCGGCTCAGAGTGACCGACCTGATAAGGATGATGGCTGGGTCTCAAAACTTCGGGCTTGCCTGCCCCTCCGACCTGCCCTTCCCCCGCGTGCCCCCTGCCTTCACAGCTGCCGTGGCCTGCCACTAGTGTTTCGCCGCTGCCGTACGGACGACGAACACGATGCCGTTCGTTCACCTCGGGGGAGAGGCCCGGTGGCCATCCATTTACCTGTGGGGGCACATTGAACACGCCTACGCGCCGCAGATTCGCGGCGCTCACGACCGTCGCCGCGCTCGCGGCCGGTCTCGTCGCCGGGCTTCCGGGCCCGGCGACTGCCGTCACCGGCAGCTGGCCGGCCGTCGACGGCAAACTGCTGTACACCGATGTCGGCGGTCAGATGAGCTTCGTTGACCCCAACGGGTCCTCATGGTCCTCGTTCAGCCCGACTGGAAACCAGGGCGCCTGGTCCGCCGACGGCAGCCAGGTCGCCTTCGTGAACCCCTACGACGACCACATCCGCACGGCATGGGCCGACTCGGAGGACACCGGTGTCGACATCACCATGCCGACGGGCAGCGGCTGGCATCCGGCCGACCCGACGTTCTGGTACGGCGGCGGCGATATCGTCTTCACCGCGGCAGGCCGACTGCGGGTGACCGCGGCCGACGGCACCCGCGCACCCCAGGCACTGTTCGGCACCGACGTCGACGGCTGCGACTCCAAGCCCAGCGGCGCGGTCAACGGCATGCTGGCCTTCGTGCGCACCGGCACGAGCTGCGCGACCGCCGGCACTCCGGCCGTGTGGGTCTACAACGGCCGTACCGGGGCGTTCACCAAGCTGGCCGACAACGCGAAGGATCCGAGCATCTCCGCGGACGGCCAGTCGGTGGCCTTCACCCGGTCCGTCGATGGGCACAAGCAGCTGTTCACGGTCAAGACCGACGGCACCGGGTTGACCCAGGTCACCACGGACGCCACCGACCACAACCGGCCCGCCTGGTCGCCGCAGGGCAACCGGATCGCGTACGACATCTTCGTCTCCGGCAACCCGGACGTCCCGCAGGGCCCGCAGGTGTGGATCCACGACCTCGGCACGGGCACGGAGACGCGGGTTTTCCAGGGCGACGGCACCAACGTGGCCTGGCAGCCGCTCAGGGACAACACGATCTCCCGGGTCTACGGCTCCGACACCTACGACACCAACATCGCGTCGTCCAAGTGGACGTGGAACACGGTCGGCAAGAGCACGCCCGGCCTGACGAATGCGGGCGCGGCCGTCCTCATCAGCAAGTCGGACTCGGCGTACGCCACCACCGCGACCTCGCTGGCCGGCAAGAAGCGCGGACCGGTGCTGATGACCTCCGGAACGAGCCTGGACTCCTCGGTGCAGACCGAGCTGCAGCGCATGCTGCCGAAGGGCAAGACGGTCTACCTGGTCGGCGGCACCAACGTCCTCAGCAGCTCGGTGGCGTCCAAGGTGACCTCGCTCGGGTACGTCGCCAAGCGACTGTCCGACGTCTCGCGCTACTCCACCTCGGTGGCCGTGGCCAAGACGATCACCAGTACGCCGAAGTACGTGTTCCTGGCCACCGGCACCGACTACCACAACGCCCTCGCGGCCAGTTCCGCCGCGGGGTCCATGGGCAGTTCGGGGACCGCGGTCGTGCTGCTGACCGACGGCTCGACCATGACCGCGTCCGTCTACGGCCACCTCGACAAGTACAGCCCGAGCACGACGAAGATCATCACGGTGGGGACCGACGCCGAGTCGGCGCTGGCCAAGGCTTACAAGGCTGGCAAGATGCCGCACTGGCCCAGCCAGTACAGCTACTACCGGGTCGCCGGCGCCAATCCGCAGTCGAACGCCGCGCAGCTCGCCAAGCTGTGGTGGTCGCTGCCGTCGAACGCCGCGGTGGCCTCCGTGGGCAGTTGGCGCGGGGGTGTCTCCGCGTCGTCGGCGATGACCACCTACGGTCCGCTGCTGTGGACCGACGTCACCTCGCTGCCGTACGACACCAAGCGGTACCTGATGCGGATGTCGGCGAGCATGAACCACGTGGCCGTCTTCGGCGGCACCGGCTCGGTCGACGCGTCCGTCATCCCGATGATCGGTGCGGCCATCGGCGTGGGCAGCCACTACGCCTACACCCCGTACTACAAGGGAGCGGCCCCGCAGAGCCCGACCGCCCAGCCGCAGTCCGCCAGCAGCACCATGCACGCTCCAAGCCCGGACCTGGCCCCTCTCCAGGTGACGGTCAAGAGGTAACTGCCGTGCTGCCTGGGCCGCCGACGGCTACGGCCCAGGCCGCCGACATGTCTCCAACTGCGTGACGACATCAACTGTAGCTACGGATCAGAAGGTGACCGTGCCTCTGCCGTGCCCGGTCGACCGGAAACTGACGGGGAACCACGGTGGTTGACGGACAGCGCACATGAGAACGGCCCCCGATCGATTCACCTGGTCAGGGGCCGTTCATCTGCGGTGGGTGTGGGATATGAACCCACGGAGACATCGCTGCCACGACGGTTTTCAAATCGTCGTGCCGTAAGCCTCCGCCGGGGCCCGGGCCCTGCGGCTCTAGTTGGCCAGCCAGTCCGTGAGGGTCACGGGACGGTCGGTGAGCACGCGGAGGTTCCCCCCGTCGGCGGCATCGACGACATAGACGCCGCTTGTGCCGGCGAAGTCGTCGACGGCGGTGAAGGCGATCCGGCTGCCGTCGGGGGAGAAGACCGGATTCTGGATGCTGGAGAGGGGCATCGGCCACTGCGGCTCGGTGGCGGCGCCGGTGGCCACGTCCGTGATGCGCAGGCCGTGCCCGGTGGAGTGGACGACGCGCTGCCCGTCGGGGGACCAATCAGCGGCCGTCGACCACGCCTGGTGATCGGTTGTGACGGCGCGGACCTCGCGGGTGGCCAAGTTCAGGGTGTAGACGTCGGAGCCGTACTCCGTGCCGTCAGGCGTCTCGTACGAGGTGGCCTTCAGGAAGGCGATGCTCCGGCCGTCCGGGGAGAACGTGCCGTGGCTGCCGGAGGTGAGCACCTCAGCACCGGTGCCGTCCGTGGCGATCCACTCCAGGCCGCGTGGGCTGTCGTAGACGACCCGCTTACCGCTCGGAGACCAGTCAGGGTGTCCGACGTACGGCGCGGTGGCGTCTTCGGGCTGGACGCCCTCGGCCAGGACGCGCCGGTCGCTGCCGTCGGCGTCGGCGATCACCAGGTCGCGGGCGTACATGCACCCTTCGGTCTGCGGTATGCACGTATCCCGGCGTTGGATGTACGCCACCCGGGAGCCCTTGGGCGAGAGGACCCCGTCTTCCGCGGCCTGGGCGAACGTGGTGGTGACGGAGCCGGTCGCCGGGTCCAGCGCGACGGTGGCGGGGGACCCCGCAGAGTAGTCCGTGGCGGTGATCCGGCCCGCCTCCACCGTTCCCTCCGCGCCGGCGGTCCCCGCCAGTGACAGGCTCGTCGCAACCGCGAGCCCGACTGTCAACGCAGCGTGTGTGAAGCGCACATGCGCTCCTTTCTTGCTTCTGTGGACCGGCCATACCGGCCCTGCTGATCACAGCGCACGCCGATCAAGAAACGTCACGTTCGGCGAGGCTGCCGAATCCTGGCCGCAGGTTGGCCGTACACCCTGGTCCACAGTGGGATACGGGCGAGGCAGGGTGAGACAGGGTGAACGCAGAAGGGGTGTCTCCGAGTCGGAGACACCCCTTCTGACCTGTACCTACGTTGAGCTGCGCGGTGGGTGTGGGATTTGAACCCACGGTGAGATCGCTGCCACGACGGCTTTCAAGAGGGTGCTGCGCTGACGGGAGAACCCTGTCTTGAGCTGAATGAACGAGTACCTCAGGGCCCCTGAGTGCCCTCGGCGGTCCACACCTGGTCCACTGGCCGAGTGGCTCCAAGTACTACGTCAGTTACATGGTGCCGTTCGTCGCCGCAGGCGGTCTGCTCATCGCGCTCGGCTTCGCGATCGGCGGCTGCACGATCGGCAAGGCGCCCTCCGTCATGGAGCACTTCGCGTGGACGGAGGCCACCAGCTGGGCCGCGCTGATGTTCCAGATCGGCGGGCTGGCGGAGATCAAGATCCCGGCACCCCTGCGCGGCATCATGCCGGTCGTCGTGATCCCGCTGATCTCGTCGGTGATCGTCGGCTTCCTGATGTTCCTGGTGGTCGGCGAGCCGATCGCGGGGCTCCAGCCGGCGCTGACGGACTGGCTGTCCGGCCTGTCCGGCGCCAACGCGGTCATCCTGGGCGTCATCCTCGGCCTGATGATGGCGTTCGACCTCGGCGGCCCGCTCAACAAGGTCGCCTACGCCTTCGCGGTCGGCGGCCTCGCCAATCCCAACGAAGGCAGCCTCAAGGTCATGGCCGCGGTGATGGCCGCCGGAATGGTCCCGCCGCTCGCGATGGCGGTGGCAACGGTCCTACGAGGCAAGCTCTTCACCAAGACAGAGCACGAGAACGGCAAGGCGGCCTAGGTGCTCGGCGCCTCGTTCATCACCGAGGGCGCGACCCCCTTCGCCGCGGCCGACCCGCTGCGTGTGATCCCGGCGGCGATGGCGGGCGGCGCGGTCAGCGGCGCCCTGTCGATGGCCTTCGAGTGCACTCTGCGTGCCCCGCACGGCGGCATCTTTGTGGTCCCGCTGATCGGCAACCCGTTCCTCTACCTGGTCGCCGTCCTGGCGGGTACGGCGGTCAGCGCGGGGCTGGTCATCCTCCTCAAGGGGATGCGCAGGACGGCGGAACCGGCGAAGCCGGAGCCGTCCACGCAAGCCAAGGTCACGGTGGCAGCCTGACCCACGTGACGCACGCGCCCACGTGACGCGCTAGACCCACGTCACGCACTCCGCGCACCACGTCACGCACTCCGCACCTACGCCACGCCGACGTCAGCGCACCCGCGCGCGGTGCTCCATCGCTTCGCGCGCGGTGTGCTCCGTCTCGTACACCTCGCACATGTGGCGGCCGTCGGGCGTCGCCGTGTGCTCGACCTCCCAAAGGCTGGCCTCGCTGCCGTCGAGCAGCAGGAACGCGTGCTCGTACAGCGTGAAGCCGGCGTCCCGGCCCTCGACACTGCACTGGCGGCCGAAGGCCTGGGTGATCTGGTGGGCGAGGGCACCGGCCAGGCGGTGCGCGGTGTCCTGCCCGGGCTTGTCCGCGTTCTCGGCGCGGCGGAGTACCCGGCGCGCGTGGTCGGCGGAATTGTCCGGGACGTAGATGCGTGGGGCAGCCGGGCGCTTGGCCATCAGCGTGGCAAGGATTTCGAGGTCGGCGTCGAGGTCCACGTCACGGGCGTCCTCGTCGAAGCTGGCAGGGTCGAAGCCGTCCGCGTCACGCCCTTCGGCTGCGCCGGAACCGGCGGCCGGATCGGAAAAGCCGAACGCCTCCGTCCCGTTCGGGCGCGGCAGCCTGGACGCGGCAAGCCGGACCTCGGCCGCCTCCGTATAGATCTCGTATTGCGTGGTGCCGTCGCGGCCCGCGTTGTGCGCCAGCTCCCACAGGGTGAGAGAGGTCGCGTCGGAGAGCAGGAACTCGTGTTTGAACGTCTCCCGGTGCATTCCCGCCGTGTGGTGCGAGGAGTGCAGGGAAGTGCTGTGTGCCAGCGCCGATTCGAGCCGCTCGACGATCGGGTCGGGCAGGTCGAACGAGTTGAGTGCGCGCCCCAGGAGTCGCTCGAGGTGCTCCTCGGTTGTCTCGTACGGATCGCTCAAGGGTGTCTCCAGGCCGTCGCCGCTTGTTACTTGCCGAGTGCTCAACGTAGCCCCTGGGTCTGACAACGTCTCCGGGGTTGAGGAAAACGAAGGGGGCGCACGAGTGGTTCCCGCGCGCCCCGGTCAACTCGGCGCGTCCGTACGTCAGTAGAGATCCCGGTACGCCGGGTAAGCGCCACCAGGGCCGTCGAACCCCTCCGCCGCCAGTACGGCTTTCACCACAGCGCGAGTCAACGCGTCGGCGCCGGCGGCCAGCACCTCGTTCAGGGCGGTTGCGCCCACGTGCGCCGCGAAGACGGGCTCCGGCGTCTCGGTCAGCAGCGGCCGCGTGCCCGTGGAGAGGGCGAAGACGGTGTCTCCGTCGGTAAGCAGATGCACGGGACGTACGGCGCGCGCGAGGCCGTCGTGCGCCGTGCCCGCCAGCTTCTGCGCCTGGGCACGGGTCAGTTCGGCGTCGGTGGCGACGACCGCGAGGGTGGTGTTCAGCGGTGGGCGTGCGAAGCCCGCCGAGCGCCGCTCCGTTTCCTTGCGCGCTTCGTCGAGGCGGCGCTGCGCCGCCTCGTGCACCTCCGCCGCCGGGTAGTCGACCCGGCCCCCGAAATACCTCCCGTACAACACGCCCGTCAGCGGATCGACCGCCGAACCGACGGCGTTGACGACCGCGAGCGCGCCCACCGTGATGCCCGAATCGAGGACGACGCTCGCCGAGCCGACTCCGCCCTTCAGCGCGCCCACGACCGCGCCCGTCCCGGCACCCACCCCGCCCTCGGCGACCGGCGCCCCGGCTTCCGTACGGGCGGCGTCCTCGACAGCCGCGCGTCCTGTCGCGGCGTCCGGCCTGGCCCGCCAGTCGCCGCCGCGCCCCAGGTCGAAGAGGCAGGCGGCCGGGACGACCGGCACGACCTGCGCCGGGTCGGGTCCGACCCGGAAGCCGCGCCCCTGCTCCTCCAGCCACGCCATCACCCCGGACACGGCATCGAGGCCGTACCCGCTGCCGCCCGTGAGCACGACGGCGTCGACGCGCTGCACCAGGTTGCGCGGGTCGAGGGCGTCCGTATCGCGCGTGCCGGGTCCCCCGCCCCGTACGTCCACGGCGGCGACAGCCCCGCCTTCCGGGGCCAGGACGACGGTGGTGCCGCTCAGCGCGCGGTCGCCGGGCACTCGGGCGTGCCCGACCCGCAGACCGGCCACGTCCGTCAGTGCGTCTGCTCTCGTGATCTGTCCCATGGTTTGTAGGTATCACGGGGGTTGGCCGCCGCGGCGCGAGAGGTCAGCTCTGCCGGATCGCCGTACCCTTGAGGTATGAGCACCGCCCCCGCCCACGGACCGCGCGATCCGGAGCACGAGCCCGAGCAGCAGCCGGAGCGAAAGCCACGGCCCAAGCCGACGCTGGACTTCGGAGATCCGCTCGACCAGCAATCGGCGGACGATACGGACCGAGGGTGGGGTGAGCGGCCTCCCGGTGGATCGGCCGACAGCGCGGCCGACCTCGCCCGCTTCCTGGACGAGAAGCCGCCGCACCACCTCTGAGAAGCAGCAGTGACTATCGGTCGTCGTGACCCGAGCCGCGCTGCGCCACCAGGGCGTCCCTGATCTCCTTCAGCAGCTCGACCTCGGTGGCTTCCATGACTTCCACCGCAGCCTCCTTCTCCTTCTTCCGCTTCGCCTGCCTGGCCAGGTACTTGGACATGGGCAGCACCATGAGGAAGTAGACGACCGCAGCGGTGATCAAGAAGGTGAGCGTCGCGTTCAGCACCGAACCCCAGAGGATGTTGACGCCGGTGGGCTCCCCCTTCGTGTCGATGCCGCAGGGGTCCTTGAGGCAGTAGGAGTAGACGTCCAGGTTCTTCGTGCCGATCGCCCCGACCAGCGGGCTGATGATCCCCTTCACCACGGCGTTCACGATGTTCGTGAACGCGGCGCCGATGACCACCGCGACGGCAAGGTCGATCACATTGCCGCGCATCAGGAAGACCTTGAAGCCCTCCAGGACGCTCTGCTTCTGCTCGCTCACGGATGAGCCTCTTTTCGCATTTACCGGGGACGGAGCAAACCGTTCCGCAACCTACGTCAGCATGTGACGGGCCTGTCCAGCCGCGGCCCACGAACCAGTGACATGACAGCGCGCCAGTTCTAGTCAGCACAACGTCACCGCCAGCTGCGACGTCGTCCCCGCACCGGCCAGTTCCGCGGCCGTGCTCCGGGGGACGGACAGGACCACCAGCGCTCCGCTGTCGTCTCCGAAAGTCCCAGCAGCCGCCCTCGGCACTTCGGCCACCCGGACACCCGCGGCCACCACCCGCGCACCGGATCTCGCGCCGCCCGCCGACGCGTTGGCGGCGGCGATCACATCGACGCGGTCGCCCCGCCGCAGCAGCCGTACGGTCGCGGCATCAGCGATACGTACCGGCGCGGACACCATCTCCACCGGCTTCCGCTCACGCTGCGGCGCGGCGACGGCCGCCGCCCGCGCGGCTCCCGTACGCCCCGTGTCGTACACGCCCGAAGCGGCCAGCGCGGCGGCGGCCATGGCGAGCGCGCCCGCCATCGCCCGCTTCCTGCGCCGCACCGCGCGCCGCAGGAAGCGCCTGCCGCCACGCACCCGCACAGGGTCGAACTCGGGCACACCACAGGGAGGCGGGGCCGGACATGCGGGAAGAGAGTAAGTGGGGGACGTACGGGACGAGGGGGACACGGAAACCACCGCCTGCCGCGAGGAGATTCGGCTGAACGCTCCTCACGATCCACGCTCCGCCCGGATCCCGCCGGAGCCTGTGGACTACCCCCGGCCTGTGGACAACTCGCTCACCCGCTAGGGCAGTTCGATCCCCGTGTCCAGCCCGTCGAGCGCGTGCGCGCACAGGCAGTCGCGCGCCTCGTCCGCCGGCAGCCCGGCCACCGCGTCGAAGAGCACCGAGCGCAGCCGGTCGACATTCGCGGCGAAGACCTTGAGCACCTCCTCGTGGGAGACGCCCTCGCCCGTCTCGGCCCCGGCGTCCAAGTCCGTCACCAGCGCCAGCGACGTGTAGCAGAGCCCGAGCTCCCGGGCGAGTACAGCCTCCGGATGCCCGGTCATGCCGACCACCGACCAGCCCATCGCCGCATGCCACCGCGACTCGGCCCGCGTGGAGAAACGCGGCCCCTCTACGACGACCAGGGTCCCGCCGTCCACCGGCTCCCAGTCGCGCCCGCGCGCCGCCGCGACCGCCGCCTTGCGCCCCTCGGGGCAGTACGGGTCGGCGAAGCTCAGGTGCACCACCTTCGGCAGCTTCCCGTCGACGAGCGTCTCACCGTCGTAGAAGGTCTGCGTACGCGCCTTCGTACGGTCCACCAGCTGATCCGGTACGAGCAGCGTCCCCGGCCCGTACTCGGCCCGCAGCCCGCCCACCGCGCACGGCCCGAGCACCTGGCGTGCGCCGACGGAACGCAGCGCCCACAGGTTGGCGCGGTAGTTGATGCGGTGCGGCGGCAGGTGGTGACCGCGCCCGTGGCGGGGGAGGAAGGCGACCCGCCGCCCGGCGATCTCGCCGAGGAAGAGGGAGTCGCTCGGCTTCCCGTAGGGAGTGTCCACCTGGACCTCGGTCACGTCCTCCAGGAAGGAGTAGAAGCCCGAGCCGCCTATCACGCCGATCTGTGCGTTCAACATGGCCGCCACAGTAGCCGGGCACGGACATGCCGAAGACCCCGCCGTCCCATACGGCGGGGTCCTGTTACGGCATGTGGCGCGCTACGCGGCCGAGGTGCTGCTGGAAGAGCTCGACGAACCCGAAGAGCCACTGGTGCTCGACGACGCGGCGGGCTTCGAGTCGGACGAAGACCCCGGGGACCCCGAAGACGAGGACGACGAAGAAGACGACGCGGCGGTCTTCGCGGACGACGTGGCCGGCGTGCTGCTCGACGAGGAGCCGCGGCTGTCGTTCCGGTAGAACCCGGAACCCTTGAAGACGATGCCGACCGCGGAGAACACCTTCTTGAGGCGTCCCTGGCAGCTCGGGCACACGGTCAGTGCGTCATCGGTGAACTTCTGCACCGCCTCGAGGCCTTCGCGGCACTCGGTGCACTGGTACTGGTAGGTCGGCACTTGCTCCTCCTGGCACTCTCACTCGATGAGTGCTAACGACGTTCCATACTGACCTATTCCGCTGGATCAGTCCACCGTCACGGGCACTCGGTGACCCATCCCACGCGCGGCGACCCGTCCCGGAGCCTTCGGCACGAGCCGCGAGCGCAGCGCCACGAGCGTGATCAGCGCAAGCGCCGTACCGCCCAGCGGCACCAGGAACCCGGCGCTGGCACCGTTCGCGTCCGCCAGCCGGCCGGCGACCGTGACAGCAGCGGCCTGGCCGAGCGCGACGGCGCCGGTCAGCCACGTGAAGGCCTCGGTACGGGCCGAAGCCGGCACCAGGGTCTCGACCATCGTGTAGCCGGTGATCAGCGCGGGCGCGATGCACAGGCCGACCAGCAGCCCCAGCCCGGCGAGCAGTGGCACGGAGTGCACCGCCCACAGCCCGGAGGCGGCCAGCGTCAGGGCGGCGTACCCGACCATCAGCCGGCGACGGGGGCCGACCTTCCAGGCGATCGCGCCGCACGCGATGCCCGCGAGCATGTTGCCCGCGGCGAAGGTTCCGTACAGCAGCCCGTTGACGCCGGGGTTGCCGATCTCCTCGGAGAACGCGGTCAGTGAGACCTGCATTCCGCCGAAGACCGCTCCGATGCCCAGGAAGGCCATCGCGAGGACGCGTACGCCCGGCATGGAGAGGGCGGAGACCCGGCGTCCTTCGGACACGGTCAGGCGTCCGGCCTGCGGCTGGGTACGCCGCTGCATCGCGAAGAACAGGCCGCCGACCAGCGTCAGCGCCGCCTCTGCGGCCAGACCGGCCGCCGGGTGCACGCCGGTGCACAGCGCGGTCGCGAGCACCGGGCCGACGACGAAGGTGAACTCGTCCGTCACGGACTCGAAGGCGGCCGCCGTCGACATCAGCGGCGAGCCCTCCAGCTTGGCGGCCCAGCGGGCCCGCACCATCGGGCCGATCTGCGGTACGGAAGCACCGGTGGGAACGGCCGCGACGAACAGCGCCCACATGGGGGCGTCCGCGAGCGCGAGCGCCGTCAGTGTGACGACGGAAGCGGTGTGTACAAGGACGCCCGGAATCAGAACGGCGCTCTGTCCGAAACGGTCGGCCAGTTTGCCGCTCTGCGGCGCGAACAGTGCCATGGAAACGCCGGTTACGGCGGCTACAGCGCCCGCGCTTCCGTACGAACCAGTGGTGTGCTGCACCAGCAGCACGATGCCGATGGTCAGCATCGCGAAGGGCTGCCGTGCCAGGAATCCGGGCAACAGGTACGTCCATGCTCCAGGGGTGCGGAGCAGCCGGCCGTAACCAGGGCGCGGGGTGGTGACCGTGTTGGACACGGTCCTTGCCTTTCTGCCGCCTGGTGACGCTCCCCTGTGCACGCGGTGGTGGGCATGCGGGAGCCGCCGAGAGCTGTCCTCTTGCGCAGGACCGGCGGTAGATACCAGGACACCCACAGAGAGGGGGCCGGCCGCCGTACGGTCGCGCCAGCTCTGCGTCAGGCAGAGTTGGTCGATCAGTAGACCTTCATGTTACAGGGTGTCCCCAGTGTGACGCCTGTAAATGCCTAAGGAATCCGTCACACTGCCTGTGATCAACCGGACGTTGTGTCGCCGGTTCCGAGCCATCCGGCGAGCTTTCCGCCCTGCCCGACCGCCCGCAGCCGCTGCTCCGCCGCGTCCCGTACCGGATCGGTGGCCACGACGAGCAGCTCGTCGCCCCGCCGCAGCACAGTCGTCGGCAGCGGTACGAAGC
Organism: Streptomyces sp. ISL-98; assembly: GCF_018614055.1. Lineage (GTDB taxonomy): Bacteria > Actinomycetota > Actinomycetes > Streptomycetales > Streptomycetaceae > Streptomyces > Streptomyces spiramyceticus. The sequence goes on from NZ_JAGGPB010000005.1 coordinate 238,674, forward strand.
TGGTTCCGTCCCGTACGACCAAGGTCACGGCGGCCCCGTGCGGCAGTCGCAGCTCGGCCACCTCCACGCCGTGCATCTTCGACTTCTCGGGGATCGCGACCGACAGCAGGTGCCCGCGCAGCCGCTCCAGTGGCGCCGACTCGACGCCCAGGTCGGCGGCCTCCGACGGGTCGACGCCGAGCCGCAGCCGCTTCGCCAACCAGGGCAGCGTCGGCCCCTGTACGAGGGTGTAGACGACGACGAGGACGAAGACGATGTTGAAGACCCGGTCGCTGCCCTCGATCTCCGTGACCAGGGGAATGGTCGCCAAAATGATGGGCACCGCACCGCGCAGCCCGGCCCAGGACATCAGGGCCTGCTCCCGCCACGGGATACGGAACGGCAGCAGGCTGACGAGAACCCCCAGCGGCCGCGCCACCATCGTGAGCACCAGACCCACGACGACAGCGGGCCAGAAGTCGGCCCCCAGCTCGTGCGGCGTCACCAGCAGGCCGAGCAGGACGAACATGCCGATCTGTGCGATCCAGCCGAGCCCGTCCGCGAATCCGCGCGTGGCCGGCCAGTGCGGCAGCTTGGAGTTCCCCAGCACCATGGCGGCCAGGTAGACGGAGAGGAATCCACTGCCGTGCGCGATGGCTCCGGCGGCGTACGCCGACAGGGCGATGGCCATGACCGCGATCGGATACAGGCCGGAAGCGGGCAGTGCCACATGACGCAGCCCGAACGCTCCGAGCCAGCCCACCGCGAGACCGATGCTCGCGCCGATCGCCAGCTCCAGAACGATCTTGCCGACGAGGAAGTACCAGTCGTCCACCGGCCCGGCCGTCGAGAAGGCGACCACCAGGATCACGACAGGGGCGTCGTTGAAGCCCGACTCCGCCTCCAGCACACCCGTGATCCGGGTAGGCAGCGGAACCTTGCGCAGTACGGAGAAGACCGCGGCGGCGTCCGTCGACGAGACGACCGCGCCGATGATCAGCGCCTGCCGCCATTCGAGGCCGACGAGATAGTGCGCGCCGGCCGCCGTAACGCCCACGCTCACCGCGACGCCGACGGTCGACAGCGCGACCGCGGCGGGCAACGCGGGCTTGACCTGCTTCCACTTCGTACCCAGGCCACCCTCGGCCAGGATCACCACCAGCGCGGCGTAGCCGATCACCTGCGTCAGTTCGGCGTTGTCGAACTTGACGGCGAAGATGCCGTCCTGCCCGATGGCAACGCCGATCCCGAGATACAGCAGCAGGCTGGGGAGCCCGCTCCGGGACGAGATGCGGACCGCCGCGACGGCGATGAGCAGGACGAGCGAGCAGATGAGCAGGAGTTCGTTGAGCTCGTGGACAGTCAGTGGCCGTTCCTTCCCTCGCACGCCCGTCGGCGGTTCCTCCGTTGGCCAGTACTTCGTTACCTTACCTAATCTTTAACGCTTCCTTGACGCGCCTGATCGTCCGTACAACCGCTCAAACAGGCACCGAGTCCGGAGCCCAAGAGTGCTGCGCCTATGGTTGCTCCAGCACTCCAGGACCACCCTGCCCCTCGAAGGACAGCGATGCCCGCCAACACAACCGCCTCTTCCGGCAAGAAGAAGGGGCGTCGCGCCCGCCTGATCGTGATCGTGCTGGTGTTGGCCCTCGTCACGGGTGTCGGCTACGGCACGTACTGGAGCATCAGCACCGTGCGCGCCTCCTTCCCGCAGACCACGGGATCACTCGAACTGGACGGCCTTTCGGGCATCGTCGACGTCAAGCGCGACAGCTACGGCATCCCCCAGATCTACGCGGACACCGACGAGGACCTCTTCCGCGCCCAGGGCTTCGTCCAGGCGCAGGACCGCTTCTACGAGATGGACGTACGCCGTCACATGACGTCGGGCCGTCTCTCGGAGATGTTCGGTTCGGGCCAGGTCGAGACGGATGCCTTCCTGCGTACGCTCGGCTGGCGCCAGGTCGCGCAGCAGGAGTACGACACCAAGCTGACGCCGGAGACCAAGAAGTACCTCCAGGCGTACGCCGCGGGCGTCAACGCCTACCTCGAGGGCCGCGACGGCAAGGACATCTCCGTCGAGTACGCCGCCCTCGGCTTCACGAACGACTACAAGCCCGAGAAGTGGACGCCCGTCGACTCGGTGGCCTGGCTCAAGGCCATGGCCTGGGACCTGCGCGGCAACATGCAGGACGAGATCGACCGGTCGCTGATGACGAGCCGGCTGACGGCGAAGCAGATCAAGGACCTGTATCCGGCCTATCCGTACGACCGGAACAAGCCGGTCGTCGCAGAGGGCGCGCTCAACCAGGGCACGAAGAAGTACGACCCGACCGCCTCGGCCACGTCGACCGGATCCGGTGCCGGCACCGGTACGGGTACGGGTACGGGCACTGGATCCGGCACCGGTACAGGCACCGGCAACGGCATCGCGAACAACGCGGCCGACGCCACCCAGGGCTTCCAGTCCCAGCTCTCCGGCATCTCCGACGCCCTCGACGAGATCCCCGCCCTCCTCGGCCCGAACGGCAGCGGCATCGGCTCCAACTCCTGGGTCGTCTCCGGCACGTACACGACCACCGGCAAGCCGCTCCTCGCCAACGACCCGCACCTGGCCCCCCAGCTGCCCTCGCTCTGGTACCAGATGGGCCTGCACTGCCGCAGCGTCTCCGCCAAGTGCCAGTACGACGCCGCCGGCTACACCTTCTCCGGCATGCCCGGCGTAATAATCGGTCACAACCAGGACATTGCCTGGGGCTTCACCAACCTCGGCGCCGACGTCACCGACCTCTACCTGGAGAAGGTCTCCGGCGAGACCTACCTCTACGACGGCCGGGAGAAGGCCTTCACGACCCGCGAGGAGACCATCAAGGTCGCCGGCGGCAAGCCGAAGAAGATCACCGTCCGCTCCACCAACAACGGCCCGCTGGTCTCCGACCGCAGCAGCGAGCTGGAGAAGGTCGGCGAGAAGGCCCCCGTCACCAATGCCGCCCCCGACCGGGGCAACGGCTACGGGATCGCCCTCAAGTGGACCGCCCTCACGCCGGGCAAGTCCATGGACGCCGTCTTCGAGCTGAACCGGGCGAAGGACTTCAAGACCTTCCGCGCCGCGGCCGCCCACTTCGAGGTCCCCTCGCAGAACCTCATCTACGCCGACACCAAGGGCAACATCGGCTACCAGGCCCCGGGCCGCATCCCGGTCCGCGGCGCGGGCAACGGCACACTGCCCGCCCCCGGATGGGACTCCCGCTACCGCTGGACCAAGTTCATCCCGCAGGACGAGCTGCCGTACGAGTACAACCCCGAGCGCGGCTACATCGTCACCGCCAACCAGGCCGTGATCGACAAGAAGAAGTACCCCTACCTCCTCACCGAGGACTGGGGCTACGGCGCCCGCAGCCAGCGGATCAACGACCTCATCGAGTCGAAGATCAAGGACGGCGGGAAGATCTCGACCGACGACATGCGGACCATGCAGACGGACAACAGCAGCGAGATCGCGAAGCTGCTCACGCCCCACCTGCTGAAGACCGATGTCTCGGACCCGAACGTCCGCGAGGCGCAGAAGCTCCTCGAAGGCTGGGACTACACCCAGGAGCCGGACTCCGCCGCCGCCGCGTACTTCAACGCGGTGTGGCGCAATGTCCTCAAGCTCGCCTTCGGCAACAAGCTGCCCAAGGAACTCCGGGTCAAGGGCCAGTGCCTCATCGTCCGCCCCGCCGACAGCACGGGCCCCGTCGACGACCTCGACGAGCGGGTCCGCGAGTGCGGGCAGCGCGACAAGGACTCGGCCCAGCCGGACGGCGGCGACCGCTGGTACGAGGTCGTCCGCACGATGCTGAAGGACGAGAACAACGAGTGGTGGCAGTCGCCGAGCACCCGCCTCGACAAGCCCACCAAAACCCGTGAGGACCTGCTCGCCCGCGCACTGAAGGACGCCCGCTGGGAGCTCACGGCCAAGCTCGGCAAGGACGTCGACGGCTGGAGCTGGGGCCGCCTGCACCAGCTGACGCTGAAGAACCAGACCCTCGGCACCGAGGGCCCCGGCGCCGTCCAGTGGCTGCTCAACCGGGGCCCGTGGAACCTGGGCGGCGGCGAGGCCGCCGTCAACGCCACCGGCTGGAACGCGGCGGGCGGCTACGAGGTCACCTGGGTGCCGTCCATGCGGATGGTCGTGAACCTGAACGACCTCGACAAGTCCCGCTGGATCAACCTCACCGGCGCCTCGGGCCACGCGTACAGCGCGCACTACACCGACCAGACGGACAAGTGGGCGAAGGGCGAGCTGCTCGACTGGCCCTACAGCGACGAGGCGGTCGAGAAGAGCACCGCCGACAAGCTGGTGCTCAGGCCGTAAAGCGCCTGACGCCACCCGGCGTCACGACGGCGGTCACGGGGTGGTCGTGCGGTTCCTTCGGGACCCGCGCGATCACCTCGTCGTCGTACAGCAGCACCACCAGGTGCGGATGGGCGTCCGCCGCTTCCAGCCTGGCGAGCGCCCGGTCGTACGAGCCGCCGCCCCGCCCGAGCCGCGTGCCGCGGCTGTCCACGGCGAGGCCGGGCAGCAGCACCGCCTCGGCCTCCAGGATCGCGTCCACGCCGAGTGGCGTGCCGGCGGGCTGGAGGAGCCCGAGCCTGGCCCGTACGAGATTCTCGGCGCCCTCGTACTCGGCCCAGTCCAGATCGTTGTCCGGCAGGAGCACCGGCAGCAGCACCCGCACGCCCCGCGCGCGCAGCGCGTCGAGCAGCGCGCGGGTGCCCGGTTCGCTCCCGAACGCTACGTATGCGGCCACCGTCCGGGCCTCTGTGAGCTCCGGAAGCTCCAATGCCCTGCGGGCCAGAACCGTGGCCGCCTTCTGCGCGTCATCCCTGGTCAACCGGTTCCTCATGTCCAGGAGTTCTCTTCGCAACCCGGCCTTGTCAGGCTCGTCACACAACACAGCGGCTCCACAAACCCCTCGTATGAGAATTTATTGACCGGAGCCTAATCTTCCGCCCATACGCAACGGATATCGTTCTGACCATGACTCAGTCGCACCCCAGGATCAGCAAGGCTGTCATCCCCGCCGCTGGTCTCGGTACCCGGTTCCTGCCGGCGACGAAGGCCACTCCCAAAGAGATGCTGCCCGTCGTCGACAAGCCCGCCATCCAGTACGTGGTCGAGGAGGCCGTGACCGCGGGTCTCTCCGACGTCCTCATGGTCACCGGCCGCAACAAGCGCCCGCTCGAGGACCACTTCGACCGCAACTACGAGCTGGAGTCTGCCCTCGGCCGCAAGGGCGACGCCGAACGCCTGGCCCGCGTGCAGGAGTCGAGCGACCTCGCCACCATGCACTACGTCCGCCAGGGCGACCCCAAGGGCCTCGGCCACGCCGTCCTGTGCGCCGCGCCGCACGTCGGCGACCAGCCCTTCGCCGTCCTCCTCGGCGACGACCTGATCGACCCGCGCGACCCGCTGCTGTCCCGGATGATCGACATCCAGGAGCAGCACGGCGGCAGCGTCATCGCGCTCATGGAGGTCGACCCCTCCCAGATCCACCTCTACGGCTGCGCGGCCGTCGATCCGACCGGCGAGAGCGATGTCGTACGGGTCACCGGACTGGTCGAGAAGCCCGCCCCGGCCGACGCGCCCAGCAATCTCGCGATCATCGGCCGCTATGTCCTGAACCCTGCCGTTTTCGACATACTTCGCAAGACCGAGCCGGGCCGCGGCGGCGAGATCCAGCTCACCGACGCCCTCCAGCTCCTGGCCGAGGACGAGAAGGTCGGCGGCCCCGTGCACGGCGTCGTTTTCAAGGGCCGCCGCTATGACACCGGGGACCGGGGCGACTATCTGCGTGCCATTGTCAGACTCGCGTGCGAACGTGAAGACCTGGGGCCGGACTTCCGGGCCTGGCTTCGCAGTTACGTCACCGAGGAGATGTAGCACCTTGAGCAGCACGATCTGGTCGGTCGACGACCACCTGGAGGACATCCTCGCCGCGGTGAAGCCGCTCGAACCCATCGAGCTGCAACTCCCCGACGCGCAGGGCTGTGTCCTCGTCGAGGACGTCACGGTCCAGATCGCCCTGCCGCCGTTCGACAACAGCTCGATGGACGGGTACGCGGTCCGTACGGCCGATGTGACGGGCGCCAGCGAGGAGTTCCCCGCCGTCCTCACCGTCATCGGTGACGTGGCGGCGGGCAGCGGCGAAACGCTCACCGTCGGCCCCGGCCAGGCCGCCCGCATCATGACCGGTGCCCCGCTGCCGCCCGGCGCCGAGGCCGTCGTCCCGGTCGAGTGGACCGACGGCGGTACGGGCGGCGGCCCGGCCGCCACCATGCGCGCGCACAGTGCCGCCCCGGAGGGGGCGTCCGGCGAAGTCCGCGTCCACCGGCCCGTCGAGGCCCGCGCCCACGTCCGCGCGCGCGGCAGCGACGTCCAGGTCGGCGACCTCGCCCTGGAAGCCGGTACGGTCGTCGGCCCGCCCCAGATCGGACTCCTCGCCGCCATCGGCCGCGCCACCGTAAAGGTCCGCCCGCGCCCCAGAGTCGTCGTCCTGTCGACCGGCAGCGAACTGGTCCAGCCCGGCGAGGAGTTGGCAGCCGGCCAGATCTACGACTCCAACAGCTTCGCCCTCACCGCCGCCGCCCGCGACGCGGGAGCCATCTCCTACCGTGTCGGCGCCGTCACCGACAACGCCGAGACGCTCCGCGCCACCATCGAGGACCAGCTGATCCGCGCCGACATGATCGTCACCACCGGCGGTGTCAGCGTCGGGGCGTACGACGTCGTCAAGGAGGCCCTGTCCTCCGTCGGCGACGAGGACGAACCGGGCAGCGGCATCGATTTCCGCAAGCTGGCCATGCAGCCGGGCAAGCCACAGGGTTTCGGCTCCATCGGCCCGGAGCACACGCCGCTGCTCGCCCTCCCCGGGAACCCGGTCTCGTCGTACGTCTCCTTCGAGCTGTTCGTGCGCCCCGCGATCCGCGCCCTCATGGGCCTGAAGGACGTCCACCGCCCGACGGTCCGCGCCACCCTGAGCGCCGACAAACCGCTCAGCTCGCCCGCCGGGAAGCGCCAGTTCCTGAGGGGTACGTACGATGAGGAATCAGGCACCGTCACCCCCGTCGGCGGCGCCGGATCCCACCTGGTCGCGGCCCTCGCCCGGGCCAACGCGCTGATCACCGTCCCGGAGGACGCCACGACGGCCGAGCCCGGCACCGAGGTCGTCGTGGTACTGCTCGGCTGACCGGGGCCCGGTGGGGGTACCGTGTCTGCCCTCACAGGCCCTGACCGGGAGCGCCACACGTAATGAGTACGCACCAACGGCTCACGCACATCGACGAGGCGGGTGCAGCCCGCATGGTCGACGTATCGGACAAGGACGTCACCTCGCGCACCGCCCGCGCCACGGGGCGCGTCCTTGTCGCACCGCGTGTTGTCGAGCTGCTGCGGGGCGAGGGTGTCCCCAAGGGCGACGCCCTCGCCACCGCCCGTATCGCGGGCATCATGGGCGCGAAGCGCACGCCCGACCTGATCCCGCTCTGCCACCCGCTCGCGGTTTCCGGCGTGAAGCTGGACCTGTCGGTCGCCGACGACGCCGTGGAGATCGCCGCCACGGTGCGTACGACGGACCGTACGGGCGTCGAGATGGAGGCCCTGACCGCCGTCACGGTCGCCGCGCTCACCGTGATCGACATGGTGAAAGCAGTCGACAAGGGCGCGGTCATCACCGACGTACGGGTCGAGGAGAAGACGGGCGGCAAGTCCGGAGACTGGAGCCGGGCATGAGTCCCGCACCCCGAGCCGGTGAGGTGTACAGCCACAGCCACGAGGCGCCGGCCGCGCCGGCCCCGGCCGTCATCACGCCGCAGCCGTCACCCCGCGCCGCCCTCAAGGCACTCGTCGTGACGGCGTCCAACCGCGCCTCCGCCGGTGTCTACGCCGACCGGGGCGGCCCCATGATCGCCGAGGCCCTGGCCGCCCTCGGCTTCGAGGTCGAAGGCCCCGTGGTCGTACCCGACGGCGATCCCGTGGAGGCGGCGCTGCGCGAGGGCGTCGGTGGCGCGTGCGACGTGATCGTCACTACCGGCGGCACCGGCATCTCGCCGACCGACCGCACTCCCGACGCCACCCGCCGCGTCCTGGACTACGAGATCCCCGGCATCCCCGAGGCGATCCGTGCCGAGGGCCTGGTGAAGGTCCCGACCGCCGCACTCTCCCGCGGCCTCGCCGGCGTCGCGGGCCGAACCCTGATCGTCAACCTCCCCGGATCCACCGGTGGCGTACGCGACGGACTCGCGGTCCTGGACCGCCTGCTCCTGCACGCCGTCGACCAGATCCGCGGCGGCGACCATCCCCGGCCGGGGAGCCCGACCTGAACGTTTCGCCATGGCCCGTCGTGCTGACGGACGGCGATGTCGCCCTCCGTCCGATAAGGCTGCGCGACCAGCGGAGCTGGCGCGAGGTCAACCGGCGCAACCGCGACTGGCTGCGCCCCTGGGAGGCGACCATTCCGCCGCCCGCCCCGGCGGGCCCGGTCGCCCAGCGCCCCACTTACCGTCAGATGGTCCGCCACCTGCGCGCCGAGGCCAACGCGGGCCGGATGCTGCCCTTCGTCATCGAGTACCAGGGGCAGCTGGTGGGCCAGTTGACGGTCGCCGGGATCACCTGGGGTTCGATGTGCTCGGGGCATGTCGGCTACTGGGTCGACCGCGAGGTCGCGGGCCGGGGCGTGATGCCGACGGCCGTCGCGCTCGCCGTCGACCACTGCTTCCGTACGGTCGGACTGCACCGCGTCGAGATCTGCATTCGTCCCGAGAACGGGCCGAGTCGCAGAGTTGTCGAGAAACTCGGATTCCGCGAGGAAGGGCTCCGGCCACGTTATCTTCACATTGACGGTGGATGGCGTGACCATCTTGTCTTCGCGCTCACGGCGGAAGAGGTGCCCGAGGGTCTGCTCACCCGCTGGCACCAGGCGCAACCCGGGACGTCGCGGAAATGAAATAAGTGTTCGAAATCGATCGGCTCCTGATCGTAAAAGGACCCACATAGCGGCCTGTTGATCCGATCAGTCACAAAAAAGTTCGACTTATCAGCCAGATCGTGCGACACACCGGCGCAATTGGCGGATGGCCTTGCGCGAATCCCTCTACGGTGTGGGGTGTGAGCAGCAGCGGCCTCATTTACGCAGTCATCGTCGGGGCCTGGGCCGCCTACTTGGTGCCGATGTGGCTCCGCAGGCAGGACGAGCTCAATGAAGCCCGTCCGACGGAACGCTTCAGCACCGCCATCCGGCTGCTGTCCGGACGGGCGGCCATGGAGCGCCGATACGCCAAGGAGCTTCAGGATCGCGCCGCCAGTGAGGCGGAGCCCGACGTGGACCCGGACGCAGTCACGGACCGATTGAGTTCCGTCGACGTCCGGGCCTTCGCCGTGCCCCCGACGCAACCCGAGCACCCCGCCGCCCGTGAGGAAGTACGGGAGCAGGCGCGGGGGAAGGAACAGGAGGACGCCAGGGAGGAACGGCGTGCGCGCACCACGAGTGCCGCCGCCGAACGCGCTCGGCGCTCGAAGGTCCTCGCGCGCCGTCGGCGCACCACCGTGGTCCTCTTCCTGGCCTTCACCCTGGGCGCGATCGTCGCGGCGGTCGGCGGCCTCCAGTTCCTGTGGGCGCCCGCCGTCCCCGCCGTACTGCTGAGCACGTACATCGTGCATCTGCGGACGACGGAGCGGCGGCGCTTCGCCTTCACCATGGACCGGCGCAGGGCGGAGGTCGCGGCGCAGCGGTTGCGCGAGCGACGGCCGCAGGGGCGTCGCCCGGCGGAGGTCGAGCCCGACGAGGAGCCCGTCGTACGGCCCGAGCCGGAACCGGCGCCCGCGGTGTCGCCCCAGGAGGCGGGCCGGCGTGCGCTGGTGGAGCAGACGGATCACGCCGAGTGGGTCGATCAGCAGCGCGAGCGTGAGCGCGGATCGGCCCGGGGCGAGAGCTGGGACCCGGTTCCGGTCCCGCTGCCGACGTACGTCACGGCGCCCGTCGCCCCGCGCGCCACGGGCAGCGTGGACTTCGGCGACCCGGGCACCTGGAGCTCGGCCCGCTCCAGCACCGCCGAGCCGACGCCCGCACCCGAACCCCCGCCCGCGACCGACACGGCACCGCACCAGCGCACGGCCCCCTCGCGCCGCGGCCGCGACAGTGGCCGCACGCCGCTCTTCGACCAGTACGCGGACGAGGACCGGCCCCGGGCGGTCAACGAGTGACCTGCGAGGAACGGATTTCCAAGCACCCCGATCGGGGTGCTAAAGTTTCACTCGTTGCAAGGGCCTGTGGCGCAGTCTGGTAGCGCACCTCGTTCGCATCGAGGGGGTCTGGGGTTCAAATCCCCACAGGTCCACCGCACACACGAGATCCCGTCCGATCGTTCAGATCGGGCGGGATCTCGTCGTTGTGGGTGTGCTGCGGTCAGGTGATCTGCGCCTTGTCGTAGACGGCCTTCGCCTCGTCGCCGAAGTACGGGCCGAACATCCGGTTGGGCAGGAAGGTGTAACCGAAGCTGTTCACCGACGTCTGCAGGCCGGTGCCGGTGGTCTCGTTGAACGAGGCGAACCAGGGGCCGCCGCTGGAGCCGCCCGTCATGTTGCAGGCCAGGCTGTGGTCCTTGGAGAAGAGGAAGTCCTTCGAGGTGTTCCCGCTGCAGTAGATGAGCTTCGTGCCGTCGTACGGCGATGCGGCCGGGAAGCCGAAGGCGTACATCGGCTTGTTGTAGCCGCCGTTGAACTGCAGGCCCTGGGCGCCGACCGTCTCGGTCAGCTTCTTGCCGTTCAGCGGGGCGACGACGGCGGCGCCGACGTCGTAGTTGATGTCCTCGCTCGCCGCCCACTGGTCGGTGGCGAACGTCTTGGTGGCGCTCCACTGTCCGTACGGCGCCTGGCCGTTGTTGTACGCGGGGACGAAGACCCAGTTGGTGTGCCAGCTGCCCTGGTACTTGACGCAGTGCCCGGCTGTGATCACCGTGCTGGCGTTCTGGCTGGTGACCGCGTTGCCGGAGCAGGAGGCCGTACGGCCCTGGAAGCTGAAGAACACCCGGCCCGAGGTCTTCACCACGGCGCCGCCACCGGCCCAGGCGCCACCGGCCTGGGGAAACGCGGTGGGGGCGACGGTCGTCGGTGCGGCGCCGGGCTCGGGAGCTTTGACGGCTTTGACGGCTTTGCGGGATTTGAGGGCGCCGCGGGTGTCGGCGAGCAGGTCCAGCGGGGTGGCGCTGCGCATGCGTTCCGCGGTCCAGAAGCCCGGGGACTGCTGCTGCTTGAAGGATGTGGGGGCCGGTGCGGCGCCGGCGGCGGTGGCCGAGAGGGCTCCGGCCAGCAGGGTGCCGACGGCTAAGAGGATCCCGGCTGCGGTGCGGTGGCGTCCATGGCGTCTCACGCATGTCTCCTTCTGCCGTGCCCGCGCGTGGTGTCGCACGGGCAGGTGGGGGGAAGCTGGACGGTGCGGATCGGCGTACGCGTACGTCTACGTCAGGCAGAGTGCCACGGGATTGACTCTTTGTCAGGACCGGGTCAAGGCGAAGTGTGCGTCAGCGGCTTGGCGAAGCAGCGGCTGGTCTCGTACTCGCGGAAGTGGCCGAACTTCTCCGCAGGGGCGTAACCGGCCGACGCATAAAGGGCGATCGCCTCGGGCTGCTGGATACCGGTCTCCAGGACCATGCGTATCCGCCCGGCCGCACGGGCGTCCGCCTCCAGGACGGCGAGGATGCGGCGGGCCAGGCCCAGGCCGCGGCACTCGGAGATCACGTACATCCGCTTGAGCTCGGCGTCGCCGTCGGCGTAGCCCTCGCCGTTCTTGTCCCGGCTGCGCCAGCCGCCGGTGGCGACGGGGCGGCTCTGTTCGTCGTACGCGATGAGATACAGGCCACTCGGTGGTGCGAACATCGTGGGGTCGAGAGGCGTCGTGTCACCGTCGCCGTCGTAGCGCTCGATGTACTCCTGCTGTACTTCGGCTTCGAGTTTGAGGGCGTCCGGGTGGTCGTACGGGCGTGTCTGGATATTCATGCGTACAAGCGTACGGGTATGCAGTGTCGGCGGGAGTGCTTTTCCGGTCGGTATGGTGCCGGGATGCTCACTGTGACAACCGTGAATGTTAACGGGCTGCGTGCCGCCGCCAAGAAGGGCTTCGTGCCGTGGCTGGCCGGGACCTCCGTCGATGTCGTGTGCCTCCAGGAGGTACGGGCCGAGCCGCAGCAGCTCCCCGAGGAGGTGCGCGAGCCCGAGGGCTGGCATGTCGTGCACGCTCCGGCGGCCGCCAAGGGGCGTGCCGGCGTCTCGCTCTACACGCGCCGGGCGCCCGAGCGGGTGCAGGTCGGATTCGGCAGCTCGGAGTTCGACGGGAGCGGGCGTTACGTCGAGGCGGACCTGCCGGGAGTCACTGTCGCGAGTCTGTATCTGCCCTCCGGTGAGGTCGGTACGGAGCGGCAGGACGAGAAGGTGCGCTTCATGGGCGAGTTCCTGCCGTACCTGAAGGAGCTGAAGGAGCGCGCGGCGGCGGGCGGGCGCGAGGTGCTGGTGTGCGGCGACTGGAACATCGCCCACCAGGAGGCCGACCTCAAGAACTGGAAGGCGAACCGCAAGAGCTCCGGGTTCCTGCCCGAGGAGCGGGCGTGGCTTACGCGGGTGTTCGACGAGGCGGAGTACGTCGACGTGGTGCGCGCGCTGCATCCGGAGCAGGAGGGGCCGTACTCGTGGTGGTCGTACCGCGGGAAGGCCTTCGACAACGATTCGGGATGGCGCATCGACTACGCGGTGGCGACGCCTGGGCTGGCCGCTCGGGCGGTCAAGGCGTACGTCGAGCGGGCGGCCAGCTATGACCTGCGCTGGTCGGACCATGCGCCGGTGACGGCGGTATTTGAGCGGTAGCGGACAGGGCCCGGGGTCCCGGGGCCGGGCTAGGCGTCCTTTTCCGCTCTCATCAGGCGGTCCAGCGCCATCGACAGCTCGGCTTCGACGACGCTCTTCGCGAGCGGGCGCAGGCGCTCCAGGGATGCGGCGGGGGCTTCGGTCGCGTTGCCGGTCGCGTCGCGGGTCGCGCCGTTGGTCGCGTCGCCTGGCGCGTCCCCGCTCATGTGCGTGCGGACCATGTCCGTGAAGATCTCCGCCATCGCTGTTGTGTGCTTCCTGACCTCGCGGCCCGCCTTGAGCACGGCCGCGAGCGGGACGCCCTCTCGCACCAGTGCCGCCGAGACGTCCAGCAGGCGGCGGCTGATGTGGACGATCTCCTCGCCGTCCGTTGCCAGATAGCCGAGTTCGAGCGCCGCGGCGAAATTCTCCGGGGTGACCTCGCCCGCGAAGTAGTCGGCGAGGTCCTCGGGGGTGAGGCGGACCGGGGTCTCCTCGGTCCAGGTGGCCGCGACGTCGGCGGAGTCCTCGCCGAGGCCGAGGAGTTCGCCGACGTCGCGGCCGCTCTCGAAAGTGGTGGCGAGGTCCGCGATGCCGGTCAGGGTGTGGCCGCGCTCCAGCAGGGCGGCGATGGTGCGCAGCCGGGCGAGGTGGCGGGAGTCGTACCAGGCGATGCGGCCCTCGCGGCGCGGCGGCGGGAGCAGCTTGCGCTCACGGTAGAAGCGCAGGGTGCGTACGGTGATGCCGGCCGCCCTGGCCAGCTCCTCCGTGCGGTACTCGCGTGCCTCTGCGCCTTTGTCCACGTGGGAAGCCTATGTTGTACCGCCGGTAACTTGTGCGTCGTACCTCTACCCATGAGTACGCCGCTGCTCTACTCTCCCAATCGTGCCAGTGATTGCTGGCAGTGTCGCGGAAGCGCGGGAGGCGTCGGCATGGCCGAGCACGAGCACGTACGAGTGGCGGTGATCGGATCCGGATTCGGTGGCCTCGGGGCGGCCGTCCGGCTGCGCCGCGAGGGGATCACCGACTTCGTCGTCCTGGAGCGCGCCGATTCGGTCGGCGGCACCTGGCGGGACAACAGCTACCCGGGCTGTGCGTGCGACGTACCGTCCCACCTGTACTCCTTCTCCTTCGCGCCCAATCCGGACTGGCCCCGCACCTTCTCCGGCCAGGAGCACATCAGGGCGTACCTGGAGCACGTCACGGACACCTTCGGGCTGCGGCCGCACATCAGGCTCGACCACGAAGTGAAGATGATGCGCTGGGACGGCGACGAGCTGCGCTGGGAGATCGACACCGCGCAGGGGACGCTGACGGCCGATGTGGTGGTCTCCGCGACCGGTCCGCTCTCGGACCCGAAGATCCCCGCGGTACCGGGCCTCGACGGCTTCCCCGGCAAGGTCTTCCACTCGGCGCGGTGGGACCACGACTACGACCTGCGCGGCAAGCGCGTGGCGATGATCGGGACGGGCGCCTCGGCGATCCAGATCGTGCCTTCGATCCAGCCCGACGTGGAGAAGCTGACGCTCTTTCAGCGGACCCCGCCGTGGGTGATGCCGCGCATGGACCGGGCGATCACGGGGGCCGAGCGCTGGCTGCACCGGCAGCTTCCCTTCACGGGGAAGGCACGGCGCGGACTGCTCTTCGGGATACGGGAATTGCAGGTCACGGCGTTCACCAAGCACCCCGGTCAGCTGGGGATGATCGAGTCGCTCGCCAAGGCCAACATGGCCAAGGCGATCAAGGACCCGGCGCGGCGGGCCAAGCTGACGCCGTCGTACCGGATCGGCTGCAAGCGCATCCTGCTGTCCAGCTCGTACTACCCGGCGCTCGCCCAGCACAACGTGGACGTCGTGGCGTCCGGCCTGAAGGAGGTGCGCGGCTCGACTGTCGTGGCGGCCGACGGGACCGAGACCGAGGCCGACGCGATCATCTTCGGTACGGGCTTCCATGTCACCGACATGCCGATCGCCGAGCGGGTGGTGGGCGCCGACGGCATCACGCTCGCCGAGGCGTGGAAGGACGGGATGCAGTCGCTGCGCGGTGCGACGGCGGCGGGTTTCCCCAACTGGATGACGATCATCGGCCCCAACACGGGCCTCGGGAACAGCTCGATGATCCTGATGATCGAGTCCCAGCTGAACTACATGGCGGACTTCATGCGGCAGCTGAACGTCCTCGGCGGCAGGGCGGCGCTGGCCGCGCGGCCGTCGGCCGTCAACGCCTGGAACCGGCGCGTGCAGGAGCGTATGAAGCGGACCGTCTGGAACACGGGCGGCTGCGACAGCTGGTACCTGGATGCGAATGGGCGCAATACGACGGTGTGGCCGGGTACGCCGAGCGAGTTCCGGCGGGCGACGCGGGACGTGAATCTCGCCGAGTACGAGGTGATGCGGGTGGTGCGGGCCGGGGCAGAGGCGCGGGCCGAAGGGCGGGCCGAGGCCACGGAGAGCGTCGCAGCCAAGAAGACTGTCGCAGCCAAGGAGACCGTCGCATGAGCCGGTTGATGAAGCGCGGTGGCTGTGGCGCTGAGCCCCTCGTCGCCTCGCGCGAGCTGACCGCCGTGTCCGCCGACGGGTCGCGGCTGCATGTCGAGGTGTACGGCGCCGAAGACGCGCCCGCGCTGGTGCTGGCGCACGGATGGACGTGTTCCACGGAGTTCTGGGCGGCGCAGATCCGTGAACTGGCCGGTGATTACCGGCTCGTTGTGTACGACCAGCGGGGTCACGGGCGGTCTCCCGCCGTGGGGCGCGGCGGCTACAGCACGGACGCCCTCGCCGACGACCTCGAAGCGGTGCTCGCCGCGGCGCTCGATCCGGATGAGAAGGCCGTACTGGCCGGGCACTCCATGGGTGGCATGGCGATGATGGCCGCTGCCGGGCGGCGCGGGTTCCGCGAGCATGCGGCGGCTGTTCTGCTGTGCAGTACGGGGAGCTCGCGGTTGGTTGCGGAGTCGCTCGTACTGCCGATGCGCGCCGGGCGCGTTCGGACGCGAATTACCCGCGCGGTCCTGGGTGCGCGCGCCCCGCTGGGGCCGGTCACGCCCCTGTCGAAGAAGATTCTCAAGTACGCGACGATGGGCCCCGGTTCGCCGCCGGAGCGGGTGGCCGAGTGCGCTCGTATCGTGCACGCCTGCCCTCGGGCGGTGCGGGTGGCGTGGTCGCACGTGCTCGGGGAGCTCGATCTCGACGCGGGCGTACGGGAATTGACGGTGCCCACCGCTTTCATCGCGGGGACGGTCGACCGGCTCACGCCGCTTGCGGGCGCTCGCGCCGTTACGGCAGCGCTCCCGAATTCGCTGGGGCTCGTCGAGCTCACCGGCATCGGGCACATGACTCCGGTGGAGGCGCCGGAGGCCGTCACGGCGAAACTCCGCGAACTTGTCACCACGTACGTCGTCGGCGCGAGCAGTGCACTTGAGGAGGAGGCCGTATGAGCAGGCAGAGCCTGGAAGGGCAGGTCGCGGTCGTCACGGGCGCGGCCCGCGGCGTCGGAGAACTGCTGGCCCGCAAGCTGTCGGCGCGCGGGGCGAAGGTCGCGCTGGTCGGCCTGGAGCCGGACGCGCTGAAGCAGGTGGCGGCGCGGCTGCACGCGGAGGCGGACTGGTGGTACGCCGATGTCACCGACCACGCGGCGATGGCGCAGGTCGCGCGTGAGGTGAAGGAACGCTTCGGGAAGATCGACATCGTCGTCGCCAACGCGGGCGTCGCTTCGGGCGGCCCCTTCATGGACTCCGACCCCGACGCGTGGCGGCGGGTCATAGAGGTCAACCTGATCGGTGGGGCGGTGACGGCGCGGGCGTTCCTGCCGGTGCTCATGGAGAGCCGGGGTTACTTCCTCCAGATCGCGTCGCTGGCCGCGATCACGCCGGCGCCGATGATGACGGCGTACTGCGCGTCGAAGTCGGGCGTCGAGGCGTTCGCGCATTCGCTGCGGGCGGAGGTCGGCTACCGGGGGGTGCGGGTCGGGGTCGGGTATCTGTCGTGGACCGACACGGACATGGTGCGGGGCGCGGATCAGGACGACGTGATGCGGGAGTTGCGGCAGAGGCTGCCGTGGCCTTCGAACCGGACGTATCCGCTGGGCCCGGCGGTGGACCGGATCGTCGCCGGCATCGAGCGGCGGTCCTCCCACGTGTACGCGCAGTGGTGGCTGCGGGGGATGCAGTCGGTGCGCGGTTACTTGCCTTCGCTCATCGGGGCGGTGGGCCAGCGCGAGATGAAGCGCTTCGAGCCGCGGCTCGCGGGTGTGGGGAAGGGGCTTGTGGGGGCGGGGGGAGAGGCGGACGAGAAGGCGCGGGGGGAGCGGGCGTAGGGGGGCGCGGGCGCGGTGGCGCTGCCGCGGCGAGGTGTGCACCCGGAGTCGGGTGCGCCCCTCTTGCGCGGGCAGGGGGCGGGGTCTGGGCTGCGTCTGGCGGGGCGAGCTATTTTTCCTCCCCGCCCCTTCCCGGCTGTGACATTTTGCGGCTGCCGCCGCGTGGGGGGCGAGCCCCCTGCCCCCCGGGCTCGGCAACCGCGGCGCGGCGCCGGGAACTACTCACCGGCCTGCGGTCACTGGAGGTGTCCGGCCGTCCAGCCAGAGGTGTGCAGCTCGGCGGCTCCCCCTGAACGGGCGGCAGGGCAGCACCCGGCGCGCGCAGCCCCGGGAACTACCCAGCGGCCTGCGGTCGCCGACGGTGTTCGGCCGTCCACCGGAGGCGTTCGCCTTCCGCTCCCCTAATCGGGGTAGGCCGGGTGGGGCAGGGCCCGGCGCGCATCCGCCGGGCCGCATCCGCCGACGACGGTGTTAGTCCGTCCGCCGGAAGGCGTGTGGCTCCGAAGCTCCCCTGAACAGGCGGCGCCACTCGCCCCCGTTATGCCCCGTCCCTCGGCGGTAGTTTCGGGCGGGTCTTGTCCGGGACGTTCGTGTACGTGGGGGGCGTTGCCGCCGGGCGTTCTGCGAGCAGGCTCAGCGCCACCTCCACCGCGTCGGCCAGCTGCGCGTGGCGGCCCTCCGCCCAGTCGAGCGGCGTACGCAGGGCCTCGATGTCCGGGGGCACGCCGTGGTTCTCCACCGACCACCCGTACGCGTCGAACCACGCCGCATTCATCGGCACCGTGATCACCGTGCCGTCCCCCAGTGTGTGGCGGCCGGTCATGCCCACCACCCCGCCCCACGTCCGCTGGCCCACCACCGGGCCGAGTTTCAGGAGCTTGAACGCCGCCGTGATCATGTCGCCGTCGGACGACGTCGCCTCGTCGGCGAGGGCCACCACCGGCCCCCGGGGCGCGTTGGACGCGTACGACACCGGCTGGGCGTCCCGCGTCAGGTCCCAGCCGATGATGACGCGGGTGAGTTTCTCCACGACCAGCTCGCTGATGTGGCCGCCCGCGTTGCCGCGTACGTCGACGATCAGCGCCGGGAGCGAGACTTCCATCCGTACATCGCGGTTGAACTGGGCCCAGCCCGAGCCCCCCATGTCGGGGATGTGCAGATAGCCGCATTTGCCGTCGCTCAACTCCCGCACCACTTCACGGCGTTTGGCCACCCAGTCCTGGTAGCGGAGAGGCCGCTCGTCGATCAGCGGGACGATGGCGACCCGGCGGGGCGGGCCCTCGCCCTCCGCCGGCTGGAACGTCAGCTCGACCGTCGTGCCGCCGGCGGCGGAGAGGAGTGGGTACGGGCCTGCCACCGGGTCCACCGGCCGGCCGTCCACGTGGGTGAGGATCGCCCCGGGCCGGATCCCCGTACCGGCCAGCGGCGACCGCGCCTTGGAGTCGGACGAGTCGCCGAGGAGGATGCGGCGTACCAGCCACTTGCCCTCCCGGCACACGAAGTTGGCGCCCAGCAGGCCCATCGCCCGCTGGTAGTGCGGTGGGCCCTCGTTGCGGCGCGCGGGGGCGACGTACGCGTGCGAGGTGCCCAGCTCGCCCAGGACTTCGCGGAGCAGGTCCGCGAACTCGTCCGGGGTGGCGACCCGTTCGACCAGCGGACGGTACTGGTCCAGCACCGCCTCCCAGTCGATGCCGCACATCTGCGGCTCCCAGAAGTACGCCCGGATGATGCGGCCAGCCTCGGCGTACGCCTGCCGCCACTCCGCCTCCGGGTCCACGGTGTGCAGGATGCGGCGCAGGTCCAGGAAGACCGTCGTGTCGCTGTCGCCGGTCTCGGTGGCGGGGACGGCGCGCAGGTCGCCCTCGTCCATCACCACCAGGCGCGAGCCGTCGCCGCTCACCGCGAACCAGTCCAGGTGGTCCACGAGTTCGGTCTTGCGGGCCTTGGTGAGGTTGAAGTGCTCCAGGGTGGGGCGGCCGGACATGTCGGCCGGGTTGGCGAAGGTCTCACCGAGCGCGCCCGAGATCGGCCAGCGCAGCCACACCAGGCCGCCGCCCGTGACCGCGCGCAGGGCGGAGTACTTCGACGCGGCCACCGGGAACGGCGTCACCCGGTTGGGGAGGCCCTCGACCTCCACCGTGACCGTGCCGTCGCCCTCACCCGCCTCTTCGGCCTCCACCGGGTCGAGGCCGCCCGCCGCCGGGCGGCCGTCCGGCAGCAGCGCGAAGGGGGACGGGGTCGCGGAGGACAGCGGCACCAGGTACGGGCGGCAGCCCAGCGGGAAGGACAGGTCGCCGGTGTGCACGTCGTACACCGGGTCGAAGCCGCGCCAGGAGAGGAAGGCGAGGTAGCGGCCGTCGCTCGTGAAGACCGGGTTCTCGTCCTCGAAGCGGCCGTTGGTGACGTCGATGATGTGGCGGTCCTTGATCCTGGCCAGCTTGATCTGGCGCAGGGACCGGCCGACGCCGGGGTGGGACCAGGTCAGCCATGCCCCGTCGGGGGAGAACGCGAGGTCGCGCACGGGGCCGTTGGCGGAGTGGGCCAGTTCGGTGACCTCGCCGTTCGACTCCTCGGTCACGTCGACGAGGAGGAGCCTGCCGTCGTGCGCGGCGATCGCGATGCGCTCGCCTTCGGGGTCCGAGGTGAATTCCTGTACGCGCCCGAGCTTGCCCGATGCGAGGCGGCGCGGCTCGCGTGCGCCGCTCGCGCGCGGCAGGTACGCGATCTCGATGGCGTCCTCGCCCTCCGCGTCCGTGACGTACGCGACCTGCATGCCGGTGCCGAGCATTTCGGGGAGGCGGGCCCGTACGCCCGGGGTGTCCGTGATGGTGCGGGCCGGGCCGTCGCGGTGTGTGAGCCAGTACAGGCTGCCGCGTACGACCACCGCGCTCGCGCGGCCCGTCGGGTCGACGGACAGTCCGTCGACGTGGTTGGCGGCCGGGACCTGGTAGTGGCGGCGGCCGGCGCGGGGGCCGCCGAGACGGATGTCCAGCCTGCGCGGTACGGCGCCGGGGGAGAGGTCGTCGACCAGCCACACGTCGCCCGCGCACTGGTAGACGACGCGGGTGCCGTCGCTGGACGCGTGCCGTGCGTAGAAGGCGTCGTGGTCGGTGTGGCGGCGGAGGTCGGTGCCGTCGTACTGGCAGGAGTAGAGGTTTCCGGTGCCTTCGTGATCGGAGAGGAAGGCGATACGTCCGCCCACGAACATCGGGCAGTCCAGGTGCCCGCCGATGTCCGGAAGCAGACGCTTGCCGTGCAGCCAGAGCCGCCCGGTGGCGCCGCCCCGGTAGCGCTTCCACGCGGCGGGCTCGTGCGGCGGCTTGCCGGTGAGCAGGAGCGTGCGGCGCTCGCCGTCGATGTCCGCGACGGCGATGTCGGAGACCGGGCCCCAGGGCAGTTGGGCGCCGGGGCTGCCGTCGGTGGCCAGGCTGTACGCCCAGGAGTAGTGCGAGAACGGCTGGCCGTGCGAGGCGACGGCGAGGATGTGCGGCTCGCTGTCGCTCGCTTCGGGCGTCCACCCGCAGACGCGGGTGTCGAGCGAGCCCCAGTGGCTGAGCCTGCGGGCGGGCTGCCCGCCGTCGACCGGGGTGAGGTGAACCTCGGGGTCGAGGCTGCGCCATGTGGTGAACGCGATGTGCCGGCCGTCGGGGGAGAAGCGGGGGTGGCTGACCCTGGTCCGGTCCACGGTGAGCCGCCAGGCCCGGTCGGGCTGCTGACCGGCGGCGACGATCGGTGCCAGCCAGAGGTCGTCCTCGGCGGCGAAGCAGAGGAGGTCGCCGTGGAGGTGGGGGAAGCGGAGGTAGGAGCGGGGCAGGGCGGTTTGCGGGGCCGGGGCGTAGCGCTCGTGCCGCGCGGCCGGGGCAGGCGCGGAGGCGGTCTTCTCGTGCGGGCCGACGGCCCCGGGTGCGTCGCTCACCCCCCAATGCTTTCCGCAGCGCGGGGGCGCGGCAACTTGTGGCGCAGAACACCATCGAAACGGTTTCGTTTCGGTGAAGGGGCGTCGTAAGGTCGTGGTGTACGAAACCGTTTCGTTCTTGTGAGGAGGAGAGCATGGCCCGCACACGACTCACGCCCGAGCGCGAGAGCGAGCTGTACGAAGCCGTGCTCGACCTGCTCCGCGAGGTGGGTTACGACGGCCTCACCATGGACGCCGTGTCCACCCGCACCCGGTCCAGCAAGGCCACCCTCTACCGCCAGTGGGGGAGCAAGCCGGAGCTGGTCGCCAGGGCACTGCGCCACAACAAGCCGGTCAGCGTTGCCGATATCGACACCGGCACGCTGCGCGGCGACTTCCACGCCCTGGTGGAGCGGACCGACGACTGTCAGCTGGAGAGGGACTCCGCGCTGATGCGTGGTCTCGCCCAGGCCGTTCACGGAAACCCCGATCTCCATGAGGCGCTGCGGGAGCTGCTGATCGCGCCCGAGCTCACCGGGCTCGACGTCATGCTGCGGCGTGCCGTGGACCGGGCTGAGATTCCCGCTTCGACGCCCGCCCTGCGGTACGTCCCGCACATGCTGGTCGGCGCCTTCGTCGCCCAGCAGCTGATCGAGGACCGGTCGCCCGACCGTGCCTTTCTCGCCGACTATCTCGACGCCGTGGTCCTGCCGGCTTTGGGTGCCTGACTTTGCCGGGTGCCTGATCCCCATCGGTGGTTCTCCCCGCCACCGGCGTCCGTAACTCTCCCCACGCTCCACCTGACGCGCACCGCTCTCGTCGTCGGGCTGATTTTCCACGCCCTGTTCGTATCCAACGACCTGACCGGGAGTACGCCCTCGTGGCCACGTTCCTCTACAAAATGGGCCGGTTCGCCTTCCGCCGCCGTGCCTTCGTCGCCCTCGCCTGGGTGGTGCTGCTGGCGCTCGCCGGTTTCGGCGCCGCCTCCGCGTCCACCGCGACCTCGAGTTCCTTCTCCATACCGGGTACGGAGGCCCAGAAGGCCTTCGACCTGCTCGAAGAACGCTTCCCCGGCGGCAGCGCGGACGGCGCCACCGCCCGGGTGGTCTTCAAGGCCCCCGACGGCCAGAAGATGACCGACGCCGCGCACAAGGCCGAGGTCAAGAAGGTTGTCGCCGAGCTCGGCGACTCGTCCGACCAGGTTGCCTCGGTCGTCGATCCGTACCGGGGCAAGGCCGTCAGCCGCGACGGCAGCACGGCGTACACCCAGGTGACGTACAAGGTCAGCGGCATGGAGCTGACCGAGGAGACCCGCGAGGCTCTCACCGAGGCCGGTGACGAGGCGCGGGACGCCGGGCTCACCGTCGAGATCGGCGGTGACGCGCTGCAGGCCGTGCCCGAGACCGGGTCCAGCGAGATCGTGGGCGTTGTCGTTGCCGCGATCGTGCTGGTGATCACCTTCGGGTCGCTGATCGCCGCGGGACTTCCGCTGCTCACCGCGATCATCGGCGTCGGTATCGGTGTGTCCACCATTGCCGCGCTCGCCAATGTGCTGGACCTGGGGTCCACGACCTCGACGCTGGCGATGATGATCGGGCTCGCGGTCGGCATCGACTACGCGCTCTTCATCGTCTCCCGCTACCGCGCCGAACTCGCCGAGGGCCGCGAGCGCGAGGACGCGGCGGGGCGCGCGGTCGGCACGGCCGGGTCGGCGGTGGTCTTCGCCGGTCTGACGGTCGTGATCGCGCTCGTCGGGCTTGCTGTGGTGAACATCCCGATGCTCAGCAAGATGGGCTTCGCCGCCGCCGGAACCGTCGTCATCGCCGTCCTCATCGCGCTCACCCTCGTCCCGGCACTGCTCGGTTTCGCGGGCGCGAAGGTCGTCGGCCGCAAGGCGCGCAAGCGGATGGAGAGTGCGTCCCAGGACGCGGACGCGAAGCCCAACATGGGTACCCGGTGGGCCCGCTTCGTGCTGCGCCGTCCCGTCGCCGTGCTGCTCGCCGGTGTGGTCGGGCTCGGCATCATCGCCGTACCGGCAGGATCGCTGGAGATGGGCCTGCCCGACGACGGCTCGCAGCCGGTCAGCACCACTCAGCGCAAGGCGTACGACCTGCTCTCCGACGGGTTCGGCCCCGGCTTCAACGGGCCGCTGATGGTCGTCGTGGACGGGGACAAGGCCGCCGCCGATGCAACCGTCAAGCAGGTCCAGGGCATGGACGGTGTCGCGGCCGTCACCCCGCCGACCCCCAACAAGGCCGGCGACACCGCGGTGATCACGGTCGTGCCCAAGGACCGGCCGTCCTCGGCCGGGACCGAGGACCTCGTCCACTCCATCCGGGACTCCAGCGGTGACAACGTGCTGGTCACCGGCGCCACCGCCATGAACATCGACTTCTCGCAGAAGATGAACGACGCGCTGCTGCCCTACCTCGCGCTCGTCGTCGGCCTCGCCTTCCTGCTGCTGATGGTCGTCTTCCGGTCGGTGCTGGTTCCGCTCAAGGCGGCGCTCGGCTTCCTGCTGTCCGTGGTCGCCGCGCTCGGCGCGGTCGTCGCGGTCTTCCAGTGGGGCTGGCTCGCGGACGTCTTCGGTGTCGAGCAGACCGGCCCGGTGATGTCGATGATGCCGATCTTCATGGTGGGTGTGGTCTTCGGTCTCGCCATGGATTACGAGGTGTTCCTGGTCACGCGCATGCGTGAGGCGTACGTCCACGGGGAGCGTCCGGGCCAGGCGATCGTCACCGGGTTCAAGCACGGTGCGCGGGTCGTGGTCGCCGCCGCCATCATCATGATCGCCGTCTTCGGCGGCTTCATCGGGTCGAGCGAGTCGATGATCAAGATGATCGGCTTCGGGCTCGCGATCGCCGTCTTCTTCGATGCGTTCGTGGTGCGCATGGCCATCGTGCCCGCGGTTCTCGCGCTGCTCGGCAAGTCCGCCTGGTGGCTGCCGCGCTGGCTGGACAAGGCGCTGCCCAATGTGGACGTGGAGGGCGAGCAGCTGCGTAAGGAGCTGGGTGACGGGGACGGCCGCGGTGACGGCGACGCCTCGTCGGAGGGGGAGCGGGAGCTGGTGCGTGCGTAAGCGTCGCTGACTCCGGTGAAGAGGTGGGGTCCCCCGGTCATTCTCGGCCGGGGGACCCCACCTCTTTTTCTTCGTTCAGTGCGTGGGTGTGGTCTCGCTCTCGTGCGTGTGGTGGAGGAAGCGGAGCAGCGCCGCACTGTCGAACTGCATCACTGCCACGCCCTGTGGCGAGTGCAGTTCCAGCACCGCCTGCACCCGGCCGCACGGCCACACCCTGACATCGCCGCTCTCGGTCGCTGCGGGACGGCTCAGGCCCTTCTCCAGGAGGCTGCGCGCGAAGACCCACTCGGTCTCGTTGCTGCTGGGGGAGACGTCCGGCGGGATGACGAGGCGTACGGCGAGTGGGTCCACCGACGGGTCGTAACGGAGGGCCACGGGGACGGAGCGGTTCTGCGGGGCGTCCGTGATGAGGTGGGCCCGTGCACGGTCCTCGATTGCGAGCTGCATGGCCGCCTCCTGAAAATCGAGCCTTTTGTCCTCTAATGTCCCATATTTTGGGGCGCGCGCACCGCTCTATTTGTGACCCGTGCGCTCTTGCGAGCTATTTGCAGGTGGGCCCTATCATCGAACGGTTAACCAACCCGCAGGAAGCGGAGCCCCACCATGCATGTCCCCGACGGATTCATCAACACACCTGTCTCGGCTGTGGCAGGTGTCGCAGCGGTGGGCGCCGTCGCCGTCAGCCTGCGCGGTGCGCGCCGCGAACTCGACGAGCTGACCGCTCCACTGGCCGGGCTCGTCGCCGCGTTCATTTTTGCCGTACAGATGCTCAACTTCCCCGTTGCGGCCGGTACAAGCGGGCATCTGCTGGGCGGAGCCCTCGCCGCGATCCTCGTGGGGCCCTTCACCGGCGTCCTCTGTATCTCCGTCGTGCTGCTGATGCAGGGCATCCTCTTCGCGGACGGCGGGCTCACCGCGCTCGGCGTGAACATCACCGTCATGGGCGTCGTCACGGTCGTCGTCGCGTACGCGCTCTTCCGCGGCCTGGTCAAGATCCTTCCGCGCAGCCGCCGCTCGGTCACCGCGTCGGCCTTCGTCGCCGCGCTGGTGTCCGTGCCCGCCGCTGCCGCCGCCTTCACGCTGATCTACGCCGTGGGCGGTACGACCGACGTACCGCTCGGCAAGGTCCTGACCGCGATGGTCGGCGTACACGTCCTCATCGGCATCGGCGAAGCCGCGATCACCGCGCTGACCGTGGGCGCCGTCATCGCCGTACGCCCCGACCTGGTGCACGGCGCGCGCGGGCTCTCGGCGCCCCTCAAGCTGCGTGTCGGCGGCGAGCTGGTGGACGCGGCGCCCGCCCAGGCTCCGGCCGCTGCGCCGGTCGCCGCGCGCTCGACCCGCCGGGTGTGGGGCGCGGGCCTGGTCACCGCCCTTGTCCTCGCCGGGTTCGTGTCCTTCTACGCCTCCGCGAGCCCCGACGGCCTGGAGAAGGTCGCCGCCGACCAGGGAATCGACCGGAAGGTCGAGGAGCACGCCGCCGCGGACTCCCCGCTCGCCGACTACGGCATCGAGGACATCAGCAACGGCCGCATCTCCGGCGGCCTCGCGGGCGTGATCGGCGTCGGCGCGACCGTCGTCGTCGGCAGCGGCGTCTTCTGGACGCTGCGGCGCCGGCGCGACAGCGAGCGGCAGCAGGCCGACGTACGCGCACAGGAAACGGTCTGAGATGGGCGCGGGCCACGCCCACAAGCTCTACCGGCACGGACACAGCCCCGTCCACGCCCTGCCTCCGCACTGCAAGCTCGCCGCGGTCTTCTGCTTCGTGCTGGTCGTCGTGTCCACGCCGCGCGAGGCGATGTGGGCTTTCGGGCTCTACGCCGTGCTGCTGGGCGTGGTCGCGTACGCGGCCCGCGTCCCCGCCGGGTATCTGCTCAAGCGGCTGCTCATCGAAGTGCCCTTCGTCGCCTTCGCCGTGCTGATGCCGTTCGTGGCGCAGGGCGAGCGGGTGGAGGTGCTCGGCATGTCGCTGAGCGTCTCGGGCCTGTGGGGTGCGTGGAACGTCCTCGCCAAGGGAACGCTCGGCGTCGCCGCTTCCGTCCTGCTCGCCTCCACCACTGAACTGCGCTCTCTGCTGCTCGGGCTGCAGCGGCTGAAGTTGCCGCCGATGCTCGTGCAGATCGCGTCGTTCATGATCCGTTACGGCGATGTGATTACGGATGAGATGCGCCGTATGTCCATCGCGCGGCGCTCGCGCGGGTTCGAGGCGCGGGGCGTGCGGCACTGGGGTGTGCTGGGCAAGACCGCGGGTGCGCTCTTCATCCGCTCGTACGAGAGAGGTGAGCGCGTGCATCTGGCGATGGTCAGCAGGGGGTACACCGGAACCATGCCGGTGATCGACGAGGTGACGGCGTCGCGGGTGCAGTGGGCGCGGGCGGCCGCGCTGCCGGTTTCGGCGCTCGGGGTCTGTCTGCTGGGATGGACGCTATGACGACTGGGACGGACGCCATGACGACCACGCCTGCCATGCCCGCGATGTCTCTTGAGGTCAGCGGCCTCGCCTACGCCTATCCCGACGGCCACCAGGCCCTCTTCGGCGTCGATCTGGCCGTCGGGCGCGGCGAGCGGGTCGCGCTGCTCGGGCCGAACGGTGCGGGCAAGACCACGCTCGTGCTGCACCTCAACGGCATCCTCACCGCGGGCGCCGGGACGGTGGCGGTGGCCGGGCTGCCCGTCGGCAAGCAGCACCTCGCGGAGATTCGCCGCCGGGTCGGCATCGTCTTCCAGGACCCCGACGACCAGCTCTTCATGCCGACCGTACGCGAGGACGTGGCGTTCGGGCCGGCCGCGGCGGGGATGCGGGGCGCGGAGCTGGAGGAGCGGGTACGTACCGCGCTGACCCGGGTCGGCATGGCGGAGTACGCGGACCGCCCGCCGCACCACCTGTCCTTCGGGCAGAGGCGCCGGGTCGCCGTCGCCACCGTTCTGGCCATGGAGCCGGAAATCCTGGTCCTGGACGAGCCCTCGTCCAACCTGGACCCGGCTTCGCGGCGCGAACTGGCCGACATTCTGCGGTCGTTGGACGTCACGGTGCTCATGGTGACGCACGACCTTCCGTACGCCCTGGAGCTGTGCCCCAGGTCGGTGATCCTGAGCGAGGGCGTGATCGTCGCGGACGGGAGCACGCAGGAGCTGCTCTCCGACGAGGCGGTGATGCGGGCACACCGCCTGGAACTCCCGTTCGGCTTCGACCCGGGTTCGGTACGGGTGGACGCGTAGCCGGGGCTCCACCGTTCGGGAAGGGGGGTGGGGAAATGACCCCCCGCCACCCCGCCGTCCAGCGGCATTGCACCATGGGGGGCATGAGCGGGAGCCCAGCGGTAGAGGTGCAAGGAACGGTCGCGGCCGGATTCGAAGCGGTCAAGGACGCCTTCGTACGCAACTTCGAACAGCGCGGCGAGCGCGGCGCCGCCGTCGCCGTGTACCGGCACGGCCGCAAGGTCGCCGACCTGTGGGCCGGTACGCGCGACGTCGACGGCGCCGTGCCGTGGGCCGTCGACACTGCCCAGGTCGTGCGGTCCGCGACCAAGGGCGTCGCCGCCGCCGTGCCGCTGCTCCTGCACCAGCGCGGGCAGATCGACCTGGACGCGCCCGTTGCCACGTACTGGCCGGAGTTCAAGGCGCACGGCAAGGAGCGGGTACTCGTACGGCATCTCCTTTCGCATCGCGCGGGCGTGCCCGTGCTCGACCGGCCGCTGACCCCCGCCGAGGCGATCGACGGGATCTCCGGGCCGCTCGCCGTCGCCGACCAGGCGCCCGCGTGGGAGCCCGGCACCGACCACGGCTACCACGCGCAGACGTACAGCTGGCTGGTCGGCGAGCTCGTGAAGCGGGTGACGGGGCGGACCGTCGGGCGGTGGATCGCCGAGGAGATCGCTCGGCCGCTGGGGCTGGATTTCTGGGTCGGGCTCCCGGCCGACGAGGCGCACCGGGTGGGCCGCGTCGGTCCCGTGGAGGCACCGCCGCTCGACGGCGGTGCGCTGCGGGTGCGGCCCAAGCGGAGTGTGAGCGAGGCGTACCGGGATCCGGCGTCGCTGACCCGGCGCGCGTTCGGTGCGATCGATCCGCTCGCTGACGAGAACGACCCGGCGTACCGCGCCGCCGAGCTCCCCGCGTCCGCCGGGATATCCACCGCGCGGGCGCTGGCGCGCTGCTACGCGGCGATGATCGGGCCGGTCGACGGGCACCGGCTGTTCGCCCCGGCGACGCTCACGCTCGCGCGGACGGAGGAGTCGGCGGGGCCGGACCGCGTGCTGGTCGTCAACACCCGCTTCGGGCTGGGCTTCATGCTGCACGGCTCCGGTGCGCCGCTGCTGGCACCGGGGTCGTTCGGGCACCCGGGCCGGGGCGGCTCGCTCGGCTTCGCCGACCCGGAGTCGGGAATCGCCTTCGGGTACGTGACCAATGGCCTCCAGAAGGGGGTCACCGCCGACCCGCGCGCCCAGGCCCTGGTCAGGGCGGTGCGGTCCGCGACCGCGTAAGGCGGGGCTTCGGGTCGCTGCTGGACGCGGTGGCCCAGGGCGTGGTGCGGTGCCTTCGGGGTCGGTGCCGCGCCGGGACGTCTCCTCGGGCGCCGAACGGGCGGGGGGTCGGCTCGTGCGGCAGTGCTGTGTTCGACGCCCTGCGGGGAGCGCCCCGGCACGTCCCCTCACGCATCGCGTCAACTCGTGCGCAGCATCAGACCGATGCCCACCACCATCAGGCTCGCGGCCGCGATTCTCGGGGCGCCGAAGCGTTCCTCGAAGAACAGCGCACCTATCGCCGCCCCCACGATGATCGACGACTCCCGCAGCGCGGCGATCGGCGCCAGTGGCGCGCGGGTCTGGGCCCACAGCACCAGGGCGTACGCCGAGATCGAGAGGACCGCTCCGAGCGCGCCCCTGGCGGCCAGAGGGCGCATCTGGGTGAGGAGTTCGGTGCGGCGGCGGTGGAAGGTGTACGCCGGGATGGCCAGGCCCTGCATGATCATCAGCCATGCGATGTAGCCGAGCGGGGTGCCCGACGCGCGTACACCCACACCGTCCACGACCGTGTACGCCGCGATCGCCAGGCCGGTCGCGAGTGCCGCCAGCAGGGCCGGGTACTGCGGGCGGGAGCCTCTGATGCCCCAGAGCGCGACTCCGACGAGGCCGGCGCACGCCACCGCGACGCCCGCCGTCTGCCAGCCGTCCGGGCGCTCGCCCACGAAGACCGCGGCCAGCACGGTCACCACCAGCGGCGCCGTACCGCGCGCGATCGGGTACATCTGGCCGAAGTCGCCCAGCGTGAACGACCGCATGAGCAGCGCCATGTACCCGACGTGGACGATGGCCGAGGCGATCAGGTAGGGCCAGGCGGCCGGCGCCGGGAGGGGCACGAACGGCGCGACGGCCAGGCCGAGCAGGGCTCCGCCGCCGGAGATGAGCGTGAAGGAGAGCAGCTGGTCTTTTATGTGGTGCGCGATTGCATTCCAACTGGCATGCGTGATCGCGGCGATGAGGACAGCCGCGGCGACTGTCGGGGTCACGCCCTGTGCTCGCGTATGCCTTCGGGAGTGGTCATGGCCCGCACGCTAGCGGTAGCTGTACGGGCCATGCGACCCCGCCTGCCGTCAGCCGGCCCGAGGCCGTGCAGCCGGGCCTCGTCGGCTGCACGGCCTCGGGCCGGCACTGGCCCGGGACTGCATGTCTTCTACGGGAGTTGCTTTTTCTCGGCGTAGTAAGCGTAGGCGAAACTGCCCTTATCAGAACCGCTCACAGCGGCCTCGAAGCTGACGGGACCTGGCTTGGGTACGTCAATGCTTCGCTGAAAAATAGAGCCGTCGCACGCCTGGGTGCCCGCGGCTGATGGCACTTCCTTACCGCCGACGGAGAATTTCAGCGCGATCTTCGCATTACCCGTGCACGTGAACGCGAATGTCACGCTCAGCACACCTTCAGGAGTACTGGGATGGGTATTCCCGAACTGCGGTTGCAGCCGACCGGACCCGCCAGCGAGAGACTCTCTGCTGACGAAGGATCGCTCCAGAACAGCCGTACGGTCAGCGGCACCGCTCCCCGGCGTCGCCGTCGAAGTTGACCCGATCGCACTCGGACTCTGCGAAGGTGAGCCGGACTGTTCGCTCGGGCTGCACGCCGCCGCACAGAACGCTGCGGTGGCCACGAGGCACAACACTGCCCTCTGATCCGCTCCCCTGACCCGACTCATGAATTCTGCCGCCCGATCGACATGTCCCCCTTGCGCGGAGCCAGGACGACGATGGTCTTCTTCTTCACGTTACAAGGCGGAGCGATCCACGTCTTCACACCCGTAAGCTTCCAACCGACCTGACCGAGCACAGCCCGGTAACCCCTGGACGTGGTGTTCGTGTCGTTGACGGTCTGAGTCCCGGTCCACGTCCAGGCGTTGCTGATCTTGGTGTCGACACTGACCTTGGCCTTGGCCAGGACGGCCCCCGCCTCCGCCTCGACGCTGCCGCCGATGTCCCACGTAAAGGTATGGCTTCCGGTCACAGTCCACGACACCGTCTGACGCGGCAACAGCCACGTCGATTGCGGCCTTCTCTTGTCCGCCAAGAAGTGCGGCTTTCCCTTGACCTTGTATTTCGGCGGATCGTTCACCTCCGGACAGGCCATCGCACTCATGTCGCCCTTTCCGGAATTCGGTTGAGCCGGGAGCCCGTCCCCCTCGAACGAGAAATCGACCGTGTCATTGACCCCAATGACACGCCCGTCATCCAGAACGATCTTCGCGTCCTCGGGCGGAAGGGCCTCGTCCACCGGAGAAGCGACGCCCACTCCGGCTCCTGACAGCAGCATGGCCCCAGCGGCGAAGAGAGGTATTGCAGTGCGCACTACAGCGCGGTCCATTGTGCCCCGATTCAATGCGTGTTGTGAGGCGACTCTTGGTCAAGGAGTCGCAGGCAGGCCACCTCGGAGTTATTGCAATTGGGTGACGTGCGCACGCCATTTCTACCGGAAGGAGACCTTGAACCACAACGGGCAGTGATGTGGATCACGCTGAATTAATTGAGGTTTGCATTGTTAGG
Organism: Streptomyces sp. ISL-98; assembly: GCF_018614055.1. Taxonomy (GTDB): domain Bacteria; phylum Actinomycetota; class Actinomycetes; order Streptomycetales; family Streptomycetaceae; genus Streptomyces; species Streptomyces spiramyceticus. Next base: position 269,842 of record NZ_JAGGPB010000005.1, read on the forward strand.
GATCGAGGGGACTGAGTGGAAATCTCAAAGAAGCCTCAAATGTCGACAAGGGCTATGCAAGGACAAGCACGGGCGAGCTCCTGCATGATTGACGTCGGCGCGCGTCGACGGGTAGGGCTGGGTGCGGTGTTCGCACTCTGTCGCCATCGGCCGCAGAAGGCCCACCCATCCCCGGTCTGTTCAGAAATTGCACGGTAGGCGCCCACCATGGCGGCGCCGTTGCTCATCCCGGTCATGCTGACGAGTCTGCGAGGACCGGTCACCCCTGCCTCCGTGGACGGCCGGAACGTGGGAAGAAAGATTACCCCCGCTCGTGATCAGCACGGGAGATATTCCTTTTCCAAATTCCCGAAGACCTGGGCCTCTCCTGATCTGTCAAAATGGCGTGGCACGGTCGCGAGCGGCTCGGGCAACAATTACGCGGCGAGCAACACCCGAGCCCGTTCGTTGAAGTCGGCGACCAAGGGGTGAGTACCGAAGGGCACCATGCGGCGCTGTACGTCTTTGACCGCGTCAACGCAGCGCGAGGACTTGACTCGGCGAGCCAAGTCAAGCGTTTTGAGGCTTGCCGAGTGGGCGGCTTCGAGATCGCGATTTTGGAGATGCGATACCGAAAGTGCAGCTTGTGACATTGCCCCGCGCCGTGCACGGTTCTGCGCGCGGGCGTAGCCGATGGACTGGCGTGCGTGCTCCGCGGCATGGTCCGACTGGTTGAGATCGCGGAAGGCGTTCGCGTGCTCGCCGTGCAGGTACGCCCCATCAATGAACTTGGCCCACTCTGGTTCTTCGGCAGGGTCCACCCGAGAGAAAGCACGCTCCGATTGGTTCACCGCCCGTGCGGTTGCTGACGCTTCCCCAAGGACTGCGAGAGCCCGCGCCTCTAGCGCCCACAAGTCCGCGAGACAGGCGGGGGACTCCGCCCGAGCAAGCCCCTGCCGGCCCGCTTGCGCCAGTCGTCGACCTTCCTCCGGGTTGCCCGTCAGCGTCGCCTGATCCGCCATTCCTGCGAGGCCATGCGCACCCAGGGGGGCGTCTTTGGACTCTTCGGCGAGCCGCAACGCCTGGATCAGGTAGCGCTGTGCCGTTCCGTGCTCCCCGTTGTCGAAGGCCATCCACCCCAACAGATAAGTCTGTTCAGCGGTTGCTGCACACAGCGCACGGCGGACCTTCTCGGAATGCGCACGACGGAGCAAGGGATACACGTGCTGATTCAGGTACTCCGTCAGCACCAGGCGACCCGAGCCCCCGCCTTGCATGACGTCGATTTCCTGGAAGGCTCCGAACATGTTCCGGACGCTGGTCACGTCCTCCAGCCGTACGCGTGGGCCGGGCTCCGGCTCTTGGTCAAGCGTGTTGAGTAGCCAGTCCCGCGACGGGCCGATACCGGCAGCCACCGCGAACGGTGACGCCGCGAGGAACTTCCTACGATCCATGTCCGCTCTCCCAAGCTCGGTCACTGACTGGAGCGTCACCGCCCAAGATGGGCTGTGCGCCAGCGGCCGGTCAAGGTCCGGCGCTTCCTCCAGGCCGAGGTCATATGTCGTGATGCGTCGGCCGAATTGACCCGAGAACACGGCCGCGGTGATCCCTGGTAGCGGAGCACGCGGGGCATTTCCGCTTCTGTCAAGCCCACATGGGTACGCACTGAGAGTGTCCAGTTTGGCCGGACCGCTCGGCGTACCGTGGTTGTAAGGGAAGGTGGACCCATGGCAGCGGCACTCGCAGACAACGTTCGCAAGTACCGGCGGGCAACGGGCCAGAGTCAGGAAGACCTGGCGCAATCGTCCGGGCTGTCCGTGCAGACCATCCGGAAGGTGGAACAGGGCGGCGAGGTACGTACGGACACGCTGCACGCAGTCGCGCGTGGGCTGGGAATCGAGACGGCTGTGTTGTTCGTTGCCGGCTCACCAGCCCCCGTAATCGGTGATGAGGCGACGCGCCGGAACTTGGTGGAGCTGCGTAAAGCACTCATGCCCCCGGTCGGACTCGCGGCTCCGGTTGCTGCCGTGGGCGAGCCGAGCGACTTGGACGCTCTGCAACGCCGTATCGGGGACTGTCACGCGCTGTACTGGGCCGACCGTTACGACTCCGTGGCGAAGAAACTGCCGAACCTACTGCGAAGCGCAGAAGTGACCGCAGCGGTTCTGGAGGGCGATGAGAAGCGCTCAGCGGTGATCGCCCGGACCCATGCCCTGTTGCTTGCTGGGAAGTACCTCACTCAAGTACGGCAATACGATCTCGGCTACCACGCTCTGGCAGAAGCCATTCGGCTTGCCCGCGAAGCAGGGCAGACCCTCACGGCAGGAACCGGCATCGTCGGCATGTGTTGGTTGTTGCTTCGGCAAGACCGATTCGACGAGAGCGAACAACTTGCCACACAGACCGCCGAAGCTATGGAACCGCGTATCTCCGGAGCGACATCCGGAGCGCTAGCAGTGTGGGGTGAGCTGTGGTTGCGCGTGGCGTCCGCAACCGTACGGAACAACAAGCCCGACGTTGCGCGCGAAGCCCGCCGGATGGCCGGAACCGCCGCCAGCGCTCTCGGCACGGAACACAACAGCTTCCCCAACCACTGGGGAGGGTTCGGCCCGGTCACCGCCGAGATGAAGGCGACCGAGGATCTTGCACTAGTGGGTGACGCTCGCGGTGTGCTTCGCCGAGCCGATGAGGGGCTTCTTGGCAGTAAAGGGCTTAGCAACCTGGGCAAACCGACGGCTCCCAACTGGGGCAGGCACCGCCTTGACGTGGCTCAGGCGCATGTCCGGCTCGGGTCACACCAGGACGCCATGACAGAGCTTGTCGGGCTCCGCAGCGCTTCCGGCGCATGGCTCAAGCATCAGCCGATGGCGCGCTACATCATGGGGGACGTACTCAAGTCGCGTAAGCGCACCCTCACGCGGGACATGCGGGACATGGCTTCTTACTTGGGGGTTGTCGAGTAGGTACTGCTACGTAGCGTGGTAGTTACGTCGTCACATTCCGCGAACTACCCTGAACAGAACGTGGTCTGATAAGCCGTCACGGATTTACGGTCGTACTCCCGCCCCACCTGGAAACACGGGAGATCAGACCATGAACCGAAGCCCCACGGGACGCGAGCGACCACGCGCGTTGTACGACGCCGTGGCCGGACTGGTGCCCGATGTGTTCTCCGTCCCGAGGCCTGAGCGGACGCAATCGGGGACGGAAGGGTGAGCGCCCCGAGCGGCAAGACCCCGCCGGAACTCGGCGACCTAGTGCACGACAGCGGCATGGGGAAGGTGGGCGAATTCCGCGGAGCCTGGGCGGGGAAGTGGCTCATCCGTCCTGTACTTGGCGGAACTGAGTGGGACGCGGAACCCGAGAACGTACGCCCGGCGGACCAGACCGAGCGGCTGAGTGCCCGGACCGCGCAGGCCAATGCACGTAGTGCCGGAGCGTTGCTGTGAAGCGCTTATGCGTGTGGCTCGCCCTCAGCACAGAGACCGCTGAAGTTCTGTTGCGACTCCGCCTCCCTGGTCTCGTTTGGGCACTGATAAAGCGCCCCCGACCCCGCCGAGCGCTCATGTCCGAGCTGCAACGGCTAGAGGCGGACCCCAAGTTCGTCGCCGAGTGGCGCGCGACCCTTGACGACCAGTGGGGACAGTGCGGGATTGACCAGGCGTTCGGCGAACTCGTCCGCGTTCTGTTACGTGAGGACGGCCCGGCATGAACAATCCGCGGTACGTAGCCGAAGTGTCGGCTGGCGACCAGCGCCGAGCGGTCAGTCTCGGCGGCTATGCAGCCCGTCCCGTCGGCTCGCGCTCCGATGGTTGCGAGGGCAAGCCGAACGCATCGCGGACGCACTCGACCCCGACCCCCGCGCCCCGTGGCTGTCCAGAGCCCCGATTCAGCGGGTGACCCTCCCCTTGCCCGACGCGCCAACCGACTTACGGCAATGGGCTCGGGATCCCGGATGCCAGAAAGCGGCATTGGAACGGCTCGCGCTAGGCCTGCCCGTCGAACTCCTCACGCGAGACCACACCGGCTGGTACTGCCTCACAGCTCGCCCCCCCGACCGGGGCGGGCAGCCCACGCCCCTACTGACATACGGAGGAACGTTGTCCCGCCGCACGAAAGCCGAAGTTGAAGCCGCACGCGGCAAGGTCCCCCCCCACGAGAGTTAGGAACGCAGCATGACGACACTCATTGAGGCCCCCACCAGGAAGCCGTTCGCGGGGCTCAACATGCTTGAGCTGGAGATCACCGGTAAGTGCCAGCTCTCGTGCACACACTGTCTCTCTGATTCCAGCCCACAAGCCACGCACGGTGAGATGACACCGGCGGACTGGCGAACGGTCATCATCGACGCTGGGGCGCTCGGCATCCCCCAAATCCAGCTCATTGGGGGCGAGCCGACCGTTCACCCGCAGTGGCGCGAGTTCACCGAGCTGGCGCTTTCGCTCGGGCTCGGCGTACAGGTCTACAGCAACTTGTTCAACGTCGCGTGGAACTGGTGGAAGGTGTTCGAGCGGGACGGGGTGACGCTCGCGACCAGCTACTACAGCAACGACCCCGACGAACACGACACCATCACGGGCAAGAGGGGCAGCTACGACCGCACCCGCTTGAACATCGAGGAAGCCGTTCGGCGGGGTATCAGGGTTCAAGTGGGGATCGTGGACGTTCTCGACGGCCAGCACGTCGCCGAAGCCCGCGCAGAGCTGGAAGCCCTGGGGGTGACGCGCATCAATGTGGACCGGGTGCGGGCGGTCGGCCGTGCCTCGCTTCCGGGGCAGGCTCCGAGCTTGGGCGAGCTGTGTGGGAAGTGCACGCGAGGACGGGCAGCAGTGCTGCCGAACGGGGATCTCGCCGGCTGCGTGCTCGCGCGGAACTTCCCAGCGGGCAACGTCCGGGGACGACGGCTCGCAGACTTGCTCGGCGGCTCGAACTGGGCGGCACTCTCCGCGAGCATTCCGCCCTCCGGCGTTGCTGACTGCACCCCCGCTGACTCAAGCGACTGCGACCCGGCCAAAACGACTGCGTGTGACCCCGCGTACTAGGAAGGCTGGACATGGATTGGGAGCAACACGCGGTTCGGCTCGCCGACCAGGTGACCGACCCGGATTCCCGTTGGCTCGCCCCCGTCGCGCGGACCGCTCGGCATGAGCTGGTGCCGCGTTGGTGGGAAGCGGACGAACACGGTGTGTGGGTACTGCGGGACGGGGCTGCCGATCCTGCGGCATGGATGAAGGCTGCCTACTCGGATCGGTCATTGGTCACGCGCGTTGGTCCGCTGCACGCCGACCACGCCAAGCCCGGCGACCACCCCGAGGGGCTGCCCACATCATCAGCGACGTTGCCGAGCCTGGTTGTCCGGATGCTGCGCCACGGTCGGCTCGGGGACGGGCTGGACCTGTTGGACGTAGGTACCGGAGCGGGCGGGCTCACCGCGTACGCCGCTCGCCGGATTGGCGACCGACACGTGACGAGTGTGGACGTAGACCGATATCTGACGAGCGCGGCAGCCGAACGGCTCGCCCGGATGGGGCTGCACCCGCAGTTCCTCGCCGTGGACGCCACGGCAACGATTCCGGGGACGTACGACCGAATCATTGCAACCGTCGCTTTGCAACCTGGCCCGGGGCTCAGGACCATGCTCGGCGCACTCCGCGAGGGCGGACGGCTCGTCACAACGCTTGCTCGAACGTCGCTGATCCTCACCGGATGGAAGCACGCGAACGGCGAAGTGGTTGGGCGTATCGAACGGGACACCGCCGGATTCATGCTCACCCGCAGCGGCGAGGACTACCCGCCCGCACTGGCCGGGCTGTTCGCGCTCGCGCGGGAAGCAGACGGGGACGAGACCAGCACGGGCCGCTATCCCGTGCTGGACGTAGCCAATGCATGGGAAGTCCGGTCCATGCTCGAAGTCACCGCACCAGGTACCGAACTTGACTTCCGTCAGGACAGCAACCGCCGGACCGCCTACCTGGTCCACCCGGACGGTTCATGGGCCCGAGCGTCCGCCGAGCGGTTCGAACCGCCCACGGTTCATCAGGGCGGACTGCAACGACTCTGGACGGTCCTGGAGCGCGTCCGGAACCGGCTCAATGTCGAGGGCGGGCTACCGCTCTACGGCTCAAGCGCCCGAATCACCCCCGATGGGGTGTGCCACTTGTCCCGCGGGAAGTGGCGCGCGTCGATGGGCGACCGGTAGGACCCTGCCCGCTCGTCCTGGACCCGTGAACTTGACGCGCGGGCGGAACCCGGTGCCCCGTCCCTCTGCCACCCCTTCCATGGGCAGTCGGGCGGGGCTTCGTTCATCCCTGCCCGTGCTCGTCCTCGCGGGCGGGCTCCACGACGAAACTTCCCCGGCCCCACTCGGTCCGGATGAGCCCTCGTTCCCGGAGCACCCGCACCGCTCGCCGGGCAGTCTCACGCGCCACCCCGAAGCGGCGAGAGCACCAGAGGTCCGGGAACGACCCTGTGGGCTTGCCCCGAGCACGCAGCGAGCGTCACCCCCGGCCCGATCCCCGGAGAGCTGGACAGCTCCGCGTAAGCAGCGCGCAGAGAATCAGCCCCGTTCGGCCACGTGCCGGACGGGGCTTGCGACCCCGTCAGCCGGCTCGCAGTACCGACGCCACGAGCGGGCCCGCCGCGTCGCCGCCGTGGCCGCCCGATTCGACGGATGCCGCGGCTGCCACGTCGTTGCTGAAGCCGGTGAACCAGCTGTTGGACTTGCCCTGGCCGGCGACCTCCGCCGAACCGGTCTTGGCGCCCTTGTCGCCGCCGACCGATGCCATCGCCTTTGCGGCCGTGCCCCAGGACGCCGTCTGCCGCATCATGCCGACGAGTTGGCTGTGCGCGGTCGGGGAGAGGGAGCGGGAGACGGTGGCCAACTGCCGGTCGTCCAGCGAACGCGGCACGATGACCGGCTGGTGGAAGGTGCCGGCCTTGGCGGTGGCGGTGACGGACGCCATGTTGAGGGCGTTCATCTGTACGGTGCCCTGCCCGATGTACTGGGCCGCAGCCTCGCCGCCCGTCGCCTCCCGTACCGATCCGTCGGCCGTGACGATGCCGGTCTGCCAGTCGAGGCCGAGACCGAAGACCTCGCGCGCGGTCTTCGGCAGCGCGGCGTCGTCCTTGGTGTCGTCGATCAGCTTGATGAAGGCGGTGTTGCAGGAGCGGGCGAAACTGGTGGTGAAGGTGCCGCTGGGGATGTCGAAGTTGTCGAGGTTGTGGAAGGTCCGGCCCTGGTACATCGCCGTCTTCGGGCACTCGGCCTTGCGGTCCGCCCCGGCCAGGCCCTTCTCCAGCAGCATCGCCGCCGTCACGATCTTCATCGTGGAGCCGGGTGCCTGCTTGCCGAGGACCGCCGCGTTGTAGCCGTCGGTGCGGTTGTTGGCGACGGCGAGTATCTCGCCCGTACTCGGCTTGACCGCGGCGACCGATGCCTCGCCGTACTGCTTGACCGCCTTCTCGGCGGCCGTCTGTATGCCCGCGTCGAGCGTCGTCGGCAGCTTGCCCGGCTTGCCCTTGGTGAGGGTGAGGAGGGTCCGGGCGGGCACTGCGCTGTCTGCCCCCTCGATCGCCAGCTCGATGCCGGGCTTGCCGCCCGCCTTTTCGCCGTACTTCTCCCGCAGCGTGTCCAGGACCGGGCCGAGCGACGGGTACTTCTCCTTCGTCAGCTCGGCGCCGTTGCGGTCGACCGCCTTGATGGGCGGCGCTGAGGCCTCGCCCGTCTTCAGCGTCTCGCCGTCCTTCAGGTCCGGGTGGACCACGGCCGGCTCCCAGTCGACCAGGGCCTTGCCCGTGGTCAGGCCGCGTACGACGGTCAGCTCCGACTCGTACGAGAGCTGCTTGCTCCTGCCCTTGTACGTCACCGTCGCCTCGGCGGTGAACGGCACCGTCGCACCGGCCGCCGTCCCCGGCGTCAGCTTCACCTTGCTGATGTGCGCCTCGTCTCGGTACGCGAGGAGCGCGGGCCCGGCGGCCGCCGCGTTGTCGGTGAGGGCGGCCGCGGCGTCGGCCTCGCCCTTCGACCAGGCGGCGAAGAAGTCCTTCGAGGCCTGCGCGACCTCGTCCGCGCTCGGCGGCCCGGTCTTCTTCGGCGCCGAGGCGCTCTTGATCTCCGTACCGCCACCGGTCTCTTCACTCACCATGGAGTACGCGCCGTAGCCCACGCCCCCGGCCACGACCAGAAACACCCCGCCGACGACGGCGACTTTCGCTCCACTGCGCATGATGTGCAGTCCCCTCCCCAGGAGTCCCCTTGAACTGAACATGTTCAAGAAGTTGCTGTATCGCACCCTACGGGACGGCAGTGATACCTGGGGTGAGCGTTATGGGAACGCGACGGTCGCCCGCGTCACACCCACGTGTCGAGCCAGATGCGGTCGCGCCACTCGTCCATCGGGAGCGTCTGGCCGGTGTAGATCGGCCAGAAGTAGATGAAGTTCCAGATGATGAGCAGCACGAGGACCCCTGAGCCGACCGCACCGACCGCGCGGCGCCGCTCGTCCGAACCCGGTGGGCCCAGCAGTGCGCCGATCATCATTGCCACCGCCAGGCACAGGAACGGCACGAACACGACGGCGTAGAAGAGGAAGATCGTCCGCTCCTGGTAGAAGAACCAGGGCACCCAGCCGGCCGCGATCCCGCACGCGATTGCCCCCGCCCGCCAGTCGCGCCGGAACGCCCACCGCCACAGCACGTACAGCACCGCGAAACACGACGCCCACCACAGGAGGGGGGTGCCGAGTGCCAGGACCTCCTGGGCGCATTCGCGGGCCTCGGTCGCCGGGCAGCCTTCCTTGCCGGGCTTCGGGGACTCGTAGAAGTACGAGACCGGGCGGCCCAGGACGATCCAGCTCCAGGGGTTCGACTCGTACGTGTGACCGGACGTCAGATTGACGTGGAAGTTGTAGACCTCGGTCTCGTAGTGCCACAGGCTGCGCAGCCAGTCGGGCAGCCAGGTCCAGTTGCCGCCCTTGCCCTCGGCCTCGGCCCAGTTCCGGTAGTAGCCCTCCTTGGTGACGATCCAGCCCGTCCAGGAGACGACATACGTCACGAAGGTGACCACGACCGTCGAGAGGAAAGCGGGGGTGACGTCCCGCTTCAGTACCGCGACGTACGGCCGCACCGCGCCCGCCGTCCGGCGCGTGCCCACGTCCCACAGGACCGTCATCAGACCGAACGCCGCCAGGATGTACAGCCCGTTCCACTTCGTGCCGAACGCCAGTCCCAGGCACACACCCGCCGCGATCCGCCACGGTCGCCAGCCGAGGCGCAGCCGCTCCGCGACCTCGGAGTCCGGGCGTAGGACGCCCTCGTCGTCGTACGGGAGAGCCGCCGCCAGTTTTCGCCGCGCCCAGTCCCTGTCGATCAGCAGACAGCCGAACGCGCCGAGGACGAAGAACATCAGCACCAGGTCGAGCAGCGCCGTACGGCTCATCACGAAGTGCAGGCCGTCCACGGCCAGGAGCGCGCCCGCCAGGCAGCCCAGGAAGGTCGAGCGGAAGAGGCGGCGCCCGATCCGGCACAGCATCAGCACCGACAGCGTGCCGAGTACGAACACCATGAAGCGCCAGCCGAAGGGCGTGAACCCGAACATCGCCTCGCCGAGTCCGATGACCCACTTGCCGACCGGCGGATGCACCACGTAACCGGGGTCCGTCGGGACGGCCACCCCCGACGGGTCGTCGAGAACGCGCTCGTCGATGTCCTTGGGCCACTGGCCCTCGTACCCCTGGTTGATGAGAGCCCAGGCGTCCTTCGCGTAATACGTCTCGTCGAATATCACCGCCTCGGGCTCGCCCAGATGCCAGAAGCGCAGCAGCCCGGCGACGAGCGCGATCAGCAGCGGACCGCCCCAGGCCGCCCACCGCACCAGGTGCCCGGCAAGCACCGGCGGCACTCCGAGCACTCTCCACAGGTGGGTGCCCGGCTTGCTGTACGGCGGCACGAGGCGTTCGCGCAGACCGATGACCGGCCTGGGCGCGTAGCCGAATCGACGCAGCCGTTGCTGCCACGACGGCGGCTGCTCCCCGGGGGCCCTGCCCTGCTGGGCTTCTGACGCAGTACTGGTCACCGCGCCATCGTAGGGAACGCTTCTGTGCGCGTCGTCCGTCCGCCCTGGGAGGATGGCTCTTGTGACTGGAACGACTGGAACGACTGGAACGACCGGAACGCTCGTACTCGCGGGAACCCCCATCGGCGATGTCGCCGACGCACCCCCCCGCCTCGCCTCGGAGCTGGAGAGGGCCGACGTCGTCGCCGCCGAGGACACCCGGCGGCTGCGCCGCCTGACGCAGGCGCTCGGGGTGCAGACGACGGGGCGTGTCGTGTCGTACTTCGAGGGCAACGAGTCCGCCCGTACGCCGGAACTGGTGGAGGCGCTGGAGGGCGGCGCCCGGGTGCTGCTGGTCACCGATGCGGGCATGCCGTCGGTGTCCGACCCCGGCTACCGACTGGTCGCCGCCGCCGTCGAGAAGGACATCAAGGTCACCGCCGTGCCGGGCCCCTCGGCCGTACTGACCGCCCTCGCCCTGTCCGGCCTGCCCGTCGACCGCTTCTGCTTCGAGGGCTTCCTGCCGCGCAAGGCGGGCGAGCGGCTCGGCAAGCTCCGCGAGGTCGCCGACGAGCGCAGGACGCTGGTGTTCTTCGAGGCCCCGCACCGCCTCGACGACACGCTCGCGGCCATGGCCGAGGTCTTCGGCGACGAGCGGCGCGCGGCGGTCTGCCGTGAGCTGACCAAGACGTACGAAGAAGTGAAGCGCGGCCCGCTGAAGGCGCTCGCGGAATGGGCGGCCGAGGGAGTACGGGGAGAAATCACCGTCGTCGTCGAAGGCGCCCCGGAATCCGGACCGCAGAATCTCGACCCGGCGGAACTGGTGCGCAGGGTGCAGGTGCGCGAGGAGGCGGGGGAGAGGCGCAAGGAGGCCATCGCGGCGGTCGCCGCCGAGGCGGGGCTGCCCAAGCGCGAGGTGTTCGATGCCGTCGTGGCGGCAAAGAATGCGGCACGGACGGGCTCCGCGGGCGGTAAAGGACTATCGTAAAAAGTCAAAGTACTGAGCGTGCACCGGGCCTTTCTCCATGGAAAGGCCAAGACCGTTCCATAACTCGACAGGACCCGATGCGCTCCCGCCGTAAAAGGCGTCCACTGGACCAGTGGAAAGGAGCTGGCATGAGCGAGATCGCTGACACCGCCGGCACAGGAATCACCGCTCACGAGGCTTACGCCTTTGCCTGCATGCGGTGCGGGCACGGCTGGGAGCAGGATTACGAGATCCACCACCACGTCGACGGCGCGGGCCACGAATACGTGGTCTACACGGCCGACGGGGAACGGGTCCCCTCGCCCCTGTCGAAGCCGAAGTGCGCGAACTGTGGCTACCACGTCGTGCGGATCATGCGGCCGGGGAAGATCCAGTCGATCCGGGACATGGTGCGGGCGGCCGTGGTGGACGCTCCGCTGGCGGGCCCCCTCGTGGGGCCGACGGGACCGGCCGAGGAACCCCCGGGGCCGGTACGCATTCAGCACCACTGGCACCTCTCGGATCTGCTGCATCCCTTCCAGCACCGCAAGTAAGGGACGGGTCGCGGTTTTCGTACGATCGTGACCATGAGCCCCAAAGACGCACCTCCGCCGCTGCCCGAGCCGCTCCGGGCGGCGGTCGCCGATTCGCACACCCACCTGGACATGCAGGACGGCACGGTCGACGAGGCCCTGACGAAGGCCGCGGCGGTCGGAGTCACCGCCGTCGTCCAGGTGGGCTGCGACGTCAAGGGCTCCCGCTGGGCGGCCGAGACAGCGGCGGCGTACGACAACGTGCACGCCGCCGTGGCTCTGCACCCCAATGAGGCTCCGCGCATCGTCCTCGGCGACCCCGACGGGTGGTCGCGGCAGGGGGCGCGGGCCGCGGGCGGGGACGCCGCGCTCGACGAGGCGCTCGCCGAGATCGACCGGCTGGCCGCGCTGCCGTACGTGCGGGGCGTCGGCGAGACCGGGCTCGACTACTTCCGTACGGGGCCCGACGGCATGGCCGCCCAGGAGCGGTCCTTCCGCGCCCACATCGAGATCGCCAAGCGGCACGGCAAGGCGCTCGTCATCCACGATCGCGAGGCGCACGATGATGTGCTGCGCGTCCTCGACGAGGAAGGCGCACCCGAGCGGACCGTCTTCCACTGCTACTCCGGCGACGCCGCGATGGCCGAAATCTGCGCCCGTAAGGGTTACTTCATGTCCTTCGCCGGAAACGTGACCTTCAAGAACGCCCAGCCGCTGCGGGACGCGCTCGCCGTCGCGCCGCTCGATCTCGTACTCGTCGAGACCGACGCTCCCTTCCTGACCCCCGCTCCGTACCGCGGACGGCCTAACGCTCCGTATCTCATTCCGGTCACGGTGCGCGCGATGGCGGCGGTGCGGGGCATCGGGGAGGACGTCCTGGCGGCGGCACTGGCTGTGAATACGGCACGCGCGTTTGATTACTGAGTCCGGCACCGAGTCCGACGGAAGGCGACTTCGCGACACTGCGTAGTCGAATCACTTTGGAGAGTGACCAAGGCTCCGCTAGTGTCCCGGCCCGCAGCGTCATCAAGAGTGGAGCGGACCGGACCTCTGGAGCGTCGTGAGCAATTCGCAGGGCAGTCACCGCACGGTGCGGGGAGGCGGCGGCCATGGCCTGGCGGCCGGGACGGCGGAGACGGCCGAGTACGGGGAGTACGGCGAACATCGCGAGTACGGCGGTTACAGAGAGTACGGGGACTACGGGGAGTACGGCGGGTGCGTGGAATGCGCCGAGGAGGCTGCGTACGCCGCGTATGCCGCGCATGGCGGCTACGAGCGCGAACGCGGCGGGTACGCGCCGCAGTCGCCCCCCACGTACGACACCTACGCGCCGGCGTACGAGCTCCAAGAGCCGCTGCTGCCCCGCCAGAGCGCAGGCCCCGAGCCGGTGGCCGAAGGCTGCGGGGGCAGGGCCGAGGCGCGGCGGGCCGCTCGTCGCCGCAAGGACGCCGAGCGGCCCGACACGCTGCGCCGGCTCGTTCCGCAGGCGCTGGTGGTCGCGTTCCTGGCGGGCGGTACATCGGCGTTCGTCGCCAGCGACAAGGCGGTCGAGCTCAGCGTCGACGGCGTACCCCGCACCATGCACACCTTCGCCGACGACGTCACCGAGCTCCTTGAGGACCAGGGCGTCGAGGTGGGGGCGCACGACGTGGTCGCGCCCGCCCCCGGCGCGGAACTGGTCAGCGGCGACGAGGTCGTCGTCCGTTACGGCCGCCCCGTGGCGCTGACCCTGGACGGGCAGCGGCGCCGGGTGTGGACCACCGCCCGTACGGTCGACGGCGCACTGCGCCAGCTCGGGGTGCGCGCGGAGGGCGCGTACCTCTCCGTCTCGCGCTCCTCCGAAATCGGGCGCAACGGCCTCGCACTGGACGTCCGTACCGAGCGGGCCGTGACCTTCATGGCCGACGGGCGCGAGCGCACCATCCGTACGAACGCCGCGACCGTCGGGGAGGCGCTGGCCGAGGCGGGCATCAGCCTGCGCGGCGAGGACACCACCTCCGCGCCGGCCGACAGCTTCCCGCGCGACGGGCAGACGGTCACCGTGATGCGGATCAAGGGGTCGAGGGAAGTGCGGGAGGAACCGATCCCGTTCGAGACCGAGCGGACGGAGGACGCGTCGCTCTTCAAGGGCACGGAGGTCGTCGTACAGGCGGGCGCGCAGGGGTCGAGGCGGGTCACGTATGCGCTGCGGACCGTCAACGGCGTCAAGCAGCGGCCGAGGAAGATCGCCGAGCACATCGCACGGGAGCCGGTCACCCGGCGCGTGAAGGTCGGCACGAAGCCGATGCCGACGTCTGTGGCGGGCGCGGAGGGGCTGAACTGGGGCGGGCTCGCCCAGTGCGAGTCGGGCGGCCGCCCCGGCGCGGTCGACTCGACGGGCAACTACGGCGGCCTGTACCAGTTCGACACCCAGACCTGGCAGTCGCTCGGCGGCAGCGGGCGCCCGCAGGAGGCGAGCGCGAGCGAGCAGACGTACCGGGCGAAGAAGCTGTACGTGCAGCGGGGGGCCAGCCCGTGGCCGCACTGCGGCGGGAGGCTGCGGGGCTGAGGGGGCGTGGGAGCGGTGGCCTTGGGGTCGGGGGCGACCCCTTCTCGGATGCCGTGCTCGCGCCGTTCGGCCCCTGGGCGCCTGCCGGGCTTCGTGCGGCTGCGCCAGCCTCCGTCCGTCGGGGGTGGCGTGGTGCGGTGGCTTCGGGTCGGTGCCGTGCTGGGGCGTCTCCTCGGGTGCCGAACGGGCGGGGGGTTGGTTTTGCGCCGCGCACGCTGTGTTCGGCACCCTGCGGGGAGCGCCCCTGCACGCCCCCTCCCGCACCTCGGCGGGCGAGGCCGGGGGACCGCCTCCGGGTGGGCGAGGTGGGTGCCGGGGGCCTTTACGCTTGAGCGGTGAGCACCACTGAGCCTTCTGAGACGCCTCCCGAGCCGCCCCTGCACGACCTGCTGGGTCCCGCCGACATCCGGGAACTCGCGGCGGCGCTCGGCGTACGCCCGACCAAGCAGCGCGGTCAGAACTTCGTCATCGACGCCAACACGGTCCGCCGGATCGTACGGACGGCCGGGGTGCGGCCGGACGACGTCGTCGTCGAGGTCGGCCCCGGCCTGGGCTCACTGACGCTCGCGCTGCTGGAGACCGCGGACCGTGTCGTCGCCGTCGAGATCGACGACGTACTGGCGGGCGCACTGCCCTCGACGATCGCCACGCGGATGCCCGCCCGGGCCGACCGCTTCGCCCTCGTCCACTCCGACGCGATGCACGTCACGGAGCTCCCGGGCCCGCCCCCCACGGCGCTGGTCGCGAACCTCCCGTACAACGTCGCGGTCCCCGTCCTGCTCACCATGCTGGAGCGCTTCCCGACCATCGAGCGGACGCTGGTCATGGTCCAGGCGGAGGTCGCTGACCGGCTCGCGGCCAGGCCGGGCAACAAGGTGTACGGAGTGCCTTCCGTGAAGGCGAACTGGTACGCCGAGGTCAAGCGGGCGGGGGCGATCGGCCGGAACGTCTTCTGGCCCGCCCCGAACGTCGACTCCGGCCTCGTCTCCCTGGTCCGCCGCACCGAACCGATCAAGACCACGGCCACCAAGGCGGAGGTCTTCGCGGTCGTCGACGCGGCGTTCGCGCAGCGGCGCAAGACGCTGCGCGCGGCGCTGTCGGGCTGGGCGGGTTCGGCGCCGGCGGCGGAGGCGGCGCTGGTCGCGGCGGGCGTTTCGCCCCAGGCGCGTGGCGAGTCGCTGACGGTGGAGGAGTTCGCCCGTATCGCGGAGAGCAAGGGGGCGGGCGCATGACGGAGACCACGGGCACCACGGTCACGGTTCGGGTTCCGGCGAAGGTCAACGTCCAGCTGGCGGTGGGCGGCGCGCGCCCCGACGGCTTCCACGACCTGGCGAACGTCTTCCTGGCGGTCGGCCTCTACGACGAGGTCACGGTCACGCCGTCCGCCGCGCTGCGCATCACGTGCTCCGGCCCGGACGCGGACCAGGTCCCCCTGGACCGTACGAACCTGGCGGCGCGGGCGGCGATCGCCCTCGCCGAACGCCACGGCCTCTCGCCCGACGTACACATCCACATCGCCAAGGACATCCCGGTGGCAGGGGGCATGGCGGGCGGCAGCGCGGACGGCGCGGGCGCGCTGCTGGCGTGCGACACGCTGTGGGGCACGAACACGCCCCGCTCGGAGCTGCTTGCCATGTGCGCGGAGCTGGGCAGTGACGTTCCGTTCAGCCTGGTGGGCGGGGCGGCGCTGGGCACGGGGCGGGGCGAACAGCTCACCACCCTCCCCGTCGGCGGCGCCTTCCACTGGGTGTTCGCGGTGGCGGACGGCGGCCTGTCGACCCCGGCGGTGTACGGCGAGTTCGACCGTCTGACGGCGGGCACCGAAGTCCCGCCCCCGGCGGCGTCCCCGGCCCTTCTGGACGCCCTCCGTACGGGCGACCCGACGGCTCTGGCAGACGCCCTGGTCAACGACCTCCAGCCCGCAGCGCTTTCCCTGCGCCCGTCCCTGTCCGCCACCTTGGCAGCAGGCACGGCAGCAGGCGCCCTGGCAGCCCTGGTCTCGGGCTCGGGCCCGACGACGGCATTCCTGACGAAGGACGCGGACACGGCGGAGTCGGTGGCCGCAGCCCTACTGTCCTCGGGCACATGCCGCACGGCCCGGGTGGCGGGGTCCCCGGCGACGGGCGCGACGGTGATCGAGGCGGGGTAAGGGGCGCACGTGTTCCGGCCCTGGCTTTTGGGTCCGGGCCCGGATCCGGGTCAGAGTCGGGACTGCGGCATCCACTGGGGTACCCCGGTCCAGCGACCGCCGCTGCGCCCGACTCACAGGCCCGACCGCCGAAGCGGACCGGCCGCGCCAAACCGCCTGGGGGCGGCCCTCTGGGACGATCCCGCCGGGCGGGCGGCCGCCTACGGTGTCCGGCCGTCCGCCTGGGACGAGCCCTGGGACGAGCCCGCTGGGACGGGCCCTCCGGGACGAGCCTTGGGACGAGCCCTCCGGGACCAGCCCTCCGGGCGGCCGCCGCCGACGGCGTCCGGCCGTCCACCGGAGACCTGTAGCTCTCGACGCTCCCCCTCAACGGGTGGGCGGGGTGGGGCAGGGCCCGGCGCGCAGCGCCGGGGGAGCACCCACCGGGCCGCACCCGCGCACGGCGTTCAGAAGCGCGCGCTCCGCCTGACGTACTCAGGCGGAAATGAGTACCGCAGCCCTGCCGGGCGACGCCGCGGCGGCGAGAACGTACGCGCATGGGAAACAGCGTTCGCGAGCTCGCCGACCAGACGCCCGCCGGGCGCGACCGGTACACAGACCTCCTCCGCGTCGCCTCACTCGGCACCGTCGTCGCGGGCCACTGGCTCATGGCCGCCGTCACCGCCGACGGCAACGTCGGCAATCTCCTCGCCGTCGTGCCCGAGCTCCAGCTCCTGACCTGGGCGTTGCAGGTCATGCCCGTCTTCTTCTTCGTCGGCGGCTTCTCGCACGCCCTGTCCTACCGCTCCCTGCGCCGCAAGCACCCCGCAGGGACTTCGGTGTATTCCCTCTTCCTCCGCGCCCGCCTCCAGCGCCTCCTGCGCCCCACCATGGCCTTCATCCTCCTCTGGGGCGCCGCCGCACTCGCGCTCCAACTGCTCGGGAGCGGAAGCGGTTTGACCGGGGTCGCCCTGCGGCTCGTCGCGCAGCCGCTCTGGTTCATCGGCATCTACCTCGCCATGGTGGCGTTCACCCCGCCCCTGCTGAAGCTCCACGAGAGGTACGGGTGGGGCGCTTTCGTGGCGCTGGCCGGCGCCGCCGCCACCGTCGACGTACTGCGCTTCGCGCTCGACGTGCCCTACGTCGAGTTCCTCAACTTCGCCTTCGTCTGGCTCGCCGTGCACCAGCTCGGCTTCCTGCGCGCCGACGGTCGCATCCGGATGCCGTCGGCCCTCGCCCTGACCGGCCTGGCCGGCGCCGCAGCCCTGGTCGCCTTCGGGCCGTACCCGCTGAGCATGGTCGGGATGCCCGGCGAGAAGGTCAGCAACATGGCCCCGCCCACCCTCGCGCTCCTCGCCCACGGACTGTGGCTGGTCGGCGCGGTAGAGCTGCTGCGCGCCCCAGGCGCACGCCTCGTCGCGCGGCCCCGCGCCTGGCGTGCGGTCGTCGCCGCGAACGGGGTCGCGATGACCGCGTTCCTGTGGCACCTCACCGCGATGCTCGGCGTGTACGGCGCCATGCTCGCCCTGGACGTGCCCCTGCCCGTACCGGCGAGCGCCGCCTGGTGGGCGCAGGTGCCGCTCCGGTTCGCCGCCGCCGCGGTGCTCACCGCGCTCTTCGTGGCGGCCTTCCGGACCTTCGAGCGCCCGAAGCCCACCACCCCCGCACAGGCCCTCGCCCCACGGCCGGGCCGCCTGGCAGGGCCGGCCGCCGCCATCGGCATCACGCTCTGCCTCCTCGGCATACTCGGCCTCTCGATGGTCGGCTTCGGCGACCTCCTCGAAGGGCGTACGGCGATGCTCATAGCCGTACGTATCAGTGCGCCCGCCGCGGTTGTGATGGCCCTGGCGGGCTGGCTGCTGGTGGAGACCGCGGGCCGGGCCCCCGCACGCCTCCGGGCCCGTACCCCGGCCCTCTGACGACCGGGGCGTCGGCAGGGGGCGGAGGGCGACTACGCTTGAGCGTCTATCCCTTTCCCGTCCCTGGAGCGCGCACCAATGGCCGTCAACCTGGTCAATGTCGAGGCAGTCAGCAAGGTGTACGGAACTCGTGCCCTGCTCGACGGCGTGTCCCTCGGCGTCTCCGAGGGGGACCGCATCGGTGTCGTCGGCCGCAACGGAGACGGCAAGACGACCCTCATCCGGATGCTCGCCAAGCTGGAGGAGCCCGACTCCGGCCGGGTCACCCAGAGCGGCGGCCTGCGCCTCGGTGTGCTCACCCAGCACGACTCCCTCGACCCCGCGGCCACCGTCCGGCACGAGGTCATCGGTGACATGGCCGACCACGAGTGGGCGGGCGACGCCAAGATCCGCGACGTACTGACCGGGCTCTTCGGCGACCTGCATCTGCCGGGCTTCGAGCAGGGCCTCGACACGGTCATCGGGCCGCTCTCCGGCGGTGAGCGCCGCCGGATCGCGCTCGCCAAGCTGCTCATCGCCGAGCAGGACCTGATCGTCCTCGACGAGCCCACCAACCACCTCGACGTGGAGGGCATCGCCTGGCTGGCGAAGCACCTGCAGGCACGGCGCTCGGCGCTCGTCTGCGTCACCCACGACCGGTGGTTCCTCGACCAGGTCTGTACGCGGATGTGGGACGTCCAGCGCGGTGCCGTGCACGACTACGAGGGCGGATACAGCGACTACGTCTTCGCGCGCGCCGAGCGCGAGCGCATCGCGGCGACGGAGGAGTCCAAGCGGCAGAACCTGGTGCGCAAGGAGCTGGCCTGGCTGCGGCGCGGCGCCCCCGCCCGTACCTCCAAGCCGCGCTACCGCATCGAGGCCGCCAACGAGCTGATCGCCGATGTGCCGCCGCCGCGCGACACCTCCGAGCTGATGAAGTTCGCCAACGCCCGGCTCGGCAAGACCGTCTTCGATCTGGAGGACGTGACCGTCCAGGCCGGGCCGAAGGTGCTGCTGAAGCATCTGACCTGGCAGCTCGGCCCCGGCGACCGCGTCGGTCTGGTCGGCGTGAACGGCGCGGGCAAGACCTCGCTGCTGCGGGCGCTGGCCGAGGCGGCCCGTACACAGGGCGACGCCCAGCCCGCCGGCGGCAAGGTCGTCGTCGGCAGGACCGTCAAGCTCGCGTACCTCTCCCAGGAGGTCGGTGAACTCGACCCGAGTCTGCGGGTGCTTGAGGCCGTTCAGCGCGTACGCGACCGCGTGGACCTGGGCAAGGGCCGGGAGATGACGGCGGGCCAGCTGTGCGAGCAGTTCGGGTTCACCAAGGAGAAGCAGTGGACGCCGGTCGGCGACCTGTCCGGTGGCGAGCGGCGGCGGCTGCAGATCCTGCGGCTGCTGATGGACGAGCCGAATGTGCTGTTCCTCGACGAGCCGACCAACGACCTCGACATCGAGACGCTTACGCAGCTGGAGGACCTGCTGGACGGGTGGCCCGGCTCGATGGTCGTCATCTCGCACGACCGGTTCTTCATCGAGCGTACGACCGACAAGGTGTACGCCCTGCTGGGCGACTTCACGCTGCGGAACCTGCCGCGCGGGCTCGACGAGTACCTGGAGCGCAGGCAGCGGATGATCGAGGCCGCGGTCCCGGCTCCCGCCGCCGCGCCGGTCAAGAAGAAGGCGTCGGGAGACACCCGCGCCGCCCAGAAGGAAATGCAGAAGATCGAGCGGCAACTCGGGAAAATCTCCGAGAAGGAAGCGAAGCTGCACACCCAAATCGCCGACAACGCCACCGACTTCGAGAAGGTCGCTCTCCTCGACGCCGAACTGCGCGAACTCGCCGGTACGCGCGATGAGCTGGAGACGCGCTGGATGGAGCTCGCGGAAGACGCGTAGCAATGTGCCAAGTCGAATAACGAGCGCATCACAGGCCGGTCCTCCCTTGGGAACAGGGGCGGACCGGCCCCTCGTTCGAAGGGGCTCAAGTGATAGAAAGAAGCCCCGCTCGACTGACGTAGATCTGCGGGGCTCAAAGCCCGATTCGCTCCTTTCTGGGGGGATTACGCCACCGGAATTGCGGGGGAGATCGAACGGGCGGCGGTCCCGTGTGAAGAGGTAAGTGCTGATGTCTCAGCCGCCCAACCAGCCGCCGCAGGGCGGCTTCGGAGCCCCCCAGGACCCCCGGCAGGGAGTCCCTCAGCCGCCTGCCCAGCCTCCGCAGATGCCGCCTGCTCCGCCCGGCCCGCCGACGCCGCCCCAGCAGCCGCAGGCTCAGCCCGGCCAGCCGCAGCCCGGGTACGGCTACCCGCAGGCACCGCCGCAGCAGGCACCGCAGCCGGGGTACGGCTACCCGGGGCAGCCCGGTCAGCAGCCCGGCCAGCCCGGTCCGTACGGTCAGCAGCCCGGCCAGCCCAACCCGTACGCCCAGCAGCAGCCTTACGGGCAGCAGGCACCGTACGGCGGCTACCCCGGCGCACCCGTCCCGGGCGGCAACGGCGGCGGCAGCCCCTTCAAGGGCAAGCCCGCCGTCATCATCGGCGCGGCACTCGCCGCGGTACTGGTGATCGGCGTCGGCGTCTGGTTCGCCACCAGCGGTGACGACAGCGGCAAGAAGGAGCCCGTCGCCGGCGAGAGCAACGACAACAAGCCCACCGGCGGCCCCTCCACCGATTCGGGCGACGACTCCGCCGGCGGCCGCGACGCCGACGACGACCTCAATGCCGGCCGCCAGGCGGGCGAGTCCAAGGTCCTGTGGCTGCAGAAGAACGACGTCGACGTGCCGCGCAACGGCTCGGACGTGTACGGGCCGTGGTTCGCCGGCGACCTCGTCGTCAAGGCCATGTACAAGAAGGTCGCGGCGTACAACACCGCCGACGGCAAGGAGAAGTGGAACCTCCCGCTCGACACTGAGATCTGCGCGGCGCCCGTCAAGGCCGCGGACGACGGCAAGATCGTCATCGGTGTCAAGGACGGCACCACCGACAAGGCCAAGTGCAGCCAGCTCCAGATGATCGACCTCAACACCGGCAAGGCCGGCTGGAAGAACGAGGTGAAGAAGGAGGGGCTGTTCGACCTCCTCACCGACATCACCATCGCCATCAGCGGTGACGTCGTCACCGCGGGCCGCACCGGCCACTCCACCGCCTTCAGCCTCAAGGACGGCAAGCAGCTGTGGGGCAAGCTGGAGGGCAACTGCCAGCCGTACGCCTTCACCAGCAGCGACAAGATGATCGCCGCCGCGGCCTGCTCCACCGGTGAGGCCGCCAAGGTGCACCAGCGGATCCAGGAGCACGACCCGGCCACCGGCAAGGTCAAGTGGTCCTACCCGCTGGCCCAGGGCTGGGACGTCGACAAGGTCTACTCCGTCTCGCCGCTGGTCGTTTCCGCGACGAACCGCGAGAAGAAGAGCTGGAGCGTCATCGCCCTGACGGACAAGGGCAAGCTGCGCTCGCAGATCGACGGCGGCAAGGACAAGTTCCAGCCGCAGTGCGGCGGCTCATTGATCATCTTCGGCAGGAACCTCGAAGGCTGCACCGGCGTCGCCGCTGACGCCGACAGCTTCTACATGGCGACCGAGGAAAAGACGAGCGGCACCGAGCGCACCAACGAGGTCGTCGCCTTCGACCTCGGCACCGGCAAGCCCAAGTGGCGTTCCGCGGCGGGCGCCGACCGCACGATGATGCCGCTGCGGATGGAGGGCGGGGACGTCCTGGTCCACATGAAGGCGTCGTACGACAAGGGCGGCGCGCTCGCGACCATTTCGCCGTCGGGCGGCAAGCCGAAGATGATCCTCCAGAACCCCACCTCGACGGCCGAGATCGAGAACGGCTTCTTCTCGCAGAAGGTCGCCTACGTGGATGACCGGCTGTACGTCGTCAGTGGTCGCGTCAGCGCGCCCAACGACGAGGAGGAGAAGGAGGCGAAGACCATGATGGTCTTCGGCAAGTGACGGCTGTGACTGAGTCCCGAGTCGTTTTCAAGTCCCCTTCCCCAGAGGTACGTACGCCATGACGCAGCCACCGCCCCCGCCGCCCAACGAGCCTCCGAAGGGCGGGTTCGGCGCTCCGGTGCCGCCGCCCGCCGGCGGCTTCGGCGCCCCCACGCCCCCGCCCGCCGACCAGCCGCAGCCCGGCTACGGCTACCCGCAGGCACCTCAGGCCCCCCAGGCACCGCAGACGCCGCCGGGCCCGCCGCCGGCCCAGCCGGGTCAGCAGCCCGGTTACGGCTACCCAGGTCAGCCGGGCCAGCCGGGCCAGCCGGGCCAGCCGGGCCAGCCGGGCCAGCCGGGCCAGCCGGGCCAGCCGGGCCAGCCGGGCCAGCCGGGCCAGCCGGGCCAGCCGGGCCAGCCGGGCCAGCCGGGCCAGCCCGGCCAGCCCGACCCCTATGGCCAGCAGCAGGCTTACGGGCAGCAGGCGCCGTACGGTCAGCAGCCTTCGCCGTACGGTCAGCAGGCGCCGTACGGTCAGCAGCAGCCGTACACCTACCCCCAGGGCATGCCCCCGCAGGGCGGTGGCGGCGGCAGGCTCAACACCACGACGGTCGTCATCATCGCGGCAGCCGTCGCACTGGTGCTGATCATCGCCGGCGGCATCTGGTACGCCACCAGCGGCGACGACGCCGGCAAGGGCGACGAGACCAAGGGCTCGTCCGCCGGCACGACCGGCGGCGGAGGCGGCGGCGGTGACGAGAAGCCCGCACCCGACGGCGCGGGCAAGGAGGAGAAGCCTGCCGATGTCGCGGCCAAGGTCCTCTTCGAGCTCCCCGCCCCGGTGGTGAAGGAGTCGGTCGCCAGCGTCAAGGGCTCCTGGATCACCGACAAGGCGTACGTCAAGAGCGGCCTCAGCGAGGTCGTGGCGCACGACTTCGACAAGGGTGCGGAGCTGTGGTCGATCCCGCTCTCGGGCGAGGTCTGCGCGGCGTCGCGTCACGTCACCAAGGACAACAAGACCGCGATCGCCTTCGCGGGGCCGAAGCAGTCCGGCCAGCAGTACGCGCAGTGCACCGAGGTCGGGGTGATCGACCTCGACGAGGGCAAGCTGATGTGGCAGAAGTCGATCAAGGAGGGTGACGAGAAGATCACCTTCCAGGAGATCACGATCGGCGGCGACGCGGTCGGGGCCGGCGGCTTCAGCGGCGGCGCCGCGTTCGACGTCGCCACCGGCAAGGTCCGCTGGCAGCCGGAGGCCAACGCCGAGCAGTGCCGCGATGTCGGCTACGCCGGCGGCGAGGCGCTCGCCACCGTGCGCAGCTGCGGTTCGGCCAGCGCCCCCCAGCTCTCCATCGAGTACCTGAACCCGAAGGACGGCACGCCGCTCGCCAAGTTCAAGATGCCCGCCGGCGTCGAGAACGCGAGCATCGTCTCCACCAAGCCGCTGGTCGCGGCCGCCGACGTCGGAAAGACGGCGGGCGACGGCAGTGGTGTCACCGACTTCTTCTCGATCGACGAGAAGACCGGCAAGCTGAAGGCCAGGATCGCGGCCGACGCCGAGAAGTACGAGCCGAGGTGCCGTGACACCGAGGGCTGCACCAAGGTCGTCGTCGGCAACGGCAGGATCTACCTGCCGACCGAGGAGCACGAGGGCAGCGGCGGGGGCGGCGCCCGTACGAACGAGATCGTCTCCTTCGACCTCACGACCGGAAAGCCCACCTCCGACCGCGCCGACGCGGGTGAGCGCTACACGATGCACCCGCTGCGCATGGACGGCGGCAACATCATCGCGTACAAGTGGCCGCCGTACGACAAGGGCGGTCAGATCGTGAGCATCAACGGCGGCTCCATGAAGCAGACGGTGCTGCTGGAGAACCCGGTCGGCGGCTTCAACAGCTCGACGTCCAGCTTCACCAAGGACGGCACCGAGTACCGGTATGCCGACGGCCGCCTGTTCATGGGGTCGGAGCTCATGAGCAAGCCGAACGGAAGCTACAAGCGCTACCTGGCGCTCGGGTTCGGCACGCACTGACCCGCTGACCCCGCTCGACCCGCCAGGCCCATCTGGCAACAACGGCCCCGGCAGTGGTACACCTCCACTGCCGGGGCCGTCCCATGTCCCCCGGACGTGGCAAGTAGTCCTGAAACGCGGGGAATTCGGCAATCCGGGCGGCTTCTCACCAGTAAGGGGCGCGCAACGTCGAACAAGCGTGTAGCTTGCCGGGGCAGGAGGGCCGGGGGGCCAGCTCCAGGGGTGTATGGGGGGTTGCTCGATGGGCGTGCGGCTCATGGTGGTCGATGACCACCGATTGCTCGCCGAGGCGCTCGCCTCGGCACTCAAGTTGCGCGGGCACCGCGTACTCGCGGCGGCCGCTCCGACCTCGGGGGCGGCGGAGCTGGTGGTCAGCAGAGCACCCGAGGTGTGCCTGTTCGGTACGGCAACACCCGCCGGACCAGGGGTTTTCGACCCGATCGTACGCATAAAGCGGGAACGCCCGCAGATCGCGGTGGTCGTACTCGGCCCGGTGCCGAACCCGCGCGGGATTGCCGCCGCCTTCGCCGCCGGCGCATCCGGTTACGTACGCCACGACGAGCGCATAGAGGGCGTCGAGCGCGCCATGGTGAAGGCGCGTGCGGGGGAGGCGGCGGTGGCGCCGCAGCTGTTGCACGGGGCCTTCGCCGAGCTCCTCAACCCGGCCGCGCAGCCGGACGACGAGGGGCAGCGGCTGCTCCAGATGCTCACCCCGCGCGAGGTCGAGGTCCTGATGCGGGTCGCCGACGGCGAGGACACCCGGCTGATCGCGGCCGGCATGGGAATCGCGCCGAGCACGGCCCGTACGCACGTCCAGCGGGTCCTGATGAAGCTGGGCGTCGGCTCGCGGCTGGAGGCGGCGGCGCTCGCCGCGCGGACGGGGCTGCTCGACCGGGCGGGGGTGAGCGCCGCGCAGGCGGACTGACCTTCATCCGTGCTGCTCCGCCATCACACCACCGAACAGATCCGCCCATTGACGAGCGTGTTCGCTCGTGGTTTCTTGTGTGCGGTTATGTTGGGTAGGTGTGATGAGGAGCCCGCGTGTGAAGAAGACGTCGACCCGGCTCGCCGACGGTCGTGAGCTGCTCTACTACGACTCCCGCGACGACGTCGTGCGCGAGGCCGCCGACCCCCGGCCACTCGAACCGGTCGCCACCACCTCTCAGGTCCGCCACGACCCCCTGCTCGGCGACGCTGTCGCCGTCGCCTCGCACCGCCAGGCGCGCACGTACCACCCGCCTGCCGACGAATGCCCGCTGTGCCCGTCCCGGGACGGCCGCACCAGCGAGATCCCGGCCGCCGACTACGACGTAGCCGTCTTCGAGAACCGCTTCCCCTCGCTGGCCGGGGACTCCGGCCGCTGCGAGGTCGTCTGCTTCACCTCCGACCACGACGCCTCCTTCGCCGACCTCACCGAGGAACAGGCGGGCCTGGTCCTGGAGGCCTGGACCGACAGGACGGCGGAGCTGGCCGAGCTGCCCCAGGTGCGGCAGGTGTTCTGTTTTGAGAACCGGGGCGCGGAAATAGGCGTCACCCTCGGCCATCCGCACGGCCAGATCTACGGATACCCCTTCATCACGCCGCGCACGGCGCAGATGCTGCGCTCCGTGGACGCGCACCTGGCGAAAACCGGCCGCAATCTCTTCGACGACGTCGTCGCGGGCGAGCTCGCGGAGGGCGTGCGCGTGGTGCTGGAGGGCGAGCACTGGGTGGCCTTTGTGCCGTACGCCGCGCACTGGCCGTACGAAGTGCACCTCTACCCGAAGCTGCGGGTGCCGGACCTGCGGGCGCTCGACGAGGGGCCGCGCACAGAGTTCCCACAGATTTATCTGGAACTGTTGCGCAGGTTCGACCGGATCTTCGGCCCGGGTGAGCCGCCCACGCCGTACATCGCCGCCTGGCACCAGGCGCCGTTCGGCCACGTGGACGGTTTCGACCGACGCGAGTTCGGGCTTCACCTCGAGCTTTTCACCATCCGACGCACTTCGGGCAAGCTGAAGTTTCTCGCGGGTTCCGAATCCGGCATGAGTGTGTTCATCAACGATGTGCCGCCGGAGGCCGCGGCGGCGCGACTGCGAGAGGTAGCGAGCGAGTGAATCAGAAGTACATGGTCACGGGCGGTGCGGGGTACGCCGGCAGCGTGGTCGCGGCGCATCTCCTGGAGGCCGGCCACGAGGTCACCGTGCTCGACGACCTCTCCACCGGGTTCCGGGAGGGCGTCCCGGCGGGCGCCGACTTCATCGAGGGCCGCATCCAGGATGCCGCCGAATGGCTGGACTCCTCGTACGACGGCGTGCTGCACTTCGCCGCCTTCTCGCAGGTCGGCGAGTCCGTCGTCGACCCCGAGAAGTACTGGACGAACAACGTCGGCGGGACGATGGCGCTGTTGGCCGCGATGCGCACGGCGGGGGTGCGCAAGCTGGTCTTCTCGTCCACCGCCGCGACGTACGGGGAGCCGGTCGGCGCGCCCATCACGGAGGCGGCGGCCACCGCGCCGACCAATCCGTACGGCGCTTCCAAGCTCGCCGTCGACCACATGATCGGCGGCGAGTGCGCCGCGCACGGGCTGGCGGCGGTGTCGCTGCGCTACTTCAATGTCGCGGGGGCGTACGGGTCGCTTTCCGGTGTCACGTACGGCGAGAGGCACGACCCCGAATCGCACCTCATCCCGCTCGTCCTCCAAGTCGCCCAGGGCAGGCGCGAGGCGATCTCCGTCTACGGCGACGACTACCCGACCCCCGACGGCACCTGCGTCCGCGACTACATCCACGTCGCCGACCTCGCCGAGGCGCACCTGCTGGCCCTGGGCGCCGCCGACCCCGGCACGCACCTGATCTGCAACCTGGGCAACGGCAGCGGGTTCTCGGTCCGCGAAGTCGTCGAGACCGTACGCAAGGTCACCGGCCACCCGATCCCCGAGATCACCGCCCCGCGCCGGGCCGGCGATCCGGCCGTCCTGGTCGCATCGGCCGACCGGGCGCGCGAGACGCTCGGCTGGAAGCCGTCCCGTGCGGACCTCGCGGGGATCGTCGAGGACGCGTGGGCGTTCGCGAGGAGGGGAGATACGCAGGCATGAGCCAAATAGCCGCCGTCTTCGAGGAGTTGTACGGCGCCGAGCCGGACGGGGTGTGGGCGGCGCCCGGCCGGGTCAACCTCATCGGCGAGTACACCGACTTCAACGACGGCTTCGTGATGCCGCTGGCGCTGCCGCACACGGCCCTCGCGGCGGTTTCACGCCGGGACGACGGCGTTCTGCGGCTGCACTCGGCGGACGTCGACGGCGGCGTCGTCCAGTTGCGCACGGACGAGCTCGGGCCGCTCACGCCGCTCGCCCACGGGGGTTGGGCGGCGTACCCGGCGGGGGTCGTCTGGGCGCTGCGGGAGGCGGGGCACGCGGTCGCGGGCGCCGACATCCATGTGAGGTCGACGGTTCCGACGGGCGCGGGCCTTTCGTCGTCGGCTGCGCTGGAGGTGGTCACCGCGCTGGCCCTGAACGACCTGTACGACCTGGACCTGTCCGGCCCCCAACTGGCCGTGGTCGCGCAGCGCGCCGAGAACGCGTTCGTGGGTGTGCCCTGCGGGATCATGGACCAGACGGCGGCGGCGTGCTGTACGGAGGGCCACGCGCTGCATCTGGACACCCGGGACCTGTCGCGCCGCCAGGTCCTCTTCGACCTGGCCGCCCACGACCTCGCACTCCTGGTCGTCGACACGCGCGTCAAGCACGCCCTGGGCGACGGCGCGTACGCGGAACGCCGGGAGGGCTGCGAGGCGGGCGCGCGAGCTCTGTCGGTGCGGGCGCTGCGCGACGTCCCGTACGCGTCCCTTTCTGCGGCACTCGCCTCCCTCCCCGACGAGAGGATCCGCCGCTACGTACGCCATGTGGTGAGCGAAAACCACCGCGTGGAACGGGTGATCGCCCTCCTGGACGCATCCGACCCGCGCGCGGTGGGCCCTGTCCTCACCGAGGGCCACGCCTCACTGCGCGACGACCTCCGCGTGTCCTGTGCGGAACTGGACCTGGTGGTCGAGGCCGCGAACGCGGCGGGCGCGCTGGGGGCGCGGATGACGGGCGGGGGCTTCGGCGGGTCGGCGATCGTCCTGGCGGAGGCGGCCCTGATGGACACGATCACGAAGTCGATCGAAACGTCTTTCGCGACGGCATCGCGCATGCGTCCCCGCATTTTCCAGGCAGTCCCGTCCCGGGGAGCCCACCGCATCGCGTGAGGGGCGCAGTTGGTGGCGGCAGGACCGGGGGCAGTCGGCCCCCGGGTCAAGCCAGCCGCTTCGCCAGGGTGAACTCCGTAACCCCTGGCGGGTAGTTGTCGATCCGGCCGGTTATCTCGTAGCCCAACTTCCGGTAGAAGTCCGGCGCCTGGAAGTCCCACGTCTCCACGCGGGCGTACCGGCAGTCACGGTCCTCCTGTGCCGTTCGCTCCGCCTGCCTCAGCAGGCGCGAGCCCAGGCCCGTTCCGCGGTGTTCGTCGGATACCCACAGCAGGCCGATGTGGAGCCAGTGGCCCCAGGTGAAGCCGTCGAGGCCGGCCACCAGTTCGTCGCCGTCGTCCAACGCCCAGAGCTGGAGCGGGATTTCGTCCTCGGCCGGGGTTCCGTTCAGTGCGGCCATCGCCGGGGAACGGCCCGTGTTCGTGGCTTCGAGTCGCTCCTCCAACACAGAGCGTCGTTCTTTGTCGACTTCTGTCTCAATGCGAAACATGAGGCACACCTTAAACACCTCGGCCAATCAGTTCTGTGAATTACCTTCCGCTCGCCGCCCCCGCCCGTACGCTGAAGCAGAGCGCCGGTGGGGGCCGGTGCTCTGATCAGGGGGCGAGACAGTCGGGTACGTCGCCCGGGGTGGGGCAGCAGCAGTCAGTGTGCGGCGGCGGCCGCGTCGTGATTGCGATGACCTCATCTCCGGGCGGCGTGCCCGCTATGGTCGCTCCCCGACCGGGGGTCCGGGGGGATCCTCCGGACAACGCAGCCTGGGGGTGTCTGTGGTTCGTATCCGGGTACTGGTGGTGGACGATCACCGCATCTTCGCCGAGTCGCTCGCCGCGGCCCTCGCCGCCGAGCCCGACGTGGAGGTGTCCGCGGCCGGCAGCGGCCCGGCTGCGCTGCGCTGCCTGGAGCGGGCGGCGGCGGAAAGCCGCAGATTCGACGTCATGCTCATCGATGCCGACCTCGGCAGCAGCAGCACATCCGGGCTTGTGGCCCGCCCCGTCCATCTGCCCGAACCGGGTGAGGAAGGCCTCGTCGACGGCATCTCGCTGGTGGCGGGCGTCCGTTCGGGACAGCCGTCCGTCCGTACGGTCGTACTCGCCGAGAAGGACGATCCCCGCCGCGCCGCCCTCGCCCTCCAGGCCGGGGCCTCCGGCTGGGTCGCCAAGGACTGCTCGCTGCAGCGGCTGCTGGCCGTCATCCGCGGCGTACTGCGCGACGAGACGCACCTGCCGCCGGCGCTTCTGACCGGCGTACTGCGGGAGTTGACCGCAGCCCGCAAGCACCGCACCGAGAGCGAGCGGCTCGTCGAGTCGCTGACGCCGCGCGAGCGGGAGGTGCTGCGCTGCATGGTGGCCGGGCTCGGCCGCAAAGCGGTCGCCGAGCGGCTCTTCCTCTCCCCGCACACCGTCCGCACGCACATGCAGAACGTGCTGGGGAAGCTCGGCGTGCACTCCACCCTCGCCGCGGTCGCCCTGGCCAGGCGCGCGGGCGTGGGCCCGGCGGACCTAGCCGGGGATGTTGTCGAACGGGGCGGTCAACTGGCGTAGCAGCCCGGCCAGTTCGCCGCGCTGCGCGCGCGATAGCTCGCCGAGGATCGCCCGCTCCTGCGCGAGCAGCCCGGCCAGTGCCTCGTCGGCACGGTCACGGCCCTCCGCGGTGAGCCGCACCAGAACACCACGGCGGTCGCTGGGGTCCGGCAGCCGCTCGACGAGGCCCTTCTTCGCGAGCCGGTCGATGCGGTTGGTCATGGTGCCCGAGGTGACCAGCGTCTGGGTCAGCAACTGGCCCGGCGAGAGCTGATACGGGTCGCCCGCGCGCCGCAGCGACGTCAGTACGTCGAACTCCCACGGCTCCAGCTGATGCTCGGAGAACGCGATCCGGCGGGCGCGGTCGAGGTGGCGGGCCAGCCTGGAGACACGGCTGAGGACCTCGAGCGGTTCCACGTCGAGGTCGGGGCGCTCGCGGCGCCATGCTGCGACCAGTCGGTCGACCTCGTCCTCCATAGCGATCAGTGTAGGGGGTCTGTCGACATGAAGTCTCTTGGCATCGAGTTTCTTGACATCGAGAGAGTTGTCTCGGGAAGCTGTTGAGCATGACCTCACCGACCTGGGACCCGCAGCAGTACCTCCGTCACGCCGGTCACCGCACCCGGCCCTTCGTCGACCTGCTCGCCCGTATCGACGCCCAACCCGCCCGCATTGCCGACCTCGGCTGCGGCGCCGGCAATGTCACTGCGCTGCTCGCCGACCGCTGGCCCGCCGCCCGTATCACCGGGTACGACAACTCCCCGCAGATGCTGGAGCAGGCCGAGCAGTACGTAGGGCCGCTGCTCGACTTCGCGTACGCCGACGCCGCCACTTGGACGCCCGAAGAGACGTACGACCTGATCGTCTCCAACGCCCTGCTCCAGTGGGTGCCGGGCCATGCCGACCGCTTCCCGGTCTGGCTCGACGCCCTCACCCCCGGCGGCACCTTCGCCTTCCAAGTGCCCGGAAACTTCACCGCCCCCAGCCACACCATCCTGGCGGACCTGCGCGAATCCCCCCGCTGGCGGGACCGGCTGCGCGGTGTGGGCGACCGTGCAGGCGCCGTCCTCGAACCGGAGGACTACCTGAACCGGCTCACCGCCCTCGGCTGCGCGGCCGACGTATGGGAGACGACGTACCTTCAGATCCTCCAGGGCGAGGACCCGGTCCTGGACTGGGTGAAGGGCACCGCCCTGCGCCCGGTCTTCACGGCACTTGCCGACGACCCCGAGGCCCGCGACGCCTTCACCGCCGAATACGCCACCGCCTTGCGCGCCGCATACCCTGCCGGACCGCACGGCACGGTGTTCCCGTTCCGCCGCATCTTCGCGGTCGCGCGGAAGGGTGGTGCCTGATGCTGGTGGCCGTCGCCCACGTCCAGCTTGCCGCCCCGGCCGGTTCCGAGGACGCGCTGCGCGCGTTCTACGTCGATGCGCTCGGGATGGACGAGTTCGCGAAGCCGCCGGTACTTGCGGCCAGGGGAGGGTGCTGGTTCCGGGCCGGGGCGGTCCAGTTGCACCTCGGGATCGAGGCCGGATTCAGGCCCGCCAGGAAGGCGCACCCCGGACTGCGCGTCACCGGCATCGACGCGTACGCCGCCCGCCTGGAGGCCCACGGCGTACGGATCACCTGGGACGGCAACTTGCCGGGGCACCGGCGCTTCTATGCCGAGGATCCGGTGGGCAACCGGCTGGAGTTCCTGGAGCCGAGCGTCGCGTGAGCGGCGGTCGACGCATCATCAAATCTTTAACTGGCGCCGCCGACATGCCTCCTTGCTGGGGAAGCGCACGGATCGCCTGTCCGGTTTGCGGGCAATTGCGGCTCATGCCAGTCTGGAGTGACAGCCGCAATCCAAGGAGATGGTCCCATGATCATGGACCGCACTTCCCCGGTCGAGACGGCCGCACTGACCACCCAGGTGGAGGGCTTGCTGGACTCCGCCGAACCCGAGGGCGTCTTCCGCGACACGCGTGAGTGCAAGGGTGCCTTCCTGCTTCTCGCACTCCTGCTGGCGTCGCCGCCCACGCCCCGTCCGAAGACGGAAACCCGGTAGAGGGGTTTGCGTTGGCTGAACAGGCGCAGGGAGCAGTGCCGCTGAGCGCTGTGATCGCTGATGCCGCAAGCGGAGTCGCCCTTGCCCTCCAGGGTGAGGGCGATCCGTATGCGCTCTCCCGCATTGTCCGCCAGGGTGACGCCCTGGCGCTGGCCGCGATCCGGGTGCTGGGCGCCGATGCGCTCGCTCCGTACGCGCTGGACCACCGCGCAGGACCCGGTGGCGAGGACGACCAAGCGGTAGTGCGGCAGGTACTTACCGCATACCCGCCGGGGGTTGACGCCTCCGATGTGTCCGTGTGGAGCTACCGCGGGCTGGTCGAGGCCTCGCACGCCTTCCTGCCGGGTGGCGTCGACCGCTTGCCGCAGGCGCCGCAGGCCGGAGCCGCCTGGGTCTCAGAAGACCCATGGCCAAAGCTTTCTCACCGGGCGTCACAACTGGCTGCGCTCGCCCTCCCCGGACTCGCGCCGGGCCTGGCCGACGGGCTGGCGGCCCGTACGGACGACCTGGCCCGCGGTTTCGTCCGGGCGGTACGCCGCAGGGACTGGCTGCAGGCCGCCGGTCTCGGCCGCTGGCTGGCCCGGCTGCCGGACGTGCCGCCGACGCTGGGGCTCGACAACGGGCTGGCGTTCGTCCGCCGGATGAGCGAAGGCGACGCCCGGGTGGCGCTCCATGTCGTGGCCGCACGGCAGTTCTACGGACGGGGTTGGTGAGCGGTGGCCGGGGCGCCCCGGCTCTGCTCGACCGCATGGTCGGCGACAGCCTGGGGTGGCTCGAAGGGGTGCGGGCCCACTTCACCCTGCCCCCGAACGTGACGACGGACGCCGATCCCAACCTGACCCTCAAACCTCTCGGCGAACTGGCCGAACTGACCCAGTTCGTCAGGACATCGAACCCCCGCCGTGACATCCGGGAGGTGGCGGACGGGCTGTTCGCCTTCGCCTGGAACGAGACACGGGACGGTGAGCTGTTCGCGGAGCTGATCCGTGGCGAACCCCATGCGACGTATCCGGTGGAAATGTACGGGGTCTTCGCACAGGCAGGACTGCGCAACGCCGCCGTGGAGGAGCTGTTGTCCGCCACGACAGGGCTGCGCAGTTGGCGGGTGGCCCGCGAGGATCACACCCGTACGCTCGG
The DNA here is from genome assembly GCF_018614055.1 of Streptomyces sp. ISL-98. Classification (GTDB taxonomy): domain Bacteria; phylum Actinomycetota; class Actinomycetes; order Streptomycetales; family Streptomycetaceae; genus Streptomyces; species Streptomyces spiramyceticus. The sequence continues at coordinate 302,846 of NZ_JAGGPB010000005.1, forward strand.
AGTGCTCAACGCCGAGCGTCGGATCGGCCTGCTCCAGCACGCCGACTTCGACGGTGTGCTGGAGCTGACCGGCCTGGGCCTGATGCCCGAGCCGTGGGCGCTGGACCGCAAGGCGGCGTACGGCATGACCCATGACGTCTTCCACCTCACCGACTGGGGTCGCGCCCGCCGACGATTGCCGCAAGCGCACGCCGACTACCTGCGGCTCTGGTTGCCCTCCTGGCTGGAGACCTGGCTGGAGGAGCAACTGTGGGACCTGGCAGGCGAGTTGCTCGCCGTGACGGCCTGCCTGCCCTCGGCCCCGTACGATCCGGTGGCCTGGCAGCGGCTGGCGGACGCGCAGGCGGACGACGGCAGCGTGCCCGAGAGGGGCACGGCACCGCCCCCCGGAGACGGCGCCGAAGCCTTCACCGCCTGCTACCACTCCACGCTGGTGACGGCCTTCGCGGGGACGCTGGCGCGCATCGCCGCGGACGAGGCCGAGGCCGGGGCGGGATCAGCGCCGGGACCTGAAGCGGAAGCCGAGTACGAAAGCGAGGTGGCCCCGTGACAGCCGCAGCCACATCCGCAGCCGCTCCCCCCGCGCTGCTGCACAGTGTCGGGGACCGGGCTCTGACCTGGCTCGACGAGCACCGCGAGTACTTCAGGCTGACCCCTGACGACCGCGCCACCGGCAGAGCCGTCGTGGAACGGCTCAAGCCGATCGGGGAGTTGGCCATCAATATGCAGGTGCTCTTCCGGGAGGGCGTGGCGGGCTCGCGCCAGCACGCGCGCGCCGGGCAACTGCTGGACTTCACCTGGCGGGAGCTGCTGGACGGCGGCAATGTGCTGGCCGAGCTCCAGCACGACGAACCGTTCTCCCCCGTACCTCTGGAGATCTACGCGACGTTCCACGAGCTGGGTCTGCGCCATCCGGCACTGGAGTCTGCCGTGGAGGTCAGCCGCCGCACCCTCACGTGGCCGGCGCTGGACATGGTCCCCAGCCGACGCCTCGGCGTGCTCAACGCCGAACGCAAAATGGGCCTGGTGCCCAGCTCCGACTTCGACGCTGCCGTGAGCGGTACCTGGCTGGGCAGGCTGCCCGAGCCGTGGACGGTGCAGTTCCACATCGCGTACGACGTCACGCACACCGTCTTCCACCTCACCAACTGGGGCGCCGCGCCGGACCGTATCCCCCCGGAGATCGCCTCCTACCTCACGCTGTATCTGCCCGCCTGGATGGAGGACTGGGCGAACCTCGAACACTGGGACCTGCTCGGCGAACTCCTCGTCGTCGACGCGTGCCTGCCACGGCCCACGCTGGACGCGCAGACATGGGAGCGGTACGCCGCCGCCCAGTCCGCATCCGGCGCGATGCCCGAACAGCACGGGATGCCGGACGGCGATGCGGCGGAGGTCTTCGATGTCGTCCACCACCCCACCCTGGTGGCCGCGTTCGCCTCCGCGATGGCCATCTCCCGCGCCCTGTCGGCCGGCTGAGCCCGATGAGCTCCCTCGCGACCGCCCCCACCACAGCCCAGGAGGACCGCGTCGCGGGCCGCCTCGCCGGCGCACTCGCCGCGATCGATGCCCCGGACGTCGTGCTCGCCGTCACCCGTCACGGACGGCGGACCCTCGCCACCGGTGGAACCGCCCTGGCGCCCGCAGAAGTGCCCGCCGTACCGCGCGACGCGCTGCGCTATGAACTCGGCTCGATCAGCAAGACCTACAGCGTGCTGCTGCTGGCCGCCCTGGCCCGTTCGGGCGCCCTGTCCCTCGACGATCCGCTCACTGCCCACCTGCCGGGCGGTCTGCCGCTGCGCCACCCCGCCTCACGCCGGATCACGCTCCGCCATCTGGCCACCCATACGGCGGGACTGCCCCGCATCCCCCGCGATCTGGTGCCCGGCGCCGCGCTGCACCCGTACGCCAACGGCTACGCCGGGTACGGCACCGAACGCTTGCTGCGCGCCTTCGCCCGTACCCGGCCCCGCCACCGCCCCGGCACCCGCTGGCACTACTCCAACTTCGGGCTGGCCCTGCTGGCCCGCGCGATGTCCGGAGCCACGGGCGCCGACTACGCCGAGCTGCTGGCCGACCATGTGCTGCGCCCGCTGGGGCTGACCGGTACGACCCTGAACCAGAGCGGCGACACCCGCACCAATGCCACCGGGCACCGCAGAAACGGCAGCACACCGGTCCCCGGCGTCGAAGGCGGCGCCTTCACCGCCGCAGCCGGCGTACGCTCCACCCCCGGCGACGCGCTCACCTACCTGGAAGCGCACCTCGCCCCCGAGGCCACACCGCTGCGCCACGCGCTGCGCGACGTCCAGGTCCCGCAATTGCGCCGCGGTCTTCGGCGCCGCGAAACGCACACCCTGACCTGGTTCCAGCACCCGGCGCCGGGCGGCCCGCTGCTCTTCCACGCCGGGGCGACCTTCGGCCAGCAGGCATTGCTGGGCTTCCACCCGGCGTCCGGAACCGCACTGGCCGCGTTCGCGACCCGCCGAGGCGAATTCTGCCGCCTGGTGGGCACCGCCTACGCGCTGCTGTACGCGCTCGCCGCCGACGCCGCACATTGAGACCCCACACATTGAGACCCTGCCGGGGCGCCTCAGTTCTTGCGGTGGCCTATAAGGCGCGGTTTGGGCTCCAGGTTCTCCAGGCCGTGCCAGCACAGGTTCACCAGATGCGCCGCGACCTCCGCCTTCTTCGGCTTACGGACGTCCAGCCACCACTGGCCCGTCAGCGCGACCATGCCGACCAGCGCCTGGGCGTACAGCGGAGCCAGCTTCGGGTCGAAGCCGCGGGCCTTGAACTCCAAGCCCAGGATGTCCTCGACCTGCGTGGCGATATCGCTGATCAGCGATGCGAACGAGCCCGTCGACTGGGCCACCGGTGAATCGCGGACCAGGATGCGGAAGCCGTCCGTGTACGTCTCGATGTAGTCCAGGAGAGCGAACGCGGCCTGTTCGAGGAGTTCGCGGGGGTGACCGGCCGTAAGGGCGCCCGTGACCATGTCGAGCAGGCGCCGCATCTCCCGGTCGACCACGACGGCGTACAGGCCCTCCTTGCCGCCGAAGTGTTCGTACACGACGGGCTTGGAGACGCCGGCCTTCGCCGCGATCTCCTCCACCGACGTGCCTTCGAACCCCTTCTCCGCGAAGAGCGTGCGGCCGATGTCCAGCAGTTGTTCGCGGCGCTCCTTGCCGGTCATGCGGACGCGGCGCGCCCGTCGGCTGGGGGTGGGCCGGTTCTTCTCGTTGTTCGTACTACTGCCGTCGATCGCCACGTTGCCAATCATGCCGCTTCGGAGGGCTCACTCTTGCGCCGGGAGTCGATACGGTCCGCGCTCGGCCAGCGGACGTCGTACGCCCAGCCCGCCTTCTCGAACCAGCGGATCAGCCGCGCACTGGAATCGATCTGGCCCCTCATGACACCGTGCCGCGCCGAGGTGGGGTCGGCGTGGTGCAGGTTGTGCCAGGACTCGCCGCAGGAGAGCACGGCCAGCCACCACACGTTGCCCGACTTGTCGCGCGACTTGAAGGGGCGCTTGCCGACCGCGTGGCAGATGGAGTTGATCGACCACGTCACGTGGTGCAGCAGGGCCACCCGGACCATGGAGCCCCAGAAGAACGCCGTGAACGCGCCCCACCAGGACATCGTGACCAGACCGCCGACGAGCGGGGGCAGGGCCAGGGAGAGGATCGTCCAGTAGACGAAGTCGCGCGAGACGCGGCGGATCGCCGGGTCCTTGATCAGGTCCGGCGCGTACTTCTCCTGCGACGTCTGCTCCTCGTCGAACATCCATGCGATATGGGCCCACCACAGGCCCTTCATCAGCGCGGGGAGCGTCTCGCCGAACCGCCAGGGCGAGTGGGGGTCGCCTTCCGCGTCGGAGAACTTGTGGTGCTTGCGATGGTCGGCGACCCAGCGGACGAGGGGGCCCTCGACCGCCATCGAGCCCATGATCGCGAGCGCGATGCGCAGCGGCCGCTTCGCCTTGAAGGAGCCGTGCGTGAAGTAGCGGTGGAAGCCGATCGTGATGCCGTGGCAGCCGAGGTAGTACATGAAGACCAGCAGGCCCAGGTCGAGCCAGCTCACTCCCCATCCCCAGGCGAGCGGCACGGCCGCCAGAAGGGCTACGAACGGAACGGTGATGAAGAGGAGGAGAGCCAGCTGCTCGATGGAGCGCTTGGACTCGCCGCCGCGGGTGGCCAAGGGGGCCGATGCGTCGGTCGCCGCGTTCGGGGCGTCTTCGAGCACGTCGGGACTTGTGGTCATGGGGTCCCCTGTGGGGTGAGGGTGCGTGTCTGTGTGTGTCTCAAGCCAGGCTACGGTTGCGTAACCTACGGCGTCGTAAGTATGGCAGCGCTTTGCCCGGCGGCAAGAGGCCGCCGGTAACGGGTTCGCCCGTGCCGCCTATCCTGGGTGTCGTCGGACAGCGTGGTCCACAAACCTCCAGACGTGCTCAAACACTGCAAGGAGCCGCACCTGTGAGCAGTGCCGACCAGAACTCCAACACCAGCGCGGAGCTGCGTGCCGACATTCGCCGACTGGGCGACCTGCTGGGCGAAACGCTCGTCCGGCAGGAAGGGCCCGAGCTCCTCGAACTGGTCGAGCGGGTGCGTGCACTGACGCGCACCGACGGCGAGGCCGCCGCCGAACTGCTCGGCGACACCGACCTGGAGACCGCCGCCCGGCTGGTGCGCGCCTTCTCTACCTATTTCCATCTTGCCAACGTCACCGAACAGGTGCATCGCGGGCGTGAGCTGCGAGTGAAGCGCGCGGAAGAGGGCGGCCTTCTCGCCCGTACGGCGGACAGGCTCAAGGACGCCGATCCCGAGCACCTGCGCTCCACGGTCAAGAACCTCAACGTCAGGCCCGTCTTCACGGCGCACCCGACCGAGGCTGCCCGCCGGTCCGTACTGAACAAGCTGCGCCGCATCGCCGAGCTGCTCGAAACCCCGGTCATCGCCTCCGACCGGCGCCGCCACGACCTCCGTCTGGCCGAGTCGATCGACCTCATCTGGCAGACGGACGAGCTCCGCGTCGTACGCCCGGAGCCCGCCGACGAGGCGCGCAACGCCATCTACTACCTGGACGAGCTGCACGCCGGCGCCGTCGGGGACGTCCTGGAGGATCTTGCCGCCGAGCTTGAGCGTGTCGGCGTAGAGCTGCCCGCCGAAACGCGGCCGCTGACCTTCGGCACCTGGATCGGCGGCGACCGCGACGGGAACCCGAATGTGACGCCCGCCGTCACCTGGGAAGTGCTGATCCTGCAGCACGAGCACGGGATCACCGACGCCCTGGAGCTCGTCGACCAGCTGCGCGGACAGCTGTCGAACTCCATCCGCTACACCGGCGCCACCGAGGAGCTGCTGGCCTCGCTCCGGGCCGACCTGGAGCGGCTGCCCATCAGCCCCCGCTACAAGCGGCTGAACGCCGAGGAGCCGTACCGGCTCAAGGCCACCTGCATCCGGCAGAAGCTCGTCAACACGCGCGAGCGCCTCGCCAAGGGCACCCCGCACCGGCCCGGCATCGACTACCTCGGCACCGGCGAGCTCATCGAAGACCTGGCGCTCATCCAGACGTCGCTGCGCGAGCACCGCTGCGGCCTCTTCGCCGACGGCCGCATGGACCGTACGATCCGCACGCTCGCCGCCTTCGGGCTGCAGCTCGCCACGATGGACGTACGCGAGCACGCCGACGCGCACCACCACGCGCTCGGCCAGCTCTTCGACCGGCTGGGCGAGGAGTCCTGGCGGTACGCCGACATGCCGCGCGACTACCGGCAGAAGCTGCTCGCGAAGGAGCTGCGGTCGAGGCGCCCGCTGGCGCCGACGCCCGCGCCGCTGGACGCGGCCGGGGACAAGACGCTCGGCGTGTTCAGCACGATCAGGGAGGCGCTGGAGCGCTTCGGGCCCGAGGTGATCGAGTCGTACATCATCTCGATGTGCCAGGGCGCCGACGACGTCTTCGCCGCCGCCGTGCTGGCGCGCGAGGCGGGTCTCGTCGACCTGCACGCGGGCTGGGCGAAGATCGGCATCGTGCCGCTCCTGGAGACCACGGACGAGCTGCGCGCCGCCGATGTGATCCTCGACGAGATGCTCGCCGACCCGTCGTACCGGCGGCTGGTCTCGCTGCGCGGCGACGTGCAGGAAGTCATGCTCGGGTACTCCGACTCGTCGAAGTTCGGCGGCATCACCACCTCCCAGTGGGAGATCCACCGCGCCCAGCGCCGCCTGCGTGACGTCGCGCACCGGTACGGCGTACGCCTGCGGCTCTTCCACGGCCGCGGCGGCACCGTCGGCCGGGGCGGCGGCCCCTCGCACGACGCGATCCTCGCGCAGCCGTGGGGCACGCTGGAGGGCGAGATCAAGGTGACCGAGCAGGGCGAGGTCATCTCCGACAAGTACCTGGTGCCGTCCCTGGCCAGGGAGAACCTGGAGCTGACGGTCGCCGCCACGCTGCAGGCGTCCGCGCTGCACACCTCGCCCCGCCAGTCCGACGAGGCGCTCGCGCGCTGGGACGCGGCGATGGACACGGTGTCCGACGCGGCCCACACGGCGTACCGGCGGCTCGTCGAGGACCCGGACCTGCCCGCGTACTTCTTCGCGGCAACCCCGGTGGACCAGCTCGCCGACCTGCACCTGGGCTCGCGCCCCTCGCGCCGCCCGGACAGCGGTGCGGGCCTGGACGGGCTCCGGGCGATCCCGTGGGTCTTCGGGTGGACGCAGTCGCGGCAGATCGTGCCGGGCTGGTTCGGCGTCGGGTCCGGCCTCAAGGCGCTGCGCGAGGCGGGCCTGGACACGGTCCTGGACGAGATGCACGAGCGCTGGCACTTCTTCCAGAACTTCCTCTCCAACGTGGAGATGACGCTCGCGAAGACCGACCTGCGCATCGCCGGTCATTACGTCGACACGCTCGTCCCGGACGACCTGAAGCACGTCTTCGAGACGATCCGCGCCGAGCACGAGCTGACGGTGGCCGAGGTCCTGCGCATCACGGGCGGCAAGCAGCTGCTCGACTCCAACCCGGTGCTCCAGCAGACCTTCGCGATCCGTGACGCCTACCTGGACCCGATCTCCTACCTCCAGGTCTCGCTGCTGGCCCGCCAGCGCGCGGCGGCCGAGCGGAACGAGGAGGCCGATCCGCTGCTGGCCAGGGCGCTGCTGCTCACGGTCAACGGCGTGGCGGCGGGCCTGCGCAACACGGGCTGAGCCCAGCCTGCGACGCAGAGCCTGCGACGCAGAGCCTGCGACGCAGACACAGAGACGCAGACACAGAACGGCGGTGGTCCCTTCGGACCACCGCCGTTCGCGTGCTCGTTGCTCCGACTCAGTGGTTGCGGGCCGTGCGGCGTCGCGCCACCAGGTAGCCGCCGCCGGCGACCAGCGCGGCCGCGATCGCCGAGAGCATGCCGACGGGCGCACCGCTGCCGGTCTCGGCCAGGTCGCCGCCGCCGTTGCCGGACGGGGCCGGGGCGGGGTTCGCGGTCGAGGTCGGAGCAGCGGCGCCGGGCTTGTCCGGGGTCGCCTCGGAGGGTTCGGCGCTCGGCGTGCCCGAAGCGTCCTCGCCAGGCTTCTCACCCGGCTCCTCGCTCGGCTTTACGTCGTCGCCGGGGCAGTCGGTCCAGAAGACCTTGTGCTTGGCCTTGCCGTGTTCGCCGTCGAAGTTCCAGAACAGCTTGTAGTGGCCGTCGGGGAGCGTGAGGTCCACGGTGCGCTCGTGACCGTCGGCGTCGAGCGTCAGCGAACCGGCCTTGACCTGCACGCCCTTGACGTCGGCGGTCGGGGCCCACGCCTCGATGCGCCACTCCACCTGCTGCCCGGCGTCAAAACCGAACGCGTCGAGGTAGAAGGTGCAGACGTGCGGCTCGTTCTTGCGGAGTTCTTTGCCGGTCTCGGCGTCGTGGATTTTCACGGTGCCGTTGTCGCCGGGCGGGGTGGCGAACGCGGAGGGAGCGGTCAGCAGCGAGAGCGCGGCCGCCGTCACCACAGCGCCGATGGAAATACGAGTGCGCATGGGCAGTCCATCGTGAGAGGAGGGGTGCTGTGGGGGGCGGCTCAGCATCCTGTGAACTCACGGGACCGTCAAGGTGCGTTGTGATGCATCCGTACCGAGAACAGCCACTCGTCCCAGTAGTCCCGGGTAACGATCGGGTGAATGCGCCACTCCGCTTCCGCTGAGTCGGCTCGGCCGGGTGAGCGGGCTGAGCCGGAGTCAGAGCGTGAAGAACGACGCCGTCAGCAGCGCCCCGCCCGCCAGCGCCGCACCCCACGCCAGCCGCGTCATGCGCAGGCCGCCCGCGATCACCAGGGCCGAGAGGAGCAGGGCGCCGCCCAGCGGGATCCACGCGTGGAGGATGCCGGGGGCTCCGGCACGTACCGCTTCGGACGTGCCCGGCTTCAGGACCACCGGGAACTTCGCGCCCTTCTTGGTGCCGACCGACCTGTCGATGGTGACGGGGGAGCGGTCGGCCGCCGCGGGGTCCGCCGGGACGTACGGGCCCGTGCACGTCTCGTCGCCGCACTTGGCGACCGTCAGCGTGCCGTGCTCGCGGCCCTTGGAGAGCATGACGTGCTGGGCGGCGCCCCAGGAGGAGCGGATGCCGGCGACGAGCAGCAACAGGGCGACGCCGGCCATCGCCGCACGTCGGGCGTACAGGAGGGCTTGAGTCCGCTTCGTGGCCATGGAGGGCGATCCTTGGCCATCCGACCGCGCTCGGTCAACCTCTGGCCAATGATTGTGTCAGGAGTTGTACGTGGACTGCGCGCGTTCCAGGCCGTCGATGACCAGGCACTCCACCGCGTCCGCCGCCCGGTCCACCAGGTAGTCCAGCTCCTTGCGCTCCGTCGAGGAGAAGTCCTTCAGGACGAAGTCGGCCACCTGCATACGACCCGGCGGACGGCCGATGCCGAACCGCACGCGGTGGTAGTCGGGGCCCATCGCCTTGGTCATCGACTTCAGACCGTTGTGTCCGTTGTCGCCGCCGCCCAGCTTCAGCCGCAGCGTGCCGTAGTCGATGTCCAGCTCGTCGTGGATCGCGACGATGTTCGCCGTCGGCACCTTGTAGAAGTCGCGCAGCGCGGTGACGGGACCGCCGGACAGATTCATGTACGACATCGGCTTGGCCAGCACCACACGGCGGTTGCCGGGGCCGGGCGGGCCGATGCGGCCCTCGACGACCTGGGCGCGGGCCTTGTGCGCCTTGAACTTCGCCCGCATGCGGTCGGCGAGGAGGTCGGCGACCATGAAGCCGACGTTGTGGCGGTTGGCCGCGTAGTCCGGCCCCGGATTGCCCAGACCCACGATGAGCCAGGGGTCGGCTGCGTCCGTCATCTGCATATCTCCTTCATACGCCAGCCGCCGTCCCGCGCGCGGTGGCGCGGGACGGCGGCTGGACGGTGCTGGGCCCGGGGCTACAGCGATGTCCGGGGGAACAGCGGGGTTCAGACCGAGGCTCAGGCCTCGGCGCCCTCGGCGGCAGCCTCGGCCGGGGCCTCCTCGGCCTGCGGGGCCAGGACCTGGATGACGATGGCGTCCGGGTCGGTGACCAGGGTGGTGCCCTCGGGCAGCGGAACGTCCTTGGCGTGGATCGAGACACCGGCCTCAAGGCCCGCGATGGAGACCGTGACGGACTCGGGGATGTGCGTGGCCTCGGTCTCGACCGACAGCGTGTTCAGCACGTTCTCGAGGAGGTTGCCGCCCGGGGCCAGCTCGCCCTCGGTGTGCACGGCGACCTCGACCGTGACCTTCTCGCCCAGCTTGACCGCGAGCAGGTCGACGTGGGTGATGTTGCGCTTGATGGCGTCACGCTGGACGGCCTTGGGGATGACGAGCTCGGTCTTGCCGGCGACGTCGAGGCTCAGGAGCGCGTTGCTGGTCTTGAGCGCCATCATCAGCTCGTGACCCGGCAGCGTGACGTGTACGGGCTCGGCGCCGTGGCCGTAGATGACGCCGGGAACCTTGTTGGCGCGGCGGGTCTGACGGGCAGCGCCCTTGCCGAACTCGGTACGGACTTCAGCGGCGATCTTGATCTCAGCCATGGCTGCACTCCTCGCAGGTGACGAAAAACGGATGGGTCACCCGGCCACGAAACGGCCTGCTACGAAGAGCGCGTCGATAACGGATGCGCCGTACTGAATGAGTACGGCCTCCCTCGCCGAGCAACTCAGGGAGTCTACCCGGCGGGGAGGCCGTACCAGAAATCGATCTAGCTCAGGACCGGCCCGGAGCTGCTACGACTGCTCCTCGAAGAGGCTCGTGACGGAACCGTCCTCGAAGACCTCGCGCACCGCGCGGGCGATCGTCGGCGCCATCGACAGCACCGTGATCTTGTCGAGCTCCAGTTCGCCCGGCGTCGGCAGCGTGTTCGTCAGTACGAACTCGCTGACCTTGGAGTTCTTCAGCCGGTCCGCCGCCGGACCCGAGAGGATGCCGTGCGTCGCGGTGACGATGACGTCCTCCGCGCCGTTGGCGAACAGCGCCTCCGCCGCGGCGCAGATCGTGCCGCCCGTGTCGATCATGTCGTCGACCAGGACGCACACCCGGCCCTTGACCTCACCGACGACCTCGTGGACGGTCACCTGGTTGGCGACGTCCTTGTCGCGGCGCTTGTGGACGATCGCCAGCGGCGCGTCCAGCCGGTCGCACCAGCGGTCGGCGACGCGCACACGGCCGGCGTCCGGGGAGACGATCGTCAGCTTGTTCCTGTCGACCTTCGCGCCCACGTAGTCCGCCAGCACCGGCAGCGCGGAGAGGTGGTCCACCGGGCCGTCGAAGAAGCCCTGGATCTGGTCGGTGTGCAGGTCGACCGTGAGGATGCGGTCGGCGCCCGCGGTCTTCAGCAGGTCGGCGATCAGCCGGGCCGAGATCGGCTCGCGGCCACGGTGCTTCTTGTCCTGACGGGCGTAGCCGTACGACGGGATGATCACGGTGATGCTCCGAGCGGAAGCCCGCTTCAGAGCGTCGAGCATGATCAGCTGCTCCATGATCCACTTATTGATGGGGGCCGTGTGGCTCTGGATCAGGAAGCAGTCGGCGCCGCGCGCCGACTCCTGGAAACGGACGTAGATCTCACCATTGGCGAAGTCGAAAGCCTTCGTCGGCACGAGGCCGACACCCAACTGGTGCGCAACCTCCTCGGCCAGCTCGGGGTGGGCGCGGCCGGAGAAGAGCATCAGCTTCTTCTCGCCGGTCGTCTTGATCCCGGTCACAGCACTGTCTCCTCAGACGTGATTCATTGCTGCTGCGCCCGCACGCCTTTGAATCGCATACGAGCCAGCCGAATTGTGTGCACCTATCACGGTACGCCGTCGGGGGCGCACCTGTTTCCGGTCAGCTGTCGGCTTCGGCCTCGTCGGCCGCCGCCTGAGCCGCCTGTGCGGCAGCACTTCCCGGACGCTTGCGAGCCACCCAGCCCTCGATATTCCGTTGCTGCCCACGGGCAACGGCGAGCGAACCGGGCGGCACATCCTTGGTGATGACGGAGCCGGCGGCGGTGTACGCGCCGTCCCCGACCGTGACAGGCGCCACAAACATGTTGTCCGAGCCCGTCCGGCAGTGGGAGCCGATCGTGGTGTGGTGCTTGGTCTCGCCGTCGTAGTTCACGAAGACGCTCGCGGCGCCGATGTTCGTGTGGTCGCCGATGGTGGCGTCCCCGACGTACGAGAGGTGCGGCACCTTCGTGCCCTCGCCGATCACGGCGCTCTTCATCTCCACGTACGCACCGGCCTTGGACTTCGGACCGAGCTTGGTGCCGGGCCGCAGATACGTGTACGGGCCGACGGTCGCCCCCTCGCCGATCTCCGCACGGTCCGCCACCGTGTTGTCGACGCGGGCGCCCCGGTCGACGACCGTGTCCTTGAGGCGGGTGTTGGGGCCGACTTCGCAGCCCTCGCCGAGGTGGGTCGCACCGAGCAGCTGGGTGCCGGGGTGGACGACCGAGTCCTGGTCGAACGTCACCGTCACGTCGATGAACGTCGACGCCGGGTCGATCACCGTCACGCCGCTGAGCATCGCGCGCTCGAGAAGACGGACGTTGAGCAGCCTGCGCGCCTCGGCCAGCTGCACGCGGTTGTTGATGCCCAGGATCTCCCGGTGGTCGGCGGCGACCGCCGCGCCCACCCGGTGCCCGGCCTCGCGCAGGATGCCGAGGACGTCCGTGAGGTACTCCTCGCCCTGGCTGTTGTCCGTACGGACCTTGCCGAGCGCGTCGGCGAGCAGCCGGCCGTCGAAGGCGAAGACGCCCGAGTTGATCTCGCTGATCGCGCGCTGCGTCTCGGTCGCGTCCTTGTGCTCGACGATCGCGGTGACGGCGCCGGTGGCCTCGTCCCGCACGATCCGGCCGTACCCCGTGGAGTCGGGGACCTCGGCGGTCAGCACGGTGCAGGCGTTGCCGTCGGCCGCGTGCGTGCGCGCGAGCTCGGTCAGGGTGTCGCCGGCCAGCAGCGGCGTGTCGCCGCAGACGACGACCACGGTCCCGTCGATCCCGCCGCCGAGCTGCTCCAGGCCCATCCGGACGGCGTGTCCGGTGCCCTTCTGCTGCTCCTGTACGGCGGTACGGGCCTCGGGGTCGATCTCGCCCAGGTGCGCCGCGACCTGCTCGCGGGCGTGGCCGACGACCACGACGAGGTGCTCGGGGTTCAGTTCTCGGGAGGCGGCGACGACGTGCCCGACGAGCGAGCGCCCGCTGATCTCGTGCAGAACCTTGGGGATGGCCGACTTCATGCGGGTGCCCTCACCCGCTGCGAGGACGACGACGGCGGCCGGATTGGCGCTCACGGTGATGCCCTTCGGCTTCGGGTGGTGGACACCCGCAGGATACCGGGGGGCCTCAGGACCGAAACGCGCGCGGGTCCTGACCGGCATGGTCAGGACCCGTATCGATGAGCTGTCGATCACCTCTCGGTGAGCTCCCCTGCCAGGACTCGAACCCGGACATAAGGCACCAAAAGCCTCAGTGCTGCCAATTACACCACAGGGGAATAAGGCGGCCGGGCGACCCAAAACGGACGATGTGTCAGGCCGACGGCTTGGCTGCAAACACTATGCCGTAACACCGGCCTTCAATGCGACGGGCTCCCGGCCCGACCGTGCTCGCCCGGTCTCCGGATATTGAGTGGCGCCCGCCCGTAGGGTGGATGGCATGACCGCAACGGGGGCAGACCAGGACGCCACGGGCATGACCGCCCGGCGTTACTGGTGGTGGGAGCGGCGCCGCAGCGTCGTGCTGGATGTGGGGCTGGCGCTGGTTTCGGCGCTGGAGTGTGCGCTGGAAGGTGTGAGGTTCGCGGGGAACGCGGGACTGCCGGTACCGCTGGGGGTAGCCCTCGGCGTGGCCGCGGGCTCCGTGCTGCTCGTACGGCGGCGCTGGCCGATCGCCGTGGTCCTGGTGTCCATCGCCGTGACACCGGCCGAGATGGCCTTCCTGATGGGCATCGTGTCGCTGTACACGCTGGCCGCTTCGGAGGTGCCGCGCCGGATCACCGTGGTGCTGGCGGGGATGTCCCTGGCCGGGACACTGATCGTGACGTACGTACGGACCCAGCAGGACGTCGCGAACGCCACGGACGGGGACTTCGATCCCGGGCCCTGGTACGTGCCGGTGGTGTCGCTCTTCCTTTCGCTCGGACTGACCGGCCCGCCGGTGCTCTTCGGGCTCTATATAGGGGCCCGGCGGCGGCTGATGGAGAGCCTGAGGGAGCGTGCGGATTCGCTGGAGAGGGAGCTGTCGCTGCTCGCCGACCGGGCGGAGGAGCGGGCCGAATGGGCGCGTACGGAGGAGCGGACCCGTATCGCGCGGGAGATGCATGACGTGGTCGCGCACCGGGTGAGCCTGATGGTGGTGCACTCGGCGGCGCTTCAGGCAGTGGCCCTGAAGGACCCGGCGAAGGCCGTCAAGAACGCGGCGCTGGTCGGCGACATGGGCCGCCAGGCGCTGACGGAGCTGCGCGAGATGCTCGGGGTACTGCGGTCCGGCGACCGGGCGAAGCCGGTGACCACGGCGGTCCCGCTGGCGTCGGTCGGCGCGGCTGCGGCCGCGGCGGCCGCAGCACCCTCCGCCGAGGCGGTGGAGGACGGGCCGTGCCTGGCCGAACTGGACGCCCTGGTCGGGCAGTCCCGGCAGGCCGGGATGGTGGTGGAACTCACGGTGGAGGGCGACCCCGTTCTGTACGGGGCGCAGGTCGAGCAGACGGCGTACCGCGTGGTGCAGGAGGCCCTGACGAACGTGCACAAGCACGCGGCGGGCGCGAAGACGTGGGTGCGGCTCGCGCACCGCGGCTCCGAGGTGGCCATGCAGGTCGAGAACGGCCCCTCCGACGGCGGCACGGCCGACGCGGGCCTGCCGAGCGGCGGGAACGGCCTGGTGGGGATGCGGGAGCGGGTGACGGCACTGGGAGGTGTATTCGTGTCCGGGCCGACGGACGCGGGCGGCTTCCGGGTGTCGGCGGTGCTCCCCGCGCGGGGTTAGGGCGCGTCCGGCGTATCAGGCCGGCTTCAGGGTGCGGCGCCATCTCGCCGCAGATGTGCGTGCCAGGCCCCGGCCCAGGCCTGATCCGCCGGACATACCCCAGGGCGCCCCGGCACCCCTACGCCGGGGACAGCCGGCTCGGCTGGGTGCCGGTTACCAGGGTCGACAGGGCCTGGTCCACGTCGGCGCCCAGGTACCAGTCGCCCGTGTGGTCCAGGGCGTAGACCCGCCCCGCCGAATCGATCGCGAGCACCGTCTGCCCGTCGGCCCCGTCGCTGCCGAACTCCGTGCCGAGCGGGCACACCTCCGTGCCCAGCGCGCGCCCGAGGTCGGCGAGCGTGCGGGCGTGGTGCAGACCCCCGAGCGGGTCGAAACGTACCGGCGTCGGCGCGATCTGGCGGCCGGGGCCCGGCGCCGCGACGTACAGGCCGCCGAATTCGGCCCACGCCTCGACCGCTGCGGGAAAGACACTGTGCCGGTGGCCGGCCGGGGACAGGTGCGCGCGCAGGGTGTCCGCCCAGTGCTCCGCCTGCCTTATGTCCCACCGCCCCGGCTGCCAGCCGGCGGCACGCAGGGCGGCGTCGACGGCCACGGGAAAGCGAGTGGTGTTGGTGTTGAGGTTGGGGCCCGGCATCGGCGGCGGGTCAGCCCTTCTGTGCGGTGGTCACGGTGGGGGCTACGGGGCGTACGCCGAAATGGGCGAGCATCGGCGTACAGGAGCGGCAGGGCGGGGCGTAACTGCCGTGCAGCGGGTCGCCGTCCTCGCGGATGTGGCGCGTGGTGAGCTTCGCGTGCTTGAGCGAGCGCCGGGCGTCGCCGGGCGTGAGCGGCTTGCGGGAGGCGCGCTTGGAGCGGGACGCCTCGGCGGCGGTGATGTGCCGGGAGATGAGGATGGCCTCGGGGCAGCGGCCGGTGAAGCGTTCGCGCTGGCCGCTGGTGAGGGTGTCGAGGAAGTCCTGGACAAGCGGGTGCAGCGCGGGCGGCTGGTCCCCCTTGCCCGCCGTACAGGTGAGGGTGTCGGCGCCGCGCACGGAGAGCGCTGCGGCGACGGTCGGCAGGATGCCGTCGCGGCGGTGGTGCAGCATCGGCGGGCGGGCGCCCTCGGTGCTGCTCCAGCTGAGGCGGGGATCGCCGGACGGGTGCGCTCCGGGGCCCGGCGTGCCGGATGTGCCCGGTGTGTCCTGCGTGCCCGGTGTGCCCGGCTCCGACGTGTGTGAAGTGACGGTGGTTTCCTTTTGTGCCGTGTGCATGGTGGTGCTCCCCTCCGTGCCCGCGGCGGTGGCCGCTGGTGTGCACGCCCCCGCGTTGCTGGGACAGCCTGCCAAATGTGACCAGTGGTGCGGAAGCTGGGTCGGTGAACCGTGCGCGGACGTCGCCGAGTGGTGACGCGGGCGTGACGGTTCGTTACGCAAGGCGAGGGGCGGGCCCCCCCGTTGTCCCACCGCATAGGCTGTGCGAACCAGCCAGAAGCAGCAGGGGGCAACCGCCATGACGACAGGTCGGCTCGGGCAGCAAGCCGCGCCACCGAACGCGGCCTACGCCGGGCAGGTCGTGCACTTCCCGGACCCGGTCCGGGCCTCCCGCCACCCCAAGGGTGTGCGCGTGGACGAAGACGGCCACCCGGTTTTCTCGCCGTACGCACGTGCCGCCGCGGAGATCGCGGAGCCCCCGGAGGGCTTCGGCGTGGACGAACTGCGCCTCACCGACTACGTGTCCGCCAATGCGGCGCTGGCCGCCGGCGGCCACGAGCTGTGGGACACCGTTCCGGCGGTCGCGACCCCGCACGGCTGGACCTGGCACCACGTAGCGGGCACGCGGCGCATGGAGTTGGTACCGGTCGAGGTGAAGGCGCTGCTGCGCCACCACGGCGGACTCACGACGGCCGCCGTCGACCAGGACAAGCGCGGCACGCGCCAGCTGCAGGAGACCCGGCCGGTCCATTTCGGGCTGCCGAAGGGTTCCGTATCGGTGAGCGAGCAGCAGATCCTGGGCGTGGAGGAAGACCTCGGCTACCGGCTGCCCGGCGCGTACCGCTCGTTCCTGAAGGCGGCGGGCGGCTGCGCGCCGGTGGGTGCGGCGCTGGACGCGGAGCTGGGGCTGCTGGTCGACCAGCCGTTCTTCACGGTGCGCGACGAGGCGGCGGTCAATGACCTGGTGTACGTCAACAAGTGCCTGCGCGACCACATGACGAAGGACTACCTGGGCGTCGCCTTCGTGCAGGGCGGCCTGCTGGCGGTGAAGGTCAGGGGCGGCGAAACCGGCTCGGTGTGGTTCGTCGCGTACGACGACGCGCGGGACCGCGACGGCTGGACGGTGCACGAGCGCGTGGAGCGGCTGCTGCTGCCGTGCGGCGACGACTTCGACGCGTTTTTGCAGCGGCTCGCGGGCAACCCGCCGGAGCTGGAGACCGTGGCGAACCTGATGGTGGACGGCGGCTTCGCGCGCGCCGTCCCCGTACCGAACGAGGGGTGAGCGCGATGGTGACGTTCGCGCAGGCGCAGGAGCGCGCGGAAGAGTGGGTCAACGGGGACGTACCCGCGCCGTCGCACCGTGAGGTGCGGGTGCGCGAGTTCGAACTCGGCTTCGTGGTCTGGGCGGAGGACCGCGTGGACGGCCCGACCTCGGACGGCGGGCGCCAGCGCCTCGTCATCGCCCGCGACAGCGGCGAGGCCACCCTGTGGCCCGGCCTGCCGGTGGGTGAGGTGATCCGCCGGTACGAGGAGGAGTACGGGACGCCGGACACGTCACCGGCGGACGACGCGGGTCCGCCGCCGGCGCAGCGGATAGACCTGGAACAGACGTCGTTCCTGCTGACGCCGCCGGAGTGGCTCCAGGACGCGGCAGACAAGATGGGCATTCCGGACCACCGGCGCGGGGACGCGGGTGCGGATGACGCTGGCTCTGGTGCCGATGCCGGTACGGGCGTGCCTGCGGGTTCGCTTCCGCCTGCTGCGGGCGGTAGTTGGGCGGACTCGGTCAGCGGGGGTGCGGCTTCCCCTTCGGCGGGCGGCCGCGCAGGCATCGGCGCTGACGCGTCGGCCGGTGCCGGATCCGCTTCCGGGGCTGCGGTCTCGCCTTCGGTCGGGGTCGGCGCTGGTTCGCCTTCCGGCAGCGGCAGTTGGGCCGATGCCGCTGCCGCCGACGGATCTGCCGGCGTCGGCGCGGAGGGTCCGCAGGTTGCGGGTTCGCCTTCGTTCGCGGCCGGCCCTGGGGCCAACGGCCCGCAGGACAGTGCTGGTTCGCCTTCCGAAGGTGGCGACTGGCCCCTTGCAGGTTCCGTGGGTTCGGCGTCCTCCGGTGACGGCTGGGCCGGTGCCGGTGCAGGCTCGGGTGGGAGTGAGAACGCTTCGCAGGCCGAGCACGGGTCCGGGGGCACTCCCTGGCCCACCGCCGGAGGCTCCCAGGGCGGCTACGACCCCACCGCCTCCGCAGGCGTGCCCGCAGGGGCAACCCCCTGGGCCGGTACGGACACCAACGGGGCCGGGGACGACATGTCAGTTCCGCTTCCGGCCACCGTTTTCGCGCCGCCGCTCTCCGGCTCCGACGATGACGACACCCCGCCGCCCGGTGTGGCGCCGGAGGCCAAGACGGCGCTGATGTCGGGTGGGAGCCAGTTGCCCTCGACCGCGATCGCCCCGGCCCTTCCGGGTGCGCAGCCGCCCGCGTCACCCGCCTCGCCCCCGTCGCCCCAGTCGCCCGCAGGGTCCCCAGGCGCCCGCGACATCGCCGACGCCGCGACCAGCAAGGCCGCCTTGCCGCCGCGCGGTCCGCGGGGCGGCGGTTCTACGACTCCTCCGCCGCCCGGCGCCCCCGGTACGCCGGGAGCGGGGCCGGGTGCGGTTCCGCCGCCGTCGGGGCCGGGTACGCCCGGTGCCCCGGCGGGTGGGTACGTACCGACCCAGCTCGTATCGGCGCTCGACCCCGACGGGCCGAAGCCGCCGGGTGCGCCCGCCTCTCCCACGCCGCCTCCGGGTGGGGGTGTTCACCAGGCGGCGACGATGTTTGCCGACCCGAGCCAGGGCGGTGGCATGCCCGGTGCTCCGCAGCCTCCCGGCCCGCCCGGTCCTCCCCGCGCGCCCGGTACGCCCGGTGCTCCGCAGCCCCCCGGTCCTCCCGGCGCTCCGGGTGCCCCCCAGCCTCCCGGCCCTCCCGGCGGCGGTGTGCATCACGCGGCGACCATGTTGGCCGGGCCCGGCCAGGTCGGGCCGCCGCCCGGTGCTCCCCGGCCCCCGGGTCCGCCCGGTGCCCCCGGGACGCCGCCCGGCGCCGCTCCGCAGCCGCCCATGGCCCAGGCACCCATGCCCCAGCAGCCGCACGCCCCCCAGGCTCCGCAGCCCCAGGCGTACGGCTACCCGCAGCCGCCCGCGCCGACCGGTGTGCCGACCGTGGGCCCCGGCTACCAGGCCGTACTGCGCTACCGCGCCCAGGACGGCAGCGAGCAGCAGCTCATCCGCCGCTCCGCGCCCGGTACGCCGCACCCCGAGTGGCAGATCCTGCACGAGCTGCGCGCCATGAACGTGCCGCCGCAGCAGGTGCTCGAACTCCACACCGAGCTGGAGTCGTGCGAGCTGCCCGGTGGTTACTGCGCCCGTATGATCCGCGAGACCTGGCCCCAGGTGCGGATCACGAGCGTCGCGCCGTACGGCACCGATCACGCCAGCCGTCAGCAGGGCATGCAGCATCTCCTCACCCACCAGGGCGAGTTGCACCAGGTCGCGGACGGTCCGGCGCGACCTGCGCCGGTACGGGTGCCGCTGCCGCACCCCGGCCAGCTGATGCAGGCGCCGCCGATCCCGCCCGAGGGGGTCGCGCACGAGCTGGCGGGGGCCTTCGGGCCGCAGGGCATCTTCCGCTTCGACCAGGCCGCCGTATCGCGTCAGGGCGTACCGGAGATCGTCGGCCGCACGCTCGTCTGGGCGGGCCTGCCGATCGACTTCGGGCCGTTCTTCTGGGCGCAGGCGGTGCCGGGGCAGCCGGTCCCGACGCTGGCGGAACTCGCCGCCCAGCGTGGGGTGCAGCCGGCCTCGGACGCGGGCTCGTACCTCGTCATGGGCAGCGACTTCGGACGCGCGATCTGCGTTCAGTACGGTACGGCGAACATCGTCGCCGTACCGGTGGAGGCGGGCCCAGGCGGCCGGCCCGTACCGCCGCAGTTCGTGAACACCGGGCTGCCCGAGTTCGCGCGCTCGCTGGCCCTGCTCGGCCGGATGTGGCGACTGCGCTTCGGGCTCACGCCGGAACAGGCGGGCCGCTGGACGGTCGACTTCCAGGCGCAGCTCGCCGCGCTGGACCCGGCGGCGCTGTCGTCGCCGGAGAGCTGGTGGTCGGTGCTGCTGGAGCAGATGTGGGACGGCCTGATCTGACCGGCCGACCCGGCTGAAGTGTGTACGTACGACTGAGGCGCCCGACCCCCGCAGAACGGGTCGGGCGCCTCAGTCATATGCAACGCACGATCCGATCTAGCCATCCCTTTCCGATTTCTGACAACAAATCACGCACCCTTGACCGAACGAGTCGGGCGGAGTGTCGCGTTATGAGCACTTCATCTTGATCCGTCAAGATTGCGCGGACTGCGTTGTGTGTCGGAGAGAGGCTTCAAGGATGAATGCATCGGTTTCACCGTCACCTCACGGCTTCGTCGTCGTACGAGGCCGCGGCTACCGCCAGGAACAGGTGGAACGCCAAGTCGCCCGGCTCTCCCGGGACCGCGACGCCGCGTGGGAGCGCGCAGCGCGCCTCACCGTCCTCGCCAGGGACATGGAGGCCGAGGCGGCCGAGGTCTGCCGGCTGGCGGCAGGGCTCGCCCCGCAGACGTACGAGAACCTCGGCAAGGGCGCCCAGAACCTCCTCGCGGTGGTCGAGGAGGAGGTCGCGGCGGTGGCCGCCGCGGCACGCGACGACGCGCAGGCGCTGCACGACGCGGCCGAGGCGGAGGCGGCCAAGATCCGGGACGCGGCGCGTGCGTACGCCGACAAGGTACGGGCGGACGCCGAGGCCTGCGCCCAGCAGCTCCTCAACACCGCACAGGCCACCGCCGACGAGGCCCGGATCGGCGCACGCCGGTACGTGAAGGAGGTGCGGGGCGAGGCGGTCGGGGCGCTGAAGGAGACGCGGCAGCGTACGGCCGCCCTGCTCGCCGCCCAGCGCGAGGAACACGCCGAGCGCTGGGAGGCGGTGGGGCGTGAACTCGCGGGTCACCAGGCCCTGTTCGACGCACGCCACGCCGAGCTGACGGCGCACGCCGAGGGCACCCTGGCTGATGCCAAGCGCGCCCTGGCCGAGGCGGAGGAGGCGGCCCGCCACGGCCAGGAGGACGCGGAGGCTCAGGCGGCGGAGCTGCTGGCGCAGGCCCGGGTGAGCGAGGAGCGCATCGCACGCGAGACGGAACGCATCCTGCGCGAGCACGAGGAGGCCGGCGAGGAGATGCAGGCCCACATGACCCATGTACGCACCAGCCTGGCCACTCTGACGGGCCGGGCGACGGCAGAGGGGTGACCAGGTCCGACGAGGGGGAGGCGGCGGCCCTGGTCCGACCAGGGCCGCCCGGGGTCGTCACCGGCTGCCGCCCCCCGCCCCGGCCAGGATCCACGCCTCCACCGCCTCGTACTGGCGCCGCTGATCGCCGGATTTTCGGCGGCTCAGGAACGTACCGAGCCAGCCCATGAAGAAGCCGAACGGGATCGAGACCAGGCCTGTCGTGGTGAACGGGTACCAGTTGAAGTCCTGGGCGGGGAAGACGGAATGGGGCGATCCCGAGACCAGGTTGGTGCCCGTGATCAGCACGAAGACGCACAGCGTGCCGCCGATGAGGGTGCACATCAGGCCGGTGCGCGTGAAGCGGCGCCAGAAGAGGCTGTAGACGAGGGCCGGGGCGAGGGCGGATGCGCCGATGCAGAAGGAAAGGGTGACGAGCGGCTGTACGTTCCAGTGGCGGGCCAGGACCGCGAGGACGATCGCGGGGAGGCCGACTCCGACTGCCGCCGCCCTGGCCACGCCCATCTCTGTCGCGTCCCGCACGAGGGATTTGCGGACGCCGTGGGCGAAGAGGTCGTGGGCGAGCGAGTTCGCGCACGCCAGGATCATGCCCGCGACCGAGGCGAGAAGGGTGAGGAAGATCGCGGTGGTCACGGACGTGAAGATCAGGGTTTCGAGGGCGGATGCGTCGGCGCCCAGCAGGGCCTGAGTGACCAGCAGGATCGAGGTGTTGCCCTGCGGGTCGTGCGTAGTGATCGTCGGGCGGCCGACGAGCGCCGCCGCGCCGAAGCCGATCACCGTGATGAGCAGGCAGAAGAAGACGACGACCGAGACCGCCCAGGACATCGAGCGGCGTACGGCGAGTGCGTTGCGCGAGCTGTACATGCGCATCGTGATGTGGGGGAGGCAGGCGGCGCCCAGGACGACCGTCAACTCCGAGCTGATCATGTCGAGTTCGTTGCCGTCGAACTGGAGCCCCGACCTCAGGTAGGCATCGCCCGCGCCGCTGCCGTCCCTGGCCGCGCCCAGCAGCCCGCCGGTGCTCCAGTCGAAGTGGTTGAGGACGAGGACGGCGACCGCCACGCCCGCGCCCAGCAGGAAGACGGTTTTGATGATCTGGATGAGAGCGGTGCCCTTCATGCCCCCGATGGCGGCGTAACTGATCATCAGTACGCCCAGCAGGACGATGCAGCTGGTCCTGAATCCCGAGCCCTCGAAGCCCAGGATGAAGGAGAGCAAGTGGCCGGCGCCCGCGAGCTGTACGACCATCAGGGGGAGCAGCGCGGCGAGCGTGACGGCGCTGGCGGTGATGCGTACGGCGCGGCTGGGCGCGCGGCGGGCGAGGGCGTCGCCCATGGTGAACCGGCCCGCGTTGCGCAGGGGTTCGGCCAGCAGAAACATCAGGAGTACGAGGGAGAGTGCCGTGCTCAGGGCCAGTACGACGCCGTCGTAGCCGGTGAGGGAGATGACGCCGATCGTGCCGAGGACGGTGGCCGCCGAGATGTAGTCGCCCGCTATGGCCAGGCCGTTGCGCATGGGGGAGAGCGAGCGGTAGCCCGTGTAGAACTCGGCGAGGTCGTCGCGGTCGGGCCCGGTCATCACGCACATCAGCAGCGTCACTGTCGCCACGGCGATGAAGGCGACCAGGGAGATTTCCTGCGTGGAGTCGCTGAATCCGGTCACCGGGCCGCCCCCCGCGACGCTTGGTTGCGGAGGTTCTCGGAGAGCGGGTCGACTCTGCGGCGGGCGGACTTCTCGTACACCGTGATGGCCACGAGGGTGACGGGGAGCTGGCAGAGGCCCAGCAGCAGGCCGGTGTTGAGACCGCCCGGCAGCTCGCTGCCCATCAGGCCGGGCGCGTAGCCGGAGAGGATCAGGAAGAGCGTGAAATAGCCGAGGGCGGTGAGGGTGGCGACGCGGCGCAGGCGGCGGTACGCCGAACGCAGTTGGCGCAGGTCGCTGTGGTGGCCGGGAATGCCGGTGTGGGCGGGGACGGGCTGCGGCGGTACGGGTGGGACAGGCTTGGAGCTTTGCCAGGGGTACAGGTATTCCGGGTAGTGCGGCATGTACGGGCTTCTCCTTGCGCGGCTGGTACCCGAGCGGGTGCAGGGAGGAGCGCGACCGGGGCCGGGAGCGGCGGCGGGGCGCTTGTGGGGTCGCGTACGTTACCCAGGGGTAGTCGCCCCGGCGAGCCTTTCGTACGAACTCGCACCGGGAATCAGGCAGTTACCTCGGGTAATGAGACGCTCCCGAAACCTTACTGGTGGTAACGGGTCGAGAAGGCCCGTTTCAGCCGACCGGTTTGTCTTCTCCCAGGACAGGGAAGCGACGCGGCGCGACAAAGACGAGCACGAGCAGAGCGACGCCCGCCGCGATCGCCGCGCCCACGTAGACATGGTCGACGGCGGTGTCCACGGCCCGCCGCAGATAGTCGGCGGCCTCTGCGGTGAGCGAGCCCGGATCGCCCAGCGCGTGCGAGACGGAATCGAGGTCGCCGGGCAGCCCGTTCCGTATCCCGTCGGGCGCGGCGGCGAGTTTGGAAGCGAGCGTGGCATTGGCGATCGCGCCGAAGAGGGCCGCGCCGACGGACTGGCCCACCTGCCGGCAGAAGAGGACCGACGCGGTCGTCGTGCCGCGCTCCGACCAGCCCACCGTCGACTGGACGCCGACGATCAGGGGCAGCTGGAAGAGGCCGAGCGCCGCGCCGAGCAGCAGCATGATCAGGGCGGGCTGCCACGCGGCGCCCGGGAACGGCAGCAGCGGGAAGGCGAGCAGGATCAGCGTCGAGCAGCCGATGCCGATGATCGCGGTCAGCCGGAAGCCGATGCGGTTGTACGCGTGCTGGCTCAGCGCGGCGGAGACCGGCCAGCTCAGCGTCATGATCGACAGGACGAAACCGGCGGCGATCGGGCCGAGACCGAGGACCGACTGGGCGTAGGTGGGCAGGAACACGGTCGGCGCGACCATGAGGAGGCCGAGCGCGCCGAGGGCGAGATTGACGGCGGCAATGGTGCGCCTGCGCCACACCCACCCCGGGATGATCGGCTCGGCTGCGCGGCGTTCGATGACGACGGTCGCGGCGGCGAGAAGAGCGCTCCCGCCGAACAGGGCCAGGGAGGGCGCGGAGAGCCAGGGCCAGGCGACGCCGCCCTGGACGAGGGCGAAGAGCAGCAGGCCGCCGCAGGCGAAAACGGCCAGGGCGCCCGCCCAGTCGATACGGGGGCGGGTGGCCGTACGCGACGTCGTACGGGCGCCTTCGTGCAGGTGGCGGGCGATGAGCCAGAGGGCGACGCCGCCGACCGGCAGGTTGACGAGGAAGATCCAGCGCCAGTCGGCGTACGCGGCGAGCAGCCCGCCGAGCGCCGGGCCCGCGACGGCCGACACCGCCCACACGGTCGACAGCTTCGCCTGGATCTTCGGGCGTTCCTTGAGGGGGTAGAGGTCGGCGGCGATGGTCTGGACGGTGCCCTGGATGGCGCCGCCGCCGAGGCCCTGGACGATACGGAACGCGATCAGGCTGCCCATGTTCCAGGCACAGGCGCAGAGGAGCGAGCCGAGGAGGAACAGGGCTATGCCCGCGATCAGGACGGGCTTGCGGCCGAAGGTGTCGGAGAGCTTTCCGTACACCGGGAGGGTGACGGTCACGGCGAGGAGATAGCCGGAGAACAGCCAGGAGAAGATGGCGAATCCGCCCAGGTCGCCGACGATCTGGGGGACGGCGGTGGAGACGATCGTGCCGTCGAGGGCGGCCAGTGCCATGCCGAGCATGAGCGCGGCGACGACCGGGCCGCGGCGGGCGGTGCGTATCGGGCCGGTGCTGTCCGTGCCGCCCGTGCCGTCCGGACTGCCGGCGCCGCCTGTGCCGCCCGTGTTGCCGGTCGTGCCCGCAGTGCCGCTTGCGCCGCTCACCAAGATCCCTTCACCGTGCACGTATCTGGCTCTCGACACCTTCTCACCCGCAGGTCGCGCAGCGGGAGGGTGCAGCGTCCCCGAGTACGGCTCCACCTGAGGGTGGAGAGCCCCTAGGGGGATCTCCTTACTTCTGGCCAGGGGGCGTTCGTCCCGGTGGAGGACGAGGTGGGCGGGGTCCGTTCCTTAGCTTGTTCTTACGGCTGATCGCAGATTCGACGTGCTCGATCGACGACCTAGGAGATTTACCGTGACAACGGCCATGACCATGACCAGGCAAGAGGGCGCCGGCGGGCGTACGGCCGTTGCCGCGAGGGCGCGGCAGGTCGTCAAGGCGTACGGGGCGGGGGAGACCCGCGTCGTCGCGCTCGACCACGTCGATGTGGACATCAACCGGGGGCAGTTCACCGCCATCATGGGCCCGTCCGGCTCCGGCAAGTCGACGCTGATGCACTGCCTGGCCGGCCTGGACACCGTGACGTCGGGCGAGATCCATCTCGACGAAACCGAGATCACCAAGCTCAAGGACAAGAAGCTCACGCAGCTGCGCAGGGACCGGATCGGTTTCATATTCCAGGCCTTCAACCTGCTGCCGACGCTCAACGCCCTGGAGAACATCACGCTGCCGATGGACATCGCGGGCCGCAAACCGGACGCCGCGTGGCTGAACAGGGTGGTGGAGACGGTCGGTCTCGGGGACCGCCTCAAGCACCGGCCGACGCAGCTGTCCGGCGGCCAGCAGCAGCGAGTAGCCGTGGCGCGGGCCCTCGCCGCCCGCCCCGAGATCATCTTCGGCGACGAGCCGACCGGAAACCTCGACTCCCGGGCGGGAGCGGAGGTGCTGGACTTCCTGCGCACGTCGGTGGACGAGCTGGGCCAGACCATCGTGATGGTCACCCATGACCCGGTCGCCGCTTCGTACGCGGACCGGGTGCTGTATCTCGCGGACGGCCGGATCGTCGACGAGATGTTCTCCCCGACCGCCGAGCAGGTCCTCGACCGCATGAAGGACTTCGACGCGCGCGGGCGGACGTCATGACTGTCCTCAGGACCTCCATGCGCAACTTCGTCGCGCACAAGGGACGGATGGCGCTCTCCGCCGTCGCGGTCCTCCTCTCGGTGGCGTTCGTGTGCGGCACGCTCGTCTTCACCGACACCATGAACACGACGTTCGACAAGCTCTTCGCCGCGACCGCGGCCGATGTCACCGTCAGCCCCAAGTCCGCCGAGGTCGGCGACGACGAGGGCCCGCGGACCGGCAGGCCCGAGGCGCTGCCCGCTTCCGTCGTCGAGAAGGTGGCGAAGGCGGACGGCGTGAAGTCCGCCGAAGGCGCCGTGACCAGCATGTCCGTGACCGTCGTCAACAGCGACAACAAGAACATGGGCTCCGACACCGGCGCACCGACCATCGCCGGCAACTGGACGCAGAACGACCTCAAGGCCATGGAGATCACCTCGGGACACGCCCCGCGCGGGCCCACCGAGGTGATGGTCGACGCCGACACCGCGGACAAGCACGGCCTGAAGCTGGGCGACGAGCTGCGGACCATAGCCGTCACCGGCGACTTCGGCGCCAAGATCTCCGGCATCGCCTCCTTCAAGGTGACCAACCCGGGGGCGACCGTCGTGTACTTCGACACCGCGACCTCGCAGCAGAAGCTGCTGGGCAAGCCGGACACCTTCACGCACATCGCGGTCACCGCCGAACAGGGCGTCAGCGACACGCAGTTGAAGCAGGACGTCGCGAGTGCGCTCAGTGCGCCCGGAGACTCGGCGGCGTACAAGCTCCAGACCGCGAAGGAGGCCGCCGACTCGGGCCGTGAGGACGTCGGCTCCTTCCTCGACGTGATGAAGTACGCGATGCTCGGCTTCGCCGGAATCGCCTTCCTCGTCGGCATCTTCCTGATCGTCAACACTTTCTCGATGCTGGTCACCCAGCGCACCCGCGAGATCGGCCTGATGCGGGCCATCGGCTCCAGCCGCAAGCAGATCAACAGGTCCGTGCTGGTGGAGGCGCTGCTGCTGGGCATCGTCGGTTCGATCGCCGGTGTCGGCACCGGTGTCGGCCTCGCCGTCGGCCTGATGAAGCTCATGGGATCCATGGGCATGGAGCTGTCCACCGAGGACCTGACCGTGGCCTGGACGACCCCGGCCGTCGGCCTCGCACTCGGCATCATCGTCACCGTCGTCGCCGCCTACATCCCCGCCCGGCGGGCCGGCCAGGTCTCCCCGATGGCCGCACTGCGCGACGCCGGGACTCCGGCGGACGCCAAGGCAGGCTGGATACGGGCCGGGATCGGCCTGGTCCTGACCGGTACGGGTGGCGCGCTGCTCTACCTGACGGCGCAGGCGGACAAGGCGAGCGACGGCGCGCTGCTCCTCGGCGGCGGTGTCGTTCTCACGCTCATCGGCTTCATCGTCGTCGGACCGCTGCTCGCCGGGGGTGTGGTGCGGGTGCTCAGCGCCCTCGTGCTGCGGATGTTCGGCCCCGTCGGCCGGATGGCCGAGCGCAACGCGCTGCGCAACCCCCGGCGTACGGGAGCGACCGGCGCGGCCCTGATGATCGGCCTCGCGCTGGTGGCGTGCCTGTCGGTGGTCGGCTCCTCGATGGTCGCGTCGGCGACGGACCAGCTCGACAAGTCGGTCGGCGCGGACTTCATCGTCCGCAGCGGCCCCAGCGGGCCGATCGTGCCCGAGGCGGAGAAGGCGCTGCGCGCCGTCCCCGGCATCGAGCACTTCACCAGCTACAAGGGCATCGAGGCCGAGCTGACCGCCCCCGACGGCACGTCGGAGGAGACGGAACTGGCCGCCGCCGACCCGACGTACACCAGCGACCTGCGGCGCGAGACCGTCGCCGGTGAACTGTCGGCGGCGTACGGCAAGAACGCCATGTCCGTCGGCGACACGTACGCCAAGAAGCACGGCATCAAGGTCGGCGACGAGATGACGGTCGCTTTCAAGGGCGGCGAGACCGCGAAGCTCAAGATCGCGGCGATCACCTCGGACGACACGGACGTCGACGAGGGCGCGATGTACACCAACATCACGACCGCGGCTCAGTACCTGCCGGCCGACAGGATGCCGCTGAACCCGGTCATGTACGCGAAGGCGGTGGAAGGCAAGGAGGAAGCCGCGTACGCCGCGCTCAAGGACACGCTGTCCGAGTACCCGCAGTACAAGGTGCAGAACCAGGCCGACTTCAAGCAGGACCTCAAGGACCAGGTCGGCCAGCTGCTCAACATCGTCTACGGCCTGCTGGCCCTCGCGATCATCGTCGCCGTGCTGGGTGTGGTGAACACGCTGGCCCTGTCGGTCGTCGAGCGGACCAGGGAGATCGGTCTGATGCGGGCCATCGGCCTCTCACGCCGCCAGCTGCGCCGCATGATCCGCCTGGAGTCGGTGGTCATCGCCCTGTTCGGCGCCCTGCTGGGCCTCGGCCTGGGCATGGGCTGGGGCACGTCGGCGCAGAAGCTGCTGGCCCTGGAGGGCCTGGGCATCCTGGACATCCCGTGGCCGACGATCATCACGGTCTTCGTGGCCTCGGCCTTCGTGGGCCTGTTCGCGGCGCTGGTCCCGGCGTTCCGGGCGGGGCGGATGAACGTACTGAACGCGATCGCCACGGATTAGCGGGGCGGAGCGCGGCGCTGCGGGGGCGGGCCCGGCCCGGGGTGTTCCGAGGAACACCCCGGGCCGGGCTGTTTGTGTGCCGGGCTGTTTGTGTGGGGGTGGATTGCGGACGCGGTTGTCAGCAGCGAGCCGTAGGCTGGAAGAACCCCGGCCCGTTCACGTGTCGGGTCCTTCGCGTTGCCTACACCACACCCGCTTACCCGGACGGAAGCCCTTCATGAGCCTGCACGGTCTGCTGGATGCCGTTGTACGAGACCCGGCGCTCGCCGAAGCGGTGACGGCCGCCGCCGACGGCAACCGCATGCACATCGACCTGGTCGGCCCGCCCGCCGCGCGCCCCTTCGCGGTGGCCGCGCTGGCCCGCGAGACCGGCAGGACCGTGCTCGCCGTGACCGCGACCGGCCGCGAGGCCGAGGACCTGGCCGCCGCGCTGCGCACGCTGCTGCCCGAGGACCGGGTCGTCGAGTTCCCGTCGTGGGAGACGCTGCCGCACGAGCGCCTGTCGCCGCGCAGCGACACGATGGGCCGCCGCCTCGCCGTCCTGCGCCGCCTCGCGCACCCCCGCGCCGACGATCCGTCCGCGGGCCCGGTGAGCGTGATCGTGGCGCCCGTACGGTCGGTACTGCAGCCGCAGGTCAAGGGGCTGGGCGACCTGGAGCCGGTGGCGCTGCGGACCGGGCAGAGCGCGGATCTGGGCGACATCACGGCAGCGCTGGCGGCAGCGGCGTACTCCCGGGTCGAACTGGTCGAGAAGCGCGGCGAGTTCGCGGTACGCGGCGGGATCCTCGACGTCTTCCCGCCGACCGAGGAGCACCCGCTCCGGGTGGAGTTCTGGGGCGACGACGTCGAGGAGATCCGTTACTTCAAGGTCGCCGACCAGCGCTCCCTGGAGGTCGCCGAGCACGGCCTGTGGGCGCCGCCCTGCCGCGAGCTGCTGCTCACCGACAGCGTGAAGGAGCGGGCGGCCGCCCTCGCCGAGGCGCACCCGGAGCTGGGCGAGCTGCTCGGCAAGCTCGCCGAGGGCATCGCCGTGGAGGGCATGGAGTCCCTCGCCCCCGTCCTCGTCGACGACATGGAGCTGCTCCTGGACGTCCTGCCCAAGGGCTCCATGGCGCTGGTGTGCGACCCGGAGCGGGTGCGGACCCGGGCGGCCGACCTGGTGGCGACGTCGCAGGAGTTCCTCCAGGCGTCGTGGGCGGCCACGGCGGGCGGCGGCGAGGCCCCGATCGATGTGGGCGCGGCGTCGCTGCGCGGGATCGCGGACGTACGGGAGCGGGCCCGCGAGCTGGACATGATGTGGTGGTCGGTCGCGCCGTTCGCGGCGGACGAGGAGCTTTCCACCGTGACATCAGCCGACGAGTCGGAGGGCACCCTCAAGCTGGGCATGCACGCCCCGGAGGCGTACCGCGGCGACACCGCGCGGGCGCTCGCCGACACCAAGGGCTGGCTGGCCGACGGCTGGCGCACGGTGTACGTCACGGAGGGCCACGGCCCGGCGGCGCGCACCGTGGAGGTCCTCGGCAGCGAGGGAATCCCGGCCCGGCTCGAAGCGGACCTGTCGGCGGTCGAGCCGTCCCTCGTCCACGTGGCATGCGGCTCGATCGACTTCGGCTTCGTGGACCCGGCGCTCAAGCTGGCCGTCCTGACCGAGACCGACCTGACCGGCCAGCGCACCGCCACCAAGGAACTGGGCCGGATGCCGGCCCGCCGCCGCAAGACCATCGACCCGCTGACGCTCCAGGCGGGCGACTACATCGTCCACGAGCAGCACGGCGTCGGCCGTTACGTCGAGATGATCCAGCGCACGGTCCAGGGCGCGACCCGCGAGTACCTCCTCGTCGAGTACGCCCCGGCCAAGCGCGGCCAGCCCGGTGACCGTCTCTACATCCCCACCGACCAGCTCGAACAGGTCACCAAGTACGTGGGCGGCGAGGCCCCGACCCTCCACCGGCTCGGCGGCGCGGACTGGACGAAGACCAAGGCGCGCGCGAAGAAGGCGGTCAAGGAGATCGCCGCCGACCTGATCAAGCTCTACTCGGCGCGCATGGCGGCCCCCGGCCACACCTTCGGCCCGGACACCCCGTGGCAGCGGGAGCTGGAGGACGCGTTCCCGTACGTCGAGACGCCCGACCAGCTGTCCACCATCGCCGAGGTGAAGGAGGACATGGAGAAGTCGATCCCCATGGACCGTCTGATCTGCGGCGACGTCGGTTACGGCAAGACGGAGATCGCGGTCCGCGCTGCCTTCAAGGCGGTCCAGGACGGCAAGCAGGTCGCCGTACTCGTCCCCACCACCCTGCTGGTGCAGCAGCACTTCGGGACATTCTCCGAGCGGTACGCCCAGTTCCCGGTCGTCGTGAAGGCCCTTTCGCGCTTCCAGTCGGACACCGAGGCGAAGGCGACCCTCGAAGGCCTCAACGAGGGCTCGGTCGACCTTGTCATCGGCACGCACCGGCTCTTCTCCTCCGAGACGAAGTTCAAGGACCTGGGCCTGGTCATCGTCGACGAGGAGCAGCGCTTCGGCGTCGAGCACAAGGAGCAGCTGAAGAAGCTCCGCGCCAACGTCGACGTCCTGACGATGTCCGCCACCCCCATTCCCCGCACCCTCGAAATGGCGGTCACCGGCATCCGCGAGATGTCGACCATCACGACGCCGCCGGAGGAGCGCCACCCGGTGCTGACCTTCGTCGGCCCGTACGAGCAGAAGCAGATCGGCGCCGCGATCCGCCGCGAACTGCTGCGCGAGGGCCAGGTCTTCTACATCCACAACCGTGTCGAGTCGATCGACCGGGCGGCCGCCAAGCTGCGCGAGATCGTCCCGGAGGCGCGGATCGCCACGGCGCACGGGCAGATGGGGGAGAGCGCGCTGGAGCAGGTTGTCGTCGACTTCTGGGAGAAGAAGTTCGACGTACTGGTCTCGACGACGATCGTCGAGTCGGGCATCGACATCTCCAACGCCAATACCCTCATCGTCGAGCGCGGCGACAACTTCGGCCTCTCCCAGCTCCACCAGCTGCGCGGTCGTGTGGGCCGTGGCCGCGACCGCGGTTACGCGTACTTCCTCTACCCGCCGGAGAAGCCGCTGACCGAGACCGCGCACGAGCGGCTCGCGACGATCGCCCAGCACACCGAGATGGGCGCGGGCATGTACGTCGCCATGAAGGACCTCGAAATCCGAGGCGCGGGCAACCTGCTCGGCGGCGAGCAGTCCGGTCACATCGCGGGCGTCGGCTTCGACCTGTACATCCGCATGGTGGGCGAGGCGGTCGCCGACTACCGCGCGGCGGTGGAGGGCGGCGTGGAGGAGGAGCCGCCGCTGGAGGTCAAGATCGAGCTTCCTGTGGACGCCCACGTTCCGCACGACTACGCCCCGGGCGAGCGCCTGCGCCTCCAGGCGTACCGGGCGATCGCCTCGGCGAACTCGGAGGAGGACATCAAGGCCGTACGCGAGGAGCTCACCGACCGCTACGGCAAGCTCCCGGAGCCGGTCGAGAACCTGCTGCTGGTGGCCGGCCTGCGGATGCTGGCGCGGGCGTGCGGCGTCGCGGACATCACCCTCGCGGGTCCCAACATCCGCTTCGGCCCGGTGGAACTGCGGGAGTCGCAGGAGCTGAGGCTGAAGCGGTTGTATCCGCGCACGGTGCTGAAGCCCGCCACGCACCAGATCCTGGTCCCGCGCCCGACGACGGGCCAGATCGGTGGCAAGCCGGTGGTGGGACGCGAACTGCTGGGGTGGACCGGGGAGTTCCTCACGACGATCCTGGGGTCGTAGCCAGTCGTAGCCAGTCGTAGCCAGTCGTAGCCGGCACTGGCCGGGCGTGCCCGGGTCGCTTCTGCGCGCCCCGGGCACGCCCGGCCGGTTTGTCTAGAGCGCGTCGAGGTCGACGGCCTCGGCCATCACGCGGTATCCGGCGTCGCTCGGGTGCAGGTGGTCGCCCGAGTCGTAGGCGGTGGCCATGCGGTCCTGGTCGGAGGGGTCGGCCAGGGCGCGGTCCAGGTCGACCACGGCGTCGTACTCCCCGGAGGTACGGATCCAGTGGTTGACCGCGTCGCGCTTGGCCTCGTTGACCTTCTGGGCGTCGTCGTAGAACGAGCCCTTGATGGGCGTCAGGGTGGCGCCGACTGCCTTGATGCCCTTGGCGTGCGCCTGGCGGATCAACGAGCGGTGGCCCTCGATCAGTTGGCTGACCGAGACCTCGGGGGTCGGGCCGCCCGGGAAGCTCGGTCCGCTGCCCCCGATGTCGTTGATGCCCTCCAGCACGATGACCGTGCGCACGCCCGGCTCGGTGAGCACGTCCTTCTTGAAGCGGGCGATGCCCTTCTCCCCGGCCCAGGTCGTGTCATTGGTGACCTGGTTGCCGCCGATCCCGTGGTTGAGGACGCTGCGGGGGTGCCCGGTGGCAGCGAAGCGCTCAGCCAGCTCGTCGGGGTAGCGGTTGTTCGTGTTCAGCGAGGATCCGACGCCGTCGGTGATGGAGTCGCCGAAGGTCACCACGCCGTCGCGGCGCGCGGACTTGCCACCGGTGACCTCGACCCCGGTGAGGTAGTACCAGGAGTCGCTGGTCTCCTTGAACGCCGCACCGTCGCGGTCCGAACGGTGGTCGCCCTGCGCCCGGTAGCTCGTGGCGGCGGAGAACGTGTGGAAGGTGGCAGGGCCGGTGGGCGCCGCCAGATACAGCGTGACGGTCACCGACTCCAGCGCCTTGACCTTGAACGGCACCCCGTCACTGGTCACCTTGCCGTCCGCCGGGATCGTTACCGACCGCCCCTTTCCGAAGGACAGCTGCCGGACCGAACCCTTCTGCACGGCGGCCCCCTTGTCCGTACGGGCCACCGTCGCGCCGGTGATACGGAGCGGGGTGCTGCCGTAGCGGTTGGACAGCTCGATACGGGCCTTGGTGCCGCCGGTGCTGACCCGTACGACCTGCCTGACCGTGTGGTTGTCGAAGCCCTGTTGCGACCAGTTCGGTCCGAACGGCGCGGTCGGCGCCTGCGGCGAAGTTGCCCAGCCGCCCTGCCACGCGTCACCACGCTGCTCGGCCGCCACGGCGCCCGCGGATCCCGTCAGTCCTGCCCCGCCGACGACCGGCAGCGCTGCCAGCGCGGCTGCCGAAAGCAGCGCAACTCCCGTACGTCGTAAGGAAGTCCTGGATCTCATGTTTCCCACCCCTGTTGTGTTCCGATGTCCATGTTGTTGATCACGTGCACACGCAACGATCAAGCGCGGAGCGGGTCCGGCTATTCCCTGGGGCGCGGTCGGGCCACCGGCGAACGGCCGTGGGATTCTGGCGGCATGCCTACCGACCCGTCAGGACGCACCGCCTTGATACGTACGCTCCGCACAGCCCTCCCCGTCGCCGCCCTCGCTTCCGCACTCGCCCTCACCGGCTGTACTCCGGAGACGACGGGCGGCGGTGGCCGTGACAGTGGCGGCCGGGACGGGGCGGGGGCGACGGCACCGGCCGGGTCGGCGCTCGCAGCCGTCGAGTCGCTGACCGTCAAGGGCCGCGCCCCTCGGACCGGTTACGAGCGCGAGGAGTTCGGGCGGGCCTGGGCCGACACCGACGGGAACGGGTGCGGTACACGCGACGACATACTGAAGCGGGACCTCGTGGACGTGCGGTTCCGCAGTGGCGGCGGCGGGGACTGCAAGGTCGCGGCGGGGACGCTCACCAAGGACCCGTACACCGGACAGCGCGTGGAATTCGTGCGCGGGCGCAGCAAGGTCGACATAGACCATGTCGTCGCTCTCTCCGACGCCTGGCAGAAGGGCGCCCAGAAGTGGCAGCGCCGCAAGCGCATCGCGCTCGCCAACGACCCGCTGAACCTGCTCGCCGTCGACTCCTCCGCCAACCGTCGCAAGAGCGACGGCGATACGGCGACGTGGCTGCCGAAGAACAAGGCGTACCGCTGTGTGTACGTGGCCCGGCAGGTGGCCGTGAAGGAGAAGTACGAGCTGTGGGTCACCCGTGCCGAGAGGGACGCCATGAAGCGTGTGCTGTCGGGGTGCCCCGGCGAGCGGCTGCCCGCGGGTGGTGCGCCGACCGAGGCGCCCGCGCGTTTCGGTCGTTGACGCACAACGCGTCGTTGACGCACAACGCGAGACCGGGCAGGCCGTCCCCCTCCGACGGCCTGCCCGGTCTCGCGGTACTGCTGGTGATCAGAGCTTCAGGTCCCACTGCGAGGCGTCGTACGTGATGCCGGGAGAGACCTCGACAGTGAGGTCCTTGGCGTCGGCGGGGGCGTCGAATGCCTGCTGCAGAGTGACCTTCTTGCCCGGCATGATCTTGCCGGTGAGGGGCTTGCCGACCTTGTCGTCGTAGACCCCCTCGGCCTCCACGCCGTCCTTGCCCGCGCGGGCCTCGGTGGTGAAGAGCGAGGCGTCGTACTTCTCCTTGCCGGCGTTCTCGACGACGATCGTGACCTGGTAGGCCTTGTTGCCCTTGGTGTGACCGACCGCGAACTCGCTGGGGGTGTACGGCTTGGGCTCGGAGACGGTGACCGTCAGCTTGTCGGGGTAGAGGGCCGAGTCGCCGGCCGCCAGGGTCTCGCCGGCCTTGTCGCCGCCCTTGTCGCCGCCCTTGGCGGAGTCGTCGCCCGACTTCTTCGACGCGGACGCGCCGTTGGTCGCCTTGTCGATCTCGTCGACTGCGTCGCCCACGGCCTTGAACAGGATCACCGCGCCGACGACCGAAATGATCAGGGAGACCAGGCCCAGGATGGCGCCGGTGAGGGCCACGCCCTTGTTGGTGGCCTCGCCGCGCTTGGCGCGGCCACGGCCGGCCAGGCCCATGATCAGGGCGATGATGCCGAGGATGCCGGCGAGCCAGAAGAGGAACGGGATCAGACCCGACAGTGCGCCGATGATGCCGAGGATCAGGGCGGCAGTGCCCAGGCCGTTCCGGGCCTGCGCGGCAGGCACCGGCGCCTGCGGGAACTGAGGCTGCTGCGTGTGCTGAGACATGGATGTCCTCCGGACAAGGTGTGTTCGGGACTGCCTGCCGCCCCGTGCTGCGATGCGGTAATCACAGCAGAGCTTGTGAACCGAGTCAACACGATTCACGGATTACTTGCCGTTCACGCCGTGAAGGGGGCTGTCTTGTATCCATGGGTATGCTCGATGCACAAGCAGGCGCAGGTGTACGAGGGGAGCCGGCCGGTGTCGGACAACGCAGCAGAGGTGACCGCCGCCGGAATCGCCCGGCTCGCGGGGGTCGGACGCGCCGCCGTCAGCAACTGGCGCCGTCGCCACCCCGACTTCCCCAGACCGGTCGGCGGCACCGAGACGAGTCCCTCGTTCGCCCTCTCCGAGGTCGAGCAGTGGCTGCGCGACCAGGGAAAGATTGCCGAGGTCCCGCTGCGCGAGCGCGTCTGGCAGCAGCTCGCCGGCCACCCGGCAGGTGCCGTCCCCGCCCTGATCCACACGGGCTGCGTGCTCCTCCTCGTACGCGACAGGCCCACCGCCTGGCTCCAACTGGCCGCCGTCTCCGACGAGAAGCTCGCACACCTGCTCCCGCCCGCCCTGGAGGAGATCCTCACCCCGCGCTTCGGCGCACACCGCGCCGTACCCACCCCGGGCACCCCCGAGCTGACCCCGTCCGTCCCCCTGCTGCGCGCGACCGCCGAACTCGCAGCCGGGATGGGCGGCGCGCGCCAGACGTACGAGTTCCTGCTCGGCCGTCACCTCGACGCCAACCCGCGCCAGTACACGCTGACCCCGCCGGGCCCCGCCGCCCTGATGGCCGCCCTCGTCGGCAGCCCCCGCAGCGTTCTGGACCCGGCCTGCGGCACCGGCACCCTGCTCCGCGCCGTCGCGTCGCAGCCCCCTGCCGCCCCGGAAGGCCCCGCGGCCACCGCCCTGCACGGTCAGGAGGCCGACCCCGACCTGGCCGCCCTCACCGCCCTGCGGCTCGCCCTGCACGCCGAGAACGGCGCCGCCGAAGTACGCATCGCCGCCGACGACTCGCTGCGCGCCGACGCCTTCCCGCACCTCGCCGCCGACGCCGTCCTCTGCCACCCGCCGTTCAACGAACGCAACTGGGGCCACGACGAGCTGGCGTACGACCCACGCTGGGAGTACGGCTTCCCGGCCCGTACGGAGTCCGAACTCGCCTGGGTCCAGCACGCACTCGCCCGGCTGCGCGACGGCGGCACAGCCGTCCTGTTGATGCCCCCCGCCGCCGCCTCCCGCCGCTCAGGCCGCCGCATCCGCGCCGACCTGCTCCGCCGGGGCGCCCTGCGCGCCGTCGTCGCCCTGCCGGCCGGCGCCGCGCCCCCGTACGGCATCCCGCTCCACCTGTGGGTGCTGCGCAAGCCCGCCGCCGACGGCCGGCCCGCCCACGAACTCCTCCTCGTGGACACCGCCGACCTCTC
The DNA here is from genome assembly GCF_018614055.1 of Streptomyces sp. ISL-98. GTDB lineage: Bacteria > Actinomycetota > Actinomycetes > Streptomycetales > Streptomycetaceae > Streptomyces > Streptomyces spiramyceticus. Next base: position 339,687 of record NZ_JAGGPB010000005.1, read on the forward strand.
CGCCGCCGGCCGCGACAAGCTCGACTGGCAGGCCCTGCACACCGCCGTCCTCGACACCTGGCAGGTCTTCGACCGCCGGGGCACGGTCGAGGAGCGCCCCGGTGTCAGCCGCGCCGTGTCCGTCATCGAGCTCCTCGACGACGACGTCGACCTCGCCCCCGCCCGCCACCTCCCGCCCCCCGCCGCGGGCGGCGGCGCCGCCGAACTCGCCGACGTACGGGAGCAGCTGGCCGACACGCTGCGGATGACCACCGAACTCACGCCCTCCACCGTCGAGTCCACGCAGCCCGTCCGCTGGCCCGCCACCACCGTCGGCGAACTCGCCAGGGCCGGGGCACTGGTCCTGCGCGCGGGCGGCGCGGGAGCCGCATCGGGAGAAACCGTCCTCACCGAACAGGACGTCCTCACCGGAAGCGCACCCTCCGGCACTCTCCCCGAAGGACCGGCGGAAGACCCCGTACTCGTCGAGGCGGGCGACATCGTCGTGCCCGTACTGGGCGGCGGCGCCGTCGTCCGTGTCGTCGACGAGGCGACGGCGGGCGCCGCCCTCGGCCGCAGCCTCCAGCTGCTCAGGCCGGACCCGGAGGCCCTGGACCCCTGGTTCCTCGCCGGGTTCCTGCGCGGCACCGCCAACAACCGGCAGGCCAGCAGCTATGCCTCCACCTCGACCCGGCTCGATGTACGCCGCCTCCAGCTGCCCCGGCTGCCCCTCGAAGACCAGCGGCTCTACGGCGAACGCTTCCGCACCCTCGCCGCCTTCGAGGACGCCCTGCGCTTGGCCGGGCGGCTCGGCGAGCAGCTGGTGCAGGGGCTTTACGACGGGCTGACGGACGGGACCGTACGACCGGAATAAGCCGGGGAACGAGGGGCCCGGGGAGGGAGGGTGAGCCCGGGGTGAGGTGCGCCACACCGGATCCGTACAACCCGGAGACCGTTGTCGGTGTCGGTGTATACGCTCGAAGCGCGTACCCCCACGACGCGCGTTGTCCCCGTGCACGTCCCCATGTGCGGGTCCCACCGGCTTTTCAGGAGCAGCCATGCACGGCTCCGGCAGCGCGCCGCCCGTTCGTAGCGACGGCGTCGTCATCACCATGCGTGTGCTGTTCGCGGTCGGCGCCGTATTCAGCTGCGGCTTGCTCGCGTGCGTGCCGCTGTTCCGTATCGCCATCCTGCGCGGGCGATGGTTCGACTGGGCCGTCGCCTGGCTGAGCCTGCCGGTCGCGATCGCGGGCTTCGCCGTCGTCGGCACGCTGCCCGAGGGCGACGCCAGGACCGACATCGCACTGGCCTGCATCCTGCTCCTCGGAGCCGCGAGCGCCGGGTATTTCCTGACGTTCGACATCCGGTACTACGCACGGCTCCGGGCCACGGCCGCCCCGTACACGCCCCTCGCCCCGCGCGCCCCCTACGGGCCGTACGCCGCCCCGGCGGCCGCCCCGGCGGCCGCCCCGCCGCACTACGGCTACCCGAACCCGTATGCCAACACCCCGGCGACCAATCCGGCCCCGGTGCAGCAGCCTCAGCCCCCACAGCAGCAACCGCCCCACCGCATGGACCAGGTCCGCGCCGAGCTCGACGAACTGAGCGACCTCCTGCGCAAGGACCAGCGGGGTGACCAGGACCGGTGAACGGACGGATCATCGCCGGGCGTTACGAGCTGGCCACCGTCATCGGGCAGGGCGGCATGGGCCAGGTCTGGAACGCGTACGACCAGCGCCTCGACCGCCGCGTGGCCGTGAAACTGCTGCGCCCCGACCGCATGGCCGCCGCCACCGCCGCAGAGGACATGCGCCGCCGCTTCGTGCGCGAGTGCCGCGTCACCGCCCAGGTCGACCACCCCGGTCTCGTCACCGTCCACGACGCGGGCAGCGACGACGACGACCTCTACCTCGTCATGCAGTACGTCAAGGGCGCCGACCTCGCGGACCACCTCGCCGAGCACGACCCGTACCCCTGGCCGTGGGCCGTCTCCGTGGCCGCTCAGCTCTGCGCCGTGCTCTCCGCCGTACACGCCGTGCCGATCGTCCACCGCGACCTCAAGCCGCGGAACGTCATGGTCAAGCCCGACGGCACCGTCACCGTCCTCGACCTCGGCGTCGCCTCCGTACTCGACACCGACACCACCCGCCTCACCCACACCGGTTCGCCCATCGGAAGCCCCGCCTACATGGCGCCCGAGCAGGCGATGGGCGGCGCGGTCGGCCCGTACACCGACCTCTACGCACTCGGCGTCCTCCTGCACGAACTCCTCAGCGGCAATGTCCCCTTCGCCGGATCCACCGTCCTGGGCGTCCTCCACCGCCACCTGTACGAGCCGCCCCTCCCGGTGCGCCAGCTCCGCCAGGACATCCCCGAGCCGCTCGAAGCGCTCGTCCTGCGGCTGCTCGCCAAGGACCCCCAGCACCGCCCGTCCTCGGCCCAGGAGGTCTACGAGGCTCTGGTCCCGCTGCTGCCGGCGCACGGCGGTGTGCCGTCGGGCCCGCTCGACCCGACCCGCCCCTTCCTGCGCCCGCACGCCCCCTGGCCCGACCGCGCCGCCACCCCGCCCGTCGCCCAGCCGACGACGCCCGCCGCCGCGCAGCCGGACGTCGCGAGCGCCGTCGACGAGGTCAAGCAACTCCTCGGCGAAGGGCGCATCACCCAGGCCGTCGACATCCTCGGTGGCATCCTCCCCGCGGCCGCCGCGCAGCACGGCGAGCGCTCCCCGGTCGTCCGCATCCTGCGCAAGCAGTACGCGGCGACGCTGCTGGACGACGGGCAGTACCGCCGCGCCCTGCCCGAGCTGCGCCGCCTCGCCGACGACCGTGCGGCCGAGTCCGGCCTGGCCGACCCGCAGGCGCTCCAGTTCCGTTACGACGCGGCGCAGTGCCTGGAGCAGCTCGGCGAACCGGCCGCGGCGCTCGCCGAGTACCGCGGCCTGCTCCCGTACTACGAGAACCAGTACGGGCAGGGGGCAGCCGCCTCGTCCGCCACGGCCGACGCCACCGCCCGCGCCTTCGACATCCGGCACCGCATAGCGAACCTGCTGCTCGCGATGGGCGACCATGCCGCGGCGCACGGCCAGTTGCAGGGCCTGCTGTACGACGCCGAGCGCGCGTACGGGGCGTACCACCCGCTGCCGGCCGAGGTGCGCCGCGCCCTCGACCGGCACCAGCGGATGCGGGGCGCCTGACACGGGCCGCCTGACACGCCGCCTGGTGCGGGGCGCCTGATACGGGGCGCCTGATACGGGCTGCCCGTAGCGGCGCCCGATACAGGGCGGCAGCGGCGCCCGATACAGGTGCCGGGTGGTCAGCGCGCCCGCAGGAACGCGGACGTGGCCACCCGGCCCACCATCTGGAGCCGGCTGTCGCCGCCCGCCAGGTGCTTGTCCAGGGCGTCCTTCACCCCGGGCCAGCGCCCGTCGCCGTAGTCGTCGAGGACCACGATTCCGCCCTGCGCGGCGATCAGCTCGACCCACTCCAGGTCGGCGCGCACGCCCTCGAATGAGTGGTCCCCGTCCACCACGATCACGCCGTACTTCCGGTCGGAGATCTCCGCCCGTACGTCGGGATCGCCGGAGAAGCCCTGCCTGATGCGCGCCTCGACGCCCGGACGGCCGCCGCCGAGCGCCAGGTTGGCCCGTACGACGTCCTCGCGGACGGGAGTGCCCGTCGGCTCCTCGTAGTCCGATGTGCCCGGCTGGAGCTGGGAGCCGGCCAGCGGGTCCACGATCGTCAGCGTCGCCTCGATGCCCGTGCGGTGCAGCATGCGCATCAGGGCGGCCGCGAACAGGCCGTGCAGCGTGCCGATTTCGAGGACTTCGAGATCGTTGCCGTTGCGCGGCGCCAGCAGCGGGATGGTGGCGAGCTTGCCGCACACATTGGACGTGCCACCTGCCATGCGGCCCACGCCGAGCGCCTCGATGGCGACCACATTGCGGTAGGCGACGGTGACATTGCGGCGGGCGCGCTCACTCTCGTCCGTCGCGGCCCCGACCTCGCTCACGAGCGTGCTGATCTGGTCGGGTGTCGGCATGCGGTGCTGGCCGCGCCCGGTGCGGTCGAGCAGCATGCTGATGCCGTGCTGCCTGCGCCGGAGCTCGGTGACTTCCTTGCGGAGTCCGGCGGTGCTGCGTTGGATGCGCTGGTCGACGAGCGCGGCGACAGGGCGCAGGGCCCACTTCGTCAGCCGGTTGCTCAGCAGAGATGGCATGCGGATTCGCCTCTGGCTTCGGTCCTGTGGGTGGGGGGCAGGTGCCCGACCGTATGCCTGGGCTCATGCCGCGTGGGCCACGGGCCGATGGTCCTGGGGTGAAGTCTTCATGGCGCTCCTGCGGCGGTCCTGAAACCGTGGAACGGCGGCCACCATCAGGAGCAGGAGCAGCGAAAGACCGCCCACGAGCACGCCGATGCGAAGGCCCGGCGGGCTGAATTCACACACAAGGGTGACTGCCCGGCCGTCACCCTCCAGGGGGACGGCGACCAGGCCCAGGTAGGAGCCGGCGGGGCGGGCCTTTCCGCCGTCGGTGGCGCAGCTCCAGCCCGCGATGCGGGGCATGGCGAAGACGGCCGTTCCCCTCGTGCCCGGCGGGACGACCGCCCGTACGCCGCTGTCCGTGACGTGCACAGCGGTCGCGCCGCCCGCCCTGAGGCCGTCCACGGCGTCGGCCAGCCGGTCCCGGTCCAGGCAGCCGACGCTCAGGCGGGGGAGCCCGGTTGTCGGGCCTCCCTTGAGGGCGATCGAGACGCGGCCGTCGGCCGGTACGGTGCCCAGCGGCTGCACGGCCGCACGCCGCGCGGGGAGCCCGCCGCGTATGTCGGCCTCTGTACCGCCGCCTTGGAGGCGTGCTGTACCGAAGAAATCGGGTGCCCAGAGGAAGACTTCGCTGCCGGCCGGACAGGTGGCGGTCAGCGTCCCCGGCGACCGCAGTGCTGTGGCCGGGAGCGTATAGACGGACGCGCCCAGCAGCTTCTCCTGGTTACGGAAGGGCGAGACGCCGAAGCGCGGCTCCGTAGCGGGTGGGCGCACAGTGACCAGCTGCGGCACGGCGGCCCGCGTGACCGTCACCTTGCGGTCGTCCGGCCGCGCCCAGCGCTGGTGCTGATCGCGCGGCATGTGCACGCGAGCGCCGACGGAGAACAGGGCGTCCGTCACGGGACTGTCGACGCCCTGTACGGACCGGCCGTTGGACGTCCAGCCGGTGCCGAGCGCGGCCAGCGTGCGGGTGAGGACGTCGGGGGTGTGGCTGCTGTAGTACGACGCGCCCTGGCCGCCGACGGTCAGCGGGTCGTTGGCCGTGGTCTGTTCACGCCCCGGTTCCGTACGGAAGGCCGGCCACCCGTCCGCTTCTGCCACCGCGTCGGCCTGCGCCTCCTGCCGCGCGCCCCACGGCGCGTAGTCGTCGAGCCTGTTGAGGCGCTGCCGGTCGGCGTGAGCGGTGGTCACGGCGGCCTGCCCGACCTGCGCGCAGATCAGCAGCAGTGCGGCGGCCACGCCGAGCACCCGGCCCCGCCGGGCCAGCACCACCCCGCCCACCGCCGCTGCCACCCCGGCCGCGAAGAGCGGGTACGTCCAGGCGGTGATCCGGGGGCTTGTCACCGCGCCCAGGGCCATGAGCACGACCACGGCCGTCCCGCCGAGCAGCGCGCGCCGCCCCGGCCAGCCGTACGAGACCGAAAGCCAGGCCGCGATCACCAGGATCCCGCTGAGGACGAACGTCTGCCGGTAGGGGCTGCCGTTGGGCGTCGCGAAGACGTGCCACACCAGATGCGTCGGCCCCCACTGCATCGACAACGCAACCGCGACGGCCAGCAGGGTCCAGCCGACCCGCTCGCGCCGCCGCGCCGCCCGGTTGAACAGCAGCGTGCAGGCGAGCAACAGCGCGCCGGTGCCGACGAAGACGGCAGGCGTGAAGAAGCTGTACGTCGCCGGGAGAGCGCGGGCGAACACATCGCCCCACCCGGCGGGCGCGAAGTCCTTCGTCCAGCCGGGGTAGGCGTGCTTCGCCCCGAGGAAGACGACGGCCAGGACGGGGGCCGCGAGACCGATGCCGAGCAGCGTGGTGAGGGCGGCACGCAGCAGCGCCCGAACCCGTGCCCGTACGACAGGCTCCTCGGTCAGCAGCCGGAGCAGCAGAACGAGACCGGCCCCGAGGGTCGCCATGTACGCCGTGTAGAAGTTCGCGGTCCATGCGACGGCCACGACCACCGGACCCAGGACGCGATGGCTGCCCGTACGCGCCCACTCGCCCACCAGGCACAGCAGCGGGAAGGCGATCAGGCCGTCCATCCACATCGGGTTGTAGACGGCCTCGGTGACCGCCCATCCGCACAGCGCGTACGAGGACCCGAGCACCGCCGCGGCCCACCACCGGCTGCCGCCTTCGCGCAGGGCGAGCAGCAGGAGTGTCATGGCGGCGGCGGCCGCGGCCATCTTGAGCACCGTGACGACGTACACAGCGAGGTCGATCTCGTCGCGCGGGAAGAGTCCGACGAGCAGTGCGAAGGGACTGCTGACGTACGTGCCGATGTCGGGCAGGAAGCTCGTGCCGTACCCGGACTGCCAGTTGACCAGCACCCCGCCGTCCGCCCGCCCGTGCAGAAGGTCCCACAGACGGGCGTGGTACGGCACGAACTGGTTGCCGAGGTCGTTCACGCTGCGGGTGCGCGGGCCGAAGGGGTGGCTACGGGCGAGGGCGTCACCCGCGCACACGGCCACGGCGGTGATCAGCGCGGAGAGCGCCATGGCGCGGCCTCTGACCGAATCCGTAGTCGACATAATGATCGTTCTACTGTGTGTCATACCGAATAAGCCAGCATGTGAAGGCAAAAGAGATGTCAATGGCACTGGCTCCGGCTAAAAGCGGTCATAATCTGGCGAGTTCACTTATTGGATGCCCCAGCGTCACGTGGAGCGTCGACCTCCGTCATATCCGGGGGCTGTTCTTCGCTGACCGCCTGCCTCAACCGAGTGCCCACCGGGGAGAGCCGTGCTCATCTCAATTGTTGTGCCGTGCTTCAACGAAGAGGAGATCATCGGCCGCTTCCACCAGCGCGTGGCCGAGGAGCTCGGCAGCCTCGGCCACCCCGTCGAACTGGTCTATGTCGACGACGGAAGCAGCGACCGTACGCTCGCGATCCTCCAGGAGATCGCGGAATCGGGTCCGCGTACACGCTATGTCTCCTTCAGCCGGAACTTCGGCAAGGAGGCGGCGATGCTGGCAGGCCTGCGCAACGCGTCCGGCGACGCCGTCGTCATCATGGACGCCGACCTCCAGCACCCGCCGGAGCTGGTCCACCGCATGGTGGCACTGCACGAGCAGGGCTTCGACCAGGTCATTGCCCGGCGCACCAGGAAGGGCGACAGAGTCACGCGTACGCTTGCCGCCCGTGCGTACTACCGGCTCATCAACCGCCTGGTCGACGTCGAGCTCGTCGACGGCGTCGGCGACTTCCGCATGCTGTCGCGCCGCAGCGTCGACGCCGTACTCGAACTCACCGAGTACAACCGCTTCTCCAAAGGCCTGTTCGCCTGGGTCGGATTCTCCAAGGTCACCTTCGAGTGCGAGAATGCCGTCCGCGAGGAGGGCAGCACGAAATGGAGCTTCTCGAAGCTGCTCAACTACGGGCTCGACGGCCTTCTCTCATTCAATGACAAGCCGCTGCGGGCCGCGCTCTATCTCGGCCTGCTGCTGCTCGCCGTCGCAATGGCGTATTCGGCGTGGATTGTCGGTGACGCCGTCGTGAACGGAGTGGAAACCCCGGGATATGTGACGCTGCTCGTCGCCCTCACCGCGCTCGCCGGAGTACAGATGATGATGATCGGCGTCGTGGGCGAATACGTCGGCCGCATCTATTACGAGGTGAAAAGGCGCCCGCACTTCCTGGTGCAGGCGACGAATGTGGAGACAGCGGCCGCCGCGACCCAGCAGCGGCAGGGCAGGGAGCTCGTCCGCCGATGATCCGCCGTCAGCTGGTCAGGTTCGCCCTCGTGGGCGTGGTGAACACCGGCACGTACTACGCCTGCTACCTGCTGCTCCTGCCCTGGCTGCCGTACGTCGCCGCGCACGTCCTGGCCTTCGCCGTCAGCATGACCGGCTCCTTCTTCCTCAACTGCCGCTTCACCTACAACACGCGCCCCACCTGGCGGAAGTTCCTGCTCTTCCCGCTCACCAACGCCGCCAACTTCGTGATCACCACGAGCGGCGTCTACCTCCTGGTGGACGTCCTGCACTTCACCAGCACGTACGCCCCCCTGATCGCCGCGTCCGCCGCGATCCCGATCACTTTCGTGGTCTCCCGCACGATCATGCTCGGCGGTCCCTCCAGGGACTCCCGGGACAGCGCATCCCCGAACGCGAACGAATCGTTGGGCGAATCAGTGGCCCGGACCACTCCGACTGCCTAACATCGATCACCGCAAGGTCGTTCGTCGCACTTTCGTTGCTATGCCGCACGATCACCGCCGGGAGGCACCCTTTGCACCGCCGCCGTCGCACCGCGCTCTCCGTCTCCGCCGCGCTCCTCGTCGCGGCACCGTTCCTCGCCGCCTGCGGCAATGAGGCGCATCCAGGAGCGGCGGCCGTCGTGGGCGGCGGTCGTATCGACGTGGCCGCCCTCCAGGAGCAGGTCAAGGACGTACGCCAGGCCCAGCAGTCCTCCCCGCAGGCCGCCCAGCTGGTCGGCTCGACCGGGCAGCTCGGCCGCGCCAAGCTCTACGACCTGATCGTCGACCGGATCGTGCAGCGGGCCGCCGATGACGCCGGTGCGAGCGCGAGCCGCAAGGAGATCCAGACCGCGAAGGCGGACGCGGTGCGGCAGGCGGGCGGCGAGGAGCAGCTCGCCGCGATGTATCTCCAGCAGCGCGGCATCGCCCCGGACCAGATCGACAACGCCATCCGCAGGGACGTCCTGGTCGGCAAGCTCGCGGCGGCGATCGGCGCGACGAACACCCCCGCCGGCCAGAAGAAGGTGAACGAGGCGTTCATCGCGGCGTCGAAGGCACTGCGCATCAATGTGAACCCGCGCTACGGCACCTGGGACGACGAGAAGATGCAGCTCGGCGACTACAAGGCGCCGTGGATCACCCAGGTCACCAAGGAGGCGGCCGCCCCCGAGGGCGTGTAGCGGCGTTGTCACAGGGGCGAGGTACGTTCGAGAGGTGACCAGCGAAGCCTCCGCACCCGCACCCGCCGCCCCCGGCCGCATCGTCCTCCTCACCGCCAGCCACCGCGTCGCGCCCGGCCTGCTGTCCTGGCCCGCCTGGCAGACGCTGCGGGCCGCCGACCAGGTGCTGTGCGCCGACGCGGGCCACCCGCAGCTGCCGTACCTGCGCGAGGCGGGCATCACCGTCGAGCACGCGGCCCCGACCGCGCAGGAGCTGCTCGACGCGTGCGAGGGCGACTGCACGGTCGTCGTCATCCCCTCCGGCGAGGGCGACAAGGCCCTGACCGACGGCCTCGCCAGGCTGGCCGGGTCCGGTCGCGTCCAGATGCCCGACCTGGAGCTGCTCCCCGGCTCGTACGACCTGCCGGGCGCACGCCTGCTCGACCTGGTCCAGGTCATGGACCGCATCCGCCTCGAATGCCCGTGGTCGTCGCAGCAGACCCACAAGGGCCTCGCGAAGTACGGCATCGAGGAGGCGTACGAACTCGTCGAGGCCATCGAGGACGGCGACCGCGACGAACTCCGCGAGGAGCTCGGCGACGTACTCCTCCAGGTCGTCTTCCACGCGCGCATCGCGCAGGAGGACGAGGACGAGCCGTTCTCGATCGACGACGTAGCCGGCACGATCGTCGAGAAGCTGATCCACCGCCACCCGCACGTCTTCGGCGACGAGACCGCCGAGACGCCGGAGGAGGTCAAGGAGCACTGGCTCCGCACGAAGGCGGCCGAAAAGCAGCGCGACTCACTGACCGACGGCGTCCCCCTGGGCCAGCCGGGCCTGGCCCTGGCGGCAAAGCTGGCCTCCCGCGTACGAACGGCAGGCCTGGAAGTCCCACTCCCGACGGGCGAAGGAATCGGCTACGACCTTCTGGCCCTGGCGGTACAGGCGGAGGCGGCCGGCGTGGACCCGGAAGCGGCACTGCGCGCAGCGGGCCGGACATACCGCGACGCGATCCTCGCAACGGAGGCGGCGGGGCGGCGGTAGGCGCGGGGTCCAGGGCGGAGCCCCTTACGGCGGCAGCCGCAAAAGGTCACAGCGGGAAGGGGCAGGGGAGGGGACGGCCCAGCGCGGCGGGCACCGCCCGCAGCTACTGTCGACGCATGCCCGACCAGCACGCCTCCGCCCCCACCCCCGCGCTCTTCACCTGGGAGTTCGCCACCGACCCCTACCCCGCGTACGCCTGGCTGCGCGAGCACTCGCCCGTGCACCGGACCACACTGCCCAGCGGGGTCGACGCATGGCTGGTGACGCGGTACGGGGATGCCCGGCAGGCGCTGGCCGATCAGCGGCTTTCCAAGGATCCGGCTCACCACACCGGGTCCGCGCACGCCAAGCGCAAGACGGGCATTCCGGGTGAACGCAAGGCCGAGCTCATGACGCATCTGCTGAACATCGACCCGCCGGACCACACCCGGCTGCGGCGGCTGGTGTCGAAGGCGTTCACGCCACGCACGGTCGCCGAGTTCGCGCCGCGCGTGCAAGAGCTGACGGATCAGCTGATCGACGGCTTCGTGCAGAAGGGGAACGCCGACCTCATCCACGAGTTCGCCTTCCCGCTCCCCATCTATGCCATTTGCGACCTTCTCGGCGTACCGCGCGAGGACCAGGACGACTTCCGCGACTGGGCCGGGATGATGATCCGGCACGGCGGCGGTCCGCGCGGTGGCGTTGCCCGTTCGGTGAAGAAGATGCGCAACTACCTCGCCGAACTCATCCACCGTAAAAGGGAAGAACCGGGCGACGACCTCATCTCGGGCCTCATCCGCGCCAGCGACCACGGCGAGCACCTCACCGAGAACGAAGCCGCCGCGATGGCCTTCATTCTCCTCTTCGCCGGCTTCGAGACGACGGTCAACCTGATCGGAAACGGCGTGTACGCGCTCCTGCGCAATCCGGAGCAGCGCGAGCGGCTCCAGCGCGCACTCGCCGAGGGCGATACGCAGCTGCTCGCCACCGGAGTCGAGGAACTCCTGCGCTACGACGGGCCGGTGGAGCTCGCGACGTGGCGGTACGCCACCGAGTCGCTGACCCTCGGCGGCCAGGACATCGCGGCCGGCGACCCCGTACTCGTCGTACTCGCCGCCGCCGACCGCGACCCCGAGCGCTTCCGTGATCCGGACACGCTCGACCTCTCGCGCCGCGACAATCCGCACCTGGGGTACGGGCACGGCATCCATTACTGCCTCGGCGCGCCGCTGGCCCGGCTGGAAGGGCAGACGGCGATCTCGACGCTGCTTCGGCGCCTTCCCGACCTGCGACTTGCGGTGGAACCTGACGATTTGCGGTGGCGTGGGGGCCTCATTATGCGCGGACTGCGCACGCTTCCTGTGGAGTTCGGAACCGGGAAGAGTTGACGGTGCGTCAAGTATGAGACCTTCACGTGATCTCTGCTGCATCGACTTGTGACAAGCGTTCGAGTACGGCTACGTTCACCGTCAACTTCAGCCGTCACTCGAAAGGCAACCGCATGCGCTCCGGGAACGGTCGACACCGACGCCCGCGTCAGGCTCCAGCTCTCGTCGTCGCGGCAGGCGTCGCCGGCTCGGCCATCGCCATCCCGCTCCTCGGCGCGACCGGCGCGAACGCTGCCGAGACCACGACCTGGGACCGGGTCGCCGAGTGCGAGAGCGGAGGCATGTGGAGTGCCGACCTCGGCAACGGCTACTACGGCGGACTGCAGTTCTCGCAGGAGACCTGGGAGAGCAACGGTGGTACGGCGTACGCACCGCGCGCCGACCTCGCCAGCCGCTCCCAGCAGATCCAGATAGCGGAGAAGGTCCTGGCCGACCAGGGGCCGAAGGCGTGGCCCAGCTGCGCGACCATCTCCGGCCTGGTGGAGGGTGACGACACCCCGCCGGGCGACGGCGCGACCGCCGAGCCGGCGCCGTCGGAGACTTCGGACAGTCCGGACGCTTCGGAAGGGTCCGAGTCCCTTGAGGACATCGTGGGCTCCGACTCCGGAGCCGCCAAGACGAAGAAGGCCGACGAGGCCGACAAGGCCGACAAGGTTGAAGAGAGCGAGGAGCCTGCCGGGTCGGACGCCTCCGAGCCCGCCAAGCCCTCCGACGCCACCCCCGCGGGCGAGACCACTCCGCCCGCCCCCGAGAAGAGCGCCCCCTCGGGCAAGCACCGCGGCGAAGAAGCCCGCGAGGAGAACCGCACCGACGCCGCAGCGGGCAATTCAGGCAACAAGTATGAATCGGGCCGCCACGCCTCCCGAGGTGACGGATCGCCGCGCGACGCGGCCAACGCGACTAATGCCGACAAGGCAGGCAATGCGGGCGAAGGTGAGTACACCGTGCGAACCGGTGACAACCTCTGGTCCATCGCCGACGCGCACGACGTCCCCGGCGGCTGGCCCGCGCTCTACGAGGCCAACGAGAAGGCCATCGGGTCCGACGCGGACCTCATCCTTCCTGGCCAGAGCCTTGATCTGAGCTGAAAACAGGGGGAGTTCGGGCCGCTATGTCCCCATTGGAGCCAGTGAGACAAGGGTCTCTTTGCCTCAACTGGCGCGGTCGGTCCGGACACTCCACCCGTTTCGCCTCTGACCTGCGTGAATGCCGGTTATGCGAAGGCAAGTAGGGGCGATTTCTCCCCGATGTGCGTCTTTGAACATCGGGGAGTCATGTGTTTACGGTCGAACCGCTCGCCACCGCGGGCCCCGTCGACCGTCACGCCGAATCCTGCCGTCGGTCGGGGGAGTAGCTGACGCGTAAAGCGCCGTAGGCAGGAGCGGGGGACCCAGGTAAGTGCCGGGCCCGGCCGTCGAAAGACGCACCGGAACCGGCTTGGGGTGAAGCCGCGCGACAGATCGCACCAGGTCGCGCGGCCGGGCAACTCACATGGCCCGAACCCGACAGCTCACCTCGTAGGCGTCGGTGAGGAGATGTCGCATGCTGTTTTCCAGCAAGGCCAAGCACCGTCGCCCGTCCAAGGCCGTCCGGTTCGCCGCGTTCGCCGGCATCACCGGTGTCGCCGTCGCCGCCCCGCTGATGGGCGCCACGTCCGCCTCGGCCGCCACCGCCGCGGAGTGGGACAAGGTCGCGCAGTGCGAGTCCGGCGGCAACTGGTCCATCAACACCGGCAACGGCTACCACGGCGGCCTGCAGTTCTCGGCCTCCACCTGGGCCGCGTACGGCGGCACCGCGTACGCCGGCACCGCCGACCAGGCCTCCAAGGCGCAGCAGATCGAGATAGCCGAGAAGGTCCTGGCCGGCCAGGGCAAGGGCGCGTGGCCGAACTGCGGCGTGGGCCTGTCCGGCGCCGCGTACGACGGCGGCTCCGCCGAGCAGGCCCAGCCCAAGGCGGCCCAGCCCAAGGCGGCCCAGCCCAAGGCGGCCCAGGCCGAGCCCAAGGCCGAGCGCAGCTCCGGCGACACCCGGGCGGCCTCCCGCGACGAGGGCCGCAAGGCCGTCAAGAAGGGCGACGGCGAGTACAAGGTGAAGTCCGGCGACACCCTCGGCAAGATCGCCGAGGCGGAGGACGTCGAGGGCGGCTGGAAGAAGATCTTCGAGCTGAACCAGGACATCATCAGCGACGCCGACGTGATCTTCCCGGGCCAGCAGCTGCACCTCGGCTGAGCCTGACAACCCCACAGAGCTCCCCGGCCCGGCGCGTCTTCCCCCGTACGCGCCGGGCCGGGGTTTTGTCGTTACTGCCCAGTACGTCGCGACTTCCGGCCAGGAGTTTCGTACCGTCTTGCGGGTATTCGGGCGCCTTCTCGTCCCAGGGGGCGGGCCATCGGCCGACCGATGCTCCCGAGCCGGATAGGCTCTTGCCGCAAGGCCAATGCGACCCTGCACCCCTAGCGTCACATCCCAGAAGGAGATGCTCGTGCCGTCCATCGACGTCGTCGTAGCCCGGGAAATCCTGGACTCCCGAGGCAACCCCACGGTCGAGGTCGAGGTCGGCCTCGACGACGGCAGCACCGGTCGTGCTGCTGTTCCGTCCGGTGCCTCCACCGGAGCGTTCGAGGCCATTGAGCTCCGCGACGGTGACCCCGACCGCTATCAGGGCAAGGGTGTCGAGAAGGCCGTCCTCGCCGTCATCGAGCAGATCGGCCCGGAGCTCGTCGGCTACGACGCCACCGAGCAGCGCCTGATCGACCAGGCGATGTTCGACCTGGACGCCACCGAGAACAAGGCCTCCCTCGGCGCCAACGCCATCCTCGGCGTCTCCCTTGCCGTCGCGCACGCCGCCTCCGAGGCGTCCGACCTGCCGCTCTTCCGCTACCTCGGCGGCCCGAACGCGCACCTGCTGCCCGTTCCGATGATGAACATCCTCAACGGTGGGTCGCACGCCGACTCCAACGTCGACATCCAGGAGTTCATGATCGCGCCGATCGGCGCCGAGTCGTTCTCCGAGGCCCTGCGCTGGGGCACGGAGGTCTACCACACCCTCAAGTCCGTCCTGAAGACCAAGGGCCTGTCCACCGGCCTCGGCGACGAGGGCGGCTTCGCCCCGAACCTGGACTCCAACCGCGCCGCGCTCGACCTCATCCTCGAGGCCATCCAGCAGGCCGGTTACATCCCGGGCGAGCAGATCGCGCTCGCGCTCGACGTCGCCGCGTCCGAGTTCTACAAGGACGGCGCGTACGAGTTCGAGGGCAAGTCCCGCTCGGCCGCCGAGATGACGGAGTACTACGAGGAGCTCGTGGCGGCGTACCCGCTCGTCTCCATCGAGGACCCGCTCTTCGAGGACGACTGGGCCGGCTGGAAGGTCCTCACCGACAAGCTGGGCACCAAGGTCCAGATCGTCGGCGACGACCTCTTCGTCACCAACCCGGAGCGCCTGGCGCGCGGCATCGAGGAAGGCGCCGCCAACTCGCTGCTCGTGAAGGTCAACCAGATCGGTTCGCTGACCGAGACCCTGGACGCCGTCGAGCTGGCCCAGCGCAACGGCTTCAAGTGCATGATGTCGCACCGCTCCGGTGAGACCGAGGACGTCACCATCGCCGACCTCGCCGTCGCCACCAACTGCGGTCAGATCAAGACCGGCGCCCCGGCCCGCTCCGAGCGCGTCGCCAAGTACAACCAGCTGCTGCGCATCGAGGAGATCCTCGACGACGCGGCGGTGTACGCGGGCCGCAGCGCGTTCCCCCGCTTCAAGGGATAAGCGCGGCAAGGGTTAAGCACAGCAAGGGCTGAAGACCCCAGCCTCCCTACGTCCCCGCCCACGGTCCCGTACCGTGTGCGGGGACGTACGCGCGTATAAGGGGAGGCGGGAGACATGGCCGCGAAGAACCGGGACCGGTTCTCCACTGCGACCAGGCTGCGGCTGCTCGGTGAGCAGACCGCCGCCCGCGTCTACCGTTCCCAGACCCGCCGTCAGGCCCGCCGCTCCCGGCTCACCGGCCGGGCGGCGCTGCTCGTCCTGGTGCTCTGCTCGCTCATCGTGGCGCTCGCCTATCCGATGCGTCAGTACGTGTCGCAGCGCGGCGAGATCGCCGACGAGCAGCGGAAGATGCAGGAGGCCGGCGCCCGGGTCGAGCAGCTGCGCGACGAGAAGGCCCGGCTCAAGGACGACGCGTACATCGAGCGCCTGGCCCGTGAGCACCTCCATCTCGTACGCCCCGGCGAGACGGGCTTCACGGTCTTCGACCCGGACGCGCGCGACAAGCGCCGCGACGACCAGGGCGCCGCGGACCGTCCCTGGTACTCCAACCTCTGGGACGGCGTCGACAACGCCGACCGCCCGGACCAGCAGTAGTAATCAGCAAGCAGTAATCAGTACGTGGTAATCAGTAAGCCAACACAACACGAAGGCACGAACGCACGCATGGACGCCGCACCCCCGACCACCCCGCGCACCGAGCCCACCGAGGTGGACATCGCCGCGTTCAAGCTGCAGCTGGGCCGCCCGCCGCGCGGCCTGCGCGCCATCGCGCACCGCTGCCCGTGCGGACAGCCTGACGTGGTCGAGACGGCCCCGCGTCTGGAGGACGGCACGCCGTTCCCGACGCTCTACTACCTCACCTGCCCCCGTGCGGCCGGCGCCATCGGCACCCTTGAGGGCTCGGGCCTGATGAAGGAGATGCAGGACCGGCTCGCCGACGACCCGGAGCTGGCCGCCGCCTACCGCGCGGCCCACGAGGACTACATCCAGCGCCGCGACGCGATCGAGGTGCTCCAGGGCTTCCCGAGCGCGGGCGGCATGCCGGACCGCGTGAAGTGCCTGCACGTCCTGGTCGGCCACTCGCTGGCGGCCGGGCCCGGGGTGAACCCGTTCGGCGACGAAGCGCTCGCGCTGCTGCCCGAGTGGTGGGCGAAGGGCCCGTGCGTGACGCCGTGCGCCGACAAGACTGGCCAGGAGGACGACAAGTGACCCGTGTTGCCGCCATCGACTGCGGTACGAACTCCATCCGGCTGCTCGTTGCCGACGCCGACCCCGGGACGGGCGAGATCGTCGATCTCGACCGGCGCATGGAGATCGTGCGCCTCGGCCAGGACGTCGACCGCACCGGCCGCCTCGCCCCGGAAGCGCTGGAGCGTACCTTCGCCGCCTGCCACCAGTACGCCGATGTCATCAAGGCGCACGGCGCCGAGAAGATCCGCTTCGTGGCGACCTCCGCATCGCGCGACGCCGAGAACCGCGAGGAATTCGTCCGCGGCGTCGTCGACATCCTCGGCGTCGAGCCCGAGGTGATCACCGGTGACCAGGAGGCCGAGTTCTCCTTCACCGGCGCCACCAAGGAGCTCGCGGGCCGCGCCGACCTGCCCAGGCCCTACCTGGTGGTGGACATCGGCGGCGGCTCCACGGAGTTCGTCGTGGGCGACGACCACGTACGGGCCGCCCGCTCCGTCGACATCGGCTGCGTACGGATGACCGAGCGCCACCTCATGCGGGACGGGGTCGTCTCCGACCCGCCCACCCTCGGCCAGATCACCGCCATACGAGCCGACATCCGCGCCGCGCTCGACCTCGCGGAGGAGACGGTGCCGCTCCGCGAGGCGCACACCCTGGTCGGGCTCGCGGGTTCGGTGACGACCGTGGGCGCCATCGCGCTGGGGCTCCACGCGTACGACTCGGCGCTGATCCACCACTCGCGTGTCACGTACGAGTCGGTCAAGCGGATCACCGGCGAGCTGCTCATCTCGACGCACGCAGAGCGGGCCGCGATCCCCGTCATGCACCCCGGCCGGGTGGATGTCATCGCGGCCGGAGCGCTCGTACTGCTGGAGATCATGGAGCGGACCGGGGCCTCGGAGGTCCTCGTCAGCGAGCACGACATTCTTGATGGAATCGGCTGGTCCATCGCCTGAGAGGCACCCGCCGACGAACTTCGTGAAGTTCTTCACAAGGAATTGGGGTCTCTGGGCCCCCGATCTGCCCCCTGCGGGGCGGTCGGGGGCCCAACTCGCGCCCTGCGGTCCCATTTCGGACCGTTCCGGACGCGTCACGTCCGGGTGGCCCGGGGCAGTGGTCCAGCCCCGGATATAGGCCGAGGGGCCAGCTCACGGGGGGTTTTCAACGTGCCGCCCTACACCCTGGTTCCCCCGCCGCGCCATGACCTGTGTCACGTGGGCGGCGGAGTGTAGCAGAGGGCCCCAAGGAGCTTGTGAAGGGGCTCACGAGCCACCCCCTTCGATGGGGTGGATACTCGATGGCATGAGCACCACGGAGCGTCCCAGGATCCTCGTAGTAGGCGGTGGGTACGTAGGCCTGTACGCAGCACGACGCATTCTCAAGAAGATGCGTTATGCGGAAGCGACCGTCACGGTCGTCGACCCGCGCTCGTACATGACGTACCAGCCCTTCCTCCCCGAAGCTGCCGCCGGCAGCATCTCGCCGAGGCACGTCGTCGTACCGCTGCGACGCGTCCTGCCCAAGGCCGAGGTGCTCACCGGTCGGGTCACGACCATCGATCAGGACCGCAAGGTCGCCACGGTTGCGCCGCTCGTCGGCGAGGCCTACGAGCTGCCCTTCGACTACCTGGTCATCGCGCTCGGCGCGGTCTCCCGCACCTTCCCGATCCCCGGCCTGGCCGAACAGGGCATCGGTATGAAGGGCGTCGAGGAGGCCATCGGCCTGCGCAACCACGTTCTTGAGCAGCTGGACAAGGCCGACTCCACGACCGACGAGGACGTCCGCCGCAAGGCGCTCACCTTCGTCTTCGTCGGCGGTGGCTTCGCGGGTGCGGAGACCATCGGCGAGGTCGAGGACATGGCCCGCGACGCCGCGAAGTACTACACGAGCGTCAAGCGCGAAGACATGCGCTTCCTGCTCGTCGACGTGGCCGACAAGATCCTTCCCGAGGTCGGGCCGAAGCTCGGCGCGTACGGCAAGGAGCACCTGGAGAGCCGCGGCGTCGAGGTCTACCTCAAGACCGGCATGGACTCCTGCGTCGACGGTCACGTGGTGCTCAACAACGGCCTCGAAGTCGACTCCAACACCATCGTGTGGACCGCCGGTGTGAAGCCGAACCCGGCGCTGGCCCGCTACGGCCTGCCGCTCGGCCCCCGCGGCCACGTGGACACCGCCGCCACCCTCCAGGTGCAGGGCAGCGACTACATCTGGGCCGCGGGCGACAACGCCCAGGTCCCGGACATGGCCGCCCGCGCGGCCGGCGTCGAGAACGCCTGGTGCCCGCCGAACGCCCAGCACGCGCTCCGTCAGGCGAAGGTCCTCGGCGACAACGTGATCTCCGGCATGAGGGGCTTCCCCCAGAAGGAGTACAGCCACGCCAACAAGGGTGCGGTCGCCGGTCTCGGCCTGCACAAGGGCGTCGCGATGATCGTCATGGGCAAGGTGAAGATCAAGCTCAAGGGCCGTCTCGCCTGGTACATGCACCGTGGCTACCACGGCATGGCCGTCCCGACCTGGAACCGCAAGATCCGCGTCCTCGCCGACTGGACCCTCGCGATGTTCCTCAAGCGCGAGGTCGTCTCGCTCGGCGCCATGGAGACTCCCCGCGAGGAGTTCTACGAGGCCGCCAAGCCGGCGCCGGCTCCGGCCGCCAAGGCTGCCGCGCCCGCCGGTGGCGAGAAGGCCAAGGCCTCCTAGTACAGCCAGTACGTCGCAGCCCGAGGGGGCCGCCCGCCATCCGTGGTGCGGGCGGCCCCTTCGGCGTTCCCGCACTTCCGGGTACCCGGTACCCGGTACCGGGATGTTGCGGGGTGGCGCCCGGTGTTATGTGGAATGAATGTCGCCAAGGCATCCGGGCTCCACTGTCACGGAGGTGTGCACCATGGCCGACGCCGCCCTGCGGCTGACCACGCTTGCCGAGGAACTCCTCGGGCAACCACTACCGGTCCGCATCCGGGCCTGGGACGGCAGCGAGTCCGGCCCGCCCGACGCGCCGACCCTCGTCATCCACCACCGCCGTGCCCTGCGCCGCCTGCTCTGGAAGCCCGGCGAACTCGGCCTCGCCCGGGCCTGGGTGGCGGGCGAGATCTCGGTACGGGGCGACCTGTACGAGGCCCTGGACCACATCGCCGGGCTGCTCTGGGACCGCGGCGCCGAGACCAAGTCCCCCATCCATCCCGTACGCGACCCCCGCCTGCGCGCCGCCGCCTGCGGCATGGTCGGCCTGGTGGGCCTGTGGCCGCCGCCTCCCCCGCCCCGCGAAGAGGTCAGACGGCGCAGCGGCCCGCTGCACACCAGGCGCCGCGACAAGGAAGCGATCAGCCACCACTACGACGTGGGCAACGACTTCTATGCCCTGGTGCTCGGCCCGTCGATGGTCTACTCGTGCGCGTACTTCGACGATTCCGTTGAGGGGCTGACACTCGAAGAGGCCCAGCGCGGCAAGCTCGACCTGATCAGCCGCAAGCTCGGCCTCAGGGAGGGCGTCCGGCTGCTCGACGTCGGGTGCGGCTGGGGCTCCATGGCCATCCACGCGGCGCGCGAGTACGGCGCCCAGGTCACCGGTGTCACGCTCTCCACCGAGCAGGCGGCGTTCGCCCGCAAGCGCATCGCCGAGGAGGGCCTGACCGACCGCATCGAGATCCGGGTGCAGGACTACCGGGACGTCAGGGACGGTCCGTACGACGCGATCTCGTCGATCGGCATGGCCGAGCACGTCGGCTCGGCGCTCTACCGGGAGTACGCCGGCACGCTGTTCTCGCTGCTCAAGCCGGGCGGCCGGCTGCTCAACCACCAGATCGCCCGCCGCCCCGAACCGGACGAAGAGGCGTACCACGTCGACGAGTTCATCGACGCGTACGTCTTCCCCGACGGGGAGCTCGCCCCGGTCGGCCGTACCGTCGCCACGCTGGAGGAGGCCGGCTTCGAGGTGCGCGACGTCGAGTCGCTCCGCGAGCACTACGCCCTGACACTGCGCCAGTGGGTCTCCAACCTGGAGGACAACTGGGCGGCGGCGGTACGGGCGACCTCGCAGGGGCGGGCCCGCGTCTGGCAGCTCTACATGGCGGCCTCCGCGCTCTCCTTCGAGCACAACAAGATCGGCGTCAACCAGGTGCTCGCCGTGCGGTCGGGGGAGGGCGGCACGTCCGGCATGCCGTTGCGATCGCGTGACTGGAGGAATTCCGGGGGTCGTTGATACACCCGGCGAACAGACGGCGAAGGGCCGACCCCCCGTGGGCCGGCCCTTCGCCGTCTGCGTACCGCTCCACTCCGTCGGCTACTCCGCCTTGATCGCCGCCAGCGGGTTCAGCCGCGCCGCGCTGCGCGCCGGCCACATGGCGGCGAGCACACCCACGAGGGCGGCGATGGCGAGGAAGACCCCGATCCGGGCGAACGGGATTTCCATGACGTACGTCTTCACCGACTCGCTGATGCCACTGCCCGCGGCCCAGCCCAGGAAGATCCCGAGGCCGATGCCGAGCGCCGCGCCGAACAGCGAGATGATGACCGACTCCAGTCGCACCATCTGCTTGACCTTCGACCGGTCGAGGCCGATCGCCCGCAGCATCCCGATCTCGTGCTTGCGCTCGAACACCGACATGGCCAGCGTGTTGATGACACCGAGCACCGCGATCAGGACGGCCATCGCCAGCAGGCCGTACATCATGTTGAGAATGAGGTTGATGGCGCCGCCGACCTCGTCGCTGATGTCCTGCTTGTCCTGGATCTTGATGGCGGGGTTCTCGCCGAGAGCCTTGACGATGGAGTCCTCGGCCCGGTCGGAGGGACCGTTCTTCATCTTGAGCAGGACCTGCTCGTCGGCGGTCTTCTCCAGGTGCGGGTCGACCACGGCGGTCGGCGTGAAGAGCCCGTTGAGCATGTCGTTCTCGCGGTAGACGCCGGTGACCTTCAGCTCGGCCGTCTTGCCGTCGTCGAACTTCACCGAGGTGGTGTCGCCCGCCTTCAGGCCCTTCCGGTCGGCGGTGTCGTGATCCATGATCGTCGAGTTGCCGGTCAGGCCGTCCAGCGAGCCGCTGGTGAAGTCGAGGTTCAGCAGCTCGCCGATGTGCTTCTGGTCGACGCCGGCGATCCTCGTGAACGTACCGTCGGCCTCTCCGTAGGCGACGCGCATCGGGCTGCTCGCCTCGACGTCGGGGAGGGCCGCCAGCTTCTTGTTCACCTCGGGCGACAGCGGCTGGTAGTTGGCCATGGAGACGGTGTAGTCGGACTTCAGGGAGTCCGCCGCCATCTTGTTGATCGCGGTCTGCATGGAGGTCGCGATCACCGTCATCGCCGTGATGAGGGTGAGGCCGATCATCAGCGCGGCAGCGGTGGAGGCTGTACGGCGCGGATTGCGCAGCGAGTTCTGCCGGGCCAGCTTGCCGGTGACTCCGAACGGCTTCAGGAGCGGAGTGGCGGCGGCGATGAACGGGCGGGAGAGCAGCGGCGTGAGCACGATGACGCCGATGAGCATCAGCCCGGCGCCCAGCGCCATGTACGGCATGCCGTCCTTGCCGGCGGAGACGCCCATGAAGAGGGCGCCGAGACCGAGGGCGGCGATGACCGACCCGATGGTGTTGCGTACGACCAGACCGCGCACGGTCGGGGTGGCGTGCACGCTGTTCATCGCGGCGACCGGCGGGATCTTCGCGGCGCGGCGGCCCGGCAGCCACGCGGCGAGCATGGTGACGACCACACCGATGACGAGCGCGACGACGCCGGTCATCGGGGCGATGACCAGGGGGCCTTCCGGCAGCGAGGCGCCGATGGAGTTGACCAGGGACCGCAGGCCGACCGCCACGCCGATGCCCAGGGCGAAACCGGTCACCGCGGCGATGAGGCCGACGAGGAACGCCTCGGTCAGTACGGAACGCGTCACCTGGCGGCGGGAGGCGCCGATGGCGCGCATCAGCGCCAGTTCCTTGGTGCGCTGGGCGACCAGCATCGTGAAGGTGTTGGCGATGATGAAGATGCCGACGAAGAGCGAGATGGCGGCGAAGTAGAGCAGCGTCTGGCTCAGCGCGCTGGTCTGCTCGGCGATCATCCGGTCCTGGTCGTCGGCGAGCGTGTCACCGGTGACGGCCAGGGTGTCCTTCGGAAGGATCTTCTCGGCCGCGCTCTTGAGGGCGGCCTGGGAGGTGCCGGCGGCCGCCTTGATGTCGATCTGGTCGTACTCGGTCTTGCCGAGCATCTTGCGCGCGGTGTCGTTGTCGAACAGCACCAGGCTGCCGCCGGCCACCACGTTGCCGTTGGAGGTGTCGAAGATGCCGCTGACCCGCTGCTCCGTCACCGGTCCGTCGGTGGACAGCCGGGCGGTGTCGCCGACCTTGTAGCCGGTGCGCCCGGCGGTGCGGCTGTCGAGCGCGATCTCACCGGCCTTGCGCGGTGCGTGCCCGGCGGTGAAGTCGTAACGGGAGTCCTTGCCGTCGGCGCCGGGGTAGAAGTTGGCGCCCGTGGTGCCCCAGTTCTGGCCTACGAGCTTGCCGTTCTTGTCGGCGAGCGCCGTGAAACCGGACATGTCGCCGATGACGGAGGAGGCGCCGGGAAGGTCCTGAGCCTTCTTCAGCAGGGCGTCGGTCAGCAGGGGTTGCTGCTTGGCTCCCTGGCCTGCCTCGCCGGAGGGCTCGGAGGAGCGGTCGGGCTGGATGGCGACCGACACATGGTCGAAGCTCTTCGCCGACTTGTTCTTGTAGGCGTTGCCGATGGTGTCGGAGAAGACGAGAGTGCCGGACACGAAGGCCACGCCGAGCATGACCGCGAGCACGGTCATCAGCAGTCGGGCCTTGTGCGCGAGCACATTGCGCAGGGCGGTACGGAACATGTTTCTGTCAGTCCTGGGGTGGGGCGGCCGGGAGGCCGGGCGGGCTGCGGGCCGGGATGATCAGCTGGTGCGGCCCTTGGAGTCGAACTCCTTCATCCGGTCGAGTACGCCGTCCGCGGTCGGGTTCAGCATCTCGTCGACGATCCGGCCGTCGGCGAGGAAGATCACGCGGTCCGCGTACGAGGCCGCCACCGGGTCGTGCGTCACCATGACCACGGTCTGGCCCAGTTCCCGCACGGAGTTCCGCAGGAATCCGAGCACCTCGGCGCCGGAGCGCGAGTCCAGGTTTCCGGTCGGCTCGTCACCGAAGACGATCTCGGGGCGGCTCGCCAGTGCGCGGGCCACGGCGACACGCTGCTGCTGGCCGCCGGAGAGCTCGGTGGGCCGGTGGCTCAGCCGGTCGGAGAGGCCGACCATGCCGATGACCTGCTCCAGCCACTGCTTGTCGGGCTTACGGCCCGCTATGTCCATCGGCAGCGTGATGTTCTCGGCGGCGGTGAGCGTCGGCAGCAGGTTGAACGCCTGGAAGATGAAGCCGATCTTGTCCCGGCGCAGCTGCGTGAGCTGCTTGTCCTTCAGGGTGCCCAGCTCGGTCTCGCCGATCCGTACGGAGCCGGAGCTGAACGAGTCGAGGCCCGCGACGCAGTGCATCAGCGTCGACTTGCCGGATCCCGACGGGCCCATGATCGCGGTGAACTCACCCTGCCGGAAGTCCACGGTGACCCGGTCCAGGGCGACCACCTGGGTCTCGCCCTGTCCGTAGACCTTGGAAAGCTCCGTGGCGCGTGCTGCCACCGCGGTGGCGCGGTGAGCGGTGGTGGTGGTCACGAGTGGGACTCCTGTCGCGGACGTTTACGGGAACGGATTCATCGTCCCGTCCGTTCGGGCCCCACGGATCAGCCCCCGAGCCCGTTCCCGGGGCCCTCTTGAGTCGCATCGGGGCCCTCGCCCGTCCTCCTTTGGTATGACGTCGCCCCTGAGACCGGGGGAGGGACGAAGCAGGGCGGGGGGAGGGCGCGGAAAGAGGCGCGGGCAGGCGAGTTTCCGTCATTCCCGTACGCCGGCCCTTGCGGCCGCCTACCGCGCCCGGCATGTGCCGACGGCCCTTTACGGGCGCTGACGGGCCCTCAAGCGTCAATAAAATAAGACAACATCGGCCAGGCGTTCCGCTGTTCGGGGGAAGCCTCCGGATAGGCTCTGACCCGCGAATTGTGGAGCCGCGCACCTGGCCCGGATGGTGGAACGCAGACACGGCGAGCTTAAACCTCGCTGCCCTCGCGGGCGTGCCGGTTCGAGTCCGGCTCCGGGCACCTTTAGCCGTACGGGCGGGATCTTCGAAAGATCCTCCTCTGGCACTAGGGTGTTCCTTTTGCTTTCCCATTACTCTTGTCCAGAGACCACACACGGTGGCCATGGAGGAGTGAGATGAGGAGCAGCAACCCGGTCTTCTCGCGACGGGGCTTCAGCCGCGACAACGGCTACGCGGGCTTCAACGCGGCACCGCAGGCCGGGGGCCCCGCCGTCGGTGCGACGCAGGGCAACCCTTATGCCCAGGGCGCCACGAACCCGTACGCGACCAACCCGTACGCCCAGCAGGACACGCAGTACGGCGCCCCGCAGGCGCCCGCGCGCACCGACGTCATGACGATCGACGACGTCGTGACCCGTACGGCCATGACGCTCGGCACCGTCGTCGTCGGCGCCACGCTCGCCTGGACGCTGCTGCCGACCACGCCGACCAGTTACGGTCTGGCCGTCGGCGCCGCGCTGGTGGCCTTCGTACTGGCCATCGTCCAGTCGTTCAAGCGCAAGGCGTCTCCTGCGCTGATTCTGGGTTACGCCGCTTTCGAGGGCGTTTTCCTCGGCGTCATCAGCGAGATGTTCAACGAGCGCTGGTCGGGAGCGCCGTTCCAGGCGGTCCTCGGCACGATGGCGGTCGCGGCCGGAACGCTGTTCGCCTACAAGCAGCGCTGGATCCGGGTCACCGCGAGGTATGCCCGTATCGGCATGGCCATCGCCATCGGCTTCATTCTCGTGATGGCGGTCAATCTGCTGCTCGTGGTCTTCGGCGGAGTCGAGGACGGCGGCCTGCGCAGCATGGGTCCGCTCGGCGCGGTCGTCGGCATCATCGCGATCCTGCTCGGCGCATTCTTCCTGACGCTGGACTTCAAGCAGATCGAGGACGGCGTCGCCTACGGTGCTCCGCGTGAGGAGTCCTGGCTGGCGGCGTTCGGTCTGACGATGTCGCTGGTGTGGATCTACCTGGAGATGCTGCGCCTCGTCGCCATCTTCAGCGGCGACGACTAGCAGTCCCAGGCATGAGGAAGGGCCCGTCCGGCGTGTGCCGGGCGGGCCCTTCCGCGTTGCCGACCGCTGTCCGCTAGAGCAGCCGGCGAGCGGCCCGCCTCAAGTCGTACTCGTGGACGATTGCTTTCGCGTGACCGTAGGCGAGGTTGTGTTCGCTCCGGAGCCAGCTCACCTTCTCGTCGAAGCGGAAGAGGGCTGGGCCGTCATCTACGGCGCGGAGCCAGTCGGAGATTTCACGACCGGTGCAGTGGGGGATACGGGAGAGCAGATTTCGATGGGTCTCTTCGGAGAAGACTTGGGACATTCGGCGCCTCCGGACGCATTGCGCGAGTGCTCCTTCACGCCACCGTGCCTGAGCGTTCGCCCGTTGGCAACAGTCCAGGGCGGGCGCGTAGGGTCGCGGCGTGCTCGATACAACGCCTCTGACGGCCGCCGTGGACCGATTCGCCGACCGGCTGCGCGCCGCCCCGCAGAGCCGCCTGCAGCGCGGCGCCGCCGCCGAAGGACTTGCTCTGGCCAGGGAATTGGCCGTACGGGCACAGCGCCTGGAGGAGCCGGAGAGCGAGCCGCGGATCATGCCGGACGCGGGTGCGTTCGCGGTGGCTGATCAATTGTCGGTGGCTGGCCATGATTTGGCTGGGGCATTGCAAACGGCCCCGTCGGAGCAGCAGCTGGACGAGGCCGTGAGTCTGGTGAGAGCCTCGGCGGCGCGGGCGCAGCTCTAGATCGAGGCGATGACCCGGTCGGCGAGGATGTAGACGCTCTCCTCGCCGCAGGCGAAGGTCAGCGCGTACGCGCCGGAGATGCCGGAGCCGCCCAGCAGTATCGGCGTCTCGCCGTCGCGCAGGGCCTCGGCGAGGCGCTCGGCGGTCTCGCGGTGTCCCGGCGTCATACAGAGCGTCGTACCGTCCGTGAAGACGTACACGTCGAGGGTGCCGAGGGGCCCCGGGCGTACGTCGGCGAGCTCGGTGCGGGCGGCCGCGAGCTCTTCGAGGCGGGTCACGGTGCGCTCGTGGTCGGTGACGACCGGCGTCTGGACCGGGACGAAGTCGGGGTGCGAGGGGTGGCGGCGGCGGGCGGCGGCCAGCTCGGGGGAGTCTTCGGGGAACGCGTCGGCCGGCTCCAGGTCGTCGGGACCGTCGGGGCCGTCGAGTGCTTCGAGGGCCTCGTACGCGTCGAGGGCCTCGAGGCCCGCGAAGTCGGCCTGGCGCGGCACGAAGAACGGCGGGCTGTCGTCGCCGAGCCCGGTCAGGCCGCCGAGCAGCGAGGGGGCGTCCGCGGCGTCGCGGGCTTCCTGCGCGGCCCAGAAGGCACGCGCCTCGGCGAGCTCGCGCTCACGTTCTTCGGCGAGTGCTTCGGCGACCGCGGCCCGTATGCCGTCGGCCTCGGCGGCACGGGTCTGCTGGGGGACGGCGGCCCCGGCACGGCCGAACGCGGCGGCCGTCAGCTCGGTGCGCAGGGCGGTGACCTGCCTGCGCAGTCCGTGGACAGCGTGCAGGGCAGCGGCGCCCACGGCCGTGGCAGCGGCCGTGGTCAGCAGCAGGGCAATAGACATGGCGCTCACTGACTTACTCCCGGTTTCATCGATCCCCCGACTTCCTACAGCAGCTTGCCGTGGGCCTGCGCCACCTGTCAGTGCATTACGTCACGAATTGGACAGGTCTTTTGGTTGCGTGTTTAGCCCCCAATGGGCTCTGACCTGGGAATATGCCTCTCCCCCAGGAGATAGATCACATCCTGGGGGAGATTGGGTTACGAACCGGGTGCGACAGGGGGGCGAGAGGTCAGCTGAGGCGCTCGATGACCATCGCCATGCCCTGGCCGCCGCCCACGCACATGGTCTCCAGGCCGAACTGCTTGTCGTGGAACTGGAGGCTGTTGATGAGCGTGCCGGTGATGCGGGCGCCCGTCATGCCGAAGGGGTGGCCGACGGCGATGGCGCCACCGTTGATGTTGACCTTGTCCAGGTCGAGGCCGAGGTCCCGGTAGGACGGGATGACCTGGGCGGCGAAGGCCTCGTTGATCTCGGCGAGGTCGATGTCGCCGACGGTCAGCCCGGCGCGCTTCAGCGCCTGCTTGCTGGCCTCGACGGGGCCGTAGCCCATGATCTCGGGGGACAGGCCGGAGACGCCGGTCGAGACGATCCGCGCGAGCGGCGTCAGGCCGAGCTCGCGCGCCTTGGTGTCGCTCATGATGACGAGCGCGGCGGCGCCGTCGTTCAGCGGGCAGCAGTTGGCGGCGGTGACGCGGCCGTCGGGGCGGAAGACGGGCTTGAGGCCCTGGACGCCTTCGAGGGTGACGCCGGCGCGCGGGCCGTCGTCCTGCGACACGACGGTCCCGTCGGGGGTCGTGACGGGGGTGATCTCGCGCTCCCAGAAGCCGTTCTTGATGGCCTGCTCGGCGAGGTTCTGCGAACGTACGCCGAACTCGTCCATCTCCGCGCGCGTGACGCCCTTGAGGCGGGCGAGGTTCTCGGCGGTCTGCCCCATCGCGATGTACGCGTCCGGGACCAGCCCGTCCTCGCGCGGGTCGTGCCAGTCCGAGCCCTCGCTCTGCGCGACGGCGGCGGTACGGGCCTCCGCGTCGGCGAAGAGCGGGTTGTGGGTGTCGGGCATGCCGTCGGAGCTGCCCTTGACGGAGCGGGACACCATCTCGACACCGGCGGAGATGAAGACGTCGCCCTCGCCGGCCTTGATGGCGTGCAGCGCCATGCGGGAGGTCTGGAGGGAGGAGGAGCAGTAGCGGGTGACCGTACAGCCGGGAAGGTGGTCCATCCCCATCTGTACGGCGATGATCCGCCCCAGGTTGTGCCCCTGCTCGCCGCCGGGGAGGCCGCAGCCGAGCATCAGGTCGTCGATGTCGCGCGGGTCGAGCTCGGGCACCTTGGCGAGGGCGGCCTGAACGATGGTGGCGGTCAGGTCGTCGGGCCGCAGGTCCTTCAGCGAACCCTTGAAGGCGCGACCGATGGGCGAACGGGCGGCAGAGACGATCACGGCTTCGGTCATCACGGCTCCATGAGGGGGCGAGTATGCAGGGCTGTCTGGGAAGTTACCCGCACGTACCGCCGAGGTCACCCGGCATGCCGTGTGACGCGGACCTCTTTTCTAAGCGCCCGCTCATTTCTTTCGTGCGACGCTCGCACGGCTCGGCCCTGGCGGGCCTCTCCGGCTTCGCGCCGCTGCGGCGGACTCCGTCCACCAGGCGCGCAGCCGGGGCGGACTGCTGAGCGCGGGTCCATGTCCCCTGCCCGCCCCCTTCCCGGCTGTGACATTTTGCGGCTGGACACACCCGGAGGGCGTCCGGGGGGCCGGGGGCTTGCCTCCAGTTCGGGAAGGGGCGAGCAGGGGAACTGCGCCGCAGGCAACCCGCACCGCACCCCGCGCGCCCCTCACCCCCGCGCCGCGTCCGGTGTCGCCGGTTCCGTGGGGGTCGGCAGGCGCCGACGGCGGCGGTGTTTCAGGAGGGCCCAGGGGGCCCGGGCCGCCGTGACCTCCGTGCCCGCCTCCGCTGCCGCCTCCGCCGCCGCCTCCGCGACCGGCAGGATGCCCTCGTCGCGCGCAGCGTCCAGGCGGTCCGTCTCCGGCCACAGGCCCAGTGCCGCGCACAGCGTGGGCAGGACGGCCATCGCCGCCGTCGCGTAACCCTCCGCCGAGGGGTGGTAATTGTCCGGGCCGAACAGCTCACGCGGGTTCGCCTGGAACTCCGGGCCCAGCAGGTCGCCCAGCGACACCGTCCGCCCGCCCTGCTCCACCGCGCCGATCGTCTGCGCCGCCGCGAGCTGCCGCGAGACCCGCCGGGCCAGCCACCGCAGCGGCTGGTACACCGGCTCGATCGTGCCCAGGTCGGGGCAGGTCCCGACGACTACTTCCGCCCCCGCCGCACGAAGGCGGCGTACCGCCGAAGCGAGGTACCGGACCGACTGCGTGGCCGGCATCCGGTGCGTGACGTCATTCGCGCCGACCATGATCACGCAGACGTCGGGCCGCCGCGCCGGATCCGTCAGCAGCGCCGTGACCTGGCGCTCCAGGTCGTCGGACTGTGCCCCCGGCTGCGCGACATTGCGCATCTCGACCGGCCGCTCCGACACCGCCGCGAGCCCCGAGGCCAGCAGCGCCCCCGGCGTCTGTCCGGCCCGGCGTACGCCCTGGCCCACCGCCGTCGAGTCGCCGAGCATGGCCAGCCGCAGCGGGGGGTCCGCGGGGCGCCCGGGCCCCGGCGGGGGCATGCCGTAGATCCCGTCCGCCGGTGGCGGAACCGGCGCCCGCCCGCCCCCCACCGACCGCTTCGCCAGCTGGACCTCCGCGAGGAAGATCCCCACCGCCGCCGCACCGACCAGGCCGATGCCGCCGCCTCCGTACGCCGCCCCAGCGGCGATCCGCCGTGCCACCCTCGCTCTCGACACAGTCGCAGCCACCTCCTCGAAGCCTTCGCGCCTCCCGCACAAGTGCTTACTGCCCGGTAGTGGGCGCTCTTCAATCTCGCTCAGAGGTGAACCGACGGTCGTGAGCCGCATACGCTGGCATCACCATCACGGAGACCCCGGAGACCACCGTGCAATTTCACGACTCGATGATCACCCTCGTTGGCAATACCCCGCTTGTGAGGCTGGGCAGCGTGACGGCCGGCATCCAGGCAACAGTCCTGGCCAAGGTCGAGTACTTCAATCCTGGCGGGTCCGTGAAGGACCGGATCGCCCTGCGCATGATCGAGGCGGCGGAGCAGAGTGGCGAGCTCCAGCCCGGCGGCACGATCGTCGAGCCCACCAGTGGAAACACTGGTGTCGGGCTCGCCATAGTGGCGCAGCAGAAGGGTTACAAGTGCATCTTCGTCTGCCCGGACAAGGTGTCCACGGACAAGATCAATGTGCTGCGCGCGTACGGGGCGGAGGTCGTCGTATGCCCCACGGCGGTCGACCCCGAGCACCCCGACTCGTACTACAACGTCTCCGACCGTCTGGTCAGAGAGACGCCGGGCGCCTGGAAGCCCGACCAGTACAGCAACCCGAACAACCCGCGCTCGCACTACGAGACCACCGGTCCCGAGCTGTGGGACCAGACGGACGGGAAGATTACCCACTTCGTCGCCGGCGTCGGCACCGGAGGCACGATCTCCGGCACCGGCCGGTACCTGAAGGAGGTCAGCGGCGGCAAGGTCAAGGTCATCGGGGCCGACCCCGAGGGTTCCGTGTACTCGGGCGGCTCGGGACGGCCGTACCTCGTCGAGGGCGTCGGTGAGGACTTCTGGCCTTCGGCGTACGACCGGACCGTGACGGACGAGATCGTCGCCGTGTCGGACAAGGACTCGTTCCAGATGACGCGCCGCCTCGCCAAGGAAGAGGGCCTGCTGGTCGGCGGCTCCTGCGGCATGGCGGTCGTGGGCGCACTGCGCGTCGCGGAGCGGCTCGGCCCGGACGACGTGGTCGTCGTCCTGCTGCCGGACAGCGGCCGTGGCTACCTGAGCAAGATCTTCAACGACGAGTGGATGGCGGACTACGGCTTCCTCGAGGAGTCGGGCCAGCACGCGAGCGTCGCCGACGTCCTGCAGCACAAGGAGGGCGACATCCCGAAGCTGGTGCACATGCACCCGGAGGAGACGGTCGGCGAGGCGATCGAGGTGATGCGCGAGTACGGCGTGTCGCAGATGCCGGTCGTGAAGCCGGGCGCGGGCCACCCGGACGTCATGGCCGCAGAGGTCATCGGCTCGGTCATCGAACGGGAGCTGCTGGACTCCCTGTTCGCGCAGCGCGCCTCGCTGACCGACCCGCTGGAGAAGCACATGAGCGCGCCGCTGCCGCAAGTCGGCTCGGGCGAGCCGGTGGAGGACCTGATGTCCGTACTGGGCAGTAAGGGGCAGCACGACGCTGCCATCGTGCTGGTCGAGGGCAAGCCGACCGGTGTGGTGAGCAGGCAGGACCTGCTGGCCTTCCTGGCGAAGCCGTAGCGAACCGTGCGAGGCCGTGGCGAACCTCAACGAGGGTGCAGCGACGGCGCAGTGAGGCCGTAGCTTCGCAAAAGTGGTACGAGCGCGACACGTCCGCGCAGCACCGGCTTAACACGCGTCCTGCACATTGGTTGTTGTCGGCGTCAAGGACAACCGGAGCGGCTCCCGGACCTCCATGGACGCCTGGACGCGGAGACCGGCCCTGACCCGGACCGTGTCCCGCGGGGACCGCCGTCGTCCCGCCCCCCGGGCAACCGGGGGTGCGGCGGTCCCCGCGGTATTTTTTTGACACGCCCCGCCCTGGCGGACCTAGGGCGTGTCCGGCGGATCATGCCTGTGCCGCGGGGCGTGGTGCGCACATCTGCGGCGTTGTCGTCACTCGCCGACGCTCCGCGTCGACTCCCTCCTCCGCCTTGCAGCTGCACGCACCACGCCCCGCTCACCAGCACAGAGAAGGAGCCGCACCGCGAAGTCGGCCTGATCCGCCGGACACGCCCTAGTCCTCCCAGTCGGACTTCTCCCGGGTCTGCCGTATCCACGGCCAGCCGCGCGCCGCGTGGACCGCGTTGACGCCGACGATGCCGGCCCAGGCGACGATCAGGCCCTTGAGGTCCGCGTTCACGACACCGATCGCCGACAGCGGGATGGCCAGAACCAGCGAGATCGCACCGAAGCCGAAGCGCTCCCCGAAGGTCGACTCCCCGTTCTGCGCCGGCTTGGTGCTGCCCCTGGCGACGACCATCTGCTGCTCGGCCAGCTGACGGCGCACGCGGCGGTCGACCGTACTGTCGAGGCGCTGGTCGACCTTCTCCAGGAACGATTCGATGAGTGCGGACTCGTAGTCCGGCCCGAGCTCCTTGCGCGCGTGCAAGGTGGCGTCGAGTTCCTTCTTGAGCTCAGGGTCGCGGGCTTCCATGCACCCAATTTACGGAGCGGGCGCGGCGCGTGGCAGTGGGGTTACCCCCCCTTTCTTCCCGGGGGGAAGCCGAAAGGCCGTGCTCCTGGATCAGGTGAGGTTCTTCTCCAGTGCCCGGATGTACTGGTGGATCGAGTGGTCCCGGAGGCCGTCGGCGGCCGGGGCGAAGGGGGCGGCGGTCACGCCCTTGGCCCGGTCGGCCAGCCCGCCCAGCACGGTCATGGACTCGCGGATCTTGCCGCTGGAGTCGATGTACCGCAGGTGGTCGACGTGGGTGTACGCGGGCTCCGGGGGCAACTGAGGCACGATGTCGTTGTTGTTGACGAAGCGGTACATGCGCTGCTTGAAGCCCTTGTTGTACGCGGCGGCAAGCAGCCGGTCGCACGTGCGCGGCTGGCCGAAGGTGTAGACGCCGTCCGCATGCAGCCGCGGCTCCTCCAGATACATCCGCGCCCCGGCGAGCATGGCCAGGGCGCCACCGAGGCTGTGACCGGTGAACCACACGCTCTGCCCGTTGGTACGGAGCTCCGCCAGGGTGTCCTTCACGTCCGGGATGACGGATTCGAGCGCCTCCCCGAAGCCGTAGTGGATGTACCCCGTCTTCCCCGGCCCGGGCCAGGGCGGGGTCGTGGCATCCGAGAGCCAGTCCCGGATCTGCGCCGGCTCCGTACCGCGGAACGCGGTGATGATCATGTGGTCACTGGCCATCGTGAACGCCTGCGTGTCCTGAAGCGGGAACGGCGGCGTGAACCGGGTGTGGTGATGACGCACCCGGTCGAAGCCCCAGCTCCCGGCGCGCTCCTCGATGGCGGTCTCGTTCTTGTAGGCCAGATCCGACGCCTGGGCCAGCCAGTAGGCGTGGGCCAGGCTGTACGAGTCGGCGTGATGGTCGATCGTGGACGGTACGGGCATGGTCGAGTCCTCTCGGAGCAGGGGTCCGGCATCGCTTCATCGGCAGCTGCCACGAGCCGGTGCACCATGTCGTATCCGCCGACGACCTGCCCGAAAGATCTTGGCCCTGTCTTCACCCGGATGCCCAGGTCCCCGTCAGCCCGCCCGTAGTACGCCGATCAGCTCGGCGACCGTGGCCGTCATCGCCCTCCGGCCGACCGAGAGGTACGTACGCGAATCGACCGCCTTCGGATTGGCGGCCAGGTACGTGCGAATCGCCCCGGTCATGGCGATGTTCAGGGCCGTACCGATGTTGACCTTCGCTATTCCTCCGGCGACCGCCGCCGAGAGTTCGCCGTCCGGCACGCCCGAGGAGCCGTGCAGGACCAGCGGCACATCGAGTGCGTCGACCAGCCTCGCCAGCAGCGCGTGGTCCAGTGACGCCGTACGGGACGTCATGGCGTGCGAGCTGCCGATGGCGACGGCCAGCGCGTCGACGCCCGACGCCTCGATGAAGGCCCGCGCCTCCTCGGGGTCCGTGCGGGCCCCGGGTGAGTGCGCGTCCAGGGGCTCCGCGCCGTCCTTGCCGCCGACTTCGCCCAGCTCGGCCTCGATCCACAGGCCGTTGCTGTGCGCCCACGCGGCGGCGGACCGGGTGGCGGCGAGATTCTCCTCGTACGGAAGGTGCGCCGCGTCGAACATCACGGAGCTGAACCCGGCGTCGGCCGCCTGCCGCAGCAGCTCGTCGCTCTTGACGTGGTCCAGGTGGAGCGCGACGGGCACCCCGGCCTCCCGGGCCGCGGCCGCCGCAGCGCGGGCCAGGGGCAGGACCCGCCCGTAGCGGAACTTCACCGCGTTCTCGCTGATCTGCAGGATCACCGGGGCGCCCGCGGCCTCCGCTCCGGCGACGACCGCTTCCGCGTGCTCCAGCGTGATGATGTTGAAGGCCGCCACCGCGTGCCGGTTCGTGGCGGCTTCGGCGACCAGGGCGCCGGTCTCGGCCAGAGGCATCGTCAGGCTCCCGCGAGGATGACGGAACGGGTGAGGTGGCGCGGCCGGTCCGGGTTGAGGCCGCGGGCCGCCGCGACCGCGACCGCGAGGCGCTGCGCCCGTACCAGCTCCGCCAGCGGGTCGAGGCCGCCGGCCACCCACATGGCGCCGGTGGCGTGCACCTCGTCCGCCAGGCCCGAGGGGGCGTCGCCGATCATCCAGGTGGCCGTGCCACGGGTGGAGATGCTGATCGGGCCGTGCCGGTACTCCATGGCCGGGTACGCCTCGGTCCAGGACCGCGCGGCCTCCCGCATCTTGAGCGCGGCCTCGGAGGCAAGCCCGACCGTCCAGCCCCGGCCGAGGAAGGTGAACTGCGAGCAGCCCACCAGCCATTCGGGCAGCGGCTCGGCCAGCGCGTCCCTGGCGTCGTCCACGACGGCCTCCGAGTGCAGGCCGAAGTGAGCGCGCAGCAGGGTGAGGGCGGTGGTGGCGAACCGGGTCTGTACGACGGACTTCTCGTCCGCGAAGTCGAGTACGACCACGTCGTCGGCGGCCGACATCACCGGCGTGTCCGGGTCTGCGGTGATCGCAGTCGTAGGCATCCGCCCGCGCAGTGCCGCGAGGAGTTCGACGACCTCGGTCGTGGTGCCCGAGCGGGTGAGGGCGACGACCCGGTCGTAGCGGCGGCCGGCCGGGAACTCGGAGGCCGCGAAGGCGTCCGTCTCGCCGTGCCCGGAGCTTTCACGCAGCGCTGCCGCGGCCTGGGCCATGAACAGCGAGGTTCCGCAGCCCACGATCGCCACCCGCTCTCCCGCCGCCGGGAGCGTGCCGCTCGGGCTCGCGGCCAGTTCAGCGGCCCGGTTCCAGCACTCCGGCTGGCTCGCCAGCTCGTTCTCGACATGACTCACGCCGTACTCCCACCCTGGGTCTGAATGCTCGTTCCTGCAAGGTATACGCATCTTTCGCGCAACTTCAAGCATCTGGCGGTGCGCTAGTGTCACATCGAACGGTCGAGGAATGGAGCTGCGGATGTCCCGCGACGCCCGCTGGAAAGCACTGCTGGAGCTGCTGGTCGAGCAGGGCCGGCTGGACGTCGAGGAGGCGGCGACGGCGCTCGACGTGTCGGCCGCCACCATCCGGCGCGACTTCGACCAGCTCGCAGAACAGCAGATGCTGGTACGTACCCGGGGCGGGGCGCTCGTTCACGGCGTCTCGTACGAACTCCCCCTGCGCTACAAGACGTCCCGGCGCGCGGCGGAGAAGCGGCGCATCAGCACGGCTGTCGCCGCACTCATCTCACCCGGCGAGGCGGTGGGTTTCACCGGGGGCACCACGACCACCGAGGTCGCCCGCGCCCTTGCCGCGCGCCCCGATCTCGCCACCGGATCGCCCGCCCTCACGGTGGTGACCAATGCGCTCAACATCGCCAATGAGCTGGCCATCCGGCCGCAGTTCAAGATTGTGGTGACGGGCGGGGTCGCGCGCCCGCAGTCGTACGAACTCATCGGCCCGCTCGCGGGCGGAGTCCTCAGCCAGATCACGATGGACACCGCGGTCCTGGGCGTGGGCGCCTTCGACGCGGCTCACGGGGCCACGGCCCACGACGAGGACGAGGCGGCCATCAACCGGCTGCTCTGCGAGCGCGCAGGACGCGTCGTCGTGGCCGCCGACTCCACCAAGCTGGGTCAGCGGGCGTTCGCCCGGATCTGCGCGACGGAACAGGTGGACACGCTGGTCACGGACGCCGCCGTGTCCGACGAGATGGCCGACCGGTTCGCCGAGGCGGGCGTGGAAGTCATCCGCGCCTGATTCCGCGCACGGGGCTGCCCGGCATAACCCCTTCGGGGGCCACGGCTGGCGGGCCGTGGGGGCCTGGCCAAGGATGAATTCGGGCCGGCGGAACTGCAGCCTGCCTCCCCCGCACCGGAAGGACGAAGGCTCAGTATGGAGACGCGATCCGACTTCAGAATGATCCGCTTCAACCAGCGCATCGGCACGCGCACACCTCCCTCCAACTTCGATCCCGGCTCGTCACGGTTCATGGGCGACCAGACGTCGTTGGAGCCGTTCGAGATCGACAGGGACCCCGTGGGGGACGGCTACCTGGTGATCCAGGTCTACGGAGTGGACTTCAACAACCACCGGATTCTCGTCAACGACAGGGACCTGGCCGAGTTCGACATCGCCAGAGGGGCCAGAGGGCAGGTCCTCTGGCAGACCTGGATGGACCCGATCGAACGCGGCATCCTCCGGCAGGGGCGGAACACGATTCAGGTCCAGCACGGCCAGTCGTCGGGCGGTCAGATCGACAATTTCATCGTCCGTAATGTCGTCGTGCACTGGCGCGAGTCCGTCGACGGCGGTTACCAGGGCGGGCGGGACGACGGCAACCACGGTCAGTGGTGACTCCGGAGGCTCCTTGATCCGCTGATCCGGAAGTACGCGTACTTCCCTCTTACGCTCCGCCCCGAGGGGCAGGTTTCCTCCACCACAGCGCCTGTATATGGTCATGCAGGATTCGGGTTGGCTGAATAGATGCCAATGCCCTGAGGTAAAACTGTGGTGGTGGACTTCCTGAGGGGGACGGCATGAACGACAGCCCTGCCGCACGACTGCAGCAGCTCTTCGAAGGGCATCGGCTCACGCCCACCCAGCGGCGCATCGCGCACTGCATGGTGCGCAAGGCCGCCGATGTGCCGTTCCTGTCCAGCGTCGAGCTCGCCGAACTGGCCGGGGTCAGCCAGCCGTCCGTCACCCGCTTCGCCGTCGCGCTCGGCTTCGACGGCTATCCGGCGCTGCGCAAGCACCTGCGCGACGTCGCGCCCGCCGAGGCCGCGGCGCGGGGCGAGGACGCGTACAACGAGTACCAGCAGGCGGTCCAGGCCGAGATCGAGAACCTCCGCCACCTCGCCGAACTGCTCGCCGACCCCAGCCCCGTGGAGGAGGCCGGCCGCATCCTCGCCGCGTCCCGCCCCCTGCCGGTGCTCGGCCTGCGCGCCGCCTCCTCGCAGGCCCGCGGCTTCGCGTACTTCGCCGCCAAGGTGCATCCCGACGTACGCCTCCTCGACGAGGGCGGCACGATGCTCGCCGACCGCATCGACGCCGCGCGCCGGGCGGGAGCCACCGCGCTGCTGTGCTTCGCGCTGCCGCGCCACCCGCGCGAGGTCGTGGAGGCACTGGCGTACGCCCGTACCCAGGGCCTGACTGTTGTCTCCGTCGCCGACTCCGCCTTCGCGCCGGTGGCCAAGCACAGCGACCTGCTGATCCCGGCGGCGGTCGGCACGGGCCTCGCCTTCGACACGGCGTGTGCGCCGATGCTGCTGGGGCGGGTGCTGCTCGAAGCGATGTGCGACGACCTGCCGGACGCGCAGGCGCGGCTGGAGGAGTTCGACGCGAAGGCGGCGGCGCGGGGGTTGTTCGTGGATTAGGCGCGCCGACGTGCCGGGCGGAGTTTTCTCTATTCCCCCACCCCCAGGCAGTCGGTGCTTAGGCGATGGCGAACACGACGTGCCCTGTGGTCAGGTGCCTGTTTGTGATGTGGTGATGCGAGGCCGGAAACGCCGCATCAAGGAAAACTCCTGAAGCCGAGTGTCCGTCAGGGCTGAGTCCGCCGTGGGGAGTCGGCTGCCATCCTCCCCGGTGGGAGGTTCCGTCTCAGACGCCCCGCGTACAGCCTGACCTGCAGCGCCGAGGTTCCAAAAGGGTTGAACTCACTCCGATGAACCGTCGCGCGTAAGCGCGCGCAGTTCCAGCGACTCGGTCAGACCAGGCGCTGGCCGCCGCATGAGGAGGAGCCGCGTCAGGCTGAGTTCGCTGCTCGCCGACCTCCGCCTCGGGACAGGCATCGGTGAAAGCTGGGGAAAACGGAAGCCGGGCGTTAATTGAAATTGCCCGTGTCGCCGGTCGCTTTCATCAGGCATGGCCACAAGTTGTAGGAGTTGTCGGCGACCGACTACATGCACCTTTAATCCTTTTTCGCCCTTTTGTGATGCCGGATTTTGAGGCATAAACGGGGGGCAAGATTGCGCCACCCAATGCGCGACGGTGGACCGGAGAAACTGGATGGCAGCTTCCCCTTGCCTCTCCCTCGTTCGCGCAACCTCCCGATTCCTGCATCAATTAGAACTTCCGGTTAGAACTCTCGTGACGCGAATTTACTGCTTCCGTGGAGTTGCGGTGTGCCGGGAACGGGGCAAAGACGGTTGACGGTAAAAGCGCACGAGGTGTTTGCTTCGTCGAGGTCTACAGGGGGGTGTTGGACTACGAGCGGCCACATGGATGCTCTGTTCATGCAGCCTTCTGAATGACAGGCATGACTGTGTCTACACAACGGGGGAAAGTGCTATTGATCCGAAACTCAAAGGGTTCTATTCGAGGATGTAGCGGACGTGTGGGCCGCCGAAGTAGCCGCGGATGATGTGCGGTTGGCGTTGGCGGCGGTAGAAGAACCTGCGGGTTTCGGCGGCGAGTTGGGCCTGGTCGCGGGCCCGGCTGTGCATCGGCAGACTCCGCTTGAGGTCGGCGTTGACCAGCTCGTCGGGGTTCAACTCGGGCGAGTAGGACGGCAGGAAGTGCAGCTCGATCCGGTCGGGGTGGGCGGCCAGCCAGGCGCGGACCTTGCGGGAGCGGTGGGCGGAGTGTCCGTCCAGGACGAGGTGCACCTTGTGGTCGAAGTGGCCCGCAAGGCGGTCCAGGAAGCGGCACATGACGTCGGCGTCAAAGGTCTCGGTGAACACCATGAAGTGCATCCGGCCCTTCGTGCTGATCGCGGACATCGCGTTCACGGAGAACCTGTTGCCCGTGCGGCGCACGACGGGGGTGCACCCCATGGCGCCCCAGGTGCGGCCGGTGACCTGGTCGGAGCGGATGCCGACCTGGTCGGCGAAGAGCACCTCGCCGCCCTCGGCCTTCGCCTGGATCGCCGGCCAGGTCTCCTCCCGCCAGACACGGACCGCTTCCGCGTCCTGCTCGACGGCCCGCTTGTCCGGCCGCTGAAACGACAGTCCCCACCGGCGCAGGTAGTTGCCCACCCCCTGCTCGGTCAGCCGCATCCGGTACAGCTTCGCGATCAGGTCTCCCACACCGGCACGAGTCCACAGCTGCCCGGCCAGCCCCAGGTCACAGGGCCGGTGATCCAGTACGGCCTGCCGGATCGCCTGCTATTCGACCGTATCGAGAACCTGGTGTTCGCCGACCCGCCGCCCACGTGGCTGGGCCACGAGTGCCTCACGTCCGCCTGCCAGCCACTTCGCCCACCAGTTGTCCACCGCCTTGAGCGAGACCTGGAACACCGCGGCGACATCCTCGCGAGTCCGGCCCGCCACCAACGCGGCCACCGCCCGCAGGCGAAGGGCCTCCTGCGCCGACGGCGACAACTGCCGTGCGTCCCCCACCAGTTCATTCACACAAGGATCAACGACCCAGAACACCTACCGTTTCGGATCAATAATGAGGGTCGCACGTCAATTCAGATCCGGAATTATCGCCGCCATCTGCACTGCCACTGCCGTCGGGTCGGTAACGTTGATCGCTCCGGCAGCACACGCCGAGGAAGGACCCCATGGCGGAATCGTCGGTAATTACACGGGCGGCGACGTTTCCCGCCCGCAGCAGGGCAAGGAGCTGTCCGCGCAGGCCAAGGAGAAAATCGCGCTGACCGACGCGTGGTTCAGTGCCCACGAGGGCCGCAGCAGCAAGGCGGAGTACGCCGAGCGGGAGAAGGCGTTCCTTCAAAAATATGGGCTGGACAAGCAGGATGCAGCCCAGCTCAGCGCCGCTTCACCCTATGCCGCCACCGCGGCCCCCAGTAGTCGCACGCTGTCGCTGAGGCACTACGGCCAGGCAACAGGCTACTTCTGCGGGCCGGCGACCGCAGCCATGATGATCAAGAGCGTGAACGGGTCGATCAGGAGCCGCTACAACAACAACGCCTTCAGCCAGCAGAACCTGGCGAACAGCGCCCACATGAACACCGCGAACGCGCGCGTGACCGACTGGGGAACCAAGAAGTTCGTCACGGGTATCAACCGGTGGCGGGGGCAGAACTGGTACGTGCAGGTCCCTTCGCCGACACCCACGAACGCCGTGAAGACGATGCTCCACAGCATCGGCGGCAACGGTATGCCGATCGCTGCGGACACCGTCGAGTTTGCGAACGGGCGGCACTACAACGGCCATCCGGTCAACAAGACGATCGGTCACTGGATAACCGCCTACGGCTACACCTCCAACGGCTCAAGCAGTAAGTGGGCAGATCCCTCGACAACGGTGTGGAGCGGCGTGAGCAAGACGTTCGCGTACAACACCCGCAACTTCACAAGCTACTTCCTCCAGTCGAACGGATACGCCTACTAACATGCGAGTCAGCCCGGCGCTGCCCATTGTGATCCTGCTCGTCGGGCTGACCGCCTGTACCAGTGAGAAAAGTCCGCGCCCGCCGGCGGGGGCCACCCCCTCAGCCCGGCCCACCGCGTCTACGGCAACGAAGCCTGCGGCAGGGAGATCGTTCACCCTGACATCCGAGATCGGCACAGACACTGCTCGGTCGGCGAGCGCGGGCCGACAGTACGACCCGCGCTACGCACCTAAGGCCAACCTGGGTGCGGGCCTCACGACGAACATCCTGGACATCACCGCATCTGGCCGGCTGGTGGCCGCCGCCAACTCAGAACCGAAGAGCACTGACGGTGTAGTCCGCATCGGCCAGAGCCGAGTTGGCCTCCAGGGTGCGACATCCTTCTCCCCCTTCCCCGCCGCCAAGAACGGCACGTGCCGCAACACTCCCCGCCAGGCCGTCTACGCCGACGAACGCGACGGAACCGTTGCCTGGGTCGAGTCCGCCAGCACAAATCTGTACGCCTTCGACTGGTGCGTCTTTGCCTACGATCCAGGCACCAAGACCACCACCCTCTTGGGAGACTCCGCCTCTGTCAGCGGCAGGCAGCAGGGGATGCCAGAACCGTCAGGCAGTGCCGCTGTGTCTCTCGGCCGCTCCAAGGCTTTCTGGGCCACCACCTACCAGACCTCGGGCAAACGGAAGTTCGGAGTCAAGGTGGTGGCGCGGGAGTTGACCGGCGATTCGGGCCTGGAAACAGCTGTTGACCACGCCAAGCTGCCCCGGGCGGCGGGTGACACGCTCTTCTATGTCCGCTCGGCGGACATCGCTCCCGGCTTCCCCAAGGACCGCTTCGAGATCCGGAAGAGGGAGGCGAACGGGACCGACAGGCTCGTCGCAGGCGGTCCACTCACCGCAGGCCAGGAGGTTTCCACGCTCTCTGTGAAGACCTCACGCGTGAGCTGGGTCATCGCCAACCCCGAACAGGCAAACTCGAAACTCTACTCGCTCGACTTGAGGACCAACAACGCCGTCACGTTCAAACTCGGCCATGCCGGGCCCTCCACGATGTTCCTGCGCTCCACCGACGATCACCTCGTGTGGGGCAACGGCAGCGCCGCCGGGGACGCAGGCCAGTACGTGTACGAGTTCGAGTCCGGGAAGCTGTGGCGAGTCGGCGCCGAGGAAGGCTTCAGCGTCATCTACGCAAAGGGCGACCGCCTCGCCTGGGCCAACATCCCAGGTAACTCCCACAATGCGAAGGCCTCCTACGAGGTCGCAGACTGGAAGTAACAGGACACCACACCGTGGCCTTCCTGTCGGCGTCCTCCCCGTGCGTGTGTA
The DNA here is from genome assembly GCF_018614055.1 of Streptomyces sp. ISL-98. GTDB lineage: Bacteria > Actinomycetota > Actinomycetes > Streptomycetales > Streptomycetaceae > Streptomyces > Streptomyces spiramyceticus. The sequence goes on from NZ_JAGGPB010000005.1 coordinate 381,684, forward strand.
CGCCGACCGGAGCCGTGACCCGGTTCCGCCACCCCTGGCTCGCTCCCTCAATGCGTGACGGCTGCAGTGGTCACAACCGCCCCGGCACCATGCCGGACAAGCATCAAGACGGGACAGTCACCCGCACCGCCGTTGTCACCCAGAGTCAGAGAGCGTCAGACGAGGACGACGCCGAGGATGTTTGATCCTCTTCACGCACCCGCGTCGGCTGGCTTCTGTGGTCGCGGCCCTGACTGGCTCAAAAAGATCGAGTCAGGCGATCGGCCGCTCCGTTCCCACGGCCTTCTGATGCGACTGGCCGCAGCCCTTCAGGTCTCGGACTTGTCGATCATCACCGGCGGCTCCTCGCAGGTGACGCAGCCCGTGCCGCTCGGTCGGCTCAACCACCCTGCCATGCCTGGCATTTGGTCTGCCGTCATGGGCCGCAGCCTGTCCGTCAACCGTCCGGAACCAATGGCCATCGCATCTCTCCAGGGACGCGTCGATCAGACCTGGAAGCCGTGGCACACGTCGAAGCACAACCGTACGGAGGTGGGAGCCCTCCTCCCGGATCTGATCCGCGACGCCGAGGCCGCCGCCCGCACGCTTGAAGGAGACGAACGCCGCGCCGCCCTGGTCACCCTCGCCGACGTCTACCGCCTCACCGGGCAAGCCACCGCGTACGTGGCGCCGGCCGAGCTCGCGTGGGTGGTTGCTGACCGGGCACTGGCTGCAGCGCAGCAGGCGGACCAGCCCGCCGCCATTGCGGCCGCCGCCTGGAACATGGGCAACATCCTCCGCGAAACGGACTATCCCGAAGAGGCGCTCAGTGTGGTCATGGACGCGGCGGCCCTGATACGGCCACACCTCGACGCCGCTCCGAACGACTGGCGCGGTATCTACGGCGCCCTGCAGCTGCACGCCGCCGTCACCTGCGCGCGCGACGGCCGAGAGGGTGACGCTTGGCGGTACTGGGATGCGGGCGACCAGGTCGCGAAGTCCCTGCCGTCCGCGTACGTCCATCCCTCAACAGTCTTCGGCCGCGCCAACGTCGACTTCCACGCGATCTCGGTGGCCGGATCTGCGCGCGTCCGGCAAAGCACTGGCCCTCGCTGACGATCTCGACCCGGACATCATGCCGTCGACAGAGCGCCGCGCCCGGCTGTGGGTCGAGGTCGCCCGCGGCCATCTCCAGCGCGGTGACCGCACCGCTGCCCTGCACGTAATGGAGATCGCTCACAAGATCGGCGAGGAGACAGTGGCCTACACCCCGTCGGCGAGGACGGTGGCGGCCGAGCTTTGGAGGACAGCTCCTCGCGCGCTGCGCCCTGCGGCTGGCCAACTGGCCGAGAAGGTCGGCATCAGAGCCGCCGTGTAGGGGGACCGTTGGGGGCAGGGGGACAGGATGTCCCCCTACCCAGGCGGATACGGCTCTACGGTGACGGTCCATCAAAGGCCACCGATCGAGGCCGTATGACCGTCCAAGCCTGGCACGCATCCCCGCGCCGAGCCGCAACCGCGATAAGTGATAGCGGAACGGGGGAGGTTCGGCTACCGCTTGCCCTATTTCGCCTCAACCAGCCGCAAGGTGACGTCGACCTTGTCCGCTCCCGCGTCGAAGCGCGCGATCTACACGCGACGTTGACGCGATTGCTCGACAGTCTTCCGAGCGCCATCACCCCCGGGGCAACCTCACGCCTCCTGCTGGGGGGCCGACCGTGAGCACGGAAGAGGTAAGAACGCATGTCGCCGACTGGCTTGCCTGCACACTGCCCTCGCCAGAGGAAGCTCAGTCGGAGTGGGACACCGGCGCCCCCGCGATGCTTCGGGTGGGCGGCCTGTTCGACGCCGTGTGCATTCCTTCCGACGTGGTGCGCGCCGCAGCACGTAGCAACGGCTGGGCAGTGATCGATGGATTCCTCGGAGAGGTCCTCGACGGCCCGGTTATCCATGATCCGCACCGCTGGTTCTACGCACTGGTGCCGCCAAGAACTACAGAGGCGTGGCGCTCGCCTTTCGCCAGGTGCCTAGGGGGTGGGGCGTGGCTCGGCGTACCGCGTACAGACCGCACCACGCTGGAGACGAGCGACCCGTATTGGTCGGTCCCCCTGAAGAGCGCGGGCGATCTGTGCTCACCTCATGCCGTGTCCGAGCTGATCGACCTCGGCCACCGGCGACTCGTCGAGGGGGCGCGGTGACCGCCAAGGCGATCATTCGAGCCGCGGACCGGACCCTCGGCGGCAATACGGAGGACGGAGCACGCAGCAGCCGTTGCACGACGTCGAGTGCACGACGTGCGGGGAGAGCCCGGCTTGAGTCTGATTGGTCGTTGCCGGGTGCTGAGCGGTGCAGCCCCTTTCCCGCAAGTCGCATGAACGGGCTGATGCGACTTGCGGGCGGCCCTCGCTTCTCGGTAGAGAACGCGCAGACACTGAGCCTTTTCGAACCTCACGTTGAGGCGTGATGAAGGGTGAGGGCGGCCTTCACGAAGTCGGTGAAACGTGACTTCGTCACGACAACCACCCCTGCAGAGCTATCCGCACCCCGCCCCACCCAGCCGCAAGTGACCTACGTCTCACCACTCTGGGTAATGTTTGCCATTTAGTCGCGCTTTATGAAATTATACCCTCTTCGCCCTCATGCTCTGGCGTTGCGATGCCGACGAGGGTGGTTTCTTCCACCGGCTACCCCTGACCTTAAACGGCGTAGCCTTCACCAACTTCCAATAGGGGGATGAGGCACAATCATGGCCACGTATAGCTCTTTCGAAGGAATGCGTAAGTGGTTCGCCATCGGGATGGCGGCAATTATTGCAGCGGGGGGACTTGCTATTTTTGGTGCTGGCCAGGCTTCAGCAGCAGCTAAGGGTTGGTCGTGCAGCCTGGATCAGTCCATAGCCAGGAAGAAGGTCACATCCAAGTGCGTGGCCCTCCCTGGGCCCGGCATGGATCGAAGCAAGACGCGGCACCGTGCGGCTGCGTACTGTGCCATGGAGCGGGGCCAAGGGAACACCCACACCATCAACGTGTGGCTGCACGGGCCTTGGAAGCCCTTTGGTCAGAGCTCATCTGTAACCTGCCCGCTCAAGTCCTTCCTGATCATCGGGAAGACTAATCTAAAGTAATAGCGACCCCCGCCCGATAGGGGAATTACAATGGCCGCAACACAACAAATGCGATGAGGCATTCTCGCTGTTGCGGCTATTTTGATAGCTTCAATCCTGGCGGGATTCGACATCGGCAACGGCATCTAGGCCCTCCCTTGCCCCGTGATCACATTGCGGGGCCTTGTGATTACCTCCTGAAGCCGGGGCGGCAAGGGCTCGTGGTGCCGACTTGCAGACTAAGGGAATGGAAGTTCCCTGGTTGAACTCAGGTCGACGCGCATCATGGGTTGCACCGCCACCAAGTAAAGACCGTCACTGGTGTCAGTGAACTCTTTCGCCCTTGCGAGACAGGACGAAAGAGTTCGCTGAGCCTTTTCGAACCTCACGTTGAGGCGTGGTGAAGGGTGAGGACGGCCTTCACGAAGTCGGTGATGTGGTTGGTGCTGCAGCGGAGCTTTCGAAGGAGCCGCCAGCCCTTCAGCGTGGCCATGGCCTGCTCGCCGAGGCAGCCGATCTTGGCATGGGTGCTGTTGTGCCTGCACTGCCATCGCTTGAGCTGACGGCCGCGAAAGGGCACCCGGATGGAGCCGTCGGCGCCCTGATACGCCTTGTCAGCCCAGCACTTGAGGTCGGCCTCGGCGAGTGCGTCGACGATGCCGTGGGTTCGGGCGGCGGTCAGGTCGTGAGCGGACCCGGGCAGTCAGGTGCTGGGTGAGGTGGAGCAGGTGGGCGCTGGACAGATCGATCGCCGATGGGTAGACAAGCACACGAAGCTCCTGGTCGAGCGCCGGTGATCTTGGTCGTGAACCCGTCTACCAGGGGCTTCATCAGTTCGTACAGCCCACCAACCACCCGACCGCGCCGTCAGGTTGGAAAGGGCTGTGTGCCACGAACAGAAGGAGGGGCTCGATGTAGGGGAGTCACTTCGACTGATGCTGTGCAGGAGATGAAGGAATGGCCCTTCGAAGTCGCCCTGCGGGGGGAGGCTTCAAACCGCCACATGCTGCGAAAGTGGTGACGTGATCGTGGTGAGCGATGTGGAAAAGGCACTCTTCGAAGTGTCAGGTGGGGATCAGGAAGACGAGCGTGAGCGAACCGCTGACGACGTGTCGTTATCCAATTGAAGTGACATCAAAACCGGGGTGCCAGCTTTTATCCCGGGAGGAGCCTGGCGGGTGCCCGCCTATTGGCCAGGCGGTGTCCGGCATGGAGGTGGCGTGAGCCTGATCTGCCGCTCTTGCACGGAACGTGGGAAGGCACGCTTCGAAACGGTCGTTCGTCGAGGGCGACGAGAGGGAGCGCCCCGAGCGGCTGAACCGTGAGGGGTTGAGTACCGATGCGAGGCGTGCTGGCGGACCGGTCCGTAGTAGTGCTGAAGCCCCTGTAATGGGGGTGGAGCGAAGGGGCCGGGCAATGCCGTTGCTTGAGGTCCT
>NZ_JAGGPB010000059.1 GCF_018614055.1 Streptomyces sp. ISL-98
CCGTTCGGGATGTCCGCAGCGAGGGTCGGCGGCTTGGTACGTCTCTCCGGCGGCGGTAGGGCGATGCGTAAGGGCTGCCCGGGGCAGGGAGCAGGAGTGGGTCGATGGGGCAAAAGTATCTTCAGCGTTTCGTCTACAGCGAGGGCGTCACCAAGCCTGCACTCGATGAGGCGTGGGGCGAAGCCTTCAAAGCGTTCGCCCGGTCGGGCAACTGGGGCGACGTCGACAGCGGCGTCGTGCACCACCAGACGTTCGGCACCGGATGGGGCGGGTACGCGCTGATCGAAGTGGAGGACCCCGAGGCCTTCGGGCGCTACCAGATGTTCCACAACCAGACCTACGGCCACGTCGTCCACGTCACCTTCGAACCCCTGTGGGACATGGACCGGGCGTTCGAGGCGACCATCCGCGACCTGAAGTGAATGTGCGACGCAGACAGCGGCCCCTCGCCCGGGTTAAGGCGAGGGGCCGCTGTGGAGTGCGTCAGCCGGTGAAGCCGGCCTGGTGGCCGAGCTCGCCGGCCTCGGCGCCCCGTGTGGGATGCGGGGTGGCAGCACTGCTTCCGCCTCGCCCAGGCCCATGCCCAAGGCGATGAAGCGGTGCCGCCGGCACCGGGTGAAGTCCTGGTCCAGGGCGAGGACTTGGGCCGCTGGGCCCAGACGTGCCGGCTCGGCCACCTCCTGGCCGCCTGGGTCCGCGAGGCCGAGACCAACGGACCAGGTCCAATACAGGGCTTCGCCGGATTCCTGCGCCAGGACTGGGACGCCGTCCTCGCCGGCATGACACTCGCCTACAGCTCCGGCGTCGTCGAAGGCCACGTCAACCGTTTAAGACGATCAAGCGGCAGATGTACGGCCGCGGATCCTTCAAACTCCTCCGCACCCGCGTCCTGCTGCGATCGTGACCGTCACGAAATGCCGACCAGACCCGCGATTTCCCCCATGGGCGCTCGCGTTCCCCACTTGGTTTCGCACTCAACTGAGAGCCGGGGCCGCCCGCTCTCGGAGTGTGCGGGCTGTTCCGAGTGGACCAGGACGTCTGCCGCCGGCGCTGCGGGCTGAGCTTGTCTTTATCTTCGGCTGTAACGCAGAGCGACCGTGTCGGTTGGCCTCTTGCCCGAAGCTCTCGAACGGAGTTCGCACTTGAGGCGGGCCTGCGTAGATCACCGCTCCCGGGGGCGGCCTTCGCGGGATCGTATGCCCTCAGGCATCTGATCAGCATGAAGGCCGTGGGAATGAGTCTGCTCCTACCGCCAGGCGGCTCCGCGTACGACGCGTCACGTTCCGTCGGTGATGTAGTAATCGTTCTTGAGGTACTCCAGCGTGTAGCTGCCGAGGTCGCTCTCGGAGAACGTGGCGGAGGTCCTGACCGCTTCGAGCGGCATCTCGATCTTGTCGGGGGTGCGCACGACGATGCGCTGCGGATCGACCGTCGCGGTTTGCAGGGCCTTCTTCTGCGCGGGTGAGATCATCTGGAACACCACGACGTACGTTGACGTGCACGGACCGAATCCCTTGTCCTGTGCCTTCTTCGCCCCGGGTCCGGCCACTTCGCAGACCGTGTCGATGTCCTCACGGCCGAGGGCGTGGAGGTACTGCTCGTACCGCTGGATCGCGCGCTCCTTCGTCCTGGGCGCAGGCTGGTTACCGGTCGGGCTGGCCGACGGCTTCTCGGTCCGAGCGGACGCGGACGGCTGCGAAGGCTTCGCAGCCGTGTCCGCCTTCGATTTCTCCGGGCCGCACGCGCACGCCATCAGCGCCACGCAGGCCGTTACCGCCACGCTCACCATCGTCCGCGTTCTCATCCAGCCCCCTCCACCAGCCGACTACACATCAAGAGGTCACGCAGGATCCTGGGGAACGGTTCCCGAGCCGGTCCAGGAGTCGTGTTCGGTGCCGCGCTCGTCGTCCCGCCGACGCCCGTGAGTCGACCGCCCCCGGAGGCCTGGTCGAGCCTGGTTGATCTGAGCTTCGCCCACCCTGGACCACTCGTCCCGCCCCGGACCTGGCTGGCTATCGGGCCGCCCCTGCACTGGGGCAGGCCGCCACGACCGCAGGTGGGGAACCACAGTGAACAGGTCGTAACGACCGTCCATGGGCGTCCAGCCACTCCAGCGCGGGCACGAAACCGCAGGTCAGGGCCTCCTAGTTCGGGAGGGTCCGCCCAGTTCGTGATAGCTGTGTGATAGCGGGTGATACGGCGAAGCCCCGCCGGGAACCATCCTGACGGGACCTCTGCGCGGAGCCGTCAGACGACGTAGCCGCACCGGAGCGCTCCAGTGCGGCTTCGTAGTGAGATCGGCTGCGCTGGCGCGCACGATGCGGTCGGCGCCTCGTGCGGTCCGTGTTCCTGTGACGCTTTCGGGGGTGCGCCTGATTTGCGATCGCACCCGCCCAACCGTCCGTATAAGGGATCCGCGCCCCTCATGGCGCGCTCCGGCCAGGCGTGGGCGGGAGCGTGAATGACCGGATCGCCTAGCTGCGCGGCTCTGCTCAGTGCCCAACCTGGACGGTTGCTTGGCTCCAGGATCACCACCACCACCGCCTGCAATAGGGACCACGTGGCACATCGAGTCGTGCCGCCATGTGTCAGCCCATAGCTCAGGCCTTTCCCGGTGGGCATCGGACCGGACAGTTCCGTCACCCTGCTGATCACCATGGGCGACAACCTAGAACCCCTGGGCAGCGAGGCGTCTTTATCACCTTCTCCTGCTCGATCGGGCCGCTGTCGGCGATGACCCCGGGGCGCTGAAGCTGACCCGCTGGGCCGGGCTGCGAGGTGAGGTCAGGCGGCGTGCCCGGGCCGGTGCCGCCGGAGCATGACTCGGACGAGGCAGCACCGGCGGGCAGCATCACCGTGGTCCTCGTAGGACATACGGCCGTGCAGGATGCGCCGGTCGTCGACGATGAGGCAGTCGCCGTCCTCCAGCAAGATGGTGATCCTGAGTTCGGGGCGGGCCAGCACCTTTCGCAGGGTGTCGAGGGCAGCGTGCCTGTCGGGCGGGAGTTGTTCGCCGGTCAGTTCGGCGGCGGTCTCCATCCGCTTGACGTTGCACCGTACGTGGACGCGGCCGTCGACCTGCTCGAACACCAGCGCCCACACCACGGGGGACGCTGCCGGGGGGCGTGACGTGCCGGCGGTCGAAGGCGAACGGGGTACCGAGTAGCTGCAGCACGTCCGGAAACTCGTCGCGGAGCGCCCGGTGGACCGTCCAGCTGTCCACCAGCACCGACGCGCCGCCCTGTTCGGCCCTGCGGTGGGTGAGGAGGGCGATGGTGTCGGGTTCCTGGCCGAAGGGCTGGACGGCCTGGTCGTTGTGGAGGTGCAGGTAGCCGCGTGACTTGGAGGTGTAGGCGTTCTCGTGGAAGCGGCGGTCGTCGGTGTACGCCGAGACGCCCTCGTCCCGGACCAGCCACGCAAAGGCGGTGTCCCTGCCGCGGCCCTGCGGGAGCGGCTCACCCAGGTGGCGAAGCATCGACACGCTGAACTCCTGGGCTTCCTGCGCACTCATGGTGGTGATGGGCGTGCCCCTCACCACGGTGAAGCCAGGGCCATCGAGCAGTTCATCCCGTATGCGGCGGGCCAGAGACGCGTGGTCGGGTACATACGGGAGACGGAACGCCGCAGGGGAGGCGAAGGTCTGGTGTGCCCAGCCGTTCACGGCATCCCGGAGCATAGCCACCCTCCTTCTGTCCAAGTCTGACCAACTCCCCTGCCGCGCACAAGGATTAGGGACGATGACAGAGGGGATCTGATCTCCGATGGCGGGCGGCCGGGGAAGGGAGGAGTCGGGTAATGCGAAAGCGGCTGGGCCGTGACGGTCCGCTCGTGTCAGCGATGGGCCTGGGCTGCATGGGCATGTCCGACTTCTACGGTTCCGCCGACGAGACGGAGTCAGTCGCAACGATCCACCGGGCACTCGACCGGGGCCTCACCTTCCTCGACACAGCCGACATGTACGGCCCGCACACCAACGAAGAGCTCGTGGGACGAGCCATCGCAAGTCGCCGCGACGAGGTCTTCCTCGCCACCAAGTTCGGCGTCGTACGGTCCCCCGATCCACGAGCGCGTCGGATCGACTCGACCGGCACGTACGCCAAGACGGCTTGCGAGGCGTCACTGCGACGCCTCGGGGTGGACCACCTCGATCTCTACTACCTCCACCGCCGCAACCCCGACGTCCCGATCGAAGAAACCGTCGGCGCCATGAGCGAGCTGGTGACCCAAGGCAAGGTGCGCTACCTCGGGCTGTCGGAGGTGAACGCCGACACCCTGCGCAGAGCCTGTGCCACGGCCTCCATCAGCGCATTGCAGAGCGAATACTCGCTGTGGACGCGTGGCCTGGAGCGGGAGATCCTGCCCGCGGCCCGTGAACTCGGCGTCGCGCTGGTGGCGTACTCACCCCTTGGCCGCGGCCTCCTCACGGGCGCTCTGACCTCCGTGGACTCCCTGGCCGCCGACGACATCCGGCGCGATCAGCCCCGCTTCCGGGGAGAGAACCTCTCCGCCAACCTGAACCTGGTCCAGCACGTACGAGCACTCAGCACGCACATCGGCTGCACGCCGGCGCAACTGGCGCTCGCCTGGCTGCTAGCCCAGCCGGGCACCGTCATCCTCCTCCCGGGGATGCGCCGCCGCACCCACCTCGACGAAAACGCCGGGGCTCTGGAGGTGCGGCTCTCCGCCGGACAGCTGGCATCGATCAGCGAGGCGATCCCCGAAGCCGCGGGCGACCGCGCACCCGACCTGTCCCGCCTCGAGAGGTAGCCCGCTGCCCCGCAGCATCCGACCGCGGTCCCGAGCGACCGCGCAGACGGCAACCCTCGGGCCCACTAGATCCACTCCGTGTCGCCACCGAGCCCGATCCCATCGCGCCCAGGCCGCGAGGTGCTGTCCGTTCCCGGGTTCTGGATCAATTTCCAACGGGTCCTTCTGGCGTGAAGTGAGCACGGAGCGTGGTCAATCGCTACAAGAATTGATCCAGAACCCATGTCTCACGAACAAAACCAACAAGCCCGCTGCTGCCTCCGATGCCCACCTACGACGGACGGTTTCGTCTACGGGGTGGCGCCTTGTTGCAGGTGGTCGGCCAGCGCGGTGGCAATCTCCCGGCGTGTGGGCTCGTCGACGAAGGCCCACTGACCGTTGGGGTTGGTCTCCAGCCAGATCCAGCGCCCGTCGTCGCGGACCGCGAAGTCGAACGCTCCGAAGAGGAGGCCGAAGGCGTCGAGGTAGGCGCGGACGGCGGCCCGTATGGCGGGGGCACCTCGACCGGGGAATAGGTCAGGACGTCGTAGTCCTGACGCCAGTCGAGATGGTCACCGTCGATCTCGATGCGAGTGGCGAAGAGCTGCTCGCCGACGGCGGCGAGCCTGATGTCAGCGACCTTGGGGACGCATGCCTGAAACAGGTGAGGGCAGGCGGCCACAGTGTCGTCGATCTCCTCGGGGCCGACGGTGCGTACCCACCTTCGCATGTTCGAGTCGATCGACATCGTTCCCCGGTTGTGGTGCGCCATGTGGCGGATCCAGACGATTGCCATGCCCGGAGCGAGCCACCGGGTGGCGGGGGGAGCCTGCTCCTTCTAGTTGGACTTTGGAGTCCATCAACGGGCAGCGCGGCGAAGGGGGGGCCTGAGCGCCTGCGGCCGCCCGGCCTGGATCAGCGGCGTCCGGGGCGAAACGGTGATCGCTGTGGAGCCTGTTGCGATCGAGGAGGGCGCCGGGTCAGACCTTGATCACGGTGACCCGCCTGCCGCACAGCGCGGTGAGGTCCTCCGGGTCCGAGGTGAGGACCGAGACAGGGCCGGGGGCGGCGAGGGCGGTGGCGCTGAGCATGGCGTCGATGGCGTACTTGTGCCCATGCAGGCCGGCGTCGGCGAGGAGGACGGCAGCATGGCGGGCGATCGGCTCGGTGACCGGTTCGACGACGAGGCGGGAGAGGGTCCACTCCAGCGCCGGGCGGTTCATCCGCGGGTGGACGACCTCCACCAGGGTGGCCGCAGACGTGATGACCCGGAGGTCGTCGGCGCGGGCCAGGGCTAGCCATCCGGTGACGGTGCGGTCGCGCAGCACGGCCTTGGCCAGCCCCTCGCTGTCCAGAACGAGCGTGCCGCCGGGGACGGCGGGGGAGCGGGTCACGCGGCGTCCGCTCCGCCCCGCGTATGCTCGGTCTGCTCGCGGCGGGCCTGGTGGAGCTGGTCGCGCAGCGCCTGGATCTCCTCGTCGGTGAAGGGGCCGTGCTCGGCCTCGGCGACGCCGATGATCTCGTTGAGGTTGTCGCGTTCGATCTGGCGGGCGACGGCTGCGGCGACGTAGGCGGACAGGCCGGAGGGGCCGCTGCGGGCCTTGGCGGCTTCGGCGATGTCGCGCGGCATGGTGATCGAGTACTTGCCGGTAGGCTCACTCATGCTACCGATCCTACTGCTTGTCTCCTTGGAGGGTGCGGCAGGCGTCACTGCCCCATCTCAGTCCTTGCCTGGTTAGTCCACGAAGGGGCGTGTCGATGTGGCCAGGATGCGTTGCACGAGCGCGGGACGTGGCACTGGCGTCGGAATCCTCTCCGCGACGCAGCGACGTCTGTGCAGTCGGCACGCGGTCAGGTCTCCATCACGGCATCGCAGTCGGGGCAAACCGCGGATGCGTACTCCTCGGGGTACCAGGGCGACTCGGGGTGCTCGGAGGGCTTCCGGCCGGTCGTCTCCATGGCGAAGGTGTCCTTGCCGCAGAGGGTTCGTGGTCCGGTCACGGCGGGCGTCCCTGGGGCGGCAGGCGCCGCGTGCACCCGGCGGACGGGCCGTTCCCCACCACGCGGTACACGACGGGAGGCGCGCGTGGCCGCCGCCTTGTCGAGCTCGTACACGACGAGGACTTCGCCCATGTCTCCACGATAGGCGGCGGCACGGCCCGACCCGCCCGCAGTAGCCGGCCGGGCGGCCGCACGGAGCCGGGCGCCGCTTCGGTCACGCCTGTGGCAGACGCGTGATCGGCCTCACCTGCTCGAGGGCACCGCCGCGCTCGCCCCGGAAGCTCTACCGTGATCCGGTCGTGGCCGCAGGCTTGGTCCGCCGGGCGGATCCTGTCGGTCCGCCACGTACTCGCGCCGGCTGGCGTCGGGGCCGTGGGCGAGGGAGCGGTCGGGGCTGCTCTGCCCAGATGGTCTTTCCTGTCGGTGTGTGACGGGTGCCCCAGCGTTCGGCGAGCTGGCCGACCAGGAACAGGCCGCGGCCGCCCTCGTCCAGGGCACGGGCGCGGCGGGCGTGCGGAGCGGTGCTGCTGGCGTCGGAGACCTCGCAGATCAGGGCGGTGTTGCGGATGAGCCGCAGCTGGATGGGGGCTTCGGCATACCGGATGGCGTTGGTGACCAGCTCGCTGACGATCAGCTCGGTGGTAGGGACGGCATCCTGCAGGCCCCAGGTCGTGAGCTGGTCGGTGGTCCGGCGGCGCGCGTCGGCGACGATGACGGGCGCCGCGGGCAGGTCCCAGGTGGCCACGTGCGAGGGTCCCAGGGCGTGGGTGCGGGCTACGAGCAGGGCGGCGTCGTCGTCCGGGTGCTCGGGAAGGAGTGCCGTGATGAGGTGGTCGCAGATGGCTTCCAGCGATGGGGTGGGTTCGGCCAGGGCGTGCACGAGTTCCTGCATTCCGGTGTCGATGTCGCGGTCGTGGGCCTCGACGAGTCCATTCGTGTACAGGACGAGCAGGCTGCCTTCGGGCAGGCGGACGTCGGTTGCTTCGAAGGGGAGGCCGCCTACGCCGAGAGGGGGGCCTGGGGCCAGGGAGATGAATTCCACGGAGCCGTCCGGCAGGACGGCGGCGGGGGCGGGGTGGCCGGCGCTGGCCAGGGTGCAGTGGCGGGAGATCGGGTCGTAGACCGCGTAGAGGCATGTCGCGCCGACCTCTCCGGCGGATTCGATGCCCTCTTCGATCTCTTCGAGGATGAGGTCGTCGAGCTGGGTCAGCAGTTCATCGGGAGGAAGATCGACATCGGCCAGGGTGCGCATCGCGCTGCGCAGTTGGCCCATGGTGGCGGAGGCATGGATGCCGTGGCCGACGACATCGCCCACGACCAGGGCCACCCGGGCTCCGGAGAGGGGGATGACGTCGAACCAGTCGCCGCCCACACCGGCCTGCGGATCGGCGGGCAGGTAGCGCATCGCCGTCTCCACTGCCGGCTGCGCGGGCCGGTGATACAGGAGCAGGCGGCGCTGCAGGGCGAGGTCGGCACCGTCGGTCTCCGGCGGGGCGGCGTGGATGAACCATCCGACGTGGTCATCGGCGCCCAGCAGCGGGTAGGCCCGCACGTCGGCCTCTACGGTGTGGCCGTCCCGGTCGCGCAGCGCGACGCGCCCGCTCCACGGCTCCTGCTGTGACAGGCTCCGCCACGCCGAGTCCGGGAGGCGAGCAGCAAGGAGATCGGATGCCGGACGTCCGATCGCCTCGGCCGGCTCATACCCGAGAAGGAGTCGGGCACCCCGGCTCCAGGCCGTTACGACGCCCTGCGCGTCAACCGCAGCCGCAGCATTCTCCACCGCCAGGGTCTTGTCAGACATGCCCTCATCCCCCTTCTTTCCATTGTGCTCCCGCACCCGGCTCTTCCTGGCGCGCCGTCCCAGTGCTGGAAGACAGTGGAAGGAGAGACGAATGGGCTCGGGGTGAATGCGGCGTGGGCCGTTGCCGGAAGGTGTCCTACGGCCCAGAGCACGCGGCACCGGTGGAAGGCCCCGGGCATCTCGGGGCGGACGATTGGGGTACCGTGGCGAGAGGGGGGCCGCTGGAACAACGCCGCTGGAACAACGCCGCGTGGGATTTCCCCTCCCCGGCGTTGGACGCGCTGGTCAGCCGATGTCGAAAAGCGGTCCCGTGAGGGTCAGGCCCAGGTCACCGCCCGCATGGGCGATGAGGCCGAGCAGCATGAGCGCGGCGCCGGCGAGCGCCATGTCCTTCTGGAAGTGGACCATCTCCATCTGCCGTGCCTGCGGCTCGGTCTCCTTCCAGAAGGCGTGCATCAGCACGGCGGTCGGCACGAGGAAGACGACCAGCAGCAGCGCCCCGAGGTCGGCCCAGACCCCGAGCAGCACGCTCAGCCCGCCCGCGAGCAGGAGCACACCGCCGCCGAGCACGGCCGGAGCGGGTGCCGGCACGCCTCGCGACGAGGCGTAGCCGGCCATGGCCTTGGTCTTGGTCATGTGGCCGACCGCGCTGCTGAGGAAGAGGGCTGAGAAGAGGATGCGTCCGATCAACACCAAGACGTCCATGGCGGCCTCCAGCGCGAGTTTGATTGAAGGTCCAACCACCTGCTTCCAGGCTACCTCCGGCAGCACGTCCCTGCGCGTACCGCGACACCGGCGCCAGACTGTAAGCGGGATCACCGTCGGGGCCCGGGGCGGCGGTTTAGCGTCGCGGCATGGACTTCAAGGACGTGCCCGGAGGTAGAAGATCATGATGCGCGCTGTGTGGCACGGCGCGGTGCTGGCGGAGGCGGAGCGCACCGTGGTGGTCGAGGGCAATCACTACTTCCCGCCCGAGTCGCTGCACCGTCAGTACTTCACCGAGAGCCGGGCGAAGTCGCTGTGCCTCTGGAAGGGGCTGGCCCGCTACTACACGGTCACGGTCGGCGGGCAGGTCAATGCGAATGCCGCCTGGTACTACCCGCGCCCCACCCCGCTGGCGAAGAAGATCAAGAACCATGTCGCCTTCTGGAACGGCGTCACGGTCGAAGCGCCGCCGGAGACCGGCCGGTGAGCGCCCAGCGGCTTGCGCGCCTCGCGGCGTGGACCGCCGGCGCCTCGGGTGCGGTTGCCGCGGCCTATCTCGGGCTGGTGAGCGGCGCGCTGCCCGTCGATGTGGGCGTCGGGCGGCGCACACGCGCGCTGGGCCCGCAGACCGTCGACATCGCCGCGCCCAGGGACGTGGTCTTCGATGTGATCGCCCAGCCGTATCTCAGTCGGGCCACCCGGGCGATGCGGGAGAAGGTGAACGTGCTGGAGCGGGGCAGCGACATGGTGCTCGCCGCGCACCACACCCCCGTGGCAGGCGGGCGGCTGACCGCAACCACGGTGGAGACAGTGCGGTTCACCCGGCCCGAGCGCATCGACTTCCGTCTGGTGCGCGGCCCGGTGCCGCATGTCGTCGAGGCGTTTGTCCTCACCGAGCACGAGTCCGGCACGCGGCTGGCGTACGAAGGGGTGCTGGGCACCGACCTGTGGGGGTTGGGGCAACGCTGGGGGCAACTGGTCGCCGGCCGCTGGGAGGAGACGGTCGCGAAAACGCTGGCATCGGTCAAGGAGGAAGCGGAGCGCAGAGCCCGCTGGTGACGGCATACCGCGTCATGTCATGTCACGGCCCGGCCGCCGATCGCGTCGATGACAGCGTGCACCGTAGTGCTGAGCTCCTGTGCGTCGGCTCCCGCGCGGGAGCGCAGATTGACCCCGTGCGCGAGGAGTGCCAGCACGTCGGCCGTCGTTCCCGGATCGGCGCCAGGGCCCAATTGCCCTTGCACCCGGGCGGCAACGAGTGCCGCATGCAGGGCATCCCGTAGGCGCTGATGCTGCCGATCGAGGCTGGCACGGGCCGTGCACGCAAAGGACCCCAGCGGTTGGGCCGGGGTCCTGTCTGGCGGCAGCGACGGTCAGTGGCTGGCGAGTTCGCCGCTGAGCTTGCCGTGGATGTCGGCGCTGGGGTCATTCAGGCCGGTGATCTCGACGGTCTTGCCGCGCTGGGCGTACTTGGTCTCGATCGCGTCGAGGGCGGCGACGGAGGAGGCGTCCCAGATGTGGGCGGAGGAGAGGTCGATGACGACCTTGTCCGGGTCGGTGGCGTAGTTGAACTGGCCAACGAGGTCGTTGGAGGAAGCGAAGAACAGCTCACCGGTGACCGAGTAGACGACGGTCGTTCCGTCGGGGTCGGTGACGGAGGTGACGTTGGCCAGGTGCGCGACCCGCTTGGCGAAGATCACCATGGCGGTGATCGAGCCGACGACGACGCCGATAGCGAGATTGTGTGTGGCAACGACAGAGGCGACGGTGACGACCATGACGGTGATCTCACCCAGAGGCAACCGCTTGAGAGTCTTGGGTGCGATGGAGTGCCAGTCGAAGGTCGCGAACGACACCATGATCATGACGGCGACGAGGGCGGCCATGGGGATGTCGGAGACGATCGGGCCGAAGGCGACGCACAGCACCATCAGGAACGCGCCGGCGAGGAACGTGGAGAGACGGGTGCGGGCGCCGGAGACCTTCACGTTGATCATCGTCTGGCCGATCATGGCGCAGCCGCCCATGCCGCCGAAGAAGCCGGTGACGATGTTGGCGATGCCCTGGCCGATGGACTCGCGGGTCTTGTTCGAGGAGGTGTCGGTGATGTCGTCGACGAGCTTGGCGGTCATCAGGGACTCCATCAGGCCGACCAGCGCCATCGCGAAGGCGTACGGGGCGATGGTGGTCAGCGTGTCGAGCGTGAACGGCACGTCGGGCAGGCCGGGCACCGGCAGCGAGGAGGGCAGGGCGCCCTTGTCGCCGACGGTCGGCACTGCGATGGCCGCGCCGACCGTGATGACGGTCAGGATGACGATGGAGACGAGCGGCGCCGGGATCACGGTGGTGACCTTCGGGAAGAACACCATCAGCGCCAGCCCGCCGATGATCAGCGGATAGACGGCCCAGGGCACGTTCCGCATCTCGGGGACCTGGGCCATGAAGATCAGGATGGCCAGGGAGTTGACGAAGCCAACCATCACCGAGCGCGGGATGAACCGCATCAGCTTCGCCACGCCCAGCGCCCCCAGGGCGACCTGGAAGATGCCGGCCAGGATCACCGCGGCGATCAGGTAGCCGAGGCCGTGTTCGCGGTTCAGAGGTGCGATGACGAGCGCGATCGCGCCGGTCGCCGCCGAGATCATGGCCCGACGGCCGCCCACGATAGAGATGACCACGGCCATGGTGAAGGAGGCGAACAGGCCGATCGCCGGGTCGACCCCGGCGATGATCGAGAAGGAGATCGCCTCGGGGATCAGGGCGAGGGCAACGACGAGGCCGGCCAGGACCTCGGTGCGCCAGACCTTCGGGTCGGAGATCCAGTCGGGGCGCAGGCCGCGCAGCCGCGCGGCCGGGGTGAGGGCGGAAGAAGACAAGGAAGCAGGTACCTGTCGTACTCAGGCACACCCACGCCGGCAGGCCGGGGCGTGCGGGAGGACGCGGAAGGGCCGGGCGGCACCCCGCGGACGGCCCGCAAGGTCGGGCCGGAAGTCATGAGGGACGGAGCGGGGCCGGGAAAAATGGGCGGCTGCCGCTCTCGTCAGGGGCGAAGCGTCACGGCAGGCAGGCGGCGGCACTGGGCATCGTGGGCTCGCGCACGCTCTCTCCTGCAAGAATCGGAACTTCGCCGGGGGCACCATCGGCCCCGACACGGCTATAGCGGGGCAGCGGCACGCCGCCCTCGCCACCACAACTCTACCTTAACGTTAGAGTAGAGGTCGCTGAGGCCATAGGGGCTGCGGCCCACGAGGAACAAGAAGGCCAGAGGATCACGGGCGTGGACGACAAGCACATGCAGATCGGCGAGGTTGCCGCGCGGACCGAACTGTCCCTGCGCACCATCCGGCACTACGAGGAGACCGGGCTCGTCGTCCCCTCCGCTCGCTCGCAGGGCGGATTCCGCCTCTACACCGAAAGTGACGTGCAGCGGCTCATGGTCATCCGCCGGATGAAGCCGCTCGGCTTCACCCTCGACCAGATGCGCGACCTGCTCGACGCCACCGACCGCCTCGACACCGACAGTGACCTCGACACCAGCGAACGCGACGTCCTGCTGGACCGCGTACGCGAGTACGAGCAGGCCGCCGCGGAACAGGTCGACAAGCTCCGCGTCCAGCTCTCCCGTGCCGAGGACTTCGCCGCCACCCTCCGCGCCCGCCTGCGACAGGACACCCCGACCCCCTCCGCCGTACGGTCCTGACCGACTGCACCGGTTTCCGGGGCGGGACGCAGGGCGCGGGAGGACCGTCTGTCTCGCCGCCCTCGACATCCTCGGCTGACAGCATCCCCCCAGCTACCGCTCCCGCGCTTGCCCGCACGTCAGCGGCGCAACAGATGCCGCACAGCGACAACCCCCTGCATCGCGGCAGCCGGGCGCAGCAGCGCAGGGCGGGGCCGCTCCGGCATCGTGCCGCGGCTGACAGCGAGGGCGGTGACCGTGACGAC
The DNA here is from genome assembly GCF_018614055.1 of Streptomyces sp. ISL-98. Taxonomy (GTDB): domain Bacteria; phylum Actinomycetota; class Actinomycetes; order Streptomycetales; family Streptomycetaceae; genus Streptomyces; species Streptomyces spiramyceticus. Next base: position 13,199 of record NZ_JAGGPB010000059.1, read on the forward strand.
CGGCAGCGCCCACGCGGCAATCGCCGCCGCCCGTACCGCACGGCTGGGTTCGTGCCGCAGGACGAGCCAGGTCCAGAACGCGGCATCGGCGAAAGAGTCGGCGTAATCGCCGAACGGGGACACGGTGGCCTGGCGGCGGGCCAGGCGGCCATCCGCCAGGTCCGAGGCGATCGCCAGCACCCCCGAGACACGACTCGACCCCACGATCGTGGCGGGGAGGTTGCCCCGCAGCAGGGTGAGCGCATCGGCCGGCGAGAGACCGTCGCGGTGCTCCAGCAGGCCCAGATGGAGGGCACCCAGAGTCCAGCTGGTCGCCACCCATGCCTTGTCTCCCCGGTCTCGGGTGAGAGCGAGCAGCAGGCCGTGCAGGGCGGTGGTGTGGGTGAGCGCGCGGGGATGGTGGGCCGCCTGCCGTACCGACCGGTCCGCGGCCTGCCACAGGAATCGGGCGACGGCGTGAGGTCTCCAGCGGTCCTGTTTCAGCGCCCCCAGCAGGGCGTTGGTCGCGGCGCGGCTGTCGGTGGGGTCGGATACGGGCACGACGGCCGGCCTTTCTTCGGGCGCGGGATGCGTTGCGCTCACGGTAGGCGGTCGCCCCGGGGCCGGAACGTGAGCGCGCTCGCGTAAGAGCGGTGCCGTTCCGCAGCGCAATATCCTGGAAGCAGGAGGCCCGCCATGTCGTCACTGTGCATTGGACACGCCGAACGGGAACAAGCCCTCGAACGCCTCAAGACGGCCTACGCCGAGGGCCGATTGGACGAGCCGGAATTCGAGGACCGCGCCGGGCGGGCCATGCGGGCTCGCTCGCAGGACGAGCTGAGCCCACTGCTGGACGATCTGCCCGCGGACGCGGCCGAGCCCTCCGGTGTCGGCCCCGCGTCGCTGCGCGAGCGCGTAGGCGATCGGCTGGTCCGGGCGCTGCGGTGTGCGGTGTTCTGCTGGCTGCCCCCACCACGCGCACGCGATTGATCCCCGGAGTGTCCCCGGCACCTATCGCTCCGGACGATCACTGCCCTGCTCGGGGATGGGTGATTCCCCGGCCTGGACGGTGTGTGGAGTGGTGCTCAGCCGGGACGTACCCCACACCAGCGTGCCGATCAGCAGCACCAGCGTGAGCGGATAGAACACCGGGCGCAGCGGGATCAGCACCGGCAGGAGGGCCGCGGCGGTGCCGGCGCCGAGGACGAGCAGGAAGGTCGGTACGCAGCAGGCGAAGCCGAGCAGGAACGCCGGGAGGACGCCGAGGAGCCGGGCGTATCTGGTGCGTCGGCAGGACGCTGCCTGCCGTGCCGCGAGCCCGGCGACCGCGATATTGCAGCCGACGAGCGCGGCGACGACCGCGCCGAGCAGCAGGTTGACCGGACTGACGAACACCGCCACATGCGCGGTCGGATGGAGCGCGAGCACCGGCTCGAACAGATACGGCCCCCGCGCATGGAAGAGCTGCCCAGGGGCGGACTGGAAGACGGGCACGCCGGTGAACCGGCCGGAGGCCGACACCGCGAGATCGCCGATGGAGAACAGGTACCCGACCAGCACCAGCGCCGTAGCCGCCAGTGCGACCCGCCGGTGACGGCGCACGGCGAGAGCGGCGCGCACGCCACGAGGAGTGGCCGCGGTGGCGGCGAGGGTGGCGTCCCAGGCGTCGCCGGCCCTGGCGAGCGCGGTCACGAGCCTGCTCATTGCCGGACCTGGGTGTTGGGGTAGAAGGCGTACCAGGCGAACCACATGGAGTCGAGGAAGTCGGCGGGCTCCCACTTCTCGGCGACGCGCTGGAGGACACGAGCCGTGTCGAGCCGGTCGTCCCAGCGCGCGACGACTTGAGTGCCCGCGACCTGGGCCTGCACGGTCCCGGCCTTGCGGACGAGAGTCTTGTGGATCGCGAGGCGCTGCTCGCCGACCCGTACGCCGATCACGACGTCCTTGTCGGGGAAGCGGTCACTGGTGGCCAGTACCGGGAAGAACGGGCGGCCCTTGACGTAGTAGCCACTGCGGCCTGGGTAGGAGCCGTAGGGATCGCTGCCGTAACTGCGCAGGGCACCGGTGTCGGTGGACAACACCTGGGTGTCCGGATGCGCGGCCCGCCACTCCTTCCAGGTGGTCCACACCAGGGGGACGGTGTCCAGCCGTGTGCCCTTGAGGGGGCCGCTGACCGCTTGGCCGAGCAGCTGGGGCCATTCAGAGCCGGTCTGCCGGTCGTACATCAGCAGGTTGGAGTTGACGAGCTTGCCGGTGGTGCCGAACGTCAGCTCCGGTGTGCCGGGCGGGGCGGCGAAGCCGATCACCGTGCCGGTGAGTGGGCAGTAGGTGACCGCCAGCGGCTCGCCGCCCACGGTGTCGTTGACGATCTCGTGCCACACGAGCACCTGCTGCGGATAGGCCCGTACCTCACCGCGGTACTCCAGACCGAACACCGGCTCGTCGTCCGCGAGGAAGCCCGCCTCGCGCGCCGCAACGAACCGGGGCCGGTCGACGGAGGGGATCCCGTCCTTGCCCGGTCCGCCGGAGACCGCCGCACCAGCCAACGTCTCCAGCGACGGATCCTGGCCCGGCTGCACGGCCGGCACCGTCTCGGACGGGCGGTCGGAGATGGCCTGCCAGCCCAGGACGCCTCCGCCCAAGAGCAGAGCGGCAAGCCCCCCGATCACCCCGGCGCCCTTGATCACCTGCCGACGATCCGGCTTGGGCTTCTGCTGAGCATCCACCGGGCATCACCCCTGACCACACAGGATCCGCGTGATACGCACTCGTCGAAGACGACTCCCGTGCTGCTCATGTTCTCGCGCACGAGCTGCCGGTTCGGTGAGCGCGCTTACAGTTCTCGGCTTCCAGCTCCGCTTACGTTCAGGGCATGGTGCTGCGGATCGTGCTGGGTGCGGTGTACACGGCGATGGCGTTCGGCCAGCTCGCCTCCTTCGGGCACATGCCCGGGATTCTGACCGCCTACGGGCTCGTCGACGGCGCCGCCGCGACCGCGCTGGCCGTGGCACTGATCGCGGGCGAGCTGGTGTGCGGGGTCTGGTTCCTGGCCCGCCCGCGCTCGAAGACGGTCGCTCCGGTGTGGGTGTTCACGGCCGTCTCGGTGATGTGGTCGTTCCTCGCCGTGCAGGCGTACGCACGCGGGCTCACCGTCACCAACTGCGGCTGCTTCGGTATCTACCTGTCCCAGCGGCTGAGCTGGTTCGTCCTCGCCCAGGACGCCTTGATGCTGCTCTACGCGGGGCTGCTGCTGCGCCGGGGCCCGCAAGGCTCGTGCCGCGCCTGCCCAGCGGGCCGTCCCGAGCAGGGGCACCGAGCAGGACGAGACCGCTGCGCCCATACAATCCCCGCCCCGGATAGAGGAGGCCGATCCTGATGCCCGCATCCGGTGAACGCTCCGGCCTGCGCGGCATGCCGTCCGCCGTTGGTGCCGGACTGCTGCTGGTGCTGTCCTGCGGGGGCCCGCTGCTCGTGGCCGGCGTCGTGGCCGTTGCCGTCGGCGGCGCGCGAGGCAGTCCCTTTCTGATCATCGTCGGTGCCCTGACGGTGCTTATCGCTGTCGTCGCTGTCGTCCATGCCCTGCGATGTCCGGCCCACCGCAGCCGTGGTTCAGGGCAGGAGGGCTGCCGGCCGTACGTCACTCGGCCGTCCAGCGCCGCGGATCAGCGGCGGCTGCACAGCTCGACCGTCGAGGACGTCCCACCCCGTTGATGACGCTGATGACGCCCGGTGGACGGCTGCTCTGCCAGCGTCTGCCCATACCGCCGTGTTGCAGCGCGGTGACCGCCGGCCCGGGTTCACGGCCCGGGTTCCTTTCGAGTGGAGGAGCCGAGATGACCCAAGCCCCCGCGCCGCGGCGCAAGGTGGACCGCGACGAGGTGTTCGTGGAGTTCACCAAGTCGATCTGCCCGATGTGCAAGACGCCCGTCGACGCCCAGGTCAACATCCGCCAGGGCAAGGTCTATCTGCGCAAACGCTGCAAGGAGCACGGTGAGTTCGAGGCGCTGGTATACGGGGACGCCGAGGAGTACGTCTCCTCGGCCCGGTTCAACAAGCCCGGCACCATCCCCATCACCTTCCAGACCGAGGTGAAGGACGGCTGCCCGTCCGACTGCGGGCTGTGTCCCGAGCACAAGCAGCACGCCTGCCTGGGGATCATCGAGGTCAACACCAGCTGCAACCTGGACTGCCCGATCTGCTTCGCCGACTCCGGCCACCACAGCGACGGCTACTCCATCACCCACGAGCAGTGCGCACGGATGCTCGACGTCTTCGTGGCCTCCGAGGGCGAGGCGGAGGTGGTGATGTTCTCCGGCGGCGAGCCCACCATCCACAAGCACATCCTGGACTTCATCGACCTCGCGCTGAACCGGCCGATCAAGAACGTCACCCTCAATACCAACGGCATCCGTCTCGCCACCGACCAACGCTTCGTCGCCGAGCTGGGCAAACGCAACCAGCTGCCCGGCAGGTCGGTGAACATCTACCTGCAGTTCGACGGCTTCGACGAGCGCACCCACCGGGAGATCCGGGGCCGTGACCTGCGTACGTTCAAGCAGCGGGCACTGGACAACTGCGCGTCTGCTGGGCTGAGCGTCACTTTGGTCGCGGCTGTCGAGCGGGGGCTGAACGAGCACGAGCTCGGAGACATCGTCGAGTTCGGCATCGACCACCCGGCCGTACGGTCGGTGGCTTTCCAGCCCGTCACCCACTCCGGTCGGCATGTGGAGTTCGACCCGCTGAACCGGCTCACCAACCCCGATGTCATCAAGCTCATCAATGAACAGCGGCCGCAGTGGTTCAAGAAGGGCGACTTCTTCCCCGTCCCCTGCTGCTTCCCGACCTGCCGCTCCATCACCTATCTGCTGGTGGACGGCGAGCCGGGCAGCCGGACCGTCGTGCCCATTCCCCGGCTGCTCCAGATCGAGCACTACCTCGACTACGTCACCAACCGCGTCATGCCCGACACCGGAATCCGCGAGGCGCTGGAGAAGCTGTGGTCTGCCTCCGCCTTCATGGGCACGGAAACGACCCAGGAGAAGCTACGGGCCACCGCCGAAGGACTCGATTGCGCGGACTCCTGCGGCATCGACCTCCCGCATGCGGTGAAGGACCTCAACGACAAGGCATTCATGATCGTCGTACAGGACTTCCAGGACCCCTACACCCTCAACGTCAAGCAGCTGATGAAGTGCTGCGTCGAGGAGATCACCCCTGACGGACGCCTCATCCCCTTCTGCGCCTACAACTCCGTCGGCTACCGCGAACAGGTCCGCGCGCAGATGTCCGGCGTTCCCGTCGCCGACGTGGTGCCCAACGCGCTGCCCCTCGCGCCCGTCCTCACCGACACCCCCTACGGCTCCAAGACCGCCCGCAGCACAAAGCCCCAGCCGACCGCCGAGTAGGGCGCATGATGACCGACCAGAACGCCCGCCCGCCCGTCGCGACCGGCGATGAACTCAAAGCCTGCTGCGCCGCCGCGTACTCCTTGGATGTGGTCGCTCTGCTGCTGGGCGACGCCTACCACCCGGGCGGCACCGCCCTGACCCGCCGCCTTTCCGACGGGCTCCGTCTGGCGGAGGGCTGCCGCGTTCTCGATGTGGCCTCGGGCCGCGGCACCACCGCCCTTCTCCTCGCCGACGTCTACGGCGTACGGGTGGACGGGGTGGACTACTCACCGGCCAACACCGCCCTGGCCCAAGGAGCCGCCGCGGCCGCGGGACTCGGAGAGCGGGCGGTGTTCACCACCGGGGATGCCGAGCGCCTGCCCTACCCGGGCGGCGTGTTCGACGCGGTGGTGTGCGAGTGCGCCCTGTGCACCTTCCCCGACAAGGCCCAGGCCGCAGTCGAGTTCTCCCGTGTCCTGCGTCCCGGTGGACGGGTCGGCATCACCGACGTCACCGCCACCCCCGACCGCCTCCCGCCGGAGCTGACCGGTCTGGCCGCGCGGATCGCCTGCATCGCCGACGCCCGCCCGCTGGCCCAATACGTTGAGATCCTGGCCGCCGCCGGACTGCGCACCATCCGCACCGAACGCCACGACGCGGCCATGACCCGCATGATCGACCAGATCGAGGCGAGGCTGAACCTGCTGCGCATGACCGCTGCGGCCAAGCTCACCGACGCCGGCGTGGACCTGGAGGCGGCCCCAGCCGTCCTCGCCGCTGCCCGCGCCGCCGTGGCGGACGGCGTCCTCGGCTACGCCCTGCTGATCGCGGAGAAGGGCCTGCCGAACGCCTGACTGGAGGACGCGTGCATCCCGTGCAACGGCGCTTGTTGCATCGGATGCGCCTGCGCTCAGGCGCCGTCCGCAGGGGATGCCGCTTCGCGCAGACGCAGCGCCTGTGTGTCGTAGTCGTGGAGAATCTGCCGGAGCTGTTCCAACGCCTCCGTGGGGATTTCGGGCGGAGCGGACTCGGCCACGAATCGTGCGGCGGCCACCAGCGCGGCGAACTCGAACGCGTGAGCAGTCGCACTCAGGACACCCGGCCGGGCCCACTCGAGGTGCATGATCTCAGCCCTTCGATGCCAAGTAGTCCTTGATCTGCCCGAGTTCCTGCGCGAAGTCGTCGTAGTCCTCACGGATACCGTTGAGGTATGCGCTCCAGCCGAGGCTGTTCTTCGCGTAGTGGACGGCTTCCTGGATCTCCTCGTCGGTGGCCCCGAACAGCTTCGCGGCCTCCGTGTGGAAGAGCGTGCAGTAGCGACACTTCGTCTCCGAATGCAACGCGATCCCGATCAGTTCCTTGTACTTGTTCGGGATGAGCGTCTCACCGAGCTCGATCTTCTTGAAGATCTCCCACTCGTAGTCCAGCAGGTCATCGGGGATCCGGGAGAAGAAATGCGGAACGAGACCCAGCGTCTCCTTGATCTCCGACTCGACCTCGCTTCGGCTTCGGCCTGCCATGGCGACCACTCCTCTCAGCCAGCGAACGGACCCTCCTTCCACGCTAGAGCTCGCCAGCGGGCCCTGCGACCGCTGCCGTGCCTGCCTCTTCCCGCATCGCCCCCACAGATGGCGAGCCCCTCGTCCCGACGCCCGGCAGCCACGTCCGCCGGGCATCTGGCCGCGGCTTGGAGTTACTGGCACGTAGGTAAGGGCGGTCACATACTTGCATCCGTCACCGGTCCTAGCGTCGGAGCTGAAGCAAGCATCCCGCGCAGGAGAGGACTTGGAGATCATGACAGCCACCGTGCAGGTATCCCCGAGAACCGCTGCCATCCCGGTCTACGCGGCCTACGGCGCTGTGGCCGGTGTGGTCGGCGGGATCGGGTTCGGCATCTGGATGTCGGTGTCCCGGCCGATGATGGACACCGCGATGATCACCATGGTCGCCGGTCTGCTCGGATCGACCAACGCCTTCGCCGGGTGGCTGATCCACCTGGGCATCGCGGTCTTCGCCGGCATCACCTTCGGCGCGGTCCTGGGGCAGTTCGCCCAGAAGATGGCACCCGCGGTCGTGCTCGGGCTGGCCTACGGCGCCGTGTGGTGGTTCGTCGGCGCGCTGTGGATCATGCCCGCCAACATGGGCATGCCGGTCTTCGAATGGAACGACGTCACCAGCTCCAGCCTCGGCGGCCACCTGGTCTTCGGGCTGCTCGCCGGCCTGACCTTCTCCTGCATCGCCCAGATGGCGGCCAAGCGGACGGGCCGGGCCGGAGGATGACCCGCGTACCGCCGGCGTCAACACCCGGCCCCGGCACACCGCCCCGGGGTGCTGCACAGCTTCGCAGCACCCCGGACGGCTACTGTCTGGCCGACAGCGCCGGTGCGATGGCCAGCCCGGCGTGGGGCGCGGCGCCCCCGCCGTGGGCACCGGGACGACGCGAGGAGACACACCACATGACCGACGCCGGTGACGACGTGGAGAAGACGTGGTGCATCTCCGAGGTCGACATCTTCCGCGACCTCAGCGAGGCGGAGATGGACGCCATCGCCGCCGCAGCGCCGATGAAGACCTACTCCGCGGGAGAGCTTCTGCATTCCCCGGCCCAGCCGTCCGAGGTGCTGTTCATCCTCAAGCGCGGCCGGGTCCGCATCTTCCGTGTCTCCGCCGACGGCCGGGCCCTGACCTGCGCGATCATCAGCCCGGGCACCATCTTTGGGGAGATGGCGCTGCTCGGGCAGCGGATGTACGACAACTTCGCCGAAGCCCTCGACGAGGTCACCGTCTGCGTCATGAGCCGCGCCGATGTCCGTCGTTTCCTGCTCTCTGATGCGCGGATCTCCGCCCGGATCACCGAAATCCTCGGCCGCCGCCTGGCCGACCTCGAACAACGCCTGTCCGACACCGTCTTCAAATCCGTACCCCAGCGCATCGCCACCACCCTGCTGACCCTCGCCGCCGAGAACCGACCGCGCGTGCTCGGGGCCCGCAGCCCGCAGATCGCCCTGACACACCAGCAGATCGCAGCCCTGGCAGGCACCTCCCGCGAAACCACCACCAAGGTCCTGCGCGAGTTCGCCGGACAGGGGCTGATCCGCCTCGCCAGAGGGCGCATCGCCGTCCTCGACCCGGAGCGCCTGAAGGACCACGCGGGCTGACGTCACCGAACCGTAAGCACTCAGCCGTCCCGCCCACGGGACCGGCCGATCTACATTCAGAGCCGATCCCGAACATCAGGAGCCCTCATGCGTGTCCGCTCGTTCCTCCCGGCCGTCCTGACCGCCGGAATGCTCGCCCTTGCAGGCTGTGGCTCCGACGGCGGTGACGCATCCGGCAGTGATGCGGGCACGGACAGCTCTGGCGCGAACACGGCCCCCGCCGCCACCCCCACCTCAGCCGGCAGCGATTCTTCCGGGACGGTGCCCGAGGCACTGCGCTTCACCGGAATGACCATTGAGGGCAAGCCGTTTGACGGCGCGACGCTGGTCGGCAAGCCCACGGTGCTGTGGTTCTGGGCCCCCTGGTGCCCCAAGTGCAAGGCCCAAGGGCCGGAGACGGCGAAGGTCGCAGCGCAGTTCGAGGGGAGGGCCAATGTCGTCGGGGTGGCCGGGCTGGACAAGCCGGCGGCCATGAAGGACTTCGTCGCCTCGGCCAAGGTCGGCGCCTTCCCGAACCTGTCCGACGAAGGCGGTGACATCTGGAAGAAGTTCGAGATCACAGAGCAGAGCACGTACGTCGTGCTCGACAAGGACGGCAAGACCGTCTTCACCGGCAACCTGCCCGCGGGCAAGGGGCTGGCCGACAAGGTCAGCAAGCTCGTCGGCTGACGCGCCGTGTCCGACGTTCCGCTCGCCCTCGCCCTGACCGCGGGCATGCTCGCCGCGGTGAACCCGTGCGGCTTCGCCCTGCTGCCCGCCTACCTCTCCCTGCTCGTCCTGGGCGACGACTCGCCCACCCGCACGGGCGCGGTCGGCCGCGCGCTGGCCGCGACAGCTGCCATGACCGCCGGATTCGCGGCCTTGTTCGCCGTCTTCGGACTCGCCGTCGCACCCGTCGCCGGCCAGGTGCAGCAGCACCTGCCATGGTTCACCATCGCCTTCGGCCTGCTGCTCGCCCTCGTCGGCGGCTGGCTGCTGGCCGGCCGCGACCTGCCCACCCTGCTCCCCAAGCTCCGCCGTGCCCCCGCCGTGACCCGCTCCGTGCAGTCGATGGCACTGTTTGGCGCCGCCTACGCGATCGCCTCGCTAGGCTGCACCATCGCTCCTTTCCTCGCGATCGTGGTCTCCGCGTTCCGCAGTGGATCGACGCTCGAAGGTGTCGCGCTGTTCACTGCGTACGCGGCCGGGATGGGAGTGATCGTGGGCGCCGCCGCGCTGTCTGTGGCGCTGACCAGCACCGCTCGGGTGGGCCGTCTGCGCCGCCTCGGTGCCACCGCCTCCCGCCTCGGCGGCGGCCTGCTGTTCCTGGTCGGTGCGTATGTGGCGTACTACGGCTGGTACGAAATCCGCGTCCTGCGTGACCCGCTGTCCACCGACCCCGTCATCGACGGCGCAGGCACCGTACAGCGGTGGATCTCCGAAACCCTCGAGACCGTCGGCATCCCCACCATCACCGTCGTGTTCGCAGCACTGCTGCTGACGGCGCTGGCACTCCGCCACCACCTTCACCGCCGGGCCCAGGACACGCCACGAACCAACAGCGGCACTTCACCAGATGGCACCCAGCGAACTCTCTGAACCACGGGAACTTCGTCCCACCCGATGAGGAACCGGAGGCGTGACGGGCTGCTCCGGTACCCGGCGTGCCAGATTTCGAGTGCGCTGGCTACGTCGAGGGAGTTGCTGACGACGCCGATGAGGATGTTGACCAGGACGGGCAGCCCGCTCCACCACGCCCTCGACGCTTCGCAGCACAAGGGGGCCCGCCGACTTCGTCGACCGGGCCCCGGTTCGCCAGTGCTACGCAACCTTGGTCATTGTCCTGCCGCAGCAGCAGGTGGGACTGGACTGGCCGGAGCAGGTTGGCGGGGCCGCCTTGGTCACGGTCAGCTCGCCCGGTGCGTCGTACCAGGAGCCGGCGATGCGCGCGGGCGGAACGGCTCCTCACCGAACTCGACCTCCATGACGTGACGGTGGCACCGGATCCCTGGGTGGCCCCCCCCGACACCGATGGGCCAGGCGCAGATGGCCCAGTCGTTGGAGGGCGAACTGGGCCTGTGCCTGGCGCCTCTGACACTCCGTACTCCTCGTGCACTCGCTTGTCTGTACGTTGCCGCCGTAACGTACAGCGCCCTGTGGTCCTCGCTAAACCGGTGTCCCCGTTGGCCAGCAGACTTCGGCGACATCGAGCCACACCGCGTACCGGCCCGTGCCTCAGCAACGTTGCCGGGTTACCCAGAGCCAGTTCGGAAACAGGTACGTAGACAGTGGTCACGATGGTGCCGTAGAGCGTGGTGGTCTCGACGCTGATCCGCAGGGGACGGGGAACGAGGCCGCGGATATCGAAGGACGACAGGCACCCCTCGTACCGCTCGTCACTCTCGTCGGAGGCGGTGGTGATGGGGGGGGAGCAGCACGATGGCGCGTCGGCGCCTTTCTCGGGGGGCTGGACGACGGCCGCCACCCGGCCGATGCCGATCTGCGGGGCGGCATGACCATGCCTTTGGCGAAGGTGTGGACGCGGGGCGATGCGCTCCATCGAAGCGAACAGCATCTCCTCGGCCTGTTCGGCGGCCTCCTACTCGGCGGGCAGGCCGAAGGGGCGGGCCGTTTCGGTCAGGACGGGGGTGCCATGCTGGACGACTCTAAGCTCGCGCATCTGCTGGCTGAGCCGCCTTTCGATCACCTGAACTCCCCTTTGATTTATGAGCGCAGAGCCGAGCGCTTCCAGGGGGTGGTGGACTGTTGATCGCCGCGTGTCTCGTAGAGGTGGGCGAAGTGGTTTTGAAGTCGGGCATGGCGGAACTGGTAAACCGAGCCGACCTGGCGCAGCATCCCCCGCTGATGGGCGTCGTCCAGGAATGCGATCAGCGCCCGGGGCAACCGTCCGGTCATCGGCAGCCAGATGCGTGAAAGGATCAACCATCGGCCCCAGGCATCCATGCTGAGCCTGACCACGAACCCCCACACGAACCCGCCCACGAGCGCGTTGGCGAGCCCGCTCAGGAACCCGAGTGCAAGCCCGAACGCCAGCCAGCCCACGAAGGACTGGAAGACCGCGTTCTTGCGGTTGGCCGTCAACAGCTCGGACGGGCTGACCGCGATTCTGATGTCGGCGGGGGTTTGGAGCGCGAACGCCAGCCCGAACACCAGCCCGACCACGAGGCCGAACCGGGGACCGATCCAGAGGATGGCTTGGATCACGTCCACAAGCCCGAATGTGCGCCAGCCTATGATCTGGCGCGCCAGCACGCCCGCGAGTCCGCTCGCGAGCCCGATGACGAGCCAAGCTGCAAATCCGAAGATCACCCCGTCCGTGAGCTGCTCCAGGACTTGTCTTGCCCGGCCGCGGATGTGCAGCTGTATGCGCGAGGGCTCGCCTCCTTCGGACCGGAGCCCGAACCGGAGCCCCAATGCGATTCCGGCCACCAGCCCTCCTGCGAGTCCGCTCACGAGCCCGTACACGAGCCAGGCACGCAGGCCATCCGTGAACGGAAACGCGAGCCCGACCGACCCGTCCCAGCCCAGGTATGTGCGTAGGACGACGAATCCGATCAGGAGCCCGTTCGTCAGCCCGTTCGCCAGCGCGGCGGCGAGTCCGATCACGAGCCCGCCCACGAGCATGCGTGTCGTGCGGCTGAGGGTGTTGCCCAGTTGCCACCAGGCGAGGTCTTTGGTGCCAAGCCGGTTCAGGTGCCAGGCGAGGTAGCCGAGCCAGTGTTGAACGCGGTCGGGGTCCCAGCTCCGGTAGCCGCGGTGGCTGAAGCGCCGGTCGAGGGGCGGGTGCTGGTAGACGGCGGGAACGAACGCGCCCAAGAGATGATCTTCCAGGTCCTGAGCGGTGCCGAACTGATGGGTGTCGAGCAGCTCGGCGGGATCGCGGTCCGGGGTATCGCTGTAGACGGTGCGGGCAAGGACGACCATCAACGGGGTAGACAGCACTGCAGTGAGGTTGGCCTCTGCCGGGCTGCTCGGATGTTCGCACAAGCGGGCCAGGACCGGGTCCCACACCGTGGTGGTGCCGCTGCCGCTGCCGGTGGCGGTTTTGCGGGTGGTGCGAGGCAGATAGTCGGCCAGGTCGGTCAGGGTGAGGTCGTCGAGTTCGATGCCTGCCGCGGCGGTCAGGACGTCGGCGGCCGCGACGGCGGTGGCGTACTCGTCGGGGCGGCTGGTCAGCAGCAGCGGCATCCTGGTGGCGTTCAGCGCTTCCAGTGCGGCACGATGCAGCCCGTCGGCGATCTCATCGAACCCGTCAAGCACGGGCAGGATGCGGCCGGCCTCGACCAAGGCGGCGGCCAGACTGGATCCGGTCGGGCCGGGCGCGGCGAGACCGGGGTGGTCGCGCAGGAGTTGGTCGGTCAGCCAGTCCCGCAATGAGGTGGTGGTCGGGTTCCACGACCCGAGGCCGAAGATCACCGGTACGAGGTCGGTGCTGGTGCGGGCGTCGAGCAGGTCGAGGACGAACCGCAGGGTCAAGACCGTTTTGCCGGAGCCGACCCGGCCCAGGACCATCAGCCGTCCTGACGGTATCCGCTGGTAGACGTCGACGACCCGGTCCAGCTGGCCGGTCAGGGCCAACGGACCGAAGGTCACCCCGGCTGGGCCACGGCGGATATTGGCCCAATGATCCATCAGGGCCTCGGGTGCGAGGTGCCACCGCACCGGCAGCGGGAAGGGGTCATGCACCCGCTGCCGTTCCTCCTCCCGCCGCCACTGCGCCCCGACCGCCTGAGCAAGCTGGTCGGCCGCTTCCGCCAACCGCCGGCTCTCCGTCGACGTACAGGGGGCCGAAGCGTCCTGCTGGGCCGGCCGGGACGCCGACGTCCCGTAGTTGACGGTGACGTCGCCCACCACGCGGCCGACGAAGGTGCCTGAGCCGTGGTTGTGCTGGTCACCCGCTTCCCGGCCTTCTCCGTCAATCACCGGGAGCTGTCGTGGTTGATGGTGAGCCCCCCGATCACATCACCGGCGATGAACGTTCCCGATCCCTCATTGCGCTGCACCTGCACGGCGGGGGCAGCGGACGGGGAAGCTGCCAGAGAACGCAGCTCTGCCAGGACGTCGGGACGGCGTTCCGCGTGGGCAGCGAGGAGTGATGCCAAGGCGATGCGGAGGCCGTCGTCGGCGACGCCCCGCGACAGTGCGCCCAGTGCCGCATCGCGCTCCTCCTGGGTACCTTGCCGAAACAGACGGTCAACCGTCGCCCGGGCGCGGCCCCATCCCAGGCGAACGGCGTCGGCGAGAATCGTTGCTGCGGCACCGGTGGCGATGGCGAGCAGTTCGGCATCAGGCATGACCGCATGATGCCAGGCCATCAACTCCCCTGTCGGAGCTTCACGTTGACCGGGGAAAGCTGTAAACCAATGGGGCAATGCCAAGCCTGCCGCCTCGTGGCCGGACGGCCGGTGCTGTGCGACCTGACCAGCGCACAGGCCACGGTGCTCGAGCGCAACGTGTCTGCCGGGGTCGTCCGCCGGCACAAGTACGCCACACTGTGAAGCTTCCCGTCCCTGGCCCGGCTACCTGCATCCTGCTGTCAGACTCGGCATTGAGGACGCGTACCGGCTGACCGGCCTCACTTCGCTGGCCGCCGGCGCGACCTGGCCGTACATCCAGCCGTCCCAGGAACTCGTCGCGGCGTGCCCCGAGGACCCGGTCGTGGTCGCCCTGTACGTCGATTTCGCCGACGTGGTCCGCCAGTCCCTGGAAGAGCCATCTCCGGGCTGCTCGCCTGCGGGGAGAACGTGCCGCTGGGGGCAGGCCCCCTCGGCGCGATACCGCCGCACATCGGCACTGGTGGCTCAAGCGCACCCGCCTCGACGTCGCCCCGCTCACCCGATGGCTTAAGAAGGTTCCGGTCTCCGTCCTCGACGACGGCACATACCGCGCCGCCCTGGAAGCCGGCGGAGTCGACCGACGCAAGATGTTCGATCATCTGGACGCCGACATCGTCATCTGGTGCGACGGCGAGCGGGAGAAGGTCGACGCCGTGATACTCGCGACCGGATACCGCACCGAGCTCGACTATCTGGCTGCCGGCGACGCCCTCGACAGCCAGGGGCGCCCCGTGCACCGCGGCGGCGTCTCCACGACGGTGTCCGGGCTCGGTTAAGTCGGCATGGAGTTCCAGCGCAGCTTCTCTTCCAAAACCCTGCGCGGCGTGGGCCGAGACGCCGCATACGTCCTCAACCAGCTGCGCCGCCAGCCCCGGTGATCACAGGGCAGGCGAGCGGTTCGAAGAAACGACGCACGCTTCCCCTCCCACAGTTCATCGATTATCGTCGTTTATCGATGAACGAGACTCTGGGCAGCCCGCAGCTTCTGGCGGATGACGACGCCGTGCTCTACGCCAGCTGGTTCAAGGCACTCGCCGACCCCACACGCGTCCAGCTTCTGAGCCTGCTGGCCCGCGAACGACGCCCGATGGCCGTGGGGGAGATCACCGGTCGGCTGCCCATTGGCCAGTCGACCGTCTCCCACCACCTCAAGATCCTGACCGAGGTTCGCTTCGTCTTGCCCGAACGGCACGGCACCTCCACCAGGTACGGGGTCAATGCCGCCTGCCTGGAGTGCTTCCCCGCGGCAGTGGCCGCGATCCTCGGAGGCCAGCGGTGAACATCGTCCCCATGACCGAGCTTCATGCCGAGCAAGTCCTGGCGATCTACCAGGCCGGCATCGACGAAGGAAACGCGACCTTCGAGACAACGGCTCCCGGATGGGTGGACTTCAACGCCGCCCGACTCGGCGAGCACCGCTTCGTGGCGCTCGACGACTCGGGTAAGGTCCTCGGCTGGGTGGCGGCCACCAGGGTTTCCGATCGGTGCGCGTACGCGGGTGTGATCGAGCACTCAGTTTATGTCCACCCCGGCGCACGCGGCCAAGGCGTCGCCAAGCAGCTCCTTGCCGCGCTGGTTGACTCCGCTGACTCTGCAGGCATCTGGACAATCCAGTCTGGGATCTTTCCCGAGAACACTGCCAGCCTCGCCGTTCATCAGCGGGCCGGCTTCCGCGTCATCGGCACCCGCGAGCGCATCGGCCGACATCATGACGTCTGGCGCGACGTGGTCCTGCTGGAACGCCGCAGCTCACAGATCAGCTGAGCAAGCACGCACTTCCCGCACCGCTGCTGTTAGCTGCCGCCGTCCAGGGTCAGCTGGCCATAGTGGAAGTCGAAGTGCTGAGTTGGGTAACGGTAGACGTCCGCGAGGGTCATGAAGTCCTGGAAGAACGGGTCCCACCGGACGGGGTAGTGCATTCCCCGGGCGAGATCTGCTTCTGACGCCGCTCCCAATCTGCGGTGCAGTGAGCCGATGACGCGGTCGAATGCGGCGCCCATGCGGCGTGGCCCATAGATCTTCACCGCCCCGCGCGGACCCATGTACAGGTCATGCGTCTGCGACGCGGCCTCCAGTCGCCGCTCAGCCCTGGCTGGCCCGGCACATCCAGCACGACCGTGTGCCACTGGGCGGACAGCACGGTGACCGTTGCCAGGGGCCGCGTTCATGTTGGTGCCCAGCAACAGCACAACGCTTGGCGCGTCACCCGTAGGAGCAGGGGAGAACCCGACGAAACGGGCCTCGGTGAGTGACGAAAGTCGCTCGCAGGGGTCCGTTTCTCGTTTGTCGGCTCGGTTGATGATCTCTCGCAGCGAAGGTTG
>NZ_JAGGPB010000060.1 GCF_018614055.1 Streptomyces sp. ISL-98
TTTACGGGACAGGCCTTAGAAGGCGCTGTTGTCGCAGCCCATGCTCGAACCGATGTGTGTCTTCTGATCGCCCGGGTTGCCCTCGCCGTTGAGCGCGCTGCCCAGCAGGCCGTTGACCAGCCCGACCTGGCCGAGGACGTCGACGTTCAGGTCGTGCGACTTGCACTCGGAGCTCTGCTTGATGTTGAAGTGGTCGCCGCTCTTGTGGTGGCCGTGCCCATCGCCGCCGGCGTGGGCAGTGCCGGCACTCAGGAGTCCGGCGCTGGCGAGGGCAGCGACCAGGACAGCAGCCTTGCGAAGCTTGTGCATGTCATCTCCGGTGGAGCGAGGTGGGTGCGATCCGTGATGGATCGACTTCGTACAGTTACGGGAGATTAATGTGAAATACCATCAAAACACCCGGCGACGCGCCGAGTCCGGGCGGGACAGTGCGGGCTCGCCGCCTATGGGGTGCAGCTGCCCTGTGACGACTTGCCGCTCCTGGCTGCCTTCGGCTTGACCGAGGATCGAGAGGCCCATGGCGATGAGACGCCGTCCTGTGCGGTACTGGCCGTCACGCCGTACGTCCCCGGACGCGAATACGCCCCCTCCCGCCCGAAGGCGAGAGCATCACCGGCCGCGCCTTGGAAATCTGTGGCGCGTTCTGCGCGGCAAGCGGCGAAACGGCCCGCCAGGTGAACTGACGGGCCGTCACTGAAGGTCGAAGTCAATGGCCGCGCGGTCATCGATTTCCGGTGGCCGCGCGGCCTTACGCGTACGCACCCTGTCAGGCCGACGGTTCCGCCATCGCCACCGCGATCTTGCGCGGGCCCGTGAACGGCTCGCGGGCGTGGGCTGCCAGCATGTTGTCGACGATCAGGACATCGTCGCGCTGCCAGTCGAAGCGGGTCGAAGCGCCCCGGTAGGCGGACCGCAGGTGGTCCATCACGTCGTCCGGGATGCGGCCGCCGTCGCCGTAGTACGTGTTCGTGGGCAGGTCCTCCTCCGGGAAAATCTCCTGGAGCCCCTCCCGCACCTCGGGGGCGAGCGACGTGACGTGGAAGAACGTCGCATGGTTGAACCACACCGTCTCCCCCGTGTCCGGATGCGTGTGCACCGCCTTGCGCACCGCCGTGGTGCGCAGTCCGCCGTCCGGGCGCCAGTACGGCTGGAGGCCCTTGCCCCGGCAGTACTCCTCCACCGCCGCGCGGTCGTCGGTCCCGAACGTCTCCTGCCACGGAACCCCGAAATCCGCATGGAAGTTGCGGACCACACGCCAGCCGCGCCGCTCGAACTCCTCGCGCACCGACGGGTCGATCGCCCGGTACACCTCGCGGATGTCGGCGAGCGGTGTCGCGCCCTGCGTGACGGCGGGCTCGATGCAGTAGAAGTAAAGGACGCGCGGCCAGGCCGCCTGGTACGAGTTCTCGTTGTGCAGGAAGATCTCCTCGTCCTGCGGGTAGTCCGTCGAGGTGTACACCTGCCCCTTGATGGTGGAGCGCGGCGACGACCGCTCGGCGTACGTCAGCGGGGCGGACCCCGAGAAGGCCCGCACCACCCCGTCGAGCCCGTCCACTCCCCCGACGCCGAAGCCGCGCAGCAGCACGGCGCCGTTCTCGGTGAGGATGGCTCGGAGCTTCTCGTGGTTGTCCTTGATGTAGCCGTGGACACCTGTGCCGGGTGCCGCGGTGATCTCGTAGGCGCTCATGAGACCAAGGCTCCTTCCCCGGCGGCGTACGCCACCGGCTCGTTGTACGTTCTCAGGCGGACGGGACCGGTGCAGCGGGCGGCGTCCGTGGCCAGGGCGGCGTACAGGCCCCCGCCGGGAGTGAGGCTCCGGACCAGCCAGGTGTCCGGGCCCGACGGCTGCTGGTGGGTCACCGTCACCGGCTCTGCCGATGCAGGGCGTACGTCGATGGCCATCAGGTCGGTGACGATGCCTACGCCGCTCGCCTTGACGATGGCTTCCTTTCTCGTCCAGCAGCGGAAGAACACGTCCTGGCGGGACGAGGGGGACTGCTGGGAGCGCAGGTGGGTCAGTTCGGAGGGGGACATGACCAGTGCGGAGGTGCCCTCGATGTCCAGCCGGCAGCCGTCCTCGACGTCGACCCCGACCTGGTGGCCCGCCGTGACGGCCAGCAGCCAGTGCGGGCCGGAGCGGGAGAGGTTGAAGTCGAGTGCGGCGTCCGGCCATTCGAGCCGCGGGCGGCCGTGCTGGGCGTCGCCGCAGCACGGGCAGGGCCGGCGCCCGAACCGGAGCTCGGCGGGCGATACGCCGAGATAGCCGGCCAGGATCTGCCGCAGTCCGGCGTGTGCGCCCCCGTAATGGAGGCCTGCCTGGCGCGGCAGGCGCTCCATTGCGGCGAGTTCGGCGCCGGACAGCACTGCCGCTGTCCCGGCCGGGTCCGGCAGGGCCGTGGTGGTACGGCCCTGCCAGACGTGCACGGCATCCTCCGCACGGAGGCTGTCGTACTCGTGGCGAGACGTCATCAGTCCGACATCGCGACGAGGACGCGCCGGCTCCCTGTGAACGGCCGGCGGCCGTGCGCGAGCAGGACGTTGTCGATCAGCAGGAGGTCACCGGCCCGCCAGTCCACGTCGACGGCGTTCTCCAGGCCGCGGTCGCGGATCTGGAGGACATACTCCGCCGGAATGGGGCTGCCGTCGGCGAAGGTGACGCTCTGCGGCAACTCGTCGGCGGGCATGATCTGGGCGAGGGCGGCCGCGGTGTCGTCGCCGAGACCGGCCGGGTGCCACTGGTCGGCCTGGTTGAACCACACCTCGGCGCCGGTCACCGGGTGGCGGACCGCGGAGGGGCGGACGGAGGCGACGCGGATGCCGCCGTCGGCGTTCCACTCCCAGGTCGCGCCGGTGGGGGCGAGGAACGCCTCCACCTCTTCGCGGCTGGTCGTCTCGAAGGTGTCCTGCCAGCTCTTGCCGAGGCCGAAGCCGCTGTGCAGGTTCTGCATGTAGCGCACGCCGCCCGCGAAGGCCTCGCGGACCTCGTCGTCCAGGGACTCCAGCCACAGGGCGGCGTCGAGGACGGGGGTCGCGCCGCCACCGCCGGGCTGGACGGTGCAGCAGAACGCCAGCCGGGCGGGCCAGGCGTGGGCGTAACTCATCTCGTTGTGCATCGAGATGGTGAATTCCTGCGGGTACTCGGTGGAGGTGTAGACATTGCTGCCGACCTTGGTGCGCGGCGAGTTCCCGTGCACATAGGCGAGACGGTTGGGGAGCAGGGCGTCGAGGACCGGGTCGAGGCTCTCGGGGGTGATGCCGAAGCCGCGGAAGACCAGGGCCTTCTCCTGGACGAGCAGCTTGCCGAGCTCGTCGCCCATCTCGTCGATCCGGCCGACGAGCTCCTCCGCACCGCCGACGCCCTCGGTCTCGATCTCCAGGGGGGTCCAGGCCTGTGTTCTGCTCATGAGTTCATGCCTCCAGATCTTTGATGATGTCGGCGACCAGCTCGGCTTCCTGCTGCGCGAGATAGAAGTGGTCGCCCGGGTAGGTGCGGAGTTCAAAGCCTTTGGCGCCGGCCAGTTCGGCCCAGGCCAGGACGTTCTCGCGTTCGCAGCCGGGGTCGCTCTCGCCGAGGTACGCCGTGATCGGCGCGCGCACCCGGGCGGGCGGGGACGCGGGCCGGTAGTTCTCGATCAGCCGGTAGTCGGCGCGCAGCGCGGGCAGCAGCAGTTCCCTCAGCTCCGGGATGTCGAACACCTCGGAGCCCAGGTCGCCGAGTCGGCGTACGCCCGCGACGAGCGCCTCGTCGTCCCGCTCGTGCAGCCCTGTGGGGTTGGCGCGGTGCGGGGCGGAGCGTGCGGAGACCATCAGGCGGCGGGGTACGACGCCGTGCCGGGATTCCAGACGCAGGGTGGTTTCGTACGCCGCCGAGGACCCCATGCTGTGGCCGAACAGGGCGACGGGCCGGTCCAGGTAGGGCAGCAGCGCCGCCGTGACCTCGTCGGCGAGGGTGGCCATGTCCTCGATGCACGGTTCGGCGAGGCGGTCCTGGCGTCCGGGGTAGCGGACGGCGAGGACCTCCACGTCGCGCGGCAGCCTGGCCGCCCAGCCGTGGTACATCTGCGCGTTGCCGCCCGCGTGCGGGAAGCACACAAGCCGCAGCCGGGGTTCGGTGGTCCGCGCGTAGCGTCTGAACCACCGCTCGTCGTCGGTCACTTCAGGCGGACGTCTCATCCGCGTGCCCTCCCTTCAGGGCCGGTCCTACGGCGGCGATCACGGCCAGCAGGGCCATGGCTCCGCCGATCACGGAGATGGTTTGGCCGGCGCCCCAGGCGGCCAGGAGCAGGCCGCCCAGGAGTGCGCCGATTGAACTGGAGCCGGAGCCGATCAGCGCGCCGGTGGCGGCGACCCGGCCCTGGAGCTCGTCGGGGGTGATGCGTACCTGGTAGACGGCGGCGACGACGTTGAACGCCGCGCCCACGGCGGCGGCTCCCGCGTACAGGCCGCCGAGGGCGAAGGGGTCGCGTACGAACGACATGGCGCCCATGAGCACGGCCCAGACGGCGATGCCGCCGATCATGACCGAGCCGAGGCTCAGCCGCCGCAGCCGCCCGCCGGCGAGTGCGCCGATCACACCGCCGGCTCCGCTGATGCCGAAGATGATCGCCAGCGACGCCGAGGACTGTCCCTCCTCCTTGACCAGGACGATCATCGCCATCCCGAGCAGCTGGAAAAGGATGTTGGTGACGGCGATGGAGACGAGCACGGCGCGCAGGAATGGCCGGGCCCACAACCACCGCAGACCGTCGGCGACCTCACTGCGCAGCCGCTTCTTCGCGCTGCCCGTCCTCGCCCCCTGGAAGTCCTTGCGGATCAGCAGGAGGGAGAACAGGGAGAGCAGGTAGGCGGCGGACGAGAAGGCGAACGGCGCCCAGCGCGTGAGCGTCTGGAGCAGGATGCCGCCGGGCTGGCCGAGCAGTCCGGCCGCCCGCCCCCGCGCCTCGTTCTGCGAGAGCGCGGCGGACAGGTGGTCGCGGTGCACCAGGTTGCGTACGGCGCCCCGCTCGGCCAGGCGGTAGAAAACGGTCAGGCTCGCCTCGGCGAACGCCACCACCGCCAGGTGCGGTACGGAGATCCGTCCCGCCGCGAGAGCGACGGCCACACTGCCCACCGCAAGCAGCCGGCCCACTTCGCAGGCCATCATCAGCCGCCGCCGGTCCCAGCGGTCCACGAAGGCACCGGCGGGCAGCTGGATGAGCAGCAGCGGCAGCAGCGCCGCGAACGAGACGACGGACATGGCCAGCGGCGAATCGGTGTGCCAGAGCACGATCACCGGATACGCCGCCGCCGTCACCCGGGCGCCCAGGAAGGACATGCCGGCGCCCGACCACAGCAGCAGGAACTGCCGGTTCTTGCGCAGCGGTCCTGCGGGCCCGCTCTCGGCGGGCGCGACATCCCGGGCCAGGGTCACCGGTGCACCGCCCCGGCGATTCCGCCACGGCACCACTCCAGGACGGCCATGGCGCTGTGCATCTTGTTCTCGGCCTGGTCGAAGGCGATGCTCGCGGGCCCGTCGAGCACCTCGGCCACGACCTCTTCGCCCCGGTGGGCGGGCAGGTCGTGCATGAAGACGGCCTTAGGGCTGTGCTCCCACAGCGCCTCGGTCACCTGGAACGGGGCGAAGATCTCCCGCCAGTTGGCGTCCGGCTTGGTGGAGCCTGTGGTCTGCCAGCGGGTGGTGTAGATGACGTCCAGGTCCGAAGGCAGGCCGGACATGTCGTGCCGCTCGCGGAAGGTCGCCCCGCTGCGGGCGGCCTGCTCGGTGGCCCGGGTCACGAACTCGTCCGCGAGCCCGTAGCCGGGCGGTGTGCGCAGCTCGAACTCGACCCCGGGGAAGCGGGTGAGGGCGAGGGCCAGGGCGGATGCGGTGTTGTTGCCCTCGCCGACGTACAGGATGCGCAGGCCGTCGATCCGGCCGAAGTGGCGGAGCATCGTGGTCAGGTCGGTGAGTGCCTGGGTCGGGTGCTCGTCGGCGGTCATCGCGTTGACGACCGACATACGTTCCTGGGTGGCCCAGCCGCGCAGCTCCTCCGGGTCGCCCGCGGTGCGGGCGACGAGGACGTCGAGCATGCGGGACATGACCCGCCCTGTGTCCTCGCTGGTCTCGCCGGTGTTGAGCTGGAGGTCGCCGGGACCGTATCCGACGATGCGGCCGCCGAGGCGAAGTGCCCCGCTGGAGAAGGCGGTACGGGTCCGTGTCGACGTCTTGCTGAAGTAGATGCCGACGATGTCCCCTTCGAGGGGGGCCACGGGACCGGCCTCGCCGGCCGAGAAGGCCGCGCCGCGCTCGGCGATGGACCGCAGGTCGTCGTCGTTGAGGTCGTTGATGGATATCAGGTGCCTGACGGCGCTGGTGGTCACGGCTTCCTCCGCTGCGTCTGCTGGGTCGTCCCGGTCCCGGCGGCCCTGTCCTCGTCCGTGATCACCGGTGCGAGGACGGCCAGGGTGGATGTGCTGTTGTCGCCGGTGGTCCACTCGGCGGCCAGGCGGCCGTTGGCGAAGGCCGTGTCCTGGCGGCCCATGACCTCGGTCAGGAACTTGGCCACCGCCTTGCCCGAGTCGGAGTTGGTGAGGGCCACGAAGCCCGACCCGCCGTTCAGGCGGCTCATCGCCATGTTCCAGAAACCGGCCGGTTCGCCGCCGTGGCCGAACTCCCGGTCGCTGCCGGTGTCGTCGACGATCGTTCCCAGCCCGTAGAAGTCGCCGGGCTCGGACGCGAGCAGCTCCTCGGCGAGCTCGCGGGGCAGGAGCGCCCCCGGCCGGCCGAGCAGGGACCGCCGCATTTCCAGGGTGATCTCGGCGATGTCGCCCGCGGTCGTCCACAGTCCGGCAGCGGCGAGGTGGGCGCGGTTGCGCCAGCCGCCCGCCATGGCTGTGCCGTGGGCGTCGTGCCCGGCGGCCACCGGCCTGCCCGCGGTGAGCGGGAACGACTGGTCGAAGCTGGTGCCGGTCATGCCGAGCGGGTCCAGGACGAGGCGTCGCATGAGCGTCTCGAACGACTCGCCCGTCACGTCCTCCAGCACTTGCTGGAGGACCCAGTAATGGGTGCTGCTTTTGCGGAACGTCGACCCCGGGACGAGTTCCCTGCGCACCCTCGGGGTGCTCACCGGGCCCGTGCCCTCCAACAGGTCCAGCAGGGTGGGCACTTGCTCACCCGGCCGGAATCCGACGCTGCGGTGCCGGGCGAGACCGGCCCGGTGCCCGAGCAGGTGCCGTACGGTGACGGCCCCCGGCGCGGCCGGGTCGTCGGCCAGCTGCCAGCTCGTGAGGTACGCCGCAATGTCCGCGTCGAGGTCGATGCTGCCTTCCGCGACCAGGCGGAGGGTGGCGAGGGCGGTGACGTGCTTGCTGATCGAGCCGACCTGGAACAGCGTCTCCGGGGTGACCGGGCCGCCGTCGTCGACGCTCCGTACGCCGAGTCCGTGGACCGCGGTGACCTCGCCATCGTGCAGGACGGCGATGCTCGCGCCGGGCACGTGATGCTCGCGCATCACCGTTTCCAGCTCGTCCAGGGGGAGAGTGGGCTTCGCCGGGGCGGTGGAGCTCCCTGTACCTGCGCCCGTGCCGACCAGCTGGGCGAGTTCGGCGAGCGGCCCTGCGGCCAGCTTGCTCGCGTCGCCGCCGGACGCCTGCTCCAGGAGAGAGGCGAGGAGTTCGGCGGAGACCTCGACCTTGGCCACAGGAGCCTCCGGCTCCGGCTCGGGTACGGGCGCCAGGGCGGCGGCCGCCTCGGCCGCGTCCTCGTCGACGGCCGCCGCGAGGTCGAGGAGCGTCTCGTGCTGGTACATGCGCCACACCGAGATCGTGAGACCGACCTGGCGGGCCGCGGCCAGCACCTTGATCATCAGCAGCGAGTGGCCGCCGAGGTCGAAGAACCGGTCGTGCACCCCGATCTGCTCCACGTCGAGCACCTGGGACCAGATGCCGGCGAGCAGCCGCTCGGTCTCGGTCCGCGGCGGTACGTGCTCGACCTCGGACCGCAGCGAACTCCGGTCGGGGGCGGGCAGGGCACGCCGGTCCACCTTGCCGTTGGCGTTCAGCGGGATCGAGTCGAGCGTGATGAACGCGGACGGAACCATGTACTCGGGCAGCCGCAGCGAGGCGTACTCGGCGAAGTCGGCCGCGCCCGGCATTTCGGCTTCCGGTACGGGGACGACGTACGCGACGAGGCGCTTGTCGCCGGGGACCGGCTCGTGGATGCCGATGACTGCCTCGCGGACGGCCGGGTGACCGGCGAGCACCGTCTGGATCTCGCCGAGTTCGACGCGGTAGCCGCGGATCTTGACCTGGTCGTCGATACGGCCGAGGAACTCCACGTTGCCATCGGGCAGTTGACGGACCAGGTCGCCGGTGCGGTAGAGCCGTGCGCCCGCCGGACCGTACGGGTCCGGGACGAAACGGTCCGCCGTCAGGTCCGGGCGTCCCGCATAACCACGCGCCACACCTGTACCACCGACATACAGCTCACCCG
The DNA here is from genome assembly GCF_018614055.1 of Streptomyces sp. ISL-98. Taxonomy (GTDB): domain Bacteria; phylum Actinomycetota; class Actinomycetes; order Streptomycetales; family Streptomycetaceae; genus Streptomyces; species Streptomyces spiramyceticus. Next base: position 8,471 of record NZ_JAGGPB010000060.1, read on the forward strand.
TCACACCCACCGGCACCGGCTCCAGAGCCGGATCCAGCACATACATCGCCATGTTCGGCAGCGGACGTCCGATCGGGACGACGTCCTGGGCCACCGAGGCGGTCACCGGGAAGATGCAGGTGCCGACCGATGCCTCCGTCGGACCGTACTCATTGATCAGCCGGCCGGGGCCGAGCACGTCCAGCGAGCGGTTGACGGCCGCCCCCGGCAGCGCCTCGCCCGCCACCACCAGCACGCCGGCGAGCTCCGCCGCCTGCTCGGTGGTGAGCTGCTCGGAGAGCAGGTCCAGGTGGCCGGGGGTGAGCTTGATGAAGCTGTACGGGGCCCCCGCCACGAGGTGGCGGGCGAGGTCGCCCGGCTCGGTGTCCTGCGGGACGGTGTACACGGTCTGGCCGGTGACCAGCGGCGCCCACAGGTTGGGTACGACCAGGTCGAAGGCGACCGAGGAGAACAGCGGAGCACCGCCGGTCCCCCGGGACGCCAGTTCCTGCGCCGCCCAGCCGACATGGTTGGCGAGGCCGCGCTGGGTGACCTCGACGCCCTTGGGGCGGCCGGTCGAACCGGAGGTGAAGATGACGTACGCCAGCCGGTCCAGGTCGTCCGCACGGACCGGGGCCGTCGACGGCTGCGCGTCGATCGCCGCCGCGTCCGCGTCCGCCAGGACCAGTGCGACGCCGTCGAACCGGTCCGCGTACGCCGACTGCGTCACCGCGAGCTGCGCACCCGCGCTGTCCAGCATCGAGGCGATGCGCTCGGCCGGGTAGGACGGGTCGACCGGCACGTACGCGCCGCCGGCCTTCCACACACCGAGCAGCGTCGCCAGCAGCTCGGGGCCGCGGTCGAGGAGGACACCGACCCGGGACTCGGCCACGACACCCCGCTCGCGCAGGTGGTTCGCCACCTGGTTGGCCCGGGCGTCCAGTTCGGCGTACGACACCGAGAGGCCGTCGAGGGTGACCGCGACCGCTTCAGGGGCGTCGGCGGCCGTGGCCTCGAAGCGCTCCAGGACGGACTGCGAGCCGGTGTCGAAGGCGGAGTCGTTCCACTCCACCAGCAGCCGCTGCCGCTCGTCCGCCGGCAGGTACGTCGCGCGGGCGTCGCCCGCCGGGTCGGCCGCCATCGCTGTCAGGACCTGCTGGTACAGGTCGGCCAGCCGTTCCGCGTTGGCACGGGACAGGGCGTGGGTGTGGGTGGTGAGCAGGAGGTAGCCGGAGGCGGCGGAGACGGCGAGGCCGAACTCGGTGGCTCCCTCGCCGGAGCTGTCCTCGACGTCGACGCGCTCGGTGTCGACGTGGTCGAAGTCCTGGTAGCTGAACCGGACGTCGAGCAGCCGTTCCATGCCCGACTCGCGCTGGATGGACGGCATCGGGAACCGCCGGTGGCCCCAGATCGCGCCTTCGCGGGCGAAGGTCTCGCGGACCAGGTCCTGCCAGGTGGCCACCCCTCTGCCGTACGCGACGGGCAGGGTGTTGAGGTACATGCCGTAGACGCGGTCGGCGCCGGGGGCCTCGGGCCTCGCGCTGAACACCAGGCCGGAGAAGAAGGACTCCTCCTCGGTGATCATGCTCAGCACCTTGAGGTGCGCGGAGAGCAGGACGCTCTTGACGGAGACCCCGGCCCGGGTGGCGAGGGCCCGCAGGCCGGTCTCCAGCTCGCGGAGCGGCACGACCGTACGGAACTTCTCGCGCGGTCCGGCGGTGTCGGCCCAGGCGGCCGGCAGGGAGAAGCGGGCGTTGCGGCCCACCACGTCCTTCCAGTACGCGCGGTCCTCGTCCGAGGCCAGCGACCGCTGCTCGGCAGCGATGAAGTCGGCGTACCGCACGTCCGGCTGGGCCGGGCGGTCAGTGGGCTGCCCGTCCCTCGCGGCGCGGTACTCCTCGATGAGCTCCATGAGCAGGGCGCGGTGGCTCCAGCCCTCGGTGATGGCGTGGGCCACGGTGAGGCCGAGGCGCCAGGTGCCGTCGTCCTCGACCAGCCCGGTCATCCGGAGGAGGGGGGCCTGCTCCAGGTCGAACAGCGCGGCGCGCTCCTCGGCCATGAACTCGGCCACCGCATCGCGGCGTTCGTCCTCCGTGAGTCCGCCGAGGTCGCGTACGGCGACGGGGATCTCGGCGGTGGCGTGCACGACCTGCAGCGGCACCGACCAGGCGTCCAGGTGGAAGGAGGTGCGCAGCATCTCGTGCCGTGCGGCGGCCGAGGCGGCTGCCGTGCGCAGGGCGTCGAGCGAGAAGGGTGCGTCGTCGTTGATCCGGAAGGCGGAGACGTTGTGGTACGCGTGCGTCTCGCGGTCGGCGAGCATTTCGACGACCATCCCGAGCTGGACCTCGGACAGCGGGTAGGCGTCGACCGCGTCGGCGGGCAGCTTCGCCCGGTCCTCGGCGCCGACCTGTGCGAACGGCTCCACCGGTACGTCGACCTCGGTGCGGGCCGGGCGTCCGGTCAGGTGCTCGCTGAGTTCGGCGACCGTGCGGAACTCGAAGACGTCACGGACGCCGACGTCGAACCCGGCGCCGCGCAGTGCGCCCACCAGGGCGACGGCGCGGATGGAGTGGCCGCCGAGCTCGAAGAAGCCGTCCTCCACACCGACGCGTTCGAGGTCGAGGACCTGGGCCCAGATGTCGGCGATGTGCTGCTCGGTGACCGTACGGGGAGCCACGAACCCGTCGTCCTCGGCGCCGGCGGCGCTGCTGTCGGGGACGGGCAGAGCACGCCGGTCGATCTTGCCGTTGGCGTTGAGCGGGATCGCTTCGAGGAGTGTGAAGGTAGCCGGGACCATGTACGCCGGCAGCAGGTTGCCGCAGTGTGCGGCCAGCCCGTCGACCTCGTCTGACCCTTCGGCCGGTGCGTAGTACGCGGCCAGGCGTGCGTCGGCGGTGCCGGCGTCCAGCACGATCACGGCGGCGTCGCGGACGGCGGGGTGGCCGGCCAGGACGGCCTGGATCTCGCCGAGCTCGACGCGGTAGCCGCGGATCTTGACCTGGTCGTCGATACGGCCGAGGAACTCCACGTTCCCGTCGGGCAGTTGACGGACAAGATCGCCGGTGCGGTACAGGCGGGAGCCCGCCGGACCGTACGGGTCCGGGACGAAGCGCTCTGCCGTCAGGTCGGGACGTCCCGCGTAACCACGCGCCACACCCGTACCACCGACATACAGCTCACCCGTCACACCCACCGGCACCGGCTCAAGCGCCGGATCCAGCACGTACATCGCCATGTTCGGCAGCGGACGCCCGATCGGCAGCACCTCCGCCGAGGTCTCGGCAGGCACCGGGAAGACCGACGTGCCGACCGATGCCTCGGTGGGCCCGTACTCATTGATCAGCTCGGTGTGCGGCGCGAGCTCGCGCCAGCGTGCCAGCGTCGCCGACGTGAACGCCTCACCGGCCACCACCAGCACCGGAGCGAGATCGGTCGCCTGCTCGGCGGTGAGCTGCTGCGCGATGACGTCCAGGTGACCGGGCGTGAGCTTGATGAAGCTGTACGGGCCGCCTGCGACCAGGTGCTGCGCCAGGTCGGCCATGTCCACGTCCTGCGGGACCGTGTGCACGCACTGGCCGGTGACCAGCGGCGCCCACAGGTTCGGTACGACCAGGTCGAAGGCGACCGACGAGAAGAGCGGCGCACCGCCGCTGCCGCGCGACGCCAACTCCCGTGCCGCCCAGCCGACATGGTTCGTCAGCCCGCGGTGGGTGACCTCGACGCCCTTGGGGCGGCCGGTCGAGCCCGAGGTGAAGATGACGTACGCCAGCCGGTCCAGGTCGTCGGAGCCGTCGAGGTCGTTTTCGCGCACCGGAGCGGACACCGGCTGCGCGTCGATCGCCGCCGCGTCCCCTTCCGTCAGCAGGACCCGCGCGCCGGCGCTCTCGACGATCGTGGTGATGCGCTCGGCCGGGTAGGAGGGGTCGATCGGCACGTACGCGCCGCCCGCCTTCCACACACCGAGCAGAGCCGCCAGCAGCGCAGGCCCACGGTCGAGCAGGACAGCGACCCGGGACTCCGCCGCGACACCCTGGCCGCGCAGGTAGTGGGCCACCTGGTTGGCCCGGGCGTCCAGTTCGGCGTACGACACCGAAAGGCCCTCGTGGAGCACCGCGGCGGACTCCGGGGTGCGCAGCGCCTGTGCCTCGAAGAGCTCCAGGACCGAGCGCGTACCGGTGTCGGAGGCGGACTCGTTCCACTCCACCAGCAGCCGCTGCCGCTCGTCCGCCGGCAGGTACGCCGCCTGCGCGTCGCCCTCGGGGTCGGCCGCCATGGCCTCGATGACCAGGCGGTACATAGCCGCCAGCCGCTCGGTCGCGGCCAGGTCGAAGACCCGCGGGCTCGCGGTGAGGGTCATGTTGCCGATACGGGCCGACACGCCCAGCGGGAACTCGGTGGGGCTGTCGTCGAGCGTCGCGAGGTAGTCGATGCGGTCGGGGTCCACGACGTCGAAGTCGTGGTAGCTGAAGCGCACGTTGACCAGGCGCTCGCCGTCGCCGAGCTCGCGGTGGATCGTCGGCATCGGGTAGCCGCGGTGCGGCCACAGCTCGATCTCGCGGTCGAAGACCTGCCGTACGAGCTCGCGCCAGGTGCGCGCCGAGCGGTTGTGGGCGAAGGGCAGCGTGTTGAGGTGCATGCCGTAGACGCGGTCGGCGCCGAGCACCTCGGGCCGGGCGTTGCAGACCAGGCCGGTGTAGAACGCCTCCTCCTCGGTGAGCATGCTCATCACCTTGAGGTGCACCGCGTGCAGGACGCTCTTGAGCGGGGCGCCCGCCTTGGCGGCCAGCGCGCGCAGCCGGTCCTCGACGTCGTGGAAGGGCACGGGGACCCGGTGCGGGGCTCCGCCGCCGGTCACGGCCTCGCTCTCGTTCCAGGTGGTGGGCAGGTCCAGTCGTGCGTGGCCGTCCAAAGTCCGCTGCCAGTAGGCGCGGTCCTTGTCGGAGGCCAGCGACTGGAGTTCGGCGGCGATGAAGTCGGCGAAACGGACCGCCGGCACGGGCGCCGCCTCGTGCTCGACGCCGTCCCTGATGCGGCGGTAGTGGTCGACGATCTCCATCAGCATGGAGTGGTGGCTCCAGCCGTCGAGGATCGCGTGGCACTCGGTGATGGTGATCCACCAGCTGCCGTCGTCCACGATGTGCGCGTGCAGGCGCAGCAGCGGCCCGGTGGTCAGGTCGATGAGCCGGGCCTTCTCGGCGTCGTTGAACGCCTTCATCGAGCGGCGCAGTTCGTCGTCGGTGAGGCCGGAGAGGTGGCGCACGCCGAACGGGATGGTGAGGCCGGCGTGCACGAGCTGCATCGGTACGGCGTACGTGTTCAGGTCGACGGAGCAGCGCAGCACGTCGTGGCGGGCGGCCGTCAGGTCCACCGCCCGGCGCAGCGCGTCGGCGTCGGCGGGCCGGTCGTCGCGGATACGGAACGACGTCACGTTGTGGTACGGGTGCCGGTCGGTGTCGGCCAGCATCTCGACGACCATGCCCAGCTGCACCTGCGACAGCGGGTACGCGTCGGAGAGGCCGGACGGCATCTTCGCGCGGTCCTCGGCGGAGACCAGGGCGAACGGCTCGACGACGCGGTCGGCGTCCGCCGGGGCGGGACGGCCGGTGGCGACCTCGGCGAGGCGTGCGACCGTGCGGTACTCGAAGACGTCGCGGACCGAGATCTCGTAGCCGGCGGAGCGCAGCTTGCCGACGAGGTTGACGGCGCGGATGGAGTGGCCGCCGAGGTCGAAGAAGCCGTCGTCGACGCCGACCCGCTCGACCTGGAGGACCTCGCCCATGAGGTCGGCGATGCGCTCCTCGGTGACCGTACGGGGTGCGACGTACGCGGCGCCGGATCCGAGGGCGTCCTGCGCGGGGGCGGGCAGTGCGCGCCGGTCGAGCTTGCCGTTGACGGTCAGCGGAAAGCGGTCGAGGACCACGAACGCCGTCGGGACCATGTACTCGGGCAGCGAGGCGGCGAGTGCGGTGCGCAGGTCGCCGGGCGCCGGGGCCGTGTCGCCCTGCGGGGTGACGTACGCGACGAGGTCGCCCTCCCGTACGACGACGACCGTGTCCCGCACCTGCGGGTGCCCGGCCAGGCGGGCTTCGATCTCGCCCAGCTCGATGCGGAAGCCGCGGATCTTGACCTGGTCGTCGATGCGGCCGAGGAATTCGAGGCTGCCGTCGGCGAGGCGGCGGGCCAGGTCGCCGCTGCGGTACAGGCGGGCGCCGGCCGGGCCGTACGGGTCGGGGACGAAGCGCTCGGCGGTCAGCTCAGGGCGGTTGAGGTAGCCCCGGGCCACGCCGCGTCCGCCGACGTACATCTCGCCGGCGACGCCGACCGGTACGACGTTGCCGTACGGGTCGAGGAGGTGGATGCGCAGGTCGCCCAGCGGGCCGCCGACCGGGCTGGCGGACGGGCGCTCCAGGTCCTGGGGGGTCAGCCGGTGGTGGGTGACGTGCACGGTGGTCTCGGTGATGCCGTACATGTTGATCAGCTGGGGCGCGTCGAGCCCCAACTGGTCGGCCCACAGTCGGAGTTCGGCCGTCTCCAGCTTTTCTCCGCCGAAGACGACGCTGCGCAGGGCGAGTTCGCGGGTGCGCGGGTCGCCGTCGCGGGCGGCGCCGACCAGGGCGCGGAACGCGGACGGAGTCTGGTTGAGGACGGTGACCTGCTGCTCGACGAGCAGGTCGAGGAAGTCCTCGGGCGAGCGCGACACCTCGAACGGCACGACGACCAGGCGGCCGCCGTACAGCAGCGCACCCCACAGCTCCCAGACCGAGAAGTCGAAGGCGTACGAGTGGAACAGCGTCCAGACGTCCGAGGGGCCGAAGCCGAACTGCGGCTCGGTGATGGTGAACAGGCGCAGCACATTGGCGTGGGTGAGCGCCACGCCCTTGGGCCGGCCGGTGGAGCCCGAGGTGTAGATGACGTAGATCAGGCTCTCGGCGCAGGTGAGCGGCTCCGGGTCGGTGCCGGGGCGGGCGGCGAGCGCCTCGCCGTCCCGGTCGACGACGACGAGGGCGCCGTCGTGCACGCCGCTCAGCTTCGGGACGTGGCTGTCCTGGGTGACGACGACCGCCACACTCGCGTCGTCGATCATGAACTTCAGGCGGTCGGCCGGCTGCGCGGGGTCGAGCGGCAGGTAGGCGCCGCCGGACTTCAGTACGGCAAGGAGCGTGGGCACCAGGTCGGCGCCGCGGTCCAGGCAGACGCCCACCAGGGCGTCGGGGCCGACGCCCTGGGCGCGCAGGTGGTGGGCGAGGCGGTTGGCCCGCTCGTTCAGTTCGGCGTAGGTGAGCTCGGCGCCGTCGAAGACCACGGCGACGGCGTCCGGTGTGCGACGCGCCTGGGCCTCGAAGGCCGCGTGGACGGTGCCGTCGACCGGCTGGAACTCGGCGTCGCCCGCCGGGGCGGCCTGCAGGGCGCGCTCGGCGTCGTCGAGGATGTCCAGGGCCGAGAGGCGCAGGTCCGGGTCGGCGACGGCGGCGGTGAGCAGCCGCACCAGGTGCCCTGCCATCCGCTCGATCGTTGCCCGGTCGAACAGCGCGGTGGCGTACTCCAGATGCCCGCCCAGCGACCCGTCGCCCGCTTCGCGCAGCTGGAGGTCCAGGTCGAACTTGGCGGTGCTGCCGATCGCCCCGTACGGCTCGGTACGGATCCCGGGCAGATCGAAGGCCGTGGTGCGCTCGCCGTGCATGGTGAACGCGACCTGGAACAGCGGGGTGCGGGAGAGGTCGCGCTCCGGCTGGAGCTCGTCGACCAGCTGCGCGAACGGCACGCTCTGGTGGTCGAAGGCGTCCAGCACGGTGGAGCGGGTGCCGGAAAGCAGCTCGCGGAAGGCCGGGTCGCCCTCCCAGCGGCCCCGCAGGACGAGGCTGTTGATGCAGTAGCCGAAGATGCCCTGGAGTTCGGGGCGGTCGCGGCCGGAGACGACGGTGCCGACGGCGACGTCGGAGCTGCCGCTGTAGCGGGCGAGCAGAGCCTGGAAGGCGGCCAGTACCACCATGAAGGGGGTGGCGTCGTGCTGGACGGCCGTCTTCCTGATGCCGTCCGCGAGTGCGGCGGGCAGCGTGAAGGCCACGGAGTCACCGGCCCCGTCCCGTACGGCGGCGCGCGGCCGGTCCGTCGGCAGTTCGAGCGGCTCCAGGCCGGCCAGCTGCTCCTTCCAGTGGCCGAGCCGGCGGTCGAGTACGTCGCCGGTCAGCTCGGAGCGCTGCCAGGTGCCGTAGTCGGCGTACTGGAGGGGCAGCGGCTGGAGGGGGCTCGTGGCGGCGCCGGTGCTGAACGCGGCGTACAGCGCGCTGAGCTCCTGGCCGAGGACGCCCATGGACCAGGCGTCGCAGGCGATGTGCTGGAAGGCGACCACCAGGAGGTGCTCGTCGGCCGCGACCCGGACGAGCCTGGCGCGGACCGGCCAGTCGCGGGCGAGGTCGAAGGGCGTGAGGAGTACGTCCTCGATGACGGCGTCCACACTCGACGCCAGCTCTTCGACGGGCAGTTCGACGGTGCGCGGCTCGTCGACCAGCTGCACCGGCTCCTCGCCGTCGAGGACGTACCGGGTGCGCAGGATGTCGTGCCGGTTCAGGAACTCCTGCCAGCTGCGGGCCAGGGCGGGCGCGTCGAGGGCGCCGTGCAGGCTGAGGACGAGGGGAACGGCGTACTCGGTGCTCTCCGGCTCCAGCCGGTTGAGGAACCACATCTGCTGCTGGCCGTGCGACAGTGGCAGCGGACGGTCGCGGTCGGCGCGCGGTATGGACGGCGCCCTGCGCCCCGATCCGCGTCCGGCGAGCCGGGCACGCAGTAGCTCTTCGCGTCGCGCCTCGGCGGTCTTGTTGTCGACATCCCCGCTGCTCATGCCTTGTGCTCCTTCACCAGCAGTCCGTCAGTCATCAGTTCTGAGTCGGGAAGCGCGGCGATCTCCGCCCGGATGCGTTCCTCGACAGCGGCCGCCAGCTGAGCGACCGTGGGGCCCTCGAACACCGTGCGCACCGCGAAGTTGATCTCGAAGTCCTCCTGGATCCGCGAAATGAGCCGGATCGCGAGGATCGAATTGCCGCCGACCTGGAAGAAGCTGTCGTGGGCGCCGACCGTGGCGCCGAGCAGCTCCTCCCAGATCTCGGCGATGTGCTGTTCGGTGAGCGTGCGCGGGGCCACGAAGCCCTCGTCGGCGGCGGCGCTGCTGCCGTCGGGGGCGGGCAGGGCGCGGCGGTCGACCTTGCCGTTGGCGTTCAGCGGGAGTGCGTCCAGCGCGACGAACGCGGACGGGACCATGTACTCGGGCAGCCGCAGCGCGGCGTACTCGGCGAGGGCGGTGGCGCCCGGCGGTTCGGCGTCCGGGGCCGGGACGACGTACGCGACGAGGCGCTTGTCGCCCTGCTCCGGCTCGTGTACGCCGATGAAGACCTCGCGGACGGCGGGGTGGCCGGCCAGGACGGCCTGGATCTCACCGAGTTCGACGCGGTAGCCGCGGATCTTGACCTGGTCGTCGATACGGCCGAGGAACTCCACGTTGCTGTCCGGGAGTTGACGCACCAGGTCGCCGGTGCGGTACAGGCGGGCGCCCGCCGGACCGTACGGGTCCGGGACGAAACGCTCTGCCGTCAGGTCGGGACGTCCCGCGTAACCACGCGCCACACCCGTACCACCGACATACAACTCACCCGTCACACCCACCGGCACCGGCTCAAGGCCCGCGTCCAGCACATACATCGCCATGTTCGGCAGCGGACGCCCGATCGGCAGCACCTCCGCCGACGGGAACGCCGGGACCGGGAAGACGGACGTACCGACCGATGCCTCCGTCGGGCCGTACTCATTGATCAGCGAGGACTCGGGCGCCACTTCGCGCCAGCGCGCCAGCGTCACCGAAGTGAACGGCTCACCCGCGACCACCAGGACCGGCGCCAGGGCGCCCGCCTGGTCGGGAGCGAGCTGGAGGGCCAGGATGTCGAGGTGGGACGGGGTCAGCTTCACGAAGCTGAAGGGACCGGCCTCGGCGAGCTTGTGGCCCAGTTCGCCCATGTCGCTGTCCTGCGGCAGCAGGAAGACCCGCTGGCCGGTGACCAGCGGTCCCCACAGGTTGGGGACGACCAGGTCGAAGGCGACCGACGAGAAGAGCGGCGCACCGCCGTAGTCGCTCGCCAGCAGCTCGCGCGCCGCCCAGGCGACGTGGTTGGCGAGACCGCGGTGGGTGACCTCGACGCCCTTGGGGCGGCCGGTCGAGCCCGAGGTGAAGATGACGTACGCCAGCCGGTCCAGGTCGTCGTCGCGCTCGGGGGCCGACTCGGGCTGGGCGTCGATCGCCGCCGTGTCCGCGTCCGCCAGGACCAGCCAGACGCCGTCGAAACGGTTCTCGTACGCCGACTGCGTGACGGCGACCCGTGCGCCCGCGCTGTCCAGCATCGAGGCGATGCGCTCGGCCGGGTAGGAGGGGTCGACCGGCACGTAGGCGCCGCCCGCCTTCCACACGGCGAGCAGTGCCGTTACGAGGTCGGGGCCTCGGTCCAGCAGAACGGCGACCCGCGATTCGGCGCCGATGCCGCGGGCGCGCAGGTGGTGGGCGAGGCGGTTGGCCCGTGCGTCGAGTTCGCCGTACGAGACGGTGAGTCCTTGGTACGTCAGGGCGACGGCGCCGGGGGCGGTGGCGGCCTGGGCCTCGAACCGCTGGAGGACGGCGGCCGTCTCCGGCTCGGTCGCGGTGTCGTTCCACTCGACGAGCTGCCGCGAACGCTCGGCCGGGGACAGGAGCTGCACGTCGTCCAGGGCAAGCCCGGGGCGGTCGGTGACCGCCTCGATGACCGTCGTGAAGTGGGCGGCCATGCGGGCCACCGTCGCCTCGTCGAAGAGCGAAGTGGCGTACTCCAGCGCGCCTTCCAGCGCGCCGTCCGCCAGCCGGCGCATGAAGAGCGAGAGGTCGGTCTTGGCGACCGCCCAGGCGGCGCCGAAAGCCGCCGTGTCCTCGGCGTCGGCCTCGATGCCGGTCGCGCCTTCGCTGTGCAGGTCGAAGGCGACCTGGTAGAGCGGCGTACGGGACAGGTCGCGCTCGGGCTGGAGGTCGTCCACCAGCCGCTCGAAGGGGATGTCCTGGTGGGCGAAGGCCTCGCGGGAGGCGTCCCTGACCCGGGACAGCGCGTCGGTGAAGCTCAGGCCGCCGTGCAGGCCGCAGCGTACGACGAGGGAGTTGAGGAAGAAGCCGACCGTGCCCTCGACCTCCGGGCGGGAGCGGCCCGCGACGGGCGTGCCCACCGGGACGTCCCACTGCCCGCTGTAGCGGGCCACGAGGGTGGCGAACGCCGTCAGCAACGTCATGAAGGGGGTCGCGCCGTGCCTGCGGCCCAGCTCCAGGAAGCGGGCGGTCAGCGACGGTTCGACGTGAAAGAGGACACCGGCGCCGAGCGGGTCGCGCTCCGCGGGGCGGGGGCGGTCGGCCGGCAGGTCGAGGGGGGCGATGCCGTCCAGTGCCTTGCGCCAGTGCACGAGTTCGGACTCGACGTAGGCGTCGGTGAGGCGCTCCTTCTGCCAGGCCGCGTAGTCGGCGTACTGCACCGTGACGTCGGGGAGGGCGGCGTCGCGCCCCGTCTCGAACGCGGCGCAGAGCTCCCGCAGTTCGCGCTCCAGGACGACCGTGGACCAGCCGTCGCAGGCGATGTGATGCAGCGTCAGGAGGAGTACGTGGTCCTGGCCGGGGACGCGGGCGAGGAGCGCCCGCCACAGGGGGCCGTTGGCGAGGTCGAAGCCGCGGCGGAACTGCTCGCCGAACAGGGCGGGGATGCCGTCGCGCAGGGTGTCCTCGACCCGCAGCTCGATCGGTGCCTGAGCACCGGGGGCGTCGATGACCTGGCGGGGTTCACCGCCGGTTTCGACGTACCGGGTCCGCAGGATCTCGTGGCGTGCGGCGAGCGCGTCGAGGGCGCGCTGGACAGTGGCCGGGGCGGTCGCGGCGGGCAGCCGCAGGAACATCGGGGCGACCCACTCGGGGCTGCCGGGGTGCATACGGTCCAGGAACCACATGCGGTGCTGGCCGGAGGAGAGCGGGAGCTCGCCGTCGCGGGGCACGGGGCGTACGGGCCGGTCGGCTTCTGCCGCCGTGTCGCTCTGCGTGCCGAGCAGCCGGGCCTGCGCCTCCACGGTGGTGGCGGAGAACAGGCCGCGCAGCGTGATCTGCTCGCCGGAGACCGCGCGCAGACGGGCGGCGAGGCGGGTCAGCTGGAGGGAAGTGCCGCCGAGCGCGAAGAAGTCGTCGGTGGCGCCGACCCGTTCGGCCTTGAGGAGCCCGGTCCACACCTCGGCGACCAGGGTCTCGGCCGCGTCGCGCGGGGCGACGTAACCGGATCCGGGGGCCTCGTCGGCGGGCTCGGGGACCTGGAGCGCGGCGCGGTCGACCTTGCCGTTGACGGTCAGCGGGAAGGCGTCGACGACGTTGAAGACGTTGGGGATGTGGCTGTCGGGCAGCCGCTCGCGCAGGTACGCCCGGAGCTCGCCGGGGGTGAGTGCCTCGCGGGTGGTGAGGTGCGCCGCGAGCCGCTTCTGCGTGCCCTCGGCGTCGGCGGTGTAGGTGGTGACCACGGCGCCGCTGACGGCGGGGTGGGCGACGAGGGCGGCCTCGATCTCGGCGGGCTCGATGCGGACGCCGTTCACCTTGACCTGGTCGTCGAGGCGGCCGACGTAGTCCAGGGTCCGGTCCTCGCGCCAGCGCACCAGGTCGCCGGTGCGGTAGAGGCGGGAGCCCGCCGGACCGTAAGGGTCGGGTACGAAGCGCTCCGCGGTGAGGTCGGGACGGCCCTGGTAGCCGCGGGCGAGCCCGGCCCCACCGGCGTACAGCTCACCGGCGACACCGATCGGAACGGGGTTGCCCGCCGGGTCCAGGACCAGGGCGCGCAGGCCGGGGATGGGGCGGCCGATCGGGACCGGGCCTGCGGTGATGCCCTCGGGCACGGGCTGGGCGGTGATGTCGATGGAGCACTCGGTCGGACCGTAGGTGTTCCAGATGTCGATGTCGCGGCCGATGCGCCCGCGCAGTCGCGCCACCAGCTCGCCGTGCAGCGGCTCACCGGCCGAGAACAGCAGCCGCAGTGCGTCGCAGCCGCTCCAGTCCGGCTCCTCGGCGAGCAGCCGCAGGACGGACGGGACGCTCTGGAGCACGGTGACACGGTGCTCGGCGACGGCCCGCAGCATCGCGGCCGGGTCGCGCTCGGCGCCGGCCGGGGCCAGCACCACGGTGCCGGCGCTGACCAGCGGCGCGAAGATCTCCCAGCCCGCGGCGTCGAAGCCGATCGAAGTCTTCTGCAGTACCAGGTCCTTGGGGCCGAGACCGTGCTTGCGCACCGTCCAGCCGACACGGTTGGCGATGCCGCCGTGGGTGACGGCGACGGCCTTGGGGCGGCCGGTCGAGCCCGAGGTGAAGATGGCGTACGCGATGTTGTCGGCGTCGATCCCGGCCTGGAGGGGTTCATCGCCCAGCAGCGCCAGTGCGGCGGCCGTTTCCACGGAGCGGAGTGTACGTACGCCCGTTCCCTGTATCGCGTCCGCCACCGCGTCCCCGGCGAGCACGAGGGCTGCGCCGGAGTCCGCGGCGAGCCCGGCCAGCCGGGAGGGCGGCTGGCCGGGGTCGAGCGGCACGTACGCCGCGCCCGCCTTCCATACGCCGAGCAGCGCGACGACGAGCTCGGTGCCGCGCTCCAGGCCGACGCCGATCAGCGTCTCGGGGCCTGCGCCCAGACCGCGCAGGTGGCGGGCCATGCGGTTGGCCTCGTTGTCGAGTTCTCGGTAGGTCACCGTGCGAGCGCCGTCCACTACGGCGATCGCGTCCGGGGTCCGGGCAGCCTGCTCGGCGAAGCGAACCGGCAGTGGTTCGGTGTTCACGCAAACTCCTGTCAGAGACTGGGCGTTGGTTACGGGCGCGGGGTCAAAGGACTCAGGCGGCGGCGGACTCGTCCATGCGCTGTCGCAGGCTCAGCGGGCGCATGTCGGTCCACACCTCGGCGATGCGGGACAGGCACTCCTCGCGGGAGCCCTCGGTCCCCTCCGCCCGCCAGCCGGCCGGGAGTTCACGCCCGGTGGCCCAGATCGAGTACTGCTCCTCGTCGTTCAGCACGACTCGGTACGTGAGGTCGTCGGACATTTCTGCTCCTTCGTGTAGTGAATTCACTCTTTCCAGAGATGGGAGATCTCACCGAAGTTGTGGTGCACCCATTCATCGGAGTAAATGGTGTCGAGATACCGGTCGCCGCCGTCCGGGAAAATCATCACGCAATGCGAACCTGCGGGAATGCGGTCCCGGTATTTCATGAGGGCGGCGACGGTGGCGCCGGACGAACCGCCGGCCAGGATCGCCTCGCGCCCGACGAGCCGGCGGCAGGCCGCGACGCACTCGATGTCGGACACGTGCACCACGTCGTCGGCGGCGCTGGGGTCCATCAGGGCCGGCACCACCGAGGCGCCGTGGCCCGGTATGAGCCGCTGGGTGGGCACCTGCCCGAAGATCGCACTGCCGACGGCGTCGACGGCGACGACCTTGGTGCCGAGCCCCTCCTTGCGGATGTACTGCGTGCAGCCGCGCAGGGTGCCGAAGGTGCTGACGGAGGCGAAGAGGTAGTCCACGTGGCCGTCCAGGACCGACGCGATCTCCCCCATGGTGCTTTCGTGCGCCCGCGGGTTGAGCGGGTTGGCGTACTGGTTGGGCCAGAACGAGTGCGGCGTACGCTCGACCAGCTCACGCACCCTGCGCAGCCGCACCGGCAGATACTCGCCGGTGACCGCGTCGCGTTCGGTGACGACCTCCACCTCGGCCCCGAAGGCCGCGAGGATGGAGAGGTTCTGCCCCGTGGTCTTGCCGTCGACGACGCAGATGAAGCGCAGTCCGAAGTACCGGCAGAGCTGGGCGAGACCGACCGCCAGGTTGCCCGAACTGGACTCGACGACCACCGAACGGCCCGGCTCCAGCTCGCCGCTCTTGATGGCGTCGACGAGCATCCGCGCCGCGGACCTGTCCTTGACACTGCCGCCCGGATTGAACCTCTCGACCTTTGCGTAGACCTTGGAAGGGAAGCCGGGCAGCAGGCTTTCCAATTCCACCAGCGGGGTGTTCCCGATGGTCTCAAGAATTCCTCTATACGGTTTGCCCGGCACGACTATCCCTTCATGGAAGGTACCGCCATTGAATTTCCGACCGAACACTTTGATTGTGCGTGTACGGGCTATACCGCCCCTATACGTACGCACCGCGCGGTCACCACTCGTCGTCGTCCGCGCCGACGCCGAAGCTCAACAGGTCGGCGTACTGCCCGGATTCGACCAGCGGCACAGCGGCCACCACGGCGTCCGGGTCGTCCACGGCGGCCTCGATCATGCGGAGGTACATGCCGGCGAACCGCTCGATCGTCGCCCTGTCGAAGAGATCGGTGGCGTAACGCAGGGCGACGGTGAGGCCGGTGGGGCTGATGCGCAGCTCCACATTGAGGTCCGACTGGCCCTCCATGTGCGGGATGTCGAGCCAGCGCAGCCGCAGCCCGTCCACCGAGGGCACCGGCAGTTTGTCCATGTCGACGAGCGTCACCGCCATCCGGAACGGGGGCGACCCGGCAGGTCCGGCTCCGGCGGGATAGCGCAGATGCGCCATGCCGCGCAGCAGCTGACCGTGTGCGGACGCCATGGCCTCGCGGAAGGTGGTGGAGGGTCCGAACGCGGACCGCAGCACCATGACGTCGACCAGGTAGCCCACCATGTCGGCCTTGCGTCGGCCGAAGCGGACGGAGGCCGGGCAGCCGATGAGGAAGTCCTCAAGTCCCGTACTGCGGTGGACCGCTGCCTGGAACGCGCCGAGGAGGAGCCCGAAGGGGGTGACCCGGGCGTCGCCCGCGGTCTGCCGCAGCCGCAGGGCGGAGGCGTCGTTGAGCTCGCACTGGTACGTCGCGCCCTGCGCCACGACCTGCCCGGAGCGGGGCCGGTCCGTCTGCAGCGTCCCGGCGACGGCGCCGTGGCGGACCCCGGCCCAGTACTCGTCGGCGCGGGCCTTGCCGGGGGAATCGCGCAACGCGCGTTCGTCGGCGGCGTGTTCGGCGAAGGTGGCGGGGAGCGGCGCCCAGTCGACCCCCTTGTACGCGTCGATCAGGTCGCGTACGAGCAACCAACTGCTGGTGGCATCGCTGGCGATGTGGTGCGCGGCGGTCACCAGCACGGCGTCGTCGGGTGCGCGGCGCAACAGCACGACGCGAAACGGCCATTCCTCCGCCAGCCGGAAGGGCGCGGCCCCGGCCGCCCGGGCGAGCTCCGCCAGCTCCTGGTCGGTCACCCCGGCCACGTCCCGGATCTCCAGCGGCACGTCGAGACCGGGGGCGAGGATGCGGGCGGGCCCGCCGTCCGCCTCGGTGAAGAGGGAGTGCAGCAGCTCGTGACGGTCGGCGACGGTGGCGACGGCGTGCGCCAATGCGGTGGTGTCCAGGGGGCCTTGGACTGCTAGGCCGACGACTACGTTGTAGGCGGGGCTGTGCGGTGCGAGGCTGTGCAGGAACCACATGGTCTCCTGCCCGGTGGTCAGGGGCAGCGGCATGATGGGGAACTCCTCAGGTTTGTGGTGGGTGGCGCGGAGGCGGGGCCGGCCTGCGGCCCTTCGGGCGTGTCCTCAAACGCCGGACGGGCTGATCTTTCAGCCGTCCGGCGTTTGAGGACCGGGGTCTGGGGCGGAGCCCCAGTTTCGGGAAGGGGCGGGGTGGGGAAGAAGCCCGCCGCAGGCGCCCCCGCGCTACGTGTTACGTGTTCTGTCCGGCGCCGCTCACGGCGTCGCGGTGGTTCGTACTACGGCCGCACCCAGCACACCCTGCGGGTCGACGGAGACCACCAGGACGACCCGCTCGGCGGTCGTCAACAACGAGGCCAGCTGCAGCACGCCGTGCGCGGCATAGCAGTCCCCAATGACCGCCTCACTCCAAAACAGCGGAGCCGAAAGCAACCCCGTCAGAGCCGCACTCTGCGCCGCATCCACCGCCGCCTCACCCGTCCGCCGCACAGCCACCACGTCGACCTGGCCAGGACCCACCCCGGCCCGCTCCAGCGCCTGCGCAACCGCCCCCCGCACCGCCGCCTCGTCCGCGACATCCACCGCCCGGACCAGCGTCCCCGCCAGCCGCGCGACCGGACGCCGGCCCGCGGCCTCCGCGACCTCCGGCCGCTCGACCACGAACATGGCCGCGCCCTCACCCGGCACCCCCGTCGACCGCTCGGCCGCAGCCCACCAGGCGCTCGCCGAGGTGAACTCCTCCGAGGCGCCCGCCAGTACGGTGTCCACGTGCCCGGCCCGCAGCGCCACCTGCGCGTGCCGCAGCGCCGCGACGCCCGCCAACGGCCCTGCCGCGACAGTCGAGTTCGCGCCGCGCAGCCCGAACCGTATGGCCATGGAAGCGGCCGCCGTGTTGATGATCGCGTTGGGCGCCTTGACGGCGTCGACAAGGTAGGGGCGGGCACGGAAGGAATCCGTGCCGAATTCGACCGCGCCGGTGATGCTTCCGGTGGTGGTCCCCACCGTGATGCCGATACGGTCCCTGACCTCGTCGGTCACCAGAAGACCCGCCGCCTCCATCGCCGCCTCGCCCGCCGCCATGGCGAGCAGCGTCGACCGGTGGCTGACCTTGGCCGTCTTGCGACCGACGCGGGCAGCCGCGTCGAATCCCGTGACGGCATGGGCGTACTCGACCGGCAGATCAGCCGCGTCGTCCACCACCGGAACGGGCCGCCCCTCCCCGCTGATCGTTCCGACCCCGGTGATCACCATCTCCGTCATGTCACTCTTCCCAGCAGGACGATCGCGTTGTTGCCGCCGAAGGCGAAGCCGTTGTTCTGCGCCACCCGGACGTCCGCCGTGCGGCTCGCATTGGGCACCGGGTCGATGCCCGCCAGCTCCGGGTCTGGCGTCCGGTGGTTGACCGTCGGGGGCAGGAAACCCTCGTGGATGCTCAGTGCGCAGGCGACCGCGCCGAGACCGGCCGCCGCCCCCATCGCGTGTCCGAGCATCGACTTGATGGAGCTCATCGGCGGCGGGGCCGCCCCGAACACCGCGCGCACCGCGTTGGACTCCACCAGGTCGTTCGCCTTGGTCCCGGTGCCGTGCGCGCAGATGTAGTCGACCTGGCCGGGTGTGACACCGGCCCGCTCGTGCGCTGTGCGTATGCAGCGGGCGATGCTGTCCTCGTCCGGTGCGACCGGGTGTTCGGCGTCGCACGTCATGCCGTACCCGAGGATCTCGGCGTAGATCCGCGCGCCGCGCGCCCGCGCCGACTCCAGTGTTTCCAGTACGAGCGCCACACCGCCCTCGGCGGTGATGATGCCGTCCCTGTCCCGGTCGAAGGGGCGGGAGCTGTCGGCGGCGAGTGCGCCGAGCCGGTGGAAGCCGGCGTGGATGAACCGCGCCACCGAATCCGCTCCGCCCGCGACCGCCGCGTCGGCCTCTCCGGCGTTGATGAGGTCGCAGGCGTACCCCAGGGCGTAGTTGCCCGCGGCGCACGCGGTGCCGAGGGTCATCACCTCGCCCTCGGCGCCCAGTTCGCGGGCCGCCGCCAGGGCGACCCGCGACGCGGGCACCCGGCGCGCGACGTCATGGTCGGGGAGCCCCCAGCCGTCCTCGTGCCAGCGCCTGGCCATTTCCTCAACCTGGACGATCTCGCCCGAGGTCGTGCCCATGACGACCGCGGTGCGCTCGCCCGACAGGTCGACGTCGCCCGCGTCCGTCGCGGCGAGCCTGGCGGCCGCCGCCGCGAACTGTGCCGAGCGCCCCCACTGTCCGGGGTCGATGCGCCGCACGATGTTCTCCGGCCGGAAACCGTCCACCTCACCCGCGGAGGTCCGCAGGAAGCCGGTGGTGTCGAAGCTCCGGATCGGCCCTGTGCCGCTCTTGCCCAGCCGCAGGGCGGCGGAGAAGTCGGTGATCCCCGTGCCGATGCCGGACACGGGGCCCATGCCCGTAATGACGATGCGCCGTGCCCCTGTCGCTGTCACTGTCACCACCCGGAGATTTCTGCCACCACTTCGTACGTGGCCCGCAGAGTGACCAGCCGCGGCACCTCGCCCTCAGGGATGTGGATGTCGTACTTCTTCTCCAGCTGCGAGAGCAGCTCGATGGCGAGCAGCGAATCGGCGTCCAGGTCGGTGACGAAGGACTCCGCGGCCTCGACCTCTTCGGGTTCCACGGAGAAGATGTCGGCCGCGATGTCGCGGATCTCGGCAATGCGGGCGGCGGTGTCGCCGGAAGCGGAGGCGGTCTGCTGCATGGTTCAGCTCCTCGATGTGTCGTTGTGGGCCAGGCTGGGAGCTACCGCTATACGACGCCTATACGCGCCGACGCGGCGTCCGGCGGGCGCGGCGGGCGCGGCGGGCAGCCGGTACGAAACAGCGCGGTGCCGCCCTGGCCGGGTTCGGCCGGGGCGACACCGCGCCGGATGTACGTCAGGTGCTCAGCCGGATGTACGTCAGGTGCGCATCCGTCGAGTCAGAGCTCGATTCCACCGTCCACCTGGAAGACCTGCCCGGTGATGTACGAAGCCTCGGGCGAGAGCAGGTAGGCGACCAGCGACGCGACTTCCTCGGGCCGGCCGAACCGCTTGAGCGGGATCCGCCGGATCATGTCCTTGGACGCCTTCTCCGTCAGTACGGAGGTCATGTCGGTGTCTATCATCCCGGGGGCGACGGCGTTGGCGCGGATGCCGTACCTGCCGCCCTCCTTGGCGAGCGAGCGGGTGAAGCCGATGATCCCGGACTTCGACGCGGAGTAGTTCGTCTGCCCCGCGTTGCCTGCGACTCCGGCGATCGAGGAGAGGGTGACCAGCGCACCGCCGCCCCGCTTGATCATCGGGAAGGCGACCGCCCGGCACAGGTTGTACGTGCCGTCGAGGTTGGTGCGCAGTACGGCGTCCCAGTCCTCGTCGGGCATGAGCGCCAGCGGGCTGTCGCGGGTGATCCCGGCCGAGGTGACCGCGGCCGTCACCGGGCCGAGCTCGTCCTCGGCGGTGGCCACGAACTCCCGTATCTGCGTACGGTCGGTGACGTCCACGCGGCGCGACAGGACCCGGCGGCCCAGCGCCCGTACCTCCTTCTCGACCAGGGCGGCCGCCTGCTCGTCGGCGCGGTAGCAGAAGCCGATGTCGTAGCCGTCGCGGGCGAGGCGCTCGACGACCGAGCGGCCGATGCCGCGCGAGCCTCCGGTGACCAGCGCGACTCCGGTGTTCTCATTTACTTCGGACATTCCACTCTCTCCTTACGCGTTCAGCAGGTCGGCGACGTCGCGGCCCGTCACCACGAAGGTGCCGACGCGCAGCACCTCGCGGCCGCCGGCATGGGTCTCGCCCGTGAGGACCGCCGTACCGGCCACGGACTTGACCAGCCGCACCCGGTGTTCGAGCACATCCCCGGGGTAGGCCCGGCCGCCGATGGCGACCTCGTTCACGGACCCGGCGAGTGCGGCCTTTCCGGTCAGCACGTCGGGGTTGGGGTCCTCCCACGCCGACAGCAGGACGGCGGACTGGGCCCACGATTCGAGTACGAGCGAGATCGGGTAGGCGTAGTCGGACGCGGCCGCCTCGTCGCCGAGGGGCGCGTAGCAGGGCTCGTTGCCCGAGATCGCCTTGTACGCCGTCAGGCTCACGCCCGGCACCACGTCGGTGGCTCGGTCGACCAGGAGGATCTGACCCCGGTGCGGGATGGTGCTCTTGATCCGCTCGAACCCGTAGGTCGTGGTCACGGTGGCGATCGCGGTCGTCGTCGTGGTCACGGTCGTGGTCACGGGCTTTCCTTGCGGCGGTAGCGGAGCCTGATGTCCGCGACCCTGCCGCGGTTGGTGACGACGGCGGCGCTGCACAGCAGCCCGGAGGCGGACCGCTCGACCGACACGTCGGCGAAGACCCGCTCGCCCGGGTGGACGGGGCTGTGGAAGCGGCAGCGGTCCAGTGCGGCGAGTTCCACTTCGTTGCCGGGCCCGGCCCACTGACGCACCGTGCGGTCCACGGCCTCGACCAGGTAGACGCCGGGCATCAGGTTGAAGCCCGGGTAGTGCCCGGCGATCGACGGATCGTCGTCGGGTACGTCGAAGGCGGTCGCGGCGCCCGAGGGGCCGCTGCGAATCAGTTCCGTTGCGCCGAGCGGGCTGGCGGCGCTCACCGGCGGCCCGCCGGAGTGCCCGTGCGCAGCACGACCGCCCCGGTCTGGCCGTCGGGGTCGACGGAGGTCACGAGTACGGGCCCGCCCTCGCCGGGGGCGGCGAGCGCCGCGGCGAGCTGGAGGGACGCGGAGGCGGCGGAGGCGTCGCCGATGAGCCGGCGCAGCCGCAGGCGGGGCGGCCTGGTGTCGCCGAAGACGTCGGCGAGCGCCGCGTCCTCGCGGGCGCCGAGCGGGCCTCCGCAGTCGGACGGTACGAGCAGGCCGACCTCGTCGGGGTGCACACCGGCTTCCTTGAGCGCCTCGGTGACGGCCCTGGTGACGGCGCGCTGGGCGCCGGCCGGGTCGGGGAAGGCGATGAAGCGGGAGCCGAGCAGGCCGGCGAGCGGCGTACGGCCGTGGGCGTCGGCCCGGCCGAGCGGCTCGATGAGGAACAGTGCACAGCCCTCGCCGAGCGGGCCCGCGGGCTGCCGGTAGGCACCGCCGCCGGTCCTCGACCGGTACTCCAGCCAGGCGCGATCCGCCGAGAACTCCTCGACCGCGCCGCACAGCACCGCCTCGCAGTGCCCCTGCCGCAGCAGCCGGGACGCGTAACTGAGGGCGAGCAGGCCGGTCAGGGCGCCGCCCGAGACGGTGGTGTTGGGGCCCCTGAGCGTGTGCCAGATGGCGCTCTGGCCGGCGGCGCGGTTCATCACCGTATTGGGGAAGCGGGCCGGGTCGACGTGGAACGGCTTGTCGCCGGTGAGGGCGTCGCGGGTGAAGTCCATGATGCTCTGGACGCTGCCGTGTCCGGTGCCGAGGACCATGCCGACGGCCTCGGGGTTGTCGTTGGCGAGGCCGGGCCCGGCCTCTTCGAGGAGCATCCCCGCGGTGGCCACGGCGATGGCGGTGGCCCGGTCCATGGCGCGGGTTCCCTTGCGGCCCAGGACCGCCTTGGCGTCGAAATCCGGTATGCGGCCCGCTCGTTCGAAGGGGCCGAGGTCCGTCGCGCCGTCTCCGGCGGTCACGGCGAGGCGGTCCTCGCGCACGCCCTCGGCGAAGGACTCGGCGCCGAGGCCGTAGGGGGAGGCCGCCGACCAGCCCGAGATGACCAGGGTGTCCGGGTCTGCCCCGGTGGCAAGACTGACGCTCATCGCTTTCTGCTCCTGTCGGTGGGTCACGTCAATTCCGGTACGTACGGACGGTCGCGGGGCGCGGCTTCCGGGAAGCACGCGCCGATCAGGCGGTGCACGGCCGCCGCGAAGCGCCGGGGCTGCTCGACCATGGCGAAGTGGCCGCAGTCGCCGAAGAGTTCGATGCGGGCGTCGGGCAGCGCGCCGGCGAGCGCACGGGCGTCGTCCGCGGACACCGAGACGTCGTCCTCGCCCGCGACGACGAGCACCGGCAGGCCGAGCGCGGCGACGTCCAGGAACGGGCTGCGCAGGTAGGCGCCGAAGAACTGCTGCCAGCCGTACGGCCCGATCCGGTCGCGCACCCGCAGCGCCACGTCGTGGCACATCTCGTCGGAGAGCCGTCCTTCGGATGTGATGCGCAGGCCCTCGTGGAGCAGGTGGTGGAAGCCGCCGAGGTAGTACGCCGCGTCGTCCCAGGAGAAGTCCCCGGGGCTGCGCCGGTGAAAGGGCGAGACGATCACCGCGGCGCGCGGCCGGTCGTGGCCGTCCCGCCGGGCGAGCGCTTCGAGTGCCGGGCCCGTCGCGAAGGAGTGCGCGACGAGTACGTCGACACCGCCCGGTACGGAGTCCAGCGCGTGGTCCACGTGGTCGACGGGGTCACCGGAGTGGCTCCAGCCGACGTGCCCCTCGGAGCCCCAGGGCAGCTCGGCCGCCCAGAACTCCACCTGGTCCACGGCCAGTCGCTCGTACTTCCGCCAGACCGCACCACTGCCGGCCAGCCCGTGCAGGGCGAGCAACCGCACCGGGCCGCTGCCGTCGCGGGCAGCGCGCCGCAGCCGGACAGCGGCCGTGCGGGAGCCGCCCGCGCTCATGCAGCGGCCCCGTCCCGGTACTTGCCGAGGATGAGTACGGCGTTGTTGCCGCCGAACGCGAGCGCGTTGTTCTGCACGATGTCGAGTTCGGCCTCGACCGCCTCGTTGGGTACGCAGTCCACGCCGCACTCGGGGTCGGTCTCGCGGTGGTTGATCGTCGGCGGGACGAAGCCCTCGGTGATCGCGAGGGCGCAGGCCGCCGCGGAGACCGCGCTGGCCGCTCCCATGCTGTGGCCGATCATCGACTTGATGGACACGGTGCGCGGCATGGCGTCCTCGCCGAACACCTGGCGGATGGCGCTGGCCTCCGTGATGTCGTTGGCCTTGGTGCCCGTGCCGTGCGCCGATACGAAGTCGATCCGGTCCGGGGTCACTCCGGCATTGCGGTGGGCGATCTCCATCGTCCTGGCAATGCTGTCGCGGTCCGGTGCGACGGGGTGCAGGGCGTCGCAGGCGAGCCCGTACCCCAGCACCTCAGCGTAGATCCGGGCGCCCCGGGCGAGCGCCGAGTCCAGGCTCTCCATCAGGAGGATGCCCGCGCCCTCGCCGGTGAGGATGCCTTCGCGGTCCTTGTCGAAGGGCCTGCACACCTCGGGGGCGATGGTGCCGAGCCGGTAGAAGCCGGTGAACGTCTTGCGGCACAGGGCGTCGGCGCCGCCGCACAGGGCGATGTCGACATCACCGCTGCGCAGGGCGTCGTAGCCGTATCCGACCGCGTAGTTGCCCGCCGCGCACGCGGTCGGGATCGTCACGGCCTCGACGTCTTCCAGCTCCAGCTCGCGGACGATGCCGGCGGAGAGCCGGCCCGCGGGGATGCGCCGGGCGACGACCGGCTCGTACTCCTCTGGGCCGTGTTCCAGGCCGGAGGCGACGAGCTGGTCGAGGTCGCGGGACTCGCCGTCCGTGGTGCCCACGGACACCAGGGACCGGCGGGCCCGTACGTCGTCCACGGTGATTCCGGCGTCGGCGACCGCCATGCGGGCCGCGGCCACCGAGAACTGGCTTGCCCTGCCCAGCTCTTCGGGGTCCTGGTTCCGGATCCAGTGCGCGGGCTCGAAGTCGGTGACCTCGCAGGCGTTGGCATGGTCGAATCCGGTCGTGTCGAATGCGGTGATCGGCTTGACGCCGCTGCGGCCCTCACGGAGTCCGGCGGCGAAGGCCTCGACACCGATGCCGATGCTGGTGACCACGCCGAGCCCGGTGATGACGACCCGGCGCCCGGCGTCTCGCACGTCGGTGCTCATCAGTTCTTGGCGGCTTCCGCGACCACGACGTACACACCCTCGAGGTTGACCATGCGGGCCAGGTCGTCCTGGTCGATGGTCACGTTCTGGGTGCGTTCGAGAGCGGCGAGGATCTCGATGGCGCGGAGCGAGTCCGCGTCGTGGTCCTCCTTGAAGAGGCTGGTCTCGGTGACCTCGTCCTCGTCGATCTCGAGAATGTCGCAGATGATTTCCTTGATCTCCTGCTTGCGGGCAGCGTCAAGTCCGGTCGTCAGGTCCACGTTGGTCATCTCGACTCCATGAGGGATCGGTGTCCGGGGCCCTTTGGCCCCGCCATCCGTTCGATGAGCCGAGACTGGATTCGCCTGCTATACGCGGCCTATACCGTTTCTGATCTCCGCCATCCAGCCGAGCTGGGCGGCGCGGACACCGGCCTGGAAGCGGCTGCGCGCGCCGAGCCGTGTCATGAGTTCGGCGGTGATGCGGCGCCCGGTGCGTACGGAGACGCCCAGTTTGCGGGCGACGACCTCGTCCGTGAGGCCTTCTCCGAGCAGTCTGAGTACGGCTCTTTCCTGGCTGGAGAGTTCCTCGGATTCGGACTCCCTGGGCTGCGGCCGGCCGCCGCTGAACGGGGTGGCGGCTTCCCAGACGTGGTCGAACAGCTCGCAGAGGGTGGCGATGATGCCGTGCCCGCGCAGTACGACGGCACCGGCCGCGGAGTCGTCGGGGTCGACCGGCAGAACCGCGACGGCGCGGTCGAAAATGAGCATCCGGGAGGGCAGCGAGACGATGGTGCGCACCTCGTCGCCGTGGGTGTGCAGCCAGCGCAGGTGCTCCACCGAGCCGGGGTCGTTGTGGACACTGTCGAGATAGACGCTGCGCATGACGACGCCGCGTGCGGCGAGCGCCTCGCAGAGCGGGCGGCTGGCCTTGCGGCCGCTCTCCGACTGGCCTCCGCCGGGTGCGAAGGTGAGGAGTTCGGACTCGCATTCCTGCGTTAATTCCTCGATGCGGAATCTAATACCTCCGATTCCGTCGAGCCGTTCCACCACGGAACTGCGCAAGTTCTGCTGGGCCGTCGCGTACTCGTCGATGAAGCGGGCGACTTCGACGCGGGACTCGGCGATTTTCCGCTGCTTCTCCAGGAATTCACCTTCCCGCCGGGCGAGGAGTTCCTGGAGTCCGATCTCGGGGCTCACGACGCGCAGTCGGCTGGGTTCGTCCCAGGAAGGCTTGATGAGGGAGAGCCGGGCGCACTCGTCGAGTGCCGAACGGACCTGCTCGGCAGGCCAGTCCAAATATGCCACCAGTTCCTCCACCCCGGAATCCGGCCGGTGGAGCATGGCTCTGTAGACCTCCGCCGCATGTGTACTCAACCCCAGCGGTTCAAGCATGAACATCCCCCGCCCCCGTCCTGCATACAAACTCCTCGACATTATGTGGAGTTCGATTGGGATGGCAACGAACAAGTGATCAAACTGAAAAGTAACAAAGGGCCCGCCCCAACCGGGGCGGGCCCTTCCAGTTACCGAAGAGTGAGCATTCGATCGCAGCGAGCGATCGGCCGACAATCAACAGGCGATCGGCGGGCGGTCCATGGGCATTCAGTCCCAGATCGGGTCCATCGGAGCCTCGGGCGCCGAGTCCCAGATCGGGTCGAGCGTGGCGTCGACGGGTGCCAGATCCCAGATCGGGTCCAGCAGCGCACCGGCCGGAACGGCATCCCAGATCGGGTCCTGCTCCGGAGCGGAGACGACCCGCACCCCGGCCGGAGCCGCCGTCGCCGCCGACACGGTCACTCCGCCGGCAAACCCGGCGGTGACGACGGTCAGGGTGACTATGGCGCTACGCAGCAGGTTAATACGCATGAATCTATTGCCCCCTAGGCAGTTCGGTTACCGGTCGGCTCCCCTGCCGTCCGATGACGAAATTCTTGCCCGGACACCCGCTCGCTCACCAGGAATTACGGGTGCAGGGAGTTCCGCTGGCAAGGTGCTGACAGCGGAATACATCCCACCGTTTCACCTGTAAACAAGCCGTGTAGAAACAGTAGAGGCCGCTGAACTACCTCTTTCCCGCATGACCGTGCTTTCGGAACCGACCGCCGTGCGGCTCGAACCGCCCCCGCCGCCCCGCCCGACACTCCGCTCCAGGACCGCGGAACTCCACGCGGTGCAGCATGATGCCAAGTCAGGACCCGACCCCCGGGCCACCGAACGCCAGCATGCCAAGGGCAAATTCACCGCCCGTGAACGTCTGGCGCTGCTCTTCGACGCGGGCTCCTTCACCGAGGTCGAGTCGCTGCGCCGGCACCGTGCCACCGGCTTCGGCCTGGAACACAAACGCCCGCACACCGACGGAGTCGTCACCGGCTGGGGCACGGTCGACGGCCGGACCGTATTCGCGTACGCCCATGACTTCCGCATCTTCGGCGGTGCGCTCGGAGAGGCCCACGCCGAGAAGATCCACAAGCTGATGGACCTGGCCGAGTCGGCGGGCGCGCCACTCGTGTCGCTCAACGACGGAGCGGGCGCCCGTATCCAGGAAGGCGTCACCGCGCTGGCCGGATACGGCGGCATCTTCCGTCGCAACGCCCGCTGTTCCGGGGTGATCCCGCAGATCAGCGTCATGCTCGGCCCCTGCGCGGGCGGCGCCGCCTACTCCCCCGCGCTCACCGACTTCGTCTTCATGGTGCGCGGCACCTCGCAGATGTTCATCACGGGACCCGATGTGGTGCAGGCGGTGACCGGCGAGAGCATCGACCAGAACGGTCTCGGCGGCGCCGACGTCCATGCCGGCACGACGGGCGTGGCAGCTTTTGCCCACGACGACGAGGAATCCTGCATCGAAGAGGTCAGGCACCTGCTGTCGCTGCTGCCCGCCAACAACCGTGAACTGCCGCCGCACCAGCCCACCGACGACCCGGCGGACCGCAGCTGCGACGCCCTGCTCGACCTGGTGCCCGCCGATCCCACCCGTTCGTACGACGTCACCGACGTCATCGGCGAGATCGTCGACGACGGCGACTGGACCGAGGTGCACGCGGGCTGGGCCGGCAACGTGGTGTGCGCGCTGGCCCGGCTCGACGGCCATGTCGTGGGCATCGTCGCCAACCAGCCCGCCGTACTCGCCGGCGTACTCGACATCGCGGCCTCGGAGAAGGCGGCGCGCTTCGTGCAGACCTGCGACGCCTTCAGCATCCCGCTGGTGACGCTGCTGGACGTGCCGGGCTTCCTGCCGGGGCGCGACCAGGAGCACGGCGGCATCATCCGGCACGGCGCGAAGCTGCTGTACGCGTACTGCACCGCGACTGTGCCGCGCGTCCAGCTGATCCTGCGCAAGGCGTACGGCGGCGCGTACATCGTCATGGACTCGCGCTCCATCGGCGCGGACCTGTCCTTCGCCTGGCCGTCCAACGAGATCGCCGTGATGGGCGCGGAAGGCGCGGCCAATGTCGTCTTCCGCCGGGAGATCGCGGCCTCGCCGGACCCGGAGACGGCCAGGGCGCGGCTGGTCGAGGAGTACCGGTCCTCGCTGATGCACCCGTACTACGCCGCCGAGCGCGGCCTCGTCGACGACGTCATCGACCCGGCCGAGACCCACGCGGTACTGATCCGCTCCCTCGCGATGCTGCGCACCAAGCACGCGTCGCTGCCCGAACGCAAGCACGGCATCCCGCCGCTCTGACGCTCTTGTCCGCGTATTCGAGGAGGTCCTCAATTGACCAGCAACGATCCGCCGCCCCAGCCCCTGATCCGCGTCGTACGCGGTGAGCCCGCCCCTGACGAACTGGCCGCCCTGACCGCGATTCTGCTGAGCCGCTCCCAGGCGGCCCGGCCCGCGCCGGGACCGCCGCCGAGGGACACCGCGCGCTGGCGCGACCCGTCGGTCTTCCGGGCTCCGGGCGACTGGACGGCCCCCTGAGCCTCCTGCCCCGGATCCGGCCGCCCCTTGGTCGGCAGCCCCCTGAGCCGGCAGTGCCCCGCCGCGCATCCCCCCGCGGCGGGGCACTGCCTTTCCCGTGGAGGGTCAGCGGTTGAACTGGGAGCCGAGGGCGGCTCCGGCGGCGACGGTGCCCAGTGTGGGGGCGCCGAAGGTGAAGGATCCGGTGGCGGTGATGCCCGCCGTGGTGCCGGGGAGGACCCAGACGGAGCCCTCGCCAGCGTTCTCGCGCGGGGCGCCGACGACGAGTTCGGCGCGGGAGTCGCGGTTGGTGTCCACGAGCTTCACCGCGAGGCCGAAGAAGTCGTCGGTCTCCGCCGCGCCGCCCACTCCGGGGGTGTCCTGGTTGAAGCCCTGGGCGCCGGTGCCGGTCGGGCCGGTGGCCGAGCCGCGCATGACGATGACCGACCCCGCGCGCTTGAGCGTGCCGAGTGCTTCACCGAAGACACCGATCGCGATGTCGCCGTAACCGTCGCCGTTCACGTCGTCGACCGACACCGAGCTGCCGAACGCGTCGTCGTTCTCGGCCGCGCCCGGGATGCCGGGGCTGTCCTGGTTGAAGACCTTCGCCTTGGTGCCCTGCGGGCCGGTCGCGCTGCCGGGTACGTACGTGATCATGCCGCCCTTGGCCATCGGGATGTCCACGTCGCTGTCGTAGCCGTCGACGGAGCGGCCGACGACGAGGTCGGCGTAGCCGTCCTTGTTCACGTCGCCCGCCGCGATGTGCTCGCCGCCCTCGATTGCGTAGCCGTTGGTGCCGACGACCGTGGCGGCCGGTGCGAAGCCCTCCGGCGTACCCCGCCAGTAGCGGATGAACCGGGAGTCCCACTCGTCGCCGCTGTTCAGCACGGCCACGAGGTCGTCGGTGCCGTCGCCGTTCACGTCCCCCACGGAGGTGTCGAGGAAGCGGAGGTCGTCCATGTCGGGGATCTCGGACGTGGCGCGGGCGGCGCCGTCGCGGCCGAACGGGCCCGAAAGGACGCGGACGTGACGGGACTCCGCGATGCTCGCGACGTCCGGGGTGCCGTCGCCGTCGAAGTCACCGGCCTTGACCATGCCGCCGACCGTCTCGTACAGCGACTTGCCCTCGGCCAGCACCGCAGCGCCTGCCAGGCCCTTCGCACCGCCCCAGATGACGGACAGCGAACCGGCGTCGGCGACGGTGCCGATGTCCTCGCCGGTGGCGCCGACGATCAGGTCGGCGTATCCGTCGCGGTCGAGGTCCTCGGTCATGACCGCGGTGCCAAAAGCATCACCGGCCTCGGGGGCGCCGGGTATGCCTTCGGTGGCCTGGCTGAAGACCTGCTTGGACGCGGTCCTGAGACCGGAGGCGGAGCCGTACACCACCGCGACATAACCGGCCTTCGCCTTGCCGTTGACCGTGGCCGAGGGAGCGGTGACCGCGACGTCCGCGTAGCCGTCGCCGTTGAAGTCGTCGCCTCTGGTGGTCGTGGTGGCCGCCTGGGCGGGCGACGACGCGACAGCCGGTACGGCGACGACGGCGGACACCACGGCGGCGGCGAGGGCGACACTCGTGCGGAGCGCTTTGGCAGGCACGCTGACTCCTTACGGGAAAGGCGAACGGTGCCGGAGCAGTCAGCTCCGTACACGCCTCACCAGACACGCGGCCGCGCCAAATGGTTGCCCTCGGGTTAACTCCCGCCGACGACAGCGGAACTGGCGACAAGGACGAACCCGACGGTGACGAGCAGCGTCCGTACGAGATGCAGCCGGTTCCACCGCGCCTCGAGCGCCTCACGCACCTGGCGATCCCCCGTCCCGGCCTGCTCGGATGCGGCGAGGGCGTTGTTGAGGGGAATGTTCCCGGCGACGGTGACGAGGTGATTGACCACCACGCACGCCAGCCCGGCCCCGAGCAGCCCCCATTGCGTACCGGACCGGTCGTCGCCGGGAACGGCGAGGGCGGCGACCGGAAAGACCACCGAGGCGAGCATGACGCTGACGAACACCGCACCCGGCACTTCCTCGTTGATGCGCCGCATGGCAGCCACGAACTGCTCGTCCGTGAGCCGCGCGAGGGCGGGCATGATCCCGGTCAGGAAGATCAGCATGAACCCGGCGTAGAGCCCGGTGGCGACGACGGCAAGGACGAGCAGCAGAGTGGCCATGGCGCACATCATGGCGCGTCCGGCTCCCACGGGGGCTCAATTCAGTCCGTGGGGTCCCCCCCTGGACGCAGTCCTTGGGGGAGTTCGAGGACCGCACCCGCACCCCCACCCGCCTCAGGACACAACGTCCTTACGCCCGAACCCCCTGAACGCGAGGGCAACAAGCACCACCGCATACGTGACCGAAACCGCCGCCCCCTTGAGCATCCCGCCCCACTCCAGCTCCGGCTGAAGCGCATCCGCCCAGGCGAACTGCCAGTGCGCCGGCAAAAAATCACGCCAGGCCCCGAGCGCCGTCACCGCATCCAGCACGTTGCCGACGATCGTCAGACCCACAGCCCCACCGACCGCCCCCAGCGGAGCATCGGTCTTCGTGGACAGCCAGAACGCCAATCCAGCAGTGACCAGTTGCGACACAAAAATGAACGCGACAACGAGCGCGAGCCGAGGCACCGCATCCCCCGCGGCCAGCGACCCGCCGGTCGGCAGTTCCAGCGCCCCCCACCCGTACGCGATGGACCCCCCCGCCAGCGCCACGACCGGCAGCAGCACCATCGCCGCCAGGCTGAATCCCAGCGCCACCGCGAGCTTGCTCCACAGCAGCCGGGCGCGCGGCACGGGCGCCGCCAGCAGGTAGCGCAGCGAGGACCAGTTGGCCTCGGAAGCCACCGTGTCGCCGCAGAACAGCGCCACCGGAACCACCAGCAGGAACCCCGCCGACACGAACAGGCACGTCGCCGCGAAATTGGCACCGGACGCGGTCGCGGTGTCCATCAGGGTCACCCGGCCGCTGTCCGCACTGGGCGTGCCGCCGATCGCGAACGCCGCGATCAGGACGAGGGGCAGCGCGCCCAGCACCAGGGCCATCACCATCGTGCGCCGCCTGCGCCACTGCCGCATGGCTTCGACGCGCAGCGGCAGGGTGTGCCCGGCCCGGTAACCGGACGCGGCCTCAACGACATTGGTGCTCATGCGGAAGAGCCTCCGATCAGAGTGAGGAACGCATCCTCCAGGCGACGGTTCGGCCCGACACCCGTCAACGGGACATCCAGCCGGACCAGTTCGCCGATGAGCTCGGCCGGCGACGCGCCCTCCAGCCGTACGAGCAGGCCTTCCTCCGTCCGTACGGCGGACCCGATGCCCGGCAGCGCGCCGACCTTCTCGGCCATCGCCTCCGACACCTCGCTCTCCGTCGTCACGAGCAGGGTGTCTCCCCCGCCGGTGATCTCGGCGACGGGACCGGCCTGCATCAGCCGCCCACGGTCCATGACCACCAGGTGGGTGCAGGACTGCTCGACCTCCGAGAGGAGGTGGCTGGAGACGATGACGGTCCGGCCTGCGGCGGCGTAACGGATCATCACGTCCCGCATCTCGCGGATCTGCGGCGGGTCGAGACCGTTCGTCGGCTCGTCGAGTATGAGCAGGTCCGGCAGCCCGAGCATGGCCTGGGCGATGGCGAGGCGCTGCCTCATACCTTGCGAGTACGTCCGTACGGCCCGCTCCAGGGCATTGCCGAGCCCCGCGATCTCCAGGGCCTCCTCCAGATGGGAGTCCTCGACGGGCCTTCCGGTCGCCTTCCAGTACAGGTCGAGGTTGGCCCGCCCGCTGAGGTGCGGCAGGAAGCCCGCGCCCTCGACGAACGAACCGGCGCGCGACAGCACGGGGGATCCCGGCCTGATGGCGTGCCCGAAGACCCGGATCTCGCCGCTGTCGGGCGTGATGAGGCCCATCAGCATGCGCAGGGTGGTGGTCTTGCCCGCGCCGTTCGGCCCGAGCAGCCCCAGAACCTGCCCCTTCTCCACCCGGAACGAAAGGTCCCGTACGGCGTACCGGTCGGCGGACTTGGCGTACCGCTTCGTCAGGTCCGTGATCTGCAGAGGCACCTCGGCGAGCGCCGGATCCGGCGCGGGCGCGGCGGCCCGCCGCCGCGCGGTGAGCAGCAGCACGGCGGCCAGGGCCGCGCCACCGGCCGGCAGCCCCCAGACCCACCAGGGCAGCGCGGCCGCCTGGGTCTTCACGCCTGGCGCGGTCGGCACGGTGAGCGCCCCGTCGCCTTCGAGGGAGACGGTGTACGCCGCCGGGTCGGCCGGGGACGCGTACCCGAGGTCGGTGGCGGCGAGGACGAGGCGGAGCCGGTGCCCGGCCCTGACCTCGTGGTCGACGGCCGGAAGCTTCAGCTCGACGGTGGCGCCGTCCTTGGCACCGGCGCCGGTGACGCGGACTGGTGCGACGAGCTGCGAGGGCAGCACCTGCCGGCGCCCGTCCGCACTCACGTCGTACACCTTGCCGAACAGCACGACATCGCCCTGCTCCGACCGAACCTTGACCCGTACGGTCGGTGAGCCGGTGATGCGCAGATCGGAGGCAACGGCCCCGGTTTCGAAGCGTGCGTACTGGCCGGGAAAGTCGAGGGACAGCCCCACCCCGAGCCCGGACAGCTGGGACAGAGCGCCGATGCCCGGCACGGCGGAGATGGCGGGCGGGTTGGCCCCGGCCGGATTCTCGAAGGTCTGCTCGCGCTTGCCGGCGAGCTTCAGTTCCCGCTCGCCGCCCCCGAGGCCCGGGTAGCGATCACTCGTGGCACCTCTCAACTGGGCGGCGCCATCGGTGGAACTGACGCCTCCGGTGCGGGTGACACGGAAGGCGGGCCCGGTGTCCGCGCCCTTGTTCCCCTTCAGGTAGCGGTCGAACCAGTCGGTGATCCGCCCCTCCACCCGGGAGGTCTCGCGGTCCCCTCCGTCGTGCCCACCCGCGATCCAGTCGACGGCGACGGGTGCGCCGTTGCCCCTGATGGCCTGTGCCATGGCGTCGGCCTGGCCGAGCGGGAAGAGCGAGTCGTTCTGTCCCTGCACGATGAGCGCGGGCACCTTGATGCGGTCGCCGACTGCCGAGGGGCTGTGCGCCTCCAGCAGCTCACGGGCGGCCGTGTCCGGCTTCCCGGCGACCGCGACCCGCTCATACATCTCGCAGAGCTGCTTTTCGAACCTCTCGCACCCGCCGCCCGTGTTGATGAAAATCCCGGCCCAGAGTTTCTTGAAGACCCCGTCGGGGAAGAGCGAGTCGGCCAGGTTCCAGTAGGTGATCTGCGGCGCGATGGCGTCGACCCGCTTGTCGTGACCGGCGGCGAGCAGCGACACCGCCCCTCCGTACGACGAGCCGCTCACGCCGACGCGCGGGTCGCCGTCCCCGTCGAGCCGCACCTCGGGGCGGTCCGCGAGCCAGTCGATCAGCCGCGACACGTCCTTGACCTCGCCGTCCGGATCGTTCAGCCCGATCTTCCCGGTGGACTTCCCGAAGCCGCGCGCCGACCAGGTCAGCACGGCGTACCCGTCCCTTGCCAGCTGTTCCGCCTGCGCCTGTACGTCGCGCTTGCTGCCGCCGAAGCCGTGCCCGAGCAGCACGGCGGGCCGCTTGGCGTCGACGCCGCTGCCGCCGCCCGCGGTGAAGAACGAGGTGTCGATCTTCACCCCGTCCATGCGCATGATCCGTTCCTCGCGGTGCACAGTGGGTGCGCTGTCGGAGGCGGCAGCCGTCCATGTGCCGGCCCCCGCCAGGACGGCACACGCGGCTACCGCACCGGTGAGCACCCGGCTGCGGGGAATCCGTAGCTTCATGTCTGAACCCTAGGTCCCGGGTATGACAGCCGAAGCTGCCCCCAGATGGAACTCTCTGGAGTACGCAAGGAGTACGAGGCCTTCGCCCCGTACCGCAGTGGGAGTAGTGAGGGGCAGTACCCATGGACATCCGGATGGACATCCGACGCGCGACGACCGTGGCCGAGCTGACCGCCGCCGAGCACCTCTACGACGGCCCGGCCCGCCCCGAATGGGCCGAGCGCTTCCTGGCGGCGCCCGGCCATCTGATGCTCATCGCGTACATCGCGGGGGTGCCGGCCGGAATGGTCTCGGGCATCGAGATGACCCATCCGGACAAGGGCACCGAGATGTGCCTGTACGAGCTGTCGGTCGACGAGCCGTACCGGCGGCGCGGCATCGGCCGTGCCCTGACCCGGGCGCTGGCGGCGGTCGCGCGCGAGCGCGGCTGTTACGACATGTGGGTCGGGGTCGAGCGCGACAACGATGCGGCGCTCGCGGCGTACCGCTCGGCGCAGGCGCAGGACGACGGCGATTTCGCCATGCTGACCTGGCCACTGACCTGACTCCGCCGGCCTCCACGGGCCTCCACTTACCTCCGGTAATGCCTTCATGTGCACCCGTCCACCACACGGGCCCCTGACCTGCACATCCGCACCACGTATCGGCACCGTCCAGACCGTAAGTTGCCCGGGATCCGGTCAACGAAAGGTCAGGTGCACAAGAATGAGACTCACCTTCCGCCGCGCAGGGACCCTGATACCCGTCATAGCCCTCACCACCGGTTTCCAGCTGGCGGGCCCGCCCGCCGCACAGAGCGCACCGCTCATCGACCTGCGCCTGGCGCCTGCATCAACCGCCGTCGAAAACAGCTGGATTGTCGTCCTGAAGGACGGCACGACCAGCGCGGCCGACCTGGGCGTAACCCCGCATCACGTCTACCGCAGCGTCCTCACGGGCTTCTCCACCACCATGTCCAAGGCTCAGGCTGCCGAGCTGGCGTCGGACCCGAAGGTGGCGTACGTCGAACAGGACGCCCGGGTCCGGCTCACCGAGACGCAGACCAACGCCACCTGGGGCATCGACCGCATCGACCAGCGGAACCTCCCGCTCTCGACGACGTACACGCACAACACCACCGCGTCGAACGTCTCGGCGTACATCATCGACACCGGAATCCGCACCTCGCACAGCGAGTTCGGCGGCCGCGCCAAGATCGGCACCGACACGGTGGGCGACGGCCGCAACGGCCAGGACTGCCAGGGCCACGGCACACATGTGGCGGGCACGGTGGGCAGCAAGAAGTACGGCGTGGCCAAGGCGGTCAACCTGGTCGGCGTACGCGTGCTGAACTGCCAGGGCTCGGGTACGACGGCGGGCGTCATCGCCGGCGTCGACTGGGTGACCGCCAACGCCAGGAAGCCGGCCGTGGCGAACATGAGCCTGGGCGGCGGCGCCAGCACGGCCCTGGACAACGCGGTGAAGCGGTCCGTGGCCTCCGGCGTCAGCTATGCGGTCGCGGCGGGCAACGGCAACATCCTCGGCTGGCCCGCGAACGCGTGCAACTCCTCCCCGGCGCGCGTCCCCGAGGCCATCACGGTGGGCGCGACCGACAGCGCCGACCGCCGGGCATCCTTCTCCAACTACGGGACGTGCCTGGACCTGTTCGCCCCGGGCGTGAAGGTCACGTCGGCCTGGAAGGACAACGACACGGCCACGAACACCATTTCCGGTACGTCGATGGCCGCCCCGCACACAGCAGGCGTTGCCGCCCTCTACGTCTCGGAACACCCCACCGCAACCCCGGCGCAGGTCCGCGACGCGCTGGTGAACAACGCGACCCCGGGCAAGGTCCAGGACCCGCTCACCGGCTCCCCGAACCGGCTGCTGCACTCCCTCTTCTGACCGGATCTCCCGCACCGTGACGAGCGACCGGCCGCCACTGAACCCAGTGGCGGCCGGTCGGGTGCGTAGCCCGCGCTCCTACTGGTGGCGGAGCTGTCCGCGGATGGCTCCGTCGGGGAAGGGGCGGTTGTGGACGTTGACGTAGAAATTCTTGGGCACGAGGGCGATCAGCGCCAGTTCGCGGAACGTCAGGACCTTGTCGGCGTTCTTGGGTGTCTGATGCTTCTTCGCCTTGATGCAGTCCTTCGAGCTTCCGCCCTTGGGGTACTTGGAGAGGGGGGTCTTGAGGGTGACGACCACAGGCCCGGCCTTACCGCGCTTGCCGGCGTGGATATGGGCGGCGTTCGCCTTTGCGATCTTGCGTACGTTGAGCGAGTAGCAAAGGGTGCCGTGCTTGATCAGGAACCAGAACTCGCCGCTGCCGTTACGGTCGCCCGGTCCGGGCACTTCCTGCCGGCCGGTGAGGTCGGCTCGTCCTTTGACGACGGCGTGGCGGCCGCCGTTGTCGGGGTCGGTACTGGCCGCGGCGGCCGGAACGGCCAGGGCGGCGAGGGTGGCCGTACACGAAACGGCCGAGACCATGAGGGTGGTCAGAACACGCATGGACGTCTCATCTCTGTGTTTGGGCGATCGGAGCAGGGCGAAGCCCGGTGGCCCGCACTGAAGTGGGATCGCTGGTTCCCAACACAAAGCCACCCACGGGGTTCCCTCAACATTTGCGCGGCTGGATGGGCGGCAACGCGCACAGACACCGAAAAGCCCGGTCAGGCGCCGTCCCCCTCAATGTCCCCCTCACCGTCGACGCCCAGATGTCCGAGGAGCTCCTTGCCCGCGAGATAGGGCCGCTCGTCCGGCAGCAGCCGCGCGGCGGCGTCCAGGTCGCCGCCACGCACGAGGGCGTGTATCTCGCGCGCGAGAGGCGTGACGTCGCTGATGGACACCGTCCACTCATCGGCGTACCGCCCCGCCGCATCGCCCGCCAGACCCAACTGAAGCGAGCGGTACGGCAACGGATTCAGCCGCAGGTCACGCTCGGGATCCCACTGCACCCGCGCCGGGGACTGCCTCAACTGCCGCTTCCAGGACGCCTGGTCGGCGTGCAGCCCACGCACATAGTGCGACAGACAGGAATTGCGCAGCGCCCACTCGAAACCCTCGCGGCTGATCTCAACGGCCAGGACCGTCTCCTGGTCCTGCTTCGTCCCCCACCCACAGCGGTACATCATCCACAGGAACGACGGCTTGATCCACGTCATCCGGTCCCGCTTCCAGGCAGCGGGGAAACGCCCGTCGCGGGCGGCCGGGAGGCCGATCGACGGGGCGTAAGCCTGATAGACGGTGACCGTAGTCCCGGTGTGCAGCGCCCGTATCTCGTGTTGCATCAAAGCGCCATATGCATGATGTGCAGGCCGACGTATCCCTGCTTGGGGTGGTTGAACCCTTCGGGAAGAGTCCCGATCACGTCGAAGCCGATCGACCGGTAGAGCTTCACGGCGTACACATTCGTCTCGACGACCGCATTGAACTGCATCGCCCGGAACCCGGCGCCACGCGCCCATTCCACGCTGTGCTCACACAACGCCCGCCCCACGCCCTGCCCCGAATGCTTGGGGTCGACCAGGTAGGTGGCGCTCGCGATGTGGGAGCCGTTGCCCATGTGGTTGCGGTTCATCTTGGCGGTGCCGAGAACGGTGCCGTCGTCGTCGACGGCGACGACCGTACGGTTGGGAGCGGCCAGGTACCACCACTCGCGGGCATCGTCCTCACCGAGCTGGAGCGGGTACGTGAGGGTCTCGCCGGCGGCGACGATCTCGTGGAAGAACGGCCACATCGCGGGCCAGTCCTCGGTGGTGGCTTCCCTGATCAACATGAGGTCAGCATGCCGGTACGCATACCGCGACCGCCAGCATTTTTGCCCGCGCGCATCAGCCGCCCGGAGCCCGGCTCCCCTGCCGGGCGTGCGTCCGCGCTGGGGCCCGTACGGAACAAGTGTCCGTACGGGCCCCAGCGCGCCCCGTGGATCAGTGGTTGCGGGGGAAGCCCAGGTCCACGCCTGCGGGGGCGTCTGCCGGGTCCGGCCAGCGGGTGGTTGTGACCTTGCCGCGGGTGTAGAAGTGGATGCCGTCGGTGCCGTAGATGTGGTGGTCGCCGAAGAGCGAGTCCTTCCAGCCACCGAAGGAGTGGTAGCCGACCGGCACGGGGATCGGGACGTTCACGCCGACCATGCCGGCCTCGACCTCCAGCTGGAAGCGGCGGGCCGCGCCGCCGTCGCGGGTGAAGATCGCGGTGCCGTTGCCGAAGGGCGAGTTGTTGATGACGGCGAGGCCCTCCTCGTACGTGTCCGCGCGCAGGACACAGAGGACCGGGCCGAAGATTTCGTCGCGGTAGGCGTCGGAGTCCGTGGAGACCTCGTCCAGGAGGGAGAGGCCGATCCAGTGGCCGTCCTCGAAGCCTTCGACCGTGTGGCCCGTGCCGTCGAGGACGACCTTCGCGCCCTGGGCGGCCGCGCCCTTGACGTACAAGGCGACCTTGTCGCGGTGGGCCGCGGTGATCAGCGGGCCCATTTCGGACGTCGGGTCGTTGCCGGGGCCGATCTTGATCTTCTCGGCGCGCTCGCGGATCTTGTCGACCAGCTGGTCGGCGATCGCGCCCACCGCCACGACGGCCGAGATCGCCATGCAGCGCTCGCCCGCCGAACCGTAGGCGGCCGAGACCGCCGCGTCGGCCGACGCGTCCAGGTCCGCGTCCGGCAGGACCAGCATGTGGTTCTTGGCGCCGCCCAGCGCCTGGACGCGCTTGCCGTTGGCGGAGGCGGTGGTGTGGATGTAGCGGGCGATCGGGGTCGAGCCGACAAAGGAGACCGCCGCGACGTCGGGGTGATGGAGCAGGCCGTCGACCGCGACCTTGTCGCCGTGCAGGACGTTCAGTACGCCGTCCGGCAGGCCCGCCTCGGAGGCCAGCTCCGCGAGGCGCACCGAGGCCGACGGGTCCTTCTCGCTCGGCTTGAGTACGAAGGTGTTGCCGCACGCGATGGCCAGCGGGAACATCCACATCGGCACCATGGCCGGGAAGTTGAACGGGGTGATGCCCGCGACCACGCCCAGCGGCTGGCGGATCGAGGACACGTCCACCCGGTTGGAGACCTGCGTGGACAGCTCACCCTTCAGCTGCGTCGTGATGCCGCACGCCAGCTCGACGATCTCCAGGCCGCGGGCGACCTCGCCGAGCGCGTCCGAGTGCACCTTGCCGTGCTCGGCGGTGATCAGCGCGGCGATCTCGTCGCGGTGCGCGTCGAGCAGCGCCCGGTAGCGGAAGAGGACCGCGGTGCGGGCCGCGAGCGAGGACGTGCCCCACGTCGCGTACGCGGCCTTCGCCGACGCGACGGCGGCGTCCACCTCCTCGACGGAGGCGAGCGCGACCTTGGTGGTCACGGCGCCGGTGGCCGGGTCGGTGACCGGGCCCCAGTTGCCCGACGCGCCCTCGACGGCCTTGCCGCCGATGAAGTGGTTGACGGTCTTCATCCCAGAACTCCTTGTATTGCAGCGGGTCGGTCAGAGATGGCGGCGTCGCGCAGCGGCTTGACGGTCGTACTCCTCCCGGGCCTTGACCGTCGACGGGCGGGTCGCGGTCTCGGCCACGGGAACATCCCACCACGCCTGGGCGCCGGGCGCGCCCGACACTGTGTCGGGCGTTTCCGTCTCGACGTAGACACATGTGGGGAGGTCCGACCATCGCGCCTCCGCAAGAGCTTCTCGCAGGTCACGCACCGTCTTGGCGCGAATGACGTGCATCCCGAGAGACGCGGCGTTGGCCGCCAGGTCCACGGGCAGCGGGGCGCCGCTGTACGAGCCGTCGGCCGCCCTGAAGCGGTACGCCGTACCGAAGCGCTCGGCGCCGACGGACTCGGAGAGACCGCCGATGGAGGCGTAGCCGTGGTTCTGGAGGACGACGACCTTGATGGGGAGGCGCTCCTGGACGGCGGTAACGATTTCGGTGGGATTCATCAGGTACGTACCGTCGCCGACCAGGGCCCAGACCGGGCGTTGCGGGGCCGCGAGCTGTACGCCGATGGCCGCCGGGATCTCGTATCCCATGCAGGAGTAGCCGTATTCGACGTGGTACTGGTCGCGGGAGCGGGCCCGCCACAGCTTGTGCAGGTCGCCGGGGAGCGAGCCCGCCGCGTTGATGAGGATGTCGTCGTGGGTGACGAGGCTGTCCAGTACGCCCAGCACCTGGACCTGGGTGGGCCGCGCGTCCTCGTCCGGCGCGGCGTACGCGGCGGTGACCCGCTCCTCCCAGCGCGCCTTGGCCTCGCCGTACTCGGCGGCGTAGGCGTCGGGGACGCGGTGGCCGCGCAGGGCGCCGGTGAGGGCCTGGAGCCCGGCGCGGGCGTCGGCGACCAGGGGGAGGGCGGCGAGCTTGTGGGCGTCGAAGCCGGTGATGTTGAGGTTGACGAAGCGGACGGCCGGGTTCTCGAAGAGGGTCGCGGATGCGGTGGTGAAGTCGGAGTAGCGGGTTCCGACGCCGATCACCAGGTCTGCGCTGCGGGCCAGCTCGTCCGCCGTCGCCGTGCCCGTGTGGCCGATGCCGCCGACGTCCGCCGGGTGGTCGTACGGAAGTGACCCCTTGCCCGCCTGGGTGGACGCGACGGGCGTACCGGTCGCCTCGGCGAAGGCGGCCAGGGCCTGCTCGGCGCCGCTGTGGTGGACGCCGCCGCCCGCGATCAGCAGGGGGCGCCGCGCGGTCCGGAACGCCTCTGCGGCCGCGCCGAGTTCATGCCGGTCCGGCTCGGGCGCCCGTACCTGCCAGACGCGTTCGGCGAAGAACTCCTCCGGCCAGTCGTACGCCTCGGCCTGCACATCCTGCGGCAGCGCCAGCGTTACGGCGCCGGTCGCGGCGGGGTCGGCGAGGACGCGCATCGCCTGCAGGGCCGCCGGGATCAGGGCCTGGGGGCGGGTGACCCGGTCGAAGTACCTGGACACCGGGCGCAGGCAGTCGTTGACGGAGACGTCGCCCGCGTACGGGACTTCGAGCTGCTGGAGCACCGGATCGGCGGGGCGGGTCGCGAAGGTGTCGCCGGGGAGGAGCAGGACCGGGAGGTGGTTGATCGTGGCGAGGGCGGCGCCCGTGACGAGGTTGGTGGCGCCGGGGCCGATGGAGGTGGTGACGGCGTGGGCGGAGAGGCGGTCGCTCTGGCGGGCGTAGCCGACGGCGGCGTGGACCATGGCCTGTTCGTTGCGGCCCTGGTGGTACGGCATGTCGTCCGAGCCGGGTTCGAGGAGTGCCTGGCCGATGCCGGCGACATTGCCGTGGCCGAAAATGCCCCAGGTGGCGGCGATCAGGCGGTGGCGGGCGCCGGCGCGCTCGGTGTACTGGCGGGCGAGGAAGGCGACCAGGGCCTGGGCGGTGGTCAGTCGGCGCGTACTCATCGCTGCTGCTCCTGCGGTCCGGTTCCGTACAACGGCAGTCGGGGGTCCACGGGCTGCGACGGCCACGTGTCACGGATCCAGCCGTGGTCGGGATGGTCGCGGATCAGCCACTCCCGCCCGTCCCCCGCTCCCGGGCCCGCCATGACATTGAGGTAGTAGAGGGTGTGGCCGGGCGCGGCGATGGACGGGCCGTGCCAGCCGTCGGGGATCAGCACGGCGTCGCCGGTGCGGACTTCGGCGAGTACGTCCGTACCGCCGGGGCGGGACGGTGAGACCCGGTGGTAGCCGAAGCCGCCTTCGCCCTCGGTCTCGAAGTAGTAGATCTCTTCGAGCTCGGACTCGGCGCCGGGGTGGTGCTCGTCGTGTTTGTGGGGCGGGTACGAGGACCAGTTGCCGCCGGGGGTGAGGACTTCGACGGCGATGAGCCGGTCGCACTCGAAACTTCCTCCTGCTTTTCCGCCTCCGGCGGGGGCAGCGGCCGCGAAGTTGTTGACCTGGCGCGAGCAGTTGCCGGTGCCGCGCAGTTCGACGGGTACCTCCGGCGCGGGGCCGTAGCGGGCGGGGAGTCGTCGCTCGCACCTCGCTCCTGCCAGGGCGAAGCGGCCTCCCGCGCCGGAGGCGATCTGGGCGTGGGCATCACGGGGCACGTACGCGAAGTCGGTGACCGCGCTGAACACGCTTTCCCTGCCCAGCAGTTCAAAGCTCTCGCCGTCCACGTGCACCGTACAGCCACCGCTGAGGGGCAGCACGATCCATTCGCTGTCGCCGGCGGCGAGGGTGTGCGAGCCGCCGGGCGGCAGATCGAGCACGCGCAGGGCGGAGTAGTCCCATCCGGCCCGCTTGGGCCCGATGTCCAGGGAGTACGGGCCGTGCGCGGCGGCCCCCGCCCGTACGTACATCCCGTTGTCGCTGCCGCTGTAGCTGTCGCTGTCCGTCATGACACTGTCCCTACCCCTCGCTCACCCATCCGCTACAGCAGTCCTACGGCGGTGTCGACCGCCCCCGCCACATCCCCGTCGGCCGGATAGAGCAGCGACCGCCCGACGACCAGACCCTGGACGGTCGGCAGCCGGAGCGCCTTGCGCCACTTCTCGTACGCACCGTCCTGGTCTTCGCCCACCTCGCCGCCCAGCAGGACGGCGGGCAGGGTCGACGTCTCCATGACCTTTGCCATGTCGTCCGGGTCCTCGGTGACGGGGACCTTCAGCCAGGTGTACGCCGATGTGCCCGCGAGGCCGGAGGTGATGGCGATGGAGCGGGTGACGGCCTCGGCGCTCAGGTCGTTGCGCACCTTTCCCGCCACGCGGCGGGAGATGAACGGCTCGACGAAGACCGGGAGCCGGCGTTCCGCCATGTCGTCGATGGTGCGGGCGGTGGCGTGCAGGGTGTCCAGCGAACCGCTGTCCTCGTAGTCGATCCGCAGGAGCAGCTTGCCCGCGTCGAAGCCCCGGCGCTCCAGGTCCTGGGCGCGGTGGCCGGTGAAGCGGTCGTCGAGTTCGAAGGCGGCGCCGGCCAGGCCGCCGCGGTTCATGGAGCCGACGACGACCTTGTCGTCGAGGGCGCCGAGGAGGAGCAGGTCGTCGAGGATGTCGGCGGTGGCGAGTACGCCGTCGACGCCGGGCCTGGACAGCGCCAGGCACAACCGCTCCAGCAGGTCGGGGCGGCTGGCCATGGCGAGTTCGCGGTCGCCGACGGCGAGGGCGCCGCGGGCGGGGTGGTCGGCGGCGATGATCATGAGCCGCCCGCTTTCGCCGATGAGGGGGCGGCGCCGACGGCGGGCGGCGGCCTCGGCGATCGCTTCGGGGTGCCGGGTCCGTACCCGTACCAGCTCGGAGAGGGGAACGCCGTCGGTCACGACGCCGCTCCCGGGGCCGGTACGGGGACTTCACCGGCGGCGAGTACCTGTTCGACCTCAGCGGGGTGCGGCATCGCGGAGGAGCAGGCGAGGCGGGAGGCGACGATGGCCCCGGCGGCGTTGGCGTACCGCATGACGCGCTCCAGCTCCCACCCCGCGAGCAGACCGTGGCACAGGGCCCCGCCGAACGCGTCGCCCGCACCGAGCCCGTTGAGCACCTTGACGGGTACGGGCGGCACTTCGGCCGTCGCACCGTCGCGGTGCATGGCGAGTACGCCCTTCGGGCCCTGCTTGACGACGGCGAGCTCGACGCCGGCGGCGAGGAGTGCCTGGGCGGCGGCGTACGGTTCGCGCTCGCCGGTGGCGACTTGGCACTCGTCGAGATTGCCCACGGCGACGGTGGCGTGGCGCAGGGCGGCGGCGTAGTGGGGGCGGGCCCGGTCGGGGTCGGCCCGGTCGGCGTTCCAGGTCGCGTCCGCCCAGAACATAGGCCGCCAGTCGAGATCGAACACGGTGATACGGGCCTCCGGAGCCCGCTCCGCCGCCGACGCGCTCCGCGCTTCCAGGGCCGTCAGCGTCGCCGTGCGGCTCGGCTCTTCGCACAGGCCCGTGCCCGTCATCCAGAAGATCCGGGCCGAACGGATCGCGTCGAGGTCGAGTTCGTCCGCGTGGATCTCCAGGTCCGGCGCCTTCGGCTGCCGGTAGAAGTACAGCGGAAAGTCGTCGGGCGGGAAGATCTCGCAGAACGTCACCGGCGTCGGCAGCCCCGCGACCCCCGTCACCCAGCGGTCGTCGACCCCGAACTCCCCCAGTTCCTGGTGGAGATAGTCGCCGAAGGGGTCGAGCCCCGTGCGGGTGATCACGGCCGTGCGCCGCCCCAGCCTGGCCGCCGCGACCGCCACATTCGTGGCCGAGCCGCCGAGGAACTTGCCGAACGTGTCGACCTGCGCGAGGGACACCTCGGCCTGCAGCGGATACAGGTCCACACCGATGCGGCCCATCGTGATCAGGTCGTACGCGGCGTAGGGAGCGTACGAGTCGTGCGATTCCTGCGAGTCGTACGAATTGGACTGCATGCGCGGCCTCTCGGTTCGGCGACTGCACCCAGGTCTAGTCGGCCCCGCCGAGCCCTGTCAACATTTTGTCCTTACATTCGGACGAACTCTTGACA
This sequence comes from Streptomyces sp. ISL-98, assembly GCF_018614055.1. Taxonomy (GTDB): domain Bacteria; phylum Actinomycetota; class Actinomycetes; order Streptomycetales; family Streptomycetaceae; genus Streptomyces; species Streptomyces spiramyceticus. Next base: position 52,801 of record NZ_JAGGPB010000060.1, read on the forward strand.
CCTTTCTCCGGCGGCCGGAAAGCTGGCGCCCATGACCTCTTCCGTACCCGCGTCGACCCGCATCCGGGTCGGTTCAGCCCCCGACTCCTGGGGAGTGTGGTTCCCCGAAGACCCGCGGCAGGTCCCCTGGGAACGCTTCCTCGACGAGGTCGCGCAGGCCGGTTATCCGTGGATCGAGCTCGGTCCGTACGGCTACCTCCCGACCGACCCGGCCCGGCTCACCGACGAGACCCGGCGCCGGGGTCTCTCCGTCTCCGCCGGCACGGTCTTCACCGGACTGCACCGCGGCCCGGAGGTCTGGGACGCCACCTGGAAGCACGTGTCGGACGTCGCCGGGCTCACCAGGGCCATGGGTGCGGAGCATCTCGTCGTCATCCCGTCCTTCTGGCGCGACGACAAGACCGGCGAGGTGCTGGAGGACCGCACCCTCACGCCCGCGCAGTGGCGGACGCTCGCCGCCCAGACCGAGCGCCTCGGCCGCGAGGTGCGCGAGCGGTACGGGCTGAAGATCGTCGTACACCCGCACGCGGACACGCACATCGACAGCGAGGAGAACGTCACCCGCTTCCTGGACGCGACCGACTCCGGCCTGGTCTCGCTCTGCCTGGACACCGGCCATTACGCGTACTGCGGCGGGGACAGCGTCAAGCTCCTCGAGACGTACGGGGAACGGATCGGCTACCTGCACCTCAAGCAGGTGGACCCGGAGATCCTCGCCGATGTCGTCGCGAACGAGGTGCCGTTCGGGCCCGCCGTCGGACGGGGCGTGATGTGCGAGCCGCCCGGCGGGGTGCCGGCGCTGGAGCCCGTACTGGCGGCGGCGCGGCGGCTGGACGTCGACCTGTTCGCGATCGTCGAGCAGGACATGTATCCGTGCCCGCCGGACAAGCCGCTGCCGATCGCACAGCGCACCCGCGACTTCCTCCGCTCCTGCGGCGCATGAAACGTCGTAGAACATAGAAGTCCCGTCACGCATGTCTCCGTTGTGCGGGGCTTCCGTCACAGATGCTCTACAGCCCCTCCCCCGCCATTACTCAGTGTCGTTCAACGGACACAGGCTGATTGATCGCCAGCGTTCGCGCCTCAGCCCCCCCGACAGCCCTCCGGCTGCCGCTGCGGCGCACGCAGGGAGGTGCCATCGATGACTGACCGAAGGCTCTGGTCCTACAAGGAGATTGCCGCACACATCCGGGTCCAGCCGGACACGGTCCGTTCGTACCGCAAGCACGGACTGCTCCCCACGCCCGATCACGTGGAGAGCGGCAAGCCGTACTGGTTCGCGGACACCATCCGTACCTGGGTTTCACTCCGACCAGGCAACAGAGGCGCCCGGAGAGACTGAGAGGGCCACAGGGCCCTGTGACTGACGGGCAGGTGCGGGGCCCTGACGGTAATGGAGTTGTCCGTGCGGATTCGGCGTGCCGAGAATCCCCGGATGACCGAACAGCCGACCGCAGACTTCTCCGTCAAGCCCACCCTCACCGGCGACAAGGTGCTGCTGCGCCCCTTCACGGCGGACGACGTTCCGGTGATGGGAGCCGTCCCCGAGGTGTGCAAGTACACCGGCTCACCGCCCGGGGACCTGACTCCCGAGCAGCTGCGCTCCTGGTACACGACCCGCAACGACGCGGTCGACCGGCTCGACCTGGCCGTGGTCGACCTGGCCACCGGCGCGTGCGTCGGTGAAGTGGTGCTGTACGAGTGGGACGCGCCCAACCGCAGTTGCAGCTTCCGCACCCTGATCGGCCCGAACGGCCGCGACCGCGGCCTCGGCACCGAGGCGTGCCGCCTGATCGTCCGGCACGGATTCGAGCGGCTCGGCCTGAACCGGATCGCACTGGGCGTCTACGACTTCAACCCCCGGGCCCGCCGGGCGTACAAGAAGGTCGGCTTCGTTTCCGAAGGCATCGAGCGCGAGGCGCTGCTTCACGAGGGCGAGTGGATCGACGCGATGTACATGTCGATCCTGGCCAGGGAGTGGGCGGTCCATCGCGGCCACCCCGGGACCGGCGACGCTCGCATTCATACCCCCTAGGGGTATAGTGTTGTTTCAGCATCAGAAAGTCACGGCATCCCCGTGGCTTTCCGGGGCACCACGACTGCGTACGCCTTCGAGAGGGAGAACGACATGACCGCCGAGACCGAGACGAAGACCGAGGCCACCGCGACCGGCTCCTGCTGCTCGCCGTCCGGCTCCTGCCACGACAGCTCGGCGGCGGAGGCCGGGGCGGGCACCGTCACCACCGTCTACCAGGTGAGCGGGATGACCTGCGGTCACTGCGAAGGCGCCGTCTCCGGCGAGGTCTCCGAGATCGCCGGCGTCACCTCGGTGAAGGCCGTGGCCTCCACCGGCCAAGTGACCGTGATCTCCGAGGGCCCGCTGGACGACGAAGCGGTACGCGCCGCCGTCGACGAGGCCGGGTACGAGCTGGTCGGCCGCGCCGCCTGAGCGGCGCCCGGCAGTACACCTCACCGCCCTCACCACCCTTCGTACTCTCGTACTCTTCGCACCTCTTCGGCCGGGCCGTACCTGACCAGCCCATACTGGTCTCCGTACGGCCCGGCCTGCCTTCTGGAGCGAGAAAATGACCAGCACAGCGCACGAGGCGCCGCCGTCGGCACCGACGGTGGACACCTCTCAGGTCGAGCTGACCATCGGCGGAATGACCTGCGCCTCCTGCGCCGCCCGCATCGAGAAGAAGCTCAACCGGATGGACGGCGTCTTCGCCACCGTCAACTACGCGACGGAGAAGGCGAAGATCAGTTACGTCGACGGGGTCGGCATCGCCGATCTCATCGCGACCGTCGAGAAGACGGGTTACACCGCTGAGCAGCCCCCGCCGCCCGCCGCCACTGCCGCCCCGCAGGAGCCGGAGGCGGCCGCGCCGCAGGACCCGGAACTCGCCTCACTGCGCCGGCGCTTCCTGGTCTCGCTCGCGCTCTCCGTGCCCGTCGTCGCGCTCGCGATGATCCCCTCCCTCCAGTTCGACAACTGGCAGTGGCTCTCGCTGACCCTCGCCGCCCCTGCCGTCGTCTGGGGCGGGCTGCCCTTCCACCGGGCCGCCTGGACCAATCTGCGGCACGGCGCGGCCACCATGGACACCCTTGTCTCGGTCGGCACGCTGGCCGCGTTCGGCTGGTCGCTGTGGGCCCTGTTCTTCGGGCACGCGGGCATGCCGGGCATGCGGCACGACTTCGACCTCTCGGCCCTCACGAGTCTCACGGCGGGGCGTACGGACGGCTCGTCGACGATCTACCTCGAAGTGGCCGCCGGGGTCGTCACGTTCATCCTGCTCGGCCGCTTCCTGGAGGCGAGGGCCAAGCGGAAGGCGGGCGCCGCGCTGCGGGCGCTGATGGAGCTGGGGTCCAAGGACGTGAGCGTACTGAGGGGCGGTACGGAGGTACGTATCCCGGTCGCCGCCCTCACCGTCGGGGACCGGTTCGTCGTACGGCCCGGGGAGAAGATCGCCACCGACGGCACGGTCACCGAGGGCGCGTCGGCGGTGGACGCGTCCATGCTGACCGGGGAATCCGTGCCGGTCGACGTGATCGTCGGCGACGCCGTCACCGGCGCCACCGTCAACACGGCGGGCCGCATCGTCGTCGAGGCGACCAGGGTCGGCGCCGACACCCAGCTCGCGCGGACGGCCCGCCTCGTCGAGGACGCCCAGAACGGCAAGGCGGAAGTACAGCGCCTCGCCGACCGCATCTCGGCGGTCTTCGTGCCCGTGGTGCTGATGATCGCGCTGGGCACGCTCGTCGCCTGGCTGCTGGCCACGGACGACCCGGCCGCGTCCTTCACGGCGGCCGTCGCCGTCCTGATCATCGCGTGCCCGTGCGCGCTGGGGCTTGCCACACCTACCGCGCTCATGGTCGGTACGGGTCGCGGCGCCCAGCTCGGCATTCTGATCAAGGGTCCTGAGGTGCTGGAGTCCACCCGGCGCGTGGACACCGTCGTACTGGACAAGACGGGCACGGTCACCACGGGGCGCATGGAACTCCAGGGCGTCTTCACCGCCCCCGGCACCGACGAGACCGAGCTGCTGCGCCTGGCGGGCGCACTGGAGCACGCCTCCGAACACCCGGTCGCGCAAGCCGTGGCGGCGGGAGCCGCCGAGCGGGTCGGACCGGCCGCCCAGCCCTTCCCCGTACCGGAGAAGTTCGAGAACGTCGCGGGGCTCGGGGTGCGCGGCCTGATCGACGGGCACGTCGTGCTCGTCGGGCGCGAGACGCTGCTCACCGAGGCGGGCATCGAGCTGCCGCGCGAGCTGGCCGACGCCACGGCGGCGGCCGAGGCGGAGGGCCGTACGGCGGTTGCCGTGGCTTGGGGCGGCGCCGCACGCGGCGTCCTGGCGGTCGCCGACGCGGTGAAGGAGACCAGCGCGGAGGCGGTGGCGCAGCTGCGCGGGCTCGGCCTGAGGCCGGTGCTGCTGACCGGCGACAACAGGGCCGTTGCCGAGTCGGTCGCGCGGACGGTCGGGATCGACGCCGCGGATGTGTACGCCGAGGTTCTCCCCCAGGACAAGGTCGACGTGGTGAAGCGGCTCCAGGCCGAGGGCCGCAGCGTCGCGATGGTCGGCGACGGCGTGAACGACGCGGCGGCGCTGGCCACCGCCGATCTCGGGCTCGCGATGGGCACGGGCACGGACGCCGCGATCGAGGCCGGCGATCTCACGCTCGTACGTGGAGATCTGAGGGTGGCGGCGGATGCGATCCGGCTGTCGCGCAGAACCCTGGCGACCATCAGGGGCAACCTCTTCTGGGCCTTCGGCTACAACGTCGCGGCCCTTCCGTTGGCCGCCGCCGGGCTGCTCAACCCCATGATCGCCGGATGTGCGATGGCGTTTTCCTCCGTCTTCGTAGTGACAAACAGCCTCCGGCTGCGTACCTTCACAGGACGCACACAAAGTGACTCAGGTCACTGAGATTTGAGGGTAACCATTTGGCCGGCTCGCGAGTCTAAGTGGGCGATGCCAGAACGTCTTGGGGGACGTTCAGGGAATGTCTTGGGGGACATTTCCGGGCAAGCGTTGGCCGGGACACGTGCACCGGGGAGCTTTGAGCGGCCCTCCCGTACGTACGCGTCCCGGCAGACCGCGTGGAGCTTCTGTGCAGCCAGCAGACGCCCGGCCGGATCCCGTGGGGGGAATCCGCTCCGGGAAACGGGAAGCGCCCCGTATCGTCGACCCGTGGGGGGATCGGCGGCGGGGCGCTTTCTTTTCAGCTGCGGAAGCTGTGGGTGAGGGTCGGCGACCCTCGACCGGAACGAAGCCGCGCAGGACCTTGCCGGTGGCTGTGTCGGCCCGGAGGATGACCCCCGGACCCCCCAGCAGTGGGTCAGCGACCCTCGACCGGGACAAAGTCGCGCAGGACCTCACCGGTGTAGATCTGACGCGGGCGGCCGATGCGGGAACCCGGCTCCTTGATCATCTCGTGCCACTGGGCGATCCAGCCCGGGAGACGGCCCAGCGCGAAGAGCACCGTGAACATCTCGGTCGGGAAGCCCATGGCCCGGTAGATCAGGCCGGTGTAGAAGTCGACGTTCGGGTAGAGCTTGCGCTCCACGAAGTAGTCGTCGGCCAGCGCGTGCTCTTCGAGCTTGAGCGCGATGTCGAGCAGCTTGTCGTCCTTGCCCAGGGCGGAGAGAACGTCGTGCGCCGCAGCCTTGATGATCTTCGCCCGGGGGTCGAAGTTCTTGTAGACGCGGTGCCCGAAGCCCATGAGCTTCACGCCGTCTTCCTTGTTCTTCACCTTGCGGATGAAGTTGGTGACGTCGCCGCCGTCGGCCTGGATGCCTTCCAGCATCTCCAGCACCGACTGGTTGGCACCGCCGTGCAGCGGGCCCCACAGTGCGCTGATGCCGGCGGAGATCGAGGCGAACATGTTCGCCTGCGAGGAGCCGACCAGGCGCACGGTGGACGTCGAACAGTTCTGCTCGTGGTCCGCGTGCAGGATCAGCAGCTTGTCGAGCGCGGAAACGACGACCGGGTCCAGGTCGTACTCCTGCGCGGGGACCGAGAAGGTCATGCGCAGGAAGTTCTCGACGTACCCGAGGTCGTTGCGCGGGTAGACGAAGGGGTGGCCGATCGACTTCTTGTAGGCGTACGCCGCGATCGTCGGAAGCTTGGCGAGCAGGCGGATCGTCGAAAGGTGACGCTGCTTCTCGTCGAACGGGTTGTGGCTGTCCTGGTAGAACGTGGACAGCGCGCTGACCACCGACGACAGCATGGCCATCGGGTGCGCGTCACGCGGGAAGCCGTCGAAGAACCGCTTGACGTCCTCGTGCAGCAGCGTGTGCTGGGTGATCTCATTCTTGAAGGACGACAGCTCGTCGACCTTGGGGAGCTCACCATTGATCAGCAGGTAGGCCACCTCGGCGAAGGTGGAGTGCTCGGCCAGCTGCTCGATGGGGTAACCGCGGTAGCGCAGGATGCCCTGCTCACCGTCGAGGTAGGTGATAGCGGATTTATAGGCGGCTGTATTGCCATATCCGCTGTCGAGAGTCACCAGCCCGGTCTGAGACCGGAGCTTCCCGATATCGAAGCCCTTGTCGCCGACGGTGCTGTCGATCACCGGATAGGTGTACTCGCCATCGCCGTACCGCAGTACTACAGAGTTGTCGCTCACGTCATCCCTCACCGACGTAGTGCCTCTTCTTCGAGGTGCCCTGACTGTCTCTACCATCCCCCATTTGGCTCAGCAGAGTGCACTCGGGGTCGGCCATTAGGCCCATTCACGGCACTCAGTGCCGCCAACCTGCTCATCCTGCCCCCTTCGCCCCAGTTACCGGAAGTCCAGGATGATCTTTGCCCCCGATGGTCCCCTTATGAGCCGCTTTGTAATCCGCCTGCCAGCCGGTGATCGAGCGCAGTACACCGTCTGCCCGCCGAAACCGTGCGGACCGCCTGGCCGATCGCCTTGCGGGAGCCGACCAGGACGACGAGCTTCTTGGCCCGGGTGACCGCCGTGTAGAGCAGATTCCGCTGGAGCATCATCCAGGCCCCGGTTGTCACCGGAATCACCACCGCCGGATACTCGCTGCCCTGCGAGCGGTGGATCGTCACGGCGTACGCGTGCGCCAGCTCGTCGAGCTCGTCGAAGTCGTACGGAACCTCCTCGTCCTCGTCGGTCAGCACCGTCAGGCGCTGGTCGTCCAGGTTGAGCGAGGTGACCACGCCCACGGTGCCGTTGAAGACCCCGTTCTGTCCCTTCTCGTAATTGTTGCGAATCTGCGTCACCTTGTCTCCGACGCGGAAGAGCCTGCCGCCGAACCTTTTCTCCGGGAGGTCGGGCCGGGCGGGGGTGATCGCCTGCTGGAGCAGCCCATTGAGCGTGCCCGCGCCCGCCGGGCCGCGGTGCATGGGGGCCAGCACCTGGATGTCGCGGCGCGGATCGAGGCCGAACTTCGCGGGGATGCGGCGGGCCGCCACGTCCACCGTGACCCGCCCGGCGTCCTCCGTCTCGTCCTCGACGAAGAGGAAGAAGTCCGGCAGGCCCTGAGTGATCGGATGCACGCCGGAGTTGATGCGGTGCGCGTTGGTGACGACGCCCGACTGCTGGGCCTGGCGGAAGATCCTCGTGAGGCGGACCGATGGGACCGGGCCGCCGTCCGCCAGCAGGTCGCGCAGCACCTCGCCCGCGCCGACCGAAGGCAGCTGGTCCACGTCCCCGACCAGCAGCAGATGCGCGCCCGGCGCGACCGCCTTCGCCAGCTTGTTGGCGAGGAGCAGGTCCAGCATCGACGCCTCGTCGACGACGACCAGATCCGCGTCGAGCGGCCTGTCCCTGTCGTACGCCGCGTCGCCGCCGGGCCTGAGCTCCAGCAGGCGGTGCACGGTGGACGCCTCGGCCCCGGTCAGCTCCGCGAGGCGCTTGGCGGCCCTTCCGGTGGGCGCGGCGAGCACCACCTTGGCCTGCTTGGCGCGGGCCAGCTCGACCACCGAGCGGACCGTGAACGACTTGCCGCAGCCCGGTCCCCCGGTGAGCACGGCGACCTTCTCGGTGAGCGCCAGCTTGACCGCCGCCTGCTGCTCGGGCGCCAGCTCTGCCCCCGTACGGTCCGCGAGCCAGGCCAGCGCCTTGTCCCAGGCCACGTTCCGGAAGGCCGGCATCCGGTCCTCCTCGGTGCGGAGCAGGCGCAGCACCTGTGCGGCCAGGGAGATTTCGGCACGGTGGAACGGGACCAGGTAGACGGCGGTGACCGGGTCCCCGCCGCCGTCCGCGGCCGGGACCTTTTCCCGTACGACGCCTTCCTCGGCGGCCAGTTCGGCCAGGCAGTCGATGACCAGGCCCGTGTCGACCTGGAGCAGCTTCACCGCGTCGCTGATCAGCTGCTCCTCGGGGAGGTAGCAGTGGCCCTGGTCGGTGGACTGCGACAGCGCGTACTGCAGCCCGGCCTTCACCCGCTCCGGGCTGTCGTGCGGGATGCCGACGGCCTGGGCGATCCGGTCGGCGGTGAGGAAGCCGATGCCCCAGACGTCGGCGGCCAGGCGGTAGGGCTCGTTCTTGACTATCGAGATCGACGCGTCGCCGTACTTCTTGTAGATGCGCACCGCGATGGAGGTCGAGACCCCCACGCCCTGGAGGAAGATCATGACCTCCTTGATGGCCTTCTGTTCCTCCCAGGCCGCACCGATCAGCTTCGTACGCTTGGGGCCGAGTCCCGGTACTTCGACCAGGCGCTTCGGCTCCTGCTCGATCACGTCGAGCGTGTCGGTGCCGAAGTGCTCGACGATACGGTCCGCGATCTTCGGGCCGATGCCCTTGATCAGGCCGGAGCCGAGGTAGCGGCGGATGCCCTGGATCGTGGCGGGCAGCACGGTGGTGTAGTTCTCCACGGTGAACTGCTTGCCGTACTGGGGGTGCGAGGCCCAGCGGCCCGCCATGCGCAGCGACTCGCCTGGCTGCGCGCCGAGCAGCGAACCGACGACCGTGAGGAGATCGCCTCCGCCGCGGCCCGTGTCGACCCGGGCGACCGTGTACCCGGTCTCCTCGTTGGCGTACGTGATCCGCTCCAGGACTCCCTCGACCACCGCGGAGGCGGCGGAGGAGGCGGAGACCTGTGCTGGGACCGCTGTTGGACTCGACATGTTCTGAACGCTACCGCCGGGGTCCGACACGGCGGGCTGCCTGTGGACAACTCCGTTCCGGCCGTCCGGTCCCGGAAACCAAGGAGGCCCGGTCCGTCGACCGGGCCCCTCAGATCCCCCTCCGTCTCAGGCCTCCCCGAAATCCCCCCGGATCCCTCCCCGGAAGCCCTGATGCCAAGTACGACACGCACCGTGGCCAGAGGGTTGCACGCCGGATGCAAGTAATTTCAGATAAGCGTCAGATAGCGGTCGGCGACCTCCGCCAGGACGTCCGCGCCGTCCCTCGCCCACAGGCCCTCGTTGAAGATCTCGACCTCGATCGGACCTTCGTAGCCCGCCGCGTCCACCTGTTCGCGGAACCAGCCGAAGTCGACCGCCCCGTCGCCCAGCTGCCCCCGGCCCAGCAGCACGCCTGCCGGCAACGGCGTGATCCAGTCCGCCAGTTGGAACGCCGCGATACGGCCCCCGGCGCCCGCCCGCGCGATGTCGCCGCCGACACGGTCGTCCCACCACAGGTGGTAGGTGTCCACGACCACCCCCACCCGGTCCGCCGGAAAGCGTTCCGCCAGGTCGAGCGCCTGGCCCAGCGTCGAGACCACACAGCGGTCCGAGGCGAACATCGGATGCAGCGGCTCGATGGCCAGCCGTACGCCGTGATCGGCGGCGTACGGCGCGAGTTCGGCCAGCCCCTGTGCGATGCGTTCGCGGGCGCCGTGCAGGTCGCGGCTGCCCGGCGGCAGGCCGCCGGAGACCAGGACCAGGGTGTCGGTGCCGAGGGTGGCCGCCTCGTCGACGGCCCGGCGGTTGTCGGCCAGCGCCGGGGCCCGGTCGTCGCCCGTGAGGAAGCCGCCCCGGCACAGGCTGGTCACCCTCAGGCCCGCGTCCCGTACAAGGCGTGCGGCGCGCTCCACGCCGTACTCCTGGACGGGCGCACGCCACAGACCCACGCCCGGTACGCCCGCCTTTACACATCCCTCGGCCAGCTCGGGCAGCGACCACTGCCTGATGGTCTCCTGATTGAGGCTGAGCCTGGAAAGGTCCTTCACTGTTCCACTCCGTACGTCCTGAGCAGGGATTTCATGCGGGCCTCGGCGAGTGCCGGGTCCGGGAACAGGCCCAGGCCGTCCGCCAGTTCGTACGCCCGCGCCAGGTGCGGCAGCGACCGCGCCGACTGGAGGCCTCCCAGCATCGTGAAGTGCGACTGGTGGCCGACCAGCCACGCCAGGAGAACGACGCCGGTCTTGTAGAAGCGCGTCGGCGGCTGGAAAAGGTGGCGCGACAGCTCGACCGTCGGGTCGAGGAGCTTGCGGAATGCCGAGGCGTCGCCCGTGTCCAGGACACGGACCGCCTCTGCCGCCAGCGGGGCGAGCGGGTCGAAGATGCCCAGCAGCGCGTGGCTGAAGCCGTGGTCGTCGCCCGCGATCAGCTCCGGGTAGTTGAAGTCGTCACCCGTGTAGCAGCGCACGCCCTTCGGCAGGCGGCGGCGCAGGTCGATCTCGCGCCGGGCGTCCAGGAGCGAGATCTTGATGCCGTCCACCTTGTCGGGGTGGGACGTGATGACCTCCAGGAAGGTCTCGGTGGCGGCGTCCAGGTCCGCGCTCCCCCAGTAGCCCTCCAGCGCCGGGTCGAACATCGGGCCCAGCCAGTGCAGTACGACCGGCTCGCTCGCCTGGCGCAGGAGGTGGCCGTACGTCGCCAGGTAGTCCTCGGGGCCCTTGGCGGCCGCCGCCAGCGCCCGTGATGCCATGAGGACGGCGCGGGCGCCGGTGGACTCCACGAGCGCCAGCTGTTCCTCGTAGGCCGCTGTCACTTCCGCGAGGGTGTGCGGGCCCTGGGTGAGCTGGTCCGTTCCTGCGCCGCATGCGATCGCCCCGCCGACCGACGCCGCCTCCGCCGCCGAACGCCGCATCAGCTCCGCCGCGCCCGGCCAGTCCAGGCCCATCCCGCGCTGTGCGGTGTCCATGGCCTCGGCCACCCCGAGGCCGTGCGACCACAGGTGCCGTCGAAAGGCGAGCGTGGCGTCCCAGTCGACGGCGGCGGGACCGTCGGGCGACACGTCGGCGTGCGGGTCGGCGACGACGTGTGCGGCCGAGTAGACCGTGCGGGAGGCGAGGGGGGCGCCGTGGGGCGGGAGGGAGAGGGGCGTTGTGCGCGGTTCGTACGTGCCGTACGGGAGCCTGATCGTCACAGTGACAGCTCCGGTACGTCGTAACGGCGGCCCTCTGCGGCGGACTTGAGGCCGAGCTCGGCCAGCTGTACGCCGCGTGCGCCCGCGAGGAGGTCCCAGGTGTACGGCTCGTCCAGTGCGACGTGGCGCAGGAAGAGCTCCCACTGGGCCTTGAAGCCGTTGTCGAAGGTGTCGTTGTCGGGGACTTCCTGCCACTGGTCGCGGAAGGAGTGCGTGACCGGGAGGTCGGGGTTCCAGACCGGCTTGGGGGTCGTACTGCGGTGCTGCACACGGCAGTTGCGCAGGCCGGCCACTGCGGAGCCGTGCGTTCCGTCGACCTGGAACTCGACGAGCTCGTCGCGGTTGACCCGTACCGCCCAGGAGGAGTTGATCTGCGCCACCGCGCCGCCCTCCAGCTGGAAGATGCCGTACGCGGCGTCGTCGGCGGTGGCGGCGTACGGCTTGCCCTGCTCGTCCCAGCGCTGCGGGATGTGGGTCGTCACGTGCGACTGGACGGTCGTGACCCGGCCGAACAGCTCATGCAGTACGTACTCCCAGTGCGGGAACATGTCCACGACGATGCCACCGCCGTCCTCCGCGCGGTAGTTCCAGGAGGGGCGCTGGGCGGACTGCCAGTCGCCCTCGAAGACCCAGTAGCCGAACTCGCCCCGGACGGAGAGGATCTCGCCGAAGAAGCCGCCGTCGATCAGGCGTTTCAGCTTGAGCAGGCCCGGGAGGAAGATCTTGTCCTGTACGACGCCGTGTTTGATGCCGGCGTCGCGGGCCAGGCGGGCCAGTTCGAGGGCGGCGGCCAGGCCGGTTGCCGTCGGTTTCTCCGTGTAGACGTGCTTGCCCGCCGCGACGGCCTTTCTCAGGGCCTCCTCGCGGGCGGAGGTGACCTGGGCGTCGAAGTAGATGTCGATCGTGTCGTCGGCGAGGACGGCGTCGAGGTCTGTGGACCATTCGCTGAGGCCGTGACGGGCCGCCAGGTCCTTGAGGGCGCGTTCGCGGCGGCCGACCAGGACCGGCTCCGGCCACAGGACCGTACCGGTGCCATCGCCCAGGTCCAGGCCACCCTGCTCGCGGATCGCGAGGACGGAGCGGACGAGGTGCTGGCGGTAGCCCATCCGCCCCGTGACGCCGTTCATGGCGATGCGCACTGTCTTGCGTGTCACGAATGTTCCCTCCGTACGGCCATAGTAAGCGCTTTCTATACATTATGAAGCTAGCCTGCGGAGAGCTGCTCGTACAAGACCCGGAGGACGACCAGATGACAGTGACCTTGGCGGACGTGGCGGCCCGCGCCCGGGTGTCGCCTGCCACCGTCTCCCGTGTGCTGAACGGCAACTACCCGGTCGCCGCGGCCACCCGGGAGCGGGTGCTGCGCGCGGTCGACGAGCTCGACTACGTACTGAACGGGCCCGCGAGTGCGCTTGCCGCTGCGACGTCCGACCTGGTCGGGATCCTCGTCAACGACATCGCCGACCCCTTCTTCGGGATCATGGCGGGGGCCGCGCAGTCCCAGATAGGCGGCCTTGAGGGGGCGGGGGCGGGGCGTGCGGGCGGCGAGAAGCTCGCCATCGTGTGCAACACGGGGGGCTCGCCGGAGCGCGAGCTCACCTACCTCACGCTGTTGCAGCGGCAGCGGGCCGCGGCGGTGATTCTCACCGGGGGCGCGATCGAGGACCCGGAGCACTCGGCTCTGGTCGCCGCGAAGCTGGCGAAGCTGGCGGACGGAGGTGCGCGGGTGGTGCTGTGCGGGAGGCCGCCGCTTCCGGAGCGGGGCGAGGGGGGCTCTGGTCCTGGCCCGGTGGTGGCTGCGCTTGCCTTCGACAACCGGGGCGGGGGGCGGCGGCTCACGGAGCATCTGCTGGCGCTGGGGCACCGGACGATCGGGTACGTGGCCGGGCCTGAGGAGCGTACGACGACACGGCACCGGCTGGAGGGGCACCGCGAGGCGATGGCTGCAGCGGGGTTGCCCGAGGACGACGGCCTGACGGTCCACGGGCCCTACGACCGCCGCAGCGGGTACGACGCCACGCTGGAACTCCTGCGCCGCGAGCCGGGGCTCACGGCGGTGGTCGCGGCGAACGACACGGTGGCGCTGGGGGCGTGCGCGGCGTTGCGGGACCGGGGTCTGCGCATCCCGGACGACGTCTCTGTCGCGGGCTTCGACGACCTCCCTTTCGCAACGGACACGGTGCCGGCCCTCACGACGGTACGGCTGCCGCTGTACGAGGCGGGGGCGCGGGCGGGCCGACTGGCAATGGGCCGGGAGGCGGCGCCGCCGGGAGGCATCGCGTCGGTACCGGCGGAGCTGATGGTGCGGGGGTCTACGGGGGTGGCGCGGGGCTGAGCCGTGGCGTGGCCGGGCGGTCTTTGGACGGCGCCGGTGGTCGTGGTGCGGGGTTTGGCTTGCGCC
>NZ_JAGGPB010000061.1 GCF_018614055.1 Streptomyces sp. ISL-98
ACGTCGGAACGGTTCGTCGCCTCACCTCACGGCGGCCGGCTGTACCGGACCGGTGACCTGGCACGTTGGACGCCGGGCGGCGAGCTGCTCTATGCGGGCCGCGCCGACGACCAAGTCAAGATCCGCGGCTTCCGGATCGAGCCGGGCGAGATCGAGAACGTACTGGCCGAGCACGACACCGTCGCCCAGGTCGTGGTGCTCGCGAGGCAGGACCAGCCCGGGACCAAGCGGCTGGTCGCGTACGTCGTCCCGGCCGAAGGCGCCCTCGACGCCGACCTGTTGCGGGACTACGCCGCTGACAGGCTGCCGGAGTACATGGTGCCCGCCGCGATCGTGCAGCTTGAGACATTGCCCGTCACGGTCAACGGGAAGCTGGACCGTGCCGCGCTGCCCGCCCCGGAGTTCGCCGGGTCGGAGAGTCGGGGCCCTGCGACTCCGGTGGAAGAGGTGCTGTGCCGGCTGTTCGCCGACGCGTTGGGCTTGGAACGGGTCGGTGCGGAGGACTCGTTCTTCGAGCTCGGCGGCGACTCCATCATGTCGATGCTGGTCGTCTCCCGGGCCCGTCGCGCCGGAGTGGTGATCACCGCGCGCCAGATGTTCGAGCACCGGACCCCGGCCGCGCTGGCCAGGGTCGCCGCGACGGTGAAGACGAGCGGACGCGTGGACGAGCGGGCGGTCGGGGCCGTGCCGCTGACCCCGCTGATGCGCGAGCTGGCCGAGCGGGCGGGCCCGACGGTCCTGACCGGGGCGTTCTCCCAGACGATGCTGATCGAGGTCCCGGCCGGGCTGGAGCTGACGCGCTTGGAGGCGGCGGTTCGGAAGGTGCTGGACCACCACGACGTACTACGTGCCCGCCTGGAGCTCGCCGACGGTGAGCCGGACTCGCTCGTCGTACCGGAGAAGCGCTCCGGGCTGCCTGAGGTGCGGCGCGTGGACGCGGCGGGCCTGGACGCCGACCCCGAGCAGCGGATCGGCGTAATGCGGTCGTACGCCGAGGAGGAGGCGAAGCAACTCGACCCGCTCGCGGGGCGGATGGTGCGGGTGGTGTGGTTCGACGCCGGACCCGACCTGCCCGGCTGGTTGCTGGTGGTGGCGCATCACCTGGTGGTCGACGGTGTGTCGTGGCGTGTGCTGGTCCCGGACCTTGCGACCGCGTACATGTCGGGCCTGGATACGACCGTGGATGCGGGCCTGGATGCGCCGACCACGTCGTTCCGGCGATGGTCGGAGGCCCTCACCGCGGAGGCGCTGACCGCGGATCGGATGGCCGAACTGCCGCTCTGGACCGGGATGTTGGAAGGCCCAGACCCTGTTCTGGGTGAGCGCGCACTCGATCCGGCCGTGGACACGGTGGCCGGTGGGACGCGGCGGGTCGAGTTCCAGGTGCCCGTGGCGGTGACGTCGGAGCTGCTTACGCGGGTACCCGCCGCCTTTCATGCCGGTATCGACGATGTACTGCTGGCCGGTCTGGTCGCGGCCGTGGACGAGTGGCGTGAAGTACCGGGCGGCCTGCTCGTGAACGTGGAGGGCCACGGCCGCGTGCCGCTCTCCGACGACATGGACCTGTCGCGTACGGTCGGCTGGTTCACGAGCTCGTATCCGGTCAGGCTCGATCCCGGCACGGTCGACCACGACCGGATCCGGGCAGGAGGCGCCGACGCGGGCCGCCTGCTCAAGCGGATCAAGGAGCAGGTGCGGGCAGTCCCTGGTGACGGGCTCGGCTACGGGCTGTTGCGCCACCTGAACCCGGAGACGGCCCCGGCTTTCGCCGGACTGCCTGTGGCGCGAGTCGGCTTCAACTACCTCGGCCGTTTCACTCCCACCCACGACGACGTGCGCGGGAACTGGCAGCCCGACGGCGACACCGTCCTGGGCGGGACGGCCGACGAGCGCATGGTTCTGACGCACGAGCTCGACGCCGGCGGACTGGTCCGCGACCTTCCCGACGGGCCCGAGCTGACGATCTCGCTGGCGTGCCCGGCGGGGTTGCTGGACGACGCGGCGCTGGACCAGATCGCCGCAAGCTGGGTGGCGATGCTCGGCGGCCTGGCGGCCCACGCCGCCGAGTCCGGCAGCGGTGGGCACACTCCGTCCGACTTCCCGTTGGTCGCTCTCGGTCAGGGTGAGGTCGAGGAGCTGGAGGCGGCTGTTCCGGGTCTGGTCGATGTGTGGCCGTTGTCGCCGTTGCAGGAAGGGCTGTTGTTCCATGCCCGGTACGACGAGGGCGCCCGCGATGTTTATGTGGGTCAGCGGTTCATGGACCTCGAAGGAGCCCTGGACACCGGTGTGCTCCGGGCGTCGTGGCAGGCGTTGTTGGACCGGCATGCGAGTCTGCGGACCGGGTTCCGGCAGTCGGCCGGGATGGCGAGTCCGGTCCAGGTGGTTGTACGGGATGTGGTGCTGCCGTGGCGCGAGGTGGACCTGTCCGGTCTGTCCGAGGCGGACGCCGAGGCGCAGGCCGTCCGGCTGGCCGAGGAAGAGCAGGGGAGCCGGTTCGATCTGGCGGTTCCACCGGCGTTGCGGTTGTTGCTGGTGAAGCTGGGCGACTCGCGCCATCGGCTGCTGGTGACTTCGCACCACATCGTGATGGACGGCTGGTCGCTGCCCGTCCTGTTCGATGAGCTGTCACAGATCTATGCGGCCGGCGGCGACGCGAGCGCCCTGCCGCCGGTGACCCCGTACAGGAACTACCTTGCCTGGCTGGGTAGTCAGGACAAGGACGCCGCCCGAGACGCCTGGCGTGAGCTGCTCGCCGGTGCCGACGACCCCACGCTGGTGGGACCCGTCGACGGCGCCGGCGAACAGATCGGACACGTCGTCGCCCGCACCGGCGAACCACTCACCCGGACGCTGCAAGCGACGGCCCGCAAACACGGGCTGACGCTGAACACCCTGGTCCAGGGAGCGTGGGCGGTCCTGGTCGGGATGCTCTCTGGCCGCACCGATGTGGTGTTCGGTGCGACGGTCGCGGGCCGTCCCGCCGAACTTCCGGGCGTGGAGCAGATGCTGGGGCTGTTCATCAACACCGTCCCGGTGCGCGTCCGCCTGCGTCCGGGGCAGCGCTTCGCCGACCTGCTGGCAGATCTCCAGGTCCAGCAGGCCGGACTGATCGCCCACCAGCACCTGGGCCTGACCGAGATCCAGCGCATCGCCGGCGCGGGCGCGACCTTCGACACCCTCGTCGTCTACGAGAACTATCCGCACGACCCCGACGCAGCGGTTCAGCCCGGAGGACTCCCGATCACCGGAGGCGGGGGCGAGGAGGCGGCCCACTACCCGCTCACTCTCATCGCGACCCCCGGCGACGGACTGGAACTGCGGCTGGAGTACCGGCCCGACGTGTTCGACGAGCCGACGGTCCAGGCCCTGGTGGCCCGGCTGACCCGGCTCCTGGAACAGATCACCCTCGACCCGGAACTCCGGGTCGGCGAACTCGACGTACTGGAACCGGCCGAACGGCAGCGGATCCTCAAGGACTGGAACGACACCACCCGTCCCGTCCACGCCACGCTGCTCACCGACCTGTTCGAGGCCCAGGCAGCGCGGACCCCCGACCTCGAGGCGGTCGTCAGCAAGGACGACGCCCTGACGTACGCGGAGCTGGAGGCGCGGGCCAACCAAGTCGCTCACCGGCTCATCGACCGGGGAATCGGCCCGGAGGACCTGGTCGGCGTACTGATGGAACGGTCGGCCGACCTGTTCGCGGTGCTGCTCGGCGTGCTCAAGTCGGGCGCTGCGTACGTGCCCATCGACCCCGGTTATCCGGCCGAGCGGATCGGCTTCATGCTCGCCGACGCCTGCCCGGCGCTGGTGGTGTGCACCGGCAGGAGTGCGGAAACCGCAGCCGGGTTCGAACGGCTCATCTGGGACGCCCCGGACGTGGTGGCCGACCTGTCCGGCCGCCCGACGAACGCTCCCAGCGACGCCGACCGGGTTACGCCGCTACGTCCCTCCCACCCCGCGTACGTGATCTACACCTCCGGCTCGACCGGGACGCCCAAGGGCGTCGCGGTGCAACACCGCGGTTTCGTCAACTACGTGAACTGGCGGGTCGGCGCCTACGGCTGGGGTCCCGGCGACAGGGTCCTGCAGTTCGCCTCGGTGTCGTTCGACACGTCCGTGTCGGAGATCTACCCGACGCTGGCCGGCGGGGCGACCCTGTGCGTCGCCCAGCGGGACGGCGACATCCTGCTGGAGCTGGAGACTCTGGCCGTCAACGCCGTCACCTTCACACCGAGCGTCCTGGAGACGCTCGTGGGGGACGACGCGCGGACGGAGGCGGTGCTGCGGAAGATCGAGCACGTCGTCACCGCGGGCGAGGAATGCAGCCCCGAGGTGGTGCGGCGGTGGGCTCCGGGACGGTCGTTCTACAACGAGTACGGCCCGACCGAGGCCACGGTGGACGTCACCTGCTGGACGGCGCCCGCCGAGCTCCCCGACGTCGTGTCGCTCGGCGGCCCGATCGCCAACGTCCGGGTGTACGTACTGGACGAGCACCTGCGCCCGCTTCCCCCCGGAGTGACCGGAGAGCTGTACGTCGCGGGGACGGGACTGGCGCGCGGTTACGTCCGGCGCCCGAATCTGAGCTCGCAGCGCTTCGTCGCCTGCCCCTTCTCGGACTCCGGGGAGCGGATGTACCGGACCGGCGACCTGGCGCGCTGGACCACCGGGGGCGAACTGCGGTTCGCGGGCCGGGTCGACGACCAGGTGAAGATCCGAGGTTTCCGGATCGAACCCGGCGAGATCGAGGCGGTGCTGGCCGCGCACGAGAGCGTGGGCCAGGTAGCGGTGATCGCCCGCGCCGACCGGCGGGAAGGCCGTGCCCGCCCCATCAAGCGCCTGGTCGCGTACGTGGTGCCCGCGGATCCGCACACCGGCATCGATGCCGGGGCGCTGCGCGACCACGTGGCCGGGCTGATGCCGGAGCACATGGTTCCGGCCGCCGTCGTCGCGCTCGACGCGCTGCCCGTCACGGTGAACGGCAAGCTCGACCGGGCCGCGCTGCCCGCACCCGAGCCCGGCGCTCGCCCGGCCGGCCGAGGCCCGGCCACGCCGGTCGAGGACGTGCTCTGCCGCCTGTTCGGTGAAGCCCTGGGCCTGGAACGGGTCGGCGCGGAGGACTCGTTCTTCGAGCTCGGCGGCGACTCGATCATGTCGATGCTGGTCGTCTCACGCGCCCGTCGCGCCGGAGTGGTGATCACCGCCCGGCAGGTGTTCGAGCACAAGTCCGCGGCGGGCCTCGCCCGGGTCGCCACCGCGACCGCCACCGACCCCGTCGCCGTGGTGCGGGAACCCGATGTGCCCGTGGGACGAGTGCCCTTGACGCCCGTCATGCGCGAACTGGCCGAGCGGGCGGGACCGACCGCGCTGACCGGATCATTGACCCAGTCGATGCTCGTCGAGGTGCCCGCAGACCTGGATCTGTCCCGGCTGGCGACGGCCGTACGGGCGCTGCTCGACCATCACGACATCCTGCGCGCCCGTCTCGAACTCGTCGACGGCGAGCCGGATTCGCTGATGGTGCCGGAGAAGGGCTCCGGGCCGTCGGGCGACGACTGCGTGATGCGCGCCCCGACGCCGGACGTGGCAGCCGAGTTCCGGCGCGCGGTGGACCGGCTCGACCCGCAGGCAGGGGTGATGATCCAGCTGGTGTGGTTCGACGCCGGGCCCGAAGTGCCCGGACGGTTGCTGCTGGTGGCGCATCACCTGGTCGTCGACGGCGTCTCCTGGCGGGTGCTCCTCCCGGATCTCGCGGCCACGTACGAGGCCCTGGAGGCCGGACGGGACGTCGAACTCGACCCGGTCGACACGTCGTTCCGGCGGTGGGCACGCGCCCTGGAGAAGCAGGCGGCCGAGGCGGGCCGGGTGGCCGAGCTGCCGAACTGGACCCGGTTGCTCGACGGCCCCGACCCGCTGATCGGGAAGAGGGCGCTCGACCCGTCCGTGGACACCGTGGCCGCCGGCGTGCACGCCGTCTCCCTGCCGGTGCCCGTCCCGGTGACGGCGGACCTGCTGACCCGCGTTCCGGCGGCGTTCTACGCAGGCGTCGACGACGTCCTGCTGGCCGGTCTGGCCGGTGCGGTGGCCGAGTGGCAGCGGGGGAGGGGCCGTAACACCGAGGCCGGGATGCTCGTGGACGTCGAGGGCCACGGCCGGGTGCCGTTGAGCGAGGACCCGATCTCGGACGACCTCGACCTGACCACGACCGTCGGCTGGTTCACCGGCTCCTACCCGGTACGGCTCGACCCCGGCACCACGGACTACGCGACGATCCGCTCCGGTGGAGCCGCGGCGGCCGTCCTGATCAAGCAGGTGAAGGAGCAGCTGCGCGCAGTACCCGGCGACGGACTCGGCTACGGGCTCCTTCGCTACCTCAACCCCGAGACGGCCCCGGCTCTGTCCGCTGTGCCGACGCCGCAGATCGGCTTCAACTACCTCGGCCGCTTTCCCTCCACGGTTCGGCAGTTGGACGGCCATGACATCGGAAAGGCGAGCTGGCAGCCTGTCGGAGACGTGGTCCTGGGCGGAACGGCGGACGCCCGGATGGCCGCTTCCCATGCCCTCGAAGCCGGTGGACTGGTCCGCGATCTGCCGGAAGGGCCCGAACTGACCGTGACACTGACCTGCCCGACCGGGCTGCTCGACCGGGCCGCGCTCCACGAGCTGGCCAGCGGATGGGTCGCGATGCTCACGGGACTGGTGGCCCACACCACCGACCCGGACGGTGCTTCCCGCACCACCGGTCATACGCCCTCCGACTTCACCCTGGTGACACTCGCCCAGGACGAGATCGACGAGTTCCAGATCAGGCTTGCAGACGAAAAGGGACCCCAGTGACCCAGGTGCGTATCGAAGATGTGTGGCCGCTGTCGCCGCTCCAGGAAGGTCTGCTGTTCCACGCGGGATACGACGAGGACGCCCACGATGTCTACGTGCTCCAGGGTGCGATGGAACTCCGGGGCGCACTGGACATCGACCTCTTACGCACGTCCTGGCAGGCGCTGCTCGACCGGCACGCGACCCTGCGGGCGAGCTTCCAGCGGCGAGGGACGGGCGACCCCGTCCAACTGATCGCTTCGGGGGTGCGACTGCCGTGGCGCGAGGTTGATCTGTCCGGGGTGGACGGGGCCGAGCAGCAGGCCGAGGCGGATCGGCTCGCGGACGCGGAGAAGGCCCGGTTCGATCTGGCGGTTCCGCCGCTGCTGCGGTTGTTGCTGCTGAAGCTGGACGAGTCGCGTCATCAGCTGGTGCTGACGATGCATCACATTTTGATGGATGGTTGGTCGCTGCCGGTTTTGTTCGGTGAGTTGTCTGAGTTGTATGCGGCGGGTGGCGATGTGTCGGTGTTGCCGCCGGTGACGTCGTATCGGGAGTACTTGGCGTGGTTGGGCCGTCAGGACAAGGATGCGGCACGGAACGCCTGGCGGGATGCGCTGGCGGGGACCGTCGACCCGACGCTGGTACGCCCGGCCGGCCCTGGTGCGAACACGTCCGTCCCCGGACACACGACGGTACGGGCATGCGCCCGGCTTACGGACGCTCTGCGGGAGACGGCGCGTGAGCACGGGCTGACGTTGAACACCGTGGTGCAGGGGGTGTGGGGTGTTCTGGTCGGCATGCTGACCGGCCGGAGTGACGTGGTCTTCGGTGCTGTGGTGGCCGGTCGTCCGGCTGATCTGCCTGGTGTTGAGCGGATGCTGGGCTTGTTCATCAATACGGTGCCGGTGCGGGTGCGTCTCGATCCGTACCGGACGGTCGCGGAGCTGCTGACCGACCTCCAGATCCAGCAGGCAGAGCTGATCCCGCACCAGCACCTCGGGCTGACGGAGATCCAGCGCCTCGCCGGTACGGGGGCGACCTTCGACACGCTCTTGGTGTACCAGAACTATCCGCGCAACCCCGACGGGCCGCTGCAGCTCAGCGGCCTGAAGATCGACGGCGCGGCGAGCGAGGACGCCGCCCACTACCCGCTGGCCCTGGCTGTTGCCCCGCTGGACGAGCTGGAACTGCGCTTCGACTACCAGCCCGACGTCTTCGACGCGGCGACCGTGCAGACCCTGGGAGACCGGCTGGTCAGGCTCCTGGAGCAGATCGCCGCCGACCCCGCGATGCCGGTGGGTCGGCTCGATGTGCTTGACGAGGGCGAGCGGCGCCTGGTGGTGGACGGCTGGAACGACACTGCTCGGCCGATTTCTGCGGTGACGTTGCCGGAGTTGTTCGGGGCGCAGGTGGCGCGGACTCCGGGTGTGGTTGCGGTTGTTGGTGGCGGTGTGTCGCTGACGTATGCGGAGTTGGACGAGCGGGCGAACCGGGTGGCGCATGCCCTGGTCGGCCGGGGTGTGGTTCCGGAGAGCCGGGTCGGCGTGGTGATGGACCGGTCGGCTGACCTGGTCCCGGTGCTGCTGGGCGTGGTGAAGGCCGGTGCGGCGTATGTGCCGCTGGATGGCGATCATCCGGTGGAGCGGTTGCGTGCGGTGGTGGCGGAGGCCGGGGTCTCTGTAGTGGTGGCCGACCGTGATCTTGACGGTCTCCAGACGACTGCTGTGGCGGGGCTGTTTGACGCTGAGCCGGTGGATCCGGGGCGGCTCCTGTCGCCGGACAGCCTGGCGTACGTGATGTACACGTCGGGTTCCACTGGCACGCCTAAGGGTGTGGCGGTGACGCACGGGAATGTGGCGAGTTTTGTCGCTGACCGTAGTTGGCGTGATGACGTGGTCGAGCGGGTGTTGGTGCAGGCCAACCATGCTTTTGATGCGTCGACGTATGAGTTGTGGGTG
>NZ_JAGGPB010000062.1 GCF_018614055.1 Streptomyces sp. ISL-98
GTTCCGCTGGCTCCACCGCTACAACACCCGACGCCGTCATTCCCGGCTCGGACAACGCAATCCGATCGCCTACGAAAATACCTTCCACACAGCATCAACTACGCTGACCGAAGCCGCATAAGACGTGTTCAGGATTTGGGGTCAAGGCCCGTGCTGTCGATGCCCACGCTCGTGGTCTTCCGCAACGGGGAGCCAGTGAAGTCGATGGTGGGGGCAAGGGCCAAGCGGCGACTGCTCCAGGAGCTCGAAGACGTGATGTGAGGGCATGTCTGGTCAGCTCGACCAAGTGCAGGCACGCCACCGTCTCGCTGGTCGTGGGAAACTGAGACTCTGACAGAGAGTGACAGCGGCCAGGACAGCTTTGGAGCCGGTGGGCCCTTCCTCGGGCCGTGATGATGGCCGCCTTTGGGCCGGGTCAAGGTCGTTCGTCCTCGGCTTCGCCTGCGGGCGCCTCCACCTTGACCCGGCCCAACCGCCCGCAGCAGTGTCGTCCGGCTCACCCGTGTGTGCAGGACAGCGGCAAGACGGCTCCCGGCCCTGCCAGCAAGTGCGACGGCGACAGCCTCCATTACCCGCCGGGCGGCAGGCGAGCGGCGGCCGCAGCGAACGGTCAGTCCCTCGACCTGCTCCGCGAACGTACGCCGCGAACAACAAACGTTCTCGCAGTACAGCCGCCGCACCGTCAGCTCTGTCCGCACCGGTCGGTCCCGACCGGCGTGTCGGCAAGGCATCTTCCGTACGTGCTGTGCACCTGATCGGACACCACCGCCCACCCGGGACAGGCCACCCGGCCTCCCGAGTTCTCGCCCTGGGGTCAAGCAGCTGTGCGTCGTGGACTCGAGGGTCGTGCTCGGATTGCGGGCACAACGCCGCCGGTGCACCGTGCAGCAGATCGCCGACGAACTCAAGATCAAGCGCACCACCGTGTACGGGTACCTGGGGTGACGAGGTGGATCTTCCTCAGTCGTTGAGTAGCCGCCATGTGGTGAGGGCGAGCCTGGTCCGTGTCAGTCCGGTGGGTTCGGTGAGGTCGATGCCCAGGGTCTTTGCGAGGTGTTCGAGTCGGCGGGCGATGCTGCTGTGGTGCAGGTGGAGGAGGTCGGCGGCTTGGCGTAGGGAGCCGGTGGCGCAGTAGGCGTCCAGAGTTTGCAGATCTTCTGGGTTGTCGGCGATTCGGGCGATTGCGGCCACGTCGGCGTTGTCTCGCGCGGCGTCCTGGGGTATCTCGGCCAGGAGCGCGAGCGCGCCCAAGTCGTCGTAGGGGATGAGGGGTTGGCGTGGGGTGGTGAAGCGGAGGGCGGTGCGGGCTTGCTGCCAGGATTGGTCGGGGCTTGCGGCGGCGCCGATGCCTGCGCGTACGCCTGCTGGAAAGCGGGTCTGGTCGATGGTGGTGGCCAGGATGACGCCGACGTCGGCGAGGGGTGCCGCCTTGACCGGGCGGGTCGGGCAGACCAGGCTGCCGATCTGGTCGAGCGGGAGCTGCGAGCGTACGGCGATGACGCGGACCGGTAGGTCGGCGGCGAAGCCCAGGAGTCGTAGCGCCCGTGCTCTGGACGCCTCGTCGCTGTCGGTGCTGATCGCCAGTTCGACGAGGGCGGGGTCGGCCATGGTGGTGCGGGCCGGGCCGTATCGCTCGGCGATGGCCGCGGCGGCGATGGCGAGCCGGTCGAGCAGTGCTTCGTCGAGCTGGTTCGGCGGGCCGGGGCGTTCCAGCCACACCGTGCCGATCTCCTCCTCGTCGAGTGTGATCGGCGCGGTGGTGGACGGGGGTGTCGGCGGGGTGGACGTGTGACTGCCGTCGGGCGATACGCGGATCGCCCGCCCCGTGCCGTGGAGTTGAATCCCGGCCACGCACTCGGCCAGGCCTGCCGAGGCCCGGGCGAGCGCCGGGAGATCCACCCGCCGGCGCATCAGCGTGTCGTAGAACATGACGACGCGTATCGCGCCTTCGGCTTGGGAGTCCAAGTGCGACAGCCGTGCGGCCAGTGCCTCCATGACAGGAGGATATGGCCTCCACGGCCGAAGGACAGGCGCCGATCGGCGCGTGATCCGGTTGGTATCCCCGACAGTTGGCGGATGATCCCCGGGGTGGCTCCGGCGAGGATGTCCGGCATGGATCCCGAACTCGAAGCATTCATCCCGCTGTTCCCCCGAGCCGACCTCATCGACCCGGCCGCCGACCGCAAGAGCTTGGCCGAACTGGCCGCCGCGGTTCCCAAACCGGACGCCACCGGAATGGAGATCGAGGACCGCACCGTGCCCGCCGATCCGGACGTGCCGGTGCGGATCTACCGCCCGGACCAGGCGCAGGGCGGTGCCATCGTCTGGCTGCACGGCGGCGGATTCGTCATGGGCGACCTGGACACCGAGCACCCGTGGGCCACCCGGGTCGCGGAGCTCTCCGGCTCGGTGGTGATTTCAGTGGGCTACCGCCTGGCCCCTGAGCACCGGTTCCCGGCCGCCTTCGACGACGCTTACGCCGTGCTGACCTGGGCGGCCGAGCATGCGGCCGAGCTCGGCATCGACCCGGCCCGGATCGCGGTCGGAGGCCACAGTGCCGGCGGCGGGCTTGCGGCTGCGGTGGCGTTGCGGGCGCGTGACGAGCAGGGGCCGTCGATCCGGTTCCAACTGCTCAACCAGCCCGGGCTCGACGACCGGCAGGAGACGTGGTCGGCGCGGAACTTCACCGACACGCCCTGGTTCAATCGCGACAAGGCCACCGCAGCGTGGCGGCACTACCTGGGCTCCCAGCCCGCCACACCGTACGCCGCCCCCGCACGGGCCGCCGATCTGTCCGGCCTGCCACCGGCCTACATCGCCACCGCGGAGCTCTGTCCGAACCGCGACGAAGACATCACCTACGCGCTGCGCCTGATGCAGGCGGGCGTGTCGGTCGAGCTCCACCAGTGGCCCGGCACCTTCCACGGATCGCAAGCGATCCTGTCCGCCGATGTCTCCCAGCGGCAGATCGCCGAACTCGGCGCCACACTGCGCCGCGCCCTGGCCGAGTGAGCCGTGACCGTAGAAAAGCACGGGGGAGAGTCCCCGTCGCACGCATTGATCATGAAAGGACGGATGTCTTGAAGATCCGACTGGTGTTATGTGCAAGCGTGGCCGCGCTGAGTGTGAGTGCGGGCACGGTGGCGGCAGTGCCCGCGCCCAACGAGCCACGAGCCGTGCCGACCGGCAGCACGAGCCCGTCGACCGGCTTCGATCCCGCAGAGCTGAAGTCCGCCATGGACGATGTCCACCGTGCAGGGATGCCGGGGGTGTACGCCGAGGTGCGCGACGCCGGCCAGACATGGCGCGGCGCTTCCGGGGTCGCCGATGTCAGGACCGGCCGTCCCGTCAGGCCCGACATGCGGCAGCGCGTCGGCAGCATCACCAAGACCTTCACCGCCGCCGCAATCATGCAGCAGGTCGAGCAGGGTCGGATCCAGCTCGATGCGCCGATCGGCGACTATCTGCCGCAGTTGGTGCCGGGGGAGCGCGGCAAGAAGATCACGGTTCGGATGCTGCTCAACAACACCAGCGGCCTCCCCGACTACATCCGCTATGCGTTCCCTTCTCTCCAGGACATGTCACGCGAGAGCCTGGACGACAACCGTTTGAGGCAGTTCCGCCCGGCCGAGCTGATCGAGTTGGGGCTCACGGCGCCTCCCGCCGGCGAGCCCGGAGCTACTCCGGGGGTCTATTCCAACACCAATTACCTGCTCCTCGGCCAACTCCTGGAGCAGGTGACCGGCACCCCGGCAGAGGAGTACATCACCCGGAACATCATCGAGCGTGCCGGGCTCCGGCACACCGAGTTTCCGGCCGGGCCGCGTATCAAGGGACCGCACTCGCGGATGTACGAGGCGCTGTGGGGCCTGATCGACCCGCCGCGCGACTACAGCGTCTACAACATGTCCTGGACAGGCACGGGGGCCGCTCTGGTATCGACCATGGAGGATCTCAACCGTTTCTACAGCAAGCTGCTCGGCGGCAAGATCGTCAACCGGTCGTCGCTGGCGCAGATGCAGCGCACGGTCCCGGTCATCGCCCTGGACGGAACGACGATCGAATACGGCCTCGGTCTGCACAAGGTCACCATCCCGGGTTGCGGCACCTTCTGGGGCCACGACGGCACGGTCTGGGGAGCCGGAACGCTGTCCCTGACCCGGGCCGACGGCAAGCGCCAGATGTCCGTCGCGATCAACCTCCAGAGGTGGAACAAGCCGGACTCCTCGGGGAAGCCGCAGCACCACCCCATCGACGACGCGCTGGAGACGCTGCGCCGGCAAGCGATGTGCGGTAACGGAAACGCCCAGGCCGAGAATGCCTCGCAGGTCCCGGCGTTCGTCCCGTAGCCGGATTGCCGCACGCTCGCTAACCAAGGGCGCTGGATGAACGGCGGCAAGGTCGCCGCGGTGGGGCGGCACTACCTGGGCTCCGCACCGCCCGCGCCGTACGCCGCCCCGCCGCGGGTCGCCGATCTGTCCCGGCCTGCCGCCCGCCTACATGGCCACCGCGGAGTTATGTCCGAATCGCGACGAAGACATCAGTTACGCGCTGCGCCTGCCGGCGGCGGGCGTGTCGGTCGAGCTGCACCAGTGGCCCGGTACCTTCCACACAGGTCGCAGGCGGTCCTGTCAGCCGAGGGGGTGCAGCGGCAGATCGCCGAACTCGGCGCCGCCCTGCGGCGCGCTCTGGCCGCGTGAGACCGTCAGCGAGCTCGCTCCATCCTGAAGCTGCTGACCAGCAGGGTGGCGTGTGGTGTGGATGAACTGCTTGTGTCGGCGCAGGTCATGCTCGGGCGGCCGCCCAAGCGTCCAGGCCCTTCCCTTGCCGCTCGGCCCTCCAGGTCGACAGAATGGGCTCCCGCAGTTCCCATCGGGCATCGGCCAGGTCACTCGGATACGGCCGCTGACGGGCCATGTTTCGGTAGTACCGCCGACCGCCGCCCCACCACAGGGCACAAACGGGAGCTAGCGGGATCCCACCGCCGCCACGCCCGCCCCGGTGAGACTTGGCGCTCTAGTTGGCCTTTTAGCGCTTCAGTTGGCACGTGAGCGAGGGAGTTGGCCTGTTGGGGCCTGTGTTCTGGGCCTTCGCGCGGCAGATTGCCTCTCACGGGCATACCTGAGCCGGCTGCCGGCCCTGCGGGCAGACTGTGCACATGCAGCTCCCCGCCGAAGCCGTTGCCACCACCGTGCTGATCGAGGTCGTAAGGATCTCGGCTCTCCCGAGCAAGCAGGGCGCCTCATATCCCGGCAGGGCGGTGGCCCACTGGGCCGGGAGCGAGGCCGCCGATGCCCTGACCTTGATCGAGAGCCTGCCCGGCAGCGAGCAGCACCGCTGCGGCTTCTCGCCAGGCTGGAGCGTCCGGGCGTACGAGGACTCCCTCGACCTGGCGCTGTTCGAGGCGGCCTTCTGTTTCAGGTGCCACGAGGTCCGCATGCACGGAACGGCCGTGCCACCCGCGCTGGGCACGCAATTCTTCGACGCGGACACCCCGTCGGCTCAGGCCCTCCTGGCCCTCTTCCGCGCCGCGGCCCCGTAGCCGGCCGACTGGATGAGCGGGCCGCGCAGCCTTCGGGCCGCTGGCTGCCCACGCATCAGTGCAGGTCAGAGGTTTCCGAATTGAGCGCCTCAGTTGGCACCACCGAGCGTGTGAGTCGGCAGCTTGATGCTGGGGGTGGCGATCCAGCGCAGAGTGGCGGGGAGTTGTCCGGTGTGGGTGCCGTGGCATGCCGCCCTTGGCCAGGACCTCGAGGACCACGGCGAACAGGTCGTAGGGCTGGCCGTCAGTTGTGAGGGCCTGGGACAGGTGCTTGCGTGCGGTCACGGCGTCCCGCCAGAGCAGGGTTGCGGGGGCGGTGTAGCCGAAGGTGCCGCCCAGACAGTCGTCGAGGGCTGCCAGGCAGCCGCCGAAGTAGCCGCCCGGCCCGTTCACCGCCTCGCCGAGCGCCAGGCAGAGGCCCGGTTCGTCGGTGATGTGCCGGCCGTCGAGTTCGTAGGCGTGACCGGCCGACCGGTCACGTTGGGTGCGCCAGAAGGCCCGCCTTTCATCTTGCAGCCGATGGCAACTGCCGCCCCTGGCCTCACCGCAGGACAGGCTGGTGACGCACCCGCCTTCGCGGACGAACGGCACGCCTACGCGTCGTCCCGCGCGGACGCAGACGGCCCCGAACCCGGCCAGAAATGGTCTTGGCCGACCAGGCGTACTCGTCGCGCGCCATCCGCGAGTACCTGCGTAAGCGCGGTATCGGCGCGGTGATCCCTGTCCCCGCGGATCAGCAGGGCCACCGACTGCGTCGAGGCAGCCGTGGCGGCAGGCCACCCACCGTCGACCGTGAGGCATACAAACAGCGCAACACGGTCGAGCGGTGCATCAATCGCTTGAAGCAGTGGTGCGGCATCGCCACCCGCTACGAAAGGACCGCGACCATCTACCTGGCCGGGCCCCACATCGCAGGCACCTTCCTGTGGTTCGCGCCGTGAGCCACCGCCCGCTGGCCAGGTCGTTCCGACGAGTGCCGCGACGGCAGGGCGACCGCGGGAGCTGTGTCAGCGGACGACGTCGAAGACGTTCTTCTGCAGGCCGTTGGCGTAGACCTCGTGCTCGACGAGCTTCAGCTTCTGCGTTTCCTTGTCCGTGGCGCTGAAGAGCCGCTTGCCCGCGCCGAGCAGCAGCGGGAAGACGATCAGGTGGTAACGGTCGATCAGGCCGGCGTCCGAAAGGGCCTGGTTCAGGGAGGCGCTGCCGTGGACGATGATCGGCCCGCCCTCCGTCTCCTTCAGCGCGGCGACCTCGTCGAGTGAGCGCAGGATCGTCGTCTGGCCCCAGTTCGAAACCAGGTCGTCCTCGGTAAGGGTGTTGGAGACGATGTACTTCGGCATCACCTTGTAGTCGGCGAAATCCTCCATGTCCGGCCACACCGGGCTGAACGCCTCATAGCTGGTCCGGCCCATCAGCATCGCGGTGGCTTCCTTCTGCTCCCGGCCCTTGATGTCGAATGCCTCGGGGAGGAACTCGACGTCCTTGAAGGTCCACCCCGAGTTCCGGTATCCGGGCTCGCCGCCCGGGGACTCCACGACGCCGTCGAGCGATATGAAGGCGGTGCTGATCAGGGTACGCATCTCAGATTCCTCGGTGTCTCGTGTCTGGTTCTCAGCGGGTTCGGTCGGTGCACGCTTCGACCACTCGTGGCTGCGGTCCACCAACCATGATCTCTGACTGCGGATCAAGGAGAAACTCATCGGCCGTCGCCCGCCCCTTCCGGTGGCCTCGGCCATCCGGATCACCTCGGTGAGCCACACACGTGCCCGCTAGAGAGAACTACCAGCAGCGCAACAGCGACAAGCGGTGCATGGCCCGCCGCAACCGGCGGCGCGGCATCTGATGTAGGCGGACTCGGTGATACAAACGAAACGGCCTGGTCCTGACCGATGTCAGTGCCCGTTGACATGCCGAATCGCTGAGTGGTGCTGGTCCGCTTCCGCCATGCCGGCGCGGAGGAAGTCCTCGGTCACATCCGCGATCATCGCTGCCCCGCGGCTGTTCTGGTGGATGAAGTCCGTCGTCAGCTCCGGACCACGTCGGCGCGCGATGCTGTCGAAGGAGCGGCCCAGCATGAAGTGCTGCATCGCGGCCCGGCTGGACAGCGTTCGGCGGGTGTGGGCACCCGTCCGAAGATGCTGGAGAGCAGTTCAGAGCCGTGGCCACCCCGCTACGACTGTGAGGATGTTGGGGCCGCCTCGGCACTGTGACCGCCGCCTCGCTCCTCATCTGGCTCCAATCCTGATCGGAGCCGGATGAGGAGCGGGCGTCTCATGCACGCTCGGCGGCGAACGGTCCGCCGGTGCCGAAGGCCAGGGCGGCGAAGCGTTCGCCGATGCGGCGGTGCGTGGCGGCGTCCGGGTGGAGCTGGTCGGGCAGCGGCAGTTCGGCGAAGTCCGCCTCGCCGTAGAGGTCGCGGCCGTCGAGGTAGTGCAGGTTCGGGTCGTCGGCTGCCCGCTGCTTCACGAGGCGGGCCAGTTCGGCCCGGATGATGTTGAGGGTGAGCTTCCCGCCGGCCCGTTCCGCGGGGTCGCCCGCGGCCCGGAACTGGAGCTTCCCTGCGCTGAGGTTGCTGAAGTCCGGTGCGCTGGGGCCAGGGGTGTCCTCGTGGATGGGGCACAGGATGGGCGAGACGACCAGCAGCGGCGTGGTGGGGTGCCCCTCGCGGATGGTATCGAGGAACCCGTGCACCGCCGGACCAAACGCGCGCAGACGCATCAGGTCGGTGTTGACGAGGTTGATGCCGATCTTGGCGCTGATCAGGTCTGTGGGGATGTCGCGCAGGGCGCGGGCGGTGAACGGGTCGAGCAGGGCGCTCCCGCCCAGGCCCAGGTTGATCAGTTCCACGCTGCCGAGGGAGGCGGCCAGCGCCGGCCAGGTTGTGCTGGGGCTTGCGGCGTCGGAGCCGTGGCTGATCGAACTGCCGTGGTGCAGCCACTTCTTGCGGCCCCCATCCGGTAGGGGCTCGACAGGGGCGTCGGTGCGCAGGGCGACCAGCTGGGTGATCTCGTTGTACGGCAGCCAGATCTCGACGTCCTTGACACGGTCGGGCAGACCGGTGAACCGGACGGTGCCGACCGGGCCGGGCCGGGTTTCCGTAGACCCGGTAGCCATGTCCACCATGAGGAGGTTGCCGCCGGTGACACTGGCCCGCCCGGCCAGGCGGCCGTCGACGAGCAGGTCGTACACGCCGTCCGGACGGGGCGGGGCGCCCTGGTAGGCCATCTGGGTGCGGACTGTGTCCAGCTCGACGGCGGTGGCCCGGGTACGGAACACCAGCCGCACGCCGGAGGGCTGGGCCTCTGCCATGGCCAGCTGCCCGTCGGCGCACTGTGCGCGTGCCCGGGCGGGCAGCCGGTGCGGCAGCACCCCATGCTCAGTGCGTTCCAAGTCGAGCGCGCCGCGCAGGAGGTCCGCGGTGACGGGCGTGGTGGCCCAGTCCGTTGCCCGGGGCGTGCTGGAGGAGCCGGGGGCGGGGTCGTGCTGAGGGTTCATGATCTCAACCTGCCAACCGGATATCTGATCCGCACCTGCTTTTCCAGCCCACCACCGTCGTGGTTGAGGCCGATGGCCGCCGTCCGTCAGTCGAGCAGCGCGACCATCCACTGGCTCGGCACCGTCTGCCGTCGTGCAGGCCACCTGCCCATGATCGGAGAGGCAGGGCCTGGACGATCCGCTGTATCGACGCCGCGGTCGCCCAGCTGCGGGCCGTGGGCTGCGAGATCGTCGGCGGCGCCGCGTGGAGGTCGCTTGCCTGCCGTGGGCTGTCAGCCGCTGTCGGCCGCCCGGAGGATCAGGTGGGCGATGGGGTCGGGGTGGGTGGATCGACAGGTGGCTGGTGGGGAGTTCGATGGTTCGGGCTCGCATGCGGGCGGCCAGGAAGCGCTGGAGGCCGGGGTGGGGAACTGTTCGAGATTGAGTCAACTCTAGTGTGTATTAACGTCTCTGAGTGGGCGTTATGATTGCTGGGTGAACCTCAAAGAGTGGGCGATAGCGAACGGTGTGCACCCGCATACCGCCTATCGCTGGTTTCGTGAGGGCATGTTGCCGGTCCCCGCTGAGCGGGTGGGACCGCGCACGATCCTGGTCAACATCGAGGCGAACTCCTCACCGTCCATGACGGGCGGTGTGGGTTTGTATGCCCGTGTCTCCTCGCACGATCAGAAGGCGGATCTGGAACGGCAGACAGTCAGGTTGTCGCAGTGGGCGGCGAAGGCCGGGCACCGGGTAGTGCGGATCGAATCCGAGATCGCTTCCGGCATGAACGGCTCGCGTACCAAGGCCCGTCGTCTGCTGGCCGACCCTGCCGTGAACACGGTGGTGGTCGAGCACAAGGACCGCCTCGGCCGGATGAACGTCGAACTTGTTGAGGCCGCACCGTCCGCGACCGGGCGTCGTCTTGTGGTGCTGGATGACGGCGAAGTCGAAGACGACCTGGTACGCGACATGGTCGAGGTCCTGACCTCGTTCTGCGCCCGCCTGTACGGGCGGCGGTCTGCGAAGAACCGAGCCCGGAAGGCTTTGGAAGCGGCGGCCGGTGATGGCTGAGTCACCGAAGAAGAGGCAGCTCCGCGCTATCGCCCCGCCGTTCGTGGCTCTCGGCCCGTCCGGTGTGGCGCTTCGGGACCGGCTCAAGAACCTCACCACCGAGGACGACAAGGTGTTGTGGCTGGCCGGTGCGCACCTGGGTGTTCTCGCGTCCCGCGATCTCAAGGCCCGGTGCGTGGATGGGAACGGCCATTCCACCGATACGTGGGCTGCCCGCAAGCGGGAGCTGACGGCCGTCTCGTCGTCCCGCTGGGCCGGTTCGATCACGAAGGCCAGCCACGATCAGTGGGCGTTGTCCCGGCGTTGCCAACTCGCCCACATCCAGAGCCTCGAAGCCGGTATCCGCACCCTGAGGCACCGTCTTTCCCTGCCACTCGGGGAGAAGGGCACGAAGCGGGCTGCGGGCGGATACCGCTCGAAGGGCGAGTGGTTCAGCAAGTCCCGCCGTCTGCATGTCCTGGAGCACCGGCTCGATGCCGCTCGCGTGGACCAAAAAGCCGGGAGCGTGCACGTGGTGCGCGGCGGGCGCCGGCTACTCAACAACCGGCACAACCTGGAGAAAGCCCAGCTCGCCGAGGCCGAGTGGCGGCAGCGGTGGGAGGCGGAGCGCTGGTTCCTGGCCGCTGACGGCGAGTCGGGCAAGCGATACGGCAACGAGACGATCCGTGTCACCCCTGACGGCGAAATCAGTATCAAGCTCCCGGCCCCGCTCGCGCACCTGGCCAACAGTAAGCACGGCCGGTACATCCTCACCGCGAAGGTGCGGTTCCCGCACCGGGGCGAACAATGGCGGGACCGCGTCGAGGGCAACCGGGCCGTCGCCTACCGCATCCACCTCGACGTGGCACGCGGGCGCTGGTACCTGACCGCCTCCTGGCAACGCCCGGTCGTCAAGACGGTCCCGATGGAGACCGCCCGCGCGAACGGCATGGTCGGCGTGGACACCAACGCCGACCACTTCGCCGCCTACCGCCTCGACGCCCACGGCAACCCGGCAGGCGAGCCGCGCCGCTTCTTCTACGACCTGTCCGGCACCGCTGATCACCGAGACGCGCAGATCCGCCATGCCATCACCCAGGTACTGCACTGGGCGAAGCGTGTCGGAGCAAAGGCCATCGGCTTGGAGAACCTCGACTTCCAGGCAGAGAAGACCCGTGAGAAGCACGGTCGCAGGAAGAAGTTCCGGCAGCTCATCTCAGGTATGCCGACCGGCAGGCTCAAGGCCCGGCTGGTGTCGATGGCCGCCGAGTCCGATCTGAGCATTGTCGCCGTGGACCCGGCGTACACGTCGATGTGGGGCGATGAGCACTGGCGCAAACCGTTGACCAGCAAGACGCGCAAAATGTCCCGTCACGATGCCGCTGGCATCGCTATCGGACGACGCGCCCTCGGGCACCCGATCCGGCGACGGACGGCACCGCCCCCACACGACCGGAGCGATCGTGTGGGGCATCGGACCGTCCAGGCCGATCGTGGTGTCCGAGGGCGTGAGGAACCCCGCCGCCCCATCACGGAGCGTGCACACGATGCACGTGCCCGGACGGGGAAACACCAGGGAACGCGGGCGACCAGTGCATCCAAAACCGTTCGGGATGCACGCAGTGCCAGGCAGTGGGTCCAAGACTCACTCTGCTCACTGATTAGGAACGGTCTGTCGTTCTGTCCTGGGTGGAGATCGCGTACCAGGTCGGCCGGTGGCGCCAGGCGGCCGATAGGACCGTACCCGCGCAAAGCGCAGCTCGTCATAAGCGGTCGCCACCGAGCGTTGCACCAGGTGTAAGTCCACGTCCGGACGCGCCGCCGCCAACCGCTCCGTCACCTGCCGGATGGCGAGGCCGTCCTCCGTGCGCCGTCATCATCGTCACCTTCCGGTGGATAGGGGCTTCCCCGTTCACTCTTGCCCGTCGCCCATGCGCAGAAAAGCCGATCTTCCGCCATCGTGTGCGCCTGATTGGAGTCAGAGTCGGCCGAGGTGCCCCCGTCCTTCGTACCTCGATGCCCGACTGGCATGACAGCACAGGACCAGGCCGAGTCCCTCGCGGACCGCCACACAAACACGTCGGCTGTGAACGCCACGAGCGCGAGGTTCGAGGCAACGCTGTGTGCGGCTGCGCCTCTGCTGCTGTATCCGTTGAATATGCGCTTTCGGCGATTTCGCGAGCGGGACGAGCGGGACCGGTGGACAGGGCCGACGAGTCATGCGCTGGTGGCGGTACCTCTGCTGCTGATCCTGGCCGTCACAGTCGTCGACATCCTGGCACCTCCACGAGTCCATCTCGGCCCGTTTCTGGTCGCAGCCCCGGCCATCACGGCGTCATTCGCGGGCCCCAGGATGACCGGATTCATCGGCGCAGTCGCCGTCGCGGCCCAGGCCATTGTCGCCGTGGCCCGTACCAGCCTCACGGACCTCAACCACACTTTCCAGATCATCGCGCTGATCCTGATCTCGGCGATCGTGACGTTCTTCGCCCATCTGCGGGAGCAGCACGAGACGCAGCTGAGCCATCTCCGCTCCGTCGCCGAAGCCGCCCAACGTGTAGTGCTGCGGCCTCTGCCGCACCGGATCGGGCCACTGCGCATCGCCTCCGTCTATCTGGCCGCCCAAGCGGAGGCGCAGATCGGCGGCGACCTGTACGCGGCCGCACGCACCGCAGACGGCACTCGGCTCATCATCGGCGACGTCCGAGGAAAGGGCCTGCAAGCCGTCGGCGACGCCGCACTCGTTCTCGGCGCCTTCCGCGCCGCCGCTCACCGGCAGGCGCCCCTGCCCACCCTGGTCGCCTACCTCGAAGGCACCGTCTCCTACGACCTCGACGAGACGTCCGACCCGGAAAGCGCGAGCGACAACCCGGCAGAGGCCTTTGTCACCGCTGCTCTCCTTGACATCCCCGACACCGAGCCGATCCTCCACTTGATCAGCTGCGGCCACCCGGCGCCCCTGCTGCTGCGGGCGGGAAACATCACGCCACTCCAGGTCAGCCGGACTGCCCCGCCGCTCGGCCTGACCGGCCTCGCACCCTCCGGCTTCGCCCCGGAAACCTTCACGTTCGAGCCGGGTGACCTCGTCCTGCTCTACACAGATGGCGTCATCGAGGCCCGCGATCGGGCAGGCACCTTCTACCCGCTGGAAGAACGGCTGGCGGCGTGGACGGACGAAGATCCCGAAGGACTGCTGCGGAGGCTGAGCGACGACCTGCTCACGCACGTCGGCGGCAGCCTCGGCGACGACGCCGCGATCGTCGTGATCGAGCGCCTTCACACGACGGCGCGCCCCTGGACAGCGTCATGACAAGCCGCCCATGCCCGCCCCCGGTCCCGGGGTCTCTCGGACTCCGTGCAGGACCGCGCTGTCTCACTGCCCCGGCCGAAGGCTGAGCGTCGCCCAACCTCGGGGACGTGACGACCGGCTTGCCGTTCTGCTGGGCATGGCCGTCCAGCTGGTGGTCGTACATGATGTAGAACTTCACGCCCTGTGATTCCGCGGCGCTGCGCACCTTGGCGGCCATCGCGTCGCGTGCCGGGCTCTCGCCGCCGGTCGGCTTGAAGCGTTGCAGGGCTGCGGTGTCGATGCCGTACTGCTGCATCCACGTGAAGTGGGTGTCGACGCTCTGCTGGTCGTACGACGAGAACAGGGCGGCGGCCTGGCCGTTGCCGAGTGCCGCGTAACCGGTGTGGTAGCTCATGGTGTACTCGCGCATGTCGGGCCAGGACTTGATGCCCGTGTTCGCTGCGTCCTGTGCTGGAGCCGATCCCGCCCAGGCCCACGAGACGGTTCCCGGACCCAGCGTGTTGCCCGGCGGGTCGGCATTCCAGACCAAGTTATGGACAGGGTTCCTGGCTGTCCGTTGTCCGCTGGTGCTTTCGCGCTGCAGGACATGGGCCTGCCTGCCCGGCCGGCCGCGGCTGCTAGGCGGATGTCATCCATCTTGTGGGGGCTTCTGGTGCTCAGCAGTGTCTGACGGTGGTGTCAGTGGATCTCCGTCAAGGGTGAGCTGGGCGTGGTGGAAGTCGAAGTGCTGCGTCGGGTAGCGGTAGATGTCCGCGAGCGTCATGAAGTCCTTGAAGAAGGGATCCCAGCGCACGGGGTAGTGCATCCCGCGGACCAGGTCGTCCTCACGCTCCGCCGCGAGCTTGCCGCTCAGTGAGTTGATCAGACGGTCGAACGCGGCGCCCATCCGGCGCGGCCCGTAGACCTTCACGGCCCCGCAGGGCCCGAGGTAGTTGATCACATCGAACGGCACTGTCGCGGCGTCCAGTAGCCGGGCGAACGCCTTCCCCACGCCGACGGGAAGTTGCCCGAACACACGCACCAGGAACAGCAACCGCGCGGTGACCACGTAGCCGAAGAGCATGTGCCACAGCAACTGCTCGTTGTTCCACCGCGTGCCGTCGGTGGGCCGTGCGAGGTCTGTCCCGGAGGCGCTGTCGAGGAGGCGGTGGAAGGTCTGCCGGACACGCTCGTACTCGTCGTACACCGCCTGCCGGTCCATCGGGAGCGCGTTCGCCATGGCCTGCTGCTCTCAGTCGGCTCCTGGGTTCTGCCGGGTCGGGATGATGCCCCGTGCCGAGGACGGCAACCGGCAGCTCGCGGACGCTGCCCACGGCCGGCGGGAGGGGGAGCCGCCTTGGGTCGGTTTCAGCCCCGCGCCAACAGTTCAGGATTCTCTGGATTCAGATTCTGTGCATGGTCGTGGTGTGCTGACTACCGCCACTGACATCGAGGCCCTGGCGTGGTTCGGCCGCGCGCTGGCCGATCCGATCCGCTGCCGGATCTTGCCGGCCCTGCAGGAGGGGCCCGGCTACCCGTCCGACTTCGCCGACGCCCTGGAGATCTCCCGTACCCGGTTGTCGAACCATCTCGCGTGCTTGCGGGACTGCGGCCTGGTCGTTGGCGTACCGGACGGCCGTCGTGCTCGCTACGAGCTCGCCGATGACCGTCTGGGCCATGCGCTGGGGGACCTGCGGTCTAGAAGGTCTTTCTGGTACGCCACGGGGAGGCCGCCTAGGACAGGCTCGCGCCGCACGCCCCCGTAGCGCTCCACAAGGGCTTCGACGGCTGAGACCTGGGTGTTTATCGGATGGTCAGCTTGCTCGGCGGTACTCGTTGATCAACCCGGCGACGGCTTGACAGCGCGCGCTCCGGGCTGCCGGCAGGGGGATGACGTGCGGGTCGTCGAAGGGCGCAAGCCGGTTCCTGCCCTGGTGGTGCCGATGCCTGTTGAAGGGACGGCATAGTCGTGCCGAATGGGTGCCCCGCATGTGTGCGTTCGCACGAGCGCGGGGCACCCCTGTCGATCCGGTTGGAGTGTCAGTTCCCCTCAGTTTCGAAGGTGCGCAGCAGATCGGCGGCGACGCTCACGGCAATCGTCGCGGGTTCCTTGCCGGTGATGTCGGCCAGCCCGATCGGGGTCTTGATCCGATCGATGGTGGCCTCGTCGTGACCGCCCTCGGTGGCGAGGCGTTTGCGGAACCGCACCCACTTGGCCGCCGATCCGATCAGCCCGATGGAGCCGAGATGGGTGGTGCGCAAGGCGGCGTCGCACAGAGCGGCGTCCTCGGCGTGATCATGGGTCATGATCAGGATGTGGGTGCCGCGCGGCAGCTCCTCAAGCACCTCCTCCGGCAGCAGCGGAGTGTGATGCGTGTGAACCTGCGCCACCGCGTCCGCCAGCACGTTGAGCCGTTCCTTGGCGAGCATGTCGGAGCGGCTGTCGATCAGATGGAGGTCGAGGTCCTGACGTGCCAGGATGCGCGCCAGTTCAAGGCCGACGTGCCCGACGCCGAAGACCGCCACCGCCCGTACCACCGGCAGCGGTTCGAGCAGCACCGAGACCGTGCCGCCGCAGCACTGCACGCCATGCTGGTTGGTCACCTTGTCGTTCAGGGCGAAATCCATCAGCTCCGGCTCCGACTTGGCCGCAGCGATCATCTCCCGGGCCCGATCGATCGAGACGGCCTCGACATTACCGCCACCGATCGAGCCCCATGTCTCGCTCTGCCCCACGACGAGCTTCGCACCGGCGTCGCGCGGGGCATGACCGCGCACGGTCGCGACGGTCACCAGCACGCCGGACTCCCGGCGTGCTCGCAAACGTGCGACCGCGGCGATCCACGTCATGTCAGGCACCGCTCAACGCTTCTGCGTCGGTACGGATCTTGCCGCCTACGGCGTGGCCTTTGGCGGCAACCCCGTTGCGGGCGTGACCGTTCTGGGAGGCACCGCCCTGGCGAGCCGCCTCGATCGCCCAGAACACCGCCTCCGGCGTCGCGGGCGAGGCCAACTCGATGCTGGCCCCGCTCGGCCCGAACGCGGCGGCGGCCTGACGCAGCGCTTCGCGCACCGAGAACGCCAGCATCAGCGGAGGCTCACCCACCGCCTTGGACCCGTACACCGCGCCCTCTTCGGTGGCGTTCTCCAGGAGCATGACATTGAACTCCTCGGGCATCTCCGAGAAGCTCGGCAGCTTGTACGTGCTCGCCGCCTGGGTCAGCAGCCGGCCGCGGTTCGGCCCCTCCGTGGCGTCCCAGCGCATGTCCTCGAGCGTCAGCCAGCCCGCCCCCTGCACGAAACCACCCTCGACCTGACCGATGTCGATCATCGGGGACAGGCTGTCGCCGACATCGTGCACGATGTCCACCCGGCGGATGCGGTACGCGCCGGTGAAGCCGTCCACCTCCACCTCGGCCGCGGCGGCGCCGTGGGAGAAGTACTTGAACGGTGAGCCCCTGAACGTTTTCGCATCCCAGTGCAGACCCTCGGTCCGGTAGTAACCGGCCGCCGACAGCTGAACGCGCTGGAAGTACGCGGTGCGCACCAGGTCGTCCCAGCCCAGCTCCTTGTCGCTGCCGAGGCTGCGCGCGACGCCCTCGACGATGCGCACGTCCGAGGCATTCGAACCCAGCTGGGTGGCGGCCACCTGCAGGAGTCGCTCGCGCAACTGCTCGCAGGCGTTCTTCACCGCTCCACCGTTGAGATCCGCCCCGGAACTGGCGGCGGTGGCAGAGGTGTTGGGCACCTTGTCGGTTCGCGTCGGGGCCAGCCGCACCTTGTGCAGCGGGATGCCCAGCGTGGTCGCGGCCACCTGCAGCATCTTGGTGTGCAGGCCCTGGCCCATCTCGGTGCCGCCGTGGTTGATCAGGACGGAGCCGTCCTTGTAGATCAGCACCAGCGCGCCGCCCTGGTTGAAGGCGGTGAGGTTGAACGAGATGCCGAACTTGATGCCGGTGATCGCAAGAGCCCGCTTGGTGTTCGGGTGCGCGGCATTGAAGGCAGCGATCTCGCGCTTGCGATCGGCGATGCCGCCGTTCTCCTGGACCTTGTCCCAGACGGCGGAGATCCGTTGGGACTGGGTGACCGGCTGGCCGTACGGAGTCGTCTGACCCTCCCGGTAGAAGTTGCGCTCCCGCAACTCCATCGGGTCGAGGCCGAGCAGCGGCGCGCACCGGCCCATGATGTCTTCGATGACCAGCATGCCCTGCGGTCCGCCGAAGCCCCGGAACGCGGTGTTGGAGACCTTGTTGGTCCTGGCGATGCGACCGGCGATACGGGCGTTGGGGATCCAGTACGTGTTGTCGATGTGGCACAACGCACGGGCAAGGACCGGCTCGGAGAGGTCCAGGCTCCAGCCGCCGTCCGCGGTCAAGGTGGCGTCCAGGGCCCGGATGCGGCCGTCGGCGTCGAAGCCGATCTTCCACGTGGCGTTGAACCCGTGCCGCTTGCCGGACATGGTCAGGTCCTGCGTCCGGTTGAGCCGCAGCCGGACCGGCCGACCGGTCAGCTTGGCGCCGAGCGCGGCGACGGCCGCGAACCCGTGCGGCTGCATCTCCTTGCCGCCGAAGCCGCCGCCCATCCGCAGACACTGCACGGTCACCTCGTGACTGTGCAGACCGAGGACGTGCGCGACGATTTCCTGGGTCTCCGAAGGATGCTGAGAGCTGCTCTGGATGAACACCTGCTCGTTCTCGTCGACAAGGGCCAGCGCCGCGTGCGTCTCGAGGTAGAAGTGCTCCTGGTCGGAGAACTGGAACTCGCCGGTGAACACGTGCGCGGAGTCGGCGAAGCCGGCGTCGACGTCACCGGTCACCATCACGGGCCGAGCGCCGTGGAAACTGTCGGCCGCGATCGCGTCCTGCAGTGTGATCAGGGAGGGCTGATCGTCGAGTTCCACCTCGACGGCCGCCGCGCCGAGCCGGGCCGCCTCCAGGGTCTCGCCGAGCACCCAGGCGACCGCGTGGCCGTAGAACATGACCTCGTCGGGGAACAGCGGCTCGTCGTGCTTCATGCCGGCATCGTTGAGGCCGGGCACGTCGGCACCGGTCAGCACGCGGACCACGCCGGGCACGGCGAGCGCGGGCTCGGTGCGCAGCGCGGTGATCCTGCCGCAGGCCTTCATGACCTGGACCGGGTACGCGTGCAGCACGTCCTTGGTCCGCTGGACCAGGTCGTCGGTGTAGAGCGCGGTGCCGGTGACGTGCTGGAAGGCACTCTCGTGCGGCATCGAGACGCCGACGACAGGCTTTTCGGGGCGCTCGGACAAATGGCTCATGAGGAAACCGCCTCAGTGGTCTGCGCGTACAGCTTCAGCAGGCTCTGGCCGAGCATCGCGGAACGGTAGAGGGAGCTGGCGCGATGATCGCTCATCGGTGTGCCCTCGCCCCGCAGCACCCGGGCCGCGGCCTCGACGGTCTCCGCCGACCACGGCTTGCCCTCCAGGGCGGCCTCGGTGGCGAGGGAACGGATCGGGGTGGCGGCCACGCCGCCCAGACCGATGCGCGCCTTGCGGACGATCCCGTCCTCGATGTCGAGGGCGAAGGCGACCGCCACGCTGGAGATGTCGTCGAAGCGCCGCTTGGCAATCTTGTGGAAGGCCACGACCGGCGACAGCGGCAGCGGAATGCGCACCGCGCGGATCAGCTCACCGGGACGGCGCACGCTCTGCCGGTAACCGGTGAAGTACTCCGCCAGCGGGACCACACGCTCACCGTCGGCGTCGGCGAGCACCACCGACGCCTCGAGTGCGAGCAGCACCGGCGGGCTGTCACCGATGGGCGAGCCGGTACCCAGGTTGCCGCCGAGGGTCGCACCGTTGCGGATGAGCCGGGATGCGAACTGCGGGAACAGCTCTGCAAGAAGCGGGACGTCGCCGTCGAGGCGGCGTTCGATCTCAGTGAGCGTAAGCGCCGCCCCGATCTCGATGTAGTCGGATTCGACTCGCAGCTCCCGCAGTTCGGCCAGCCGGTCGATGGCTACGACGCAATCCGCCCTGCGGGAACGGATGTTCACCTCCACGCCCCAGTCGGTGGAGCCGGCGACCACCACCACGTCGGGCCGCTCGCGCAGCAACTGCAGCGTTTCGGCCAGGGTGCCCTTCCGCAGGAAAACACTGTCGTCCTGGGTGTATTCGGTGGCAACCGGTGCGGGCGGGGACTGCTCGCGACGCTGCGCCAGCGGGTCCTCGTCGGCGGGCGTACCGACGGCGAACGCGGCATCGCGAATCGGGCGGTAACCGGTGCAGCGGCACAGGTTTCCGCTCAGCGCGTGCAGATCGAAACCGTTCGGACCGTGCTCGGCGTCGGTGGTGTCGGCCGAGTCCGCGCTGTCGGCCGAGTCCGCGTGCGCGCAGCGGTCGGGCCGGTAGTACTCGGCGGCCATGCTGCAGACGAATCCCGGTGTGCAGTAACCGCATTGGGAGCCGCCGCGGACCGCCATCTCCTCCTGCACCGGGTGCAGGGCGGGCGGCGTGCCGGGGTCGCCGGCGGTGGCGAGACCTTCGGAGGTGATGATCTCCTGACCGTCGAGCGCCGCGGCCGGGACCAGGCAGGCGTTGACCGCCACCCAGTCGGTGGGCTTGTTCACCCCGGGACGGGCCACCAGGACCGAACAGGCGCCGCATTCACCCTCGGCGCAGCCCTCCTTGGTACCGGTGAGGCCACGCTCGCGCAGAAAATCCAGCGTTGTGGTGTGGGGCGCAGCCGGTGAAATCGGTGCTTCTTTCCCGTTGACCGTGATCCGCGCCCCTACCATGACAGGCCTGCGTTTCGGTGCGCGATCGGTCGATTCATCATGTTCGCCAATTTCAGGCAGCTTTCTGTGTTCAGACGCGCCACGTGAGAGGAGCGGGCGCAAAACGGCACGCAACAGCGACGTGCCAGGAAGTGGTGACGGGAAACCCGGAATGTGCCACGGACGGGCACATCAGAACGGCGTGATCAGCAGCCGTGCGCGATCCGACCCGGAACCCAGACCGTGCACTGGGCGAGGCGACCAAGATCAGAGCAGGTGTACATCCGCTGGTCGCCTCCTTCCGGTAGTCATGGGTCGGCGTCTACCGCAAAGTAGTGACTGGGGCCACCGAGGTCAAGAGGTTGACCTCGGTTCTCTCTAGAACTGATCGGATTCGAGGCTGGGGCGCCACCGATGGGTGGTCGAGCGCACAGTGTCCTGGCTGGCCGGCTGCCGTCGCCTGCACCGCCGCCACGAACGCAAGGCCGAGCACTTCCTCGCCTTCATGGGCATAGCCGCAGCCCTCATCGGCTACCGGAAACTCACCAAGTGAAACAACGTCTAATTGAGCGTTTTGACCCTGTTGACGTGGCCTTCGACGACGCCTGAGCTCCACGAGAGGGTGCGGCCCGGCGGTGACGGCGTCGAGGTCACGGCGGAGGAAGCGGGTGAATCCGCCGCTGCCCTGGAGGTCGAAGTCGACGCATACATAGCTGAGTTGGCCCATGAGAAGGATGAGCGGGGGCGTCGGCTCGTGGTCCGCAACGGTCACCACCTGCCGCGGAAGGTCACCACCGCTGGCGGAACCGTCGAGGTGCGGGCTCCGCGGGTCAACGACAAGCGGATCGACGGGCAGTCGGGCGAGCGCAAGCGGTTCTCCTCGACGATCCTGCCGCCCTGGTGCCGCAAGTCCCCGAATATCAGCGGGGTGCTGCCGCTGCTCTAGCTGCACGGTCTGTCGTCGGGCGGCTTCGTGCCCGCACTCGAGCAGTTCCTCGGGTCGTCGGCCGGCCTCTCACCGGCCACGGTCACCCGGCTGACCACGCAGTGGCAGGCCGACCACAAGGCGTTCGGTGAGTGTGACCTGTCCGCCACGGACTACGTCTATGTCTGGGCCGATGGCATCCACCTGCGCATACGTCTGGAAGAGGCCAAGGCCGCCGTGTTGGTGGTGATGGGCGTGCGGGCGGGACGGGCACCAAGGAGCTGATCGCGATGACGGACGGCTACCGCGAATCGTCGGAGTCCTGGGCGAATCTTCTGCGGGACTGCGCCCGCCGGGGCATGCATGTTCCCGTCCTGGCAGTCGGTGATGGCGCGCTCGGCTTCTGCAACGCGCTGAACGAGGTCTTCCCGGCCACCCGCCATCAGAGGTGCTGGGTCCACAAAACGGCCAACGTGCTGGACAGTCTGCCCAA
The DNA here is from genome assembly GCF_018614055.1 of Streptomyces sp. ISL-98. Classification (GTDB taxonomy): domain Bacteria; phylum Actinomycetota; class Actinomycetes; order Streptomycetales; family Streptomycetaceae; genus Streptomyces; species Streptomyces spiramyceticus. Next base: position 21,512 of record NZ_JAGGPB010000062.1, read on the forward strand.
GTCGGCCCAGCCCGCGGCGAAGAAGGCCATCCAGGGCATCTACAACGCCGAGGACAAGGAGCACGCAGTTGAGGCGATCAAGACGTTTGCCCAGCAGTACGGGGCGAAGTTCCCCCAAGGCCGTCAAGAAGATCGTCACCGACGAGGCCGAGTTGCTGGCCTTCTACGACTTCCCCGCCGAGCACTGGATCCATCTGCGAACCACGAACCCGATCGAGTCGACCTTCGCGACCGTGCGGCTGCGGACGAAGGTCACCAAGGGTGCGGGCAGCAGAGCGGCCGCCCTGGCGATGGTGTTCAAGCCGGCCGAGTCGGCTCAGGCTCGCCGGCGAGCTGTGAACGCACCCCACCTCGTCGCCCTCGTCCGCGCCGGAGCCCGTTTCGAACGCGGCCAGCTCGTTGAACGCCCTCAATCCGCCGCTGCTTGACCAACCGAGAAACCGGCACCGGGTGCGGCGTAATCGATGGGGCCGGCGAACCGTGCCGAGGCACGGGCTACCGCCTGCTGCGGGGTGAGGAAGCGACCGACATGCGTGATGACCAACCGTCCTGCCCGGGCCGCGCTGGCAGTGTCGGCGGTGTCTTCGGGCGTGTGGTGAACCTGTTGACCCTCGGTTGGTACCTGTGCGCTCTCGGCCTCGCACAGCAGTACGTCGCACCCATCCGCCAGGCTCGTGAGGCCGGGGCAGGGTGCCGTATCCCCGGAGTAGACCAACGACCGGCCTGCCGTCTCGACGCGTAGGGCGAAGGCCGGGATGCCGTGCGCTACCGCCCGGCTGGTCAGCATGAGTGCGCCGATGCGTGCCTGGTGCCCGTCGTGAAGTTCATGAATGGCGAAGGCGGCTTCGACCGGGCTACGTGTGGAGGTGTTGGTGAGGAAGTGCGCCAGCCGGTCAGCGATACCCGGCGGTCCATACAGGGGGATCGGGGCATCGAGTTGGATGTCCGCGTAGAGCGCCGCGTAGTAGGCCGTGAGCAGGTCCGCGCTGTGATCGGCGTGCAGATGGGAGATCCAGATCGCGTCCAACTCATCAAGTCGTACGTGTCGTTGCAGTTCAGCCAGCGTCCCGCTACCCGCATCCACCCACACGTGGGTGTCGGCGCCGGACACCAGGTAGCCGGAGCAAGGGTTGTCCACGCTCGGGTAAGGGGTTGCACAGCCCAGAACAGTGAGACGCAAAGGATCGCTGGTCATCCGGGGAGTCTAGAACGCTTGATCCATAGATATTTGACAATTTCCCCGCGGGGGCGATCGCGGCATGAGCATGTCCTCAGCCCTGCCACGGACCACCTGAGCCCTCGGCACCGACCGGCTTTTGCTCGTGGCGGAGGAAGCTGCGCGGTTGGGCTTCAGCCTCTTCAGTAGTCGGGGTAGAGCCAAAGCTTCTGATCCGCGGCGGCCCTGAGGAAGCGGGCCAAGGCTTCGATGCCCGACAACGGTGTTGTGCTGCCTTCATCCAGCTGCACCACTACGGTGCCGCTCGCCCGAGACGTGGCCAGCCAGCCTTCCAGTTGATCGGCCAACTCGCTGACCTGCCCCGAGTCGGTGAGCTCATAGAGACTCAGCCCGAACGTCTTATGAACCCATTCCTGATAGACGGCGCCACGAAATCCGGTGACGTCACCGTCGGACGGCCACATCAGTCCGTCGGGGTAGTTCCGGCCGACAGCCTCGAAAACATCCAGCGCCTCGGGAGCCAGCCAGCTGAAAGTGACCGGCTTCTTCAATGTGGCGTGGCTGGTCACACCCGGATCCCCGGGGCGTACCGCGTAAACGTCAAGTCCCATGCAGGCAAGCCTGCCAGCAGGGTGTGACATCCCTTGCCCGGGCTGCCAATCGCAGGCTTCGGCGTGGAGCGGACGTAGAGCAAGACCATCCCCGCATGCACAGGGAGCAGACGATTCCGGCACACTCGGCGCGCAGGGCCGGGACCATCCCCGCCATCGAGTCACAGACGCGCAAGGCAGTAGCCACCATCAACCAAAGCTCTGCCGATAGGACAGTCCGGGGCCTTCTGCCAGAAACGCGACGCGGCTAAGACCTGTCCCGCAAACTGCCTGCTCAGGGCCTGATGGCATGATCGAAGCGTGATCAGTGAACCCGGCCAGTCTGGTGCGATGAGGTATGTCCTGTTTGACGTCGATGGCACGTTGATCGACGCCGTGGACAATCAGCGCCTGGTTTGGCGAACGTGGGCAGAGCGATACGGACTGGACCCCGATGAGGTCTACCGAGTGGCACTGCGGACGAGGCCGATGGAGACCTTCGCGCAGGTTGCTCCGGACCAGGACCCCGGGGAGTGCCTTGCCGCACTGCACAAGCTGGAGGACGAGGACGTCCGCTCCGGCGCCTATACGGCCTTCGGCGGCACCTCGGAGCTGCTGAGTGCTCTGCAGCCCGGGTCCTGGGCACTGGTGACTTCGAACTATGAGCACCGGGTGCGTGGACGCTTCGCACGGACGGGCTTGCCGGTCCCGGAGGTCCTCGTGGACGCGGCCGCCGTGGAGGAAGGCAAGCCGTCGCCGGTGCCGTATCTGCAGGCAGCCGCGCGACTTGGTGCCAAACCAAAGGACTGTCTGGTCATCGAGGACGCCCCTTCCGGGGTGGAGTCCGGGCTGCGTGCCGGGATGACGGTGTGGGGTGTCAACACCCCCGCGGCGGTGGACGGCGTGCATCGTCACTTCGGCAGCCTGCGCGAAGCGGTCCGCGACGTCCTTGCCTTCGTGTCCGGACCCCGCCCTCACGGGCTGGAGGGATCAGCCGCGGTGGAATGATCTTGATGTGGCTGGTGTGATCACGGCGTCGGAGCCGTCTTTGGGCAGTCTCGTTCTGCGGGCTGCGCCCGCGCCAGTTCATGAAACTAATGACGGCACTGCGTGGCGAGGGGGTCGGCGCCACCCGCCGGGGCAGGCCGTGGAGCCTGCGCCGGCAGACAGGACACTGCTGGTCACGGCGTACTGGCGCACAAACTTGACGATGCGCCGGCCCGCCCCGCTGTTCGGCATCTCCAAGTCCGCTGCCGACCACATCGTCGACCACCTCGGTCCGCTCCTGGCGCATCAGCCTCGGCGCCGCTTCGCGAGAGACGCCGTGCTCATCGTGGACGGCACCCTGGTACCCACCCGCGACCACACGATCGCCGAGCAGTCCAAGCACTACCTCTGATCTTGGCCAGTGCCCCCGGCTTCAGGCGGGGGGTGTAGGCCATCTCAGGATTGCTCTGACTTGCAGGTCAGTACGGACGTTGTTGCTGCTCGATGTACTGACGGACGACTGTTATCGGTGCTCGGCCGCAGGATCCGGCGAAGTAGGAGCGGGACCAGAACCGGCCGTGCATGATGGCCCGGTTGACCTGCCCGGTGTACTCCTGGCGGAGCCTGCAGGAGCTGACCGTGCGCGCCGCGCCTGATATCGGGTGCCGCTTCCCATCGTGGTGACATGCGCCAATGCCAGTATGATCGGCCAACGGCCGGATGGGGGTGGGGACTTGAAGCGCCAGCGTGGACATAAGGCGAGACTCGACCTCACTCCCGTTCAGTTGTGGAAGGTCGAGGACCAGGGGCACGCTGCCCGCGCGATGTGGAACCTGCTCCATGATCTGTGGGCGATGACGCCGAAGTGCCAGCGGTCGCTGTCCCGGATGGACGCGGAGATCCGCCGCGCCCGCAAGGAAGTCGACTGGCTCGCCAAGCTCCCCGCCCAGGCCGCGCAGCAGGTCCTCAAGACGTATATGCGGGCCT
>NZ_JAGGPB010000063.1 GCF_018614055.1 Streptomyces sp. ISL-98
CGGTCAGTGCCTCGCGCAGTGCCGGATCGGCGGCGACCAGAACGGCCTTGAGCTGGTTGATCGCTTGTGAACGGGACTTGGTCGCTGAGGTCTTGGCCATCTTGAACATGCGGATGGTTTCCACCGGGCCGTCGGAGGCCTTGGCGGTGGCAGTGGCCCGGCCGGAGAGCACGGCCTGCGCGGCTGCTGCGGCATCGATCGCGTCGGTCTTGCCGCGTCGCCGTCGGGTGGCCTTGTCGGGCTGGTTGACCTCGGTGACGGTGATGTCTTCGCTGTGCAGGTAGCGCGTCAGTGCCGCGCCGTAGGAGCCGGTGCACTCCACGCCGGCTCGCTGCAAGCGGCCGAAGGCGCGTGCCCAGGCCAGCAGTTGGCGGTAGCCCTCCTGGGTGGTGCGGAAGCTTCGGGTGTCCAGCAGGGCTCCGGTCATGGTGATCACCGCCGCCACGTGGACATCCTTGTGGGTGTCCACTCCAAGCACGACATCCTCGGATGGTTCGGTCGTGTGGTGACGGGGGTCCGCACCCAACTCCCCGTCCCTGCAGCGCGCGTACGACCTGGCACGTTTCCGCTGCGCTTCCCGCACGAGGAGGAACCGGACGACGCGGGCTGGCACATCGAGGGGAGCTATCTGCCGGAGGGCGAGAGGTGGTACTTCACAAATCTGCGCTCCCGGGGCCGGGCGCTGCTGATGCTGTTCCTGTTCAGCGAGGTCGGTGAGGAGGACGCCCCGACCCGGATAAGATCGCGATCCGTCGGGGCCTGGGACAGGACACCCCCGGTCCGGACGGGGACGGCACCGACTGCAGCGCCGGGTAGACGTGCTTTATCCGGTCCTAGAACTGGGCGGAGAACCAGTGCCCGGCCAGCGGCACGTCCGGCATCGCCGCGCCAGCCGTTATCGCCCATCGGGCGAGTGCTGTCCACAACACACCAGCCTCACGACGACATGCCGGACAAGATCACGCGAAGAGACCGAACACCGTCACCCGAACGACGGGGAGATCCACAGAGCACCCGGCCAGCGATCGTGACCGTCACGAAATTCCGGCCAGACCCGTGAAAATCCCCAGGGCCGATCGACCTCCCCAGTTGGTTGGCGCTGCAACGAAGTTGTGTGTAGTTGACCGGCTCCTACCGGTCCGGGCCTGGTTTGGGAGGTTGAGAGCGACGCTGGCGGCGGCCGCATGCCCGCGCCGCAGCCCTGCGGCGTCGCTGCTCGATGGGCCCCGCCCCGGAAGCTTGCTGCCTAATGGCCGGAACTGACAGAACCTCGTCATTGCAGCCACTGCGGCAGGGGCGCGATTATCAGCGCATGCTCCCACCGCACAGAGTCGTCATCGCCGCCTTCCCGGGTGTCGAAGTGCTCGACGTTACGGGTCCGGCCGAGGTGTTCTCGGTCGCCACGAGGGTCGCCGGCACCGGCCGGCCCGGTTACGTCATCCGGATCGCGACAGGCGGCGGCGACCCAGTGGCCACCTCCAGTGGCGTCCGGCTGATGGCCGACCTGACGTTGGATGAGGTGAACGGCCACGTGGACACCTTGCTCGTGTCGGGTGCGGTCACCGTGGGCGAACACGCTGTGGAGCCGGTGCTCGACAGCGAGATCATCGACTGGCTGCGTGAAGCGGCGCCCCGAACCCACCGGGTGGGCTCGATCTGCGCGGGCGCGCACCTGTTGGCCGCGGCGGGCCTGCTGGATGGCCTGTCCGCCACGACCCACTGGCTCACTGCCGCGCAACTGGCCGCCGCACACCCGCGAGTTGCCGTCGATCCGGACCCGATCTTCATCCGGGCCGGCCGCATGTGGACCTGCGCCGGTATCACCTCGGGGATGGACATGGCGCTGGCAATGGTCGCCGAGGACCACGGCCCAGATCTCGCTCTGGCCACCGCCCGGATGATGGTCATGTATCTCAAACGCTCCGGCGGTCAGAGTCAGTTCAGTGTCCCGCTCGCCGTGGCGACCGCCACCAGCGACCGGATCGACGACCTGCGCACGTGGATCGGCGAGCACCTCACTGACGACCTCTCCGCCGAAGCCCTGGCCACAAGGTTGCATCTGAGCGTGCGCCACTTCTCCCGGCTTTTCCGCCAGCGCACCGCCACCACACCGGCCGCCTACGTCGAGTCCGCCCGGCTGGAGGCCGCTCGCCGGTTGCTCCAGGACAGCGACCGCAGCCTGCCGGACATCGCCGCCACCAGCGGCCTGGGCTCCGTGGAGAGCCTGCACCGTTCCTTCCGTCGCCGCCTGGGGACCACCCCCGCCGAATACCGGCGCCGCTTCCGCTAGCCCTGCGCATCCCCCGACCGCTCACTTTCCGTGCACCACCGGCCCGGCGGAGCACAGGCATGCCCGCATAAGCGGCACGTCACGACACCACCAGGGAGAAACCGTGTCCCGAACCAAGGTTGTCCCGATCCCGGTCATGGGCCGGCACAACATCAACGCATACCTGCTGTTGGGCCGACGGCCCGTCATCGTCGACGCGGGGACACCCGGCAGTGGCCGAAGGATCTACGAGCAGGTCGCGGCGCACGGCGTGGATCCCACCGACGTCTCGCTGATCGTCATCACCCACGGCCACATCGACCACTTCGGCTCCGCCGCCGAACTGCACCGCCTGACCGGGGCACCGGTGGCGGGCCACATCGCGGACCTCGGGCCTTTCCACACGGGCCGGGTTCGCGAACCGTACCTGCCCACCGGCCCAATGGGCCGCCTCATGGCCAGGAACAAGAACCTGCACGTCCAGGCCGAACCGCTCGAACCCGAAGTACTCATACGGGGTGAGACGGGCATGGAGGACTTCGGGATCGCGCCGCGCATTATGCCCACCCCCGGACACACCGCCGGATCGATCTCCGTCCTCACCGACCAAGGAGACCTCGTCGCCGGCGACCTGGTCGCCAACTCCTTCATGGGTCTCATCCCGGGCAGGCCGGCCAACCCTCCCTTCCACGACGACCCGCTGCGCAACCTCGCAAGTCTGCGGCAGATGCTCGCCCTCAACCCCACCAGACTCCATGTCGGACACGGAACCCCACTGGAGCCCGACCGGGTCCGACGCTGGGCCGCCCGGGAACACCGCCGACTGTCCCGGCTTGAAGCAGCCGGGCGAATCTCCACCCGCACGGAAAACAATGCAGCCTGAGCGGCAGCACGCGCGCCGACCGCCGTCGCCTGCACACAGCCGCTCCCACATGACCTCCCACCCAGACCGGTTCACTTGGTCGGTCGATCTTGCGGCTGGGGAAACCGTCTGAGTACGAGGGGGAACGTGTACTCCACGAGCGAGACCTTTTACGACGGCAAGGGCTTCAGCAGGCGCCCGTAGATCGTCTAGCGGTGGTGGGTCGGGCCGGGCAGCCCTCGAAGGGAACGTTCGATGGCGAACACGATGTTCGGCCGCCGAACGGCGCCGTGGAACGTCAGTGTCAGGTCCAGGCCGAGGGTGGACCAGCCGTCGTGACGACCTCCAAGGCTGGACGTCCGTTTGATCATCGTCGAGCTCGGCTGCCAGGAACATCTGACGATGTGACAGCCTGACGGGTTGGCCCGATGAGCTGATGGGTTACGGGGAATGCAGTTGAGGTCCGACATGAGTTCGAGGGTGGCGGTTCTGGTGGCGCTGGCGGCCTTCACCACCGCCTGTGGAGGCGGCGGCTCCGATACGACTGGCTGGATTTATAACGACCGCTGAGTTCAGGGCACGGTCGCCTTGAGCGCTCTCGCTGTTGGGCTTCTCTCCCGAGTCCGTAAAGGTCCGCGTCGGCTACCTCAACATGGCGCTGATGGCTGGCATGGCCATGAGCGGCGAGCAGATGCCCGCCGGTGCCGCCATGTCGGGCCGGGACTTCACCACAGAACGGGGGGGAGGAGCCGGACAGCAGCACGACCTTGTCAGGCGATCAGACGGACTGACGACGACGCTTGACTTGCCCGGACCCACGACAGGACCCCGCCTAATCGGGCGGGGCTCTTCGCTTTCGCGCCTATGCATCACGACCGACTGGCCGTTCGTCACGATCTCCCCACCGGTGCCCTGTAGTCGGTAGCTCTTGAACAATGAGCGTTTTTCATCCTCAGTCTGAGCTGGCTCAGCTGGGCACGGTGCTGCGCTCGGGGCGCGATACGGAAGCACGTGGTGACGCTACTGGTGGTCGTTCCTCTCCGCCTCTGGCGCGATGGCCGTCGCTGGGAAGGTGCGGCGGACCTCCGCGAAGAGGTGGGGGCAGTCGGTGTCATGGGTGACCGCCGCGGCGAGGAGGGCGTCCAGCGCCGCCTTGAGGGGGTCGGGGGCGGCAGCATCGAAGAGAGCGGCGAAGGCGGCGACCTGGGGCAAGCCGGGGGTTCCGTCGTGGGAGCGTGGAACGCGTGCGTCGGAGAGTGCGGCGTCCCGCAGCCGTCGTGGGTCGTCCAGCGGCGGCGAGTAGGGCTCGCCCCGGTCAAGCTCCAACAGGCCACGCGCCGACGACCGTGGTCGGGCCCTTGCTCATCGGTCCTCCAGCGGAAGGGATGCGGTGCACGTCCGGGCGGAACGTCACCGGCCCGCGCGGCGGGCGGCCGTGCCCCTCCCGGGGCTCCGCCCCGGACCCCGTGCCTCAATCGCCGGCGGGGCTGAATGGTCAGCCCGTCCGGCGATTGAGGACATGCGGCCGAAGGCCGCATACGGGGTCCGGGGCGGAGCCCCAGCCGGGAAGCGCATGCTCAGACGTTGGGGACTTTCAGCTTGTCCCAGCTCGTCCTGCCCGGGATGCCGTCCGCGTCGCTGCCCGAGTACCCGAGCTTGTGCTGCCAGGCGGCGTACGACTGACGGTCGGCCTCCCCCCAGTCCGGGCCGGGCCCGACCTCGTAGCGTCCGCAACCCTCCGCCACCAGCCGCTTGCCCATCGCCGTGATGACGGCGCTGCGCCGGTCGGCCGCGAAGAAGGCGGCCCCGGGGAACGGTTCGTACGTGGCCGGGGGTTTCGGCGCCGGCGGGTTGGACGGGCCGCTCGGCTTGCCGCCCAGGCGCTGCCTGATCCGGTCGCGCATCGAGTCCATCGTGAAACCGCGGGGGTCGATCTTCCCGGGCTGCCACTCCTTGTGGCCGATCACCGAGCGCTGGGACCAGCCGTGCGCACGGCAGATCGCGGCCGCCGCTTTCTCGATCGCCTCCAGCTGGGCGGCCGGCCACGGGTCGTTGCCGTTGCCCAGGTTGACGCACTCGAAGCCGTAGAAGTACCGATTGCCGTCGGTGTTGGCCTCGTTGTCCGCGGGCAGCGCCGTCTCGTTGATCACCGCGCGCAGCACGTCGTCGTCGCCGAGACCCGCGTGGTTGGCTCTCCCGTTGCCGACCAGATGGACCGAGCCGTCCTTGGCGATCACCCCGTGGCACAGCGGCCCCGGCAGGCTCGAATGGCCGTTGTAGCAGATGTCCACGGAGTTCTGGGTGCCCGAGGTCACGGTGTGATGGATCATCACGCCGTGCAGGGGCCCCCACGGACCCTTGTGGTTGCGGTTGTGCGTACGCCAGCTCCGGTGCTCGACGACGTGCAGACCTTCGTCACGGAGCGCTTTGAGCAGTGCGGACGCCGACAGAGGTGTTGCCATCGTGGTGCTCCTTCCCAGGTGGTATGTCAGTTGGCGAACGGTCCATGGTCGTCCTGACCCGCGGTCTGTGGCGCGGAACCGTCCGCAGCTCCCTTCTCGGCCGCCGCAGCTTCCGCCTCGGCCGCGGCCTCCGCGGCCAGATCCTCCTCGTTCGCCGCCGGGATGACGGCGGCCAGCGGCCCGAAGGTCATCCGCAGATCCGCGACCGAACCCTCACCCAGCACCCAGGCCAGCGGCGCGTAGTGGACCTGGATCCCGGCCGGGGACTGGAGCAGCGGCCGGCGGGCCGCGTCCGTCGGCCACTCGACATCGCCCGTCGCCGTACGCGCCGCAACGGTCCAGAAGTCTCCGGGCCGATAGGTCTTGCCCGGCTCGAAGTACACGAAGACGCCGTCCTCCAGGGGCAGCCAGCCGCCCTCCTCGATCCGCAGCGCGCCGTTGCGGAGCTTGGACGCGCCCGGCTTCGTACGGCCGCCGACGTGCCGGGAGCCCGAGCGGTGGTCCCAGCGCCGCAGGAACGGGTGGAGCTCGGGACGCCGGCCCACCGACGGGTCGGGCTCGGCGGAGAGCCGTACCCGACGTCCCGGCAGGTCTACCTCCTCGACCCGCAGCAGCGGCAGCGGCTCGCCCCGGCTGATGTACGCGGTGTCCGCGAACTCCACCCAGTCACCGACGTTCAGATCGAGCTTGTCGTCACTGCCCAGTGAGGCCAGCTCCACCCATGTGCCGTCGAGTTCGTCGACGGCGAAGGTCACGGAGCCGTTCTCCCGCGACCACTTGAACGTCGCGTCCTTGGCCGCGCCGCCCTCATGGATCTCCACGCGGTACATCTGGTTCTCCGGGCCCCGGTACCGGGCGTCCGGTTTGACCAGGCACGGGTCCTCGTCCGCGTGCTCGGGCCGCTCGCTGCGCGCCGCCATCCGCGCGGTCGGCGCCTGCGCCGCCGCCCACTTGGCGAACGCGGCGCGGACCTGGTCCTTGGTCGCCCCGTCCTCCAGCTGCGAGCCCGGCAGCGGCAGCACCTGCCAGACGGTCTTCAGCCGGGCCGCCGTGTCGGGCATCGCGGAACCCAGCGCCACCTCGCGCAGCAGCGGGTCCTCGGCCGCGGTGACCGAGCGCTCCCACACCTTCAGGCAGGCCAGGTACGGGAATTGGGTGGGCAGCCGGTCACCGGGCCGCTCCGGGTCGCGGTATCCGTCCGGCTGGTCCCAGTACGTCCAGGTGGCCGGAGGCTTCGGCGCCGCGGGGGCCTCCTCGTCGCCCTCCTCGGCCGTGTGCCCGTCCTCGACGACCGGCGTGCCGGGCTGCGGACGCGTCGCGTCCAGCAGGATCCCGGCCACGTAGTAACGGCCGCCCCCGATGGTCAGGTTGTCGAGCTCCCGGCCGCCGCCCTCGAATCCGACCGCGAAGCCGGTGGCGCCGCGCGGGCCGCCGTGCTGCCCGATCAGATCGGATGCGGTGGTACGGGCCTGGAACAGCTGGATCGCCGCCTGCTCATTGGCGTCCGCGTCGAGCTGGACGCGGCCCTGCTGTGCGATCACCGCCGCGTAGTGCCGGTCCGGCCGGAAGGTGATACGGGAGATGTCTGCGTGCATGGGAAGGGGTCCCCCTCGGAAGTTCGTAAGTCGGTGGGAGTGGTGTCAGGTGACGGGGATGATCCCGGCGTCGGTTCCGGCCGGCGTGTACTCGGCGAGCCGGGCCCGCAGGCTGTCCAGGCGCTGCGGCTGGTAGAGGTCGTGGAAGGCGCCCATCTCGGAGGCGTCCTCGCCGCCGCGCCCGATCTCCTCGGCGCAGCCGGCGGCCAGTTGCCCGTACGCGGGTGTGCCGTACCGCTCGCCGGCGAACAGCGGCCGCACCAGCTGAGCGTTCTCGCGGCCCACCAGATCCGGCTGGCAGCGGTGGCGGCGCGGGGTCCGGGACCCCGGCGGTACGTACGAGAACCGCATACAGCCGATGCCGCGCCGGGCCACCTGCATCCGCCCCGTGAAGATGCTGTTCTCGGCGATCTCCACGGCGTGGGTGTGGACCTCGCCGATGACGGTGGTGCGGTGCGCGTGCAGCACGGCGTGCGCGTGGCGGCAGTCCGGCGCCGACAGCGCCGCCCGGTCGTGACCGGTGGCGTCCAGGATGCTGTCGCGGATATGGATGGGCAGCGGGTCGTGGTTGACCTCGTCGCCGATCACCTCGATGGTGCCGAGGATGCTCCGCTCGATCTGTACGCACGCGGTGGTGCGGTCCAGCACCAGGCTCGGCTCCTCGGGCGAGTGCGGGTCGCACTCCGGCTCCAGCGACCAGCCCGGCACGAGAGTGCAGTGCCGCAGCACGACGGCCCCGACCGGGCCGGTGACATTGAGCCCGCGACCGGTGATCAGCAGACCGTCCAGCACGATCCGAGGAGCGTCGCCCTCACACCCCTCCTGCGCCCGGATGTTGAGCGCGTCGGGCCGGTTGCTGTACCAGTCGAGCAGCCGGATCACTGGCCGGGTGCCCTCGGCCGCGCGCAGCTCCAGGCGGTCGCCCGGATCCAGGTCGAAGTCCAACTGCTCCTGGTAGGCGCCGCTGTGCGTGATCTCGATGATGCCGTCGGGTCCGCAGCGCCCGGCCCGCCGGTCGTTCTTCCACTCCCCGTACGCGTCCATGATCCGCTGGTAGGTCTGACCGGGACCGACCCGGTAGACCGCCGCGGCCACCGGCGTCTCCCGCTCGCGCGGATACTCGCCACCGCCCATGTCGTCCGAGAACGCGTAGTGGTAGGTGACCCAGACGCCCTGACGCGGCGCGGAGCGCGAGCCGAAGGCCATCCGGCCGAGCGCCGGATCGATCGCGACCTGGCCGCGCCGCGGTCGGTAGCGCCAGTCCGTCAAATCCGCCACGACGATGTCCGACATCGGCACCGGCTCGTCCTGGCCGTCGCGCCAGATCGTGAAGCTCTTGCCGGGGCCGTAGTAGTCCGCGAGCCGGTCGGCGAGCTGCCGTCGCCGGATGTACGCGGGCACATTGTCGATCGTTGCGACGTGCGTGGCCGACGGCTCCGGCACCGGCTTGGTCACCAGTGGGCTGTCGTTGCCCAGAATCGAGAAGGTGTAGAGATTGCGCGCCCGGTCGATGCAGTACGCGGGCGCTCCGGTCACGTGATACGGCTTCAGCCGCCACACGAACAGCCCCACCCCGGCCGGCGAGTAGCCGCCCTGCGTGCGGGCCGAGCCAGATCGCCGTACATTCACCGATTGCGCCACCGCGCCGAACGGCCCGCCCGCCAGATCCAGCGCCGCACCCTCCCGTACATCCACGAGACGCCCGCGCTCCAGCCGGCGCGCGCTCGCAGCAGCGGTCCCCGATCCGTACAGCTTGACCGGCTGCTGGTGAGAGACGAGGCGGGAGAACTCCACCGCCCGCGACGGCCATCCGGCGACCCCCTCGGCCAGCTCCTCCAGCAGCGCCAGGGTGCCCTTGCGCCGCCGGTTGGCCACGGTCGCGGCGACATCGCGGCGCGGCGCCAGCGCCTCGGCGAGCCGGCTGCGCGAATCGTCGCCGTCCTCGCCCTCCAGCCCCTTGGCCTGCACACGCTCGTAGCCCGGCAGCGGGGTGTAGCCCACCAGATCGCCGAGATACGGCAGCACCCACGGCGCCGCGGTCTCCACGAACCAGTCCTCGTAACTCTGCTCGACGCCGTCGCGTACCCGGTCGACCTGTTCGGCGATCACCGCGAGCAGTGCCCGCAGCGGCTCACCGCCCTCGGCGTCCCGCAGACGGTGCCACTGCGGGAGCAGCTCGGCGAGCCCGTCCGGTTCCCTGCTCATGCGGTGACCTCCGTCAGAATCAGCGTGTCCGCGACGTGCGGCGACAGCAGGGTGAGCTGGGCCGGCCGGATGCCCCGGAAGACGAACACCGCCCGCCCCTTCTCCAGTGGCCGCGTATCGGTGATGTCCGGGTTCAGCCGTAGCAGTTCGGCGAGCGAGATGCCGTACCGGGTGGCGATCAGGGTGAGCGTCTCACCGCCCTTCGCGGTGACCCGGTGTACGTCCTCGTCGTACTCGGCGAGCCGGGCCGGGACCGCCGTACGCGGTTCGGCGAGCGCTCCCGCCAGCCCGGTCAGTTCGTCGGGCGTGAGGGACGCGGGCACTCCGGTGAAGACGTCCACGTCCACGTAGTCCACACCCGGCACCGAGTGGGCGGTCGCCAGGACCTCCGACAGCCGGGCCGGACGGCCCAACTCCCGTCGCCCGCTGCCGAATTCGCGCAACAGCGCCTGCCGCAGCCGCGGCTCGACCACGGTCCAGGTGTGATCGCGGGCCACCTTCACCCGCGCCGCGAGCAGCAGCAGCACCAGCTCCCGTACGTCCACCCGCACCGCGAGCCGCGAGTCGCCGTACTGGGCGAGCGAGGAGCGCAGCGCGCGCAGCACCTCGGAGTCGTCGGCGATGGCGATGTCGTCCACGCCGGCGACCGTCACATGCAGCACCCGCCGGCGCCCGTCGAATATCTCGCGGGCCGCTGCCCGGCCGATGCCCGCCCGCGAGCGGGCGAAGTCCTCGTAGTCCTTGAGGGACACGAGCCGGTCGAGCGCGGACACGGCAAGCGGGATGGTGCGCCGGGTCAGGCCGGGGCCGTCTGCGTCCGCGCCGCCCGTGGCGGGCTGCGGATTGGTGACGGCGGTGACGCCCAGCGGCCGGGTGACGGCCTGAGTGATGCGGTTCGCCCGGACGTTGGCGGCCTTTCCAGTGCCGAAGCGGTACCTGGCCCGGACGTTCTCGTGCCCGGTGGGCAGCCGCGCGCCGAACACCCCGTCGCCGAAGGTCACCGTCGTACGCCCGTCCCCGGCCGTCCCCGAGACATAGACCCGCTCGCTCGGTCCGCGCCCGGCCAGACTGTCCACCTCGTGCCACAACAGTCCGTCGACGCGTACCTCCAGGGTGGGGGTCGCGCCGAGCGAAGCGAGATGGGGGTCCCCCCGGCCGAAGGCTGGGGGAGGATTGTCGGCGGGCAGCCAGGTCAGTGGCGACTGCCAGAGCGTGAACGTCTGGTTGATCCGGTCGGCGTCACCGCTGCCGATCGGCTCGTCACGGCTCTCACCGTGCGTCGCGGGCACCACATTGCCCTGGATGTGCACCGTGTCACGGCGGTAGCGGTAGGCCAGGTCCGTCGTCAGCGTCAGCTTCGTATGGACATGGTCGCCGGGCAGCTGGGGATCCAACTCCTGCTCGACCGCGGCGATCACCGCCAGTTCGGTGCCGCGCACCCCGGCCGTGTTCGGGATGTCGGTGCGCTCGCCCGACACCACCAGATGGCGTCCGGGACGCAACCCGTCGTACAGCTCGGCCAGTTCGAGCTCATTGCCGTGCACGTCCTCGCCCAGCGGCTCCTCGGCGAGGCGCAGCGCCTCGCCGCCCGCGTGCACGGTGGCGTCCCGGATCGCGGAGAGCAGCACATCGTGCTCGTCGAGCCAGGGGTCGGCGAGCGTCAGTTCGGTGCCGCGGCCGGTGATGCCGTAGTTGGTGTACGCGGCGGTGCGCAGGCCGGTCACCCGCGTGGTCACGAACTTGAGCTTCTCGTCACCGGGGATCCCGTCAGGACCCCCGGCTCCCTTGCGGGGACGCTCGATGGCGACCCAGCTGCCGACCGTGATCCCGTCCTGCACGGAGTCGAGCGCCAGGACATGGCGGTTGGCCTGCTCCGGAACCGTCGCGATGCCGATCTCGACATTGGCAGGCTCGCTGCCGACGGTGTAGCGCACGGTCACCTCGAAGCCGCCGTGGGTGGCCTGCTTGTGCTCGCCGGGGGACAGATTCCAGCTGAGCGGCTCGCCGTTGTGCACGGCGACATGGACCCGCCCGTCCTCGGCGGGCCGGGACACGAACAGCGTCCGCTCGGGCAGCCCCGACTGGAACTGCGCGGTCACACCCGGCTCCTGGGAGTCGGCCGGGCGCCTGGAGAGCCAGCTCAGGTCGTGATCCTGGGCGGAGCGTGTCATCAGCGAAACCCGGCCGGGCCCCAGGTCGAAGCTTGTCTCGGCGGGCAGATTCTCCGAACGCTGCACCGACGAGCCGGTCTCGATGTGCTGGAACTCCGCGCGCACCGGCACCCTCCCGGCCGTGTCGTACACGACCCGCATGGTGGTCAGCGCGGATCCGGTGAGCGGCCAGTCCGTCTGCCGGACGACCCTGCCGCGCTCGTCCTGCACAGGCTTGAGCGGAGCCGTCGCCCCGAAGGGCGCGGCGGTCACCCGCATCGCCCGGAGCTCCCGCAGGAGAGGGGGCACGGTCGGGGCCGCACTGCGCCACGCCGTGTACATCCCGTCCGCGACCCGTGGATCGAGCGCCGACAGCAGCTGCGCGCCGAGGTCGGAGCCCGGCGTGAAGACAGTCCCCGGGCCCTGCGACAGCGTGCGTGCG
This sequence comes from Streptomyces sp. ISL-98, assembly GCF_018614055.1. Taxonomy (GTDB): domain Bacteria; phylum Actinomycetota; class Actinomycetes; order Streptomycetales; family Streptomycetaceae; genus Streptomyces; species Streptomyces spiramyceticus. The sequence continues at coordinate 11,986 of NZ_JAGGPB010000063.1, forward strand.
CCCGACGGCGGCTTCACCACACGGCTGCGCAGCGCGGGCAGTACGGCTGAGAGCGCCCGCATCGCCGCTGAGTCCGGCGCCGCAGCTCCGGTGGCCTGCGGCACGGGCTGGGAGGGTTCCAGATCCGCCGCCCGCTCCATCAGTTCGCCGACCACGGCCTCCAACTGCTCGAACCAGGCCGCGACGTCCTCGTACGGAGCGGCGAGGGCCTGCGCCTCCGCGAGGCGCTCGTGCGGGTCCGCGAGCCGCCGGGCGAACTGGGCCGGGGTACTGATCCCATCCAGATCGGCCCGCAGCGGCGCCAGCACCTGGGCGTCGAAATCCTCGATGATCATGCTGACGGGACGGGGATTGGGGTTGTCGGGGGTGGGTTCGCCCTCCTCGACGTCCCGGTCGTCCTCGGTGATCCACTCGCGGAGCTCGGCCACCAGCTCGCTCAGCGACGGCGGCGCGGACTGCGGCAGCCCGATCGCCGTCACATCGTCGTCCCGGTCGATCCGGATGCGCGCGACCGGCAGCAACAGCCGCTTCCCGCCCGCCTCCTGGTCCGCGCCGAAGACGAACAGCAGCTTGTCGCCGGTCTGGAGGGAGGTGCCGGTCCCGGAGACGTAGATCTCGGACTGCTTGCCCAGATCGGCCGCGGTGAGCAGCGCCGGCCTGCGCCGGCGCACCGCCAGCTCGTTCCACGCCCAGCGGGCGGTGAGGTCCTCGCTGGTCTCGAAGGTCTGCGACTCCTCGTCGGCGGACGCGGGCACGCTGTTGCTGCGCGCACCGCGCGGAATCAGCACCGGCACGTCCTCGGCGCGCGGATCCCTGTCCAGCGTGTACGCGAGGTGGGTGTCGGCGGCGATGCCGGGCCGCGGCCGGTGCCCGACCAGCCGTCCCAGCAGAGCCAGCGAACGGTGCTCGTTCGCCGTGCGCAGATACCCCTCGTCGGCGATCCGCTCGGAGTGGAAGGTGAGCAGATCGCCGACCACCGCCCAGGAGTCGAGCAGCCCGATCGCCGGGTCGTCCGGCGTACGGACGCTCAGCCCGCGCAGCGCCGGATAGGCGGGGGAGGCGAGCCGGTCGAGCATGGCCGCCAGGAACGAGCCGTACTCACCCACCCGGTAGTCCAGGGCCGTACGGCCCGGCGGGTTGTACAGGGCCTCGGGCGCATGGCGCTCGTCGTGCCCACCGCAGCCGCATCCGCAGGCGCCGCTCATCGCACACCTCCGCCGAGCTCGATGGACAGCCGGCCCATCTCGGGCCGGTCGGGGTCGTTGTCGCAACGCGCGATCTCCAGCGGGCCGAGCCGCAGCACGCCTGCCTCCAGGGCGGTGTCGTCCGTATCGTCCGTATGGTCGAAAGGGTTGTCGTGGAAGAGCCGGCTCAGCCGGGTCACCCGTACGCTCTCCACGCCCTGGACCGCGGCCGCGGCGGCCACCAGACGGCTGAGCCGCACCGGTTCGCCGAAGGTCAGCGCGTCGGGGTGGAAGAAGCCGAGCCGCCCGCCGGGCAGCTGGCGGCTGCCCAGCAGCCGGTACAGCTCGGCCAGGATCTGCCCGTGCTGATGGCCGGGCGCGGCACACACCGTCAGAGCGATGTCCAGCGGCACGTTCCGGGCCGGACCCACCACCAGGTCGTGCCCGATCCGGCGGTAGCTCTCCAGGGCGTACGACACCGAGTCGAGCAGCTCGGGGGACGGATCCCCGGTCCCGAGCGCGTCGACGGCGACATGCGCCTCCTGGACACTGCCGGTCCAGCGGATCTCCGCGGCGGCGCGCTGCACCCCCGGAAGCTTCGACGCCAGCGCCGCGTAGTCCTCGGCGGTGACGGCCCGCAGGCGCGAACGCTTCAGATCGAGCGGGGCCAACTGGCGTACCTGCTCCAGGGGTTCGGGCTCGGCGCCGCCCACGGCGGGCAGCGGATTGCGTACGCCCGCCACCGGCATCGGGTCCCCGGCGTCGGACGCGTCCGGATCACGGCACAACACCAGGTGGTTGATGGCCTCCGCGCCGACGTTGCCCGCCGTGCCGCCGCCCAGCCGGTAGTGCAGCTCCAGCCGGGCGCCCGGCTGCGGACGCGCACCGTGGCGCCCGTCGCCGAAGCGCAGGGCGATCCGTCCGTCGTCCTCCAGCTCACCGACGAAGTGCCGCTCCCGTGGCCCGCTGTCGAGCAGATCCCGCTTCGGGGTCCACGGCCCGTCGCCTTCATCGGTCACAGTGACGGCGGGCAGCGCGGCCCGCGGATCCTGTACGAGAGCGGAGGCAGGACCCCGCAGCACCGGCTCGCCCGGATGCAGCCCGGTCGCGTACCCGGGACCCCAACTGTGCGCGATCTCCCAGGCGATGGAGCCGTCGAGCACCGTACCCGCCCGCGACCGGGCCGTCAGCACCTCCAGACGGCGCAGCTTGGCGGCCAGCAGCCGCTCGCTGCGGTGCAGCAGCTCGCGCAGCGCGCGCACCGGATGGCGGCGCAGCTCGAGCCGCTCCAGCACCCGCAGCCCGAACAGCACGGTCAGCTCGGCGATCTCCGGCTCGGTGAGCCCGTCGCAGTCGCGGGCGCTGCGCCACAGCTCCACCAGACGCTGCCGGCCCCGGCCCGGAATCGCGGCCAGCCGCGCGGCTTGCCCCGCCGAGACATGGCGCGGCTCCGGGAACGGCACGGACTGGACGACGGGGGAGCGGTGCAGCACGGGTCGGAAGCGCGGCGCGATACCCGGGTAGACGACCTGCGCCAGCAGGGTGGCCAGCGCCTCCGCCTGTGCGTAGGCCGTGCCGGGGACCACCTTCTCCCGCCGCCGGCCCGCCAGTTCCAGGCCGAGACCGGCGCGTACGGTCGCGTCCTCGCCGACGACGGTGAACAGCTCACGTATCTGATCGGCGGTCAGCAGGCGCCCGCAACGCGTCTGCTCCAGACGGGCGTTGACGAGGTCTGCCGTGGCGTTGCCCTCGTCACGGTCCCAGCAGCCGAAGCCGGACGGCTCGCAGGATCCGAGAACGGCCGGCGCCGGCGGCACGGTGACCGTCTCCGGTGTGGAGCCGCAGAAGGTCAGCGACCGGCCGTGGTCGACGAGCGCCACATTGCCGCGCGCCACGCTCACATCCTCCACCGGCTCGCAGCCCGGGCCGCCGCGCGTCGACAGACAGACCGGGAAGGCGAGCGCGTCCTCCTGCGCCCAGGTGACCTCGAGCACGGGCTGGTCCGCCAGCCGGTCCACGACCGGGGTGAGCGAGGTGAGACGTACGGCCTGGCGGTGCGCCGGATCGGCGTCGCCGGGCGTTCCCGAGCGCGGCCCACGCACCTCCTCGATCAGCAGCAGATCACCCGGCGACAGATCCAGCCTCCGCGCCGAGCAATCCTCGTCCGCCCACTCGTCCCGCAGCGTCGCGGCGGTCGCCCCCTTGGCCAGCGAACACACCTCGTCGCCCCAGGTCCAGAAGCGGACCGTGTTGTGCTCGGGGCGCAGCACCAGCGGCTCCTCGGCCACGACCGGCTCGAACACCTCCACCGAACCGCGCTCGTCCAGCACGGCCAGATCCCGGTCGTCGATGACTGTGCCGATCTCGGGCCGGTCGCGCGGCCCCAGCCTGCGCACATCGACGGCCGCGAAGCGGAACGTGCCGGGCAGCAGGGTCAGCGGAGCCGTCGTCTCGATGGTGACGAACGCGCGGGCGTTGACGCCGTCGTGCATCGGGTAGTCGATGAGCCGCACATGACGGCGCACGGACACCCGGCGACGGGCCGTGTCGAGATACGCCTCCGTCGCGACCGCGTCCTGCTGATAACTGATCTGGTCGGCCGTGTGGGTGAGGAGTTCGACCAGCGTCGTCCCCACGTCGGCGGCGTTGCGCTCGATCCAGTCGGGGGTGGTCAGCGCCAGCCGGTCCAGCATCAGCCGGCGGATCGTGTCGTAGTCGCGCGCTGTGTAGTCGATGACGGGCGCGGCAGGGAAGGCGGGTGGGGAGTCCGGCTGCTCCTCCGCGCAGTCGAAGGGAGTGGGACAGTCCGCCCGGAAGTCGAACTCCGCCGAGAAGTACCGCTGGTCGAAGCCCGGGAAGGGCTCGGTGCCCGGCCGCCCGTACGGATCCGTGTCGACGACCGAGAGCCGGTAGCGGGAGGTGTCCCCGCTGCGGTCCAGCGTGACGAACAGCCGGTCGTCGAGCTCCGGGTCCTCCTCGCGTTCGACTGACACCTCGAGGGCCTCGATGCTGGTGATCCGGCGGCCGCCGTCGATGCGTATGTTCTGCGGGCACAGCCCGTGGGGCGCCTTGCCCAGGAAGGTGACGGTCAGGGTCAGCCCGTCGTCCGAGACCTCGACCGCGTCCACACCGCCGAGCTGCGCCGCCCGTACCTTCGCGCGCCTGCCGTCCGTACGGCAGACCACCTGATTGTCCGGTCCGCTCATGCCGGCCCGCTCCCCTCGAACACCTCGTCGCGCCGGCTCGCGGTGGAGCGCACCACGTAGCGCAGATACACCCGGACCACGTTCTCCTCGCTCACCACGTCCAGGGACTCCACCTCGATCAGTTCGCCCAGCCAGCGCTGCAACGAGGCCTGCACGGACAGCTCCAGCGCGGAGGCCAGCTCCGGGCTGTTCGGGGTGAAGACCAGATCGAGCAGGCCACAGCCGAAGTCGGGGCGCATCACGCGCTCGCCGGGGCTGGTGAAGAGCAACTGCTCGATCAAGTCCCGCACATGGTCGTCGTAGGCGGCGTGCGCGGTGCGCCCGCGCCGGTCGATCCGGAACGGAAAGGCGATATCGGTACGCGTCCTCATGGTCCTCATGGTCCTCATCGGGAGGACACCCCCCTCGGAGCCGTACCGACGACCGGCGGGCCCTGGGGCACCAGCGCGGCGCTGAAGCAGAGCGCGCTCGTACTGTGGAGGAGCACCGGCGCCCCGTCGATCAGCACGCTGTCGCGGTCCGGCGTCCAGCGAACGGTGACGCACGGATGCGGCACGCGGTCGATCATGTGCCGACAGCCGCTGACGGTGAAGACATCCGTGGCGGTGGGCACGGGCAGGCCGTCGATCCGCACTCCGGACGACGGTGCGGAGGCGGGCGCCACCTGGCCGCCGTGCGGGCAGCCGATCGCGGAACCGCTGTTCACGAGATTCCCGGACAACACGTTTCTCCCCGTTCTGTTCCTGTACGCCGTCGTTGTCATCACCGGCGTCATCTGTGGCCTCATCGCTTCTTCGGCACGATCAGCCGGCCCTCGTTGATGTTGACCTCATTGCCGATCAGCACGATCGACGCCCCCTTGCCGTTGCCGATCGTCACGCCCTTCTCGTCGATCTGGACGTACGCCCCGCCCTTGGCCTCCAGCAGAATCCCCGTACCGCCGGGCACGTCCGACATCACCAGCTTGTGAGCGCCGGGAGTCTGGATCACCACCGGCTGTGAGGCGGGCAGCTCCGCGGTCGCACGGGGCGGCAGCTCCGACGCGTCCCCGTACCAACTGCCTGTCCAGATCGGGAAGCTGGGATCACCCTGCTCGAACTCCACCCACACACCGGCCCCGATCTCGGGGACGACGTACTGGCCCGCCTGACGCCCGGTGAAGGGCAGGCAGGGCAGCGCCCAGGTGGACGCCTCGTCGCCCAGCACATCCGGGACCTGGGCCGTGATCCTTCCGATCCTCAGCGGATCCCTGTTGTCGATCACCCGCCCCCGGAATTTGCCGAGAAACCGGTTGTTCGGTCCTGCAGCCATGCGAAGTTCTCCTGGTCCTCACGTCTTACGGACGCACTGTTTTGCTGCGGGCGATCAGGCCCTCTCGGGAGAGCGTGAAGTTCTGCTGATACGAGCCGGGGCGGAGACTGTGGGTGACCGACTTGACGTAGTAGTCGCCGTCGTACGTCACGCCGGTGCCCCGGACCCCCACCAACTCCCGCGGCCGCAGCACGTATCCATGACGGTTGACATCCAGCGACCCGGACCCGGAAATCGCGTCCGCGGAGGTGGCTGCCCGGGCCAGCGTCTCGGCCTCGGCCTGCCCCAGCTCCTTCTTCGCCGTACCGGAAAGCGTCTTGCGCTTGAGGGCGGGCGAGGCGCGGCTGCCGAGGGGCGGGCGCAGCGGGCTGATGTCGGGCTGCGCGAGCAGCCGGGTGTCGCGGGTCCTCGGGTCCTGCACGCGTGCCTGCGGCTCTTCCCTGGCCGTGCCGTCGTACGCGAACGTCAGCTGGTCGACGGTGGAGTTGTTGTCCATGTTGACGTTGAGCGCGTGCTGACGCTGACCGATGCGCTTCTCGGGCCCCCAGAAGGCGGTGGACCGCCCGGGCCGGGGCCCGGGATCGAGATAGAACGTGTAACCGTTCGCCCTGGCCAGCTCGTTGAGGTACTGCAGATCGGTGCCGGTCTGGTAGTCGACGCGCAGCTGCTCTCTGGGCGGCTGATGGATCTGCTCCCGGATGATCCAGGGATCGATCCCGTAGTCGGCGTACTTCCGCAGAATCCTCTCGACCCGCTGGGCGGGGGAGAGATTGGGATAGCGGTCGGTCCGCTCCTCGAGATCCATCAGGAGGGTGAGGTCCTCGCCGGTGACGGTCAGCGTGGTCTGCCCCGGCACATTGCTGGCGCCGACCTCCTGCCGGACGATCAGCCCGTCCAGGATCACGGTCGGGGTGCCCTTGACCGAAGTCGTCACGATCACCCTGGTCTTCGGGTCGAAGAACCCCTCGGGCAGCAGCCGTTGGGTGATCAGCCCGCGCTTGGTCAGGTCGAAAGCGAGCTGGAACCCGCTCCGTTCGCCGGCGGTCATGGTGATCTGCGCGGACAGCAGCGCCTCGGCGACCTCGGGCGGCACGGGACGGGTGAGCTTGGGCCCCATGTGCAGGGTGAGGTGTACGGGCCCGCTCCCGATCGGCTCATCAGCCATGGAACCCACCCGGCAGAGGAATGTCGATCTCCCGCCCCGGCTCGGCGGTCAACTCCCGCGGATCGAGGTCGGGATTGGCGTCCGCGATCTGCCACCACTGCCCCGGGTCCCCGAAATAGCGCTGCCCGAGGTGATCGGGCCGCTCACCGCTGTTGACGGTGTGCGGAGCGGTCTCGTCGTCGGGCGCGTCACTGAGCGGAGGCAGCAACCGCCGCTTCGTGTAGCGGACTTCGGTGCCGTCCGGCTGGGTGTGAACCCCGATCTCGGCGTCGTGGTACCGGCTGGTGCGCGGGTACGGATGCGATCCGGGGATCGTGTCCAGCGCACTTTCATAAGGCTCGATCACCTCTACAGCCCCCGTCCAAGCCCGAGTTCGGCCAGCCGCCCACTTCGTGTGGCCCGGGCCAGCCGCTCCTTCTGCGCCAGATGCGCCATATACAGGTCGGCGCCGCGATGTCCGGCCGGCAGGTCGCTCACGCTGAGGACCTTCATCCCGATGCCCAGCGAGGCGCGTATCGGATTGAGATTCACATCGAATGCCGACTCATTGATCGACAACTCGGTGAGCCGCACGGGCATGACGCGCTTGCTCCCCCAGGTGAAGAGGGTCAGCGGCATCTCGATCGGGCTGATCTCGATGGCCCCCTTCTGGGCCCGCCGAGAGGCTTCACGCAGCTGAGCGGTGGTGGGATGCACGAGCATCTCCAGAGTCGCCAACTCGGGATGAATCCCCTCGGGCGCGGCGACCTCGAACTGATCGGTGGCGTCGATCTCGGCGGTGAACTTCCAACTCTCCTCGGCGGGCCCCTTGAGCCGCAGGGCCTCGTTGCGATCCCCTCCACTGCCCCCACCGCCGGCATCACCCCCTCCACCCGCTGCTTGGGGTGCGAGGGAGCGCTCCAGGGTGTCGGGGTTGAACTGGAGGACGATGATGCGCTGGGGCGTGCCGCGCTCGGGGTCGACGACGACGATGCCGGAGCGGATGGGCTTGGGTATGTCTGCGTAGCGGGTCACAGGTGCCTCTCATACGGCGGACTGCGGTGATGCGGACATGCGCGAACGGTGAGATCGATGCGGCTTACTCATCAAGTGCATAGCGAACTTCGCTGGCCGGGAACGGTGCATCCTCGGGCCATGTGCTTACCAGGTGTTCGAGAAAGGGGCGGTACTGCTCCAGCAGATCTTCTTCGGCAAGTTCGTGTGCCGAATGAGCCTGAATTCGTAGATCTTCGTCCTCGGTGGCGGCCCGGAGAGTCGAGATCGCCTCTTCCGTTCGCGCACTGCCCAACGCACCGATCGCGCGTACGCGTTCGTCGTATCTCTCTCCTGTGTTCAACGCGATTTCTCTGAGGAGGCTGATCAATGCCGGGTCCGGTGTTTCTGACTGCCATACGGTCTCTCTGGCGACTGCCAGGGCGACATTGCGGACCTCTGGGTTGGTGGAGCTCTGCAGGATGCGCAGCAGCAGACCTGCGTCCTCGGGCTCGGCGAGACTCGTCATCGCATAGAGAGCGCTGGCGTGGTTTGCCCCCTCCCCGGTGAACGGGCTCATTTCGGCCGCTGATGGCGGCTGATTCAACACCCTTCGTGCAACCTGCAAGATTTCTTCGGAGCAGTCGGCAAACGGATTCTCCGTCCCCATCCTGCTCGTGGATTGTGCACTCCGATAGTGGTCGAGGGCGATTCCCACGGCGACTGGGTCCGCGCTGCGCAGCAGCAGAAGGAGGGAGTCGACTCTGTTCTTCGCCAGGTCTGCCGACGCCAATTCATCATGGGCGCGCGCAAGTCTCGGGTCGCTCAGCTCGCCGCCTCGCCAGTAATAGGAATGCATAATGACCTGCCTGCTCTCTTCCGATGTGCCTCGGTGCTCGACCGTCAACCCTATCCGATCTTCGCGATAGCGTCGAAGGGGATTTTCCTTCGAATGACCACCTCCTGGGTGCGAATGACATCCTCCACTACGTCCAGCATGTGGTTTCCGGTGACTGCGTTATGCAGTTCCCATGTCCTTTGGCCGCGCCGCGAGGTCAGGTCGAAAATGTCTCCTCGGGATATCTGTGCCAAATCTATGAGTATGATCCCGCTGCCGACCCTCTGCGGTTCGTTTTCGGGTGTTTTCAGCTCCCTTCCTTCCTCGCCGCCGATTTGGTATCCGTTGGGGTCGGTGATGTCTCCATCGAGCTGCTTCGACGCGGATATGTAGGGAGACGGGTAGCCTCCTGCGGCGTGGTCTGCGGGGCTCTTGGCAGCACGGTTCGGCTTCCGCAGGGGGTTGTTGTTCCGCTTGCTCTTCTTTCCTTTGTTCTTTTTCTCTCCCTCTTTGCTCGATACCAGGTCATCCTCGTTGTTGAGGCGCTCGAGGTCTGCCGGTGTGATGTTTCGCCGTAGGTATCGGGGGACAAGTTGGTTTGCGGCGTCCAGAACGAACTGACCGCCTGGTCCCTTGACGACCTTCTGGTCGGGGGCCTGGTTTTTTACTCTGGCTTGCTCTTCGTACCGTCCACCATTCCGCCTGAACATTCCCAGTCCGGACGGACCGTTCTTGTCGGGACGGACCAGTGAGACCAGATGTGAGTCCTGGTGGTCATCCCACTTGAGGCGTTCCCCGCGCTTGAGCAGGGGATATTTAGCGACCTCGCTGCACATCTTCTTGATCGCGTGAATGTCCGCGTCCGGGGGCATGGTGCGGAACCTGGCAGCGATGGCTGCTCGGAGCTTTGCGCTCTCATCTTTGATGTCGAACGACTCGTAACCGTCCTCAAGCGTCAGATAGGCGACCTGGTCGTCCCACACCCCCTGTTGGAAAGTCTGTTCTGGGTTGACGGCGGCGGTGATGGCAAAGTCCGGACGGCCCTGCGTCGTCAGCTTGGAGAGGCGGTACCAGGCCCGTATCCCGGCCAGCAGGGAGCGGAACGCAACCCCGTCGATGCCGCGGCGCAGCAGTCCGCGGATCTTGGGGCGTATTCGCGCGATGATCTTTTGCAGCCGCTCCAGCTTGGACTCTTTGGACTTCTCGTCCCTCTTGCGCTTGTCCTGGTTCTGCCTCTTCTGGTGTTGCTGGTTCTTCTTGTTGTCGCGTAGCCGGTCACGCTTCTTCTTGAAGACGTTGCGCAGCTTCGACGCGCTGTTCTTCAACGCCTTGCCCGGCTTGCTCTTCTTGAGCTTCTTGCCCAGCGTCTTCCCCGCGTTGCGGACCTTCTTCAGCGCCGACTTGACCGCCGACTTCGCCTTGGCGAGTGCCTCGCCCGCAGGAGACTTCGGCTTCTTGGGTTTCGTCGGCTTGGGGCCCTCGATCTCTTTCTTCTTCTTGGGTGTCTCGGGCGTCGTGTCCTTCTGGCCCGGGGACTTGTCGGGGGTCTTGTCCTTGGCCGGGCCCGACGTCGTGTCCTTCGGCTTTGCCGGCGTCGGCTTCGCCGGTGACTTCGGCGTCGCCGCGTCCTTCGCCTTCGGCGGAGCCTTCGGGCTCGGGGAAGGCTTCGGAGCCACCGGCGGCTTGCGCAAGGCCTGCGTCGCGTTGCGCACCGCGCCCCGCGCCTTGTTGACCGCGTCGCCCGCCGCCTGCTTCGCGCCCTTGCCCGTCTTCTTCAGGCCCTTCATGATCTTCTCGGCCATCGTCTTGAGGCGCTTGCCCACGCCCTTCGTCGCGCCCGCAAGGCGGATCATCAGGAAGTTGGCGATGAAGTCGAGCAGCGCGACGATGCCCGCCGCCACCGCCTCGGCGAAGAGGCAGGCCGCCGGGCCGGCCTTGACCGCCTTCAAGTAGGCCCAGAACTTGCTGAATGCGGAGAGAATCGAGCTGATGCTCTGCCAGGCAGCCATCAGGCCCTGAACGATTGTGAGGATCGCGCCCGCCGCGGGGACGATCATCGAGACGACCTTCTCGATGACGATCGACGCGATCATCATCGGCAGCGACGCGATGATCGCGTCCCACGCCATCTTCCCGATCTGCTTGATCGAGACGCAGCCCTTCACCAGGACATTGATCACGGCCTTGCCGAGGCCGAGGATCCCCTCGACCTTTGTGTCGAACCACCGCTTGACGCCCGTCTTGATCGCGCCCCAGAGGTGATCAGTGATGCCCGCCTTCGCCGAGCTGCCCGCCTTGCTGATCCAGCCGCCCGGGTCCGGTGCGATATCGGCGATCAAAGCCGCGAACTTGCCCAGCGCCTCGATCGCCGCCTGGGCGAACTTGATCGCGCCGAGGATGACCGCCTGGTAGATCTTGATGACGGCCTTGATGCCCGCCTCAAGGACGTCGAGAAGTTTGTTCAGGCCTGCGGCCAGTGCGTCCAGCAGCGCGTTGACCGCCTTCTTCAGGCCGTCCGCCAGCGCGTTGACCCCGGCGATCGCCTTGTCGCGCAAGCCCTCGATCGCCTTGCGGAACTTGTCACGTAATTCCGGGAATGCCGCGAGCAGTACGTCACCGATGGCGATCAGCGCGTCCGCCAGCACGTTGATCGCCTTGATGGCGAGGTCACGTACGAAGTCGATGGCCTTGTTGGCCCACTCCTTGAACGTGTCGATGATGCCGTTGACGAGCTTGCGCGCCGCATCGAAGACCTTGGTGACCGCGTCGAGGATGGCGTTGAAGGCGCTCTTCACCTTGTCGGCCACCCACCCGAAGAAGCCTCCGGAAGGCTTCTCCTCCTCCTTCTTCTTCTCGGCCTCCTTCTCTGCCTTCTCGCGTTCCGTGTCTATCTGCTTGTTGTCGTTGTCCTTGCGGTCACTGACCTCCTTGTCCTTGTCGTCGCGGGCCTTGACGATCTCCTTGTTCTTCTCGCCGTGTTCCTTCTCGGACTTCTTGTCCGCGTCCTCGATCTTCTTGTCCTGCTCATTGCGCCAGCTCTCACGCTCGCGCTGAGCCCCATCCGCCGCCCGGCCGCGCTCGGCCGTCTGCTTCTCCGCGTTCTGGGTGACCTCGCGGTCGATCTCGGTCTGCTTCTCCTGCTTGGCCTGCTGCTCGCCCTGCTTCTGGTCCTTCTCCTTGGCGACCAGGTCGCCCTGTGCCTGGCCCGCGGCGCCCTGGATCTCGCTGCCGCGCTCCTGCTTGGCGACCGCGCCGACGCCGGGCTTGGGCGTGGACCCGGCCTTCAGCCCGCCGCCCTTCCCGGCGGCGCGACCCGCGGCCTTGCCGACCAGCTGCTCCTGGGGCGCGTCGGGGAAGATCTGGTCCTCACCCATCGGCTTGGCCGCGTCCTCACGGCCCGTGCCCTGGATGTCGGACTGCTTCTCCTTGAGCGCCTTGGCCTGGTCGTCCGTGCGCTTGGGGTCGCTCTCGCCCTCCAGCTTGATCTTGGGGGCGGGCCCCACCGTCTTGTTCTGCAGCTCCGGGTCGACGGTCGGGACCGCGTTGGCCGCGGCGTCGACGTTCTTCGCCTCTTCCGCGGTCAGCTTGTCCGCCACCGGGGCCGGCGGCGGGGGAGTGTTGTCGGTGGGCTTCGCACCCTCCGCCTTCTCGCTGCCCTTGGCCTTCTGCTTCTCGCTCTGGCCCTCGGGCCCCAGCTTCTCGACCTTGCCCGTCACCTGGGCGGCAGGAGCGGCTGCCTCGGGCGGGCCCGACCGGGTGCGCGGCGCACCCGAAGGGCGCTCCCGCTTGGGCGGGTTCGCGTCCAGCCGCTGCTGTTCCTCGCCGACCTTCTTGTCCGCGGCCGCGTCCACACCGGGCATCGCGGCGGCGGCCTGGTCCGGTGCGAGCTTGCTGACCGTGCCGATGGCGGCCTTCGGGTCCTGGCCCGAGACGTCCGGCGGCTCCTGCTGCTTCTCCTCGGGGGCCGCACCACCGCCCCCGCCGCTGCAGCTACCGCCGCCTTCTTCCTTCTCCGCCGCGGGTTCCGGCGGGGCGCAGCCACCGCCGTCCTTCTCCAGCGACGCCTCGGGAGCGGCCTGGGCGCCTTCCGGTGCCGGCGCGCCCATCTTGCCGGGGCTCGCGGCCTGTTCGCCCGCCGGGCTGACGGCAGCCTGGGCTGCGGAAGGCGCTGCTCCGGGGCCCGCCGCCGTCGTCGGACCGGCCTGTTCGGCGGCGCCGACCGAGCCACGGGGGGCCGCACCGGGGCCGCTCTCCTTCGGGATCCGGCTCTTGGGCCCGGCGGCTTCCCGCTCGGACTTGGGCGGCTCGGCGTCCCGCCGTGCGGCGGGGGAGGGGTTGCGGTCCTCGACCGGCGCCTTCTGCGTCTGCGCACCCGCGGGGCGCATCGCCGCAGGGCCGGGTGAGGCGTCCGGACCCGAAGCAACGGCAGCGGTCTTGTCCGAGGCAGCGCCCTGCCCCTGGCCGCCCCGCTCCTCCTGCTGCCCGCGCTCCTTCAGCTCGCGCTGCTCATCCTGCGCATCCTTGGCGTCCGGCTTCTCCTCGCCGTCGCCGGAACCCTCGGCCCTGTCGTCCTGCTCCTGCTGCTCGGCGGCGGCCTGCTTCTCGGCCTCGGGCTCCTGCTGGTCCTTCTCCGTGGTCTCCGGGTCGGGGCCGACCTCCTGGTCGGTCGGCTTCTCCGGCTGAAGGTCCTTGGCGCTTCGGTCCTCGGCCTGCGCCGCCGGCCCGCCCTCGGGCTTCGGCGCCTCGCCCTCGACGGGGCCCTCGTCCTCGCCCGGAGCCTTCGCCTCGGGACCGGTGCCGTCCGCGTCCTCCTCGTGTGCCTCGGTCTCGCGCTGCTGCTCGATCCGTTCCGCCTTCGTCGGCGGCGGCGTGGGGAAGGTGGGGACGGACGGTTCCGCGGCGCCAGGTGTGATGCGGTCGGCGGTCGGTACGGAGGAGAGGTCCAGGTCGGCGTCGGGCAGATGGTCCTCGGGCTTCAGCTCCGGCCCGCCCTTGGCCGCACCGCCCTTGTCCCGGTCGCCGTCCTGCTCGCCGCCGATCTCGTTGTCCGCGCCCGCCTCGAGCCCGAGCGGCTTCTCCTCCTCGCGCGGTTCGTCCTCGTCCTCGTCCTTCTCGTGCAGGCCGTGCTCGGACAGCGCGCTGTCCCGCTGCTCCGCCCGCTCGTCCACCTTCTCCGGGCGTACGGGACCGGGCTGGCCCTTCGCCTTCGGGTCGAGGTTCTCCTGCTTCGAGCCGTCCGCGGGCTTCTTCGCGTCGTCCTTGCGCTTGCGCTTGTCGGCGCCGGGGGCGTTGGCCTGCTCCGGGTCCTGTTCCTCCCGGTCGCGCTGCTCCTTGCGTTCCTCCTTGGCCTGCTCGGCGCCGTCCGCCTGGCCCTGCGCGCGCTCGTTGGCGGCCTCGTCGACCCGCTCGCGGTCCTGGCCCTGCTTCTCCTCTTCCTGCTGCTGCTCCTGCGACGCCTGCTGCCGGGCCTGGGCGCGCTCGTCCTCCTGCTCGGTGCGCTGCGCGGCCTCGGCCTTCTCGGCTGCCGCGTCCGACTGCGCCCTGCTCTGCTCGCCGCCGCGCTTCTCGTCCCGCGCCCTGGCGTCCTTCTGTTCCCCGCGGGAGTCCTCGGCCTGTTTGTCCTTCGAGCCCTGCTTGCTCTCCTCCTTGTGCTTCCACTGGGTGCGCTCGACACCCAGCAGCTCGAAGAGGTCGGTCTCGGGCTCGGGCACCTCGGCCGGCTGGAGGTCCACCGGCAGGACATCCGCCGCCTCGGCGAGGTCGAGCACGCGGTCGTACTCGTTCGAGAGCAGCCGCACCTCCAGCCGGTCCAGCACGGAATCCTGCAACTGGGGTGACATGCGGGCGAGTTGGAGGCGCACCCGCCCCGACAGGTCCGCCGGGTCGCCGCGCAGCGAGCGCACCACGCCGTTCGCCAGCCGGTCCACCAGCGTCGCGGGGTCCAGCAGCTCCATACGGTTGCGGTCGGCGTCGACCATTGCGTACCGCAGCCAGCCGGGCGTCGCCTGGTCCGGCTCCACCTCCGGGGCCTGCTCCCCGTCCCGTACGACAGCCTGCGCCGCCGACTCCGCCTCGCGCTCCATCGCCTGCTGCGGCAGACTCACCGCGCCCAGGTCGCGTCCCGCGCGCAAAGCCCCCAGACCGTCCGGGCTCTGCACCGTGTGCAGCAGCTCATGGGCGAGCAGCCGCTGCCCGTCCGCCGTGCCCGGACGGTAGGCGCCCTCGCGGAAGAAGATGTCCTGACCGACCGCGACCGCGTCCGCGCCCAGCATGTCCGTGAGCGTGCCCGCGTCCCGGTCGGTGTGCAGCCGCACCCGGCTGAAATCGTGGCCGAGCTGCTCTTCCAGCTCCCGCCGCACGCTCAGATCCAGCGGCTGCCCGGCCCCGCTGACGATGTTCTTCGGCTCCGGCGTACGGGACTTGGCCCGCTCCTTGCGCTTGCGCCGCCGCTCGGCCTGCGCCGACTGGGCGTCCTGGGCGGAAGCATGGGACGTACTCATCGCGACTCCCCCCGTCCCGAAAGACCCGCGTGCACCGCACGCGCCAGCGCCTCACCGAGCCGCCCCGGCGAGGTGGTGGCCGGCAGTGGCGGCAGCCCGGACAGGGCGTCCAGCGCCCGGCCGCCGTCCGCGGCCAGCGGCACCCCCCGCTCCCGTACGAGCCGGGCCAGCTCCGCCTCGAAGGCGGCCGACACCCGGTCGGGGTCGAGCCGCTCGAAGCCGTCGAGCACCAGCTCGCCGATGTCCACCCGCACCGTGCGCGGTGCCTCGTTCCGCACCGTGCGCGGTTGCTCGTTCAGACCCATCCGTGGACCTCCGACGGCGTCAAGGAGCGGTCCAGCTTGAGGTATTCGGTGCGCGCCGCCTCCAGCATGTGACGCATCTGGAGCCGGTCCCCCTCCTCGGCGGCGAGGAAGGCGCCCGACAGCGCGATATTGCGGATCGAGCCGCCCGCCACCGTCAGCCGGGCCAGCTGCTCCGGGTCGATGCCCTTCATCGGCGCCCGGTCGGGCAGCACCCGCCGCCAGATCTCGGCGCGCTCGCTCTCGCCGGGGAAGGGGAAGTCGACCACGAAGCGGATCCGGCGCATGAACGCCGTGTCCAGGGCCTGCTTCATATTCGTCGTGAGGATCGCCAGACCCCGGTACGCCTCCATCCGCATCAGCAGATAGCTGACCTCGAGGTTGGCGTACCGGTCATGGCTGTCCTTGACCTCACTGCGCTTGCCGAACAGCGCGTCCGCCTCGTCGAACAGCAGCAGCGCGCCGCCGCGCTCGGCCGCGTCGAAGACCTTGCGCAGGTTCTTCTCGGTCTCACCGATGTACTTGCTGACCACCTGGGACAGATCGATGATGAACAGATCCAGCCCCAGCTCCTTCGCCATCACCTCGGCGGCGAGGGTCTTGCCGGTGCCGGAACCGCCCGCGAACAGCGCTGTGACACCCAGCCCCCGGCGCAGCGTCGCCGCGAAACCCCACTCCTGGTAGACCGTCGCCCGCTGACGCACGTGCGCGACGATCTCGCGCAGGACCCTCAACTGCCGTTCCGCCAGTACCAGATCACCCCAGCCGGCCTGCGGCTCGATCCGCCGACCCAGCTCGTCCATGCCCATCCGGGCCTCGGTGAGCCCGGCCCGCCAGGCCAGCCCGGTGGCGTCCAGCTCGTCCTCACCGGGCAGATCGCGTACGACGGTCGCGCCGGCGGACCTGATCAGATGCGGTGGCAGCGAGAACTGCTCGACGAGATCCTTCAGGTCCTCCTCGGACACCTCCGGTACGGCCTCGAAGGCGTCCGCCCACACACCCAGCTGCTCCTCGGTGTCCAGCGCCGGTACGGTGACCCGCTCGCCGCGCGGCCGGGCCGTCTGCCGTGGATCCAGGCTGGAGACGACCAACGGCACCGCCGCGCTCTCGATGAACGCGTCGGTGGCAGCGGCCTGTTCACGGTCCAGTTCGCCGACCTCCACCAGCAGCGCGGCCGGCAGCAGGATCGCCTCGCGCTGCCACAGCCGAGCCAGCCGGTCGCGCTCGGCCGGGTCGGTGGGCGTGTCGTCGGCGGCCATCGCGTACAGGCCGAGACCGGAGCGGCGGGCCGCCGCGGCGGCGATGTCCGCGCGGGAGCGCAGATCGCCGCCGACCAGCTCGACGCGGAGCGGGGCGTGCAGCCCGGCGCCCGCCCAGCCCGCGGCGACCCGGCTCGCCGCCAGGTCGTACGAAGCGGGAAGGGAGTCGGGCACGGTCGTGCGGCGCAGCAGCCCGTGCAGCCGGGAGTCCAGATACGGCGAGCCGACCAGGAAGTGCAGGATGCGCTCGTCGAGCCGCAGCCGGGAAGTGGTCAGCCGGGTCTCGTCGTCCAGCTCGATCAGCCGCCAGCGGCGCAGCGGAGCGACGGGCGTCAACGCGCTCCAGTGCGGACCGGCGAGCGCGGCCAGGGCGAGGGAGAACGTCGGATGCGCCCGCTCCGGGTCGCCGCTCGCGGCGGCGCAGCGGCCGCCGGTGGTCGGGTCCAGCTCCGCCGCGGCGGCGAGCAGGACCACATCGCGCTCGAAGGGGCTGAGCCCGAAGCAAGCGACGAGCGCGTCGAGCGTGGCGGGGCCGACGGGACCGGAAGGGGCCGGCGCGGGCCCGCGGGCGCTGGTGAGTTCGGGCGCGCCGGAGTGAGCACGCGCCTGCTCGGGGCCCGCGTCGGTTCCGGTGGGCGCCTCACCGTCGCCGGGCCCGGTCCGGTGCTGCGCGCGCTGCGCATGGGCGTCGATGCGCGCGAGGACGGAGCGTACCGCCGCGGCCAGCGCCCGGCCGTCCGCGGTCGTGCCCTGACCTGCCCCCTCGTACGTGCCCATACCCTCACCCGCCCCCGTGTTGCGCACCGTGCCTCAGCTCTCCTTGCCGTTGGTGTTGCTCTTGCCGTCCCCGCCCGCGCCGTCTTCGCCCCCGCCGGAGCCCTTCCGGGTACGGGAGGCGGGCACGGCCCGCTTGGCCGCCGTCCTGGCAGCAGTCGCCCTGGACGCGGCGCGTTTCTTCGCGGGTTCGGTGGCCGAGGGCGCCGGTGCGGCCGCGGCGCGCGCCGGTTCCTCGACCGGTTCCTCGCCCGGCGCCTCCACCGGCGGCGTACTCCCCGGCGGCACCGGCGCGCCCGGCGCCCCGAACGGCAGCACCTGTACCGTCCGCCGCTCCACCGGCTTCGCCGGGACCGGCTTCTCGCGGCCCTCGATCAGGACCAGCGACGCCTGGTACGCCACCGACAGGGTGTACGGCGTCTGGTGCAGCATCCCCCAGAGCTTGGACGTCTCGTCGATGTCCATCACGGTCGGCGTGAAGCGCACCTTCTGAGGCGACTCGGCCAGATCGCTGCCCGCCAGATACGGACGCTCGGCGGCGAGCTCGATCATGTCCTTCGGCAGCACCGGGATTTCATGGAGCGTCCGTACCACGCACCCGATCAGCCGCTGCCCGACGAGCTCCGACTCCTCGCCGTACGCGCTGATCAGGTAGTGCAGATCCAGCGGCGCGGCAGGACGCTTGAGCAGCGTGCCGTCCGAGGCCCGTGTCGGCAGGTCGTTGTGGCGCATCGAGGCGTTCGGTGTGACCTGGTAGAGGAAGACGTTGATGGTCGGTTCGGCCGGCGGTTCGGCCGGCGGTTTACGGGTCTCGACCTTGACCGCGATGTCCGTCTCCGGCCCCAGATTGTTCTCGATGAGCAGGGCCAGGGCCTGGGTGACCGTCGCGACGGCAAGTGCGTTGCTCATGACCTCAGTTCCTCTTCTCGCCGCGCGACAGGTAGTCGTCCAGAGTCAGTGCGGGCGCGCGCCGTCCGGTGTGGTCGGGGCGGCCGGTCGCGGGGCGGCCTGCGCCGGGCGGCGGGGCGGCGCTCACCTCGAGCCGGCCGATCTGTACGTGCACGACCCGCTCGGCAGGCTTGGGCGCGCGCCGTCCCACCCCGTTCAGCGCGGCACCACGGGCGGTGGCCGTGTCAGCGCGGCGCGACAGTGCCGGGGAGACGGCAGCCACAGGAGCGGGATCCGCGGCGCGCGGCGTGGCCGTGGGCACATTCCGCGGCGACTCGGACGCGGCGGGCGTCGCTGAACGCCGGGACGCGCGCGGGCCGTCGGACGTGGCCGGACGCGGGCCCGGAGCGGGGTTCGCCGCAGGCCGCAGCAGCGGACCGGTCTCCGGCGCGACCCGCGGCGCGGGCCGCTCGGGCTCGCCGGGCCGTGCCGTCTCGGTCCGTACGACGGTGTGGTGGTCGGTCCGCACCTCGCGCTCGTACCGGACCAACTCGGCCGGTCCGAAAGCGGGCCCGGGCGCGGACGGGATCAGCGCCGCAGGCTCGTCGGGCTCCTGCGGGCCGCTCCGCAGCGCCTCGACCCGCTCGAACGGGCCGGGCAGCCGCGGCCGCACCCGCGCCGCGCCACCGGCGCCGCCGGCCGCGGGCACCGGCGCGTACCGGGCGAGCAGCCGGTCGAAGTAGTCAGGCATCTGCGCACAGCTCCAGGTAGTAACGACGCCGCAGCGGGCTGAGCGCCAGAATCTCCGGCTCGCTCCACCCGTAGGCGGTGGCGAGCAGATGGACATCGAGCATCAAGTCCCGGGCCCAGGTGTCCAGTTCGGTCCACAGATAGGAGGTGATATCCAGTTCGGCCGGGGTGGCCTCACCGCATTCGGGGCAGGCGACGTTCAGCGTCACATCGGCTGCCGGGTCGGCCTCCTCGGCCGTCTCGGCGAGCTGTTGCTCCACCCGCTCCGGCAGGAGGCCGGCCAGCCGTTCCGGGGGAACGGCCACCCCGCCCCGTACGGCCGACACCGTGCAGCGCGCCACGAGCAGCCGGCGCGCCTCCTGCGGATCCGGTACGGCACCGGCCGCCGCGAGGTCGGCGACGGTGGGCAGCCGGAACTCGACCACCCATTCGCCCTCCTCCACTCGCAGCGGCCCGTCCGGTGTCCGCGTCCGGGAGCCCAGCAGCGTCGCGTCGAGGTCGAACTCCATGGCCTCGCCGCACGCCGCGCACTCGACACATACCTGCATGCGCTCGCCGAACAGCGCCCGGCGCAGCGCGAACAGGTCCGCCTCCCGCTCGCCGACCGGCATCGACAGCAGTTCGTCGGTGCCGGCCCCCGGGCGTGCCGCCCGGTGCAGCAGCAGAGACCGTCCCGAGTCATGCGTCGCCAGCCCGGCCTCCCAGGTGGCGAGCAGCTCGGCAGGCCCCGTCGGCGTCATCCCTCATTCCTCCGGTGGTGCGCTGGTGCGGCGGCTCTCAGGCCGGATGGGTGAACGAGGGCTCCACCGGCTCCTCCACCTCGTAGTCCCGTTCCCAGCCCTCGCATTCGAGCTTGACGCTCTGGATGGCGACGGCGTTGGCGTTGGCGTCCAGCTCGCCGAGCACCTGGTACTCGCTCACCCAGGCGCGGTAGAGCTTGTGCGAGACGGCCACCTGCCCGGCCTCGTTGAGGACCTGGATGATGATGTCCTTGCGGAAGTCGCGCAGCGAGACCTCCGAGCCGAGGCCCGCGCCGATCTGCCAGACCTTGTTGGCCCAGCGGTCGAACTCAGGGTCGTGGGTGACGCCGCGCTCGAGCGTGACACCCTCGAACTCCGAGCGGCCGGGCGATTTGCGCGGCGAGCTCGGGTCACCGCCGTGGCGGTGCTTGACCACCTCGGTGGTGCGCTTCAGAGGACTGATCTTGCTGATGCCCGCGACCGTTCGACCGTCCCAGAGGACCAGGAACTTGAAATTCTTGTAGGGGTCGAAGCGATGGGCGTTTATCTGGAACTCAGCCATCGGTTTCCTTCGTGTTCCTTTTCCTTGGGTTACGAGAGGTCGAACTGCCCGGCGACCTGCTGGATCTTTACGATCACGAACTCCGCAGGCTTGACCGGTGCGATACCGATCACGACGTTGACCACTCCGGCATCGATGTCGGCGTCGGTGGTGGTGTCCTTGTCGCACTTGACGAAGTACGCCTCGCGCGGCGTGCCGCCCTTGAACGCCCCCTGCCGGAACAGGTCGTTGAGGTATGCCGAGGCCTTCAGCCGGATCTGCTGCCACAGCTGCTCGTTGTTGGGCTCGAAGACGACCCACTGCAGACCGCGGTGGAGGCTCTCCTCGACATGGAGGGCGAGCCGGCGCACCGGTACGTACTTCCACTCGCTGTCGAGCGCGTCCGCGCCCTCCAGCGTGCGCGCGCCCCACACCAGCGGACCGATCACCGGGAACGTGCGCAGGCAGTTCACGCCCAGCGGGTTGAGCAGCCCGTTCTCCCGGTCGGTCAGCTTGACCGTCAGCGACCGCACACCGGCCAGCCGCGCCTCGGTCCCGGCCGGCGCCTTCCACACACCGCGCTCACCGTCCGTACGGGCGATGACACCGGCGATGGCGCCGGACGGCGGGAAGGACCGCAGCCGGCCCGTGAGCGGGTCGGTGAGCTGCAGATGCGGGAAATACAGTCCCGCGTGATTGCTGCGTACGGGTTCGAACGCGCCGATCCCGGCCCGCGCCGCGTCCACGCTGCCCCACGTCGAGGGCGAGTCCACGAGCAGGAAGATCCGCCGCTCCCGGCACAGTTGCTCGGCGGCGGAGAGCACGGTGACCATGTCCTCGGTGGACTCGTACGCCGAAAGCTCGGGCAGGGACAGCAGGTTGACGTCGTCCACGTCGCGCAGTGCCTGCACACCCGTCTTGCGGGCCTCGCTGCCGACGAGGTCGCGCGGCCCGGGCGGGTCGCCGTCCTTGCCGCCCTTGAGCGGGAAGACCGGCGGGTTGACCGAGGTCTCCAGACCCAGGTCGTTGGCGCACTCGCCGATGAAGCGCACCACGTCGTCGGGGTCGACGGACCCGGCGACGACCTGGAGCCGCCGCCCGAAGGCGGTGACCTCGGCCCCCGCGAAGGCGTGCTTGCCGGGGGCGTCGGGCAGTGCGCGCAGCTTGCGCTCCAGCAGGAGGGCAAGCTCGGTGACGCCGGCCGGCGGCTCGCCGTCGCGGTCGGGCTCGTAGAGCGTGAACTCGCGCTCCACATCGCCGACCTTGACCCTCAACTCGACGTTCAGATCGGGCAGTTCGGCTGAGAAAGGCTTGGAGACGGTGCCGGAGGGGTCCGGCCGGTCCTCGTCGAGGACCTTCACCCGGACCAGGGAGGAACCCGCGTTGACGACCGTCTCGACGAAGCGGCCGTGGTCGGCGTTCATCGACAGCCCGGTGAAGGACTCGCGGGCCCCGCCTCGCGCGTCGAGGATCTGAAGGTTGAACGTTTTGTCGGGGGCGGGTGTGTCGTGGTCGACGGCCACCCGCAGCCCGGAGCCCCAGACGCCGGGCTCCTTGGCGTGCACCTCAAGCACCGGGCACTCGCTGTGTCCCTCGGTGGAGTTGAGCGTGACGCAGGCCTCTTCGCCAGTGCCGGCCTTGGCCACGCGGACGATCACCGCGACCGTGCCGCCGTTGCCGAAGAACTGGTGCACCGCATAGCTGACGGCGCTCCGGGAGGTGAGCCCGCCGAAGCGGCGCTCGAAGTCCGCGAAGCTCGTCACCCGCACCGGTTGATTGAGCGGACCCCGGCGGGTGTGCCCCACGAACGCGGTCACCGAGGTGGTGACGGAGGCGATGGTACGGATGCTGCTGGGAAGTTCTTCGATATATACGCCGGGATAGCCCATATGCGCCGGCATTCCCCCTCCATTCCCTTCGCGCACCAAGAGATGAGGAGGGGAAGTAAAGGGGATGTGTGCATGCGTCGAGTGTGCATACGCGCCCCCGTCCATTGATTCCCCCGCCACACACCCCGTGCGATATCGGTCTCAGGGCCATCCGTATGCGCATGCGCTTGTGGCTCCTGATGCATGAGTGCCTCAGGGGAGTCTCGTTTGCATCTCAAGGGCCGGTCAAGGGATCGATTCAGTCATTCGTTGATCATTGAGTGTGGGGTCGGTCGGGCGAATTTGGCGTGGTCAGAGGGATATCGGCGATAGAATATGAAGATGAATTCACGATCGCTTCACAGGAAAGTTCGATCCTGAGTTTGAATCAAGCCGAATGAGACGCGCCCCGGCGCGCCGCCTTGTGTCCGGTTGGCGAGAGTTGACCCCTTCATCCCGACCGCTCCGGGTCGAACGTGCCTTTCTCACAAGGTTCTTGATGCTCAGTCAGCGACGGAACCCGGCCAGGAGTGCGATGTGGATACGACCAGGCCGTCCCCCTGCGTCGGGCAACCCGCTCCGCCGGACACGGCTGGCGGACCTTCTCGGCGGCGTACGGGAAGGCCGGAACCGCAGCCGAGGCCGCCTGTCCCCGTTCGTTGCCCCGACGCGTCACCTGATTCCTCCGAGGATGCCCCGGCCTTCAGGCCGGGGAGGAATCGGACTCCTGCGGAGCAGGGCAGGGAAAGCCGGATCGCCGCCAGGGCGATCCGGCGTCCACCTGACGCGGTGGCGAGCAAGCCCACAACGATCAAGAGCTCTCAACTGTCAGTCTTCCCAGATAGGTTGATGTTCATGACGACAGAAGCGATGACGGAGGATGCCGGGCATGCCCGGTGGACCTTTAGGCTTCGCGTGTCGTCGACCCCGCTCGCCGCGCTGATGGCGGAGTGGGACCGGTGCCGGTGGATCTGGAACGAGTCCTGCGCGAAGTCGAAGCAGACCCACCTGTCGAACAAGCACCGGTTGGAAGGCATCGAAAAGCGGACGTGCGGTCCGGCGCAGCTCGACAAGAGATGGCCCGCAAAGCAGCCGACGCCGCGATCAGCGCGACGAAGACGGCTCTGATCGAGCAGGCCCGTAAGCACGGACGTGCCGTGTATCTGGTACATCCCGCGCACACCACCATGGACTGTGCGCCGTGCGGAGCGAGAACCAAGCACGCACTACCTCTTTCGGAACGTACCTACGCCTGCACCGCGTGCGGAGCCGTCTCGTCCAGAGACAAGAACTCCGCACGCGTGATGCTGGTCCGGGCTGGTCTCAACCCGGCTGGTGCTGAGGGCGTAAGACCATCTGGGGCGCTGCCCCAGATGGCTGCCTGAGCCAGAAATCCCCGATCAGCCCTGAAGGGTGAGGAACCCCCTCCCCTCAGGGAGGGGAGGTTTCAATTCAGAGGATCCGCACTCTAAGGAGTTGACGTCCGAGGAGTACTCGGGTCTCCTGCTGCGATGTCTGACCTTCGCTTCCAACAACCTGACAGCGATGCCACTCTCAAAGACTGGCAGTACGTCCACAACGTGATCATCCCCACCCACGTCCTGTCTCTGGGAAGAGGTACGGGAACGTTCCGAGCGCCACCACCTGGAGATCGCGTATCTCAGTGACGCACTCGTGGGCTGCAGCACAGTGCGCCCGCCGGCGGGCGACGCGCTGACGGCGACAGTGATCGCCCGCGTGCTTGCCGCTCACCGGGGACAGGGATTCGGCGAAGCACTCTATGCGCGTGGGCTCCACCGGGCGCGGGAGATGGGTGCCAGGGTGATCGAGACCGTTGTCCTGTCATCAAACGAGGACGGTCTGCGGTTTGCACAGAAACACGGGTTCGTCGAGACCGAGCGATACCTGCTGCCGGGGGACACCATCCCCTGGATCGACTTGCGGCTTTCCTGACCCTGACTGACCTGGAGCTCGTTGCTCCGGGCATGGCGACAGTCGAACAGCTGGCACCGGACGGATCGTGGGAGCTGTTCCAGCGTGTGGCGCCGGAAGCACCGAGGCGTCCGCAGGGCGGGGGCCGACGCAGGTGCGATGACCGCGCGGGTGCTCGCGATCATCTTCGTAGCCACGTCGGGCTGCACCTGGCGACAGCTACCTCCTCTTCGGCGCCTCATGGCAGACGGTGCACCGCCGCTTCACCGACTGGTCGAGAGCCCGGTTCTGGGCCAAGCTGCACCGCCTGCTGCTGGATCAGCTCGGAGCGAGCGGGATGCTGGACTGGTCACGGTGCGCGATCGACTCAATCAGCGTCCGGGCAGTCAAGAGAGGACCTCTGACGGGACCGAATCCCACCGACCGCGGCAAGAGCGGATCAAAGAGCGTTTTCAGGGTGGTCGCCGATCGGGTGACGGGCTGCTTGGGCAGAACGGGCGAGGCCCCTCGGGTGTTGAGCGAGATGTCTCACGTCTCAACTCGCCATCCGAGGGCCTCGTTGGTTACGTATCCTTGCGCGCTGGACCTGCCGCACGCACTCGTGGAGAGGGTGACGATGCTCATCGTCCTCCGGGAGGGTGACCGCTCGCCCTTCAGCGCGCTCCGCGTGCCCCGGCCGGGCGCCGGGCCCGCGGAGGCCGAGGCGGACCGCGGCGACTGGTTCGCACCGCGCAGCGCGACAGGACGCGTTTGAAACCTCCCCTCCCTGAGGGGAGGGGGTTCCTCACCTTCCAGGGCTGATCGGGGATTTCTGGCTCAGGCAGCCATCTGGGGCAGTGCCCCAGGTGGTCTTACGCCCTCAGCACCAGCCGGGTTGAGACCAGCCCGGACCAGCATCACGCGTGCGGAGTTCTTGTCTCTGGGCGAGACGGCTCCGCACGCGGTG
>NZ_JAGGPB010000064.1 GCF_018614055.1 Streptomyces sp. ISL-98
ACGATCGTGCCGCCCAGAAACACGGCGGTACCCCCACCAGCCGCTGCTTGACATCCATAGGGGCATCAAACTCGCCGTCCGCTATGAGGCCACCGTCCTTATCGCAGCCATCAACGAGTGGCTGTGACCAGCACTTTCGCCAAAGGTGCGGGAGAGGCCATCAGTGGTGGCCCAGCACGTTGACCACCCGTCCGCTGGGGTCGCGGACGAAGAACCGCCGCACGCCCCACTCCTCATTCTGCAAGGGGTGCACGATCTCCGCACCGCTGTCCCGCATGACCGCATAAGCCGCATCCACGTCGTCCACCTCGACGCTCATGTCGGGGGTGACAGGCGCGGTCTTGTCACTGGTCATGACGCTGATCTGCGCTGCCGGGGTGGACGGGGAGGCGAGCGTCATGATCCAGCCGTGGTTCATGACCTCTTCGAAGCCCAGCAGGCCATAGAACTCCCGGCTCTCCTGCACGGCCTCCGACTGAATGTTGGGCACGACACGGCGAACGGCCATCGACGACTCCAAGTGAGAACAAACGTGTCTCCATGTCTCTCCAGGAGTACTACGCCACGTCCGCCGCCGCACACACTTTCGCAACACGCCCTAGCGCTTCCCTCGGATTATGAAGAATTGGCTGCCGGTCGATCAGACCGGACAGAGCGAAGGAACGAACGAGGAGGGGGCTGAATGGCTCTCGTCATCGAACTTCGGCGCGGGGTCTCGGCCTCCCGGACCGGACGGAAACCAGGACCGCATCCCGCAGCAGGGACGCTGGAGCGGATAGTCGTCGATGACGAGCTCTGGACGGCCCTCGAAACGCTGGGCCGACACCAGCTGCCCACCCTGGCTGACGTCGATCCTTATGGGGACACCACGCTGCGCGGTGAAACAGCGGACCAGATGGTGCGGGAGCTGGAAGGTTCGGATCTCGCTCGGCTGATAGGTGCTGAGACGGAGGCCGTCTCGACACTACTGCCTGGGGCCTGCGCTGCCGCGCGGACAGAGACCTGCGCATTGCCTTCTCGGGCGATTAATCCGCGACTCTCCGATCATCTGATCGTTGGTCCCGAGTGTGCCGTTGACTGACGCGAAGTGGACGCGGATCGAGCCGTTACCCCCGGACCGGACACCGAAGCGGGGTGGAAGGTAGCGGGATCACCGGCAGACACCTCACTGAGCGTTTTCCATCCTCAGTCTGAGCTGGCTCAGCTGGGCACGGTGCTGTGCTCGGGGCGCGATACGGAAGCACGTGGTGACGCTACTGGTGGTCGTTCCTCTCCGCCTCTGGGGCGATGGCTGTCGCTGGGAAGGTGCGGCGGACCTCCGTGAAGAGGTGGGGGCAGTCGGTGTCATGGGTGACCGCCGTGGCGAGGAGGGCGTCGAGCGCCGCCTTGAGGGGGTCGGGGGCGGCAGCATCGAAGAGAGCGGCGAAGGCGGCGACCTGGGGCAAGCCGGGGGTTCCGTCGTGGGAGTGGGGAATGCGTGCGTCGGAGAGTGCGGCGTCCCGCAGCCGTCGTGGGTGGTCCAGCGGCGGCGAGTAGGGCTCGCCCCGGTCGAGCTCCACCAGGCCACGCGCTACCCAGTCGATTTCGCTGAGCCCTGCTGTCGCACAGGCGCGGTGCGCTGCCCAGCGGGCGAGCGCGCGCTGTTCCTCGGGGCCTGCGGCGTCGATCGCGTGCACGAGTGCGGCATCAAGGCCCACGAGGCCCTTCGGATAGCCCTGGACCCCCCGGAGCTTGTCCCGGACATCCCGCAGCCGGTCGCTGGGCAGGCGCCCGCCCCACGCGTCCATCTCCTGTTGCAGTTCGGTGCGCTCCTCCTCCTCGCGGGCCTGGCGCTCGGCCTCGGCTCGCTCCTCGGGGGTGGGGCCCGGGGGCTGCTTGCGCGCGAACTCGTGCCAATAGGCTGCGGTTTGGCTGGTCTCCTTGACCACGCGGTCCGGGGCCGGCGGGCTCGGCCAGAATCGCAGCAGATACTCATCCCGCACGGGTTCGCCCGCGTCGCGTACGGCGTTGTGCGCCTCGTCCATGCCCCGGCAGTGGTACCGGACCCGGTACGAGGTCTCGGAGAGGGGGAGCGGATACCGGCGCCTGTCCCACTCCACGAGCTCGATCTCGTCCGATTCGGGCCGGAACGACACCTCGACGATGTCCTCCCAGACGTCGGCGTCCAGGGGCGGCTCCGTCTCGTGCAGCTCAACGGTGAACGGGACGGAGCCGGTGTGCATTCCGGTCAGCAGAAAGAGCTCGCCTGGCACCGCCCCGCCGCACAGCCCGGCCCGCTGCCCGGCGAAAGAATCTTCGAGGGAGTGGCCGTCGTCGCTGCAGACATAGATCTGCCCGTAGGCCACGTGAACTTCGCCGCTCAAGAGTGTTCGCATAGATCAAGCGTGGCGCACGGGTCTGACAATGAGGATGTACGCGGCATCGCCCGGGGTTCTGACTCTGGGTCTGACTGGCGCTTCGGCTGTCCATCGATTGAACCGTCGGCCCCGGGGTGATGCCGCTGCGTGTGCTCGTGGGCGTTTGCAACCTCATAGGGCCTTGGCCGTCGGGCCTCTTCACTGTCTTGTCCGTCTGTCCGGGCAGCACACGCTGTTCCACGCCTCTTACGGAAGGACGGCAGAGCAAGCATGACCGCGCCCGGGATAGCGGTGATCGGCGGAGTCGACACCCACACGGACATCCACCAGGCCGCAGTGATCGACTCGGTCGGCCGTCACCTGGACACGCAGTCCTTCGAGACGACCTCGGCCGGTTACGAGCAACTGCTGGCCTGGCTGCGGGCCCAGAGCGACCTCATCGCGGTCGGGATGGAAGGCACTGGAGCCTACGGCGCCGAACTCGCCCGGTTCCTGACGGTGAACGGCCTCGCAGTCGTCGAGGTCGACCGCCCGGACCGCAAGGCCAGCCGGACTCACCGCAAGTCCGATCCGATCGACGCCTACGCAGCGGCCACCGCAGTCCTGTCCGGTCGCGCGAGCGGAACGCCGAAGAGCCGGGACGGCATTGTGGAAGCCATCCGCACGTGGTTCGCAGGAGCGCGGTCAAGGCCCGAACGCAAACCACCAATCAGATCCGCGCCCTGATGGTCACCGCCCCTCCGCTCTGCGAGACAAACTGCGAGGACTGCCCACCAGCCTACTGATCGACCCTTGCCCGGACCCGGCCCGCCGGTGACCTCACAGACCCGGCCTGCGAGGCCAAGACCGCGCTCCGCCGCCTGGCCCGGCGCTACCAGGCCCTTCAGCAGGAGATCAAAGAGGCCGACGCAGACCTCACCCCCCTCGTGACCAAGGCGGCACCCAGCCTGGTCGCCCTGCCCGGAGTGGGCACCGAAACGGCCGGCCAGCTGCTGATCGCTGCGGTCCGGGCACTCAACCATGCGCGAGGATCCGACATCCGCTGTGTTACCCAGGCTCTCGTTGAAAGCGCTCACGCACAGTCGGTGCCGGGGCGATGCGGACGACCTGGGGGTCCCTGCGTGTTGTTGCATCTGATGCAACAACCTGGCGTCGCTGCGCCGGTTGAGGTAAGAGGCAGATCAGCGCGGCTATGCGTCCTTCGGGTGTTGCCTCCACCTGACGTTTCGTCCGGTTCTCCGAACTTCAGCACTTGCATCGGATGCATCTCCGCTCGAATTCGTACGTAGCGCAGCGGGTGCCGCCAGGTGCCCCGGTCGATGGCTGTGCCGGCGCTGATCTCCGCGACCAGCTCGGGGATGACCAGGATGGGGTCGAGGGTGTCGCGGCTCCTCCAGGAGGCGGTGAACCGTACGCCCGTCCACGGATGTTCGGGGTCGGCTTCAGTGAGGTGGTCGGTGAGCTGCCTGGCGGCGTCCGGCTTCAGCGGCGTGGTCCGGCCGTCGGCGTCGTACCGCCCGAGGACGAGCAGCTGCGGCTGCTGCAGGGAGCCGGTGACGCCCCCGGTGATCGCTTCGGTGGTCTGGCGACGGCACTGGTGAAAAGGCAGTATTCCGCCCTTGCGCTATTCTCCTGGGGACGATCAGACACGAGTACGTCCGCGACCGCGCCCTCGAAGGCCACGAGTCCGCCCGCAAGCGGGGCAAGACGATCGGCGGCGCCGGTCCGCACTCTCACCACGGCCGGTGCGGGGGCCTTGCCGGTGCTGCCCGACGCGGCTCCCACGATGCCCGGCGGCCGGATTCCCGGGCCATAGTGGAAGACCACGAACACGGCGGGCAGGGGGCACAGTTCACGCCCCCCGCCCCACCCGGAGCAGCGGATCAGCCCGGCGTCACCGCGCCCTCCGGCACTCCGAACCACTCCTCCAGCGCCCCCGCCAGCCCGGCCGTCGACGTCGGCGCCTGCGCCCCCGCGTCGGCCGCCCATGCCGTGAAGCCGTCCGGACGGACGAGGACCGCCGCCAGTTCCGGGCGGGACGGGCAGCCGGCCGTCAGGGTGTCGACGCGGCCGGCGTACCCCGCGGCGAGGGCCCGGAGCTCCGGGTCGTCGGTGAGGTCGAGCAGGAGCGCCCGGCCGCCGTGGAGGTGGTCCGCGAGGCGGCCGCCGTCGGTGAGTTCGAGGTCCGGGGCGCTGCGGCCGGTCAGCGGGTGCTCGCCCGGCAGCTCGTAGCGCACCCCGGCACCGTTGAGCCGCGCGGTGAGGTACGTGGTGCCCACGACCGTCCCCGCCAGGTCGCTGACGATCTCGCGCAGGGCCCGGGACTGCGGGTCCGGGCGCATGGCCGCGACCTGGGACCGGGTCCAGTCCAGGACCCACGCGCCGACCGGGTGCCGCTCGGAGGTGTACGTGTCCAGCAGCCTTTCCGGCGCCCGGCCGCCGATCACCGCGGCGAGCTTCCAGCCGAGGTTCATCGCGTCCCCGATACCCAGGCTCAGCCCCTGGCTCCCGAACGCGGAGTGCACGTGCGCCGCGTCACCCGCCAGCAGCACCCGGCCCTTGCGGTACTCGGTGACCTGGCGGGCGTGGTCGGTGAAGCGGGTCGCGGTCCGCACCCCGGTGATCGTGACGTCCACGCCGGATACGCGGCGCAGCCGTGCCTGGAGGTCCTCGGTGGTGACCGGCGCGTCGCGGTCGGCCGGCGGGCCGTCGAGCTCCACGGTGACGACGCGGCCCGGCATCGGCCCGTGGGCGTACACCCCGGTGTCCGTGGCGGTCCAGCCGACCTTCAGGTCCTCGGCGCCGGTCATCTCCACGACCGCCTGGTGACAGGTGATCTCCGGGTCTGTACCGGGAAATTCGAACCCCGCGAGCTTGCGGACCGTGCTGCGGCCGCCGTCGCAGCCCACGAGCCAGCCGGCGCGTATCGCCCCGCCGCTCGTCCGCACGGTGACGGCCCCGTCGTCCGCGTCGAAGCCGGTCAGCTCCACTCCCCGGTGCACGTCGACGCCGAGCTCGTCCGCCCGCCCGCCGAGCAGCCGCTCGATGTCCTGCTGCGCCACGAGAGCGATCTCGGCGGCGGGTCCGGCATCACCGAAGCCCGGCTCCGTACGGTCGACCAGGTCGGCGCGCAGCATGATCCCGGCGAAGTGCCCGACGAACCCGAGCCCTTGGCCTGCAGCCCCGCCTCCGTCCCCGCCGTTCCGCTCGCGCATGAACGCCTGGAAGCGGTCCATCGCCTGCCGCTGCACCTCGGCCAGCGCGGGCAGCATGCCCCGGCGGTAGAGCGCCTCGGCGCTGGGCGTGGTGATCGCCCCGCCCTTGATCGTCGGGTCCACTTCGGTGAGGCGCTCCAGGACGGCCACCCGCGCGCCTCCGAGCCGGAGCTCGCAGGCCAGCATCAGTCCGACCGGGCCGCCTCCGGCCACCACTACGTCATAGTCCATGACGCCCACTATGACCGAGGGCGAAAAAGGCCCTTTCACCGCCCTGACCAGCCACAACAGCGCCGCGATGTCAAGGGACGGGCCCCGCGAGGAGGGACGGGACGCGGGCCGTCCGCGCTCCTCCTCGGCTACCCCACCCGCAGCCGCCGGTGCAACGCCTCGACGTTCCCGCCCACCTCACCGAGCACCGCCCATATCCCGTCGCTCAACGACAGGCCACCGTGGCGCGACCGTGCCTCGATCGGACCCTCACGGCCCTCGGCCAGCCCCCGCCACACCGCCCGCTCCGACACCCCCGCAGCCTCAGCCGCGAATCCGCACATGGAGCGTCCCTAGCGATCCGCTCTGGTCCACCGCCAGCAGACGCCGCACCACCACACCACGCAGCAACCCCGCATCACCCGCCCGCACAGAAGACGTGACAGGAGC
This sequence comes from Streptomyces sp. ISL-98, assembly GCF_018614055.1. Lineage (GTDB taxonomy): Bacteria > Actinomycetota > Actinomycetes > Streptomycetales > Streptomycetaceae > Streptomyces > Streptomyces spiramyceticus. The sequence continues at coordinate 6,233 of NZ_JAGGPB010000064.1, forward strand.
ACCCTCTACCGACCGCTCACGAGCCATACCCCCAGCACAAACCCCACTTACCGGCCCTCACGCAGGAACAGCGAAACCACGAGCGGCAGAACGGGCGGTCCCGCGGGTAGTCGGCAGACCGCCCTTTTGTCGTTTGCAGCCCGCGCGATGGCTCGGAGACCTTGCCGCATGTAAGGCGCTCTTGCGGGGGTGGGTCATCCACCGCACGCTGGTGGTCGCTGTCGGCCACACTCCTCAGGAGGCCAGACTGTGGGCGTCGAAGCTCCCGGCGTTCCGTAAGGCGTCCCCCGAGGCTGTTTTCGTGCTGGCGCAGGCGGAGGCGCGGCGGTGGGAGGACCTGGTGTCGGACGGCGTGCCGGACATCGATGTGGTGGCCAAGGGAGCGCGGGCGTGGGCGGACTTGTGGGCATAAGGCTCTACCGCTGAACGCATCCATGCCGGGGCCGGGCGTGGCCGCCCCGGTCAGAGGTGTGGTCGCACCCTTGGCGTTGATTTTTCGGCGAAAGCTACAGGGCCCCTAATGGAGCGCGGCCGAACGCGGCGCGATGGCCTTCCCCAGGCGACATCAGGGAAGACCATCGGCATCTCGTTGGCGCGGGCCCAGCGCAGCGTGTTGAGGGTGACGTCGGGCAGGTGCTGCTGGGCCTGGCGCAGCCCGACGGCGTCGTCCTCGGAGACGGCGGGCGCCGATGCCGGCTCTTCGCCGCTGGGGGTGGGCGGCGGTCTCGGGGGGCTGCGTCGGGAGCGTGTCAGCGCCTTGCGGAGCCGCCTTGGTGAGGTGGGGCGCATCGTCGTCCGGCGGGATGAATTCGGGTGCGGATACGGGCGCCGAGGGGCTGTCCATAGTGGTATCCGGGGTGGCAGTGGGTGCCGTTCATCGCCCATTCCCTGGCTTCATGCTCGGTGAAGAAGAGGACTGGTGTCTCGTGCGCGGTGCCGCCGAGGACGACTTGGGCGCGGCCGGTGTGCTTGGGGCTCTTGGGGGCGGGCGATATTTCGGGGGTGAGCATGCGCCAGGCGTTCATGGTGCAGCGGGCGAGGATGCGGGTGTAGAGGCGCCGTTTGCGGATCTCGGGGCCGCCCAGCGCGGCCTGCAGCGGCCACCCCTTCATCCAGTCTGTTCGAGCCCCACACCGGTCGCCAACTGACGCCCGACCGTTCACCGCACGACGGCGAGGACCAGAGCCGCGCCGGCCAGCCCCAGGAACGCACCGGGAAAGGCGATGTTGTAGAGGACACGGGCCCGGACGTGGACGGCGACGGCGCAGACCATGAAAAGCACGAGCCCGGTCGCGGCGGCGATCCCGATCAACCGGAAGCCCAGGAGCCCGAGCATGAGCCCCACGGCTCCGGCCCCCTTCAGCGCGCCGAGCATTGGGAGCCAGGAGTGTGGGACGCCCACTTCGGCCGCGTTGGCGAGGACGGACCGGGCTCTCGCGAAGTTGGTGACGGCCTCCCAGGCGTTGGCCAGGATCGTGAGGACGGTGACGCATAGGTAGGCGATGAACATGCCCAAGCTCCGTTCGGCACACCGGGGTCGGCCGACCGTCGGCCCCCTGTGGAAACCCTCGCTCTGCTCCCTCTTGGGCGTCCAATACCTGCATCGATAACCTGACGGCATGGACGTCCACACCCGACTGCTGCGCTCCTTCGTCGCAGTGGCCGAGGAGGGGAACCTCACCCGCGCCGCTGAACGGCTGTTCGTGTCCCAGCCGGCGCTGACCAAACAGATCAAGCAGCTGGAAACCCTGCTCGGGTTGGCGCTGTTCACCCGGTCCCGCGCCGGCATGGCCCTCACGGGCCCCGGCCGCACCCTGGCGGAGCGGATCCCCGCGCTCCTGTCCGACTGGGATCAGGTCCTGAGCGACACGAGGACCGCGGCCCGCCGGGCGGCCCGCGTCCTGCGGATCGGCTTCCTCGCCAGCGCCGCCAACGAGACCACCCCGGGCATCATCGCGGCGTTCGCCCGCCGTAGGCCGGGCTGGCGGGCCGAGATGCGGCAGGCGTCGTGGTCGAACCCGACCGCCGGGCTCGCCGACGCGGACGTCGACGTCGCCCTACTGCGGCTGCCCTTCCCCGGCCAGGACGCCCTGCGCGTGGAGGTGCTGTTCACCGAGCCCCGCTGGGTCGCCCTGCCCGCCGCCCACCCGCTCGCCGCGCGCGAGCGGATCCCCTTCCGAGACCTGTGGGACGAGCCGTTCGTGGCGGCCCCGCCCGAAACCGGCGCGTGGCGGGAGTACTGGCTGGCCACCGACGAACGCGAAGGCCAACCGGTCCGCGTCGGGGCCGTCACCGACCAACCCGACGACTGGCTCAGCGCGATCGCCAACGGCTACGGCATCGCCCTCACCCCCGAGTCCTCCGCCCGCTTCTACGCCCGCCCAGGCGTCACCTACCGCCCCGTCAGCGGCCTCAGCCCCAGCCGGGTCGGCGTCGCCTGGGCCCCCTCGAACGACACCGACCCCGTGGTCCAGGACTTCGTACGCTGCTGCCTGGACACCCGACCCGACCAGGGATGAACTGCTGATGGCTCGCAACCCAAGAAAGGCCCGGCGCCTCATGGCCGACGAGGACACCTACATGTGGTCGGTGCGCCACGCCCACCGCGCGCTGGGCGCCGGCCGGGGGTACGAGGACTGCCGCGAGACCCTCGCGCTCTACCTGGCCGGGACCCGGGGGCCCTGCGCATCGTCTTCCGAGCGGGCCCCGGCAGACTCGTCCCGGACGGCTGTCCGATGCACTCCGGGGAGGTCTGCAAAGCCGAGGGCGGAAGCTTGAACCTGCACGAACCCGGCACCGCCCGGGCCCTGCTCGACGTGGCCCAGGCCCGCGGGTGGGCGTCCCGACAACCCCGCGACGAAGAGATCGACGGATGGCCCCTTTTCGACGCCACGGCCAAGACGCGAGCGATCGGCTGAGGACGTCACGGCTGTCACCGGGCTTCGCCCACGAGTCGGTGTGCCAGGTGATCCGCATCGGCGCCGAGTGGTCCGAGGGGCGCGTCCGCCTGACCAACAACTAGTGCCGCATCAAGCAACGTTCGCCTTGTCACCAGCATGCGTAGGCGCTCATCCTGAGCGTGCTTGTTACGCCAGATGATGTAGCGGCGGATCATGCCGCCCTGGGGCTCGTGGCTGGGGTGGTCGGTGCCGTCCAGGGCGAAGTAGCGCAGGGAGGTGAACTGGGCTTCGATCCGGTTGAAGGGCTCACCGAGACGAGCGCGAGCAGATCAGCGAGGCCACACGGACTCTGTGGAATACCCGGACCGTCTCTCTCGGCGTCTGGGCTCCCGAGCCGAACCTGCGGCTGAAGCACGACGCATGACCACGTCACCGTTGCCAGGTTGGCTTCGTTCATTTCTAGGAACAACGTTTGTCGACGGGTTGTGGGAGCAGTTGGTTATCAACCGGCTCGTGGATGTTCACCAGAAGTGACGGCACTGTTATGCCGGCGAACAGCGGGGTGCCAGCCGCCCACCAGTGTCTGCGCTCGACTGGGTTCGTCGTCTGGGTGCCCTGCGGTGAGGATGACCGGCAGGCTGGGTCGCTCATGCGTTCGGTGGCTGGTGGTGGCAGGATGCAGGAATGTCGATGGAACGTGATGTCTCTTCGGAGCTTGGCGCCCGTGATCCCGGGTCTTGGCCGAGTGCGGCTGGGATCCCCGGTGATCTGTTGGTGGCAAAGGAACTGGTGTATGACCCCAGTGGTTTCACGTGCTCACAGCCGGTGCCTGAAGCGGAGAGCACTGAGTACGGGGCATGCGAGTTCACGCTGGATGGCTTTTCGGTCAGGTTTCGCGTGGCCAAGACAACCCCGACGAAAGTCGGTCAGTTCGTCACTGTGTGGAAGAGGTCCGCGAGCGGGCCGATCCAGCCGTTCGACGCTGAAGATCCCGTTGATCTCTTCGTCATCAGCACTCGCGAGGACCAACGGTTCGGACAGTTCGTGTTTCCTCGAGACGTGCTCTGTGAACGGGGCATCGTGTCAAGGAACGGATCCGGCGGGAAGCGGGCGTTCCGTGTTTATCCGCCGTGGGTGACGACCACCAGCCAGCAAGCCCGCAACACGCAGACGTGGCAGTTGAACCACTTTCTGCATGTGCCTGAACACGAGCCCATCGACACTGCCCGGGCCTGCGCCTTGTATCACCCCAGTGGCCACCGGTGACACCCCATTTGTAGTCAGTAGCTGGACGACGAAGCCCGCCCTCCACGAGGTCAGCGAGCCTTGACGGGCTCTTCAGCTCGTGCCCGGGTGCTGGCGAGGCGGTAGGAGTTGGTGCCGGTCTCGATGATGGTGCCGTCAAACGTGAGTCGGTCGAGGATCGCCGCGCAGAGCCGGGGGTCGGTGAAGGTCCTGGTCCAGCCGCCGAACGATTCGTTCGAGGCCTCGGTGGGAAGGACAAGGCCGAGAGCAGCGGCCGCACGGTCCCTCCGAGCCACCAGGTCGGGCATGTCCTCCAGGTACTCGGCAGCCAGCTCGGCGCTCTCCTCCGCAGTGAACGCTTGGCAGTCACGCCACCAGGGCGCGACCAGCAGAAGCTGCAGGAGCTCCGTCAGACCGATCGCGACCAGAGCCGCGCCGCCCTCGGAGTCTGCGTAGAGGACCGGGCGTTCCTCGCCGCCATCGCCGCAGAAGAAGTACGTACCCCCAGCACCGTCACCTGCAAATCCCTCCAACGTCGCGCCCGACGCGAGGTGGACCTCCTCGACATGGTCGCCTCGGTCGGGGTCAAAGTCGCCGGGCCAGGCCAGGAAATCGGCAGTGTCGTCGTCTTCGTGGATGGAGGTGATCAGCGATCGCATGCGCTGCACCCTAGCTACCAGGACCGGCGCTCGGGCCTGTCGGGTCTGGAGTGGGGGTCTACGGACTGCAATCTCGTTGCAGGCGCCAAAGGCCCTGTCCTGGCGAGTGCTTAGGTGGCAGACGACTGCCGTGTGGCGGCGAGTTGAAGTTGGGGCGGCTGGACTGTGTAGTGGCGTTGGTCGCGGATCAGGGGCCCACAGGACGTTGGGGCGGCGGCGGGCGAGGAGGGCCCGGCGGCCAGCGCGGCGGATGCGGGCTGGGGTGCAGGTTCGGCAGCGGTCGCCAACGTCGTGGTGAATGCGAGACCGCAGGCCGGCAGGGCGTTACCGCAAAGGCGCGGCCGAACCCTGGAGTACGAGCTTCCGGCGGTTTCCCGGCCCACAGCCACCTGTGGGCCGGGAAACCGCCGGAAGTTGCGCAGCGACGCTGCGCCGGTGGGCAGGCTTCGCTGCAAGAGGCATGCCCGGGTCGGTGGGCGCTGGCGGCCTGCGGGGCGAGACCCGTGAGAGCCTCGTGCTTGGCCGCCGATAACCGCTGACGAAACCTGCCGACAGTTGAGTGACCTGCGCCACATCCGGTTCGGATGGCACTGCCATCGAGGTGCCCTAGAGCCGTGCCGCACTTACGAACTGGTCGCCCATCACCCCAGGTCAGACATGCCCGAGAGCGCCCACCTGATCACTGATTGCGGCAGGTGGGGCGTGTGATTTTCGGCTGCAGGTAAGCGAACGGTCGCTACTCGTAATTTTTTCGAAAGTCGCGTTGCACGTTTGACCGGCCCGGTCCGAAAGGCTGCGTCTTGAGGACAGCGAAGTCCTCCGGCACCCGGGGAAGTTGACGGTGCCGTCCAGAAGAGAAGGACAAGCCGTGACGCCTGATGACGTCTTCGCCCTGCTGCTGCTCGCCACCGCCGTGCGTGTCTTCACCCCGGACCTGCGCCACCTGACGCGGCGTCTGCTGCGCGCCGGGGTGCGGGTGGGAGCTGCCGCGCTGATAGAGGACCGCTCACGCGGCTCCCTCCAGAGTGAGGCCCTGGTTCCCGTCGGCCGCGACGAGGAGGCCCAGCCGTGAACGCCCCTCTCCCGTCGCCGGATGATTCCGGCGAGCGACTGGCCGAAGTGCAGTACTGCATGCCGCCCGCACTGGAGGCCTTCCACGACATGTACGTGAAGGCCTACCTCAACTACGCCCACACGATGCTGGGCGACAAGGACGCCGCCCGCGCCGTGGTGCGCCGCTGCTTCTCCCATCTGGCCCTGAACTGGGAACGGGTCATGCGCCAAGAGAGCCCGGAGGCATACGCGTGGGCGCTGTTGAAAGTCCGGGTGGATACCCACCTGCGGCTGGCCGGCCTGGATCCGCAGCTGGTGGAGACCGCCGCTTTCCAGCGCACCGCGTCCGCGGTGCTGGAGTCGGTGCGCTGCACGTTCGCGGTGATGGAGACCGCCCTGGGCCTCTACACCGCCATCGCCTCCCTGCCCGAGCGGCAGTACGACGCGATCGTGCTGCTGTACGTGCTCGGCTACCCCTCCGACAAGGTCGCCAGCATCATGGGCGTCGAACGGGACACCGTCCGCTCCCACCGGCGCCTGGCCCGGCGACGAATAGCCAAGAAGCTCGGCCTGCCCCCGTACGCGGTCGCTGACGAGAAGAAGGACTGACCCATGCAGCATCCGCGCAGCTTCGACGAAGCCCTGGACGACGCCGTGATCCCCGACGCTTTCACCGACTACGACCTGGCCGCCTCCAAACAGGAGGTCGCCCACGACGTCATGAACACCCTCCTGTTCGACAGCGCGCTCTCCCGCAGCGCCGGTATCGCGCGCACCACCCCGGCCACCCCGGCCAGTTTCTTCCCTGCCCTCCACGACCAAGCGGCCAAAGACCTGGACGCCCTCTCTGCAGAGGCACTCAACGGCATCGACGCCGCCGAACACCTCGCCCGTCTGGTCAACGCCCGCCGCATCGAACCCGACGGCGCACTGCAGTTCGCCTGCCTGCTCAACCTGGCCGGGAGCCACGAAGCCGCCCAGTTCTGGTGGCAGTTCGCCGCAGGCTCAGGCAACCCCACAGCCGCCTACTGCCTCTACCTCCTGCACCTCGCACGCGGCGAACGCCGCGACGCCGACCACTGGGCCGACCAAGCCGCCGACCTCGACTCCGAAGACCTCATCCCAGCCGGCCGACTGAACATCCGCCACACCACCCGCCATAGCCACCGCGCACCCAACCCGGCCCTGCGCGCCCTCGTGGAACGCCTGACAACCGACGAAGACGACGAATTCGGCAGCGTCCCCCACCCCGACCCCCACCTCGCCGACCGCATCGAGGAACTCGCCGAAGCCCTCTGAGCACACCTCTGACTCCGGTCCCCGCCCCATATGAGCCGCAGGGCCGCACTCCTGCTGAACTGCCGTACTCCGCTTCGTCGCTCGTGCGGGATGGGATGTGCGCAACCGGCGAACCGCTCTGAGCCACGGCGGCGTCGGCAGCCGCACACCAGCTTCCGAGGACCTGGCCGGCCGCGGCGACTACTTGGCGGCCTTAATGGTTCGCTCGGGCACGAAGACCATTAACGCCCACTTCGAGATGAACGCCGCGCAGCGCACCCTGATCATGCACGTCACCGAATCCGAGGAGCGCCGGTCCGTGGTTCGCGTTCACCGGCTCGTTGCGCAACATCGGTCTCGCCGCGGGGTCCGCCGCTGCGGCCGGGGCCGGACGTGGCGGTGTTCGGGAAGGGCTCGCTGTGGTGGATGATCGCGGTTGATGCCGCAACCTACCTGCTGGCCGCCGCCTGTTTCGCCGCCCTCACCACCACTCCCCCGGAACCGGAGGACGCGCCGCCGAGTGCGCTGGTGACCCGGGCGGACGACGCGCGCCGCTACCTGCTGCTCGTGGCCGCGAACATCCCCTACGTCCTCGCTCAGGCCGTCCTCGCCGTGCTTGTCGCCGTCTACACCACCCGCGACCTGGGGCTTCCCGCATCGGCGGCGAGTGTGCTGTTCGTCATCAACACCGTCATCGCCTCCGGGTGTTGGACAGCTATCACCGCGCACGTGGCGCCGAAGGTGCCCCGCCGCGCCGTGGCGGCCGGATACCTGATCATGGCTGTGGGGATGGGGGCGTTCGCGCTGCCTGCGCTGCCCTACCTCGCCTTCACCACCTGGTCGGCCCTCGTTGTCGCGATCGCGCTGTTCAGCGTGGCAGAGATCCTCCTCGGCCCGGCGTTGAGTGAACTGTCCGTGAGCCTCACCCCCGAGGCGGCCGGGGGCTTCACGCAGGGCCTCTACCAGTTCTCGTGGGCAATCGGCAGGGTCGCCGCTCCCGCCCTGTTCACCCTGCTGCTGGAAGCCACAAGTTGGCCAGTTTCCGGCCGTCGGCTTCGACTTGCAGTACAGGTCCAGTTCCACCTCCTGCACCCACCCGATAGCCAGCGCAGTGTGCTTCCTGATTCTGGTCCGCCGTTGAGAGAACCACGGCGCGATGCCGCGCACCACGTCCGCGCGCAGGATGTCCTTCTTCGCTGTGCTGGCGTTGGCCGGGTATCGCGCTGATTTTCTCGATGTGTTGCTCGCCCGACGCGTCAATCGCTTCAGCGCATTTGATGATGATGCTGGCTGCCGACCACACGGGACGGAAGACGAAGACCGGCGACAGCAGTCCGCCCGCCTCTCGGGACACGGTAGGTCATGGGCCCACCAGCCATGATCCGGAACATGAACAGAAGGCCGTACATGAACATCGACATCATCCACGCCGGGAAGGCGATCGCCGTACCGAACATGAGGACATAGAAGCCGGCCTGGAGCGACTCGTTCGTAACCTGCGAAGTGATCGACTGGACTGTCGGACCGACCTTGACCGACATCCCATACGAGACGGCTTCCTGCGCCACAGTCACGACCAACGAGAAGACAGGAGCGTCAGCGGGACGGAGATCCCGAACAGCGCCAAGGTGGCCCAGTCGGATTCGCTGTATCCGCGCAGCGCCTTCTCAACGGAGGCCGGTATGGGGCGGGTGATCCCGAGCTTGCCATCGCGAATATGCCAGCCGCAAGGTACTCGTGACCCTGACGATGATGCCGGAATGCGCGGTTTCCCTGTACAGACGATTGATCACCCGGGCTGCAGCGTGCTCGCGTGCCCTCCGAACCGCCGCTCGACTGGGTGCTCGCCCGTCGCCGGGCCATCGGGGACCAGATCCGGGCGGCCAGGCTCCACGCCAACCTCACGCAACAGGCAGTTGCCGAGAGGGCGGGCATGGATAAGGCCATCTACGTACGGGTCGAGCGGGGCATCCGCCACGCTGATCGACACCCTGATCCTCATCGCCGTACGAGGTCGACGCACCGCTCGCCGACCTCGTACGGCAACGAAGGGCCCCGGCCGTCCGCTCCACCAGGGCGGGCAGCCGGGGCTGGTCGAGGTGTTTCCTACGAGGCGGGCCGGCCGGAGCCGGGGCAGGTCTCCGTGCCTGTGCCGCCATGCTGGTGCATCGTGGTGGGCGTGCCGGGCGGCGAGCCGACGCCTGCGCCGCACCGCCGCCGCAAGGGCGAGGAACTGCCGGCCCGGAAAGGGCGCACAACCAGTCCCACAAGCAAGTCCGCGCCCGCGTCGAGCACGTCTTCGCACGCATGAAGTGCTGGAAGATCCTGCGCGACTGCCGCCTCAGGGGAGAGGGCGTGCACCATGCCATGCGCGGAATCGCCCGCCTGCACAACCTCAACCTCGCCGGATAGAGGGCGCGGCCGGAACAGCCACCGGCCACGCCCCCCATCCACCCATTCAGAGATGGTTTACGGGACAGGCCTTAGAAGGCGCTGTTGCCGCAGCCCATGCTCGAACCGATGTGGGTGTCCTGTGCGCCCGAGTTGCCCTCGCCGTTCAGCAGGTTGCCGCCCAGGCCGTTGAGGACGCCGACCTGACCGAGGACGTCGACGTTCAGGTCGTGCGACGTGCACTTGGAGCTCTGCTGGATGTTGAAGTGGTCGCCGCTCTTGTGGTGGCCGTGCCCATGGCCGCCGGCGTGGGCAGTGCCGGCACTCAGGAGTCCGACGCTGGCGAGGGCAGCAACCAGGACGGCAGCCTTGCGAAACTTGCGCATGTCATCTCCGGTGGAGTGAGGTGGGTGCGATCTGCGATAGATCGACTTCGTACAGTTACGGGAGATTAGTGTGAAATACCCTCAAAATGCCCGGCGACGCGCCGAGTCCGGGCGGGCCAGCGCGCGCTGGCCGCCGATGGGGTGTGCTGTGCGGGGTGCTCTCCGTCCCCCGCGGCTCTATCGTCGTGGGCCCCTACCAGGGCCGGGCGTGGCGCCTGGGCGACGAGCTCGTCTTCAGAGATGCCTCCCTCCTGGAGCGATACGGACGATTGCGCCGCTCCAGAACTCCCGGGCCATAGGCGCTACCAGGGTGCCGCCTGGTTTCACCTGGGGCACCAACTCGTACGGCACGCTGCGCAGCGCGCAGGTGCGCAACCATGGCTGCGACCTTGGACGGCTGGGAGTTGCCCTTGGGCACTCCGCCACGCAGGCCTGGACGCTCGGTGCAGACCACTCTGAGGGCGCGTCACCGCAGGGGTTCTCCATCTACGCGGGCGCCCGGATGCCCTCGCACCTGCGCGTCGGCGGGGGCTAGGCCGACGGCGAGCAGGGGTGGGCAGAGGCGGCCCGATCCCGGGCCACGAAGCGGTGGTCCGCATCCCAGCCAGGATGGTGCCGATGATCCGGGAGGCGTGCGATGCCATCGAGCGTCCCGACGTTCCCTGAGCTGTTGCGCTCCGCCGGCGAGTCGGCCGTACACCTCGAAATGCGTGACTCGTATCCCGAAGTGGTGGACAGCTACCAGGCGTGGAAGTCCGCAGCAGGGCCGCAGCCCAAGCGAAGGCGCGGCTGGTCGAGGAAGTTGCACGAGTCCGGCCACCGCTTCGTGCTCCTGGTCGAGGAGACGGCACTGCACCATCACGTCGGCGACGCCGACGCCATGGCCGCCCAGTTGGGGTACCTGCTGACTGCCGGGGCGCTGCCGACGGTGTCGCTCGGTGTGATCCCGGCGGCTAGGCAACGGACCATCTGGCCCATGGAGACGTTCCACATGTACGACGGAACTCTCGTTTCGATCGAGCTCCTCTCGGCGCGTGTCACGGTCACTCAGCCCTCCGAGATCGCCATGTACCTGAAGGCGTTCGAGGAACTGCGCGGCATGGCCCTGTACGGAGCGGCGGCCCGGGGGCTGATCGTGAAGGCGGTCAAGGCGCTGCACTGATCCCAGACGCACGAAAGGCCCCCTGCCCTCCCGAGAGGGAGACACTGTTGGCGAAAATTCAGTGGGGGAACGTGACACGCGCCTGGAATGCCGACGTCATCCGTGTGCAGTTCGCACCCAAGGACTGCAAACCGTGCCCTGTGCGGCAGAGTGCACCCACGCCAGCGTTCCCCGGCGCAGATGCCCTGGCTGCACGACGGCAAGCCGCACGACTACAAGCCGGGCGACTCCCGCTGCCCGTACCGGCCGCTGTCGGTGTACGCGGATGAGTTCATGACCGCCGCGCAGGACAGCCTGTTCGGCGACGACATCCAGACCAACGGCGGCGACCGCACCAACCGGCCTGAAGTACGGCATCGGCTTCAACCCCGCCGGCCAGTCCCCGTTCGCGCACAACGGGTTCTCCACCGAGATGAAGGACAACCTGCGGCAGAACAACAGGCTCCGTCATCTTCAACATGGGCTCGCCCGGCGCCACCCGCAAGGCCGCGGAGGGCACCATAGAGAACGCCTACGACCGTCCCGACCATCCCGGCCCGCCACTCCCGCCAGGAAGGCTCCCCGATCGACCGGGCCATGAAGAGGGAGGCCGCCCCGGAGAACGGCGTCAGCACGGGCGGCGTCGCCGTCATCGTCCTCGACAACGGCCGCGCTGTGCTCATGCGGTCGCTGTACGCGGACTTCGACACCGACCTGTCCGACCTGTTCCCTGGCGAGGTCAACCGGCTCACCGACTACGAAATCCCAAGCGAAGACCGTGACCGACCGCGCCAGCGGTTCCACGGTCACCCGCAGCGTGGTGGACAAACTCGAAGCCAAAGCCGTGGTCACCCCGACCACCGCGAAGACCTGTCGGGTCCGGTCCAAGACCGGACCCACCCGGCGACAGAACACACACCCCGCGCCCAGGCGACGCAGGGCACCCTCCCCCACCGGACCTTCGGGTCCGGCGGGCAAGCGTCCGGAGGGACACGCTCACACGGGCCGGACCCGGCTGCCCCGCGCAGCCCACCGGCACCAGGGCGTGACAACGATCAGCACACCCACCACGGTCGGTCACCGGCCACGCGGAGCAGCACTGGGCGCAGGCTTCCACCTGCACGCTCACGCTACCCCTCCACCGTGGGCAGATCCCGTGCCAGACACTACGTCTGACATGGAATCGCTTAGCTGATTAGAGACGCTACGACTACGCACACCACGGCCGAGCAGGCACCCCGTCAGCCGACTTCGTCCCCGACGGGTTCGTCGACCGGTTCTGCCTGCTCGGCCCGGCGTCTGCGCCTGTGGACCGGCCGGCTGAGCTCAGCGGGCTCAGCCTGGCCCAGTTCGCTCTCTACCTGATGCACGATCAGTCCACCCTCACAGAGCGGACAGTGCATGCTGAGCTCCGCTGCTCGCCCCCAGTCGCTCGGCCTAGCCCGGGCCGCCTCCACCACCGCCGCCTCCGCCGTCGCTGGGGAGTCCGAGGCGGAGTGCGAGACGGACGATGCGCTCGAGGGACTCCTCAGGGAAGTCACCGCCGGGGGGCGTGGGCCGATCCGTGATGGGCGGGGAGGTCTTGTGGTCCTCGCAGCCGCAGGCCATGGCTTGCGGAGCAGCGGCTCCGAGCAAGGTGGCAATCAGGACCGCGGCGACAGCCGCGCAGCGGCCGGTTCGAGTGGGCATGTGCACCTCCAAGGGGTGGCCAGTCACTCCACCACCTCCCACCCCAAGCCAACTACACACGCCAAACCAGGCGCATTCCGCCAACAAGACGCAGGACTTCACACAGTTGGCGGCCTTATCCGGGCACGCCTACGAGCCGCAAGGTTCGAAACAACCTCTCGAGGCGTACGGGTCCACGGTGCTCAGCTCGTCGGCTGAGCCGGCTTGGCCCCGTACGCCGACTCGGCCTGCCTGCTGCAGAACACCTTCTTGAGGAGCTTTTCCAGCGCCTTCGGGAACACCTGCGCTTGGTCGATTGCGGCGTCCCCCATGGTTATCGAGGCGGTCATGGTCATCTTGCCGTCGGGCGTGCTGTACATCAGCGCCCCGTAGCCATTGTTGCTGCCGTTGTGGTTGAGGATGGTGCCGACGCAGTTCGGGCCCGTGTCCTGCACGTACAGCCCAAGGCCGTAGCGGCCGAAGAGGCCGCCGCTCTTGGGGTGTGGCTTGCGCATCTCGGCCAGCAGCTTGGCCGGGATGAGCTTGCCACTATTCAGCGCGGAGAAGAACGTGTGGAGATCCTCGGTGGTCGAGATCATCTCACCGGCGCCGGAGATCCAGGAGGGGTTCTGGCGGGTGACGTCCACGACCTTCCACTGGCCGGCTTCCTCATACCGGTGGTAGCCGTGGGCGTGCGGCCCGGGGATGTTCGTCCGGGTGCCTGGCACCATGGTGTCGCGCAGGCGGAGCGGCCGCAGGATCCGCCGCTTCATCTCCTCGTCGTAGGGTTGGCCGGTGACCTTCTCGATCAGCAGCCTGGCCAGCACGTAGTTGGTGTTGGAGTAACTCCAGTTCGTCCCCGGCTCGAACTTCGCCGGCTTGGACAGCGCCAGCCGTACCAGCTCCTCGGGCTGGTAGGTGTGGAACCGCTTGTCCACCCACTCCTTGCCCTGCCAGGGGATCCCCGGCACGTACGTCCCGTCGTCGTAGACCTCGCCACCGGCGAAGTTGAACAACCCGCTGGTGTGCTGCAACAGCATCCGCACTGTGATCCGCCGGTCCAGCTTGAACTCGGGCAGGTAGTCGGCTAACGGCCCGTCCAGCCTGACCTTGCCGTCGGCCACCAGTTGCAGCACCAGGGTCGCGACGAAGTTCTTGGTGGTACTGCCGACCCGGAAGCGGCCGTTCGTCGGCGGCTTGGCGCTCTGGCCCAGCTTGCGCACCCCGGCGCTGCCGACCCACTCGCCCCGCTGATCGTTTACGCGCATCTGCATCCCGGCGTAACCGGCATCGACGAGCTCCTGTATGGCCTTCTGCAGCTCCGGGCGATCCTGCCCGGCAGCGGCCTTCGGCACGGCCATGCTGTCCGCGGAGGCCACCGCGGGTGTGGCCACCCCGGCCAGCAGCGCGGCCGCCAGCGCCGCGACCCCTACTCGCCGGAAGACCCGTGGCATCCGGCCCCTGTGGTTTTGGGTACCCCTGGTTATTCCTGGAACCTCATGCTCGGCCTTGCCGAGGATGCTGTGTGTCACGGCCCCAAGGTTGTTCACGTACGAGGTTAAGTTCATGGCGTCATGATGGCACTCACATGGCGCCAATGCAAGCCATAGTGGCGCGGATTTACATCTGGGGTGGCACTATCTGGCGCCACGCGAAGGAAAATGCTGGTCAGCCTCATGAAGGGTTGGCGCCACGGTCCATACCGGATCCGGTGGCCGCCCGACACCAGTCATCCTCAGCAGCCGTGAACGACAAGCGATCAACCACGATTCAGGCATGGACTCCAGCGAGCGCCTCGGCCGCCGTAGGTCGGGCGCGACGGTGCGGCCGCGCATCGCCAGTAGCGGCCGCACCTCACCGATTGCACGCGTGATGGTGGAACGTTCGATGTCGAAACCAGCACGCCAGTACATCATGGGTGGCACCATGGCGGAGGTGAATGAGGGCGGCCAACAGGCGGTCGCCAAAGACCAGTTTGTGCTTGGCCCCAGCACCTACGGCCCGACGACGGGGCCGCGACGCGAGTGCAGCCTGGTGCCGCTCGTGCGACAACGGGCCGATCTCGGCGACGAGTTCAGCGATCAGATCGGGCGACAGGCCCGTGATCCGCTGGCTTCGGATGATCGCTGCACGTTTCCGCTTCCGCACCACAGGGACCATGATCAGCGATCAGACTCCCGACGCGCCACCGCCAACCATGCACGAGCCCGTTAGCCAGCCGCGGGCACCGCGCCTTCCCCGAAGGGCGGAACGTCGGCCACGGTGACGTCCATGCGCAGCCGCGCGAAGCGCAGTGGGTGGCGCCAGGAGCCCCGCTCGATGGCGGTGTCCGCGCCGATTTCCGCGACCAGATCAGGGACGACCAGGATCGGGTCGAGGGTGTCTGCGGCTGCTCCAGGTGGCGGTGAACCGCACACCGGTCCATGGATGTTCGGGGTCGGCTTCAGTGAGGTGGTCGGCGAGCTGGCGGGCATCGTCGGGCTTCAGCGGCGTGGTGCGGCCGACCGCGCGCAGTCGGCCGTCGGTGTCGTACCGCCCTACGACGAGCAGTTGCGGACGGTTCAATGAGCCGGTGACGCCGCCGATCACGGCTTCGGTGATCTGGCGACGGCGGACCTTGAACCTTCTCTGCACCGACTCGGGAGGCGCTGAGCATCGGCGCGAGGGGTCGGCCCTGCGTGAGCTCCTCCGGGTCAGCAACGCCCGCACGGCCGAGGTGGCACGCCGATCACAACCCTCTGCGGACCGCGCTCCACCACCGATGTTCAGAATCTGATGTGGCAGTCCGCTCAGATCCTGAACATCGGGGTTGGACGCAGGTCAGCTCCCCCCGGTACCTCCGCCGAACTGGTCGGCGCCGAACTGGCTGCCGCCCATCTGACTGGAGTCCTGGCCACCGAACTGGCCGCCGCCGAAGCTGTCCTGGGCGCCGTCCTGACCGCCGTCCTGGGCGCCGAACCCACCGCCGCCCATCTGACCGGTGTCCTGACCGCCGAACTGGCCGCCGCCGAAGCTGCCCTGGGCGACGCCGAACTGATCGCCGTCCTGGCTCTGAGCCTGCGCGGCACCAGCGCCACTGAGGCAGATACCAAGAACTGCAGCCGCAGCCGCGAGAGAACGGAATCTCATGAGGTCTCCTGAAGAGTCGAGTGGAATCAATGGTCGTCCTGCGAACAGATCAACGACTTCCCCGGACGAGGAGCCGCCTTAGGCGTGACCAAGGCAAGTTCACCGCGACGAGCTGACCACCTCGCGCCAACACTCGGAACCAGACGTGGGATCATCCGATCGGCTCCGTCGACCATCACCCATGGAAGTAAATCTCTCCCCGGCGACCACCGCCCCGATCTCGGGCAGCCGCACCCACCCGTCCGTCACGTCCCTGTAAACCCTGGAGGTCTCACATGGCACGCCGCGATGTTCGGCTCCGCCCCTCGCCGCGGCGAACCGATCACTGAGTTGGTGCAGTCAATTGACCACCCTCTGGCCCGGTCATATATCTCTGCTGCAAGCCCTTGATCACCACGCCTTCCACGACCTGGATCTCCGTCCAGGACTCCAGCCACTCCTGCGCGACGGCCGGGTCCCTCGTCATCGGACACAGGGTCCACGGCGGGGTCAGACCGCGCTGGGTGAACAAGTCCTCAACGGTGGCGCGGCGCCGTTCGAACGGCTGACTGAGTAGCTCCTGACCGTGGGCCTGGAGGACATCGAAGGCGATGAAATGGGCGGGCATCGCCGCGGCGAGGGCCTGGACAGTGCGCTCTCCGGATACGGAGCGGCGTTGCAACGCCTCGAAGGCCCCCCCGGACCCACACCACGAGCTCGCCATCCAGGACCAGGCCGTCCGGCATGTTTCGCCGCGGCGACGAGGTCGGGAAAGTGATTCTGGATCAGCGAGCCGCGCCGCGACTGCAGGAGCACCGGACCACCAGGGCGGGCCGGTGTGGACAGGAGATCCCGATAGCCGTCGAACTTCAGCTCCATCGCCAGACCGCCCGGCAGCACACCGGGCCCCGGCACCGACTCGCGAGCCTGGGCCAGCATCGGCTCCAGGGGAGGCTTCAACACCATCACAGCCATCCTCCCCGCCCGCTACAGCCCATGTCTTCTGTCTACGACGACACCCGCCGGCCCGCTACCCGGATGCCGTCCGGCACACGACAGCACGCCGCGCAGACGTCTCGCCAACGGGTCCTCTTCTCCACTGCTATCGCGTGGAGAAGAGGGGTCGTCGGGCCAAACCGGCTTGCCCACCGGCCCTGACCTGGCGAAACACCCAGGGCGCGTACGTCTGTGACCCCGGCCTAGGCCACCGAGAGTGCCTTGACGCCTGACAGGAGGGGGACGAGCGAGTAATTCCCGTCCCCCGAACCGCACGACACCTGACTGTCAGCCGTGTTGGAGACGTTCGTCCCCGTGGCGAACCGCCCGTCGCCGCCCGGCACCACGGTCGTGAAGTGATTGGTGGCCGAGGACGAGTAGTACACGCACTGATGCAGGTTCAGGTAGCGCCCTGAAGCGAGGTTCAGGGCTTTGACGCCCGACAGGAGGGAGACGAGCGAGTAGTTCCCGTCCCCCTTGACCGCACCCGTACCACGCGAGCCAGGGGCGCCGGGGTGAAGGCAGGCGTGTACGCCGACATCCGACGCCCCCGACTGGCGTCACCTCCCGTGCTTGCCGTCACGCTCTCCCGACCAGCCTTTACATGACGGCGCCTTACCCTATGCAATTCGATGATAACTCTGTGTGTAATGTAGATGTTCTGGCCCGAGTACGGGATTTCACAGACCGCAGTGGTCGCCGGATGCTCATCCGGGAAAGGAACAACATGGTCCGTAAATTGGCTGCGGAACTGCTGGGAACAGGGCTGCTCGTGTATTTCGCCGTCGGGGTGGCAACCCTGTCGTTCGGCTTCGGCACCGCGGGGAGCAGTTACGCCGCTGGTGTGGTCGCTACAGCACTCGCATTCGGTCTCGTCCTATTGGCACTGGCATACGTGCTCGGGCCCGTCTCCGGCTGCCATGTCAATCCAGCCGTCACCATCGGAGCCCTGCTGGCCGGCCGAATTCCGCTGGTCGAGGCGATCGGTTACTGGGTTGCGCAGTTCACCGGCGGCATCCTCGGGGCTTTGCTCCTGTGGGGTACGTTCGCCGGTTCACCCGGCTACAACCGTTCGACCACCGGCCTTGGAGCCGACGGCTGGAGTGCCGCCAGCGCCATTCACATCAATGGAGGCGGCGCCTTCCTGACCGAGGTGGTGCTGACCACCTTCTTTGTCTTCGTTGCCCTCGGCGCGACAAGCAAGACCTCGAATGACACCGTCGCAGGACTGACAATCGGGCTGTCGCTCTCCGTATGTCACCTCATCGGGATTCCGATCACTGGAACGTCGGTGAACCCCGCCCGCAGTCTCGGTCCTGCCCTCATCGTCGGCGAGACAGCCCTTTCCCAGGTCTGGCTCTTCATCATCGCCCCCCTTACGGGTGGCATCCTGGCCGCTGGCCTTTATGTGCTGATCTTCCCAAAGTCCGAACCCGTCCCGGGTGAAACCCTGGTCAGCGGCGTTGGCTAACAGAGTGTTCTGCCCGCCGCGGATCGACAACGGACTGTGGAGCTACCCGAGCACCGACCCGAACCTGCTGCAATGCATGGCCCGGGAGCCAACGGGCGGCAACGCGCGGATCTGCTGGAATAGACGCAGTTTCTGCGCCGGACGAACTGCTGATCGGCGGGAAGCCGACCGTCGTCTATGCCTGTTTACGCGCTTCGCGGGGCTGACGGACTGACTTCCGGTAGGAGTTGGCGAGGCGGGCCGCCGATGTGCCTCACCGGCGGCAGCTGTCTTCACGGCAACTTCGTAGCGGACGGCCGGATGGAGGCCCAAGTCCGCAGCGGCCGGGTAGGGCACATCAGCCAGACTCCACAACGCGATCTCGTGACTGATCTGGCCGTCGGGCGTGATGCTCATCAGGCTGGTTCCCGGGGAGTCGATGCGCCGGCCGGTGTGAAGGGTGCAGGTGAAGTGCCACATGATCGCGGCCCGGTCGGGAGCATGGATGCTGTCGATCACAGCGGCGCCGATGTCCGAGGTGGCTGCAAACCAAGGGCCCAGCTGGTCACGCCTCGTCCCGCCCGTGCAGGTCCCAGTGGAGCGCCTTGTCTTCGTAGTGGGTGTCATTGGTGTAGACGGACTCCCAAGCGTCCAGGTCATGGTGGTCGAAGCCATCGCACAGTCTTTGGAAGGCGGCGAGTTGGCGGGCGCGGTACAACGGCGTGTCCCTGCGCTTACTGGTACTTGAGATTCAGCCGCACCCCCACTGCCGAGACGCCGGACACTTGGCCAAGTTCACCCACTTAGGGCGGAAGGCCGAGAATCCGCCGTGCTTCAGCCCACAGCTGCTCGAACTCCTCCGCAGAGATCTCGGCTGCCTGGGGCTGGTCGGGGCGGCGGCCGCCGTCGCGGTCGTCACGGCTCATCCAGCCTTGTGGTCGTGGGTGGCGGCGAGCTCGCGTACCGCGTCGGCGACGGCTCGGAAGTCCTTGCGCAGGATCTTGGAGTGGTTGCTCGCGACCTTCGCGCTGAGGCGGATGTTGGGGTTACGGGTGAGCACCGGGTCGAGGTTGGCGCGGATCTGTTCCATCAGCTTTGGGTCGCCGCCCAGGTTGCCGCCGGTGGCAAGCACGTACCGGGCCGGTACGGTCACGCGGTCGAAGACCGGGTTGAGGGCGGCGGGTGCGCAGAGCTCGTTGATCTCGATGTTGATCTCGGCGTGTTGCGCGGCGCTCATTCGCGCGGCCAGGCCGAGTGGGCGGGCGATCGGGAACAGCGGGCTCAGCCGGCGGAACAGTTTGCGGATCTGTTCCCGGGCGGCGTCGTCGAGCCATTCGTGCGGCAGGGCGCCGTCCACGGACACCGCCCCCAGGGTGCGGCCGGGGTTGTGGGCGGCCCAGTGCATGGCGAGCATGGCGCCGTAGGACCAGCCCACCAGGATCGGCCGGTCCACGCTCCTGGCGGTGAGGACGGCGTCGAGGTCGCGCAGGCACGCCTCGAACGAGTAGTCGGTGGCGCGTTTCGATTTGCCGCGGGCGCGCTCGTCGTAGGTGATGTGCCGGTAGTCGCTGCCGAGGTTGGTGATGACGCGCCGCCAGTGCGACTGGTCGGCGTAGGAGCCGTTGAGGTAGACCACGGGACGGCCCCGCCCGCCGGTGTCGGTCACGGCCAGTGCGGTGTCATCGATCGACACCATGCCGGTCCAGGCGGACTGCTTGATGGTCATGGTTTTGTCTTCTTCCGGTGTCGGAGGTGGATCAGGAGCGGTGGACGGTGATGTCGCCGTAGGAGGTGTGGCCGCGCTCCTCCTACGGCTTCGTCGGCCTCTTCGGGCCGGGTGGCGTTTCAGAGGCTGCGGGCGGTGATGTCGCCGTAGGCGGTGGTCGCGCGGATGTTCACGGCGGTGGCGCCTTCGGTGTTCTTGAGGGCGTTGTGGATCCGGCCGTAGGTGGTGCCGGCGTCCAGACAGGCGGAGACTCCGCGGGCGGCGCCGATGGAGATCTCGCCGGACTCGGTGCGCAGGACGACCGTGCCGCGTGCGGCCTCGGCGATGTGGAGGTCGCCCTTTTGGGTGCTGATCTGTGCGGGGCCGCCCAGGCGGCCGACCGAGATGTCGCCGGCGAGGGTGGTGAGGCGGGCGCTTTCGGTCTCGTCGAGCTTGACCGAGCCGTGCGCGCCCTCGAAGGCGACGTCGCCGAGCCGTCCGACGCCCCGGAGTTCGGCGGCGGCGGCCTTCGCTTCGATGCGGGAGCCGGCGGGCAGCTGGACCGTCACCTCGACGGATCCGGAGCTGCCGAGGATCCGGTTCTTCGCCGGTGAGACCTCGATCCGCAGGACGCCGTCGCTGTAGGCGACCTCGGTCTGCTCCGCCGCCTTCACGTCGCGGCTCTTCGAGGCGTCCGCGGGCAGGACCTCGACCGTGGTGTCGGCCCGGTCGGCGGCGATGAACCGGATGCGGCCCGCGGGGATGTCCAGGATGGCGGCGACCGGGGCGGGGGTGTCGAACTTCTGCATTGTGCTCTCCTGTGACTCGTTTGTTTCTGACGATGGAAAAGCTACGTTGCATTCAAGAACCCTTCAATATGTTCGTTGCGTCTAATCATCATTGATGCAGGTCAAAGGCATAGAATCGTTGCAGTGGCCTTGGAGATTAATGCAACGATGCAGCCTGTTCGTTGCAATAGAGTGGGAGTGAACGCCATGCTGGAGGCACCACGGACCGCGACGGAGATCGCGATGCCGGGAGGCAGACTCACCCAGCAGGAACGCCAGCAGATCGCGCTGGGACTGGCCGACGGCCTCGCCTACGCGGAGATCGCCAGACGTCTCGACCGCCCCACCTCGACGATCACGCGTGAGGTGATGCGCAACGGCGGCCCCACCACCTACCGTGCCGACCTGGCCCACCGCGCCACCGAACGCCGCGCCCACCGGCGCAGGCCCGCCTCCTCCCGACGGGCGGAGTCAGTCCCCCAGCCGCACGGACGTGACGCCGAGGCCGTGCATGAGTACGAGGAAACGTTCACCACCGTCCTCATGGCTGCGGGCACGCCCAAGATGATGGCCCGAGTGCTGACCTGCCTCTACACCACCGACGCCGGCAGCCTCACCGCGTCCGAACTCGTCCAGCACCTCCAGGTCAGCCCGGCGTCCATCTCCAAAGCGATCACGTTCCTCGAAAGCCAGGGCCTCGTCCACCGGGAACACGACGAACGCCGCCGCGACCGCTACATCGTCGACGACGACGTCTGGTACCAATCGACGATGGCCAGCGCCCGCGCCACCGCCCACCTCGTCGCAACCGCACGCCAAGGCGTCGCCATCCTCGGCCCCCACACCCCGGCCGCCACCCGCCTCGAAAACATCGCCCGCTTCGTCAACTTCATCAGCGAGAGCATCACCCGCGCCGCACAGCAGGCCCGCGAAATCCTCCACACAAACCCGAAGCGAACTCAGGCGGCACTGCCACGCCAAGTTCAGATCGCGGATAGAAGCAACGGGGCCGGCTGGAGGCGCGACAGCTACTGTGCACCCTGGGTCAGGGCGCCGCGTGTCGGCTGTGGGCGGCGGCACCGCTGCGCCTCGCAACCGGTCGGCGTCCGGCCCATGCACCGCCGAGGGTTATTTGCATGGGCGGCAACCACTTCCGCCCCGGTGGCTAAGTTCACGACTTCCGGGAGGCACCCCGAGGCAGGCCCCGCCGTTCCTCATCAACTGCGATGCAGCCCGGGCTTGCTCTCCAGGGCATTGCTGACCTCCTGGAAGAACGCCTTGCGTGAGCGATCGACGGCTCGGTGGGCCTCTTCCATCGTCTCCTGGGCCAGGGTCCGCAACGCCTCGTCTGTCAGGGCGGATGCGGACTCCACCGTGGCAATGCAGGAGGACAGGTAGGCGCCCGTATTGCGCGTCAACTTACGCACCGCCTCACGGAGCGGTTCAGGCCCCTCAACGCCGGCTTTGGCACTGAAAGGACGCAAAGCGGCAACCAGCTCGCGGGCACGTCGCCTCTCCTCCGCCCTTGCTTCCCCGGACTGCTCCAGCGCGACGCCCTCGACCGCGCCGACCGGCCGCAGGTACGCGACGAGCAGCTTGGTGGCCTGCATCCGGACGGGGGCGATGGCGTCCAGGGCGGCGTCGAGCGCGGCGGCGTAGGCCGTGTAGACCTCTCGGCGAGTCTGGGACCGCCACAGGTGGTGCTGGGCGCGGGCCTGGTGGCGTGTGGCCCGGCTGATGATGAGCGCAGCCAGTGTGGCAGTCGCGCCGCCGATCGCGGCTCCCACAAGTGCCGCTATCCCCTGGTCCACTGTGGGCCCCCGTTCCCCGTGGGCATCATTTAATAAGCAGTGGCGCGCCGTCAGCCACCGGCTGACAGCTCGCGGCGCTGCTGGGCGGGCGTCAGATGCCGGGTGACAGTGGCCAGCGCGAATTCCCCACGTACGGCCAGTTGGCGCGTCACTCTCCGTGGCAGGGGGAAAGCGGCGCCGTTCCCCCTCATCTTCGTCGCGGTCGCGTGACCCCTAGCCTTCCCGGACAGCCGACTCCTCGGCAAGACCGCCATCACCACGGAGGTGACGCCGGCCCGAGATTTGTTCGGCAAGTTGGTGGTCGGCGCAGGCGGTAGTGGGCTACTGGCCGTGGCGGAAGGTGTCGAGTTGGCGTCGGCCGTGGGGCCAGAACCAGGAGAAGGGCAGCTCCGGCGGCGCCACCCAGTAGACAGAAGCGGAGAATTCCCGCTCGTGCACCTACGCCGCCGTGACCCGACCACCCGAGAGTGGTCGAGGGCTACGAAATCTTGCCGGAGCCACTTCAACGAGTCCGTGGACAGCCGCTCTTGCCCCGTCCAGCAAGTCGCTCATCCGGTGGGTGGTGCACCAGCGCCGGGCCGGTGGGGTTCTTGGAGTCACGGACGGCCACCCAACCGGGAGAAACAGCCCTGTCAGCGCGGCTCGACGGCTCCACCGGGGTCGCTGTGGTGCCGGTCGGCCAGGGCGGTGATTCCTGCTGCGGCAGCGGCGGCGAGGTCGGTGACCATCGCGTCGTCGACGGACAGGTTGAGGATGTACAGGGCGGACGCCAGGGAGCCGAGCAGCAGCAGGTGGGCCATCGCGGGGTCGACGGCCCCGGCCAGCTCGCCGCGGGCCACGGCCTGTTCGATGATTTCGGCGAAGCAGGCCTGTTCGGCGGCCAGGAAGGTGTCCTGGAACCGGGTATCCAGTTCGGGATTGCTGGCAAGTTCGCTGATCAGGGCCGGTGCCAGCTGTCGGGCCGCCGGGGCGGCCATGCGGACGTGAAACGTGCGGACCAGCGCCAGCAGGTCCCCGTGCAAGGAGCCGGTGCCGGCCAGCGGAGGCAGCTGCTGCTCGTGCATGGTGGCGACGAACGCCATCTCGGCCTTCGAGGCGTAGCGGCGGTAGATCGCCGCCTTGCCCACCCCGGCGCGCGCCGCGACCTGGTCGACGGTCAGGGCCGGGTAGCCGATTTCGTCGATCAGCTCACGGGTGGTCTGCAGGATTTTGTGATCCACGCGACTGTCTCGGGGGCGTCCACCCCGTTGCCTTCTCGCTGTCATGCTCGCATGATACGGAACGCGAGTATCGAAACCCCAGTATCGGAACTATGGTTTCGGGGATCACTGGGCCCCGCTACGCATAGACAACCGCGACGAAGTCGCACCGCGCGGCTTCGCAACAAGAACGGAGAACTCAGATGATCAAGTGGGCTGGCTGGATCATCACGTTATGCGGAACCGCACACACGCTCGGCGCCCTGACGGTGGAGAAAGCCGCGCGCCACGCCGGGACATGGTTCAGCGGCGGACTGTGGAGCGAGAACCTCGCCGACATGAGCCCGGCGGGCAGCGCGTACTGGATGAGCCTGGCAAGCTTCGGCATACCGCTCATCCTGGTCGGCCTGACGGTGCTGTGGCTGGACCGCCGCGGCATCACCCCACCGGCATTCATCGCCTGGACGCTGGGGACCTGGACCGTCGTCGACGCCGTGGTCCTCCCGTTCACACCCTGGCCGCTCTTCGCGCTCGCGTGCGCCCTGCTGCTGATCGGAGCCCGCCGCGCCCGCCGCGACAACCCTGCGCCCAAGGCCGGGCTTCCACGAGCGTGAACATAGGCCGCGCCAGCAACAGGTGGTATGTCGGCATGAGACTCCCCAACAGTGAGCACACCGATCAGCCGTGGCGCATCCACGAGATCGCTGCCGACTTCCACCTCGAGGACGTGCGGGCGCTGCCAACCCCCGGCGGCCCAGACGACTTCGAGCGATTCGTGCGGATGGGCGAACGGATGGCCGGCGAGGACCACAAGCGAACGGACGGCTGGGCATGGCCGGCGCGCGCCCTGTGGGACCTGCGCCGGCAGCTCGGGCGGCTGCTGGGCTGGGACCGTCCAGAACACGACCTCGGCGCGCGGGTGTCGAGCCTGCGGGACCGGCTGTCGGCCGATCTGCGCGAGGGCCGACCGCACCGGTGCCCCACGGGGCGCCGTTTCGCCCGGTCTACCTCACCGACAACGAGATGGCCGGGAGCTGTCCAACAAGACCGTGCACTGCCTCTCCTATTACGATTGGGTCCCGACAGCTCGGGGGGCTATTGGGCCCAGATGGCCACGCTGGTCAAACCGAACGGCCTGTTGGGGCGGGCCTACATGGCCGGGTCCGACCGTTTCGCTACCTGATCGTCTACCTGCAGCTGATGAAGCAGATCGCCCGCAGATGGCAGAACACCCCACCTGGCCCCGCCACCATCACCGAACCCGCAACGGGCTGAGTTCGTCGAGATGGACGGTGTTGACAGTGGCCACCAGAAATTCTCTACGGACGGCCAGTTGGGGTGTAACCGAGGGTGTCCATTGTCGGCTCGACGGCATTACCCGTGGGCTCGTGGGCGGTTGTTCGGCCGGCGCCTTCCGGCCCAGGCCAGTGCATCCTCGGCTTGGGCAGCCAGCGTGGTGACGAGGTCGGCTGCGGAGGGCAGATCGGTGATGAGGTCGACAGCCTCGCCCGCCCAGACCGGCAGGGACGGAATCACCCCTCGTGCCACGTCGTCGTGGTAGTCCCGACGGGCCTGGGAGTCGCCGACCAGCTCGGCCTCCCGGCCGCGCCATCGGTCGAGATAGGGGTGGCTGAGAGTGCGGGCGGTGTACTTCTCCGTCGGCCAGCTCGCGCCGCGGGCGATGTCCAACACGCTGCTGCGTTCGGTGTCCTGTCCGCGTCCTTCGACGATGGCCTTGCTGATGGAACGGTCGACCAGGGCTTCGGTCGTGGCCTGGAAGCGGGTGCCGATGAGTGCTCCGGCGGCACCCAGGGCCAGGGCTGCGGCGACGCCGCGACCGTCGGCGATCCCGCCGGCCGCCAGGACCGGTACCGGTGCCGCGAGGTCCACCACGAGCGGCACGAACGGCAGCGTGGACCGGCCGCGGCGGGCGCCGTGGCCACCGCTCTCGGTTCCCTGTGCCACGATGACGTCGGCGCCCACGTCCACGGCCCGCCTGGCCTCGTCCAGATCGGTGACCTGAACGATCAGAACCGCGTTCGACCGGCGGATCCGGTCGACGAACGGGCTCGGGTCGCCGAAGGACAACATCACCGCCGCGGGGCTGAACTCCAGCGCCTGCTCCACAGCGCCGGCATCGATCGCCCAGGTCAGAAAACCGACACCCCACGGCTCGTCGGTGCCCTCCGCGACGATCGGCAGCTCTCGCTCCAGCCAAGCCCGGTCCCCGTACGCACCGCCCAGCAGCCCGAGGCCGCCTGCTCGGGAGACGGCCGCGGCCAGTGCGCCCCCGGCCGAACCGCCCATCGGTGCCAGCACGATCGGGTGCCGCACGCCCAACAACTCCGTCAACTCCGTCGACAACGCCATGGCCACATCATCGCTCCCGTGCCGACGGACAGGGCACGGGCCGAGGCAACGCGCCTCCGCTAGAGCGCTACGCCGAGCCGTCGGCCCGTCGACGGCTGCGTGTTGTGACAACCGCGGCCGGATAGTTCCCCACTAACTGGCCGCGGGCGGGAATCTGAACTGGCCACTAACAGCCGGGCCATCGCTCCTGGGAGGCGATCCACTCCCGACGGGCGTAGGCGCGGACCGCGTCCCGCTCGGCATCCGTGCAGCCGTTCTCCAAGCTGGAGGGATGTCACCTGTGGTGCTGGCCCCGTGCTGCTGGTCGGGGCGCACGAGTTGCTCAGCAACATCGGAGGCGTCGGTGCGTAACTCCACGTCCATCGGCACCGGGTGGCGGGAATCCTCCTGGTAGGGACGCGGCAGGTAGCTGCCGCGCCCGTGGCACAGGGCGAGCGCGTCCAGGACGGCCGCGGTCTCCAGCAGGTCGTCCCGGCACTCCAGCGCCAGGCTGCTCACCTGGGCACGCTACGGCGCGGCACGAACCCCCGGAGTTGCTTTTCCCGTTCACGCGGATCGGCCTAGCCGGAGCGGATCCGGCTGGATGTTGTCGGCTCGTTCAATGCGAGCCGCTTGAGCACGCGGGTCCTGTGCAGATCATGCCGTCCTGCCCAACGGCTGGGCCACGGTTCAGGCAGCGCACCTGCGCGCTCAGCTCGCGCCCGCCGCGTAGCGGCCGCGTGTGTGGTGGCGGCGGCGCTGGGCGCGGGCCGCCTCGATCGGGCCTGCGCAGCGTAGGTCGCCACCTCGGGCTCGGGGAATGCGCGGCGGCTGAGGTCGCGCATCGCGCGGTTCTGTCGCGCCACCGCTTCCGCGATGCCCTGGTCCACGTGGCGGGTCGGGGCGACTTCCTGGTATGCGGCGAGCGCGCGGCGGTCCGGGGGGCGGCCGCCCCCCGCTCGCGCAGGCTCGCGCCGACGGCCGGGAGTCCCAGGCCCGCTCGGTGACGAGCGCGCCAATCGCGGCACCGCGGTATCGGTATCGGTATCGGTATCGGTATCGGTATCGGTATCGCCATAGTGCACGAGCGGTCGTCCCCTGCACGTACGGGGTTGCACACTTCGTGACGTGCAGCGTCAGCACAGCTTTGCCTGTTCATGGCGGGGGTGGGCTCTTCGCTGCCGAGATCGGCAAGCGGTACGTCGATCGCGTCGGCGATTTGCGAAGAGCACCCCGCACAGCGCACCCCATAGGCGGCCAGCCCGCACTGTCCGCCCGGACTCGGCGCGTCGCCGGACATTTTGAGTGCATTTCATACTAATCTCCCATAACGAACGAAGTCGATCTACCACAGATCGCACCCACCACGGGAGATGACATGCACAAGCTCCGCAAGGCTGCCGTCCTGGTCGCTGCCCTCGGCAGCGTCGGACTCCTGAGTACCGGCACTGCCCACGCAGGCGGCCATGGGCACGGCCACCACCACGGCGGCGACCACTTCAACATTGGGCAGAGCTCCAACTGCAAGTCGCACGACCTGAACCTCGACGTCCTCGGCCAGGTCGGCATCCTCAACGGCGCGCTGGGCAGCGCGCTCAACGGCGAGGGCGACCCGGGCGCACAGAAGACCCACATCGGTTCGAGCATGGGCTGCAACAACAGCGCCTTCTAAGGCCCGTCCCGTAAACCATCTCTGAATGGGTGGATGGGGTCGTGGCCGGTGGCCCTTCCGGCCGCGCCCCCTATCCAACGAAGTTGAGGTCGTGCAGCCGGGCGATTCCGCGCACGGCGTGGCTCACACCCTCTCCCCTGAGCCGGCAGTCGCGCAGGACCTTCCAGCACTTCATGCCTGCGAAGACGTACTCGACACGGGCCCGGACTTGCTTGCGGGACTTGACGTGCGCCTCCTTCCGGGCCGGCAGCTCCTCGCCCCTCGCGGCGGCCGTGCGGCGCAGACGTCGGCTCGCCGCCCACCACGATGCACCAGCATGGCGGCACAGGCACCGAGACCCGCCCCGGCTCCGGCCGGCCCGCCTCGTAGGAGACACCTCGACCAGCCCCGGCCGCCCGACCCCGGTGGAGCGGACGGCCGGGGCTTCTTCATTGCCGTACGAGGTCAGCGAGCGGTACGTCGACCTCGTACGGCGATGAGGATCAGGGTGTCGATCAGCGCGGCGGATCCCCCCGCCCGACCCGTACTGTCGTGCCAAACCCCGCCCAACGCGGGAGCGCGGTGGAAGTTCGTCCGCTTGTCGATGGGCAAGACCTACTGGCCCAAGCCTTCGACAATGGCCCCGGCCTAGATCCCCAGTACCTCCTATTGCCTGAGGGGCCGTTGGAAGCCGCGAATGCTCCGCACGAGGTGCGCTTGGCTGAGGCACAGTGCACCGAGGGATGCTGCGGGGCTCTCTACGTGACCATCAGGCGCGACAACGACCAGGTGGTCTGGAACGAGTGGCGCAACCCCGACTCCGATGAGGTGGACCTGCCAGAAATCCGATTCGACGCCGAGCAATACGACGCCGAGGTCGAGCGGGCAACCGCGGACCACCATTGGGAATGGCCAGCTCGCACCGTCGCACGGCTGCTGGAGCAGGAGTTCAGAGGCCACACCGACTGGCTCACGCGGTGGGAATGCGAACTCGGTGGCGTGTCCGCCTGGCTCTGGGAGCGCGACCAGATCAATCTCTTCCTCTTCCATCCAGGCCGCTCTGCCATAGGGCAAGACCGCCCATGGCTGCAGTTCAGGATGCTGCTGAGCATCTCCAGCGACGACCCGCTGGATCAGGCCGAACAGTTCGCCGAACAACTCGTGGCAGGTGACCCGCGCGAGGCCGCAGAAGTCGCCGGCGGTTCACCGGAGTTCGCCGGGCAGCTCGGCTACCCATGGCCGCAACGACGGAGGACCTGAACCCGGGGAATACAGCGCACCAGGAACAAGTGCTCTCCACCAGTACGCACCTACCGCAAGGTCCCCGCGACCGAAGCCTTGCGGCTGCCTGGCAGCGGTCCGGGAGTCGCAGCGCGCCAGCAAGCCCGTCCAGCAGCGCACCAGAAGCAGAAGCAGTGGGCTGGCGGCCAGTACGTCACCAGCGGCGGCCGGGTCGCGCCCCGGACGCCCGATCCTCCCGCCCGGCGAGTGCCCCACCGAGGTCGCCTGCAGCAGGTGCAGGCAGGCAAGCGCCCCACGGCCCCTGAGCGGGAGAGGGGCCGGTCGCGGAGCCCGTACGACGGCCACTTAGGGTCGTACGGGCCCACCACCTGCGCCGACCACAGGAGCCCCCTTTGCGCCCCGA
This sequence comes from Streptomyces sp. ISL-98, assembly GCF_018614055.1. Lineage (GTDB taxonomy): Bacteria > Actinomycetota > Actinomycetes > Streptomycetales > Streptomycetaceae > Streptomyces > Streptomyces spiramyceticus. The sequence continues at coordinate 35,656 of NZ_JAGGPB010000064.1, forward strand.
GACCCGCCCGCTGGATTCGCCGACGTCCGCCGACAGGGGGCGGCCGGGTCCCGCCGGCCCGCTCGGACAGATCCTCTGGGCGGTCGGATTCCTCGCCGCCTGGATCATCCTGGTCGTATCGCTCATGCAGCACCGGCACCAGTGGCTCACGGTGATCAACCTGGTCACCACCCACACGGGCCTGTTCGTCCTGCTCAACGCCCATCGCCTGGGCCACCGACGGCTGGCCCGCGCCAGCCGGATCGCGCCCGTGGTCACGTTCGTGCTCAGCGTCGTGGCCCTTGCGGTGTTCCGATAGGAGGGGCGGGGCTGTCGTGGGGCTGTGCGGCTGGGCCCTCCTCCGCTCAGGGCGACGACAAGGAATGCGCGTCGACACCCGCCCCCTCCGAAACCCCCCAGAAGACCCCGCCGTTCGGGACCGGATGCTGCGCTCCAACGGGCTCGACCCTCAAGTACGGGACTACGTCCTCTCCACCCCCGGCGCGGAACAAATGGTCGAACGCAGCCTCCGCCGTGCCCTCGCCCTACTGGCGCTACCCGACCAGCACCGCGTGGACATCCATGTCCTCTGCGCGACGGCCGGCACCGAGTCGTTGACCGGACTACCGGAGGTCGGGAGGGCGTTGCCCGTTGATGTCGGGCTGCGCCAGGCGCGGCGGCTGCGGGAGATTGAGTGGTGATGCCGGGTCAGCGTGGCGCGGTTTCGACGGCGAAGCCATGCAGGAGGCTTCCGGTGGTGTCGGGGTCCTCGAACATGGGTGTGTGGCCGACACCGTCGAGGATCTCGATGCGGGCGTGGGGGACTCGGCGATAGTCCTGGGCGGAGGACGGCTGCCATCGCCGGTCCTGGGAGCCGAAGATCACCAGGGTCGGCAGGTCGAGGCCGGCGAGCCGGTGGGGGATGGGACGTTCCTTGAGGAACGCGTCGACCGCCTCGTCGGTCGCGGTGAGGCTGCGGTAGGTCATGCCCCGGATGTCGGCGATGATCTGGTCGGGGATCTGCACCTCGCGGGTGAACGCGGTGCTCAGCGCGTCGCGGATCGTGCTGTCGGTGCGCAGCCGCCAGATCAGCTCCCCTACCACCGGCGTGGTGATCAGGCGGGCGACGAAGCTGTCGCCGAGGAACGCGTCCGCGCGCGGGCCGGTGTCGATCAGCGCGATCGCTGCCACCAGGTCGCGGCGCTGCTCGGCCAGCGACGTGGCGACGACGCCGCCGGTGGAATGCCCGACGATGGTCGCGCGGCGCACCCCGAGTTGATCGAGCACGGCCCCGACCCGGCGTGCGTGCTGCGCGATGCCGTAGCCATCGGCCGGTTTGGCTGATCCGCCGTGACCGAGCAGGTCCACCCGCACCACGCGCAGGTCCCGCATTGCCGGCAGCACTGGGTCCCACCATGCGGTCGAGCCGGCCAGGCCGTGCAGGAGCACCACAGTGGGGGCGCCGGGCGGCCCATCCTGCACGACGTGGATGTCTCCGCCGGGAAGGCGCACGATCTGCTCGCCGGAGGCTTCGGCTGTCTCCGTGCGCACTGACACCGTGTTCCACGCGAGGAGGACGGCCAGCACGCCGACGGCCAGCAGCGTGATCCGCCGCCGTCGACTCCACGCCCGCCATCCGCGCGGGACGCTCGGCGCCGCGTCTGCGCGGCTGTGGTTGCGTTGGCCTTGCGGGGTGGTCGTCTCGTCCATGGCTCCTCCGTCGGTCGGTCCGGGGCGCCATCACCTTCCCGGTGGCCAACGCGACGCGTCTTGGAGAAATGTCGGCGCCTCGCGCGTTGGTTGATCCCACCACCGAGCCGCTCGTACAGTCGAGGCGTGCGACCAGTTCGCCGGGAGGCAAATCCCACCGCTGCCTGGGAGATCGCGCGACCGTCGCGGGCAACCGCGCTGCCCGGTGTCGACATGGCCGGATTCCGCATTCGCGGCGACAGCCCTGTCGAACTACGGGCCATCCCCCACCCAGCCGTCACCGTGGCCGTCGAGTTCGGTGACCGCCCGTTCGACATCCACGGCGCGGCCGGCCGAATGCGGTCGGAGAGCCTGGCCGCCGGGCTCGCCTTCAGCGCGTTCCAGGTGCGCGCCGAGGGCGTCGAGTGTGTGCAGATACGCCTGTCTCCGCTTGCCGCGCACCCCGTGCTCGGGGTCCCGCTCGCGGAGTTGCGCGGGAGCGTCCTCGCGCTCGACGACCTGTGGGGCCGCGACACGCAGCGCCTGCGGGAGCGGCTTCACCATGCGCGAACCTGGCCGGAGCGCTTCGCGCTGATCGACACAGAACTGTTTACCCGGCTCCATACAGGCAGGGTGGTCGATCCCGAAGTGGCCTGGGCCTGGCGCCAGATCGTCGCCAGCCACGGCCGAGCCCGCGTGAGCGACCTCGCAGCCCGGACCGGGTGGAGCCGCCAGCGCATGTGGTCACGCTTTGGCTCGCAGATCGGCCTGCCACCCAAACGCGCCGCCATGCTGGTCCGCTTCGATCACGCCGTCCACTGCCTGGTCCGCGGGCACAGCCCCGCGCGGGTGGCAGCGGACAGCGGCTATGCCGACCAGTCCCACCTCCACCACGACGTCCGCGCGTTCACCGGGACAACCCCCACCGCCGCCGCGAACGAGCCTTGGCTGGCCGCCGACGACAGAGCTTGGCCAGCACACGGCGGCGCGGCCTGACCGGCACCATGAGCGACCTGTCTGCCGAAAGAGATCCGGGTCTCAGGTGAGTGTCAGGTTGAGGGGCCTCACCTTCCGTCAGCTACCGAGTTGAAGGCACGACCCCCAACACACTGCCAATCCAAGCTCATCGGCATAACAGGGCGTTGACGGAGCTGGCTCGGGCTACCGGCACGGCTCGTCCCTCGCTCTTCCCGGTCATGCCCTGGCGACCTTCCCGGGGACGCCTGCCCCGGGCCGACCTACCGACGAATCGCGGACGGCAGGATCACCGCCGACGAGGACAGGCTCTTCCTCTTCATACGGGAACGGCGATTAATCTTCACGAAGATGCTCCTCCTTGTGGGTGGGGGTCTATGACATCGGGAGGACCCACTCGTGCCTCGGCGGTACCAAGGTCAGCCGTACGAGGGACCTCACCCGGCCAGTATCCTGCGCCGCCTTTCAGCTCCCGAGCCGGCCGCATCCTCTACCGCTCAAGCTCCCGCGACGCGTGCCCGGCAAGGGTTTAACGGCACGCGCTCAATATCGGTAAGACGCGCTCAACCTCCGACGAGAACCAGGGGGGAGCTGTCTCACTCGTGGTCCAGTGCAGTGGTGCGCAGGCGGACGTGCACACGGCGCCCTGCGGTGTCCAGATGGGTACGTATCCAGGGCGCCAGCACTCCGACAATGTCCAGGCCCCGGCCCTGCTCGTCGGGGGAGCCACCACGGGCTGCACGCGGGGCGGCGTCGCCGCCGGAGTCGGCAACCATGATGTGCAAAAAACCCGGCGTCGAGGATGAGGCCGATTGTCAGGTCGCAGCGGCCGTGGAGCGCAGCGTTGGTGGCCAGCTCGGACACGATGAGCTCAGCGTCCTCGCGGGCACCGTCAGTCACGCCCCAGCGAATGAGGATCTCCGAGGTGAATCGCCGGGCCGCCGACACGCAGCAGACCTTGGCGGGCAGGGACAGGAGGGCCCGGCACCCGTGCCTGGTTTCTGGCCTCGGCGCCACCGGGCTGGGTGCTGCGAGGAGTGTGGTGGTCATGGCTCATCCGGGTGGCTTTGGGACCCTGGTGCGGGACCTGCGGGTAGGGCAGTGGCTGGTTGTCCGAGGTGGCCTGTAAGGCCGGCCGCAGCCAGGGCGGCGCCCCCGCCTCGCGGGCCGAGGACTGAGTCCGCTCAAGGACGTCGGCCTGCGGCCGCCGGAACGGGGGCCGCACCGGGGACTCCTTCGGCCGTGTCCGCACGGTGACTCCCTCGGGCGTCCGGGGTGGCGACCTGCCATCCGGTGTGGTGTTGACGAGAGCCTCAGGGCTCGGAAATCCGGGTCGTTCGTTTCGTTGGACGCTAAGGAGCCCGGCGGGTCGGGTCAACGAAAGGCATTCGGCATTACCGAACGCATTGGTGCGGGGCTTCGCTACCGCTGGAGTCAATCGGTGAATGCGTCTGTACTCCCAGCTGCTTCGAGCAGTGCCTCATCGTTCGGCATTGTCGAACGATGGCGGAAGAAATTATCATTCGAATATGGCGGCACTAGTGCAGTCGATCGAGCGAGCAGCGGCGATCCTGCGCCTACTCGCCGGTAGTTCCGGCCAGCTCAGTCTGGGCGAATTGGCCGACTCACTGGACCTGGCGAAGGGCACCGCCCACGGCATCATCCGCACCCTGCAACACGTCGACTTTGTCGAGCAGAACAAGGCCACCGGCAAGTACCAGCTCGGTGCCGCCCTGCTCCACCTGGGCAGCAGCTATCTCGACGTCAACGAACTGCGTACCCGTGCCATGCCCTGGGCCGACGCCCTCGCCGCCCGCAGCGGCGAGGCGGTCCGCATAGGCACGCCTCTTGAAGGCAAGGTCCTGATCGTCCACCACGTCTTCCGGCCGGACGACACCTTCCAAACCCTGGATGTCGGATCCCTGCTGCCACTGCACGCCAGCGCCTTTGGCAAGGTCCTGCTGGCCTACGGCGCCACTCCCCTGGAGCCACTCCTTGAAACCGGACTGGAGACATATACCCGGCACACAGTGACGACCCCCAAACAGCTGATTCGCAGGCTCGCCGAGCTCCGGGAGGCCGGATGGGCAACCGAAGCCCAGGAAATGGACATGGGCACCGCCGGCATCGCCGCGCCCATCCGCAGACATGGCGGGCTTGTCGTGGGCGCCATTGGCGTGTCCGGAGCGCTGGAACGCATCTGCGACACCAAGAGCCAACCCCATCCCAGGCTCGTCGCCCAGGTGCGCGACGCCGCTCGGGCAGTCTCCCGCGACCTCGGTGCAGCCCGCTGGTAAGTCTCGGACTACGCGAACGCATCTGAAGGCAGGGCCCGACCATGGCTGAACGCTATGTGATGTCCATCGACCAGGGCACCGCCTCCACCCGGTGCATCATCTTCGACCGCGGCGGCCGACTGGTGTCGATGGCTCAGCAAGAACACCAGCAACATTTCCCCCGCCCCGGCTGGGTGGAGCACGATGCCGCCGAGATCTGGCGCAACCTGCAGCGCATCGTCCCGCAGGCGCTTGCTCACGCCGGCATAGGCCCCGACCGAGTCGCCGCCGTCGGCATCGCCAACCAGCGAGAGACAACGGTCTTCTGGGACCGGCGTACAGGCGCTCCCGTAGGCAAGGCGATCGTCTGGCAGGACACTCGGACCGACACCGTTATCGAAGATCTCGAGCGGAAGTGGGGAGAAGACTTCTTCCTCGAGCGGTGCGGCCTGGCGCTCGCGACCTACTTCTCCGGCCCGCGCGTCCGCTGGCTCTTCGACCACACCGATGGGCTGTACGAGCGCGCCGCGCGCGGCGAGGTGCTGTGCGGCACCATGGAGAGCTGGCTGATCTGGAATCTCACCGGTGGACCCTACGGCGGGCTGCACATCACCGACGTCACCAACGCCAGTCGCACCATGCTCATGAACATCCGCACCCTGGCCTGGGACGACGAGCTGCTCACGTGCTTCGGTATACCCCGCCCCATGCTGCCGGAGATCCGTCCTTCCTCAGAGTGCTACGGCGTCGCCCGCTCTGTACTGCCCGGAGTCCGCGTCGGCGCCGCCCTGGGGGACCAGCAGGCCGCGCTGTTCGGCCAGACCTGCTTCGCGCCCGGTGAGGCGAAGTGCACCTATGGGACGGGCAGCTTCCTCCTGCTCAACACGGGCGCGAACTCCGTGCGTTCCCAGCACGGACTGATCACCACGGTCGGCTACCGGCTCGGAGACGAGCCGGTGGTGTACGCGCTGGAAGGTTCCATCGCTGTCACCGGCTCGCTCGTTCAGTGGTTCCGCGACCGGCTGGGACTGATCAGCAGTGCCCCGGAGATCGAAACCCTGGCGCGAACCGTCGACGACAACGGCGGCTGCTACATCGTCCCAGCCTTCTCCGGCTTGTATGCACCCCACTGGCGCAGCGACGCCCGCGGTGTCATTGTCGGCCTCACGTCGTACATCACCAAAGGGCATCTGGCTCGTGCCGTGCTGGAGGCCACCGCGTGGCAGACCCGGGAGGTCCTCGACGCGATGAACGCCGACTCGGGAGTCCCCCTGAGGTCGCTCAAGGTCGATGGCGGCATGACCGCCAACAACTTGCTCATGCAGTTCCTCGCCGACGTGCTCGACGTCCCTGTCGTACGGCCCATGGCCGCCGAGACTGTCTCCCTCGGGGCCGCCTATGCCGCCGGGCTCGCCGTGGGCTACTGGCCGGACCTGGAAGACCTGCGCCGCAACTGGCACCGGGCCGCCCAGTGGTTGCCCAGCATGGCTCCGGAGCGACGGGAGTCGGAATATGACAACTGGAGGCAAGCGGTCGAGCGGTCATTGGGCTGGATCAGGCCGCCGAAGTTCTCCCCAGGCAGCTCCACTTAACTAGTCATTGCGGCCATTGCGTTCTTCGTTCACTGAGCATTTTGCCGCCCCGGCCGGAGCAGTGGGCGCAGGCCTTCGGTTGTGTTCGGCAGGGCGGTCAGGGAGAGGGTTCCTGCCCCTGTTCCTGACCGCCCTGGGGGTGGGTGGGTGGACTTCTTCCATGTGAGGTTGTGCGGCTTGCGGGCAGGAACTGCCCTCGGTTGTCCGTCAGTTGCAGAAGTTGAGGATGGGGAGGATGCCGTTGCCGCACTGGAAGTCGTCCCCACCGCCGCCGTAGGCTGGGGTGGCGTTTGTGGCGACGTGCGTGGCGGGCGTCGCGGCCACGGCGGATGTGGCAGTTGCCACCCCCGCCGCACAAGCGATGCCCACGGCGGCACTCACCGCGAATGCTCGCAGTATCCGGGAAACGGCCTTCTTGGGGTGAGGTGTGGTGTTCATGCACTCACCATGCACACCCTCGCGACCAGTTGCTCGCCGAGCGCATCCGAGCGGGTGAGTCACCCCACAGGGCCGGATCAGAATTCGCTTCCAGGGATACGCCGGCCTCGGCTGACCTCGATACGCAGCACATCGCTCAGTCAGCCTCGGCATTTCATGACGGCTTAACAGGTCAACTGGCGGGCTTTCGGCTTGTTGGGCCGGTGGTGGGCAGGGTGAGGGCCCGGCTGTCGCGCCGGGCGGGCGCCGGGTTCCGGCTCCGACGGGCTGGTGCGGCTTCGGAGGGACGGGGAAGGCTGCTGGTCAGCCTGGGTTCGGCAGGGCGGTGAGCCGGGCCAGGGGCGTTGGTGATCACGTCGGTCCAGGGCCAGTTCCCGGCGAGGCGGAGGATGCGGCGGTGGCCGGTGGTGACGAGCTGGGCGGCGGTGGAGAACAGCCGCAGGCGGAGCCGTCGGGGCTCCCACAAGCGGGGCTGGCCGGTCAGGGCGAGCATCGGCATCCAGGCCAGCAGCTCCAGCGCGATCTGGACGATCTCCAGCCAGATCTGGTTCTGCGCGGCCTCGTGGAGGGGCAGGTTGCGCAGGCCGGTGGAGCGGGCGGCCCGGATGCGGTCCTGAGCTCGGGCACGCTGACGGTGCCGCAGTTCCAGTTCGGCGATCGCAGTGTTCTTGGTGTTGGTGGCGAAGCAGGTCAGGCGCATGCCGTCGGCGTCGGTGAAGCGCAACTGGGCGCCGGGGTGCGGGCGTTCCTTGGCGGACGATCAGCCGCATTCCTTTCGTCCAGCCTTTCAGGCAGTCGCCGTCGAGCTCGGCACCCAGCCGCCGTCGCGGATCTCGCCCCCCGGGTTCGACGACTACCGCGCAGGCCGAGGCGGGGATCTTCAGGACGGCGTGGTGGATGGCGTCGGTGATGGTCATGCCGACCGAGTGCGACAGCCACCGGCCCCTGGCAGAGAGCCAGTTGACGAACTCGTGGGTTCCGACCGCCGGAATCACACCGAATGAGTGTCCGGCGTCCGCGCGGGTACCTCTTCAGCAGCTGGGCCAGGGCCGGCTTCGCGGCGTCGATGTGGTCGCTCGCGGTGTCGGAGCCGGCGTTGCCAGGCCGCAGCAGGCCCGCGACCGGTTCACCGGACCCGCCGCGGCCGTGGTCGACGAAGCCCATCAGCGGGTGGTGTCCGAAGGTCTTCCAGGTCGCGGTGGCATCCTGCTTCTCGGAGTGCGCGATGTGAAGCACTCCGTCGAGGTCCACAATCAGCTGTCCGCCCGCATCCGGAGCCGACGGGCCTGGCCAACTTCTAAACGTGCTCGCGGACTTCAGCGCGTGCCGCCCTGGTACCTCAAGGGTTCCTCGCTAGATCATGCTGAACTGGCGGACAAGCGCAGCTTCGGGCTCATCGACGGATGCCTGTCCGGGATCGCGCTGGTGACAGTGGGCGGCTCCTGGTGGGATCGGTAACCTGGCGCACGTTCCTCGCAAGCCTCCAACTGCGCCTGAGGAACGAGGCTCCGGTCCGCCTGGTCAGGTCTTTCTCGGACGCTCGCGAGCGTCACGTCCTGCGGACTGTGGGGCTCGTCTTCCAGTTCCGCCACGCCCGGCTCCGGGATCGCCCGGAGGAGGCGTTCACGGCTCGTAACCTGCCCGGGCCGACGGGTAGCAGCCGTCCTCGTCCGGGCCGGACGACGAGTCGGCTGCAACGGCCTCGGCGGCGCTACAGGCCCTTGATCGGATCTTCGTGGACGAGTAGCCCTGTCGGCAACGACCTGCCCGGGCCGGCACCTGGGCCGCCCGGGCCCGCACCGGCTGACGCTGATGCGGGCCATGACCTGCTCGAACTGGGTGCAGTCGTTGACGTTCCCTGCGGTGATCGTGAAGGCCGGCGGCCGACCCTGCCCGTCACAGGCCAGATGGATCTTCGTGGTCAGCCCGCCCCGGGACGTCGTTGAGGCGGCCGGTCACAACCAGGTTGCCGTCCGGGGTGCGCCGCGCGAGGTCGCCGGTGCGGAAGTAGCCGTCGGTGGTGAAGGAGCGTGCGTTGTCGTCGGGCGCCCGGTAGTAGCCTCGCACGGTATACGGACCGCGGGCGAGGAGTTCGCCGGGCTCCCCGTCGGGCACGTCCTTGCCGTCGACGTCGACAATGCGGATCTCATCGTCGGGCGAGAGCGGGCGGCCCTGCGTGGTGAGCACGGTCTCGGCCGGATCGGCGGGCCGGGTGAGAGTGAGCAGCCCCTCAGCCATGCCGAAGACCTGCTGCAGGCGACAGCCCAGTTCGGGGCCTATCCGTTCGGCGGTCGCCCGGCGCAAGGGCGCGCCGCCGATCTGCACGAGATGCAGACTGCTCAAGTCGGCCTGGACCGTGGGAAGTACGTCGAGCCAGAGTTGGGCGACGGCGGGCACCACCGACGTGATGGTGACCCGCTCTCGTTCGATGACCGGAAAGCATTCGGCGGGTCCCGGGTTCTCGACCAGAACGACGGTGGCGCCGACGGAGAGGGTGCCGACGATGCCGGGGCAGCCGAAGGTGAAGTTGAACTCGGCGGGCAGCGCGGCGAGATACACGTCGTTGTCGGTGAGCGACACCAGCTCGGCGGCGGCCTGCGCCTGGTAGGCGTAGTCGTTGTGGGTGCGCGGAATGAGCTTGGGCGCCGCGGTGGTATCGCCGGAGAGCAGGAAGAACGCCACCTGGTCGGCGCTCTGCGCAAGCGCCCGCTCGGGCGGGGCATCGATGGAGCCCAGCGGGAAGTAGTGGCAGCCCGACGGGTCGGTCGTCAGGCCGCCGTACGGGGACGAGGCGCCCGGCGCCTCAAGGGTGAACACCCGCCGCAGAAAGGGGCCTCGGGCCGCGATGTCCGCGGCCATCGCCGTGTGGTCGAAGCCCTGGTACGTCGAGGGTCCGGCGTAGCCGACGGCCTGGGTGACCCGCACGAGGTGGGACACCTCGCGCGCGCGGTGCGAGACGGGGCAGAACACGGGGACCGCGCCGAGGCGCATCAGTGCGAACACGGTGATGACGAACTCGGGAACGTTCGGTAGCTGGACGACGACCCGTTGCCCGGGCCGGAGGCCGCGCAGCCGGAATCCGGCGGCCATGCGGTCCACGCGCCGGTTCAGGTTCGTGTACGTGATGCGGGTGGCGCCGTGCACGAGCGCGGTCCGCGGTCCGTACTGCAGGGCCCAGCCGCGCAGCAGGTTGTCCAGCGTATTGCCACGCCAGTGCCCGGCCGCCCAGTAGCGGTCGACGAACTCCTCGGGCCAGGGCGTGCAGCCGTTGAGCATGGATGTCATTCGCTTCCTTCTGTGCCGGTTTCTGAACCGGAAGCCGTGCGGGTCGTGTTTCGCCGTGACGGGGGCGGTGCAGCGGTGGTCTCGACGACCGCTGCACCGGCCTCCATCCCCGGCGCAGGGGCCACCACTGGGATGTGGCCGCCGGGGACGATCGCCCTGTGGTCCACAGGTGCTCAATGCCCGCAGCGGGGTCGGAGGGGCCCATATGGCCCGTGGTGCGGGTCTTTTCCTTTGGCCACGAGCCGGGCCACGCGGATCTTCGCGGTGGTGAGCGGGGCGAGATCGTTCACCTCGACCTCGGCGGGGTGTCCGGTGCGCCCTCCCGGCAGCACCAACTTCTCGCCGTCCTCGGCCAACAGCTCCATCTGGAGCGTCTCCTCGGCGCAGGCGAGCAGTTCGACCGCGCGACGCCCCAGGATGTCGGCGGCTTCATAGAGTGTGAAGGGCCGGTCCAGCACGACGGCGACCTCCAGGAGGAGCCGGGCTCCGGCCGACAGTCGGGCCAGCCGGCGCTCATCCAGGTCAATGTCGCAATGCGACCCCATACCGCCCCCCCTTCTCAACGCCGGGCAGCAACCCCGCCGTCTTGACCTTGGCAATCCAATCTGTCAACACCCCTATACACAATGTGCTTTCCAAACCATGGTCGCTGAATTCCATCAGCAGAAAGACCAATGCGCGCCGCTGACCAGGAGGAATGGTCGGGGCTCAATCCAACTCGACCTCACGCCATGGCGAACCTCGTGACGTTGCAGCCCTGGCCTCGCCAGGTCGTGTCCGCAACGTGTCGGGGTCGTCGGTCTGTTCGGGGGTGCACCGTCACATCCGTCAGAAAATAGTAGCCATGGACATAGTAGCCATGTACTCTATTTGCCATGAGCAACGGTTCACCGGGCCCCACGCCCGGCTTCCAGGTATGGCGGCTCGCCAACAAGTGGCGCGTCGCGGTCGATCGCGCGGTGGCTCCGCTGGGCCTCACCCACGCGCAGTACTCACTGGTCGCGTCACTGCACGGCATGCAGCGCGCCGGCGAGCGGCCCAGTCAGCGCCGGCTCGCCGACCACACCGGCCTGGAGGCGCTGTACGTCTCGAAGCTGGCGCGCGCCCTGGAGTCGGCCGGCCTGATCGAGCGCACCCGTGATTCCCGCGACCCGCGCGCCGTACAGCTCGCCCTCACCAAGCAGGGCCAGGCCGTCACGCGGCAGGCCATCACGGTGGTCCAGGAACTGCTTCAGCAATTGCTGGAGCCACTCGGCGGCCTCGACGCCCCGCGGACGCGCACGTTCACCGACGAGCTGACGACCCTGCTCGACACACCTCTCGCTCCATCCATACCGAACAACGAGAGCACTCAGGGGACAACACCATGACCACCACTGCATCCACCACCACCGCACCCGTCGCCAACGCCCGCGCCCTCGGCCTGGCCCACTACGCCGCCCGCGGCGTCCTGGAGCACGTCCTGGCCCGGCACGGCATCACGTTCCAGCAGCAGATCACCCTGCGCGCCGCCGTCACCGCCGACGCTCCGCAGACGCCGGACGATCTCATCACCCAGATCCGGGGCTCCCTCAAGGCCGATCCCGCCGACATCCGCGCCACTCTCGACGAGCTGCTGGCCAACCAGCTGCTCGTCGCGGACGGCGCGCACCTTCGCCCCACGGATGCAGGGCGCGAGCTGCTCGCCGCCGTCGGCGCGGAGACCGCCCCCGTCTCCGTCCGCATCTGGGGCGGGATACCCGCCGAGGACCTGGCCGCCGCCGGCCGCGTCCTCGCCCTGGTCACCGAGCGCGCCAACGCGGAGCTTGCGGCGCTGACCGCCTGACCGCCCAACCACCCGACCGAGCCGATTGGTGGAATATTCAACCGTCGGTCGCGGTTGACGGCGGCGAAGGAGGTCACCAGTGGACACGACCTACAGCACCCCCAGCAACGCCTACTACACCCACGGGACACCGGCGGAGCGCTGGGAGCGGGCGCAGCTGTTCTTCGACGCCAGGGACTACACCGCCGCGGCACGGGTGCTCGGCGAGCTGGTCGAGGAGGTACCCGAGCCGACGGGGCCGCGCCTGCTGCTGGCGCGCGCCTACTACCACTCGGCCCAACTACGGCGCGCGGAGGCCCAGTTGCGGACCATCGTAGAGCGCGACCCGGTCGAGCACTACGCCCGGCTGATGCTGGGCCGCACCCTGGAGCGCCAGGGGCGCACCGAGGAGGCCCAGTCCCATGTGCGCATCGCGTCAGCGCTCGCCGGTGACTTCGGGGACGTCTGACGCGTACGACGGGCGGATGCCGGCCCGGCTCCCCTGCGGAGCCGGGCCGGCGTTGCATGGTGTCCAGTGGCGCTTGGCCGCATGCGTGAGCGGACGTGACTCCTCCCCCTCGTAAACGAGGGGGCTTCTCACTCTGCTCTAAAGAGCCTCATGACGGCCAAGCCCTGACCGCTGCAGAAGCAGATTTGCAGCCCACTACGCCGCTTCGCGGCTCCGAACATCAAGATGCGTTTCCCGCCCGGCCTGAAGGCCGGGATTCCCACGCAAGATCAGGGATGGAGTTCCGCACGGGATGGAAAGCGCGTCGGCCGTCCGGCTTCGCCAATTCGATCGCGACGGTCCGTGGGTCAATGGGTCTGGCCGAGGCGTTGAAGTACCGGTCCTCGTCCGGGTCGTGCCAGCGGCGCCGGAACCCTGTGTCGACCACCGGGTAGCCCAGCGCCTCCGCGAACAAGGGGAACCGCAGTTCATCGTTCCCGAGATCTGGTGGGTCGACAGCGGCGTAGTCCCGGAGAAACGATCGCGGACAGCAGGGACCGACGCCGATGCAGCCGTGCGGAGTCCCGTCATACCCGAGTCGGTCGCGTGCGTACGCCAGAAGTGCGTTCCACTCTCGTGCTCCATCCGGCCGGGCGACCCAGCGCCAGTGTTCGCCGATGACGGAGATCGGCGTGTACGCCGTCAGTCCCACAGCCTCGGGCGGCACCGCAGCGTAGAGCCGGTCGAGTCGCTCCGCGAGGAGCAGATCCCACTCGAGGAGGTGCACGACATCGAAGGACAGCCGGTGGCCCACGTCGCGGAACCAGTCCAGCAGCACGAGGTCCCCGTTCTTCCAGTTCCATTCGCTGCTGTGGCGTGAGATGTACATGGTGTCGAGCTGCAGCAGCCGTCTGCCGGCCATCCGGAACGCGGCGCCGCGGTAACCCATTGCGCCCCCGAAGATCCCGTGAACTCCCACGCCCGGATTCAGCATGCGCAGCTGATGTATTCGGGCACGGCACACAAGGGGGTTGCAGTGAAAACGAAAGGCAATGACTCGTTCGACCGACATGACTACGGGGGCGGTTTGACGGCGACACGGGCGCCGCCGTCGTCGATGCGGATGAGGAACGGCGCGTGGCCGTGTTCCGTGAAGTACTCGTCCGTGGCCTCAGCCGAGCCACGCCAGACGCCGTAGTCATCGATGATCAGTACGCCGCCCGGTGACAGGCGCGGATACAGATGCAGCAGCTCGTGCCTGGTCGATTCGTACCAGTCCGTGTCGAGCCTCAGCAGAGCGATCTCATCCGGTGCCTGTTCTGGGATGGTGTCCTCCACCTTGCCCGTGACGAAGTGCACGTGCGCCGACGGATAGCCGGTCGAGCCGACGGCGCGCCGGACGCTGTCGAGGTCCGCGCTCGCCCAGATCAGCGACTGGGCCCGGTCCTCGTGGGACTCGCGAGCGAGGAGAACGTCCGCTCGCTCGCCGGTCCTGTGAACATCCTTCTCCGTCGGTTCCGTCATACCGACGAAGGTGTCGAAGAGACAGAGGTCGACGTCCGTTCTCCCCAGGTCCCGCAGAGTGTGGGCGATCGCCATCATGCTGCCCCCGCGCCAGACGCCGCACTCGACGATCGCGCCCGGCACCGCGGAGGAGGTGATGTGCTGGACGGAGTCGGCAAGCACACGGATGGCCGCCGGCGAGGTCATCGTGTACGGCTTGACCTCCTGCCACAAGCGGACGTCCGCTTCGTCGAAGTCGCGTGGCCACGTCGGCGCGACCGGAGCCAGCTTGTACCCGACGCTTCGGAGCGCGCGCTGGACCGGCCATGTGAGGACTCGCCGTGCGGTGCCGCTCATGTTTCGCATCCGGTACTCGGGAGAGGTGGTACCTACGTCCAGCCTGCAACGGTCGGGGCGTGCCCACCACCTGGGCTGTGTTCACGGGGTCGACCGCCGCGAGACCGTCCGCTGGCGGCGCTCGCAACGGGGCCGTTATCCGCGATCAGGGGCTGACCCCTTTTCCATGGCTGTGATCATCGCGCGCGACTGCCGACGATGCAGGAGCGGGCCGCCCTGCGGCCGCGCAGTAGATCGCCGGTCCAAGCCGTCCTCGCCGCCACCGAACCCAAGGAACAGTTGCACGCCGTCCGTCGCACCGGCTGTGCCGTCACTACGTCTCCGGGCACCAGCAGGCAGCGAAAACCCGAGCAGCTGGACCCCTTCGCCCAGGAGGAGGACCGGCCGACAGACGCGCTCCAGGACGTCGACGCTGCACGGCGTGCGCGCCGTGAGGACGATTGATGCGCGCACAGCCCCGAGCAGCCCGGCCTCTGCCACAGCCACGTCCCGCACCGCCTCCGCTTGCGGGCAGCGCGGGTCCGGGGCACACAATGACCGCGAGGAGCGGCAGAGCCGGGGACGCTTTCGCTTCTCCGCTCCCCCTGGGCGTCCCGGCCCCGATGCTTCCGGCGTTCCCGCGTGCCCCTGGCGTTCCCACATCTGGAGGAGAAAGAGCCCATGGCTTCTGGAGTACGACCGCACCTCCCGATCGGCCCACTGTCCAGCCTCCGGCCTCCTGCCGGCCCGCTGTCCTGCTGACCGGTCTCGGCGAGGATGCGTCTCCTGGTGGTCGAGGACGAGGAGCGGCTCGCCGATTTGCTGCGCCTTGGTCTGGAGGCCGAGGGCTTTGCCGTGGACGTGGCGCTCAACGGCACCGACGGTCTGTGGATGGGCCAGGAGAACCCATACGACGCGATCGTCCTCGACATCATGCTGCCCGGGCTCAACGGCTACCGGGTCTGCGCGGCCCTGCGGGAGCAGGGCATCTGGACCCCGATCCTCATGCTCACCGCAAAGGAGGGCGAGTGGGACGAGGTCGAGGGCCTGGACACCGGCGCCGACGACTATCTGACCAAGCCGTTCTCCCACGCGGTCCTGGTCGCCCGGCTGCGGGCTCTGTTGCGCCGCGGAGCCGCCGAGCGGCCAACGGTCCTGGTGGCGGGGGACCTGCGGCTGGACCCGGCGGCCAAACGGGTGTGGCGGGGCCCGACCGAGGTGGAGCTGACCGCCCGGGAGCTCTCGCTGCTGGAGTTCTTGCTGCGCCACCGGGGTGAAAGCGTCTCCAAACAAGACATCCTCGATCACGTCTGGGACTACGACTTCGAGGGCGATCCGAACATCGTCGAGGTCTACGTACGGCGTCTGCGCAACAAGCTGGACCGCCCTTTCGGTCGAGCGGCCATCGAGACCCTGCGGGGCTCCGGATACCGGCTGGCCGCCGATGGCGGCTGACAGGTCGGCGGACCCGCACCGCGGGAAGCCGCGTCGGACGAACCCTCACGACAGCGGCACGGGCGGCAAAGACCCGCGACGTACGGGCCTGCTCGCGCGAGCCGGCACGGTCCGCGTCCGGTCGGCTGTCGCGGCGGTGCTCGTGGTGGCTGTCGCGCTGGTCGCCGGGGCCCTGACCCTGGTGGCTGGACTGCGCGGGACGCTCACCGATCAGGTGCGTTCGGCGGCCCAGGCTCGGGCCTCCGAGGTGGCCGCGCAGCTCGAAGGGGCGCGGGAGCCGCCGACCCTCGAGGTCGCCGAAGAGGACGAGGAGGTGGTCCAGATCCTCGACGCGGGCGGCAGGGTCGTGGCGTCCAGCCCCAACGTCCGGGGCAGCCCCGCGTTGGTGACATTGCGGCCGGGGCAGTCGGCGGAGATCTCGACGCCGGTCGACGACGACCGGTTCATCGCCGTGGCCGCGGCTGCCGACACCCCGCAGGGGGCGCGCGTCGTGGTCGCCGCCCGCGCGCTCGCGGACGTCGCCGATTCGACACAGACAGTCATCAGGCTGCTGCTGATCGGTCTGCCGGTGCTGCTGTTGCTGGTCGGTTTCACGACCTGGAAGGCGGTGGGACAGGCTCTGGCGCCGGTGGAGGCGATCCGCACCCGGGTCGACGAGATCTCCGCCGCCGAGCTGCACCGCAGAGTCCCCGAGCCGTCCGGAGGCGACGAGATCGCCCGCCTGGCGGCGACGATGAACCGCATGCTGGGCCGCCTGGAGCGCGCCCAGGCCAGTCAGCGACGCTTCGTCTCCGACGCCTCCCACGAGCTGCGCTCGCCGATCACCACCATCCGGCAGCACGCCGAGGTCGCACTCGCCCACCCCGAACTCACGCCCGTCACCGACTTGGCCGGGACGGTGCTGGCCGAGGGACTCCGTATGCAGTACATGGTCGACGACCTGCTCCTGCTGGCCCGGGCCGGAGAGGAGACCCTGGCCGTGCAGCGCCGCCCGGTCGATCTGGACGACCTGGTTTTCGAGGAGGCGGGCCGCCTCCGAGCGGTGACCGGTCTGCGGATCGACACCGCCGCCGTCTCGGCCGGGCGCGTGAACGGTGACGCCACAGCCTTGCGGCGCGTGCTGCGCAATCTCGCGGACAACGCGGCCCGGTACGCCCGCGGGCAGGTGGCCCTCACCCTCTCCGAACGGGCGGGGAACGTGATCCTCACCGTCGAGGACGACGGTCCCGGCATCCCGGAAGGGGAGCGTAACCGGGTCTTCGAGCGGTTCGTACGACTCGACGACGCCCGGGCCCGCGACCACGGCGGGACCGGCCTCGGACTCGCCATCGTCGCCGAACTCGTCCGCGCGCACGGCGGCACGGTCGTGATCGCCGACAGCGAACTGGGCGGTGCGCGCATCGAGGTGGTCCTCCCTTCCGGAGACGGCGCCTGAATTCAGCTTCTGTTCAGCACACACGGCGCAGGATGGGGTGAGCAGGAGAGGAGCCCCGTGATGAACCGCAAGAAGAAGTGGATCGTCGGCGCAGCGGCCACCGCCGCCCTGGTCGGCGGCGGAACGGGAATCGGTCTGGCAAGCAGCGGCGGGGACGACTCCGAACCGCCGATCACCGGACCCGCGCTGGAAAAGGCGAGCGCCGCGGCACTCGACCACACCGGCGACGGCCGGGTCACCGACTCCGAAGTCGGCGACGAGGACGCCTTCTACGAAGTCGAGGTGACCCTCCCCGACGGCAGCCGGGTCGATGTGCACCTCGACGAAGGCTTCAAGGTCGTCAGCAGCCAGCCCGACCACGGCCCGGAGGACGAAGGCCAGGACTGACCGCCGAAAACCGACCATCCTTCATCGACCTGGTGGCAGGGGGACGTCACTCCACGGCCACAGCACGGCCGTCCACACTGTGGCCCTCCCTCGCACCAGCCATCAACTGGCCAGCCGCTCCAGTGCCCAGAGCGTGGCGCTCTGGGACACCGGCGGCTGGCACAGTGACGACTGCACACCCAAGGCGCCCCGCGCCACTGCCTACGAACCACGCGGCCTGGCCGTCGCCGCAGACCACCCGAAGGGCGGCACCATCCACTACCGCGACAGGGACGGGTGCCACACCCTGCGGATGGACGGACCGGTCCACGGCCTCGCCCCCGGCGGCCACGGCGGGCACATCCTCGCAGCGGGGGAAAGGACGGAAAGTTCCGGCTCTGGCACCTGCAGCACCCTGGCACGCCACATGGCCGCAATCTGACCAACGCAGGCGGCCCTCAGCACGGGATCGCCGTCAGCGCGAACGGAACCCTGGCCGCGGTCGGCGGGTACGACAACCACATCCGCATCTGGACCATCACCGCCAGCGGCCCCCAAAAGCAGACCAGCCGACGTGCATCCGGAACGGTGCAGGCCCTCGCCTTCAGCCCCGACAACCGGAAACTGGCCATCGGCGCGGACCGCGTCGTCGAACTCACCACACCCGACCACGCCAGCCCTCCGCAGCGCCTCGCCGCCTTCCCCGCACCGGTGACCGCACTCGCTTACACCCCAACCGGTTACGTGCTCGCTGTGGGCGCCGAGGACGGGACCGTAACCCTCTGGGACATCCCCAGCCGCAAGCGGTCACTCACCCTGACCAGCCGCCAAGGCCCCCGTGCGCACCCTGTACTTCGCTCCCAGCGGCAGCCGGCTCGGCATCGTCGGAGAACTCGGACGACCCGCTGGTGGACACTGTCCCAACCCTGGGCATTGCCGCCGTCGAACGGCGAACAGCCCTGCGTTGCTCGATGCCCGGCATGACCTCGACCGAGACCGTCGGCTACATCAAGCACCACCTCGGCCTCGCCGGCCGAAGCGACCAACTGTTCACCGACGATGGGGGCACCCTCATCCACACCACATCGCGCGGCTTCCCCCGCGCAGTCAACAACCTCTGCCAGCAATCCCTCGTCGCCACATTTGCCGCCGGCAAGTCCCTCGTCGACGAGAAAGCCGCCCAGTCAGCCGTCACCGACGTCCTCGACTGACATTCCACACCGTCGAAGTCGATGTCGGTGGCGCTGGATACGCTGCATCCGACGAGCACAACACTGGAGGGGACATGCCGTCTCAAGAAACAGTTCTCGCCGCGCTCAGGGCGGTAATGCCGCCACATGACGGGGCCGATGAGCAGGTGGACTGGGATGCGATCCGACAGGCTTGGGGAGTCGGCTTCCCCTCCGACTACATCGCCTTCATGAGCACGTACGGAGCCGGAGGCATCGACGGCGTGCTGAGCACCCTCATGCCCGAAACAAGCACACAACCATCAGAGGGCCAGGGATTCGGAGGCATGGCGGGCGAGACGGCCAATATGCGGCACATGTGGGAGTCCGAAGGAGGGCCGGAGGAGGTTGACGCCGGCCCTGCCTCCGTCCTCGCATGGGGTGTCAGCTGCGGAGCCGACATCCTCGGCTGGCTCACCGTTGACCACGACCCCAACAAGTGGCCCGTTGTCGTGTGGGAACGGCATGGCCGGCCCCACTGGAAGATCTACGACTGCGGAATGGCGGAGTTCCTCCGGCGTCTGTTCACCAAGGGCTTCGACGAGTGCCCACTCAGCGACGCCTCCCTCTGGGGAGAGCCCTCTCCGCACTTCGTCCACTGGCGCGAGGAACAACGACGGTGGGAGTCCGGCGTCGACCCCTACACAGGCGAACCCGACCCATACTTCGGCATGGAGTTCGGCTGATTGCGCCTCGGTACCTTGCCGACGACCACGACCCCTCGCCGACAAACGCCCCGCTGGGACCACCCCAGCGGGGCGATCTTGTTCTTGGTGGTCGGCACCTTCAGTGCCGGACCCGTCGGCATTTTCGGCGTCGCCCAACACACCTTCACCGGGCACTTCAACAGGCCGGTCTATTGAGACACCACTCATCCAGCGCGCATGTCGTCGCCGCTGAGCTTCCCCGCCGACAACGTGTCGTGCAGCTGGTCTCAACCCGCCTACTCACCTTGAGGCGACCGCTCTGGCCACGGGGCCGCGCCAAATGCCGCGGGAAAAGCCGAGCGCGAACCGTCAGCGACGCCCGCGGGCGTTGAGCCGAGCGGCCTGGCGCGTCAGGTGGTCGCGCTCGGCGAGGTTGGGTGCCTTTTGGGCCGCCTCGGCGTACAGCCGTGCCGCCGTCACCAGGTCGCCGTCGCGCTCGTGGAGGTACGCCGCCACCGCGGCGTGGCGGGGCAGTGAGTCGTCCAGCGCCGCGAGCGCCGCCAGGCCGGCGCGCGGTCCGTCGGCCTCGCCGACGGCCACCGCGCGGTTGAGCCGGACGACCGGGCTGTCGGTCAGGCCCGCGAGCTCGTCGTACCACTCGACGATCTGCACCCAGTCGGTCTCCTCGGCGGTGGGCGCGTCAGCGTGGAGTGCCGCGATGGCGGCCTGGGCCTGGAACTCGCCCAGCCGGTCGCGGGCGAGGGCCGCCTGGAGGATTCCGACGCCCTCGGCGATCAACGCAGTGTCCCAGCGGCCGCGGTCCTGCTCGGCGAGCGGCACCAGGCTGCCGTCGGGCGCGGTACGGGCGGCCCGCCGGGCGTGGTGGAGCAGCATGAGGGCGAGCAGCCCGGCCACCTCGGGGTGGTCGATGCGGGCCGCGAGTTGCCGGGTGAGCCGGATGGCCTCGGCTGCGAGGTCGACGTCGCCGGAGTAGCCCTCGTTGAAGACGAGGTAGAGGACGCGCAGCACGGTGGCGACGTCGCCGGGCTGGTCGAACCGCACGCCGGAGACGGTGCGCTTGGCCCGGCTGATGCGCTGCGCCATGGTCGCCTCGGGCACCAGGTAGGCCTGGGCGATCTGGCGGGTGGTCAGCCCGCCGACGGCGCGCAGCGTGAGCGCGACCGCCGACGACGGCGTCAGTGACGGGTGGGCGCACAGGAAGTAGAGCTGGAGCGTGTCGTCCACCGCGGGCGCGGGCCCGGGCGCCGGCTCCTCGTCGACGAGGTCCTCACGCCGGCGGCGGGCGGCGTCCGCCCGGGTCGCGTCGAGGAACCGGCGCCAGGCCACGGTGACCAGCCAGCCCTTCGGGTCCCGCGGAGGGTCGGTGGGCCAGACGCGGACCGCCTCGACCAGCGCGTCCTGCACGGCGTCCTCGGCTGCCGCGAAGTCGGCTCCGCGGCGGACGAGGATGGCGAGCACGCTCGGCGTGAGGCTCCTGAGCAGGGCCTCGTTCACTTCAGTGGCACTCCGTGATGGTGGGCGGCGCGGCCAGGAACGGGCGCACCTCGAGCCACTCGTGGATCGGCTTCCCGCCCGCCCCGGGGGCGGCCGACAGTTCCCCGGCCAGCTCGACGGCGCGCTCGTAGCTGTCGACGTCGATCACCATCCAGCCGGCGATGAGGTCCTTGGTCTCGGCGAACGGGCCGTCGGTGACCGGCGGGCGACCCTCGCCGTCGTACCGGACGAACGTCCCTTCGGGGGCGAGCGCCTGGCCGTCGACGAACTCGCCGGTCCCTTCGAGCCGGTCCGCGAAATCGCGCATGTACTGCACGTGGGCCGAGATCTCCTCCGGCGTCCACTGATCCATGGGCACGTCGTTGACCGCAGCCGGGGCGCCGCGGTAGTGCTTGAGCAGCAAGTACTTGGCCATGGTGTGTCTCCTCGGTGCTGGTGCGACCCATTGTGGTCGCGTTCACTGCAGGGACGGAGCCAGCCACGGATTCTCGACATCGCCGCCCGAAGTTTTTTGGCTCTCGTGGTTGAGCCTGGGTGAGCCCTCTCGCGGTGCCCGAGTCCACGGCGTGGCGCGAGGGCGAGAGGGAACGAGGCCTTCCAAGATCAGCAGCGACCAGGCAACAGAATCAAGAGCAGGCCTCGCGTACGTCACCGTACGTGTGGTCCTGGCGCGTCGTGGTGTGCTCGGGCCGATGAGTTGTCCGGCGTGGAGGGCATGCACGTCCTCGACGTCACCCGCGATCCCGACGTCGGCGGGACAGGGTCTGGTGGTGCTGGACGTCGAGTCCGACGCCGATCTCACCCGGCTGTCCGGACTGCGGGGGTGGTCGCGGTCGGCCACGGCCGGCACGTCCCGCCCCTACCGGCGTAAGCCGACCAAGCATCGCTCAGCACCTGGACGAATGGGCGACCAACCCGAAGGGCATCGAAACCGCAATTACGGGGCGGGCACGCTCTACCGCGCCCAGGTCCTCAAGTCGACGGACCAACCGACCATGCTGTCGGCACGCGGATGCCCCTTCGACCTCCACCAGGCACCCGGCGGCCTCGGCGGCGACGATTCGTCGCCGCCGCCGAGGCACCGCACGTTCCGTCAGTCTTGGACCTTCCACACGATCGGCTTCACGTCCTTGCCGACACCGCCGACGCCCCACCTGACGAACACAGGCTTACCCTCGGGCACCATGTAGACCTTGCAGGGCTTTTCGGTCGTACCCTTCTTGAACGGACCAGAGTTGCTCAGGTCGGCGGCCAGGCACTGCTTGAAGCTGTCGTCGAGCAGAGTCAGCCGGCCTGCCTCCTGGTCCGGGGCGATCAGCGTGCTCCGCTTACCGTCCCAGCCCGTGATCCAGGGCTCGGCGCCGCCCTTCGAGGTGTACGACATGGTGATGTAGTACGGCACCATGCCGTCGGTTTCGGTGTCCTTGAGGTCGAATCCCTTGAAGTCGGACCAGGATCCCTTGACGACCTTCTCAGGCTTGATCTCCAGCTCGGTGCTCTCGCCGTCGCTGTCCGTGTAGGTCGCGGTAGCGGCCTCGGTCGCGCCGAGCGCGTCCTCGAAACCGCCGACGGCCGGAGTGTCAGTAGCGCCGCCTGCCGGAGCGTCAGTTCCGCCCGCTTCAGGTGCTCCGCTCGGCGCCGATACGTCCGAAGAAGGCGCCATGGGCGCACCCTGCGGGTTGTTGTCCTTCTTGCAGGCGCTGAGGGCCAGGGTCAGGACGGCTATCGAAACGACGGCCTGAGTTGTGAACTTCTTGCGCATGTAGCGTGATCCCCCGATGTAGGAATTAGCCCACTTTGAGCCAGTGAGCCGCACGACTATAACCCGCAGATCAACTGCCATGTACAGCCGCCTCTTTCGGCCGCTCGGCCGTCGGTGTGCCCGGCGGGACCGAGCCCGATCGAGCTGCCCGGGGCGCGGTTGAAGCCCTCCTGACGAAGTGCATGGCTCAGACCGTCCACGACAAGCGGCTGCCCAACAGCGAACCGAAACTGCCGGCGGTTTTTCGACAAACTGGCCGCGAAGCTTGGACGCGTGCTCGTCATCATCGGCCAGCCCGCCTCCATCGGCGCCCTGCCACGCGCGGTCGACTGCGACGCAGGCTGCGAGGTCGCCTACCGGCCCGGCCGCGAAATCGCGTCAACTGCCAGCAGGTTTCGAAGAGTGCACGTATCCACTTCCACGCGACCCACGCCGTGCTGCGCCACTTCGATGCGACCGTGCGCCGGGAGCGCTTCGACCTGGTGGCGATGGTCCGGCTGCTGGGCAAGCACGGTGTGATTCCCCCCCCCACCCGCGAGGCCGTCATGACCCGGGAGGAAGAAAAGGACTACGCCGCGGGCAACGGCAACGCTCTGTACGACGTGGACCACCGCACTGCGGCCCTGATGCCGGCCTGCCCGGTGCCGCCGACGCCGGCGGGCGGAACCGGACGGCCTGATACCCGGCGCCCGGGCCAGCCGATGCCGGAGCACCGCAGCGGGCCCTCCGGGAGTGGGAGGCGGCGTTGCTCGGAGCGGCGTTGCTTGGAGCGGCGTTGGCCCGCCTGGCTCGCCTTGTTCGTTACGGCGTGTTCGTGAAGGAGCGGCGGTAGGAGCGGGGCGGCACTCCCCGGCGGCGCACGAACTGTTCGCGCAGGACGGCCGCGCTTCCGTATCCGACGCGGTGGGCGATCTCCTCGACCGGCAGGTCCGTGGTCTCCAGGAGCTCCTCGGCGCTGCTCAGACGCAGGCTCCGCAGCCAGGCGTGGGGGGTGGTGCCGGTCGCGGCGGTGAAGCGGCGGGCGAAGGAGCGTTTGCTCATCACAGCACGCCGGGCCAGTTCCGCGACGGGAAGTGGTTCATGGAGGTTCTCGCGGGCCCACGCGAGTACCTCGGCGAGACGCTCGTCGCGGCAGTCTTCGGGGACGGGGGCGGCCAGGTACTGCGCCTGCCCGCCGTCGCGGTGGGAGGGCAGCACCACGTCCCGGGCAACAGCGTTGGCCATCGCGGCTCCGTACTCCCGCCTCAGCAGGTGCAGGCAGAGATCGAAGCCCGCGGCGGCTCCCGCGCCCGTGATGATGCGTCCTTCGTCGATGTAGAGGGCGTCGGGTTCGACGGTGACGTTGGGGTGGCGGCGGGCGAGCAGTTCGGCGAACCGCCAGTGGGTGGTGGCCCGCCGGCCGTCGAGCAGTCCGGCGGCGGCAAGCGCGAAAGCGCCGACGCAGTGGGCCGCGACCAGTGAGCCGCGCTCGTGTGCGGTCGACAGCGCATCGAGCACGGCGGGAGCGGGTGGTGTGCGGAAGCCGGCCCATGGCAGGGCGATCACCAGATCGGCGGAGGCGAGCCGGTCCAGGCCGTGCGTGATGGTGAGCGGCACGCCGAGGTCAGTGGGGACCGGCCCGGGTCGGTCGGTGCACAGGGCGAAGTCGAAGCCGGGCAGTGTCTCGCCGTGCGGGCCAAAGACCTCGGTGACGATGCCGACGGCGAGCATGCCGACTCCGGGCGGGGTGTACGCGGCGACGGTCACGAAGGGAGGCACACGTGCAGTGTGGCACTAATCCTGCGATCAGCGGCAGCTTTGCCACTCGTGAACGATCGGCCTGGCCGGAAGGATTGAGGCCATGACAGACGCACCGCTCGGCCGCAGCGCCGTGTACACGATCCTGACCACCGGATACGTCGGCTCCACCGGCCCCGGAGTCGCCGCCACCGTCTCCTACGTATCCGACGCCGGCCGGCGTGTGATCTTCGACCCGGGCATGGTGGCGAGTCGCGACCGTATCCTCGCCCCGCTCGCCGAGTTGGGGCTCGGCCCCGACGACATCACCGACGTGGTGCTCAGCCACCACCACCCGGACAACACCATGAACGTGGGCCTGTTCGGACGGGCCCGGGTGCACGACCACAAGGTGGAGTACCTCGGCGATCAGTGGAGGAACCGGGATGCGGAGGGTTACGAACTCACCCCGTCGCTACGGCTGATCCGCACCCCGGGCCACAGCGCCGAGGACATCACACTGCTGGCGGGCACGGACTCGGGCGTGGTCGCCTTCGCCGGTGACCTGTGGTGGCACGCGGACGGCCCGGCGGACGACCCGGTAGCCCCCGACCGTGAGGTGTTGCGCGCCTCCAGGCTCCGGGTACTGACCGCCGCGGACCTGATCGTGCCCGGCCACGGCGGCCCGTTCAGGGCCGACGACGCCACGCCACGCTAGCCGCTCTGTCCGGTGTGGGGTGCGGAATTCCGTCCGGTCAAGCTTCGGCGACACGAACTGCCCGGGCGTCAGACTTCGATGGCAATCGGTCAAGGTTCGCCGTCACAGGACACCGGTCACCTCACACCGGGGCGGCCTCGCCTCGTTCTACTAGTTGCTGCGGTGGATCTCCGTCTCCGCCGTACGGTGGGGGCGGACCCTGCCTGCGAACGATGCCCGGGGGCACGGGCGTTGACGACGATCAGGGGGTATCCCAACGCCCGTCGACCGCCACGGAACCCCGCTCGCCGTCACGCTCACCGGCGGGAACCGACACGACGTCACCCAGCTCATGCCGCTGCTGGACGCGGTCCTGCCGATCCGGGGCCTGCGAGGACGGCCCCGCCGCAAGCCCCGGCGCCTGTACGCCGACCGCGGCTACGACTTCGACAAGTACCGCCGCCTGCTGTGGAAGCGCGGCATCACCGGTGATCGCCCGACGCGGCGTCACCCACGGCTCCGGGCTCGGCAAGGTCCGTTGGGTTGTCGAGCGGGCCTTCGCCCGGCTGCACCAGTTCAAACGACTCCGCATCCGCTACGAACGACGCGCAGACCTCCACCAGGGCCTGCTCGAACTCGCCTGCAGCCTCATCTGCCTCCGCCGCCTGCGCACCTCATCCTGAGACGATCGCCGGTCCATGCGGTTTCACGCGCCCGCCGACGGAACGTTCCGTCGGCGGGCGCGTGGTGAGCTGGCCTGGCCCGAGGCATCCAGAGGAACCTGGCCGGAGATCGCGATCAGCGGACCCGAGCCACCACGGCGTGGCCGTAGCCGTTGGCCGAAGGCATGCCCTCGGGGCGGACGAGGTGGCACATCGTCACGTCCTACTCCTCCGGCTCCCAGGCGCGGAGCAGGTCGATCAGACCTGCTTCTCCGTCGATCTGCAGGGAGTCCGCCGGGATACGGTCGTACATGAAGAGGACCAGCTCACTGGCCGTGCCGCGGACGGAGGCGCCAGCCGCGTCCGGGCCCTCGTCGGCAGCGGTGTCGGGCGTCGTGCCGGGCGCGGGGAGACAGGTGGAGCGTGCACCGTCGCCGTCGACCGTGAGGCGCCGGGAGTGGCCCTCGGTGGCGTGGAAGTCGAAGGCAGTGGGCTTGTGCGGCCAGGCGCTCGGCGTTGCGCAGCAGGTGGACAGAAACTCCTCAAAACCGTCGAGTGCCACCTCGTCCGGCAGCGGCTGCGGGGCACCCACGGTGACCTGAGCGTCGTAGGTGTGCACCGCGATCTCCTGGAGCTGGTGCCGGGCGACGGCACCGCAGGTCTGCGGCGACTCCGACGCACCCCACCACGTCCAGCACCCGCGATCCGGGCCGGCCTCCCGCAGCACGTCCAGCAGCTTCTGCGTCGATGCGGCCAACCAGGCCAGCAGGGCCTCGCGCTCCCGAGGCGCAGCCGGGGCGCCCTCCGCTGCGGACTTGGCCGCGGCGGCAGGCCCTGCGGCGACGGTGGCGGCCCAGGAGCGGCGCCCCTCGCCCAGGTGCTGCACCAGATCGAACAGCGTCCACTCGGGGCAGGTCGGCACCCGCACGTCGAGGCTGGGCGCGGAGGCGACCGCGGCGCGGAAGGCGGTCGACCGTTCGTCGATCAGCAGCAGCAGATCGGGGAACTCCAGAGTCTCTTCCACTCCGGATACCTATCACTGTGCTCCAGCAACCGGACAGCGATTTTCAGAGCCGACGCGGCGGGCGCACGGCACCGGCCGCGCGCCCTCGGATGACGCGGTGTCCGCATTCTGAAACGATCAGTTAGCGGCAACACGGCCGCCAATCCACGAGGAAGGGCCCTACTCATGAGCTGGAGTGTCAAGCGGCGAGTGCGTGGGCTCGGTGGGGCCAGGCGGTCGCCTCGTCGTACGGCGTGCCGGTTTTTAGGCAGCAATGCAGGACGCCAACGAGCCGGTTGGCGAGTGGCGCAGGGCGGCGTTGAATTCGATGCCGCGGGCGCGTTGCTGCTCGTAGTAGGCCCTGGCGCCGGCGGAGCCCCCGCAGCGCGGAGAAGGCCTGGGCGATCAGGGCATTGATTAGCCGGTCGTTGCGAACGAACCGCCCCGTCGCGACCTTCTTCTTACCGGAGGCGCGGGAGATCGGGCTGGTGCCTTGCGTAGTTCTTGCGCGCCTTGGCGCTGGCGTAACGGTGAGGGTCGTCGCCGAATTCCGCGAGTACCCGGGCGCTGAGCATCGGTCCCAGTCCGGGCTGGGAGCGGATGATCTCAGCGTCCGGATGCCGACCGAAATAGGCCTCGACCTGCCCGTGCGACCGCATGGCAGAAGGGCCCGGATCCACCAGGATCCGGGCCCTTCTGGGCAGTAGCGGGGACAGGATTTGAACCTGCGACCTCTGGATTATGAGCCCAGCGAGCTACCGAACTGCTCCACCCCGCGTCGGTAAACCCCACCCTACGGCACCGCAGAGTCGGCAATGGCTCCCCCCAGGCAGGACGACAGAACGGGAAGGCTGCGACCGCCCCCTCTCCCCCAGTGTTCAAGCCACGCCGGTTCCGGGATGCGATCAGCTGCGAGCCGACGTGCCGTGAAGGAAGCAGGAGGATGTGTCAGCGGTCATGGGGCGTGTAGGGGTGTACGTCGATTGTGGTCACGTGCTCGTTGCCGAATCGGTGGGCGAGGGAGTGCGGCGCCGTATCCCGATCCGGTCCCCACGTCGAGGGCCCGGGCCGGGGTGCTTGCGGGTCGGCTGTGCGGACCCTGCGGGAGCGCTTCTCGGACGGCTTCGGTGTGGTGTTCTTCGTGGGGGTCGGGATCGTCGCCCTCGACGTCGTCGTCGCCATCGCCGCCGGTCTCCTCAGCCTCGTCGTATGACCGCGCCGATATTGAAGGGGTGAGGGAACAGCGGTGGAGATCTCGTAGCGGTTTCCCGCCCTGGTGAGCGCCTTCGGGCACGCGGGACGGAGCGCATGCCGAGCGCATGTATGGTGCCGACGAGGCCCAGGTGACCAGTTGAGTCGCCCGGGCCTGAATCATCGGGAGCCGAGCGGGAGAAGACGGTCCATGGGGGATCAGTTCAAGACGGATATCGATCAAACTCAAACAGTTCCTGACGAATCTTGAGAAATGCGTCGACGAGCTGAACGAGGCCCGGACCGCCCTCGACCACGTACGCGCCGACCAGATCGGCACCCCCCGGCTCGACGAGGCCTGTGACAAGTTCCAGGACGAGTGGAAGTACGGGTCCGAAAAGACCAAGGAACTGATCGACGAGATCAAAAACGGCGTGAAGGCCAACAAGAAGGGCTACGAAGAGGTCGAGGAGGCCCTGGAGAAGGCCCTCAAGCAGATCGCGGACAAGAGCACCTCGGGCGACGGGGGCGGTAAGTAATGGCCGCGAACCCCTATCCCCACATCGGCTTCAACCCCGTACCGGGCATACCCGCCGAGGTCACGAAGCTGCAGCAGAAGGTGGGCGCGGCCGCGACGGCGCTCGAGAACACGCACCAGCAGCTGACGAAGCTCACCGCCGAGAGCAGCTACTGGCAGGGCGACGCGGCTGAGGAGTTCCGCAAGAACCTCGAGGGCGACCTGCCGAAGTACCTCAAAAAGGCCGCCTCGGCACTGCGCAGCGCCGCGACCCAACTGCACAAGTGGGACGGCCACTTGACCTCCAACCGGGAGCTGGCGAAGAAGTACGACGCCGAGGCTGCCGAGAAGAAGGCCACGGCCGACAAGGCCAAGAACGCGTACAACCAGGCCGCACAGGACCCGGATCTGAAGCTCGCCAACCAGACCTTCCCCTCGCAGGAGGAGGCCGACAACGCGACCGCTCGGCTGCGCGCCGCCGAGCGGGAGCTGAACGAGGCGAACTCGGCCCTCACCAAGGCGAACGACGAGTACAAGTCGCTCAACGGCAAGATCAAGGAGCTGGAGTCCGAGCACTCCCGCGACGCCGAGATCGTCGCCAAGGCGCTGGAAGGCACGGCGGAGAAGGCCCCCGACAAGGGGTTCTGGGAGAGCGTCGGCGACATCATCGGGTCGGTCGGCAAGTTCCTGGCGGACCACGCGGGAACCATCGGCGCCATCGCCGGTCTGCTCGCCCTCTTCCCCGTCCTGACCCCGTTCATGGCACCCATCGCGCTTGTGGCGAGCGCGGTGTCCATGAGCAAGAACCTCCTCGACGAGGATTTCCGCAAGAACTTGATGTTCCAAGGCAGCGGAATGGAGATCTTCTCCGCCTACGCGTCCCTCGCCGGCGACGCAGTCGGCATTATTCCGGGCGGGAAGGCGCTGGGCGTCGCGGCCAAGGAGGGCTTCGAAGGCGCGGCCGACGGAGCCAACCTCGCCGCGAAGACCTGGGCCGGTACGAAGGGCGGGTTCCTCGGGGTCGGCCGCTCGGCGGGGGCTGAGGCCCGCGCCACCTGGGACGCTGTTGGGGACAGTGCCGAGAACTCGGCGAAGTTCATGTTGGACATCAAGGCCAACAGCCTCAACGCCGCCGCGAACGTCGTCTCCTCGGCGGAGACCTTCGGCACCGTGGAGAAGGGCAGTACCGAGTACAACACGGCCGAGGGCACGAAGGCCGCCGCGACGGCACACGGCCTCGCCGGATTGCTGGGGTGGCTGTGAACGGCCACGGCGAGAGTGAAGGTACCGAGTGATGGCGAATGAAGTGACCACCGCACCGCAGGACACCCGCAAGCCAGCCTTCTGGTACGGACTGCCCGTCGGATATATGTCCCTGGACCTCCTGCCGCCGGCCGAGCGGCTCATGGAGATCATCAACCAGCTCCGTGGACTGCCCGAACAGGAACGGGACGAGGCGGACCGGGCCCTGCGCCTGTATGCGGGCATCATCAGCCTGCTGAACACCAACCGGGTGCAGGAGTGCGCCCTCGGGGTCCATCCTGACGATGCCGGTGGTTTCACGACATCGGTGTTCACCGTGTCGACGCTGCCGACGTCGGGCAGCGCGAAGCTTGTGGTGGCAGGCCTCGCGGGCAGCGCCGCGGACGGCCCGGACGAGGGCATGCGACCGCTGGAGCTGCCGTGCGGTGTCGGTTTCCTCGCCGAGAAGCGGTCGCCCGCCCCGCGGTCGTCCCGGCACCCGGAGAGGAGCGACGCGGCCTCGAGTCACATCTGGCAGGGCACCGTCGCGGTAGCAGCACCGAGCACCCCGGAACTCATCGTGCTCCAGATGGTGACCCCGGATCTCGACTCCGCCGACGACTACCGGAACATACTGCTCGGGATCGCCCGCACCCTGACCTTCACCGATCCCGCGCGAGCCATGGCCGCTGACGAGGACCGGGAACCGGAGGCGCCGACCGGCGCCTCCGCCGCCATGCGGAACGACTTCGGATAGCACCAGCCACGCTGGGGCAGACTGCAGGAGAACTAGTGCCGGAAAACACTCAAGGTGCCCACGCACCCGGAACATCGGGCACCGCCGCGCTGCGGCAGAAGCTGACCAACCGGATGTGGTGGGCCGGTATCCGCAACACCGGGATCTACGCGCTCATGGCGTTCGGAGGGCCGGCACTGGGTGCGGAGCTGACTCGCGCCGGCCTGTCCTGGATCTTCATCATCATGGGGCCGGTCGTCTTCGTCGGCATCCTCGGCTTCATCGCCTCGCTCTACACCATCCCCCTCGCAGTCACCATCACGGGCAGCTGCCGCAAGACGCTCGCGCAATACTCCTTCGACACGTTCTGTCCCCAGATCACCAAAGTGGACGGCGCCGAGGCCACCAAGGGCCGCCCGAAGAACATGACACTCACACTGCACACCGCCGACGGCCAGGAATCCCCACTGATGCGGATCAACCCGGCCCCACGGCGCGGCCCATGGCACAACCCCTGGCCCGAAGGCATCGAAAACGGCCTCTACATCGCGGGCGACCCGCCCTTCGGCGCAGTCGGCTACGTACCAAGCTCCGGAGCGTTCCTCTTCATGCAGCCCGACGACTGGGACGCAACCGCCCACGACCGCAGGCAGGCCGACCGCGGCCGCACCGCCAGGGCCCAAGGTGCCGAGCTCACGCACAGGATCATCTAGCGGGTTTCACCACACGAGTAGCGGGTTTCACCACACGAGAGAGATCAGCCCCATGGCACGCACCACGTCCGAGACACACCCCGTCAGCCGCATAGTCGGGTGCATCCTCGGCGTCTTCGCCATCCTCATGGCCGGTGTCTGGGGCACCAACGCCGGCGACGATCTGGCACTGTCCGTCGGCGCGTACGGCAACTCGGGGACGTACACCGTCTCCGGATGCCACGACACCGACCTGCGTAGCAACAAATCCGACTACAAGTGCACCGGCATGTTCCTGCCGCACGGCGGACAGGGGAGTTCGTACGCGGAGATCGACGGGGCCGCCGAGGACTACCCGGACGGAGCGCGTGTCGAAATGCAGAAGGAGCCCGGGGGTGAGCCGCAACCGACCGGGTTCTGGCCCGCGTTGGGGGAGATCTGGCAGGTCGGGCTCGCTCTGATGGTCGTCGGGATCGGTATCGCGCTCCTTGTCGACCCCAAGAAGTCTCCCCACGCGCGCCCCGAGACCACGCCCCGGGAGAAGGTGTCGCAAGGGTTCTCCGTCGTGGGCGTCGCCGGTCTGGCGATCGCGGTCCTGGACGGCGTCGTCGCCATCGTCGCGGGTCTCATCAGCCTCGCCGCCTGACCCGTCGCGGCGTACGCCCTACGAACCGCCGAGTGACGCAGACAGCCACCACTTCCCCCGGACAAACTACGGTGCCGGGCGCCCCCAAGAATGGGCGCCCGGCACCGTAGCGTTCAGCCAGGGCCTATCCGGCCCGGCCGCGTCGCGCCGTCACTTCTTCGGCAGCCACGCCTCCCAGACGTCCTTGTTCTCCTTGACCCACTTCTTCGCGGCTTCCTCGCTGCCTGAGTCAAGCTATGTGCTGGCGGCGTGCACTCAGTTGACCGGCCAGGTGCGCTTGGCCGCCCAGGTGTCGAAGCGTTGCCAGCCGATCTCTGGAAAGTCGCGCCGTAGCGCGTCCACGTCCACATCGAGGCCGACCTCGGTGAAGTAGCGGAACATCGCTGCGAGATCGGCCGAGAACGCCTCGGCGCGGGCGATCGGCAGTCGCTCGAACACGATCGGCCTGCCGCACACGCCGGTCAGCACCTCCGCAATCTCCGGGCAGGTCAGCTCGTCGGAGGCGATGTCGATGCGTCGGCCCGCGAACTCCTCGGGCCGCGCGAGAACATGTGCGGCGAAGGCGCCGATGTCCCGCGCGGGAATCAGCGTCAGCGGCCGGTCGGCCGGCATCGGCAGGAGGAACCGGCCTTCGCGCAGACCTTCGAGCGACCACTCGACCGTGTAGTTGTCCATGAACGCGGCCGGGCCGAGGACCGTCCACGGCACACCCAGCCCTTGCAGGTGCTGCTCGATGCGGTACTTGCTGTCGAAGTGCGGGATGCCCGTGCCCCGGTCGGCGTGCGCGGCCGAGGTGAACACGATGTGCCCGACACCGCGGGCGGCCCGCAACAGGTCGATGCCCTGCCGGACCTCGGTTTCCGGGTCGGAGCCGAACGGCGTGGACATAGCAAACAATCCGTCGGCACCCTTCAGAGCGGCCTCCAGCGACTCGCTGTCGTCGAAGTCGGCCGCGAGGACCTCGGCGCCGAGGGCCCGCAGCGTGTGGGCGGCGGCCGAGTCGGGAGTGCGGGTCAAAGCGCGGACCTGGAAGCCCTGATCGAGCAGCGAGCGGGCGGCCGCGCCGCCTTGGGCACCGGTCGCTCCGGCGACGGCCACCACGGGCCGGTAAGATTCCTTTGTCATGCCGTTACTGTACAACGCAGTCACTGCGTTGCGCAGATAATTTTTGAGGGTGTCCATGCTGATCGACGATCTCCAGCAGGAGTCCCGCCGCTACCTGGCCTCGTACGTCATGTTCAACCAGGCTGTCGCGGACCATCTCAAGCTGCACCCCACCGACGTCCAGTGCCTCAACCTGCTGACCGCCGAGCCCGGCCCGTTCACCACCGGCCGGATCGCCGAACTCACCGGCCTGACCAGCGGCTCGGCGACCCGGCTGGTCGACCGTCTCGAGAAGGCCGGCTACGTGGTCCGGCGCCGCGACAAGACCGACCGCCGCCGGGTTCTGGTGGAGCCCGTCCCGGAGGCGATGCGGGATCTCATGAAGCTGTGGGCCGACCTGGGAGAGGGGTGGCGGGCGATGTTCGCCGACTACACCGAGGACGAGCTCGCCCTGCTGTACCGGCACATGCGGCGCACCATCGAGCTCTCCCAGCAACAGATCGCCCACCTGCGCAACAAGGACTGACGGCCGGCCAGGCCCCTGGCGGCGTGAGTCGAACGACGCCGTCGCCGCTGAGCTCAACGGCCGACCACGCAAGGCGCTCGACTAGGAAACCCCAGCCGAGCGCCTGCATAAACCACTCGCCGCCTGATCAACCAACCACGTGTGGCAACGACCCCTGGAATCTACCCCGTGACCGTCCGGGGCGGTCTTGTATCCGCAGACAGGCGCACAGAGCCCCCAACCCAAGCCGGTGGGGACGAGCTGCCGCACCAGCGGACGGAGACGTGACGAGGCGACGGTGCGTTCAAAGACCCCGAGTCGCCCCGCTCTGGATGCGCGAAAGCGGGGGCGACTCGCAGTGTGTTCCGTCCGCCTCCCGCACTGGTACTTCCCCCGCGCGATGCCGTTCCGCCCCCAGCACATGAGAGTGCAATGACAGGCCCTTGGATTCCCTATGTTTCTGCCAACACCGGGGTAAATCAGCCAAGTTGGGGGACAAGCTCCGCTGGGTGAGAATGCGGGAGGGGCATGATGAGCGGATCAGCAGCGATTCCGGCACAGCGGTGCGTCGCAGCGCACGAACAGGACCCGACACCGTGTGAGAATCCACAGAGCGCCGTGACGATCGTCGACTGCGACGGGAGCGAGATCACTGGCTGTCCTCGCCATGCGGCTCGGTTTCTGGCGACTCGTCCTGGCACGCGACTCCATCCCCACACGGCTTTGTTCCCCTGGGCAGTGGACATCTATTACAAGGCTGCCGAACTTCCTCCCTTCTTATGGGAGATCGGCTTGTAGATGCTGGATCGAAGCAGTACCGCGACTGCCACACGATGCCATGTGCGCTAGACGCCGAGTGCGGGGCCGGCCCTGGCCGTCATTGTGCCCAGCAAGAAGGCCCCGGCGAGGAGTCCCATCCGGTACACATCGGTGAAGCCGTCCCAGGCCAGTTCGCCCCGCTGGTGGACTACGAAGCCGTCGTAGAAGAGCCAGCACACCGCGGCAGCAAGCGGTACTGCTCGGGGATGTGCGTGCAAGCCCACTGTCAGCGAGAGGGTGCAGTACGCGGCCAAGGCGGCCGCCGGGTGGTGCAGACCACCCACCGCACCGAGCATGGGCAGGAGAGATGCGGATCCGATGAACGCTGCCGCGCACACCATGGGAGTGGGGTACATCCACGGCTCAGAACGCTCGCGGGTACGGATGGCAGCGCCGGGCATGCGCCGTGGGACACCGACCATGGCCTCTCCTCGATTCGAGCCGTAGGCGTTTCGCCAGTGCGGAAACCGGCGGTGAGCGGTGCTCGAAACACCACTATGCGTCGGCGAGGTCACCGGGAGAAAGGCAGTGACCGGCCAATGTGGACGGTGTGCGTAGGCATCACCGGGTGCCCGAACTGGGTGACCAAAGCACTGGCCAAGCCCAACAGGTGTTCCGTGGCGGCTGAGGGCGTCAACAGGTACATGGGTGCGTACGAGCCCCTTGCGCGGGCCGCGCAATCCGCGGGAGGGAAGGTCGGCGACAACGCGAAGGCTGCCGTGAGGTAGGAACCTCATCACTCGGCTGATAGGCCGCCTCTTGGCCTCCGACATGCAGTTGCATTGATGCATACGGCCAAGTGCTGTCCGCTGCGACGGCATTTGGTGCTGCTCAGTTCACAGCGCCATCCCCGATGGCAGTCAGGGCATCGGGGACGGCACGCTCTCCCGTTCTTGGAAGGAGACTCATGGCCAGTCCCGACAGCGAATTCCTCACCCGCGCGTCCGAGGCAGCCTTCGAGCTCGGCGCAGACGGCTACCGCCTGTCCACGGTGACGATCAAGTCTCGGCATATTGCTTTCACCGACACCGGGATCGCACCCGATCCGCCGCTCTACGCGGAAGGCGAGCCGCCCCCCGTGCCGGGACGCGAAGGCCGGCGCGAATACGACTGGCAGCCCGCCACCGACGCACCTGCCTGGATGAACATGGCGTGGCTGCTGGAAGACCTGGCCGCCTGGATCGTGGCGTTGGCAAACGAACACGTCACCCTCGTCGGTGCTGAGTCACCGCACCCTCACTGGTGCGATGTGCTGGTGCGCGACGGCGACACGGCCTATCGGGTACGCATTGCACTGGCCGGCCGGAGGGACCCGCTGGACTTCCCCGGCATGTATCTCCGTGACCTGTTCGCCGAAGGACGCCACCGTGACCACCTCGCCCCTGCCCCAGAGGAGGGCACGCCACTCGTAGACCTACGCACGGTGCTCTGAAGCGGGAGGCGAGCGCCGGTGCGCTGGGTTGCTTCGGACAAGGTGTGTGACGTGGATGTACGTCGGAAGCCGCCCGTCGCGCAGCAGCGACCGACCGGATCGGCTCGCGGTTACCCCCGCATCCGCGGCCATCATCGCCGCCCTCCTCACCTGGCTCCGCACGTGAGTGGCGCCCGGGGGTTCATGAGCCGGCGAAGGCAAGCCCTCTCGCTGCCAGTTCCTGTTCGAGGATCCGGATCGCTTTGGGCCCCACGCCGTGGATTTTCAACAGTTCCGAAGATGTCACGCTCGTCAGCTGGTCGTATCGCATGTAGCCGTTGAGAGCCAGCGCGCGACAAGCGGGCCTCCCGATTTGCGGCGGAAACTCCGTCGGCTCCGCGGCATCTTGAATCGCCATCTCACCCCTCTGGTGGCCGGCCGACAACTTGGACCATAGCG
Organism: Streptomyces sp. ISL-98; assembly: GCF_018614055.1. Taxonomy (GTDB): domain Bacteria; phylum Actinomycetota; class Actinomycetes; order Streptomycetales; family Streptomycetaceae; genus Streptomyces; species Streptomyces spiramyceticus. Next base: position 71,790 of record NZ_JAGGPB010000064.1, read on the forward strand.
AGCCTGGACGCAGGACAGGACCCGAGCAGCGCGTCACATCGCCACAGGGCCAAACATTGCCTGATGCGGCTCTAGTGTGATGCGCCAGAAA